>DASWZN010000051.1:0-254626 GCA_036404435.1 Bryobacteraceae bacterium
GCTGATGGCGGGAAGCTGCGGGGACGCATATTACGTGTTTCAGTCAGGCGCTCCCGGCACGGCGGAGATGCGCAAACAGGTGGGCGACGCAAAGCTGCGCGAATACTTCGCCCGATACGCGTGGGTCGATCCGGAGCAGTAAGCGTCGAACGCGGGGGCGCGATCTGCTGCAAATAACGCCCGAGGTGACGCGAGTCTGAATCACCGCCATCCGTGAGCCGCCGCGAGGGGGACCCACGCAAGGCCGAGAATAGCTACCGATAATGACTAACAACGCTCGCTTTCGTCGGGCAACGTTCGTGCGGGCGTAAGGAAATGTAGTCGCCTGAAACCCACGGGAACATTGGAGATCTGTGCGCCGTAATCAGTCAGGAGGCTGAAGAATTCTATGCTGCGCTGCAGACTGTTCGGCGGTCCTATACTGTTCGTTGCACTGCTGGCCCCGCTTCATTCACAGGAGCCCGCTTCTTGGCGGGACCCATCCCCCCTTACCGTACGGTTTGTAACGGTGGAGAAAAACGTTCGGCTGGAAGTGCTCGATTGGGGCGGTTCAGGCAGGCCGGTTGTCCTCCTGGCTGGGGGTGGGAACACGGCGCATGTATTCGACGAGTTCGCGCCGAGGCTCACGGCTAACTACCATGTCTACGGCATTACGCGGCGCGGGTTCGGCGCGTCCGGTTTCTCAGCGTTGGAGAACGGGGTTGATCGCCTGGGCGCCGACGTGCTGGCCGTCATGGACGCGCTTAGACTCAACAGACCCGTGTTGGTGGGGCACTCCATCGCCGGCGCGGAGCTGAGCTCGGTAGGGACCTCGCACCCGGACCGGGTTGCCGGGCTGGTCTACCTCGAAGCTGGATATCCATATGCGTTCGACAATGGCAAGGGGTCGACGATGAAGGAGTTTCAAGAGATCGGAGGACCTCAACCTCCAACTCCAGGCGACTCCGACTTGGCCAGCTTCAGCGCACTGCAGAGGTGGGATGGGCAAGTGTACGGATTCCGAATGCCGGAGGCGGAGTTCCGCCAGACCTGGGATTCGACTGCAGACGGACGACCTGTGAAGGCCCGCGATTTTCCGGGCTCGCAAGCGCTTATGACGATCATGATGAGCGTCAAGCGGTACACGGATATCCCGGTTCCGGCGCTTGTCATCTTTGCGATCCCCCACGTTCAAGAGAGCTGGATCAACAAGAGCACAGATCCGGCAGTGCGGGAAGCGGCCAGAGCCTATTTCACAAGGATTGATGCTCTAGCGGAAAAGCAGGCGAAGGCGTTTGAAGATGGCGTGCAGACTGCGCGTGTGGTCAGGCTACGGGGTGCGCATTACATATTTCTGTCAAATGAAGCCGACGTCCTGCGTGAAATGCGCGCCTTTCTTGCGGGCCTGAAATAGCCGTTGGATACCCGGGAGGAAGCGCGAATCCCGATCCGTATGGACCCGCGCACTCGCTGCTCCTGGTGCCTTCATTCGGCGCTGGTGGACCCGGTTGCCGCGGTCGACGCGTAGAAGTGGCGGCACGGGTGCGCGGTTGGCCGGCCGCCCACGTCGCCCGAAGCCGGTGTACACTCGTTTCTTAACCACATGAGCACATTCAAGCACTCCATCCTTGAGGCCGCCCTTGTTGGCCTCGAGGCCCGGAAGAAGGGCATTGAGGCTCAGATTGCTGAAGTCCGAGCCATGCTAGGCAGTCGCCCCGGCCAGGCCGCTACCACGCCAGAAGCCACTCCACGCACGCGCAGGAAGTTCTCCGCTGCGACTCGACGCCGGATGAAGGAAGCCCAGCAGCGTCGGTGGGCCAAGGTCCGAGGAGAATCTGAGCCGCCAGCGCAAGCCAGACCGGAAGCGCCGAAGGCCAAACGAAAGCTCTCAGCGGCAGGAAGGAAGGCCATCCAAGAAGCTCTGAGAAGACGCTGGGAGCAAAAGAGAGCGGAAGGTGCGAAGGCAGCACCCGCCCGCAAGAAGGCCGTCATCAAGAAGGCACCGCCGGCAAGAGCGGTTGGGGTTGGCTGAGGCGAACGCTACCGATATGGCTCCATAACGCTGTCGCGCCGAAGTGGCGTCGCCAACGGAGGCGGTTGGAGGTAAAATCGATACCAGCCAGGAGGGCAAAACGGAAGTCCCGGCCAATAGCCAAAGCCGAGGAGGGCAGGGGTATCTCCTGCCGCCGCGACATGGCATAATGAGGCCAGCAGAGGGAAACACGATGCAACACCTCCGATGTTTCCTCACTTTGACGGGGCTTGCTTTAGGCTCTATCTTCCCGCAAGTGGTCTTAGCGCAGGGCCGTGGCGGCTTTGGGCCCGTCGTAGCGGCTCTTGGACCCAACAGCAGCCTGACGCAGCCGGGCAATGGCGGCGGGGAGACGATCGAGCGCGGGTGGTACCTGAACGGGAAGGTGTTGATGGACGATGGGAGTGCCCCGCCGGAAAATGTCACGATCCAGCGGGTCTGCGGGGGCACCACCAAACCTGTAGCCTACACGGACTCCAAAGGCCGATTTAGCTTCCAGGTGGGCCAGAGCTCGGATGTCCTGCCGGATGCGAGCGTGGACTCCGGCGAAGAAGGCCGCGTGGCCCTCATGACTCCCCTCGGGACCTCGACCCATGAAGGCCGGTTGTTCGGTTACGCCGGCAACCGCCAGTTCGCCGGCTGCGAACTGATGGCGGCCCTGCCTGGCTACCGCTCGGACGTGGTGCAACTCGGCTCGAGGAAGTACATGGACAACCCGGACGTGGGCAGCATCGTCTTGCGCCGGCTTGGCAACGTCGAAGGTACGAGTATCAGCGGCACGAGCTACGACGCTCCGCATGAGGCCAAGAAGGCCCACGAGAAGGGTCTCGACGCGGAGAAAAGGCAGAAATGGCCGGAAGCGCAGGCGCAGTTCGAGAAAGCGGTAGGAATGTACCCGAAGTACGCGGCGGCCTGGTTCGAGCTGGGCAACGCGCTCCAGCGCCAGGGAGAGAAGCCTAAGGCTCGCGATGCGTACCGGAAGTCCGTGGAGGCGGACCGCAAGTTCCTGAATCCGTATCTTCCGCTTTCGATGATGGCGTTCGAAGAGAAGAACTGGGCGGAGACTGTGGACCTCACCACAACCCTTACGCGGCTCGATCCGGTCGATTATCCGCTGGCCTATCTCTTGAACGCCATCGCCAGTGCGAGCCTGGGGAGGCTCGACGCGGCGGAGAACAGCGCGCGCGAAGCGGTCAGGGTGGACACCAACCACCAGGTCCCGCGAGCGGAATACGTGCTGGGCCTCATCCTCGTGGACAAGCATGACTATGACGGCGCTTTGACTCTGTTGAGAAGCTACATCCAGCGCGCTCCAAGCGCCCCGGACACCGAGAACATAAAGAAGCAGATCAGCCAGATTGAGACCCTCGCTCGAGCCCAGCCGCAGCCGCAGGCGGTGGCGGCGCGGCATTAATCAGCTCGCACTCACCTGCCCGCTTGACCAGTTTTTCAACAAGCGCCTAGGCCGCGTCCGGAGGATCGTTGGGGCCCGTTCTGACGGAACTTTCTCCTCCACTCCCACGGCGGCACCGGGGCCTTGTCGGTCTCCAGCCGCCTGGCCTCCCGCGCCGCAGCTTCCAGCCGCGCTAGTTCCTGGTTGCTTTGCCGCGTGACCGGACAAGGCATCGTCGCCCGCCAGACACGCTGCCGATATCACCAGATAACGCCACGCCTGCGCCGCGAACGATGGTCTCTTTGGATGTCGCTCAGCGTTTAGCCATCGTGCCACAGCTCCCGCCAGTCTCCCACAACGCCGCAGCGCCAAGTTCTTGTTTGCCGATACGTCCACTAGCGACGGCACCGGGAATCGTTGCGCGATCAGTTCGCCAACCTGCTCCGTGTCGTTTGGTGGGGGCACAGGCAGGGGTTGCCCGGTGGCTGTGGGGGGAATCTTTACCACGCCGTCATCAACCATCGGCCCGTAATACTTCAAGACTGTGAATGATTTCGTGCTCAAACCGGGTCGGAATCCGGAAGCCACCGGCCGTCTCGGACGCACCGGGATACCCGGCTATGCCGAATATGCGCAGTGGGCTCGATACATTCTGGTTCCGGAGGTTTGGTGACGATCTCGGCATAGCCCAGAGTTGTTGGCTCGATACCTACCTGTTGCGTGCCGAACAGATGTGCGCCATGATTGCACTTGTGTTACGGCTGGGGGGATCTAAGCGCTTGAACCCGCGCAGAGATCGGGTCGCTGCCGCGTGCAGCTGGGCAGTCGTTTTGGCCCTGCTGGCCGCGGTCGGGATGTGCGGCTGCCGGACGCTGGGCAAACCTGCTGAACCCTTGCGCACAGTGGGCCAGGTGACGAGCCTCCGGGAAGACGAAATTGCCGCTGGCCGGCACGTTGCACTCCGCGGCGTCATCACTCTGCTGGATCCGGGCTGGCGGTTGCTGGCGATCCAGGATGAGAGTGGCGGCATGCTGGTGGAGTGGCCGCCACTGCCGGCGAACCTGCGAGTCGGCGACCTAGTCGAGATGACGGGAGCAACGTCGGTCGACAACCACATCCCTTCGGTCGTCGCCGCCTCGCTCCGTGTCGTTGGGACCGGGTCGTTGCCTCGGCCCCAACCTGCTTCGCCGGACTCGATCGCGTGCGGGAACATCCTGTATCGGCTGGTCGAGGTGGAGATCGTGCCCGACGAGGGATCCCTCGGCGACGATGTTCATACCGCGTATTTCGGCGTCCAGAGGCCCTGCAGCCGGCTGGTCGTGATCGGCAGAATGTTCCCGCAGTACTCTCCTGCAGGTTTGGTCGGGCGGCGGCTCCGCGTGCGCGGTGTGCCTCTGGCGTTCTATTCTCCTTCGGGAAAGATCGATCATGTGCGCCTGATGTTCGACAACGAATCGGACGTCGATGTATTGGAGTCGCGGCCGGAGGAGACCTCCCGCGCCGCTGCCTCCGTATCCGGCGCGTTGCCGGAAATCCGATCGGTGAGGGCCGTCAAAGCGCTGCCACGCGCGGAGGCCAGCCGCGGCTACCCGGTGCGTGTGGAAGGCGTGGTCATCGCTCTCAACCCTCGCTATGATGGCTATTTCCTCCAGGACGGCTCCGCCGGCGTTTTCGTTTTCCTACCCCGCACCCAGGCTTCCCTCCCGCGGGTCGGCCAACGCGTGCGCCTGTCCGGCCTGACCGACAAGGGCGGATTCGCACCGGTGATCCGGCATCGCTCTCTGGAGGCGCTGGGCACCGCTCCTTTGCCCGCACCCGTGAGGATCGAGCCAGGCGACGTCTTTCACGGCTGGGAGGAGAACCTTTGGGTGGAATTCGAAGGGATCGCTACGGCCGTTGTCACCGACGCCCGTACCCATCAATTGGAACTGTTCGCGGGCCCACGGCGCGTGCTGGTGTGGTTTTCGGAGGGAGATTCTCCGGACAGGCTGCAGTCGCTGGTAAACGCCAGAGTCCTGGTGCAAGGCGTCTACAGTCCCCTCTTCACAGCTTCCGGAGCGTGGTTGGGTTTTCGTATCTTCACCACTTCTCCCGGCATGTTAAAGGTCCTCGATCCACCCGCGGCCGCTGGCGACTTCCGGAGCATCGCCTCGCTTTCGCAGTTCGATGTCCGCGGCGCTCCGCGGCGCCGGTTCCGAACGGCTGGCGCCGTGACTTACCGCGACACACGTGGCCGGCTGTATCTCCAGGACGGCGACAATTCGCTGCACGTCGTAGGGAACGGGCCGGGCGATCCGCCGCTCCACACCTGGGCGACGGTGGAGGGATTCCTCTCTCCGGATACGGCGACGCCGCAGCTGGAACACGTGCGTTGGCTGAGCGCGACCCCGGGCTCTCCCGTAGCGCCGGCTCGCGCGCTGGCGGAATTGCTGGCTTCGGGCGACCTCGACGGCCGTCTGGTCGCAGTTGAAGGTTTTGTGGAGAGCAGGCGCACCTCGGCCGGCGAGTTGCAGCTCAGTCTGCTGGCCGGGCGCTCGCGATTCACCGCCTCGATGGAAGCGCCTGGCTCCGGCGTTGAGTTTCCGGATTTGCGTCCGGGAGCGCTGCTGCGCCTCACCGGAGTCCCCGTGGCCGAGCAGTGGAGGAGTTTCGCCGGAGCCCGGCTGGCGACGCTATGGCTTCGCAACGCCAACGACATCGTCGTGCTCCGGCACGCCCCGTGGTGGGACCTGCAGCGCGCGCTGTACGCCGCGTTCGCCGTGTCCTTGCTCCTGATCTTCGTACTCGCCTGGGTAGTCCGGCTTCGACACAACCTAGCAGTGCAGATGACACTGCGGTCGAAGCTCGAAGAACGTTTGCTGCACGCTCAAAAGCTGGAGAGTGTGGGCCGCCTCGCGGGGGGAGTGGCCCATGATTTCAATAATTACTTGACCGTGGTTCTGTTCTACACTTCTCAGTTACTCGATTCGTTCCCGGACGCCGGCGCGGTTCGCAGACAATTGACCGCCATCCACGACGTCGCCCAGAGAGCGGCTTCCCTCACGGGCCAGCTCCTCGCCTTCAGCCGTAAGCAGTTGCTCCAGCCGGTGCCGTGTGATCTGAACGAGATCATTACTCAGGCCAAAGCCACCCTGCTTCCCCTGATCGGCGAGGACATCGAGCTTGTGATTCGCCAGAACAAGGTGGATCGGGTGAACATCGATCCTGCCCAGTTTCTGCAAGTTCTGGTCAACCTTGCCGTCAACGCCCGCGACGCGATGCCCAAGGGCGGGAAACTGATCTTCGAAACCGCCACTCAGGAACTCGGCCCTGAAGATGCGCGGCTTGGCGACGGGCTGCGGCCGGGCCAGTACGTGGGAATCTCCATCACCGACACGGGCGTCGGCATGGATCATGCGACCCGCCAACGCATTTTCGAACCGTTCTTCACCACCAAGGAGCGTGGGCGGGGAACCGGCCTGGGACTCGCCGTCGTTTTCGGCATCGTCAAACAGAGCAACGGACATATTGAAGTGCAGAGCAAGCCGGGCGAAGGCTCTTGTTTTCGCATTTACCTCCCGGCAACGGAAGCGGCGGCTCCGGAACCGGAGCCCCAGGCGCACAAGAGCGAGCGCGCCGGCGCCGAAGTGATCCTGGTTGTGGAAGACCAGGCTGCGGTGCGGACTCTGCTTCGCGGAGGGCTCCAGGCCCGCGGCTACACAGTACTCGATGCCGCCAGCCCGGCGGAGGCGCTCAAGCTGCTGGACGATCCCGCCGCCTCGATCGACCTGCTGCTCACCGACATCGTTATGCCCGAGATGTCGGGCCGTGCACTGGCGGCTGAGGCGATCCTGAAGCGACCAGGGATTCGTGTCCTTTATATGTCTGGTTACTCCGAAGAAGTGTTCACGGATCAAAAAGCCGGCAGCGACACCATCTCCTATCTGCAGAAACCCTTCAGCCCCTCCCAAGTCGCCGCCGCCGTTCGCAGCATCCTCGACAGGTCCGAACTCGGAACGCCGCCCACTCGGCGGCCTGCCGACGAGTAACCTGGAATGGAACAAACTCGCTCTACAGACGTCCACGTCGATCGGGGAAACGGCCAGCACTGAAACGGCATGATGTGGCTGGCGGAATCTCCGAGCGCATGACGCGCCATCCGGAGACAGTCCTGTGGATGCCCGCGTGGCGCCGCGCCAGGTTGCCGTCCGACGCACAACGGCGCAACATGGCGCTCGCCGCCTCGAGGAAGGCTTCCGATAAGGCCGCATATCGTTCGGGTTTCAGTGTCCGCCCGCAGGTGCCTTTGCCCGGGGAGGAGAGGCGCGGTCATTGCTCGTAAAGCTGTTATCGCCAGTTCTGTCACCGGCGGCGCGTTGCAAGTTCGCTCTCCCAGAGGCGAACAAGATCCCGCTTCAAGCGGCAGCGCATCGATTCACGTCCGGGCCTACTTGTACAAGTTCACTCTGCCCGCAGGGCCACGACCGGGTCGATGCGGGCTGCCCGCAGCGCCGGTAGCAGCAAGGCCAGCGCCGCCGCTCCGGCCAGCACCGTCGCCACGCCGGTCAGGATGGCTGGATCTCCCGGTGAAACCCCATGGAGCATCGCCTGGAGGAAGCGGCTGAACCCGAGCGAGGCGGCCAGCCCGATGCCGAGCCCGATCAGCACGAGCCGCATCCCATCCTGCAAGACGAATCCCAACAGGTCAGCCGGCGCGGCACCCAGCGCGCCGCGGATGCCGATCTCTCGCGTGCGCTGCGCGACGGAGTAGGAGATGACGCCGTACAGCCCAATGGCGCCCAACAGCAATGCCAATGTGGCGAAGATTCCCAGCAGTGCCATGCTGAAGCGCTGGCGGGCCAGCGAATCCGCCACGATCCCTTCGAGCGGCATCACCTCGCCTGCCGGCAGCCCGGAAGCGGCCGTCAACTCGCACCGGATCGCACCGGCCAGCGTCATCGGGTCGCGGCGGGTGCGCACCACCCAGTTCAGCGGAGCCATCGTGCGGTTGGCATCCATCATCGCGTCGGTCACCTGCGCAAGGGGAACGAACATCTCGGCGGGCTCGCGCGACCCCAGGCCCAGATCGCACGTGTTGCCCACGACGCCGACGATCTGGCGCGGCTTTTCGGCGAACCGTGGGCCCATGATGCGGCCGATCAGGATTTGCTGTCCCAGTGGGTCCTGTTTCGGGAAATACGTTGCCGCAAACACCTGGTTGACCATCATCACCGGGGCGGAAGCTTGCGCGTCCAGAGCAGAGAGAGCGCGGCCGGCCAGCACCGGGATGCGCAGCGCCGCGAAGTAGTGCGGGCTCACGGTGCGGATCTTCTCGTCCGTTATGTTGTCGGGGTCCACCGGCCTGCCGACGATCTCGAAGGGAAGATCCTGGATCCCGTTCAGCGGCAGAAGATCGGTGGTGCCGGCGGCGACTACGCCGGGCAGGGCTTCCAGGCGCGACGCCGTGCGCTCGACCATGTCGGCAACGGCCCTGGTGCGCGCGAAGCGCCGGTCGGTAATCGACACCTGCATGGTGACGACATTATGGGCGTCGAAACCCGGGTTCACGCGACTCAGGCGGAAGAACGTCTCCACCAGGAGGCCGGCGCCGGCCAGGAGCACAAACGAAATCGCCACCTCGGCGATCACCAGGACGCGGCGGAGCCGGCTGGAACCAGGGCTTTCGGTCGTTCGCGTGCCCGCCTGCCGCAGCGCATCGGCCACCGGCACACGCGCACTGTGGAGCGCAGGCGCTAGCCCAAACAGGACCCCGGTCGCAAGCGCCAGCACGGCTGCAAACAGGACCACGCGCCCGTCGAGCGTCGGAGCGGCGAACTGCGGCAGACCGGCGGGCGCCATGCGCATCAGGAGCGGCACGACGCCGTCGGCCAGCAGCAGCCCCGCCGCCGCTCCGGCGCCTGCCAGCAGCAGGCTTTCGGTCAGCAGTTGCCGCGCCAGCACCCAGCGGGTCGCGCCGAGGGCGCGCCGCACGGCGATCTCGTGCTGCCGCCCGGTGAATCGCGCCAGCAGCAAGTTGGCCACGTTGGCGCAAGCAATCAGCAGCACAAACGCCACGGCGCCCATCAACACCAGTAACGCCGGCCGGGACCCGGCCACCAAGTATTCGTGATAGGCCACCACGCCGATGGTTTCCCGGTCGTCCATCAGCCCGGACTTGTATGTCGCACGAAAGCTCTCGCCGGCCGCATGCATGTCGCGCTGGGCGGACTCCAGGGCTACCCCCGGCTTCAACCGCGCCAGCACGGTGTAGTCGTTGGCTAGGTCGGCCGGGTCGATCGCCAGCGCGAGCGGCATCCACAGATCCGCATGCTGGGGAGAATCGAAGCCCGCCGGCATCACTCCGATGCGGACGCACCAAGGCTACGGGAACCTGAAACTCACGCCCGAGCAACAGGCGGAGTTCGTTGCCGAACAGCCGGACGTGTTCGTCCCCATTCCCGGAGGATGGGGAAGGATGGGAATGACTCATGTCCGCCTGGATGCGGCGAACGAGGATCTCCTGGCTGGCGCTCTCCGCACGGCGTGGAGGCTGCGGATCGAGCGGAACTCAAATCCGAGCGGGAAGAAACGTGGACCCTCCTCTTAATCGACGCAACATCCCTGTTTCATTTGTCCGTAACCTCCGCGGCGTAACGTAAAGTGAGCCTTCCGGACTCCAGACCGGTGGGTGCGCCCAGGAACAACATGAACCCATCTTCCCTGTCGAGATTTGCCGCCGCATCCGTCCTACTGGCAGCCAGCACGGCGGCCGCGCCCGTCCTGCTGATCTCCATCGACGGCTTGAAACCGGAGTATGTGACCCAGGCCGACGAGCACGGCTTGAAGATCCCGAACTTGCGCAGGTTCATCCCAGAAGGGACTTATGCCGAAGGCGTAGTCGGCGTTGTTCCGACCGTCACCTATCCCAGCCATACAACCATCGTCACGGGCGTCGCGCCAGCCGAGCACGGCGTGATCTCGAATACCAAGTTCGACCCGCTGCTGAAGAATCATGCCGGCTGGTACTGGTATGGTCGGGACATCCGCACACAAACGCTCTGGGAGGCGGCGAGCCGGGCCGGCATTACCACCGCCAGCATCAACTGGCCGGTGACCGTGGCGGCGCGCGGCGTGCGTTACCTGATTCCGGAATACTGGCGCGCCGAGACCGAAGACGACCTCCGGCTGATCGAAGCGCTGAGCCGGCCCGATGGCTGGCTTCAGCAACTCGAAGAGAAGCTCGGGCCCTATACCAATGGCAACGAAACCTCCGTCGCGGGCGACGACATCCGCACTAAGTACTCGATCGAGATCATCGAGACCACACGGCCGGGGCTGATGACAATCCACCTCAGTGCGCTGGATGAAACGGAGCACAAGACAGCCCCGTTCAGTAAAGAGAGTTGCGAAACACTGGAAGCGCTGGATGGAATGATCGGCCGTATTGTGGCGGCGGCTTCTAAGTCGGACCCGAAAACGGTGGTCGCCATCGTGTCCGACCACGGTTTCGTGCGAACCGACTATAAGCTGAACCTTGCGGCGCCCTTCGTACAAGCAGGCCTGATCACGGTGGGAAAACCCGACGCCATCTCGGGGGCGAGGACCGTCTCCGACTGGTTGGCATCGCCCTGGCCCGCCGGTGGAATGGCGGGCGTGATGCTGAAAGATCCGGCGGATACGGCGGTTAGGGAGCGTGTCGGCAGGCTCCTCCAGAACCTGGCGGCCGATCCGGACGGCGGCGTCGCCCGCGTCATCGCTGGCGCGGAGATCGGCAAGCTGGGCGGATTCCCCGATGCCGCTTTCCTGGTCGAGCTGAAACCGGGCCATCAGCTCGGCTACGCGTTCTCGGGCCCGCTCGTAACGCCGACGCCGTCCACCGGGATGCACGGATACCTGCCGGATCGTCCCGAGATGCGCGCGTCGTTCTTCATCATGGGACCCGGCATCGCGCGGGGCAAGCAACTGGGCGTGATCGACATGCGGCAGATCGCGCCCACTCTCGCCGCCATTCTGGGTGTGCCGTTGCCGGCCGCCACTCAACCCAAGCTGGCCGTTTCCGAGTGAGAGCCGCAGGCCAAGCGGCGATTGATCGAATCAATCACGGCCGGAAGCTCCGCGAGCCCTTCGATGGTGTAGTGAGCGCCCGCGGCCAACAGCCGTTCCGAAGCGGCTGCGAGCCTCTGCTCGAGATCGGCGCGGGACAGCGACTCGACCTCCGCTTGCGATAGCCCGAGTTATGAGACCAAAGGGGCAGAGAGCGGGCGACAGAAATCGTATGCTCTCGTCACCAGGACGGCGGTCGAGAAGAACCTTCAGATCCTTGTCGCGGTCCAGCACCTCGGGCAAGAGATCTCGAAGCGCCGCATCGTCGCCGTCCAGACGTATCCATAAGCGCCCCACCCCCGTCCTCGCCGCCCCTTTAACATTTCTGTAACCAATTCGTCATCGTATTGTAAAATACAAATCGCGGGAAGTTGTAGAGTCCTGCCACGCCTATGCGCCTGGCATGCACGCCACCGATCTCCGGACTGGCCCTCCTGGCCGTTTCGGTGGTGATCTCGGCCGGAGCAGCCGAACTGACCGCGCCCACTCCGGATTCTGCTCAAAGCGATTTTGCCCTCCACGTCCGGAACGCGCGGTCGCTGCTGCGCTCAGGACGCATCCGCCAGGCTCTCGCGGAGGCGGCGGTGGCGGAACGGGCCGTTCCCGGGCGTGCCGAGACCATTGCGCTACTCGGCGATATCCATTTCCGCCGGGCCGATTTCGAGGCCGCCGATCGGGATTTCACTGCTGCCCTGGCGATTGACCCAAAGTGCGCGCGGGCGCACCTCGGTCTCGGGCGTCTCGACCAGCTCCATTTCCGGCGCCGGGCGGCCTTGCAGCGGATTGTCACCGCCTACTCGCTGAATCCGAACGATCCGGATACGTTGCTGGCGTATTCCTCCGTGGCATCGGACCGGAAACAGCAGACACTCCTGCTCGAGAGGTATCTTGCGCTGGGCGCCGGGATGCCCCGGGAGCAACTCGAATCGGTGCTGGGGAGTTTGCAGTTTTATCGGCGCCTTGGCTCCCGAAAGCTGGCTCTCCTGGATGGCCCTTACCAACCCTATCGGCTGCCCATGAGCGTCTGGTCGGCGCGGCCGGGGCTGTCGAACGGTTTGCTGCTCGCGGTCAGCATTAACGGCAGCAAGCCGCTGCGCCTGGTTTTTGACACGGGAGCTGCGGGAATCGTCATCTCCCGGCGGTCGGCCGAGAAGCTCGGTCTGGAGTACTTGGCGGATGCGGGCCTGCGCGGAGTGGGCCAGAGCGGCGTCGAAGCCAGAAAGATGCTGGCGGACTCGGTCCGTGTTGGCGATCTGCGTCTGCGGAACTGCGTGGTTGATGTCGCCGATCGAGCCCTCGCCGATCAGATCGACGGAGCGATCGGCTCGAACTTATTTCAGCAGTTCCTGGTGCGGCTGGATGCGCGCCGCAGAGTCCTGGAGCTCCTTCCCTATCCCGACGAGGCGCCGCAGGGCCAATCCCAGGAGCAGGTCTGGGCAGGCCGGGACCGGACGGTGCCCCCCGGAATGGAGAACTTGATTCCGGTGTGCCAAGCCGGCCACTTGTTGCTGGTGAACGCAAAACTCCACGCCGCTTCCGGGTATCTCATCCTCGACACGGGAGCCGCTTTCAGTTCGGTCTCGAGGCAAATCGCTCTCCCGTTCGTGGAGCAACCGGAGTTCGAGGTCTCAGGGCCGGGTGGGGGTCCTATAACCGCGTTTCGCGCCGGCGCCGTTCAGCTCCGGGTTGCCGATCGCGATCTCACCGACCCGGATGTCATTACGCTCGACTTCGCCCGCCTCAGCAACGTGCACGGACTCGAAATCTCGGGTCTGATCGGTTACCCGATGCTGAGCCACTGCGCGCTGACCCTCGACTACCGCGACGGCCTGATCGGTTTCGACCGCGGCCGCTGAGAGCGCAGCCTGGAGCAGCGGCCGGGTTCATACAAGCTTCACGCAATCAAAACGGCATTGAAACTCTCGACTGGTACGCTCTCTCAAAGGGAGGTTCGATGCATCGCTATCTTGCAGCTTCTTTGCTGGTTTCATTGGCCTTATTGGCCCTTCCTGCGACGGCGCAGTTCGAGACCGCCGACGTGCTAGGGACCGTTCGCGACCCCTCGGGTTCCACCATTGCGAGCGCTGCCGTGACTCTGCTGAACGAGGGCACGGGGATCCAAACAAAAACGCAGACCGATGGAAACGGCGATTTCACATTCCCGAATGTCCGGGTGGGGGGGTACACCGTCAGCGCGGAAGCGCCCGGCTTCGCCAAGGCGGTAGCGGCCGGAATCAGGGTGGATGTGGACGCCCGTCAGCGCGTTGACCTGACCCTGCAGGTGGGTCCAATCACGGAGTCGGTGAATGTGAGCGATGCCGCTGCTGTGCTGGAGACGGACTCGAGCCAGCACGGCCAAGTGATCAACACGCAGCAGATCCTGGAACTGCCGCTGAACGGCCGACAGTATTCGAGTCTGGCGCTGCTCGCCACGAACGTACATATATCGCCGATGGCCATCTCGTTCTCGCCCAGCGGCACGCCGCGCGAAGGCGCCTTCAACGTGAACGGCATGCGCAGCACTTATAACAATTTCCTGCTGGATGGTTTGGACAACAATGCCTACTCGCCGAGCAATCAGGGATACTCGAGCCAGGTGGTGCAACCCTCGCCGGACGCCATCGCCGAATTCAAGGTGGTCACCAGCAATTTCAGCGCGGAATACGGGCGCGTGGGCGGCGGCGTGATCAACGCGGCTCTGCGGTCCGGGGCGAACGAACTCCACGGAACCGCCTACGAGTTCCTGCGGAACACCGATCTGAACGCGGCCGGCTTCACCTTCAGCCCGGCGGTTTTCCAGAAGCCGACTTTGCAGCGGAACCAGTTTGGCACGACCATTGGCGGTCCGATGATCAAGAACAGGCTGTTCTTCTTCGCCGACTACGAAGGATACCGGCAGTTACAGAGCTACCTGAATTTCGATTCGCTGCCCTCATTGACCGATCGCGGGGGAACCTTGCCGGTCACGGTGGTGGACCCGTTGACCGGCGTGGTCTACCCGGCGAAGACACAGATCCCGATTGCGACGTTGAACCCGTTTGCGGCGCAAGTCCTGAACGCGCTGCCGTCACCGAACGGGCCGGGGCGCTCCAACAATGACGAGGCGCTGCTCCCGCTGCGGGACTATTCCGACAAGTACGACGCCAAGCTGGATTACCACGTGAGCGATACGATGAACGCGTTCCTGCGTTTCAGCCAGCGCAAGGATCTGCAGTATTACGGACCGGACGTTACGGGGCCTTCGGGCGGAGGCGGCAACGGGAATATCCACGCCATCCAACAGCAAGCCGCGGCAGGGTATACCTGGACGCTGACCAATTCTTCGATGCTGGATGCCCGCCTCGGTTTCGATCACGTTCTGGGCGGCAAGGCTCCTCCGTACGTGGGAGGCGACAGCATGCAGGATCTCTATGGCGGCTTTCAGGGCCTGCCCACGTCGTCGAATCTGACGGGCGGGTTGGACACGCAGTCGATCAGCGGGTTTTCGGCCTTTGGACGCCAGACCAGCAACCCGCAGTTCCAGAACCCGACTTCGTTCAATCCTAAGTTGAATTACTCGTGGGTGAAGGGGAAGCACTCGATCAAGACGGGTTACGAATTCACGGCCATCCGAACCGAGGTCCTGGACGTGAACCCGCTCTACGGTGCGGACACTTACTCCGGACAGTTCAGCAAGCCCACCTGCGCGCAACTAGGGGAAGCGGCCGGCTGCGCCATCACGAACGATTCGGCCAGCTACGATCTGGCGGACTTCATTTTCGGTCTTCCAAGCGGGATCGCCCTCGGCAATGACGTCGTGACGAACCTCCGCCAGCACATACACGCGCTCTACTTTCAGGACGACTACCGCGTGACGCCGAAGTTGACGCTGAATCTGGGACTGCGCTGGGAGTTCGCGACTCCGCTCTGGGAGCGCGACAACAACTGGTCGAACTTCGATCCCACTACCGATACGATGGTGCGGGCGACGAACGGCAGTCTGTACGACCGCACGTTGGTGCATCCGGATTACAAGGACTTTGGGCCGCGCCTCGGCTTGGCATACTCGGTCACGCCGAAGACGGTGGTGCGCGCCGGGTACGGCATCAGCTATTCGTTCTTCAACCGGGTGGGCAGCGCGCAGGAAGGGATCAATGCTCCGCAAGCCCTGTTCGGCGTTCTGAACCAGTCCATTCCAGCGGGAGGGCCAGTGCCATCGACCTTCCTGACGACGCTCAACAGCTTCTCGACCGGCATCGACAACCCGGCCAATTTCAATCCGCTCACCTCCAACGTCGACTACATTCCGGCCAATACGCGCTGGCCGTATATTCAATCGTGGCTAATCTCCGTACAGCGGGAGCTGATGAAAGATACCGTGCTGGAGGCGGCCTACAACGGAAATCACAGCCTGCGGCTGCCGATCATCGCCGATTACAACCAAGCCTACCCGAACCAGCCGGGGCAGACGCTGGGAGTTCAGGCGCGCCGGCCGATATCGACTTTCGGCCCGATCACGTGGCTCGATCCGGCCGGCGACAACGACTACAACGGGCTGTCGGCCCGCTTCGAGCATCGCTTCTCGAACGGGCTGTACTTTTTGAACTCGTTTACCTGGTCGAAGGCGCTGGGCGATTCGGAGCAAGCGCTGGAGTATTACGCCGGGTATTACGAAGCGAATCCGCAGAACATTCGGGACCTCCAGGCGGAGCGCGGGCCCTCCAGCTTCGACGTGAAGTTGATCAACGTCACCAGCTTAGTGTACGAGCTGCCTTTCGGCAAAGGCCGCAAGTATGCTTCGAACATGAAGCCGGTATTCGACGCGGTGCTGGGCGGATGGGAGCTGAACAACATCAACACGGCCAACACCGGAACTCCGCTCAATGTGTTCTACGGCCCCTCCACTGCGAATGACGTGACCGGGCTTTCGAACGACTATCGCGGCCAGGCCTTCCTGCGGCCGGATGTCTCGGGCAGCGCGGTCAGCCAGACCACGTCGCAGATGATAAACGGCTATTTTGCCGGCTACGCCTTCACGACGCCTCCGGCCAGCGCTCCTTTCGGAAACCTGGGCCGGAATGCATTTCGCGCTCCGGGTCTGGAGCAGTGGGATCTGGCGGCGGACAAGAAATTCAGGATTACGGAGAGGATTGGGTTGCAGCTCCGGTCGGAGTTTTTCAACGTGCTGAATCATACCAACTTCGGAGTGCCCGACACGAAGACGACGGACGCGGCGTTCGGGACGATCCGGCAGACGTATCCGGCGAGGCAGATCCAGTTTGGGTTGAAGGCGATGTTTTGAAAGAGTCCTGCGCGTAGAGCGGCAGATCAGACCCGGCACGCCTCAACAACCTGCCGGGCCTGGCTGGCCGCGTGGTGCTCGCCAAAGAATCCAACGGCATCCGGCGCACCATGCTGACCGCCGATGCCGGGGGGGCCCGGAGCCCGCCCTGGTCTCATTGGGCGGCGATGGCCTCACGGTCAGCAAGGACGGCTCTGGGGAACTGGGAGGAGTTCAGACTATGCAAAAACAGCTTGCCGTAACGATGTTTCTGTCCTTGGCGGCATTATCCCAAACCTGGGCTCAATCTGTCGCGGGACAAAGCGGTATTTCGGGTACGGTACACGATGCCAGCGGCGCCTTCGTGCCCAACGCGAAAGTCGCGATCTCGACAGCCGGGCGAGGCCAGGTTCGGGCAACTTCGACAAACTCGGCAGGCGTGTTTGCGGCGCCGGCGCTCATTCCCGGATCGGGATACGAGGTGACGGTCACGGCCTCCGGATTCGCCACCTATGAAGCGAAGGACATCGCGCTTGGAGTGGGGCAGAACGTGGACCTCAACATCAGCCTCGCCGTTGGCCAGACGGCCACGACGGTGGAGGTGAGCGCAGCGGCTCAGCTTCTAGAAGACACCAAGAGCGATGTCTCTCAGGCGATTGGAACGCGCGAAATCATGGACCTGCCGACCAACGGCCGGCGCGTCGATTCCTTTGTGCTGCTGACGCCGGGCGTCAGCAATGACGCGACGTTTGGGCTTTTGACGTTCCGCGGCGTGGCGGGTAATAATTCCTTCCTGCTGGACGGCAACGACAATACGGAACAGTTCTACGACGAGAACGCGGGCCGGACCCGCATCCAGTCCCAGATCTCGCAGGACGCGGTGCAGGAGTTTCAGGTGGTCTCGGCGAACTTCTCGGCCGAGTACGGCCGCGCCATGGGCGGCGTGGTGAACACGGTGACTAAGAGCGGCTCGAATGCCGTGCACGGCAGCGCGTTTTACTTCCTCCGCAGCACGGGTTTCGATGCCCGCGACCCCTACGCCTCGTTCAATCCCAGCGAGCATCGCGTGCAGACGGGCGGGACGGTGGGAGGTCCAATCGTCAAGAACAAGCTGTTCTACTTTCTGAGCGCCGATATCACGCGGCGCGATTTCCCCATGGTGGATAGCCAGGTGAAGGCCGGCGTTCTCGATCCGGTGAACCAGGTGTGGCTGGGCTGCGGTGCGCCCGCAACACCGGCGCAGTGCGCGGCGATCAATCAGGTTCTCCCGCGCTTCTACGGGCAGATTCCCCGCATCGCCAAGAACGACCTGTATTTCGGGCGCCTCGACTACAATCTGTCGGACAGGAACACGTTCAGCGCCAGCTTCAACTTCCTGCGCTGGTTTTCGCCGAACGGCATCCAGACCGGGATTTCCTCCACCACCGGCGCCGCCGTCACCGGCAACGGCGACGACGCCGTCACCGTCCGCAACGGCAAAGCCACCTGGACCTTCGTTCCGAACGGGTCGCTGGTAAACACGTTCCGCTACGGCCTCGATACGGACCGCCAGGGCGACGGCTTCGACCAGGCGGAATTGGGAACCGGCTTGCGTTATCTGGACGTGACCGTCGCCGGCGTCTCTCTCGGACCGGCGTCGTATCTGCCGCGCGTGGAGCCGCTCGAAACGCGCAACGAGTTCGCCGACGATGTGAGCTGGACCAAAGGCGAGCACATTCTCAAGTTCGGCGGGAATTTTGTCAACACGCAAGATGACGTGAATTACATGAGCAACCGGTTCGGCACTTACACTTACTTGACAGCCACTGCCTTTGCCGAAGACTACAGCGGCAACACGACCGGCACGAAGGACTGGTCGGGCTATTCGCAGACGTTCGGGAATCCAATCGTCAACTACTGGATCCGGGAGTTCGGCCTGTATGCCCAGGATCAGTGGCGCGCCAGCGACCGCCTGACGGTGACGCTCGGGGTACGCTACGAGCATTCTGCAGTACAGCAGCCTTCCGTGGTCAATTCCGACTGTCCCCAGACGGGAGTCATCCACACCGGACCCCTGGACTTCATGCCACGGATCGGTCTCGCCTATCGCGCCACCGACAAAACCGTTTTTCGCGCCGGCTATGGCACCTTCTTCGCGCGTATGGTCGGGGGAGTGATCGACAATCTTTACACGGGAAACGGCATCTATCAGATCACCGACTCGCTGAGCAACACAAACCCCACGCAATTGGCGGCCGGTCCGGCGTTCCCGAACGTTTTGGGCGTACCCCCTGCGGGAGCCAGCGTGGCTGCATCGACGCTTCAGTTCGCCGCTCCGAATCTGAAGACGCCGTATTCCGAGCAGGCGACGCTTGCCCTGGAGCACGAGCTCGGGAAAGACCTGGTGGTTACGCTTTCGGGGATCTGGAGCCGCGGCGTGAGTCTCTACGGGGTCACCGACCTCAATGCGCCGGCTCCCAGCACCACGTTCACCTACAAGATCGACGACGCCAACGGGAACCAGGTGGGAACGTTCGCTACGCCCGTGTACTTGAATCCCCGTCCGAACACGAAATACGGGGCCATCTACGAGGTCACGAACGGCGTAAGCAGCTACTACGACGGCCTGACGGTGACGCTCGATAAGCGCCTGTCGCACGGTTTCCAGTCGCTCCTTTCCTATACGTTGTCGCACGAAATCGACGATGGGCAGGGCGCGGCCACCAACGCCATTTTCTTCAGCAGCCTCGCCACAACGTATAACGGCAATTACTGGTTCGAGAAGGGCAGCGGGTTGCTGGATCAGCGCCACCGCTTGGTTTTTTCTTTCGTGTGGACGCCGCCTTCGGTTCGGAGCGAGAACTTCTTCGCCAAGTACTTCGTGAACAACTGGCAGCTTTCGAGCATCACGACGCTCGCCAGCGGCCGGCCGACCGGCAGCGCAACCATTCGAACCACGGATACGGCGGTGCCCGGTATGTTGTCATCGAGCGTAATCGATGGTCTCGCGGGTGGAAGCACCCGAGTGCCTTTCCTGCCGGTGGACGGCATTTATACGCCGCCCTCCTATCGCGAAGACCTGCGGCTGACCAAGATCGTTCCTTCGCCGTGGGAAAGCGTCAAGGTGTATCTGAGCGGGGAGGCGTTCAACATCAGCAACAGTTGGTCGCCGACGAGCATGACCACGCAGGAGTACACCGAAGCAAAGGGAGTGCTCACGCTGACCCCCAGCGCCTACGGCGTCGGATCGGCGGACGGCGGATTCCCGGATGGCACACAGGCGCGGCGTCTGCAAATCAGCGCGCGGATCGTGTTCTAATCCCGAGCCACCTGAAGATGTCGACGGATCGGCCTTCGGGTGCCGGCGGGGCGTAGCTACCAAAGAGCGACTGTATTCGGGCGTTGCTTTCGCGAGGGCATAGTGTGGAGCCGTGAGAGAGGACCGCTTCGCGCAGAAAGGGCAGCCGGGTTCAGTCGGCCTCGGAGTGGCAGGATAGCCGATAGCACAAGGTGCGCGGCACAATTCAGCGCACATTCACGCAGCGCCCCCGCTTCGCTACTGGGGCAGGGGATGGTTACAGGACGATGAAAGCTCGATGTCGCTGGAGTGAATTCTGGCGGGAGGCAGAATGGCCCCGGAGGTCACGCCTCTTAGGGCTGGAATGGCGTCTGGCTCAGCCAGGCCCTCACCCGGCTGCGCGCGATCTCCGACCGTCCGGACTCCAACGCGAAGCTCGTTTGCGGCAAGCGGGTCTTCCAGCCGAGCAGCGCACGGGCGCAAATCGCAACGGCGCGTTCCCAAAGTTTGTGAAGAGCGGGTCTCATGGCAGAACCCGCCCTTAGTATAGAAGAGTTTTGTTCGAGCGCAACAGTTTTCTTACTGAGACTACGGGAGTTATGCTCCCCGGCTACGGCTCGAAGCGATTCGGCGCCAGGACGATTCCCGCTTGGCCGGCATCGGCGTGAGAATCGCCTCCGCCTCTCGAAGCGCCTCGCGCTCGGGCCGCCCTTTCGAGACCAGGCTTCGCACCAAGATGGCCGTTACCTGGCGCTGCTCTCGCACGACGCTCGGATGCGTGCTGGGGTCCGTGTACTGAATGCCTGCAGGCATGAAGAAGCCTCCAGAGGTTTCGATTTTATCACAGCCGCACCTGAGAAGATCCACATTCGTTCTGACGCCGCACTCGGAAGTTGGGCTCGGCAACCCCTAACCCCGGGGGCTCCCCAGCCGCCGAATCGTTCGGGGACTCCGCGCCCTGCCTGAACACCACCTATACTGTCCTGCTCGTCTCCAGCAGTTCCGGCGCCACCAGGACGAGATTACCGATGACCTGGCCGCTTTCGAGGAGCGCATTCGCTCGCGCCGCTTCGAGGAGTGGGAACTCACCGCTGATGACCGGCCGAATCTTGCCCTGCTGGAGCAGCCGGAACAGGACAGCCCAATCTTCCAGGAACGGCTTTCGGTTGAAGGGCAAGGAGGCTGATGCCCCGTAGGGCTTGATCCTCTTGCCGTTCGGCAGCAGGCTGAGCACGAGCATTTTGGCGAGAGCACGCAGCAGGCCGCGCATGCTCAGGGGATTTCCGTACCCCACCAGAACGCCGCCCCGGCGCAACAGCGGGAAGGCCCTTTCGGGGTAGTCGCCGCCGACGCCGTCGAAGACCGCGTCGAGTCCACCGGGCTCGGCTCGACGAATCACCTCCACGAAATCCTCGGTGTGGTAGTCGATCGGCGTGGCCCCGTATTCGGTCACGATCGCGTGTTTGCTCTTGGAAGCGATCCCATACATCCTGAGGCCGGCGAGCCTGCCGAGTTGCAAGAACGCCGTCCCGATCCCGCCGCTCGCGCCGATGATGAGCACCTTGTCACCCGCTTTGACTTTCGCGGATCGGTTCAATGCCTGGTACACCGTGACGTAGTTCAACACCAACGTGACTGCTTCGGCTGGATTGAGGGACGGAGGAACCGGAATGATCTGGTTTTCAGGAAGGTAGACATACTCGGCGTAGCCTCCGACTATCAGATACGCCGCCACTTCAGTCCCCTGAGCGGCCTGCGTAACGCCAGCGCCGGCCGCATCGACGACGCCGACGATGGCGTAGCCCGGCACGAAGGGCACCTTGGGTGCGAACGGGCTGTGTCCGTAGCGCGCCTGCACGTCAGGCAGGCAGACACACGCCGCCAGAACCTTGACACGGACTTCCTTTGCTGACGGATCCCGCAGGTCGCACTCGGTGATCTGGAGATTCTCGGGCGGGCCTCGTTTGGTGACGACGATACGCTTGTACTTCGTCGGTTTTAGCTGCAAAGCTTCGGCTACAGGCTGCATGATAACAACTCCTCCCCAGTGCTCTCACGATCTTAGCGCCACGCGCCGCCTCATGCCCTTTGGCCGATGTCGGACGCGACGACGCCCGGAAGGGATACGGGGAGTCGCTGGCCACTGTGCCGCTGCTCATCATCGACGACCTCGGAATGCGCAAGCTGCCGCTCTCCGCGGCCGAGGACCTGTTGGAGATCGTCATGCGACGCTAGGAGGCCACCCGGGCCTGAACGGCAATCATAACGAAGCCTCCTTCTCGGCGAGCGCCCAGCGGAGGGCGGGACGCATCGTTTGGCCACCGAGCAGGCCCACAAGGCCCACAAAGCCGCTGACGGCGCCGGGCTGGCGGCGGCCCCACAACTCGGAGAGGCTGGTCACCGATCCGTTCCTGCGCTTGTAGAAGACGCGGTCGCTCCACCGCACCCAACCCAGGCTGTGACTCGGATGATCGCGCAGAATGTCGAACGCAGTCTCGAACAGACGCACCTTGCGCGATTCGCGAAGGCGGGGCAGCAGCGCGATCACGCTGCGGCCGGAGCGGATCTCCTGCGCGAACTCGGCGAAGTCCGCCGCGTTGGTCAGGTTCACGACCGGGCTGGGATCGCATCCGTGGCGGTCCCCGCCGGAGACGAGGGGCAGGTTGTTGGCCTGCGCCAATTCGATCGTGGCACGGTTCTCGCGCCACGGCCGGTCGGCGTTCAATTCGAGCGCATGCACGCAGCGGCCGTAGAGCCCGAGCAGCTTGCCGAGAGCGACCCAGTGCACATCCGCGCTGACGTCCTCTTCGTCCCAGAGCGGATGGTTGAGTACGACGAGGGTCTCTGGATAACCGCTCACTTCTTCGAGCAGGCCGCGCAGCAGCGTCTCCGGACCGTCAGCGGTGTATTCGTTCATGGAGCGCACCAGAGAATGGGCGCGTTGCGGGGGCAGATTGTGAACACCGATGTGGAACGACGCGCCGCAGAACGGAACCGTCCACTCGAGCGACACCGGCGTCTGGCGGGTCTCCTCGCGGGCGTGCAGAGCGTCGGCCGCATCGATGTTGTCATGATCGGTGATCGACACCATGGCGCGCCGCTGGAGACGGTTTTCGACGTTCGACTTCTCGAGCAGCCAGGCGGCATGGGCCGAAAGCGGCGGAGTCCACCAGGCCCGCGCGAATTCCGCGTGCGGAATTCCTCTCATGCCGTGCCGCCGGGCTTCACGGCGCACCAGCCAGGCGAGCAGTGGGATTGACTTCAGGTAGCGCGGAATGAAACTCAGATACTCGCGCGAGTGCAGCGTATGGGAGTGAAGAGATACTCCCGCGCACAAAGACCCGCAAGCGCGGCGGTCTTTCCACCAGAGCCGAATCTCAGCGACCATATTCGGGTCTCCTGCGGGCGGCGAAGCCATTCATTGGCGTGCCGCCAGCTACAAGTTTGGGGCGCTCTCGTTACACGTTCATGATCGAGCGGTGAATTCTATAGAACATTTCTGCAACGCTTGTTCCTGTCCGGCGGCACCTTTCGACACAAGACTGCAACAGTTCTCCGTTGAAAGCCGCAAGGAACAATTCTTCGCTAAAATGTCTTCGCCGAATCGTCACCTGTCCGCCATCTCCTTGAAAAGTGCCGGCCTCATCCTCTGCATATGAGACCGTTGGCGCGCTACGCGACCGTCACCCAGAGTCACCTCGTCCGGAGGAATCGGCGGCTCGCTCCGGCGATCCGTGCGGGCGCCGCAGCGCTGCGTTTCCGGGATGGTTGGCGCACCCGCGTGATCCGCGCGATGCGGCTGGCCTTTGGCGTTCGGCCTGAGGGTGCTGTGTGACGCCGCGCATCGCTCTGCTCGCGGACACGTTTCACGAAGTCAACGGCGCGGCCCGCACCTGCCGGGAACTGGCCGCGTTCGCCGAACGGCGCGGCTACCCGTTTCTTACGGTCTGCTACTCGAAAACCGCGGCGCCGGCGGGAGCGCGCGATACGGGGCTTATCGAGCTCCGGCGCAGCCGGCTGGCCATCCGTTTGGACCCCGACCTCTCTTTCGACCCGCTCTTCTACGCGCAACTGGCCCGCGTCGAGCGGGCGCTGCGGGAATTCCAGCCGGACTTGATTCACGTCACCAGCCCCGGTGACGCCGGCATCCTGGGCGCGATTCTGGCGCACAGGCTGCGCCTGCCGTTGGCCGCGTCGTGGCACACCAACCTGCACGAGTTTGCCGGCCGCCGCGTCGAGAGCCTACTGGGGTGGGCGCCCCGGAGACTGCGCGCGGATGTGGCGACGCAGGTCGAGCGCTTCGTGCTGAATCGCGTCCTCTGGTTCTTCTCGCGGGCTGACGTAGCTTTCGCGCCCAATCCCGAGTTGATCGGCTTGGTGGCGCGCCGCAGCGGGCGGCCGGTTTTTCCCATGTTGCGCGGCGTCGATACCCGCCTGTTCACGCCGACGCGGCGCAATCGGAGCGACAAGGGTTTGGTGCTTGGCTACGTTGGGCGGCTGATGCCCGAGAAGAGAGTGAAGTTTCTGGCCGAACTGGAGCGCTTTATCGTCCGGGCGGGCGTGCGCGACTTCCGATTCCTGATTGTCGGAAGCGGCTCGGAGCGGCCCGCGCTGGAACGCGTGCTGGAGCGGGCTGAGTTCACCGGCGTGCTCCGGGGCGAGGCGCTCGCCACGGCGTACGCCAACATGGACGTGTTCGTTTTTCCGTCCGAGACGGACACCTTCGGCAATGTAGTTCAGGAGGCGCTAGCTTCCGGCGTGCCGGCGGTGGTCACCGACAAGGGAGGGCCGCGCTTCATCGTCGCTGACGCTGTGGACGGGTTCATAACCGCCGACGACGCAGGGTTCTGCGCGGCCGTTGAGAGCCTGGCCCGCGATGCTCCGCTGCGGCGCGCCATGGCGGAAGCCGCGGTGCGCCAGATGGAGTCCCGGTCCTGGGACCGTGTTTTCGAGGAGGTCTACGAGAGCTATGCTGCCGCCCTCGGTGCCCCCCCGGCTGCGGCGATAGAGCCGGGCTCGGGGTCCGATTCCACGGCCGGTTCGGTCTTGTGGAGTCTCCTATCCCGGCCGCAAGACACGTTGGTCCGGGGTTGGAATTGGAAATCCGCTGTGCTCAGCTCGCTGTTCCGGTGTTCCATCTTCTTCATGGTGAACCTGGGGGCGGGTTTGGACAGAGCTGTGGGGGCGGTACTGACTGAGCTGGTATTCCGCGGCCTTACGTCAGGATGGTGGGGCTCAATCACGCAGGCCTTCCGCCGCGTCCGCCCGATGTGGAAGGCAGTTGCGGTTATTGCGCCGCTGCTGTTGGTGTTACAGCACTCGTTGGAGTTGCTCGTGCATTGGCTGAGGGGCACCCCGCGCCTGGCGGCCAGCATTGCCGGTTCGATCGCTTTCACGTTGGTTTCGACCACGGCCCAACTGGCTCTCATGCGGAAGGGCGCCCTGGTTGTCGGCGCCGAGGGAAAGCCGCTGTTGCATGACCTAGCCAGCCTTCCGCGGTTGATAGGGGGCCTTCTCAAAGCGGCCGGTGATTGCCTGAAGCGCGCAGCCTCGGCCTGGCAGCAGGAGGCGTAGCGGCCTTGAAAACCGCGCACCTGACCAACGCTTGGTGCTCGATCTCTGGAGGCATCGCGACTTTCTACCGTGCGCTCATGGAGGCAGCGAACGAGCGCGGCAACGAAATGCGCTTGATCCGGTGTGCCAAGCCGGCCACTTGTTGCTGGTGAACGCAAAGCTTCACGCCGCATCCGGGTATGTCATCCTCGACACGGGAGCCGCTTTCAGTTCGGTCTCGCGGCAAATCGCGCTCCCGTTCGCGGAGCAACCCGAGTTTGGGGTCTCAGGGCCGGGCGGTGGTGTGGTAACCGCGTTTCGCGCCGGCTCCGTTCAACTTCGGGTAAGCCGATCGCGATCTCACCGACGCGGATGTCATTACGCTCGCTGTCGCCCGCCTCAGCAGCGTGCATGGACTCGAAATCTCGGGTCTGATCGGTTACCCGATGCTGAGCCACTGCGCTCTGATCCTCGACTACCGCGACGGCCTAATCGGTCTCGACCACAGCCGCTGAGCGCGCGCTCGATCCATCCGAACCCGTGATCGCTCCAGTATTTGCCGTCCGCCCCGACACGGGCCTTGCTGACGCAGAACCCCAACGGCCGTCCGTTCCCAGGGAATCGGCAATCCGGTGACGTACAGCAACTGTCCTGTCCCCCGCGCCCGGTGCTTGGCTGGACCACTTCATCGGCCAGCGAAGCTTCGCCCCGTTATGCGCCCGGCAGCGACATCAGTCCCCAGCAACGCCTACCGGCGCAGGCAGGCGTCGACCGCGTCCGATCAGGGCCGCAGGCTTAGGCGAGCTTCCTCGCTGACGGTTCGACGTGAGGGGTTGGCCAAGGTGAGGCGGAAGCTGACGTCTTGGAAAACGGGGTGATACGCAAGGCCGCCAAGCCGCAGCGCCCCCAAGCTCTCCAGGCGGTGCTCGGCACCATCAGCGACTGCGAGACGGTTCGGATGATGGTGGAGCGCCAAGGGGGCGACCGCGGGATCGAGTCTTTGTTGCAGAGGAGAGTTCGCCGGAAGCTGAGTGAGTTCCGCCAGGGCTGGGCCGATGCGTTCACCGATAAGTCCATCCAACGCGTGATCAGCGAGCTCAGCCAAGAAGCGCCCAGAAAGCCCGCGGCCCAGAGTGAGCCAAGCGTACCCGAGGCCGTTCGCCTCCGGGCAGCGCATGCTCAGGCGGCTGCGAGTCCGCCGGCACAAACTTGGGCTGCCGATAGCACGCCCTGCGCGAGTCCGGGTTGCCGGCTCGGTGCGGCAATTCGCCGGAGTCCAACAGATCGGCCAGGCATGGACGTGACACGACTGCAATCGTGCTTTAACCCACGTTGATTATCTGGAATTGCCCATCTAATACGAATGAAGCACGATCAGCGTGCGTGTTTTAAGTTCTCGGGCGCGGATCTGACGCCTGCCGCGAACAGCTACACGGCGACGATCGCGCGAAGCTCCTGAAGCTACTCTTCGCGCAGCGCCCGGATGGGATCCACGCGCGAGGCGTGCCGGGCCGGCGCCAGCGTGGCCAGCATCGTGATCAGCAGGAGCGGAAGCGCGATGGCGGCCAGTTCCAGGGGGTTGAACCCGATGGACGACGGACCCACCATCACGACGGAGGTGACCGCGCGGCAGCAGAAGAACGCCACCACCAAGCCGACGGCGACTCCGGCTGCGCCAAGCTGCAATCCCTGCTCGAGCACGATGCGGACCACCTTCCAGGGGTCCGCACCGATGGCGATGCGGATCCCGATCTCGCGCGTGCGGCGGCTGACCGAGTACGCCACCAATCCGTAGAGTCCCACCACCGCCAGCAACAAACCCATCAGACCCAGCGCTCCCACCACCTGTGTGAGCATGATGGGCACCTTCACGGCGCGCATGCGGTAGAAATCCTCGATCGTGCGGACATCGAAGACGGGCATATCGGGATCGATCCCGTGCACCACGTCCCTCACTGCGGCGGAGATGGAGCCGGAGTCCCGGGCAGCCGATTGGGTCACCAGGGTAAACGCGGAATGGCTGCGTTGGCGGAGAGGCAGGTAGACGAAATCCCCTGGCGGCTCGTTAATCCACCTGTACTTCGCCATCCTGGCAACGCCGACGATCTCTAGCAGGTCGCCGGCAGGGCTCTTCACGTGGAACCGCTGCCCGAGTGCGTCTCCCTTGGGCCAGAAATGATTGGCCAGGTGTTCGTTCACTACGGCTACCAGCGGCGCGTTCTCGCCGTCCGATTCTAGGAAGCTCCGGCCGCGCAGGATGGGGATGTCCATGACGCGGAAGAAATCCTCGCTGACAATGGCTTAGAGGGCGTTCGGCATCTCCTCCCCGCGCCGCGACTGGTAACCGGCGGGAACGATGTCCAGCGAGTCTACCGCATACATGGGGGGAACCGAAGAAAGCGCGGCGGCCCGCACGCCCGGGGCGGCCTGCGCTCTCTCCAATAACGTCTTGTAGAATTGCCGGGTGCGGTCTTCCGGGTAGTTCGCCAGTTGCGTGTCAAGGCTGGTCAGAAGTAGATGGTCGGTCCGGAATCCGGGCCCGGCGGCCAGTTCATGCCGGAAGCCGCGCACCAGGGCGGCGGAGACGCTGAGGAGGACCAGCGATAGAGCGACCTGGCCCGCCACAATCGTGTTGCGGCCCCACAAACGGCGTGGCCCGGCGCTATCGGCGTCAGCCGCTTTCAGTGCCGGCACCAGGTTGGAACGAGTCATGTGCAGGGCCGGCGCCAGCCCGAACAGCAGGGTGCTCAGGACCGCGGCCGCGAGCGTAAACAGCAGAACCCGGCTATCCACGTTCATGTCGAAAACGACGGGCACATCGGGCGGAATCGGAATGCGGCGCCAGAAATCCGCGAACGCTTGCGCAACCAGCATGCCCAGCATCCCGCCCGCGATGGCCACCAGCAGGTTCTCTAGAAGCAACTGGCGGATCAGCGCCCAGCGGCCGGCGCCCAGCGCCAGCCGGACCGCGATCTCCCGAGACCGGCCGCGGGCGCGGCTCAGCAGCAAGCCCGCGACATTGGCGCACGCCACCGACAGGACGCAGAATCCCAGAACCCCGAGCATCCATATCATGGCCGCAACTTCGGGACCCTGGGCGATACGAAGCTGGAGTTCGGTCTGGACCTGGATCCGGTCCCCGGGGCCGGCTTGCGCGTGCAGCTTCAGCAACTGATCCGCGAGGGGGCCAATATCGGCCTGCGCCTGCGCCAAACTCACACCGGGCTTGAGGCGGCCTTTGACGAACAGCCAGCCGGCGTTGCGGTCGTGTAAAAGGTTGCGCTCTCCCAGGCTGGCCGACATGGCCAGCGGAATAAACATCGTTGGCCGGAACATCAGGCTGATGCCGGTGAAATGCTCGGGCGCAACGCCGATCACCGTGAATTCGATCCCGTTCAGCCGGATTCGGGACCCCAGCACCGACGGGCTGGCCGCGAATTGACTCACCCAGAAGTCGTGCCCCAGCACCAGCACCGCGTCGCGCCCTTCGACCCGATCCTCATCCGGCCGGAAGCCGCGTCCGAGTGTGGGCTCGACGCCCAGCACCTGGAAGAAGTTGCCCGAGACGTACATCCCGATCTTCATTCGCGGCAGGGCGCGCGCGTCGGCGGCGTAGCCGACCTTCACGAAGGAAGCGGCGATGAGGCCCTCGAAGCTGCGGTTGCGATCCCGCAGCTCCACGTAATCCGGGTACGAGATGTTCGTATTGCTCCCAAACTTGGCGGAGGTGGTGGTATTGATGTTGACCACCCGGTCCGGTCCCAGGATCGGCAGCGGCCGCAGGATGATCGCGTCGGCGAAGCTGAACATCGCGGAAGTGGCGCCGATGCCCAGCGCCAGCGAACATATGGCGACGGCGGTGAAGCCGGGGTCTTTCCTCAGAGTCTTGAGCGCGCGCCCGATGGATGTCAGCATGGCGCCTGGTCTCCTCCCAACGAGATTCGGGGGTGAACGTGCAATTATGGTGCCAGGCTCAAAGGTTGTCAACGGGCGTTTGGCCGCATGGCCGGCGCGTGCCGCCACCGTAGCTGTCCGCTCCTGGGAACGGGTGTCCGCCTTCGGACGGGTTGCGGTTCCGAGCGTGCAGGCGCATGGTTACGAAATGGTTACGAATGTGTTAGGGATCGCCCCTGCGTCTCTCCAGGCTGAGAATAAGGCTGGTGAATTTAACGCTCCTGTAATTTGGCTCTGCTAAGTTGGGCGCTGACAGGGCGGGTGCCTATGGGCCCTCCGGAGACAAACTCCCTCAGAAACCTCGGCTCCGCATCCCTGGCTTAGTCGTGGTGAGAATAGGGCGGTTAGGAGCTCCCAAGCATGGAAACGGCCGGCGGCCCACTAAGACAATTCAGCGTGAGACCAATGACCCTCGACGACGTCGCGGCGGTAATCGCGCTGCAGGGGCGTGCGTTTCCAGGCGAGCCGCCCTGGAGGGCCGACCAACTGACGCGCCATCTCGAAGTGTTCCCCGAAGGCCAGCTTGTAGTCTCGGACGAGACCGGCCGCATCTTGGGTTCAGCCAGCTCGCTACTCATCGACTGGGATGATTACGCCGAGTCCGCCCACTGGTCGGCGATCACCGGGCAGGGGACATTCGATACCCACAATCCGCTCGGCAAGACCCTGTATGGCGCCGACATGGGCGTGGACCCCGAGGTGCGCCAGCAGGGCGTCGGCACTCTCCTGTACGACGCACGCAAAGTGCTGATCGGGGAGCGGGGGCTGAAGCGGCTGCTCACCGGCGGCCGGATCCCAGGCTACGCCGCGGTCGCTGAACAGATGACACCCAAGGAATACGTGGCCGAAGTCGTCGCTGCCAAACGATGGGACCCCGTGCTCACCTTCCAGCTCGGGAACGGGCTGGTGGTTCTGGATGTCGTCCCGAATTACCTGCAGGACAACGAATCGCACGGCTTTGCCACGGTGCTCGAATGGCTGAACCCGGAATACACCTCCTCGGTCAGCCTGCAGGCGAGCCTCCAGCACGCGGCCCTGGAACAGGTCGCCGCGGAGGCCTTGCGCGGGACTCCGCGTCCGCGCCGCGTGCGCATCGCCGCCGTGCAGTACCTGCTCCGGCCGATCACCCGCTTTGAGGACTTCGCCAGCCAGGTTGAGTTCTTCGTTCACAGCGCCAAGGATTACCATGCCCACTTCGTGCTGTTCCCCGAGCTTTTCACGATGCAGCTTCTCAGCTACATCAACGAGCCGGCCCCGGCGCTGGCGGTGCGCCGCCTCGCCCAATTGGCGCCCGGCTACGAGGCGCTGTTTATGCGGCTGGCGCAGGAAACGGGCATCTACATCATCGCCGGGACCCATCCCGTCATTCAGAAGGGCCACGCCTTCAACGCCGCGCACCTGTTCACGCCCAACGGGAAGGTGTTCCGCCAGAAGAAAGTCCACCTGACCCCCACCGAGAGCGGTCCTTACCAGTTCAGCCGCGGCCATGGCCTGTACATCTACCACACCGATTTCGGCAACATCGCCATCCTGGTCTGTTATGACGTGGAGTTTCCCGAGGTGGCGCGGGTGATGGCCGAGGCCGGCGCCGAGATTCTGTTCGTTCCCTCCTGCACGGACGGCCGGGAGGGCTTCTGCCGGGTCCGCTATTGCGCCCAGGCCCGCGCCATTGAGAACCAGATCTACGTCGCGATGACTGGCACCGTGGGCAATCTGCCTTTGGTGCCCTACATGGCCACCAACTACGGTCAGGCCGCGATCCTGACACCCTCGGATTACTTTTTCGCCCGGGACGGGATCGCGGCGGAAGGCACCATCAATCAGGAGCAGTTGGTGGTCGCCGACGTCGATCTGGACCTGCTCGACGAACAGCGCGTCAATGGCAGCGTCATCCCGCTCCATGACCTGATCAAGGACGCCTACGACAATGTGATCCACTACTCGGATTACAGAAGCCACAAGCGGGTCGAGGCCGGACAAGGGCCGCCCCAGTCGCTTCCCATGGCCGAAGCTTACACCCTCTGATACGCGGGCTTTACGGAGAGTCGGCGGTGCAGGAGAGCCCCTTGTTCCGTGCCGCTCGTCTCAAGGCCGCTCATTGAGGTCTCAGCCAAGATTCCCGGCGAAAAAGCCGACTGCACCCTTCAGCCAAGGATCACACCCCACCGAGTCCGGTGAGCCGACTCTCCCACGCCAGTTTCGCTTGATGTCCTCGCCACCCCGAGGTAAGGTCCAGGTGTCTACCGATATGGCCCATTAAGAGGACTGAAATGAACGAGTTAACCTTGGCGAACCGGGCTTCAGACTGGCACCGGCTGAAGGCTCTGGTCCTGGATAGCGTTTCTTCCCCGATTACCCGGCGGGTCTACAATCTCGGGCTGGACGAGTTCATCGCCTGGTACGGCCAGGCGCCGCGGCCCGGCTTTACGAAGGCCACGGTCAACGCCTGGCGAACAGAGCTGGAGGCTCGCGGCCTTGGGTCGGTCTCCATCAACGTCCGGATCACCGCCGTTCGGAAACTGGCGGTCGAGGCCGCCGACAACGGGCTGCTGGCGCCGGAGCTGGCGGCCGGCATCACGCGCGTCAAGGGCGCCAAGTCAACGGGCGGGCGGGTTGGGAACTGGCTGTCCGTCCAGCAGGCCCAGAAGCTGCTGAACGCGCCGGACGTGACTACCAAGAAGGGCCTGCGCGACCGGGCGATGCTGGCGGTCCTGCTTGGCTGCGGGCTGCGGCGATCCGAGGTGGCGGCGCTCACGCTCAAGCACATCCAGCAGCGGGACAACCGTTGGTGCATCGTGGACCTGGTCGGGAAGCACGGGCGCGTGCGCACGATCCCGATGCCGACGTGGGTGAAGGTCGCCATCGATGCGTGGACGGCGGCGGCCGGATTGACCGAGGGCCACGTGCTGCGCCCGGTAACGCGCGGGGACCAAGTGCAGGGGGAGCGCATGACGGAAAAGGTCGTCTGGCAGTTGCTCCAGCCGTACGCCGTGGCCGCTGGTGTCCCCGGAATTGCGCCCCATGACCTGCGTCGGAGCTGCGCGAAGATGTGCCGAGCCGCCGGCGGCGAGCTCGAACAGATCCAGTTGCTCCTGGGCCACGCCTCGGTCCAGACGACCGAGCGGTACCTCGGGACCAGGCAGGATCTGGTGCACGCGCCCAACGATGGGATCAAGCTGCGCGTGGCGGTTTAGGGAACTTGCAGCCGCAAAGGGCTGGCTCTCTCTTGCCACTTCGCGACATCGACCCCCTTCAGGCTCAGCCACAGAGCGAGAGACAGCTCGCCGATGAAGGCCGGCGCCAGGATAGCGGGGAAGATCCGATGCGCGAAGTCGGGGGCTAGAAGCAGTGCGAAGCTATTCGTCAGATAGCATAACCCGGCGATCTGCAACAAAACGCCGAGCGGCCTCGGAAGATAGCCAGATTTGACGATCAGGTATCCCATAACGAGACAGTAACAGGCGAAGAAGATCAGGCTGACACCGAAGCCATAGCTGTACAATCTAGCCGACAAGTACGCCATGACGGAAAGTTGCTCCGGCGTGAATGCTCTCAAGTACGCAGCCTTCCCCAGCGGAAACAGCGCGGCAACGAAACTGAGTTGTATCACCGCTTCCAACGCCATCGACACCAAATTGAAGAACGTCGCCAGCAAGGCGAGATCTCCGCTGACCGGCCGCAATAAAACATAGAAGATCCATGTCAAGGTCACAGCACACGCTAGCAAAAAGAGCTCGGCCGCGATGCCGAAACGCCACAGCGCTTCCATCGACGCGATGTTGGCGGCCGTGGCCGTGGCATCGCCCGATACGATAAGCCTATCCCGTATGAATGACTCGCCGAACAACCCCAGGGCAATAATGACGAGGTAAAGCATGCCGCCGATTCTGGCATACGTTTTGGGCGACATGTTGAAGGGCAGATCGGTCATTGTGAGACTCCTTTGGTTGGTTGTGCTTCACGCCAGGATCGATCCATCCGGCTTCCTGTTGGTGCGCACGGAAAGCGATTGTGTTTGCTCTATCAATCGCCGAGCGTATCACTCTACAAGGGTGCCTGTCAGCAGGTCGTATAACGCCTGTCGTATAACGCCCGACCCGTAGATGTGCGCCGGGCGACGCGAGCCACGAGTCCCGTTCCGGGAGGACGGGTGCGGTGTGGCGCAGCCCGGCGACTTCGAGGACGCTGGCCCAGAGCCACTCCCCCCGGCTGGCAGGCCGCGCCATGCAGCGCCACGATGTTGCCCTCCAGGATCGTCGTCGGGCTGGCCCGCGGCGGCGGCCCGGCTGATCAAGAACGGCTCTCTTAGGTCTGTTCTGCGGCCTTGATCGCCTCGACCATCATTCGCTCCATCTCGTCAACGCCCACCAGCGCCTTCAAGAACATGCAAAACTGAATGGGCCGGAATCGCAGAAGCTCCATCACCTTGGCGAGACCTTCTTGTGTCAGCGTTCGGCTGTCAGCGGTGACGCCCAGATCGTCGAAATCAGCGAAGCCCCACTTGAGCGCCGAGGCCACCCGCCAGACATACCGCTTCTCAAGGGGCAACTGCCGAATCGCTTCCAGTTCCTGCGTTGGGTCGGCGTCCTGCATGACAGCTTTCGCCAGTTGGAGGTATGGCCGCATATCCGGCGAGGTTGCCAGCTCGTGTGCGCCAACTTCTTGACGGAGGTCGTTGATAGGGATTCGTTCGATGGGGTTGTCGTCGGACAGGGGCGGGTCGCAGCCTCTCGCGGGCGTCGTCAATCGGCGCCTTTGCGCGCGTGGGCTTGATCGCTCGCGGTGGCTCTGAACGGTTGGAGCGAATCAGCCCACATCAGCCCCTGTGACATCGGTTTTCAGATCGTTGAGCCTCCTCAACGCGAGCGCCCGCAATTTAATCAATCCATTTTGCGTCGCCCAGGTGAGCCATCAGTTCGAGTTGAGCGGAGTGGCAGGCGCAATCTGCCCGAACAACAATGCGTTCAAGGGCCCCGGCAATCCGTTGCGACCGGCTGCCCGCGTTGGGGTAGACATCAATCAACGCTTGCGTGGCTCTGGAATCGGAAGTTGCTGTTTCCTCGAGAAAAGAAATCACTTGGTCCGTGTCTACATCCTCATCAGAGAACGTCTTTCCCTCCAGCCACGCGTGCAGCATGGGTACAGCCTCGGGTACGAGGGCATCAAGCAGCGCTTGACGCATCTCGTCGGTAGACTGATTGGGTTGGGGGGAGACACTCATTCCGGCTGGCGGCGTCGTCAACGCGCGAATTGGGTGGCCGCACCCTTCGCCAGCGTCCGCACCGTGCTCCAGGCGCTGCCACGAACGCTCTGAAGACCATCCAGCACCTTCTGCATCGCGGACAGGAAAAAATCCAGATCTTCTTCCGGGATATTGAGCGGAGGCAGAAACTTGATTAGCTCCGTGTGATGGCCGGCCACTTGGGCGAGGATGCGGTGCTCGTGCAGCAGCGGCATAATGATGGTCTGGCTGAACACGCCCTCGTTGAGCAGATGGAGCGCATCCCACGCGGCTCTCAGCTTCACTGAGTCTTCGGGCCGCCGGAAGTCGATCCCGAACATCAGCCCCTTGCCTCTGACTTCGAAGACGAAAGGGCATGTCTTCCCGATCTCGGTCAGCCGCACGATTGCTTTTGCTCCCAGCCGAGCAGCGTTGTCCGCCACCCCCTCATCTTCCATCACCTGCAGAGTTGCCAGCGCCGCCGCCATTGCCAGATCGTTCTGGCCGAACGTATTCGAATGGATCACGCAATGCTCCATGCTGTCGAATACCGAGTCCATGATACGTGGCGCTGCAATCACCGCGCCCACGGGCACATAGCCTCCGGACAGCGCCTTGGCCACGCAGACGATATCCGGTTCGACTTCCGGCCAGTGCTGGTACGCGAACCATTTGCCGGTCCGCCCCAAGCCACACTGCACCTCGTCGGCCACCAGCAAAGCGCCGGCCTTGCGGCAGAGCCGGCCGGCTTCCGCCAGATAGCCGTCGGCCACCACTGCGCAGGTCTTCCCCTGGACCGGTTCCACGACAAACGCCGCAGTGTCTTTTCCGTGGAGCGCCTTCTCGAGCGCGGCCAAATCGTTGAACGGAACCTTAGCAGTATCCGGCATCAGGTTCCCGAACCGTTCGCGGAAGAAGTCCGAGCCGTTGAGCGATAGCGCGCCGACGGTGAGTCCGTGAAACGCGTGATCGCAGAAAAGAATCCGCGGCTTTTGGGTATAGCAGCGAGCGAACTTGATCGCGGCTTCAACGCTTTCCGTTCCCGAGTTGCAGAAAAAGACCCGCGTCAAGTCCCTAGCGGAATCCGAGCACGCGTGACCAGTCAGCTTTTCGGCGACCAGACCGGCGAGCAGTGAGCAATCCATTCGAACCAGATTCGGCATATCGCGCGACAGCACCTGTTCGAGAATCGATTTCACCCTCGGATGGTTTCGCCCCAGCGCGAAGATCCCCCAACCCGTCAGAAGGTCGAGATAACGGCGACCCTCGGCATCGAAGAGCCACGCGCCTTGTCCCAGAACGTAGCTCTTATCGAAACCGATGGTCCGGATCATCTTGACGAACGCGGGGTTGAGATAGCGCTCGTGCAATTCGTACTGCCGGCCCTGCTGGGCGTCAAGCCACGTGAGAAATCCCTGGTCCATAGCAAAGAAGCGTTCGCCGCTCGGAAGCGACATAACGTAATGGGACGCTGTCGGGCGCCCCGAGGTTACGCAGCCACGCTGGTCCCGTACCGGCGGTTGGGGGATGCCTTACGATTTGCCGCCTGCGGCCAGCCACCCGCCGGTGCTCCACCTGATCCCCCTCCGGAACCGAACTGAGCAGCAGGCTGGTCCAGCACGCGCAGTACCGCCGGTCAATGCTGGCCGAGAGCCTGCCGGAGCGCGCACGCACGCCACCCATCCAGTCCCGGAGTCTCGCTCCGTTGAGAATCACCCCCGGCCCTCCACGACGGGTTCGGCGTTGATTGGAGTCAGCGAGACCTTCTTTTGGAGCTGCTTAGCGCCTTTCAGCTTAACACTAAGTTGCCACTAGGGTTTAATGAGAGGTCACGAGAGACGCGCCTGCTCCGTGCCTAGACGGGCCGCTGTCCCACCTGAGCGCATGGTCGGCGGACTCGTCACAGCCGGTCAGCACAATCGCCGCGTTTGCCGCCATGCTGCCGTCAAAAAAGTTCAGGTTCACTGGCGACCTGCCGCAGTGCCGTTCCCTCGGCACGCAGCCTTGGCAGACAGACTTACGCCGAGGCGAGAGTTTGATGCCAATTCGCCTTCTGGCGCGGCCGGATAACTGCTGTCCAGACCGGGGGAGCCAAAACAAGTCCTTCAATTTCAACGCATCCCCAGCAAATACTCCACTAGCCGAGCCTCACCCAAGCTGGGTGCCCAAGGGTGTGCCCCAGTTTCCCCCCAGGTGACTTTCCGGACTCTTCGGCTTCCTGCACCACCACCAAATAGTCTGGAACAAGGGACGGGCCGTTCTCGCCAGGAATCGTACCGTTGTACGAGCAGTTCCTTGGCAACCCGTAGCGAGCCGCTTCAGCGAGCTGGAGTATGATGAATTCAACATGGCCGAAAGGGATAGCCTTCGGCCACTCACATTCCGTAACGGGCCGGCACCCGCTTTCGTCTTCATTGGGCGGAGGACTTTTGGCTACAGCCCTGTGCCGTCCACCGCGGACAGTGGCGCGCGCACTGGAGTCGCCTTCGAGCGAGGCAAACAGGCGTGGACCAGCCGGGAGCACGAAAGCGGATGGAGGGGGGCAATGAACGAACGGAGGGCTCGATCTTGCCATAAGCTAGCTGTGCGACAGTGCGTTCTGCTGTTCGTGCTTCTCTCCGCCGTGTACCATTCCAACCTCCGGCCCATAGCCTCAGGCGATTCCCTCCCGGCCTCACTCATTCCGTTCTCCATACTCCTCGATGGCTCGATCGCTCTAGACCGTTTCGGTCCTTACATGAGTCAGCATGTCCGGTACGCTTCGGCGGTACTGCACAAGACGGGCGGACATTGGTACAGCGCGTATCCGATTGCCGGACCGGTCCTGGCGACCCCCTTGTACCTCCCGATCGCATTCGTGCCCTGGCTCGGCCGACAGCCTCCCGGCACTCTGATCTCAATCGCGCGGGTAGCCGAGAAGGTAGTGGCGGTGGCGCTCGCGGCGGCTGCGGCCATCTCTCTATTGGTGCTTCTGCATCGGCTGACATCCGGCCGGACGGCGTGGATGCTCACGCTGCTGTTTGCCCTGGGAACAGCGAACTGGTCGACGTCAAGCCAAGCCTTATGGCAACACACCTTTGGGCAACTTGCGATCATTGGCTGTCTGTACTCGATTGAGCGCTGGAGCGCGTCCCCTTCTGAAGCACGCTGGTATTGGATCGCGGGAGCTTTCGCCGCGTGTGCTCTGGCGATACGCCCAACAGACGTCGCGCTAATGCCGGCTCTTGCCGCGGCTCTCTGGTTGCGGCCCGCGCGCCTGGTGGATTACATCCGCGTCTTTGTGCCTCCGTTCTTGGCGGCGGTTCTGATCGCAGCCTACAACGTTGCCGTGTTCCACAGCTTCGCCGACGGATATCCGGCAAAACTCGGCGGGGACTTCTTTGAGGGACTCCTCGGCATACTTCTGAGCCCCGGACGAGGGCTTTTCGTCTACACTCCGATCGCGATCTTCGCGCTTGCCGTCTTTGCTCCTGGTGCTCGCGAATCTCGCGAGCAACACAGGCTTGTCGTCATTGCGGCGGGCGTTTTCTCGCTCCTGCACATCGCGCTCATCGCGATATGGCCGGTTTGGTGGGGCGGATATTGTTGGGGCCCAAGACTACTCACCGAGATCTGCGCTCCCCTGATGATTCTCATCGCAGTTGGCATGCCGGCAATCAGATGTCGAAGTTTGAAGTGGGTGTTCGCCATGATGGCCGTGTATTGTTGTCTTATACAAGCACTCGGAGTGTACTTCTATCCCAAAGGCCGATGGGACCATTTACCAGTGAGCGTGGACGACGATCCTGGGCGTCTTTGGAACTGGGCGGACAATCCCGTGATCCGAACCGCGCATGGCGGTGTCGCTTGGGAACCTTACTCGATCGCCGCTGCGGCAGCGACAGGGGGACGGCCGGCAGCGGCAAAGAAGCTCCGGCAGTTGGGAATCAGCGCCTACTAGTTAGGTTCCGCGCAGGCGGGCCGAGGATTCAGCGGCTTCAATGAACGCGCCCCGTCGCTCTCGCCCGCCGGGCGATGGATAGCGGACGGTAGTGTTCAGCACCAAGATCCGCGGCGCCCCGATGTTGTGTCCATCGGGGTGGACCGGCGACTTCCAGATGCGAATGGCGGCGCATGTCGGCACGAGTCCTGCGGCGCGCAGCGCAGACGGGTTAAACTGGCTGTCGGGGCTTGGGGGCCGGGATGAAGACTCGCTGGGTTCTTTTATTGTGCTGCACAATTCTCTGCTTGCTCTGTGAATGTGCGGGCGGTCTTACGCCGACAGTGGCGCCCGCTCCGCTCTCTTCTTCTGACGTCCTGACCTATCACAATGACAACGCTCGCAGCGGGCAGCAGTTGAACGAGACCATTCTTACGCCGGCTAACGTCAATGCCGGCACCTTTGGCAAGCTGTTCGTGATCTCGGTGGACGGGAAGGTGGATGCAGAGCCTCTCTATGCCGCCGGGATCGCCATCGCGGGCGGCTCGCACAATGTGCTCGTCGTTGCCACCGAGCACGACAGCGTTTACGCCTTCGACGCGGACACCGGCTCCGCTCTATGGCACGTTTCCATGCTGTTGTCGGGGGAGACTACCTCCGACGACCGTGGCTGCAGTCAGGTCACTCCGGAAATCGGGGTAACGGCTACGCCCGTCATCGACCTGGGAGCAGGTCCCCACGGCACGGTGTATGTGGTCGCGATGAGCAAGAACGGAGCCGGCCAATACTTCCAGCGGCTGCATGCCCTGGATCTGACCACAGGAGCGGAGCAATTCGGCGGGCCGATGGCGGTTCAGGCCACTTTCCCCGGCTCGGGCGATAACAGCTCGGGGGGCTTCGTAGTCTTCGATCCCGGCCAATACAAGGAGCGGCCAGGCCTGCTGCTGATGAATGGCACGGTGTATACAGGCTGGTCGTCCCATTGCGATATTCGTCCTTACACCGGATGGATGATCGGTTACAACGAAAACACTCTGGCGCAGGCGACGGTATTGAATGTCACCCCGAACGGCAACGAGGGCTCCTTCTGGAATTCGGGCGCAGGTCCGGCGGCTGATGCGAGCGGCAACATCTTCGCCCTTGTGGCCAACGGAACCTTCGATACGACCCTCGACGCAAACGGGTTCCCCAATCAAGGGGATTTCGGCAATGCTTTCCTGCGCATCTCCACCGGCAACGGCCAACTGGCAGTGGCCGACTATTTCGCGATGTTCAATGTGGTGGCCGAGAATTCGACCGACGAGGATCTCGGCTCCGGGGGAGCGCTGGTGGTTCCCGATTTGACCGATGCCACGGGCAGAACTCGCCACTTGGCAGTAGGTGCTGGGAAAGATGCCAACATTTATGTCGCCGACCGCGACAACATGGGCAAGTTCAATCCCGCAGGCAACGGCAACATCTATCAAGACATCGTGGGAGCGCTGGGCGGGTCGGTGTTCTCCATGCCGGCGTACCTTAACGGCGTCATTTACTATGGCGCGGTCGGCGACAATCTCAAGGCGTTTCCTTTCTCCAATGCTCTGCTCGCCTCTACCCCATCCTCCCAAAGCGCAATTACGTTCCCGTACCCCGGAGCTACGCCCAGCGTCTCCGCCGACGGGACGAGCAACGGGATCGTGTGGGCCGCTGAGAACAGCGACCCCGCTGTATTGCACGCCTATGACACCGCCAACCTCGCGAGCGAACTCTACAACAGCAATCAGGCCGCGGGCGGGCGCGATCAATTTGGCACGGGAAACAAGTTCATCACGCCCATGATCGCCAATGGCAAGGTCTACGTGGGGACAACCAACGGGGTCGGTGTCTTTGGGCTGCTGGGAGGAGTCTCCGCCCCCGGGCCATTTGCACTGGTGTCACCCGCCAACAACGCCACCGGAGTGCCGGCGAGTACGACTTTGAGCTGGAGTGTTTCCTCGGGTGCAACCTCGTATGACGTGCACTTCGGCACGTCATCCCCACCGCCTCTGGCGACCAACACGACCGGCACCAGCTACACTCCGGCGGCGCTCAACGCGGGTACGGTTTACTACTGGCACGTCGTGGCCAAGAATAGCGGCGGCTCGACCGGTTCCGCCACCTGGTCGTTCACGACGCAACTATCCACGCCGCCAGCGCCGACACTGGTCTCGCCCTCCAACGGGGCCGCCGGGGTTTCGCTGACGCCAACGATCAACTGGAACGCTGCGACCGGTGCAACCTCGTATGACGTGCACTTCGGCACGTCATCCCCACCGCCTCTGGCGACCAACACGACCGGCACCAGCTACACTCCGGCGGCGCTCAACGCGGGTACGGTTTACTACTGGCAGGTCGTGGCCAAGAATAGCGGCGGCTCGACCGGTTCCGCCACCTGGTCGTTCACGACCGCCGCTCCGTCCGTCGGCCTGCTGTTCGTGCCGGTGACTCCCTGCCGCATGGCGGACACTCGGAACGCCGCAGGGCCGTTCGGCGGACCTACGATGACAGCCGGCTCTACGCGCTCCTTCGCGATTCCACAAAGTGCGTGCAGCATTCCTATTACGGCTCTGGCCTACTCGTTGAACGTGACGGTGGTGCCCGCGGGGCCGCTGGGCTACTTGTCGCTGTGGCCGACCGGGCAGACGCAGCCCTTCGTCTCCACGTTGAATTCCCCGGGAGGCATCGTGGTGGCCAACGCGGCTCTCGTCCCGACCGGCTCGGGCGGGGCGGTGAGCGTCTACGTCAGCGATCAGACCGATGTCGTCCTGGACATCAACGGCTACTTCGCTACGAGCACCGGCACGACTTCGTATTCGTTCTATCCGGCCCCTCCGTGCCGCATCGCCGACACCCGAGGCCCCACCGGCCAGTTTGGGGGGCCTTCCATGGCGGCCGGCGAGACCAGGGACTTTCCGATTCCCGTGGGTCCCTGCAGCTATCCGCCCGCGTCGCGGGCCTACTCGCTGAATGTCACGGTGGTTCCGCCAGGCCCTCTCGGCTATCTGACGACGTGGCCGACGGGACAGGCGCAGCCGAATGTTTCGACGCTGAACTCCGATACGGGCAAGATCGTGGCGAACGCCGCGCTCGTTCCGGGAGGGACCAACGAATCGATCTCGGTGTACGTCACCGACCCGACGGATGCGATTCTGGACGGCAATGGGTACTTCGCGGCGCCGGGGAGTACGGGTGCACTGACCTTCTACCCGGTGACGCCGTGCCGCGTGGCGGACACGCGGAACGCCTTTGGGCAGTTCGGTGGGCCGGAGCTGGGGGGAGGGAGCACGCGCTCGTTTACGATTCCGGCGGGCGCTTGCAGCGTGCCGGCGACGGCGGCGGCGTATTCGTTGAACGTGACGGTGGTGCCCGACGGTGTTCTCTATTACGTGACGGCCTGGCCGGCGGGCTCGTCGCAGCCACTGGTTTCGACGCTGAACTCATTCGACGGAAGCGTGGTGGCGAACGCGGCGATTGTGCCGGCGGGGACGAATGGGGCGATCAGCATCTACGTGACGAACCCGACGCAGGTAATTCTGGACATCAACGGGTACTTCGCGCCGTAGGGGCAGGGGGAGGATAGATAGGGTGTGCGGATGGGGCCCGCCTCTTCCAAGCGCGCAGGCGCTCCACGATCTGCTGGAGTTGCGGGCTCGGTTTAAGTCGCAGGGCGGCCTCACATTCAGCGAGCGCCTCCGCCTGTTCGCCGGGTATCCGTACCAGGGCGCCAGCCAGGTTGTAATGCGCGTCCGCGTAGTTGGGGTCTAATTGCAGCGCTCGCCGGTACTCGGCGACGGCATCCGGCAACCGGTCGGACATTTGTGACAGCGCATACCCCAGATTGTTGTGCGCCATCGCGGAATCCGGACGAATCCGCAAGGCTGCTTCATATTCGGCGGTGGCATCCGGCAGCCGGCCGGGGACCTGCGATAAAGCCGTCCCCAGGTTGCTGTGCGCCTCCCAGTAATCCGGCTTGACCCGAATCGCCGCCTCGAATTGCGCAACCGCCTCCGACATGCGCCCGGGCGTCTGTGCCAGGATCTCACCAAGGTTATTGTGCGCCTCTGCGAAGTCCGGGTTCGCACCGATCGCCGCTTGGTACTGGGCGACGGCATCCGGCAACCGGCCCGGGATGCGCGTGAGCGCGTTTGCCAGGTCGTTGTGCGCTGCGGCGCTGTCGGGCTGAATCCGCAGCGCGGTTTCGTACTGTGCAACCGCCTCCTCGGTCCGCCCGGCCAGCAGCAAGGCATTCCCGAGATTGGTGTGCGATCTCACGGACTCGGGCGCAAGACGAACTGCAGTTTGGTATTCGGCGATCGCACCGTCCAGCCGGCCCGGCATTTCGAGCAACGCGTTCCCCATGCTGAGATGCGCTTCCCAGTAATCCGGATTAGCCCGTAACGCCGCCTGAAAATGAGCTATAGCTTCAGCCCGCTGGCCGGGAACGTAAAACAGGATGTTGCCCAGATTGTCGTGTGCCAGCCAGGCGTCCGGATTGCGCGCCAACGTTTCACGGTAAAGTGCCTGCACATCCGTGTACATCATACTCTGCCGCCAGGTCAATCCGGCCAGACAGGCCAGGAGCACGGCGGACAGGCCGACGCGCCATTGCTCGTCCAGTTTCCAGCGCTGGGCCGCTGCGGCCAGAGCCGCCGCAACCGGAACAATGATGCCGAGGCTTGCCAGGTACTGGAAGTGATCGGCGATGTAAGAGTACCGGAAATAAAAAAAGCTCAGGAGCCCGAGCACTGGAAAGAGCGTACCGACGAAAATCACGAAACCGGCCAGCGGCCCGCGATTCCGCCGGGCCAGCCAACCGAGAGCGACGGCCACCGCCGCCAGTCCGGCGGGGAAAAGGTATTGCCACCACTCACCGGCATCGATCTTCCACCGGGGATAGTAAAAAATCAAGTTGACCGGCCAGAGTAACTTAAAGGCGTAGAACCAAGGCGCGCGGCCTGCCAGCAAAATACGCTGGGGCAGTGAAAGCGCGAAAGACGTTCCCTGGCCGCCGATGTATACCCTGTCCACGTACCGGGTAAGAAGCCCCGAAGACACGGCCAGCCCGACCCACGGCAGTATGGGCAGCACGTCGCGCCGCCATTCCAACCGGCCGTGCAGCCACCAGAGCAGCACCAGCAGCACAGCCGGTAAGGGGACTGTCGCCGTCTTACTCGCCAGAGCCAGAGCAAATAGCCCCAGTGCCAGGCAGTACTTTGACTTATGGCGTGTCTGATCGAAGTGCAAATAAGTGAGGGCAGATGCCAGATAGAAGACCCCGGAGAGGGTGTTCTTCTGCTCAGTGATCCAGGCCACCGACTCCACGCAGACTGGGTGGAGGGCAAATATGAGACCCGCCAACCACGCCCCCGGCAATTTCAGGCGCCTTACAATCAGAATCACAAACAGGGCCGCCATACTGTGCAGGACGACGTTGGTCAGATGGTAGCCCACCACGGCATCGCCCCACAATACATGCTCGAACCAGAACGCGCTGTGCACCAGTGGATAGTACTGGCCCGTGGCTGCCAAGCCGAGGTCGGTCCAGATCCGCCACAGACCGTGAAGAGACCGAAGCTGCGGTCGGGTCACGTAGTTCGGATCGTCCCAAAGCAGGCCGCCTCCCAGTGCCGGCAGATAAGCCACCAGAGTGGCGCACAGGATAAACGCAAACCCGCCCAGGTCCCGGGGACCGTTCCTGATCCGATCTGCGCCATCCGCTCCGCTGACGCCCGGAGATCTTCGCTTGGACATTCTGGTCCGATTCTACTCCCGGCCGCTAGGATTCCAGACGAGTTGGACGCGTGCGGGCATCATGATTGACCAGACAAACGCCGAAGCGTCTGCCTTTCGATCCACCTGGCCGCACAGGTCGTCCGCCCGAGGAAGTGCTGCCGCCAGGGGACACGTTGGAAGCCACTGGCATGACTCACCATCCCTTGAATGTGACTTCGAAATCCGTCTCCTGAGTGGCGGGCTGATATACGCACATCGCCGGATGGAAGGTCCATTTGGATACCACGCGCACAGCCTCTTCCGCCAAGTCCGGGCGAGCGGCGTCCAGGACCTTCAACGCGCCGGGCTTGCCGTCCTTGCCGACCCTGCCGTGCACCCGCACCGTGATGGCCTCATTCGACTGCGTCTTCGGCTCCGGCTGCGGAGTGTTATCGGCAAAGGCACGGTGAAACTCGGCACACCGATTGTCGATTTTCGCGTCCGGCGGATAGTCGAAGTACTCAGGCGGGTATTCGGTCCGGACCACCACCCTGGAATCGATCTCGACTAGTTCCTCGTTGCCCATCCAGCGCTCGAAGTGGCCGGGGAGCGAGGCGTTATTGAAGCGGAAGTAGGCCGATTGGCGGATCGTTTCATCACCCAGCCGCACCGACAATAGGAATCCGCTCTGCGCATCCACGCAGACCTGGCCAGACTGCTGCACGTCTCCCTTGAGGGTGTCGAAGTCGATGCACCGCGTCGGGCGGCCGTCCACGGTGGAGTCCGCTATACGGCGGATAATGTCGGCGGGTTCGAAGCGCCCGCGAAATGCGGGCAGCAACTTGCGGACCGAGGTCAACGCCGCCGGTTCGGCGTACTCCGAACGATACGTGGCGAACTCGCTGCCATCTTCCACGCTAATGAACTTGTAAGCACCGTACGTGAACTCCCAGCGCTTGTTCACAGGTGTCCTTACACCGATCTTCATGGCGCCTTCCGAGGCCTCCCCGGGGGCGGGGTGCAGCACGCGGAAGTTAACGAATTCCTCGTTAGCCGGCCACACGGGCGTCGTGAGCATCACTGCCTGCTCCATCAGCCGCACCGCCTCGGCGCGCAACAGAGGATCTTCAGCGGGTGCCGCGTCGGGCCGCAGCGTAGTCGTCTGTGCAAAACAGGCCGGAATGAGCAGCGACAAAACACAGAACGTGCTTCGCGGCATAACGTCATCTTGATTATAGACGGCTCACGACAGCCAATCAGTCGCTGCATGCGTCCGTGAACCTCAGGGTCGAGGTTCCCGCGGTCCTGAGGTGGGGCTCCGCTATGGCTCCATAACGCTCGCGTGCACCGGGCAACATTCGCATCGTAACGGCAGGTGGTCTGGACGTATAATCGATGGCGGCCGGTAAACCAAGATGGAATTCCCGATCAATGAGCCGCATCGGGCGGAAGCCGCACGGGCTACGTGCCGCCAGCGGCAGAACGTCAATGGGGCGCCGTGCGTGGCGTCTCGTTTGCCGGCTTCTCCGGTCTGAGGATAGAATTCTGCGCTGGATCATGATCGACCATGGAGCGGATAGGACCGTATAAGATCGTAGGCGAGATCGGCCGCGGAGGCATGGGGGTGGTCTACCGCGCCGTCGACTCCGACATCGGCCGGCAGGTGGCCGTCAAGGTCATCCGCTTTAGCGACCTCAGCGATACGGAGGAGCAGGAGCAGCTTCGCGGCCGCCTCTTCCGCGAGGCGCGCGCGGCCGGCATTCTCAAGCACCCCGGCATCGTCACCATCTATTACGTCGGCGAGGAGCGCGAGGTGGCGTTCATCGCCATGGAGTACGTCAACGGCCCGACGCTCGAGAAGCTGCTGCTGGCCGACGTTCCACTAGCGAAGGAGAGGATACGGCAGATCCTGCGTGAGGCCGCTGCCGCTCTCGACTACGCACACAGGAAGGGCATCGTCCATCGCGACATCAAACCTGCCAACATCATGCTCGAAGAGAACGAAACGGTGAAGATCTGCGACTTTGGCATTGCCAAGGGCTTCACCGGCCTTTCCTCGATAACGCAGGCAGGCATGGTGATGGGCACGCCACAGTACATGCCGCCCGAGCAGATACAAGGCAACGCCGTGGACGCACGCGCGGACCAGTACTCACTGGCGGTGATAGCTTTCCAGGCGCTGACGGGGCGGCGCCCGTTCGAGGCGGACTCCATCCAGACGTTGTTCTACCGGATCCTGACGGAGCCGCCGGAGGCGGCGCACAAGCTGAATCCGACGCTGCCGCCGGCGGTGGCCGGCGCGTTCGGGAAGGCACTGGCCAAGGAACCGGCCAATCGCTACGCGACTTGTGGGGAGTTCGTGGCGGAGTTGCTGAAGGCCTGCGACACACACCCGGACTGGAGGCCGGCGCCGCACAAAGGGCTCGCCGGCTCGGACCCTTCCCCAACCCGCAGCGCGCAGTTGGCGCCGCCAGCCGTCGCGCCCGAGCCGCCGCCCGCGCCCTCGCCGCCAGCCGCAGAGCCCGCCGTGGCGCCATCAGCCCCGGCTGCAAGGAAGCGACAAACGCTCCGCGTCGCGTCGATTGCGGGGGTGGCCGCCATCCTGTGCATCCTGGCGCTGGCCTATCTTCTGCATGTCACGCACAAACCGCGGCCGGACGGGCTGACGACCGGCCTCTCCACCAGGCCTATCAAAGTCCGCCGCTCCGTCGCCGTGCTGGGGTTCAAGAACCTGGCGGGCCGGCCTGACGCGGCTTGGCTCTCCACGGCGCTGTCCGAGATGTTCGCCACCGAGCTCGGGGCCGGAGAGGAGTTGCGAGTGATCTCCGGAGAGAGCGTTGCCCGGACGAAGACCGACCTCTCCCTTCCCGACAGCGAGAGCTTTGCCCAGGACACGCTGGTCAAGATCAGGAAGAATCTGGGGAGCGACGTGGTGGTGATAGGCTCCTACATCGACCTCGGCAAAGAATCGGGCGGGCAGATGCGGCTCGACTTGCGGGTGCAGGATACAGTGGCGGGCGAAGCGTTGCCGGCGGTTTCCGTCAGCGGGACGGAAAAGGAGCTCTTCGCCCTGGTTTCGAAGGCTGGGGCGACGCTGCGGAAGGAGTTGGGAGTAGGGCCGCTCTCGGCTTCCGAAGCCTCGGCCGTGCAAGGATCGCTGCCGGGGAATCCGGGGGCGGCGCAGCTTTACTCCGAAGGATTGATAAAGCTTCGACTCTTCGACGCGCTGGCAGCGCGCGACCTGCTCGACAAGGCGGTGGCATCCGAGCCGCAGTATGCTCCGGCCTACTCGGCTCTGGCCGACGCGTGGTCGCTGCTCGGGTACACCGTCAAGGCGCAGGAGGAGGCGAAAAGGGCGTTTGAGCTGTCCGGAGACTTTCCGCGCGAGCAGCGGCTCCTGATCGAAGGGCGCTACCGCGAGCTGAGCCATGAGTGGGATAAGGCGGTCGAGGTCTACAGGACGCTCTTCGGTTCTTTCCCCGACAACCTGGACTACGGTCTGCGGCTGGCGGGTGTCGAGACCTCGGCCAGCCAGGTCAACGAGGCGCTGAAGACGCTGGACGCCTTGCGAAGGCTGCCCTCGCCGGCGCGGGACGATCCGCGCATAGACCTGGAGGAGGACCGCGCCGCCGAGTCCCTGGGAGATCACCAGCGGCAGCAGGCAGCGGCGGTCCGTGCGGCGGACAAAGCCAGGGCGCAGGGGGCCAAATTGCTGGTTGCCACAGCGCTTGACGACGAGGCGTGGGCGCTCCTGAGCCTGGGCGAATTGAAACAGGCGGCGGCCGCCGCAAAGCAGTCGAAAGAGATTTACGAGGCGGCGGGCGACGAGTTCGGAGCCTCGCACGCGCTCGGCGATGGCGCCACGGTCCTCTTTACTCAAGGGGACGTGGCGGGCGCGATGGGCGTTTACCAGGAGTCGCTACGGATCGCGCGCAGGATCGGCAATAAGCACGGCGAGGCCGCGTGGCTGCACCAGCTAGCCAACTGCTCTTACCGGCAGGGAAATCTCGACGAGGCAAAGAAGTTGTACGAGCAGGCGGCTCAAGGCTGGCGCGAAGTCGGCGACAAGAGATATTCCGCCGCGACGATGGCCAATATTGCGAACGTGCTCCAGGACGAGGGAGACCTTGCCGGCGCGGCCGGGATGTTCCGTCAGTCGCTCGCTCTCAGCCATGAAATCGGAGACAAGCACGCGGTCGGGAATGCTATGGACAACCTGGGAAACGTGCTGGCCGAGCAAGGCGATCTTGCCGGAGCGGAAAGAGCCTACCAGGATGCGCGCGAGCTCTACAGCGAGACTGGCGATAAGAGCGGCGCGGCCTATGTTATTTCCGGTCTCGGGGAGGTCTTCAAGAAAGAAGGCGACCTGACGAAAGCGCGGCGGCAGCAGACGGAGGCGCTCAGCTTAAGAAGAGCCATGGGCGAACAGGTGACGGTGGCCGAAAGCCTGACGGCCCTGGCGGGGATTTCCATCGAAGAAGGCCACCCAGCGGACGCCCAGGGTCCTCTGAGGGACGCGCTCGAAATACTTCGCCAGCAGCAACTCCGCGACGACGAACTGGACGCCCATGTCGTGTTGGCCCGTGCGCTGCTCTCCTTGGGCAGAAGAGCGGAGGCAGAAAAAGAGATCGACCTCGCTACGCACCTGGCAGCGAAGAGCCAGAACCATGCTGCCCACCTCGCAGTTTCGATCGAGGCCGCTCGCATCCGTGCGGCCTCCGGCCGGCCGTCCGATCTCGCCGACGCTGCCAAGACCCTCAACATCGTCCTTGCCGAGGCGACGAAGTGTGGCTTTGCGGGCTACCAGTTCGAAGCCCGCCTCTCCCTTGGCGAAATGGAACTGAAGTCCGGTCAAGCGGCGGCCGGCCGGGCGCGTCTTCAAGCTCTCGAGAAGGATGCCACGGCCACACGCTGCCTCTTGATCGCCCGCAAGGCCGCAGCCGCGCTGGGACAGAAGCCCCAAACTTGGTAGCCAAGACCGTCGCTGAACTAGGCAGGCTGGCTATTGTGCGGAGTCCTACCTGAGAAGCCAATCATCTACCGACGTCACCCGGGGAGCATCTCTCCTCCCGGCAAACCAGACTTCGAGCGGCGTCTGGATGACGCTGCTCCGCAGCCGACGATAGTCCTCTGCATGCTTATAAAGAGCTCCCATGGTGTGGCGGTACGGATTCTGGCGGAAGCTAGTGGGGGTCGAACCCACCTGCGACGCGGTGAGGCGCCGCACGCCGGATTTGAAGTCCGGGCCCGGCACCGGCCAAGACTAGCTTCCACAGAGATTGTAGCAGCCGCTATCATGGTGGATCGCACCGATGCCCGACACGGCCCCCTCCCGATTCCGCGCCGCGCTGCAACACGCCCCGCTGGTCTTCGCCGGGGGCTCGACCATCGCCATCCTGATCGGCATCGCGCCCTCGCAGATCCTGCTGGGCGCGGCCATCGCGGCCCTGCTTGCCACGCGCACGCGATGGCGCCTACCGGCCGTCTGGCTCCCTCTGGCGCTGTTCCTGGCCGGCACGTTAATCTCGATGGCGTTTTCGGGCGATCCCCTCGCCGGCTTTCCGCAGGTCAAGAAGATCTACGTCTATCTGATGCTGGTGGTGGTCTACACCGCGGTCCGCAAGGTGAGCCAGGCGCGCGTTCTGGTGCTGGCGTGGGCGGCCGCCGCATCGCTGGGCGCGGCACTGGGCCTCATCCAGTTTCTGCAAAAGGTTCACGAGGCGCACGCCGCCGGCCAAACGCTCTACGACTACTACGTGGGCGAGCGCATCACCGGCTTCACAAGCCACTGGCAGACCTTCGGCGGCGAGCAGATGATCGCGCTGATCATGCTGGGCGCGTTCCTGATGTTCTCGCCGCGCGCGCGCCGCTGGCCGCTGTGGCTCGGCCTCGCCGCGGCGGCCTTGCTGATGTCGGCGATCGCGCTCGATTACACGCGCGGCATCTGGCTGGCCACCGGCTGCGCCTGTCTCTACCTGTTCTGGTTCTGGAACCGCCGCCTGCTCGGAGTCGTCCCGCTTGCCGTTCTGCTGGTGCTGTGGATCGATCCCGGCTCCGTGCGGGAGCGCTTCGAATCCGCCTTCGCGCCCCACGGACAGATGGACTCGAACGAGTTCCGCATCGTCGTCTGGCGCACCGGATTGCGGATGATCGAAGCGCACCCGCTGCTCGGGCTTGGTCCCGAGATCGTGCACAAGAAGTTCATGGATTGGGTGCCCGCGGACATCCCACGCCCGCTGCCTCCGGGCTGGTATGGCCACCTGCACAGCATCTACCTGCATTACGCCGCCGAGCGCGGCATTCCGACCGCCCTGGCGCTGATGGCCGCGCTGCTGATGATGCTGAGGGATTTCGGACGCGCCCTCCGGCGGCTCGGCCCCGGCCGCGACGATCGCCGCTTTCTGCTGCACGGCGCGATCGCCGTCGTCATCGCCGTCATGGTTTCCGGCTTCTTCGAGCTGAACCTGGGGGATAGCGAGGTGCTCACCATGTTCCTCTCGGTGGCGGCGCTGGGATACCTGGCCGCGGAGGAACCGGCGCGTGCCTGAACCGCTGCGGGGGAAGCAGATCGTGCTGGCCGGCGGATCGGGCGGCCTCGGTTCTGCCACCGCGGAGCTGCTGGCTGCCGAAGGCGCCGAGCTGATCGTGAGCTACCGCGCCAACGCCGCGCGGGCCGCCAGGCTGTCCGCGATCGGCCGCCCGATCCAGGCCGAGCTCGGCCGCGCCGAAGACCGCGCCCGCCTGCTCGACGCATCGCCGGACCTCTACGGCCTGGCGGTGTTCAGCGGAGACCCCGCGCGCGTCGCCGATCCCGCCGAGCTCGAAGAGCAGATGCGGCGCTCGTGCGAGGTGAATTACCTGGGCCCGGTCCTGCTGGCGCGCGAGGCCGCCGCCCGCATGGAGGCGCGAGGAACCCCGGGCGCCATCGTCCTGCTGGGGACCATGCAGGCCGCCGCCGTCTTTCCCGGCTCGACCGCCTATGCCGCCGCGAAAGCGGCGCTCGTCGCCGCCGCCCGCGTTCTGGCCAAGGAATGCCGCGGGGCGAACATCCGCGTCAACGTGGTTTCACCGGGAGTCACCGCCGCCGGCATGGCCGAAGCCAGCATCGCCGCCGGCAAATACGAGCGCTACCTCCGCGAGAAGTTCGTGACGCGCTACGGCGCCGCCCACGACGTCGCCCGCGCCGTGCGCTTCTTCCTCGAACCGGACAACTACATCACCGGCCAGGCGCTGACGGTCGATGGCGGCCTGACGCTCTGAGCGGCGGCGCAGGCGTCAGAAACTGCCGAAACAATCCCGGAACACAATCTTGGCCACGCATGAACACGAATGCGCACGAATGGGCCGCTTGTTTCTATTCGTGTTCATTCGTGTTCATTCGTGGCCAATCCTGTCTTGAGGTTTCTAGCACGTCGGCTTCACCCCTTGAGCATGTTTCGCATCAGGAACAGCAGGTTCGCCGGCCGCTCCGCCAGACGCCGCATGAAATACGGATACCAGGCCTCGCCGAACGGTACATAGAGCCGGATGCGGTACCCTTCCGCCACGAAGCGCCGGGCCAAGTCGCGGCGGATTCCGTACAGCATCTGGAACTCGTAGCGCTCCGGCGGGATGCCGCGCTCGCGCGCGAAGCGGTGCGCTTCCTCGATGATGCGCTGGTCGTGCGTAGCCAGGCCGGGATACGCGCCCCGCTCGAGTAGAACCCGCATGAGCCGGATGTAGCTCGTATCCACTTCGCGCTTGGTCGCGAAGGCCAGCGTGGCCGGCTCCTTGTAGGCGCCCTTGCACAGGCGCACCGGCACGCGCTGCGCGCACATGCGCTCGACGTCCTTCTCGCTCCTCCGCAAGTAGGCCTGCACCACGGCCCGCACATTGCCGTGCGCTTCGTGCATCGCGCAGGCGATCTCCAGCGTACGGTCGGTGTACTCGCTCGACTCCATGTCGATCTCGACCGTCTTTCCGAGCCGCGCCGCCTCGCTCACCAGCCGCTCCATGTTCGCGCGGCAGGCCGTCTCCGAAAGGTCCAGGCCGAACTGCGTGAGCTTGATCGAAATGGAAGCGTCGAACCCGCTGGCGGCGATGCGATGCAGGATCTCGAGGTAGCTGTCGCGCGACGCCTCGGCCTCCGCCAGGGAGGTGACGCTCTCGCCCAGCCGGTCCATGCTGACCAGGATTCCCTCCCGCTCCAGGCGCTCGCAGACGGCCAGGCCGTCGTCCAGCGTCAGGCCCGCGATGAAGCGCGTGGTGAGCCGCTCGGCAACGGGCGAGGTCTCCATCCAGCGGCGCAGTCTCTTCCGGCGGGACAGGTACAACATCAAGCTGCGTAGGCCCATGACGACTCCAGCATACTTCTTAGCAACGGCGGCGGCTGCGGCAATGATAGGATACTCCTGGGATGACGCGCACCTCCTATGCCGGAGGGCTCTTGGCCGCCGGCCTCGCCGCCTCCGTCGCCGCCGTGCTGATCTTCGCGTGGCTTGCCGAGCACGTGGCCCGCGGCGCGGTCATCGCCTTTGACGGAGCGGTGCGGGCCTGCGTTCACCAGCACGCTTCCCTGGACCTCACGGCGCTGATGCGCCTGGTGAGCGGCCTGGGATCGCCACTGCCGCTGTTCCTCCTTTGCGCGCTCGCGTTCGCGGCCCTGCTCGCGGCCCACTCGAAGCGCGCGGCGCTCTTCTTCGCGGTGACTATGATCGGAGCGTTGGCGCTCGATGCCACGCTAAAGCTCGCTTTTCACCGCGTGCGCCCGGTTTCCTTCTTCGGCACGCCGGAGCCGCATTCCTACAGCTTCCCGAGCGGGCACGCGCTCTTGCTGGCGTGTTACTGCGGCATCGTCGCGGCCCTCGCTACGGCCCGCCTCAGCAGCCGGACGGCGCGCGCTCTCATCTGGACCTTTGCAGCGGCGCTGGCGGGCGTAGTCGGCTACTCGCGCGTCTACCTGGGCGTGCATTACCCCAGCGACGTGATCGGCGGCTACGCCGCGGCCGTCGTCTGGGTGACCGCCGCGGCCCACGCGGACCGGCTGTGGGGGCGGACCCGCGGCACAACAGGCATCGTCGCCCTCCTTGTTCTTCTGTTGTGCTGAGAACCCGGCGGCCCCTCGTCCACTATCCAGTGGGACAGGCCTCCGGCCTGTCGTCTTCGCACATGGCATTCTATCGACGCCATCTCCCCCACTGGCACCCCGAAGGCGCAGCCCTCTTCGTCACCTGGCGCTTGCACGGCTCCCTGCCAAGGATTCTCGGCACCTTCGAGGCAACGGACCACGAACTCGATCAAGGCGCCACCGGACCCCATTGGCTCAAGGATGAGAGAGTCGCGGCTCTGGTAGTCCGCTCGCTCCGCTTCGCGCAGGACCGGCTCAACCTGTGTGAGCTGCGGGCCTGGGTCGTGATGCCCAATCACGTCCATATCCTGATCCGTCCGCAAGCCGATCTGGAGCGAATCACGAGATCCGTGAAGACTTTCACTGCCCGCGAGGCCAATTCGATCCTCCACCGGATCGGGCAGCCGTTCTGGCAGGATGAGTCCTACGACCATTGGGTTCGAAGCCGCGACGAGATGGAAGCCACGGTGAGATACATCGAGTCAAATCCCGTAGCCGCCGGGCTGGCACGGGCGGTTGAGGGGTGGCCGTGGTCGAGCGCCGCTTCGCGCGACAGGCCGGAGGCCTGTCCCACGTTATGAGAGCACGCTACAATACCCACTGGAGCCTGCCGGATGGGCAGTCGCCCCTTCGGGGGAGGAAAGTCCGGTCTCCATAGGGCAGCGTGCCGGCTAACGGCCGGGGGGATTCGCTCAAAGCGGATTTTACGGAAAGTGCCACAGAAAATATACCGCCCGTTACCGGGTAAGGGTGAAAAGGTGCGGTAAGAGCGCACCGCGGCCGGAGTAATCCGGCTGGCAGGGTAAACCCCACGCGGAGCAAGACCAAATAGGAGGGGAGGAGCGGCCCGCTCCGTTCGACTCTCGGGTAGGTCGCTAGAGCCTGGCAGTAATGCCCGGCCCAGACGAATGACTGTCACCCGTAAGGGTACAGAAACCGGCTTATAGTCCGGCAGGCTCCATGCAGTTATCCGTCGCCAACGGCGCGCGCTAGTTCCTACTTCTTGTTCGCCGAAGGCAAGCTGGCGAAGTGGATAAGCGCCTCCCTCTCGGCGGGAGCGTAGAGGGCCTCGGCCGTGGTCAGCTTACCGTTCAGGAATACGATCACGGGCGGAAACCGCGTGGGGCCCTGGCGCGGACCGTTGTCCGGCACGATGCCGTCGGCGCGCTTCTCTTGGCCGCGGTTGCGAGGCGGGGCCGGGGCGCCCGTTACGGTTCCCTCGACCGGCCGCGAGTACCACTTTTCCACCAGCCGCCCCTCGGACTTATCGATTTCGACCTTCTCGGGCAATCCGATCACGGCATGGACTTGCCGGCGGTCCATCCCTTCAATCAGCCTGTGTTCCTTAACCGCCACGCTCACTTCCTCCGACCATTCCGCGTGAGCGTCCTGCAGCGGAACCCGCGAGAAGGCGCGTTCGAACGCCGTTTTGAAATCCTCAAACGAATGGATGTCGCGGAATGCGACGATGGATTCCCGTTCCTTCGGAGGGAGACCCAGTCCGTCGAAGTCGAACTCGAGGTCGCGGTTGCCCTCCTTGGAGTAGTACAGAGCGCCGCGCCCAATCGGGTCGTTGGGTCTGAGAACCCAGGCTGCTCCCGATGGCACCTGGGCCGCCCCATCCAGTTCGGTGTTGACTGCGGACGGCGATGCGATGACAACTCCCTCACGGGCGAGGAAGGCCGCGCTGTTGTACCTTCCACCCGCTTCATAGAGGCAAGGCGCATCCACCCGCAGGTACCAGGTTCCTTTCGTCATCTTCTTGGCCTGGTCGAAGTCCTTCGGAGAGAGGGGCTGACCGTCAGCAGCGGACAGGGCCAGCGCCAAGGCCGCGGTCCAGCAGAGTATCTTCATGGATCCTCCTAAGGTGCAGCACGGGCATCTCGCCGGGCTGCGAACCACTCATTGTAGTCCAGGGCGCAATGACCTCGATGAGGGTGCCAAGGAGGAATCGCAACTGCGGCCGTGGCGGAGCTATCTGGCCACGGATGAACGCGCACAACCGAGCGGTCCATCCGCGGCCAGATGTTCTTTTCCCGCCCGTTGTTATTGGCTCGCGGGCAACGTCCCTGCCAGGAACAGCGGTTGCCACTGGCCGCCGCCGTTCTGACCCTGGCCGACGCTGCGCATCACCTTAAATGCCACCGGTTGGCCCGGCTTCAGCGTCCCGGCAATGCGCTTAACGTCGCCGGGTGAGCTGATGGCCTGACGGTTGATGGCCATCAGCACGTCGCCGTGCTGGAGCCCGATGTCCTCGCCGAAGGAGTTGTTCTCGACGTCGGTCACCAGCACCCCGCCGCTCTCCTGGAAGCCCGTCGATTCCCGGTCGTCCGCCCGTAGCGCCCGCACGGAGATGCCGAACTTCACGCTCTGGCCCTGCTCATCGCCGCTCCCGCTCTCCGGTCCGGCGGCCTCTTCGCCGTTGTTAGCCTTCAGGATGTCCGCGCGGTCGGCCACCTCGATGGTCAGGTTCAGGGTCTTATCGCCGCGCAACACGGTAATGGGGACCTGCGAGCCCACCGGCGTCTCGGAAACCCGCGCCACCAGTTCGTCGCCGTTCGCGACCGGCTTGCCGTTGAACGAGGTCACGATGTCGCCTTCCTTGAGGCCCGCCTTGGCCGCCGGTTTGCCCGGAGCCACCTGGTCGACAAACACGCCCGAGGACGCGCCGTAGGCCTTCAACAGCTCCGGCTTCTGCTCGCGCTGGAACAGGATGCCGATCGCGCCGCGCGAAACCTTGCCGGACTTGATGATCTGGTTGTACGCGCTCACCGCCATATTAATCGGCAGCGCGAAACCCACGCCGTCGCTGCCGCCCGAATTGGTGGCGATCATGGTGTTGACGCCCACCACTTCGCCGCGGATGTTGAGCAACGGGCCGCCGCTGTTGCCCGGATTGATGGCGGCATCGGTCTGCAGGAAGCGCTGGAGCTGGTGCTCCGGCCCCGAGCCCAGGTCGCGCCCCTTGGCGCTGATAATGCCCGCCGTCACCGTCGCCTCGAGTCCGAACGGCGATCCGATCGCCACCGCCCAATCGCCCACCTGGATCGCGTCGGAGTTGCCGACCTTGACCGGTTCGAGCGAGTGGCCGGCGTCGATCTTGATCACCGCCAGGTCTAGCTCCGGATCCGTGCCGATCACCTTGGCCGTGTACTCGGTCGTGTCGCCATGCAGCTTCACCTGGATCTTGGAGGCGCTCTCGACCACGTGATTATTGGTCAGGATGTACCCGTGGCTGTCCACCACGAAGCCCGAGCCGGTGCCCTGGCTGCGGAACGGCCGCTGCGGCCCCTGATTCTCGCCGCCGCCAAACGGATCGCCGCCGAAGAAGCGCCGGAAAAAGTCGTCTGCATCCGGCGGGACGGCGCGCTGGCCGGGGCGCCGCTGCACCACCTTCTGCTCGATGGTGCTGGTTACCTGCACCACGCAGGGTTCCAGTTCCTTGGCCAGCTTCGAAAACGAATTCGAAAGCTGTACCGGGTCGGGAATGGTCAGCGGTGTCGCATCCTGCGCGACGACTGCCGCGGCCTTGGCGACCTTCATTCCCTGGCTCAACAGGACTCCCGCTGCGAGTGCCACGATCAAAACCAGGAGCGCCAGGCTCCTATGCGTCTTTAGAATCTTCATACCTTCCTCTTCTCGAGTTCTAAGTAGCCCGCGCATCGCCGCTCCCCCACAGTTACCGCAGCACCGAACCGCGCGCGTAAGCAAGCGGACGTCGAGGGCCACCACATTGTCAAACCAAGCTCTAAGTGCGGTTCAGTATCGGAGCTGGAATCTCGTGAACCCAGAGAATCCGAATCCATCCGGCATCCCCGCCGTCGACATAGATCACGTAAAGCATCATCGCGGGCCGAAGCGCCGCCGGGATCGGCGCGCTGCTTCGCGCAACTACCGTAGCAAGCGGCGCCGTGCTTCGCGCCACCACACGCGCCCGCTCCGCCCTGGGCCTGTATACCCGCGCCGTTTTCGCCGCTACCTGCACGGGCGCTTGCCGCGGCGCCGCGTGCGCCATCACGGCCGCCGGCTTCGGAGCCGCCGGCATCGCCACCGTCACGGGCGCCAGGGGCGCCGCCACGAATGCCGCCATCGCCAGCGTGGCCGCCGCGGCCACGAGCGCACCTCGCGAGGAGCGCCGTGTGCGGTCGCGCCCGCCCTCCAGCAGCGCTTCCACCCGAATCGAAAGCTGGGGCTTCGGCGCCAGTGCGCCGGGAGCCAGTTGCGGCGTCGCCGCGTGGATCGCCGCCAGGCGCGTGAGGCAGGTGGCGTAAGGCCGCGCCGTCCCCGTCAATCCCACCACCCAATCGTCGCAGGCGATCTCGCGCTCCAGGGTCAGCCGCCGTCCGATCCAGATCACCGCCGGATGGAAGAATAGCAACGCCTCGACGACTTTCTGCCCCAGGTTCGTCCAATCGTCCCAGCGGCGTATGTGCGCCAGTTCGTGCGTGAGCACCTGGTCGAGTTCCGCCTCGGAGAGTGCCTCCACCAGGAACGCGGGCAGCAGCACGGCGGGTTTCACCACTCCGGCGGCCATCGGCCCGGCGACCTCGTCCGAGACGAGCACGCGGGCGCGACGGCGGCCCGGACAAGCCCTCATGATTCCCTCAAACCGAGCGGTAACCTGCTCCGGCGCGGTCACCGCGCGCCGCTTCAACCCGCCCAGCGCGACCAAGCCCCAGGCCACGCGCGCCATCAAAGCCAGACTCCCCAGCGCCCACGCGCCCAGCACCCAGATCAGCCATGCGCCCGCGGTCAACGTTAGTGCCGCGCCTGGGTGCCCGCTTCCAGCCACGGCCGGAGCCGGCATGCCCAAGCGCGGCAGCCAGCCTTGCACCACCGGCAACGCGGCGACGAAAGCCAGCGCCAGTCCGCACAGCGCGTACCGCGTGGCCGCGGCGGCCCTCGGCGTCAGGCGCAGCAGAAGCCAGAGCAGGGCCGAGAGCGCCAGACCTTCGATGATCCCGTTCGCGACCGCCCCGGCAATTTCCGCCCCTACCCAAGCCGTCATCGTGTCCTCACTCTTTGCCGATCAGACCGCGCAGGCGCTCGATCTCCTGTTGGTCGATATTCTCATCGCGCAGGAGGTTCAGCACCAATAATTCCGGCGAATCGTTGAAGAAGCGGTTGAGTAGCTGCCGCACCGCCGTCCGGCTCGCCTCCCCGCGATCCACCACAGGCTGATAGACGAAGGCCCGCCCATCTTTGGTATGCTGCACATACCCTTTTCGTTCCAGGATTCGCATTAGCGTAAGGACGGTGTTGTAGGCCACCGGCCGGTCCTTCGACAGCCCCTCCGCCACCTCGCCCACCGTGGCCACGCCCTTCTCCCAGAGCACTTCCATGATGGGGAGTTCCGCCTCGGTCAACGTCAGCGATTTCTTCCTGGCCACCGTCGCCCCTCAACTCTTAAGCATTTAATACTTCCAATCCACTTGTACCGCAGGCTGGCCCTTCTTGTCAACTAATTTCTTAAGAGGTGGGGCGCCGCGTGCCGCCTAGCGGTGCTCGCCCAGCCTGAAGTTGACCTCTACGTTGACCACGACAGCGACAGGCTCGCCGTCTTTCAAGCCTGGGCGGAAGCGCCACTGTCTCACGGCCTCGATGGCCTTTTCGTCCAAACCCAAGTCAAGCGGCCTGAGGATCTTGTACTCTGTCGGATGGCCGCTCTCATCGATGATGACCTGGAGCACCACGGTGCCCTGGAAGTCCGCATTGCGGGCCTCCTCCGAGTATTCCGGCTCGATCTTGTAGATCACCAGCGGAGCCGAGACGCCGTTTCCGGGCCGGAAGACGCCGGGCTTTCCTGGAACCGCAGACTGGTCGCCGGAACTCAACCGCGGCCGGCGGAAGTCTGGCGTAACGCCTCGCGCCAGATACCAGTCCTGTTGAGCGCTGGAGGCTCGAAAAAGAGCGACTGTCCCGTCAAAACCTCCGACCGTGAGAATCCCCGCTGCTTGTGTTCGCGCCGGTGCGCTTGCCACTACCGTGCCATCGACCATGATCGCTGCGCCTTGGCTGCCGTAGCTCACCCCAATGGCGTGCCAGGAATCGAATCGGAATGCCGTCCCCTTGGATTCAAGCGCCCCGGAAAAGGATACGTCGCCATTTGTGGAAACCAAGAGCTTTGTTGAATCAGTCGTGAATATCAGAGCCCTATCCTGGTTGGCCTCGACGGTGATCCACCATTCCAACGTGCCTTCGCCGGGAATACCCCGCGCGTACTCGATGCGACTGTGCGCCTTCCGGCTGAACAACGCGCCGCGCCGGCCTGGCTGTGCGCCGGGAAGTTGGACGTACAAGACCCCGAAGGCCTCACCAGCGCACGACCCGTCAAAGTTGTCCAGGAGAGTTGTGCGGGGGACAGGGACACCCGTGCACTCGGACATGCCTGTGCCTATCGACCGATTGGGTGGCGGAAACGCAGGAGGTCCCTGGGCCGCCCGAGCAGGCAGCAGCCCCACGACGATCACCGCGAAAAGCCAGGATTTCCGTATTATCCTCATCGGCATCATCGATTGTACACCGCTGCAACGTCTCCACCCGCGCCTGCACCGAGGAGTAATCATGCCAAATGCAACCCCATCCACTGTCAAGATTGTCCGGTTCCATAAGACCGGCGGACCCGAAGTCCTCCAACTGGACGAACTCCCTCTTCCCGAGCCTGGCACCGGAGAGGTTCGTCTGCGCGTGAAGGCGATCGGCCTCAACCGCGCCGAAGTCGCGTCCCGAAGCTCGGCTACGAAGCCGTGGCCTACCGCAAGCTGCCCAGCCAACCCTCGAACTGCCGCCACCACAACAGCAGTTGATCGCTCAAGGAAAGTCGCGCTGCTGGAACGGCATGGAGCACGCGACGGAATCCCTCGGGGGGCTCGAAGAGGCTCTGGTCGAGCGGGGCTTCCGAGAATTCCGTCATTTCCAATAGCCGCTCACCGGTCTTCTCCCACACCGGGAGTTCGCCGGGCACAGCGCCATTTCGAGTCACCTTGATTCCCGGGAACACCCGCTGGCCGTGCTGGTCAAACCTAGCGGTTGTGAGGAGGACTACCGCACCGAAGCGACCGTGTTTGGGAAGCGGGGCGGGCATGTCCATATACCAGCCATCGGTCACGGTCTCGCTGGCTTCGGACGGGGGTTTGTCCCGGTATTCCCTGCGCCGGCGCTCGGTCGTGATGAAGTGGCGGACTCGATGTCCGAACATGGGCCGCTGTTCGCCGGTATCCCGGGTTTCGCTCTCGATCACAATCGTCGTGGAGGGGTCTGTGGCTATTGGCTGGCCATGCGGGGTATCCGTTTGGATGGAGTATTCACGCTTCGCCAGGTCGACGGCGATGGTGCGCTTGCTGACCGAATCCACGATCCAATAGCCGCCGACTGTGTCCCAATCGTAGCGCCAGAGCGTCCCCTTGAAGAACTCCACCCTGGTTGTTCGCCGGCTGGCGGAGGTCTCCTGCACCGCGATCCGAAGGTCGGCTCGTAACGGAACGGCGAGCATTCCTCCGACGAGGGCGAGCACGCTGACCCTCATCGCCGCCATGGCCTCAGGTTACCGGATTTTGAACCGTCTCGGCACTGTATCCTCGTCTCCCGCGTCTGCATCAACAACTCATCATGCCAACCTCAACCCCATCCACTGTCAAGATCGTCCGCTTCCATAAGACCGGCGGACCCGAAGTCCTCCAACTGGACGAAGTCCCTCTTCCCGAGCCTGGCGCCGGAGAGGTTCGTCTGCGCGTGAAGGCGATCGGCCTCAACCGCGCGGAAATCGTATTCCGATTGGGCAGATACTTCTTCCCGCCCGTTCTCCCCTCGAAGCTCGGCTACGAAGCCTCTGGAATCGTGGAAGCCGTCGGCCCGGACGTCGAGCGGTCCTGGATCGGCAAGACCGTCAGCACGGTCCCGGCCTTCCCGGCCGACAAGTATGGCGTCTACGGCGAGGTCGCTGTCGTGCCCGCTTACGCCATCGCCGCCTACCCTGCCAGGCTCTCTTACGAGGAGGGAACCAGCATCTGGATGCAGTACCTCACCGCCTACGGCGCGCTGATCCACCAAGGCCACCTCGCCAAGGGGGATTTCGTGCTCATCACCGCCGCCAGCAGCAGCGTGGGCATCGCCGCGATCGAGATCGTCAAAGCCGAAGGCGGCATCTCCATCGCCACCACCCGCACCTCGAAGAAGAAAGCGGAGCTCCTCGCTCTGGGCGCGGACCATGTCATCGCCTCGGAAGAGGAAGACCTGGCCGCCCGCGTCAACGAGATCACCTCCGGCAAAGGCGCGCGGATCGTCTTCGACCCCATCGGCGGCAAGGGGCTCGAAGCCCTCGCGGCGGCCGCGGCCAAGGGCGGCATCGTCTTCGAATACGGCGCGCTCTCCCCGGAACCGGCGCCGTTCCCGCTCTTCTCCGTTTTGAGCAAGCAACTCACCATCAAGGGCTACACCCTGTTCGAAATCGTCGCCGATCCCGCTGTGTTTCCCAAAGCCAAGCAGTATGTCTTCGACCACCTGGCCTCCGGCGACTTCAAACCTCGGATCGACAAGACCTTCCCGCTCGCCGAAATCGTCGAGGCTCACCGCTACATGCAGTCCAACGCCCAGATCGGGAAGATCGTGGTTACCGTCTAGCAAGCGCGCTCGTGGCGCCCAAAGCTCCGTGCGGGCTGATGCCGGCCACGAGGCCGGCCGCCGCAATTAGCGCGCAGAGCAGCACGAACCAGTCGCCGTAACGCGAGTAGAAGGTCGTCGCGGCGGCCCAGGAGTAGTCAGCGCGCACGGCGCCTTGCACATAAGGCGGAAGAGTGCGGGAGAGGCGGCCGGCCGGGTCGATGGTGGCGGTGATTCCGTCGTTGGTGGCGCGCAGGATCCAGCGGCGATTCTCGGCCGCGCGCATGCGTACGATCTGCAAGTGCTGCTCGCGCGCCGCCGTGTTACCGTACCAGCCGTCGTTCGAGATGTTGACCAGCAGACCGGCGCCGTCGCGCGCGAAGCGGCGGACGAAATCGGGGAAAACGGATTCGTAGCAGATGAAAGCGCCGATGCGGTGCGGACCGGCGGCGAGCGTCACCTGCCGGGCGCCGGCCGCAAAATCTCCGCTTTCGGTGGAGACCTTCGCGACCAGCGCGTGGAACGGCCAGGGCACGTATTCGCCGAACGGCACCAGGTTCATCTTGTCGTAGCGGCCCGCGGCCACGCCCTGGGGCGACACCAGAAGGGCCGAATTGAGCGGCGCGCCCTTGGCGTCATGCGGAGTGACGTTGAGGATCAGGTACGCGCCGTTCCGGCGCGCCGCATCAGCAACCCAGGCGGCGGTGTCCGGGTCCTCATAGTAGTAGACCGGCATGGGCGCTTCGGGCCACACGATCAAGCCTCCGGCGCCGAAGGTGAGCGCGTCGAGGCGTGCCTGCATCTCGCGCACCCATTGCGTAGTCCAGGCTGCGGTCTCGGAGACGTTGGGCTGCACGAGCACCGCGGTTTCGGTGCCCGGCTGCGGAGGAGGCAGTGCGGGTAGCAACGCGACCGCCAGCAGCGCCACCAGTGGCGCCAACTCGAGGCGTGGACGCCGAAGCGCCGCCAGCGCCAGCGCGGTCGCGGCCAGCGCGAAAGCGAACGAGATGCCATAGACGCCGGTATAGGGGGCCAGGCGCGCCGGTACCGCCATGCCGATGCCCGCGTTGCCCAGATCGAGCCAGGCGAATCCCAAGTGCGTATGGGTCCACTCGATGGCCACCCACAGCGCGGGCACCGTCAGCGCGGCCCCGCGGCGCGCGAGCAGGAATCCGGCCAGCAGAGCGAAGACGCCCAGGTGGAGTCCCTTGATGAGGCAGAACAGGGCGTAGCCCAACCACGCGGCCCACTCCGCCATTTCGCCGTGAACCGCCAGCACGAAGTGGATCCAGTAGCAAGCGCCCGCCCAGTACAGGATACCGGCCACCCAGCCCAGCAGGAACCGCCGCCCGTGCGCCGGCGTGCGCGCCACGGCTACCAGCAGCGGCGCCAGCGCAAATGGGGCCAGGAAAACGAAGTTGAATTTCGGGAACGGCAGGATCAACAGGAGCGCCGTGGAGGCGGCCAGCAGCAGGTTCAGCGGCACCGGGCTTGCTCGCTCACCGCGTCCGCCATGTACGAGCTGCGCACCAGCGGCCCACTGAAAACTGCCTTGAAGCCGATCGCCATTCCGTACCGGCGCCAGGCGTCGAACTGCTCCGGCGCGACGTATTCGGCGACGGGCAGGTTGCGGCGCGAGGGCTGGAGATACTGGCCGATGGTGGCCACGTCGACGCCCGCGCCGCGCAGGTCGGCGAGAACCTGCTCGACCTCCTCGGGCCGTTCGCCGAGCCCGGCCATCAAGCCCGATTTCGTCAGCGCCTCGGCGCGATGGCGCCGCGCGAACTCGAGCACGCGCAGGGAGCGGCGGTAATCGGCCTGTGGCCGCACGCGGCGGTAGAGACGCGCGACGGTCTCCATGTTGTGGTTGAAAACGTCGGGCCCGGCGTCGAGCACGTGCGCGACGGCGTCCAGGTCGCCGCAAAAATCCGGCGTCAGGACTTCGATGCGGGCCGCGGGCAGCTCGCGGCGCACTTCGCGAACGGTGGCGGCGAAATGCGTGGAGCCGCCATCCGGCAGGTCGTCGCGATTCACGCTGGTGATGACGACGTAGCGCAGGCGCATGGCGGCGGCCATGCGGGCGACGTGGGCGGGCTCGGCGGGATCGAGCGCGAAGACCTGCTTCGCGGGCGAGCCTTTAGGAACCGAGCAGAATCCGCAGCCGCGCGTGCACAGGTTTCCCAGGATCATGAAGGTCGCCGTGCCGCGGTGAAAGCACTCGTGAAGGTTCGGGCAGCGCGCCGATTCGCACACCGTGTGGAGGTCGAGCGCGCGGAATCCACGCTTCAGATCATGCACGGAAACGAAGTGCGTCTGCGGCTTCCTCAGCCACTCGGGCAGCCGCTTTGCTGGGGGGCCGGCGGCGGACACGATTCAGAATCTCTTTATGATGGGCTTGAAGCCAGCGTTCTCGAGGTCGGCTTTAGTCCGCGCCACCTCGGACGCGTCGCGGAGCGGCCCCACCAGGGCGCGGTACAGCTCGCCGCCGGGAGCGAGCGGCGACGCCACTGCATGGAACCCTTTCTCCTTGAGCACCTCGACCAGCATGTCCGCTTGCGGCTTCTTCACAGCCGCCACTTGCAGGTAGGTCTGCCCGGCCTCGACCGCGGCAGCCGGCGGCTTGGCGGTGGGAGGCGGAGTGGCCGGCTTCTTGGGGGTCGCGGCCGGAGGTGGAGTCGCGGCGGCCACGGGCGTGGTCGAGAGGACCGGCGTGGTTCGCGATGCCGTGTCCGGCGTGGTCACTTTGGCATCGCCCGGCGGAAGGGAGTCGTCCGGAGTCGCTTCGGGGGTGGGCGTCGCAGCGTTCTCGGCGCCCGCGGCTTGGGGGCGTCCCGGCGGCTGGTTAGCGGCCTGCTGTGCAACCGGCGCTGCCGTGTCGCCGGAGTTGGCCCGGCCCACGAAGTACCCCATCGAGAAAACGACCCCGAACACGACCATCAAGATAAAGACGATGCTGAGCAACTGCTTGTTGCCCACCACCAGCTCGAATTCGCCGTCCTCGTTCCTCGGCATAATGTGACCGCTTTAGGCTCCTTGCTTAGCCGTGCGCGTATTTATCCAGCGCCTTCTCCAATGACGTGATTATATCGAGCGGCAGCGGGAAGACGATAGTGGTGTTCTTCTCCGTCCCGATCTCGACCAGCGTCTGGAGGTAGCGCAACTGGATGGCCGCGGGCTGCTTCTGGATCACCTCCGCCGCCATGGCCAGCTTTTCGGCCGCCGTGTACTCGCCCTCGGCGTGGATGATCTTGGCGCGGCGTTCGCGCTCGGCTTCGGCCTGCCGCGCGATGGCCCGGATCATGGACTCGGCCAGATCCACCTGCTTGACCTCGACCATGCCCACCTTCACTCCCCAGGGTCCGGTGTGCTCGTCGAGCACCGATTGCAGCCTCACGTTGAGCTTCTCGCGCTGGCTGAGCAGCTCATCCAGCTCCACTTCTCCCAGGACGCTGCGCAGGGTGGTTTGCGCCAGTTGTGAGGTAGCGTAGAGGTAGTTGGTGACTTCGAGCACGGCCTTATTGGGGTCGATGACCCGAAAGTAAATCACCGCGTTCACCTTGACCGTGACGTTGTCGCGCGTGACCACGTCCTGCGGCGGCACTTCGAGAGCATCCGTCCGCAGGGAGATTCGCACCATGCGGTCCAGGGGACGGAACACCAGGAAAATGCCGGGGCCTTTCGGTTGGGCCTGGACGCGCCCCAGGCGGAAGATTACGGCTCGCTCGTACTCGGCCAGGATGCGGATCCAGGAGAGAGCGAAAAGGACGACGATCCCTACGACAACCCACCAGTAGCTGCTATCCATGTTAGTCTCCGGAGTCGGAAGAAACTGGTTCCACCTTCAAGGCGAGCCGCTCGACGGCCTTCACCCTGACCCGCGCGCCGGCCGCGACCGGAGCGCTTGACACCGCGTTCCAATACTCACCGTGAATGAAAACCTTCCCCTGGGGCGCAAGCGCGGTATACGCCACGCCGATCTCCTCCACCATACCCTGTGCGCCGGTTTGCACCTTGGCGAGGCGCGCCCGCACGGCTAGCGTCACCAGAAAGCTAGTCACCAGGGCGAAGGGCAGCGCGACCGCCAGCGCCGTCGAGAGGTGGATGCGGAGCTCGGGCGCGGGGCTCTGGACCAGCATCAGCGCGCCCAGCACCATGGCCAGCGCGCCGGCCGCGGTCAGCACGCCGTGGGTGGCGAGTTTGGCCTCGACCACGAAGAGCACCAGCGCCAGCACCATGAGCGCGGCTCCGCCCCAGTTGATGGGCAGAACGGAAAGCGCCGAGAGGCCGACCACCACCAGAATCGCGCCGAACACGCCGGGCGCGATCATGCCCGGCTGGGTGAATTCCACGTAAATGCCCAGTGCGCCCAGGATGAGCAGGATGAACGCCAGATTGGGATCGGCGATGGCGGCCACGAACCGCTCGCGCAACGAAGGACTGTATTCGATCACCTGCGGCGCGGCCAGGCGCAGCGTCTGCTTCCGGCCATCGAAGCGCACGATCTCGCGGCCATCGAGCTGGCGGAAGAGGTCCGCCTCGCTGGAGGCGACGATCTCGATCAGATGGCTGTCGAGCGCTTCCTTGTCGGTGAACGATTTCGCGTCGTAGACCGTTTTCTCGGCCAGTTCGGCGTTGCGGCCGCGCTTGGTGGCGATGCTGCGGATCAGGGCCGCGGCGTCGTTCTGCACCTTGTGCGCCATGGTCGGATCCATCTGGCCGCCGAACATTTCGACGGGAGTGGAGGCGCCGGTGTTGGTGGCCGGGGCCATGGCCGCCACGTCGGCCGCTTCCAGGATGAAGAACCCCGCCGAGGCCGCGCGCCCGCCGCTGGGCGTCACATAGGTGACCACCGGCACGGGCGAGGCAACGATCTCCTGCATGATCTCGCGCATCGCATCCATGAGGCCGCCGGGTGTGTCGATGCGGACGAGAACGAGGGCGGCGTTCTCCTGTTTGGCCTGCTCGATGGCGCGGCCGACGATCTCGACGGTGATGGGGTGAACGATGGCGTCGATGTCGACGGCGACCACTTTTTGGGCTTGCGCCGCCGCGCCGGCGCCGGCGAGGAAGACAAGAGAAGCCGTGAGAGCCTGAAATCTCAAAGCAGAATCAATATACCACCGGGGGATAGGCGCGGGGAGGGCCAACGAACAGATCCGTCATCCACGGCCGCGCGCCGGCGGTCATGTCCATTCGTCGCCCAAAACTTTTCGCCTAAAGCCGGCTGGCCAGCCTGCCGATGGAATCGTGGCATGAGCCCCGCATTGCGGTCGCGCGTCTTGTGCGCCTCGGCACTCCTGGCTTTCGGTGCGCCCGCCCTCGGCCAGGGCGTCCTCAACGTCACCGTCGCCAGCATCCCGGCGACCGCGACGCGCGTCGTCGCCATCGCGGACGGCGCGCCCGTATCGAGCCCCGTCTACGCCATTCAAACCGTGACGCCGCCGGCCCGCTCGACGGCGCTGAGCATGAGCCTGCCCGCAGGCGCCTACCGCGTACGTGTGCTGGCCGATGGCGCCAGCCGGGCCCTGCTCGCCAGCGCCCAGATGTCCATCCAGGTTCCCCAGGGGAACACGACCAACGCCTTCATCGCGCCGGCTGCCGTCACGGTAACGCTGGATTCCTCGACGCCCTCCACCGCCAAGGCAGGCTCGCCGGTCACCATTCAGTTCGACATCACCGACTGGGGCGACGTACTGCAATCCGCGAACGCGGAACTGTTCACCTCGACCAGTTCCTCTTCCGTCGCCACGGGCGGCATTCTGGCCTCGTCGGGCACCCCGCTGAGCACGGTGAGCGGCAGTTACACCGCCAGCTTCACGGTGGCGCCCGCCGTCGGCTCGACCTCGCTCTACTACGCCCTGCGCGTCTCTATCCCCATTGGAACGCCGGATTGTCCCTACCTCTACTCGCCCGACCCGGCCAGCCGCCCTTCCCAGCCCTGGCTGATGTCGGTGACGGCGCAATCGGGGGTCTCCACCACGGTCAGCGGGATTCCGTCCTCCGCCTCCCGGCTGGTGGTGATCGCGGACGTCCCGCCCGGCGCTCCGCTTTATGCCCAGCGGGCCCTGACGCCCGGCACCGCCTCGGCGGCGGCGTTCATCGCGCTGCCAGCCGGCGCCTACCGCATCCGGATCCTGGCCGATAGCCCGTCTACCGGAATGCTGGCCAGCGGCCAGACCACGGTGACCGTCTCCTCCGGGGTGACTGCCTCGGCCAGCGTCTCGCTCGCCGCCATGACGGTAACTGTTGACTCTTCGACGCCGGCCGCTGCCGCGGCGGCCTCGAGTGTCCCTATCCTATTCGACGTCGTGGATGCGGGGAACGTGCTGTCGGGCGTTTATGCCTATCTGTGGGCTGGCCTCGCGCCGTTCGGCGTCGCAGCTGGCGGAACCATCGCTGGCGTGGCCGGTTTCTCCTCTTCGGGTCCGACCACCGTGCAGGCCGGGTTCTCGGTCCTGCTGCCGGCGGGAGCGGGCGCGTTCTACTACGTCCTCCGGGCCCAGGTCCCGACGGGCGTCGACTACTCGACGCTCTGGTCACCGAACCCGGCCCAGTCTCCGACATCCCCCTGGCAGATTCAGACCGTTGTCACCACTTCGGTCCGCCTCACCGTAGGGAACATTCCCTCGGCGGCCGTGCGCCTGGTCGTTCTTGCGGATGGCCCGCTTCCCACCGTCGTCTCGACGGAACAGGCAATTTCGCCGGGCGCCTCCACCGCTGTCATTTTGGTAGCGCTGCCGGCCGGAACCTACCGTCTCCGGGCGTTGGTGGACGCCGCGGCCGGCGACATCGTCGCCACCGGGCAGACCAGCGCCGTAGTGCCCTCCGCCGGCAGTGGAACCGCGTCGCTCGCGCTCTCGCCGCCGGTCGTGACTCTCGGTTCGTCCACGCCCGCCTCGGCGCAGGCTGGTGCGGTGGTCATGCTCGGGTTCAATATGGCGGATGCCGGCGACGTTCTCGAAAACGCGAACGCCTACCTATACACCGGCACGGCTTCGTTCGACCTGGTGGCGGGCGGCTTTCTTCTCGGTGTGTATCCGATCAGCAAAACTTCCTCAGGCCAGTACATGGTTTCGTTCTCGGACACCGCGCCGTCCACAGCTGGCACGCTGTATTTCGAAGTCCGCGTCCTGGTCGCTACCGGTTTGACTCCGTCCTATCTCGACTCGCCCGACCCCAGCGGCGGATCGAACGTGCCCTGGAGCATGGCGATCTCCCTGCCGGGAACGCAGCCCTGCACCCCTGTCGCGGCGTTCCGGGATACAAACGGCGCCATCCGGCTGGTCTTCTATGGCTCGACGTCGGTCCAGTTCGTCGGCGGCCTGCTGGCCAGCGATCCGGCGGTGGCCCAGAGCCCGAGTTGCGTCGTATATATCGCCGCGCGCGACACCTACAACCACCCCTGGCTGGCGATCTTCGACCCAGTGGCGCGCACCGCAACCTGGAAAGCCGCCCCCACCCTGGCCGTCCAAGGCCAGCCGGCCATCGCGGTGGCCCGCAACGGCACCGTTTACGTCGGCGTGCTCGACACCATTAACTCGTTCCGGCTCGTCGCCTATACGCCCGGCGTGGGCTTCGGCTCCTGGATCTTCCTCGGCGGCCTCCTCGCTTCCAACCCCGCCATGGCGGCCTCGCCGGACGGCTCCATCTACATGCTCGGCCGCGATACCTACGCCGCGGTGTGGAGCGCCTGGTACGTCCCCGGCAGCGGATTCCAGGGCTGGAAATATCTGCCCGGCGGCATACAAGGCGTGCCTGCGATCACGGTCGGAACCGACGCTTACGCCTACATCGCCGTCCGCGACGCCTACGGCTACCTCTACCTCGGGCGTTTGCAGGGCAACAACTGGATGGGCTGGAACTTCGGCAGCGGCGTGATGTCCGCGGACCCGCACATAGCCGCCACGGGTGACGGAACCATCTACACCGCCATGGTCGATCAATGGAACTACGTCTGGTATCGCGGCCGTACCGAGGGTGCCGCGGGTCCCTGGCTGGCGTGGACCTGGGTGCCCGCCATAATCCAGACTCTGGCCGCGGCTGCGACGCCCGGCCAGCTCTACGTGGTCGGGCGCGATTCCGCGGACGCGCTGTGGTGGTATCGCATGGCGACCAACCTCTGGAGCGCGGCCGGCGGCAACGGCCTGACCGCCGGATCTCTGGCCGCCGCGCCGCGTTGAGCGCTACCATAGTGGCAACTATGAAAAGCTCCACCATCACTCAGGGGAGGGACCGTGCGCCCGCGCGGGCGATGCTGAAGGCCATCGGCTTCACCGACGACGACCTCCGCAAACCCATCATCGGAATCGCCAACACCTGGATCGAAACCATGCCGTGCAACTACAACCTGCGCGAGCTGGCGGTGAAAGCCAAGGAAGGCGTGCGCGCCGCCGGGGGCACCCCCATGGAGTTCAATACCATTGCCATCAGCGACGGCGTGACCATGGGCACCGAGGGCATGAAGGCCTCGCTGGTGAGCCGCGAGGTGATCGCGGATTCGATCGAGCTGGTCGCCCGCGGCCACATGTTCGACGGCCTCCTGGCGCTGGTCGGCTGCGACAAGACCATTCCCGCGGCGGCCATGGCCATGCTCCGGCTGGACGTGCCGGGCCTGATCCTCTACGGCGGCACCATCCTGCCGGGACGCCACAACGGGCGCGACATCACGATCCAGGACGTTTTCGAAGCCGTGGGCGCGAACGCGGCGGGCCGCATTACGGATGCAGAGCTGCTGGCCATCGAGAACTCCGCCTGCCCCGGCGCCGGCGCCTGCGGCGGCCAGTACACGGCCAACACCATGGCCACGGTGATGGAGCTGATCGGCCTCTCGCCCATGGGTACCGCAGCGGTCCCGCAGGTGGATCCGCTCAAGGACGGCGTCGCCTTCCGTTGTGGCCAGTTGATCGTCGAGGCCGTACGGCGAGGGCTGAAGCCGCGTAGCATCGTCAGGCGCCAGGCCATCGAGAACGCCATCGCGGGCGTCGCCGCCAGCGGCGGCTCGACCAACGCCGTGCTCCATCTGCTGGCCATGGCGCGCGAGGCCGGCGTGCCGCTTTCGATCGACGACTTCGAGACCATCAGCCATCGCACGCCGCTGCTCTCGGACCTCAAGCCCGCCGGCCGATTCGTGGCCCTGGACGTCCACAAAGCGGGCGGCATTCCGGTCCTGGCCAAACGCCTCGTGGATGGAGGATTCGCCGCCGGGGACGCGCTCACCATCACCGGGCGGACACTTGCCGAGGAAGCCGCCGAAGCCCGCGAAACGCCCGGCCAGGAAGTGATCCGGCCGCTCGCGAACCCCATCAAGACCAGCGGCGGGTTGGTGATTCTCCGGGGCTCGCTCGCCCCCGACGGCTGCGTCATCAAGGTGACCGGTCTGGCCCGCAAGGAACACCGTGGGCGGGCGCGCGTGTTCGACTCGGAGGAGGCCGCGATGCAGGCCGTCACGCACGGCCGCATCAAAGAGGGCGACGTGCTCGCGATCCGCTACGAAGGTCCGCGCGGCGGGCCGGGTATGCGCGAGATGCTGGGAGTGACCAGCGCCATCGTCGGCGCGGGGCTATCGGAAAGCGTGGCGCTGGTGACCGACGGCAGGTTCAGCGGCGCCACGATGGGAATGATGGTGGGCCACGTCGCCCCCGAGGCCGCCGCCGGCGGCCCCATCGCTCTGCTGGCCGAAGGCGACCTGGTCACCATCGACCTGGCGGCGCGCCGCATCGACCTCGATGTCGCCCCCGAGATTCTTAGCGACCGCCTGGCGCGCTGGACGCCACCTATGCCGCGTTACCCGAGCGGGGTGTTCGCCAAGTACAGCGCCCAGGTTTCCTCGGCCTCCGACGGCGCCATCACTTCGGCCGTGCGTACGTAAGGCAAGCTTCAGCTTGCCCACGAGAGGCCGGAGGCCCGTCCCACGGGGAGCCTCAGGCCACGTGCGGCTGGAGCATCTTGAGGACCTCCGCCTTCCCGACCGCCCCGACGCGCATCTCGACGACGCGCCCGCCCTTGAACAGCAGCAGCGTGGGAATGCCCTGGATGTTGTAGCGCATCGCCGTGCCACCGCTCTCGTCCACATCGACTTTGCCGACCTTGACTTTGCCCTCGTATTCGGCGGCGATGGCGTCCACGGTGGGCGCCATCATCTTGCACGGACCGCACCAAGTGGCCCAGAAGTCCACCAGGACCGGCACATCCGACTTCAGAACCTCGCTGTCGAAGTTCGCGTCCTTGAACGTCAGCACGTTCGCTCCTGCCATTCCTCTTCCCTCCAGTTTATTCGGCTCAAATTCTCAAGATGCAGGTTGGCCGTCTCGGGATTCATTCCATCAGGCGCCGGTATAGCCCGGAATAGCGGGCCGCCGAAGCGTTCCAGGAGTAATCCCGGCCCATTCCTGCCCGCATCATCTCGGTCCAACGCTCCCGGTCGCCGAATGCCGCCAGTGCCGTGCGTAGCGCGCCCATCATCGCCGCTCCGGTAAATTCCCGGAACTTGAAGCCCGTGCTCTCATCAATCGTATCATCGAGGCCGCCGGTCGAACGGACTACGGGCACGGTGCCATAACGCAGGCTGTAGATCTGGTTCAGGCCGCAGGGCTCGTAGAGGCTGGGCATCAGGAAGATATCCGCGCCGGCCTCGATCTTGTGAGCCAGCGCCTCGTCGTAAGCGATGCGGACCCCCACCTTCCCGGGGTGCGCCGCATGCAGCTCCTCGAGGAACTGCTGCCACTTCGGATCTCCGACGCCCAGCACGACCAGCGACAGGTCCTCCTCCGCCAGGCTGGCAGCGGCCTGCTCGAGCAGGTCGAAGCCCTTCTGCCCGGCCAGCCGCGACACCATCCCGACCAGCGGCAGCTCCAGATTCGCGGCCGGAAGGTTGAACGCCGCGAGGAGATCGGCTTTGCAGTCGCGTTTGCCCGCCAGGTTGCCGGCCGAGTAGTTGGTGGCGATGTGCGGATCGGTGGCAGGGTCCCACTCGCCGTAGTCCACGCCGTTGAGGATTCCCCGGATCGCATCGCGGCGCGTCTTCAGAACGCCATCCAGCCGGAAGCCCAGCTCCGGGGTCTGGATCTCGCGCGCGTAGGTGGGGCTCACGGTCGTAATGGCGTCGCTCGACAGAATGCCGCCTTTGAGCAGGTTGACTTTGCCGAAGAACTCCAGGCAAGCGGGCGTAAAGAGGCTGGCGTCCAGGCCCATTTCGGGCAGCGCCGCCGGCGGGAACAGCCCCTGGTAGCCCAGGTTGTGGATGGTCAGCACCACCGGCACGCCCATGAAGGTCGGGTCGCCGCCAAACACGGTGCGCTTGAAGATCGGGACCAGCGCGGCCTGCCAGTCGTGGCAATGAATGATGTTGGGGCGGAACACGTACCGGGCCATGGTCAGCGCCACGCGCGCGAGCACGGCGAACCGAACGTGGTTGTCGGGATAATCTTCGGCGCCGGGGTCGCCGTACAGGCCTTCGCGATCATAGAGAGACGGGCAGTCCACCAGGAAGTAGGGCACCTTGCCCTCGGTCACGCAATGCACGTTGGCGGAGTATTCCGCAAGCCCCAGCGGGACGCGCAGGTCCTGAAACACGATGGGCGTTCCCGCGATGCCGACCCCGCGATAGCGCGGCATGAGCACGGCCACCTCTTCGCCGCGGGCGGCAAGCGCCTGCGCGAGGGCGCCGATCACGTCGGCGAGGCCTCCGGTCTTGGCGAAAGGCGTCGCCTCCGAAGCAACCATCAGGACTTTGGGCATCTTGGGTCTATCTTACCGAGACCGGCAGGGAGTGGTTGCCGCCGTTAGGGCGTGGCTTCGCCGCTACCGCCGCGGCCGTAACGATTCAGGATCGAGGCGCAGGTCTGCAGCACACCGGCCATCGCAATCCAGACCTGCCAGTGCGAGAAGATCCCTCGCGTAATGGCGAACTCCCCGGTCCACTTGAGGTCGGATCCGAGGCGCCAGACGCCAAGCACGAGCGCCATCGCCGCCGCGGGCGTCAGCAACGCTGCCGCCATGGAGGCCAGTTCGCGGTTCTTCGCCAGCCTTCGTTCGAAGGCCGGAGAGACCGCTAACCGTATGCGCACTGTCATGAGATTTCGCCCGCAGAATTTGCCCTTGCTGACTACCTTACCACGGCGTTCCCGAGGTTCCAATCGTCTCGCCGGTCGGATTCACGCCGGCGGGAAAGTCGTGCCAATGGCAGTTGCCGCTAACCGCCGGCGAGTCGCACCTGGTCGGCCTCCCATAGGACGCGCTGGCCTTCGCTCTTCCACGCCTCGATGCGGGCCAGGTAGCGCTGCTCGAGCGAGCCTCGCTTGAGCTTGAGGGTGGGCGTCATCAGGCCGTTGGCGACGGTCCAGGGCTCCTCTGCAATCACCACGAACGCGACTCGCTCGTGGTGGTCGAGTTGCGCATTGACCCCAGCCAGCATCTCCCCGAAGGATTGTTCGAGAGCCTGCCGCGCCTGCGGGCCGGCACAGCGTTTGCGCGCCTCCGCCGACAGGACCACGACCGCGAAAGGATTCGCCAGGCCCGCACCCATCAGGCAGCAGGACTCGACATCGGGGTGCGCCGCCAGCTTCATCTCGATCGGGGCCGGCGCGACGTACTTCCCTTTGCTCGTCTTGAACTGCTCTTTGAGGCGGCCGACGATTCGGACCGCGCCATCGGCCTCGATTTCAACCAGGTCGCCGGTGCGTAGGAATCCGTCCGCCGTGAACGCTTCCTCGGTGCCGCGCGGGTCCTTGTAATACCCGATCATGTTCATGGGGCTCTTCAGCAGCAACTCGCCGTTGGCGGCGCGCTTGTCTTCGACGCCCGCGAGCGCGCTGCCGACCGAGCCCAGCCGCACGTTGCCCGGCTTGGTGAGGTGCGTGATGAGGGCCTCGGTCAGGCCGTAGCCTTCGATCAGGTTCAGCCCCAGCTTGCGGTACCAGGTCAGGACGTCGAGCGACAGCGGCGCCGACCCGCAGGCGGCGTAACGCGTCCCATCGAGCCCGAGTCCATGCAGCACCCGCTTGCCGACAATGCGCCCAAGGAGCGGAATGCGGAGGAGCCGGTCCAGCGTGCGCCTGGGCACCTTCTCGAACACGCCCTGCTGGAACTTCAACAGCAGCCGCGGCACGGAGAGGAACAGGGTGGGCCGGGCGCGCTGCAAGTCAGCGACAAAAGTTTCGGGGCCCTCGGTGAAGAAGACGTGCCATCCGAGGAGCACGGCCGGCACCGCCTCGCCGGTCCGCTCCAGAATGTGCGCCAGGGGGAGATAGGAGAGGATTCGCTCCTCACCCGGTAGCGAGAGCCGGTCGCAAAGAGCATCGGCGAGAAAGCTGAAGGCCGAAAACCGGTGCGTCACACCTTTGGGAGTGCCGGTGGTGCCAGAAGTGTAGAAAACGGTTGCGAGGTCGTCGCCCGCCCGCGTAGGACTGCCCTCAATCGGAGCGCTCCCGGCGACCAGCGTGTCCCAGTCCGGCCCGTCGCCGGCGGCCGCGGTTGGGAAACGAATCGAGGCCACGCCGGGGGGCAGCCCGAGAAGCGCGGCTTCCCTTTCGTCCGTCGCGCCCACAAAGCAGGCCTTCGAGTCGCTGTGCTCGAGGATCTGCCGGATCGTCTGCGCCCTGAGCGACGGGTAGACCGGGACGGTTACGTGGCCGGCCATCCAGATGGCGATGTCGGCCATCATCCACCAAGCGCAGTTGCGCGACAGGATCGCCACCCGTGACCCCGGTTCCCAGCCTTGTGCCTTCAGGTAGCCGGCGATGCGGCGCACCTCGTAGGCCGCCTGCGACCAGGTCCATTCGCGCAGCTTGCCGCCGCCGAAGGGTTGGGTCAGAAAGACGCGCCCAGCCCTCTCGCGCTCCCAGCGGTAAAACCGGTCGAGCGGAAGTTTCTCGTTCATGCCGCCCCCTGGCTCCGCGGCGCGGCCTTCAAATTTGCCGCTTGCGGTTTTCCTTACCCGTGGGTAAGATTAACAATAGTTAGGAATTCTGTCAACTGGGAATGCGGACGCACACAGCTTTTGCCAGCCGCCGCCGGGATCCGGCGACGAAACGCGAGGCCATCCTTGTGACCGCCGTGCAGCTCTTCCTCGAGAAAAGCTACGGGCGCACGTCGTTGAACGACGTCGCCCAACGCCTCAGGATTACCAAGCCGGCGATCTACCACTACTTCCGCAGCAAAGAACAGATTCTGGTGGAGTGCTACCGCCTGGGGACAACGATGATCGGAGAGACCCTCGACCGGATCGCCGCACACTGCGGAACCGGCATCGAGAAGGTCGCCGCGTTCATCTCCTCTTACGCCAATGTCATGACCGCGAACTTCGGGCGCTGCGTGATGCGGCTGGATGAAGGCGACCTGTCGAGCGCTGCCCGCGCCGAGATCCGCGCGCGCAAAAGGCAGATTGATCGCCGCTTGCGCGCGTTCGTCCAGGAAGGCATCGACGACGGTTCGATCGCGCCGTGCGATCCCAAACTGGCCGCGTTCTCGATCGCCGGGGCGCTGAACTGGATCTGCATGTGGTACGAGCCTGGCGGCCCGCTATCTCCCGAAGAGATCGCAACGCAGTTCGCGCGCACCCTTACGCAGGGACTGGCGCGGGAAAGGAATCAGGTGCAAAGAGCATGATCGCCCTCATTCAAAAGGCGGCGGTGCTGGGAGCCGGCACCATGGGGTCGCGGATCGCCGCGCACCTGGTCAACGCAGGCCTGCCCGTGGTGTTGCTGGACATCCCGGCCGCCGCGCCGATTGCGGCACAGGCCGTCGAGGCGCTGAGGAAGTCCAAACCCGCGGCGCTCTTCGATCCCGCGCTCGCAGGCCGGATCGTGCCCGGCAATTTCCAGGACGACATGGCGCTGGTGGCCGATTGCGACTGGGTGATCGAAGCCGTCACCGAGAACCTCGCCATCAAGCAGGCGCTGTTCGCCAACGTCATCCCGCACCTGAAGCCGGACGCCGTTCTGACGACCAACACCAGCGGCCTGCCGATCGCGTCCATCGCTGCCGGGATGCCGCCCGAGATTCGCCGGCGCTTTTTCGGCACCCACTTCTTCAATCCGCCGCGCTACATGCGGCTGGTCGAGATCATCGCGACGCCGGAGACGGACCCGGCCGCCGTCGAGGCGGTCTCCGCGTTCACCGATCTGCGGCTGGGCAAGGAGGTCGTGTTTGCGCGCGACACGCCCAATTTCATCGCCAACCGCATCGGCCTGTTCACCATGCTCGAATCCGTTCGGCTGATGCAGGAGGAAGACGTGACCATCGAGGAAGTGGACGCGCTGACCGGTACGGCCATCGGCTGGCCGCGCACGGGAACCTTCCGGCTGGCCGACCTGGTGGGGCTCGACGTGATGGCGCACGTGGCGTCGAACTTTCCCGAGCGGCAGTTGACGATGCCGCCCTTCATCCGGACCATGCTTGAGCGGCGCTGGCTGGGCGACAAGACCGGCCAGGGCTTCTATCGCAAGGACGGCGACGCTCGCCTGGCGCTCGACTGGAAGACGCTCGAATATCGGCCGGCGTCGAAACCCAACCTGCCGTCGCTCGAGATGGCGAAGAACGCCGAGCGGCTGGCGGAGCGAATCCGGCTGCTGCTTCAGGGCGACACGCGCAAGGACAAGGCCGCGCGCTTCCACTGGAGGCTGCTGGAGGCGCTGTGGAACTACGCGGCGGACCGGCTGCCCGAGATCGCCGACAACGCCGCCAGCGTCGATCGCGCCATGCGGGCGGGCTTCAATTGGGAGATGGGCCCGTTCGAGATGTGGGACGCGGCGGGCGTGCGGCCGACCGTTGAGCGGATGCAGGCGGCGAGCCCGGTGGTCGAGCGGCTGCTCCAGGCTGGCGGCGACGCGTGGTACCGCGCGAACGACCGCGAGTGCTTCGACCCGGTCACGGGCGCCTGGCGCGAGATTCCGGTGGCGGAGGGCGTGGCGCGCGTGGCGAGTTTCCGCGCGTCGAACGGCGTGGTCTGCGGGAACGCCGGCGCTTCGCTGGTCGATCTGGGCGATGGCGTGGCCTGCCTGGAACTGCACTCGAAAAAGAACGCGATCGGAGAGGATATCGTCCGCCTGGTGTCCGAGACGCTGCGCGCGGACGGCGACGCGGTGCGGAACTTTGCGGCCTTCGTGATCGCGAACGATGCGGACAACTTCTCCGTGGGCGCGAACCTGATGCAGTTTCTGCTGGCCGCGCAGGAGGGCGAGTGGGACGAGATCGACCTCGCGGTGCGCGGGTTCCAGCGCATGACAGCGGCCATCAAGTTCTGCCCGCGGCCGGTGGTGGCGGCGCCGTTCAGCCTGTGTCTGGGCGGCGGAGCCGAGATTGCGATCCACGCCGCGCGACGCCAGGCTCACGCCGAGCTGTACATGGGTCTCGTGGAATCAGGCGTGGGGTTGCTGCCCGCCGGCGGCGGATGCAAGGAGATGACGCTGCGGGCGCTCGATGGGTTCGACGCTCTGCGGCGCGCTTTCGAAACCATCGCGATGGCCAAGGCTTCGACATCGGCCCTGGAGGCGCGGCGGCTCGGCTTCCTCTCCGACGGCGACCGCATCACCATGAACCGGGAGCGGCTGCTCAACGATGCCAAGGAACTGGCGCTCGACATCGCGAGCGCCGGCTATGCGCCGCCCGCGCCGCGCATGGACATTCCGGCTCCGGGCGAGAGCGCGCTGGCCACGCTCAAGTTGGGCGTGCGGATGATGCGCGAGGGGGAGTACATCAGCGACCACGACGTGAAGGTGGCCAACCGCGTGGCGCACGTGCTGTGCGGCGGCAAGGTCACGCCCGGCACGCCGGTCAGCGAGCAGTACCTGCTCGACCTGGAGCGCGAGGCGTTCCTGTCGCTGGCGGGCGAGAAGAAGACGCAGGAGCGGATTGCCTACACGCTGAAGACCGGCAAGCCGCTGAGGAACTAGTGAGCATAACCGAGCCGCGACCACAGGGAGCGGTCAGGAGGTGCCAGCCATGAGAGAAGCAGTCATCGTCAGTGCGGTGCGGACCGCCGTCGGCAAAGCGCCCAAGGGAACGTTGCGCGCAACGAGGCCGGACGACTTGTGCGCGGCGGCCATACGCGGCGCGCTCGAGCGCGTGCCCAACCTCGACATCAAAGAAGTCGAGGACGTGATTATCGGCTGCGCCATGCCGGAGGCCGAGCAGGGCATGAACGTGGCGCGAGTGGCCTCGCTGCGGGCGGGCCTGCCAATTGAGGCCGCCGCCATGACCGTCAACCGCTACTGCGCCTCGGGGCTGCAATCCATCGCCCTGGCGGCCGAGCGCATTCGCGGGGGAGGCGCCGACGCGATCGTGGCCGGCGGCGCCGAGTCGATGTCGCTCATCCCCATGGGCGGCCACAAAATCTCCATCAACCCGTGGCTGGAGGAGAACTACCCCGAGTCGTACCTCTCGATGGGGCTGACGGCCGAGCGCGTGGCGCGCCACTACGGCATCGGACGCGAGGAGGCTGACGAGTTCGCGCTGGCCAGCCACCAGAAGGCGGTAGCCGCGCAGGCGGCCGGCAGATTCGAGCGGGAGATCGTGCCGGTGAAGGTCACGTTCACGGCGCCAGGCCGGACGACCGAAATCGAATTCAGGGTGGACGAGGGCCCCCGCGCCGACACGTCGATGGAGGCGCTGGCGAAGCTCAAGCCGGCATTCCATGCTCGCGGGCAGGTGACGGCCGGCAACTCCTCGCAAACTTCCGACGGCGCCGCAGCGGCGGTCGTCATGTCGGAGGAGCGCGCACGAGCCCTGGGAATCAAGCCGCTGGCGCGTTTCGTCGCGTATGCGTATGCGGGGTGCCTGCCGGAGGAGATGGGCGTGGGACCGGTCTACGCGATTCCGAAGGCGCTGAAACTCGCCGGGCTGTCGCTCGATCGGATCGACCTCATCGAGCTGAACGAAGCGTTCGCGGCCCAGTCGCTGGCGGTTATCAAGTGCCTCGGCCTGGACATGGCCAAGGTCAACGTCAACGGCGGCGCGGTCGCGCTGGGGCACCCGCTGGGTTGCACCGGCGCCAAGCTGACCGCCACGCTGCTGGAGGAATTGCGGCGGCGCCAGGCGAGGTACGGCCTGGTGACCATGTGCGTAGGCGGCGGCATGGGCGCCGCGGGAATCTTCGAGAGTCTGAATTAGTGTGGCGCACGCTTCAGAGGCTGCTGAAAGTCCCCTCAGGGGTTGGGAGAGGACAAGCTGAAGCTTATCCCACATGGCAAACCAATGACTTGTAGCCGCACGTGGGGCATGCTTCAGCTTGCCCAGGGACTTTTTCAGCAGCCTCTTCAGCGTGCGCCACGATTTGGGAAGAAGGGGGAAACATGGCAACGGCCAACCAGCCGATGACGGCAACCAGACCGAAGGGCGGCGGCTTCCTCGTCGAGGATCTACGGCCGCAGGACGTGTTCACGCCGGAGGATTTCTCCGGCGAGCATCGCCAGATCGCCAAGACCGCGGCCGAGTTCACGCTGAACGAAGTCGTCCCGGCGGCCGGCGAGATCGAAGCGAAGAACTTCGAGGTGACCCTCGGCCTGCTGCACCGTGCCGGTGAGCTCGGCCTCATGGCGGTCGATATCCCGGAGGCTTACGGCGGCCTCGAGATGGACAAGGTGACCTCGGCCCTGGTCACGGAGTCGATGAGCCGGGTGGCGAGCTTCGCGGTGGCGTTCGCCGCGCACACGGGCATCGGCACGCTGCCCATCGTCTGGTATGGCACGGAGGCGCAGAAGAGCAAGTACCTGCCCAAGCTCGCCACCGGCGAGTGGATCGCGGCCTACGCGCTCTCGGAATCCTCCTCCGGCTCGGACGCCTTGAACTGCCGCACCCGGGCCGTGCTGTCGGAAGACGGGCGGCACTACCTGCTCAACGGCGAGAAGATGTGGATCACCAACAGCGGCTTCGCCGACCTCTTCACGGTCTTCGGCAAGATCGACGGGGAGAGGTTTTCCGCGTTCCTGGTCGAGCGGGGCACACCGGGGTTGAGCGTCGGCGCCGAGGAGCACAAACTCGGCATTCGCGGATCGTCGACCTGCCCGTTGATCCTGACCGATTGCAGAGTGCCGGTCGAGAACCTGCTCGGAGAGCCTGGCAAGGGCCAGCACATCGCTTTCAACATTCTGAATATCGGCCGGTTCAAGCTGGGCGCAGCCTGCGTCGGCGGCGCGCGCAACGGCCTCGAGAGCGCCATCCAGTACGCCAAAGAGCGGAAGGCTTTCGGCAAAGTGATCGCCGAGTTCGGCCTGATCCAGGAGAAACTTGCCGAGTGCGCAGCCGGAATCTACGCGGGCGAGTCGATGGTCTATCGCACCTGCGGGATGATCGACGCGGCCCTGGCGGGCGTCGAAGGGCCGCGCGAAACTCAGAAACGCATCGAGGAGTATGCCGTCGAGTGCTCGATCCTGAAAGTGTGGGCATCGGAGATGCTCGACATGGTGGTGGACCAAGTCCTGCAGATCTTTGCCGGCTACGGCTATGTGGAGGAGTATCCAGCCGAGCGCGCCTATCGCGACTCGCGCATCAACCGCATTTTCGAAGGCACCAATGAGATCAACCGCCTGATCATCACCGGGCGGCTCATGAAGCGCGCCATGGCGGGCGAGCTGCCGCTGCTGGCCGCGATCAAGCGGCTGATGGACGAGGTTATGTCCGGCCCGGTCGCGGACGGCGCGGGCGAGGGGCAGCTGGCAGCCGAGCGCAAGATGCTGGCCAACGGAAAGAAGCTGGCCCTCTTCGCGGCGGGCGCGGCCTCGCAGAAGTACATGCTGGCTCTCGGGGACCAGCAGGAAGTGGTGGGGGCGCTGGCCGACTGTATCATGGAGATCTATGCGCTGGAGTCCGCGCTCCTGCGCGCCGAGAAGCTGCTGGCGGCCAAAGCGCCGGCGGCGAAGCAGGCCGTCGCTTTGACGCAGTATTACGCAGTCAAGGCCTTCGGGACCATCGAGGCGTCCGCGCGCAAGGTGATTCGCGCCGCGGCCGAGGGCGACATGCTGCGGACGCAGATGGCGATCCTGCGCCGCCTGGCCAAGTGCGAGCCGGCGGACACCGTCGCCGTCGGCCGCCAGGTGGCCGCTCACCTGATCACGGCCGGGCGGTACGCACTGTAGCCCTACTCCACACCACCACATTGGTAGCAGGCGTCGATGACCCGTGGCACACGTTCTGGACCGCCGCGGTCAGGAGCCTCTGCCCCGGGCGGAGGCGGCCGGTTCTCCGGCCGACCGAACAGGTGCGCCTTCGCTCACCGCGCCGCAGCGTCCGCTCCGGCCGCAACTGGCTCAGCAGGCTGCTTCAGCATCGAATTCACTTGCTCCCATACGATGTTCATCCACTTCACGAGTGGCGAATCTGCCCTGCTGGCGCATGGGACCTCGCAGCCCCCGACCGTCGCGGTGAAGCTTGTCTGACCACGGTAGTGCAATGTGTACTCGGTCCCGTTTGAGATGAAGGTGTAAGAAGGGTGGGGATACGCCCCCTCCTCCAGTTTCGCAAGCTCGTGAACGGCGGCGCTCCGCAGATGCTTGAGCCACCACATTGCCACGCCAGCGTCCACGGCGCCACGGACCCGTGTCACCCCCATCAGGGCGATCAGCGTTTCCTGATTGACCGGCTCCTTGCCCGTCTCCTCCAGACGCTCAAGTGCGGCGCGCGAGGACAGAGACGCGCGAATCAGCTCCACATCCACGCGCGTTCGGCTCCGGACGCGGATCACGATTCTCGATTCTGGATGGCAGCCTGGATCGTAGGTCAGCACGACCGTCAGCGGAGCCTCGAACAGGCTCCCCATCTTAACCTGGAAGGCCTTTTCCCGAGCTGCGTCCGCGACGGGAAGACCGAGGTGCCCCATGGGTTGAGCCGCCGCGAAGACAGCGTCCAGTGCACCGAGAAGAACCGCCAACAAGTAGGTTCTCATAGGCCTGCTCCACTCATTGACTGAGCTGAAAACTGTTCCGCTTCGCCACGCTCTAACTTACTACAGTTGACGCATCCCACAGCTCACACATTGCCGAGAGAGTGGCGGGTTGCGGAGGGTCCTTAGGGAACCAGGGTCTGCCAAGGCCCCCCCTTGCGACGGCTTCCGCCAGGGCCAGCGCAAGAACTTGGCGCAACTGAGCAGCAGCGTCGTCATGGTCTGGGGCGGGCGCGACGAGCACTAGGCCGGCGGCCAGCGCGCCGGACGCTGGATCGGGCTCTATCGGCACGATGTCGAGGTCATCCGCGAACAGTGCCCGCTGGTTCAGGTGGCGGCCGGCGAAGTGAGCGGGGAGGCCTTGTGTCGAGCGAGTTCAACTCCGGCCGCTTCCTCACACACCGCGTCACGACCGATCACAAGTGAGGCGGAGCCCAACCCCTCACGTCGCGGCCAATGCCGTCGCTCGGGGACGGCAAGAAGCCTTGAGCGCCCGGGCGTCGCGCGCGCTGCGCCAGGAGAGGCTGATGACGCGGCGCACCTCGTCCGGGTCCAACGGCTTCGGCAGCAGGTCGAAGGCGCCGGCTTCGAGCACCTCCGTCCAGAGCGCGTCGTCGACGGCTCGAGTCGTGACGATCACCGGAGGCGCCACCTGCATCGCCGAAACTTCTTCGAGCAGATCTTTCCAACCGAGCCCGCCGGGGAAAGACCGTTCCGTGATGATCACGCTGACCGGGGTCTGGTGTAGAAGCCTCCAGGCTTCCGCACAACTCGAGACGCAGAAGAGACGCCACACGGACTGGCCCAGGATGCTCGCTAGATATTCGTGGTCGCGCCGCGACGGGCTGACCGAAAGGACCGTGATTGCTGCCACGCGGTTCGCCATATCTCAGCGTAGCTGTGCGCCCGTTACACGGTGATGACGGCCTCGTGAAATGTCGGTGTCAGCCGGCCAGCCGCACGGTCAAGAGAACAGAGCCGCGGCCTGCCGCATCAGCTCGAGCGCGCGCAGGATCCGAGGCACGTCTTCGAAACCGTATGAGAGCCGCAGTTGGCACCGTCCAATGGAGGCCAGATCGCCGCGCGGGTGGACACAATACTCGCCGGGAATGTACAGGACGCGCGGCTCGCCGGTGTCGCGGGTGAGATGCCTGAAGAACGCCGATGTTGGATGCGTTTCCAGATCGCGGAAGGTCAGGTAGTAATAGAATCCCGCGCTGCCGCCGCGGCATTCCGCAAGAAACGGACCCAGGTTGCCTTCGATTGCGGCCGAGACCGCCACCGCCTTTTCCCGATACCCCGCGTTGACGGCGCGCAGTTGTTCCTCGATGCGCACGTCGAGCAGATAGCCGGCCATCTCCTGCACGAACAAGGGCGCGCTGAACCCGGCGTCGCTGGTTCGCTGCACCATGGCATCCAGGAGTGGCCCGTCCGGCCCCAGCAGGTACCCGATGCGCAGCGCCGGCGCCAGAACCTTCGACAGCGTTCCGACCTCGTAGACGATGTCCATCTCGTCCTCGGGCAGCACCGAGACGAACGGCTCGGCGTTCGGGTCGTGCAGCAGCAGCTCGTAGGCGAGATCGAAAACGATCGGGACTTTCCGCCCCTGCTCGCGCGACAGGCGCGCCGCCACTTCGAGCAGCGCCCGGCGGCGCGCGTTCGAGAGAACGGTGCAGGACGGGTTGTTCACGGTCACCACGTAGAAGAAGGCCACGTGGTCGCCGACGCCGCGCAGCTTGCGCTCCAGGGCCGCCAGCTCGATCCCTTCCTCGTCTTCCGGCACGCTGAGCACTTCGAAGCCCCGCCGTTCCAACGCGTCGGCGTAGATGTAATAAAGGGGATCGGAGGTCACCACCACGCCGGGCGCGAGCACCTGCGCCAGCGAATCGAGCACGCTAGTGGCGCCGCAGGGACCGACGATCAGCCGCTTGCGCTCGAGCGTGGCCTCGTCCAGCAGGCCCAGGCGCGTGCGCAGCAGGAACCGGCGCAAAGCCGCAATCAGGTTTGCGGAGCCGTCCGGAGCGCCGTAGTTGAAAGCCTGCCGGTACTTCACGCCGTCGCCCGCCACGGCCTGCATGGCCTCGCTCAGAGATGCGACCGGGATCGTCTTCTCGTTCACGTAACCCACGCCCAGGTTGATGTCCACGCCGTCGCGGAAACTGCGGGCAAAGGCCGCCATCATCCGGTTGACTGGGGACGGCCTGGTGGACGCCTGGCCGTAGCACGAGAGTCGCGTCTCCATTACAGCCAGTATGCTCCCGTTTGAGGCGCCCTACTTCGCGATCGCCACGCGCGCCTCGGTGGGCCGCACCTCCAGCCGGTCGACGTGGTGCGCCAGCAGAAAGGGCCGGCCGATGGTGGCGGCGGGGTAGTACGGCCACACGAAGTTGCGAATGAGGTAGTCGAGGGCGCCGCCGCTGATCGAGAAGCCCGAGACCGCGACCCGGTCCAGATCCACCTCAGCCCGCCCGCCGCTCGAGCGGATGTGAGCGTCAACCTGCACGCGGCGCTCACCCGCCAGCAGCCACGACATAAGCCAGCCGAGCGGCTTGCCCATCGCTTGCCGCAGTTTCGGAAAGTCGATATAAGCGGAGCCGGTGACGCGTCCCGCGCCCAGATCGAGCCGCGCGCCGCGAATGCCTTGCCGGAAAGTGCCCGCGATCTGGTTGCGCACATAGAGGTTCAGCTCGTCCGTGCTCAGGACGACCACCGATCCCCGCGGCACGCGGTCGTGCTGGATCAGATCGATCTTGCGCTGGGCGCTGTCGGTCACCGCGCCCGCCAGGAGCGGGCACGCGGCGGCAAATACGGCCAGGGCGGCGCGCGTCATACCTATCTCATTAGACGCCATCGGGCACGCTTCGTGGCGGCGAGTGTATACTCTCGTGAGGAGCGAAACTGCACATGCACAGTCTCTACAAAGCGGTATTCACGGTCGCCCTATCGGCCGCGGTGCTTTGCCCGATGGCCCATGCCCAGAACGGCGATGCCGGACAGAGCGGCCCCTACGACCGGGCTCGCACGTTGATCGGCCGCGTCCAGCAGGATCTCGATCGGGCGCAGAAGATGGCCCCGGTGGCGGGCAAGCAGCAAGAACGATACGAGAACGCGCACCGCCATCTCTCCCAATTCGACGACAAGCTGAGCCAGGGCGAGTTCGACAAGGGCAAGCTCGACGACGCGATCGACGACGTCGGCAGCGTGCTCAAGAACAACGTCGTGTCGTCGCAGTCCCGCGCCAAGCTGAGGGACGACCTGGACGACCTGCGCGCCATGCGGACGGCCCGCGGCAAGATCTAGAGCGCCGCGATCGCCGACCGCGTTGCGCCGCCGAGTGCGATGCCAAGACTGTCCCAGGTTCGGGCACGCGCATAGGACGTCTTCGCGCGCCCGTGCCTCGCCGCCCGATACAATGAAATGACGTCATGATCAACACCTTGTTCGGCTCGATCCCCGCCCAGCCTTCGCTGCTCGATCGCCTCAAGAGCGGCATCGCGAAGACTCGCAGCGGGCTGGTCTCGCATCTCGAGACCGCGCTCGCCGGCCGCAAGGAAATCGACGCCGATCTCCTGGAGGAGCTCGAATACACGCTAATCAGCGCCGACATCGGCGTCCGCACCACGGGTGAAATCCTCGAGCTCATTCGCCAGCGCGTGGACCGCAAGCTCATCAACGACGCGGAGGAACTGAAGCAGCTCATCCGCGGCCACCTGGTTGAGGTCCTGGAGGCCACCGAGCGCCCGCTGCCGCGCGTCACCGAGCCTCCCGCCGTGGTGCTGGTCGTGGGCGTCAACGGCACCGGCAAGACCACCACCATCGGCAAGCTCGCGCGCCTGTACCGCTCCCAGGGCCACGGAGTGCTGCTGTGCGCGGCGGACACGTTCCGCGCCGCCGCCATCGAGCAGCTCCAGATCTGGGGCGAGCGCACCGGAACCGAAGTGATCCACCAGAAGCCCGGGGCCGACCCCAGCGCCGTGCTCTTCGACGCCCTGCAATCCGGCCGTTCCCACAAAATCGACTACGTGATCGTGGACACCGCCGGCCGCCTGCACACCAAATCCAACCTCATGGCGGAGCTCGATAAGATGCGCCGCACCGCGGCCCGCCTCATCCCCGGCGCGCCCCACGAAGTGCTGCTCGTCATGGACGCCACCACCGGCCAGAACGGACTGGAACAGGCGCGCCGCTTCACGGAAACTTCCGGCGTCACGGGCATCGTGCTCACCAAGCTCGATGGCACCGCCAAGGGCGGCGTGGTGGTTCCCATCGCCCGCGAGCTGAACCTGCCCATCCGCTTTGTGGGCGTAGGCGAGAAGGCCGAGGACCTGCTGCCTTTCGAGGCGGACAAGTTCGTGGCATCCTTGTTTGAGGCATGAACTCCGACACCATGCGCCAGGCCCTGGACCTGGCGCGGCAAGGCGAGGGCCTCACCAGCCCCAATCCCACCGTCGGCGCCGTGCTCGTCCTCGGTGACGAGATTGTCGGCTCCGGCTTCCACACGTACGCCGGGAAGAAGCACGCGGAGATCCTGGCCCTCGAACAGGCGGGCGGGCAGGCGCGTGGCGCCACGCTCTACATCACGCTCGAGCCGTGTTGCCATCAGGGCCGCACTCCGGCTTGTACGGAGGCGATCGTTGCCGCCGGCGTCCGCCGCGTCGTGGCCGCGGTGGCCGATCCCAATCCGCGCGTTTCCGGGGAAGGCTTCCGCCGCCTGCGCGCGGCCGGCGTCGAAGTCGAGCTGTCCCCCGAGCACGCCCGCGAGGCCGAAAAGCTCAACCAGCCCTTCTTCCACTTCATGCGGACCGGCCGCCCACTAGTCACGCTCAAGGCGGCCCTCACGCTCGATGGCAAGATCGCCGCTCCCGTGGACAACCGTGGCTGGATCACCAGCGAGAAGGCCCGCGCCCACGTCCAGCACCTGCGCCACACTTCCGACGCGATTCTCACCGGCATCGGCACCGTGCTGGCGGACGATTGCCTGCTCACCGACCGCACCGGCCTGCCGCGCAGCCGGCCGTTGCTGCGCATCGTCGCCGATTCCCAGTTGCGCCTGCCGCCGCAATCCAGGATGGTGGAGGGCGCGCATGGGGACGTGCTGGTAGCGACCACGTCCGCCGCGCACGCCGATCGAAGGCGCGCCCTGGAATCCCGCGGCGTGAAGGTGATTACCGTCAACGGCGCCGGCGGCCGCGTGGACCTGCACGGGTTAGTCGAGCACCTCGGCCGGGAATCTTATCTCTCGCTGATGATCGAGGCCGGCAGCAAGGTGAATTGGGCCGTGCTCCAGAGCGGCGTGGCCGACAAGATCTTCCTCTACTACGCTCCCAAGATTTTGGGAGGCCTGCAGTCGCTGCCCGTCGTCGGCGGCGCCGGGCGCGGCAGCCGCACGGAAGCCATCCAGTTCCGCGACCTCGTCGTGGGGCCCATCGGCGAGCCGGATGAATTCGCCGTCGAGGCCTGGCTGGCCAAGGAAACCTGAGCCATGTTCACCGGCATCGTCGAGGAGACCGGCTCCGTCGCGCGCATCGACACGCTCGCCGCCGGCGCGCGGCTCGAAATTCGTTGCCGCGCCGTGCTCGCGGATTCGGCCCCTGGCTCGAGCATTGCGGTCAACGGCGTCTGCCTCACCGCGGTGAGCTTCACGCGCGAGAGTTTCGCCGCCGATGTCTCGCCCGAAACGCTCAGCCGCAGCAACCTCGGCGCACTCGCCGTCGGATCGCCGGTGAACTTGGAGCGGCCGTTGTCCGCCTCGGATCGGCTCGGCGGCCATCTGGTTCAGGGCCACGTCGATGGCACCGGCGAATTCCTCGCGCTCGATCCTTTGGGCGACGGCAACTTTTGGCTGACGGTGCGCATCCCCGCGGAGCTCGACCGCTACGTGGTCGAGAAAGGCTCCATCGCCATCGACGGCATCAGCCTCACGGTCGCCTCCATCGAAGCGGGCGTGCTTGCGGCCACCATCGTCCCGCACACCCACGCTTCCACCGCGCTTGGCTCCCGCCGCCGCGGCGACCAGGTCAACATCGAGTGCGACATCCTCGCCAAGTACGTCGAGAAGCTGCTCGGCAATCGGAAAGAGCCGAAGTCCACGCTGACCATGGAGAAGCTCCGCGACCTGGGGTACTGAAGCAACCGATGTTGACGTGGGCCGGCAACGCGGCTACACTGATTTAGTGAACGGTGCTGTTTACTAAATCAGCCGGAGGAAAGATCCGTCATGAAATCGATCACCCAGCCCGCCGACACCCCCGCAGCGAGCGGACTCGCCGCCTACGCCTGCCCTGCCTGCAAGAAGCTCCTGCTCCAGGAGGCAGATGCGCTCCGTTGCGACGCCTGTTCGCAGACGTATCCGATCAAGCAAGGCATTCCCGAATTCATCTTCGAAGAGCTATCTCAAAGCAAGGATCCGGTGTTGAGAAGGATGACCGCCATCGACAAAATGGCGCGGATCTACGAGACAAAACTGTGGTACCCGATTGTTCTCGCCGTGTATGGAGGATTTGGGAGAACCTCGTTCGCGCAGCTCATCTCCACGGTATCCCGGAACATCCGCCCGGCCGAGGGCCGCGTGCTGGACGTGGCCTGCGGTCCCGGCACGTATGGGCGCCGCATTGCCTCCCCCTCGAAAGAGGTGTTTGGAATCGACGTATCCAGGGGGATGCTGCGGCAGGGCGCAGCTTACGTCGCAAGGGAAGGCGTCGCCAACATGCATTTTGCCCGGGCCAGAGTCGAAAGTTTGCCGTTCGAGCGGCAGTTTTTCGACGGCGTCCTCTGCTGCGGGTCGCTGCACCTGTTCGCGGATACCGTGATCGCACTGCGCGAGATGGCCAGAGTCATGAAGCCCGCGGCGATTCTCTCGGTGTTCACGTTCACGGCCGGAGAGGCCGGCATCCTGAAGTACCGCCGCGTTCGCGAGTGGGGCTGCAAGAACGGCCTGCACGTATTCGAGCTCTCCGAGATGGAGCGATATCTGGACGCCGCAGGCTTTGAACGCTTCGAACCGGAAGTGTTCGGCTCGATTCTCACATTCAGCGCCCGCAGGAAGGCGGCGTGAAGCGCGGCGGGCAAGGTGACAAAGCCCCGGGCCGGCGGCGGGGACGGCCCAGCAGCAAGTTGGTGGACCGCGCTCTGGCGGAAGCGGCTGTCGAGGAGTTCGTGCTGCGCGGATATCATGCCATGAGCATGGAATCGATAGCCGCCCGCGCGGGAGTGAGCAAGCTCTCCTTGTACCGGCGGTGGAGTTCCAAGCTCGCCGTCACCGAAGAAGTATTCCGGGCCCTGTGCGAAAAGGGCAATCCCGAGGATCGCGGCAGTCTGGAAGCCGACCTCCGCTATCTGGTCGGCCGGTCCGTCGGCTCCCCCAGCGCGAAATCCGCGGCGAAGCTCGTCTTGAGGACGATGGGCGAAATCTGCGACAATCCCGCACTGCTGGCAGCGTATCGCGAGCACCTGCTTGCCCCCCGGATGGTGCAGTTACGCGCCGTTCTGGAGCGCGCCCGCGCTCGTGGCGAGCTGCGGGCCGGCGTGCCAACCGATGCTGCCTGCGCCCTGGTCGCCGGCCCGCTGTTTCTCTACTATCTGGCGCTGCTTGCCGGGGCCGAACTGGACCTGCCGGGCGATCTCGCCGCGCAGTTCACCCGTCTGATTCTCGACGGAATCGCGAAACCGCAGACGCCTTCCGCGCGAGCGTCACGTCGCGCGCCCGCGCCCCTGCCATAATTGAAGGATGCGCCGTTCCCGAGTGCTCCTCTTCGCTCTGCTCGTGTGCGCCTGCGGCCTGGCGCAGGCCTCTTCCGATTCCAAACAGCGCATCCGCACCGCGCGCGATCTCGCCAAACAGGGGTCGGATGCGATTCCCAAACTCCAGCCGATGCTCTCGGATCCCGACCCCGCCGTGCGCATCGAGGCGGTCAAGGCCATCGTGGAAATCGACGGCCCCGCCAGCGTGGCGCCGCTGATACAGGCCACCCGCGACAACGACGTCGAAGTGCAAATCCGCGCCACCGACGGACTAGTGAACTACTACCTGCCCGGCTACGTCAAAAGCGGGATGAGCGCGTCGCTGGTGCGGGTCGGCTCGAAGATCAAGGCCCGCTTCACGGAAACGGACGACCGGGTGATCCCGGCCTACGTTTCGGTGAAGCCCGAGGCGATCGAGGCTCTGGGCAAGCTGGTACGCGGCGACGCGCCCCTGGAATGCCGGGCCAACGCGGCGCGCGCCACCGGCATCCTGCGAGGCACACCCGCGGTGCCCGACCTCATCGAGGCGTTGCACTCCAAAGACGATCGGTTGATGTACGAGAGTCTGATCGCGCTCCAGAAAATCAAGGACCCCAGCGCCGGGGCGCGCATCATTTTCCTGCTACGCGACCTGGATGAGAAGGTGCAACTCGCTGCCATCGAGACCACCGGGCTGTTGAGAACCCACGAAGCGCTGCCCACACTCCGCGGGGTCCTCTCCGATGCCCAGGACATCAAGGTCAAGCGGGCCGCGCTCACCGCTATCGCCATGACTCCCGACCCAAGCAGCAAAGACCTCTACCAGCACTACCTCCACGATCGGGACGATGACCTGCGCGCCGCGGCCGCCGAGGGCTTCGCCCGCCTCAAGGACCCTGCCGACCTGCCCATGCTCGAGGAGGAATACAAGAACGAACAGAAGCGGCCGGGACAGCTTGCCGCCGCCTTCGCGCTGGTCATGCAGGGAAAGACGGAGTTCTCCGAATTCAGAAACCCCCTCCGCTTCCTGGCCGACACGCTGAACTCCGCCGCGTGGAAGGGCGTCGCGCAGGCGTACCTGATCGAAGCCGCCCGCGACCCCGCCGTCCGCAAGACGCTCGAGCAGGCGCTCAAGACCGCCCCCAAAGACGAGAAGATTCAGCTGGTCCAGATCCTCGCCGCGAGCGGGGACAAAGAGACGGTGCCCTATCTCGTCGATCTGAGCCGCGACCCGGATACGGACGTGGCACAGGCGGCGCTGAGCGCTTCCCGCACCCTCAAGGCCCGGTTGCCGTAGGAGAACACATATGGCGACCGTTCCTGGACGCGTAGCGTGGCTGGCGCGCATATCTTTCCTGCCGCTGGCTCTGCAAATCGCCGCCTCGTTGCTGCCGGCGCAAACCCTTCAGATTACGTCGCCGGTTGACGGCGCTGTGGTGAGGCCTGGCCAGGCGGTCGCTGTGTCCGTTTCGGCATCCGGGGCGAGCTTCCAGCGGATGGTCGTGATTGGGTGGAACCCCATCGGGCTGAGTCAAATACTCGCAGCTCCTCCCTGGCAGTTCCTGGTTCAGATACCTTCGGATATCAGCCTCCGTCGGTACGCGTTGACGGCCAACGGTGTCATAACACCGGGGAACACCGTCTACTCGGCACCGATCTCGATTGACGTCGAGCGCTCCGATACCCCCGAGAGCGTCAAGGTCCAGCCGTCGACGCTCTTAGGACTTAGCGTTGGCGATACGGGTTGCTTGATCGTCCAAGCGACCTACGCCGATGGCACCACGCCGGACATCAGTCAAGCCACGCAGATCGTGTACGCCTCTGATACATCCGCCGTAGCCACCGTGAACAACATCGGCATGGTGACTGCCGTCGCTCCGGGTTCGGCCAAGATCACCATCACATATGGGGGCATTTCCGTTCGGGTCCCGGTTACCGTTCCGCAGCCGATGGCGGTCGTGCCGACGGCGGTCATGCTCAACCCGTCGCAGAGGGAGCAGTTTTATGCTCAGCTAGCAATGCCGGACGGGACCGATCCGACCGTAACCTGGTCCATCCACCCTGCACTGGGCACCATCGACGGTACGGGGTTGTACACAGCGCCGTCTTCCGTCGATTCGAAGACGAGGGTGGTTGTCACCGCTACCCTCGTGACGGATCCAACGAAATCCGCGTCCGCCCAGGTCACGCTCGTGCCTTCAAAAGACCGTCCCCGCAACGAGCCCAGCCGGCTCCCGTGAGCCCCTGGTCGCAGTTCCCCTTTGATGCGATATGGCGCGGTTGACTTTCCCCACGATTCACTGTACTATTTGAATGCGTACAGAAACGGAGAAGTCTTGCCATGCCGAGAATAGCGGTCGAAGACAATAGCCGGATGTCCTTGCGGATTCGAGCCGAGGAAAAGGCGCTGCTCTTGCGGGCGGTGGCGCTGAAGCACACCGACCTGACGGAATTCGTCATTCGGCACGCGCTGCGTGCCGCCAAGGATATCATCGAGAAAGCCGATCGTGTGCAGCTCTCCGAAAGGGACAGTCTGCGGGTTCTGGAGCTGATCGAGCATCCGCCTGCACCAAACCCGAGACTTCTGGCTGCCGCCCGGGCCTTGCCACGGCGGTCAAGACCGTGACGGCATGGCACGAAGAGCCGGTCGACAAGAAACATGAACGGGAAGCCTTCGACTGCGGCGAAGAAGCGCTGAACCAATTCTTGCGCCGCTACGCCCGCAAGAACCACGAGCTGGGCGCAGCGAAAACGTTCCTTGCGATCGCCGATGCCGACAACAAAACCGTTCTCGGCTTCTATAGCCTGAGCCCGGCTTCGGTTGGATACTCTCGCACGCCGGAGGTCGTCCGGCGCGGACTGGCTCGCCATGACGTTCCGGGTTTTCGATTGGCGCGCTTGGCCGTGGATCGCAGCGTACAAGGGCAGGGCCTTGGCGGGCAGCTTCTGCTGGCGGCTGGCAGGCGCTGCCTGCTGGCATCGGCGGAAGTCGGCGGCGTCGTGCTCGTCATCGACGCCAAGAATGACAGGGTGGCACGATGGTATGCCAGCTACGGTCCGTTGCCGCTGCTGGATGCCCCGTTATCGCTGCTGCTGCCGCTGGCGACGATTGAGGCCGCGCTGAAAGCCGGCGGGAAATGGCCTACTTCGTCTTGCGCTGCTTCTGCTGGCCGACGCGCACCTTGAAGTGCGCCTGCTTGGCTTCCTGGTACGCCTTGTGGTCGTGCCGGGCCACCGCATCGGACAGATAGGCGTCCACGCTGGCGCCCTTCGGCAGCACGGCCATCAATGTGAAGCTCTCATTGCAGACCGGGCAGAAAGGCCGGAACCGCGTCACGTTTGGAATCGCCATACTCTGTCGATTTTAGCACAGCCCGGCCCGCTCATTTCCACACTTGCCGCGCGGTGATGCCGGCCAGCGCCGCCGTCAGCCCGATGATGAGCACTACCGAAACCCAGACCACCCAGTTGTAGAAACGCGAGTTGGCCCACTCGCCCATCAGCTCTTTCTTGTTGATCAGCTTGACCATGAAAATCAGCACTACGGGCAGCAGGACGCCGTTGAGCACTTGCGAGAACAGGATCATGCGGACCAGCGGGAAGCCGGGCCGCATACTCACTATGCCGTAATCCACGCCGTAATCCACGCCAACGCCGCAACAGACTATGAGGTAGAATTGGCAGGCTGAGAGGCCCCATGCCCAAATTCGAGTTGAACAAGTCCATCGAAGCCAGGAAGCTCAATCCGCGCACGGGAATTCAGACCAGCGACCCGCCGGTCACCATACCGTTCGGCGCCCTCATCGACGACGTCAAGGAAGACCGCGATCACCGCAAGTTCAGTTACCTCGGCGAGCGCTACCGGTGCCCGGCTGACGTCCTGCGGCTGGCTACGGCGCCGGTCGGCGGTGAGACGGACCTCCCGGCCTCTGCGCCCCAGCCTGGGGGACCCGCGCCCGAAGAGTCCGCGCGCCCCCGACGCACGGTCCATTGGGAAAGGCTGACCTCTAATTGGAAGGACCTGATGCGCCTCCGGGTTCCCGGCGGCTGGCTGGTAGCCCAGGCGGACGCGAACAGCTCTCCCTCCTTCTACCCCGACGCCAAACACCACTGGCTGTAGGACAGGCCTCCGGCCTGTCCACGGCGGTCGACATAGCCCGCCCCCCTACGGCGCCGCCACCAGGTTCGACTGCAGCTCTGGAATCTCGATCTCGATGCGCGTTCCCTGCCCCGGCTTGCTGTCGATCCACATCTTGTAGTCGCTGCCGAAAAGAACCTTCAGCCGCTCGTTCACGTTACTCACGCCGATGCCCTGCTCGCGCAGAGTCGCCAGCTTCACCTCGGGGATCCCTACGCCGTCGTCTTCCACCAGCAGGTGCAGCCGGCCGTCCTTCAGGCTGCTGCGGAACCGCACCATCCCGCCGTCCACCTTGCTGCTCAGGCCGTGCTTCACCGAGTTCTCGATCAGCGGCTGCAGGAGCATGCTCGGCACCAGCCGGTCCAGCGTCGCCGGGTCGGCGTCCTTCTCGAAGCGCAGCTTCTCGCCGAAGCGAATGACCTCGATCGAGAGATAGTCGCTGATGAATTCCAGCTCCTCTCCGAGCGAGGTGAAGTTCTCGTGCTTGCGCAGCAACCGCCGCAGAATATTCGAGAGCTTGTAAACCACCGCGCGCGCCTGTTGCGGGTTGGTGCGGATCAGCGAAGAGACCGAGTTCAGCGTGTTGAACAGGAAGTGCGGATTGATCTGGTGGCTGAGCGCGTCCATGCGCGCCTGCAACAGCAGCCGCCGCTGTTCCTCGAGCTGCAGCTCGTTGCGCGCGTTGCTCCAGATCTTGAGCGGCAGGCTCACCGCGAACAGCGTGGTGACGTAGGTGGCGATGATGGCCGCCGGGTGCGGGTTCGGCCAGTCCGGCCAGATGGCGAACAATCGCCTGGGGTAGAAGTGGTGCAAGCCCTGACGCAGGGCCTCGGCGCAAACGATGGCGATCAGAAACACGATCTGGTAGGCCGCGCGCCAGCGGTCGTGGCGGCGCGAGAACATGCGGTAGACGCTGAGGTCGATGATGGGCGAGAAGCGCCACACCTCCTCCGGCGCCGCGGCGTAGTTCCGCAGCAGGCCGCCCAGCGCGCCCACGCCCGCCAGAAGCGGCATCGTGAACAGCTCATGCCCGAACATGGCGGGGACCGAAATCAGGCATCCCGAGATCAGGCCGGAGACGTAGCCCCCCACCAGGCCCGCCACCAGGCTGCCCTCCAGCCCCAGGTCGACCGCTTTGTACGACGGCGCCACCAGCCGGATCATCACTCCCGAGGCGAAAATAGCGGCGAAGCAGAGCGCCAGCACAAACCGCTGGTTGATGGTGCGCTCCTCCCTCAGCAGCATGGTCTTGAAGCGCCCGACGCGGACCAGAATGCTGGCCAGCGACGCGACCACGCACAGCCGCAGCAGCAGGACGATCAAGTACTCTTGGCGCATCGCTGTCCATTATAATGAATGGATCGGGGTACTCCTGCGACGAAGGGTGTGGTGTCCCCTGTCTCGAAAGGATTATGGCACACAACGGCAACCAGTCCGGGTTCCGCGAGGTGGCCGAGGCCGATTTTCCCACGCGCTTCGGGCATTTCCGGATTCACGGATTCGAAGGCCGGTACTCCGGCGAGCTCGAAGAAGCCGTCGTTCTGGAGATGGGCGACGTGGCTTCCGGCCCGCCGCCGCTGGTTCGAATCCACTCGCAGTGCCTGACCGGCGACGTGTTCCACAGCCTGCGCTGCGATTGCCGCGCCCAGCTCGATCTGTCGCTCGAGCGCATCGCCGCGGACGGCCGCGGCTTGCTCATCTACGAGCACCAGGAGGGCCGCGGCATCGGCCTGGCCAACAAGCTTCGGGCCTACCAGCTCCAGGACGCCGGCGCCGACACCGTCGAGGCCAATCTCCGCCTGGGATTCAAGGCCGATCATCGCGGCTACGGTCTGCCCGTCGATATCCTGCGTCACTTCCGCGTGACCGCCGTCCGTCTCCTCTCGAACAACCCGGACAAAATCGCCGCGCTCGAAGCCGCCGGCATTCGCATCGCCGAACGCGTGCCCTGCGAAGTCGCCCCGGTTGGCTCTTCCGCGCACTACCTGCGCACGAAGAAGGAAAAACTCGGGCACTTGCTGGATTTGTAGGCCGTCAGCCGTCAGCCATCAGCCGTCAGTGGCCCGGACATCAGCCAATAGCCGCCGGTCACCGGCCCTTCTGGGCGGGGAGACCGTCTGGATGAAACGGGTGAGCATCTGCTTGATCTGGATGACTTCGCTTGTCAGTACCTCGTGCTTATCGCACGGCAGGTAGCCGAGATCGCAGGCTAACGGTAGCTGATACTCCAGCTCACTCGCCGATCCCCTGGCGATAGACAGGTAGCGCCGCAACTCAGCTTCGCCGTCACGCCCGCATCCCTCGGCGATGTTCGTTGCGATAGAGGCGCACGAGCGCCGCATCTGCGCCGTAAGGCCAAACAGTTCCGACTGCGGGAACGTCCCTGTAGCGGCGTATGTGGCCAGCGCCAAGTCATGGGCTTTCGCCCAAACCTTCAGCTCGCGGAAGTCTCGCACCTGTGGAATGAGTGCGTCCACAGGGCTCAGGTTCTCGCCGGCTGATCGCTGATGGCTGATCGCTGATGGCTGATCGCCGACGGCTGATCGCTGACGGCCGATGGCTGATGGCCTACTCCACCACGAACGGCCCCGCGCTTTGTCCCAGCGCCGTCAGGAACTCCTCCTTGCGCTTCCCGGCGGCGGCCACGGCGGCGCGGGTGGCGAAGTGGTAGCAGACCGCTCCCACCAGCGCGTCGAGGCCCAGTATCCCGTAGAACAGGGCGCGGCTCCGCAGAAACCAGGAGGCCACATACGCCAGCCCCACCGGCGCCACCATCACCGGAAACAGCAGCAGCATGTAGACCTGGAACCGCCCCGCCGACGATCGGCCCCACGAATGTTCCGGATTCACCGGCCGCGGCTGGTAGACCGAGCTGACGTTGCCCACGCTCAGGAAGTACAGCGAAAAAATCAGCGTCACCGCGATCGCCTGCGCGACGCTCGAGAGAGAGAGCGGAACACGCAACACGGTGCACACCACCAGGATCGACGCAATCTCCAACAGGACGAACGTCAGGCCCGCGAGATTCTTCGCCCGGAGCGCGAGCGAAAACGGTGCCGGCGTGGAGAAGTAAAGCTGGGCGGCCGAGCGGTCGAAGCCGAACTGGTTCCAAAACGCAACCTCGGCCAACAGGATCATCGCGTAGCCGCTCACCACCACCGGGTAGCTGAGGCCCATGGGCCCCGAGCGGCCGCCGTGCATGAGCGGCCACCAGATAATCGCGCCGAACGAGAAGCCCATCAGGAAGACCACGCGGAACCGTGGCGCGCGGGCCAGCGTCTTCAGCTCCTTTTCGACCAGCGCCGCCAGCGGATCGGAAAAGAACGCCGCCGGCCAGTCGTACAGCCGGTCCGTCCAGCGCGAGCTCCCCGCCGAGCCCGCCGAGCGCGCGGCCGCGACGTCGAAACGCAGGCTGCGCCGGAACTGCAACCGGCCGAAAACGTAAGCGGCGGTGGTCGCGGCGCACAGGACCGCCAGCGCCAGAAGGGCCTGGCTCCCCAGGGCCAAACGCGCCGCCGCGGCCCACGGCACCAGAACGCTCTGCCGGAGAGCGAACACGCGCCTGACAGGGTTGGCGTGGCCGCTCACCGCCAGCAATTGCGGCAGCGCCCCGCAGGTCACCATCGCCAGAACCACAACTTCCCGCACCCGCCGGATCGCGAGCAGCCGCTCGAGCAGGCTGCGCAGGCCCGCCGAGAGGAACAGGTTGAAAGCGACGAAGAGCAGCAGCGCCGGCGCCGGGAGCCAGCGCGGCACGGCGGGATTCGCCATCAGGCCGATCAGCATCCCGGCCAGCACCAGCAGCATCTCGAGCGCCGTGGTCAGCCGCAGCAGCAGCTCCACGACGAACAACTCGCCGTCCGAAATCGGGTAGAGCAGGATCTTCCTTACGTTCAGCGTGGCCCCGGCATCGGTCGTCAGGATGGGGGCGAGCTGCCAGAAAAGGCACGTCCCCATGAGAATCGCCGGTACGGCAAACTCGAGATTCGCCTTCGACGCCAGCGCCGTGTAGAGCCCGGCCGCCACGCCCAGCACGGCCCACAGGCCGTACCAGAACAGCCAAAGGATGCCCGCCAGAATGCGGCCGCCCGCCGGACGTGCCAGAAGATGCCACATGCATCTCCACTGCGCCCCGAGAATGGCCCGCACACGTGACGACATCGCTTACAGCCAGTCCAGCTTGTCCGGCATCCGCTCCGCTCCGACCAGACGGACGAACGCGTCCTCGAGTGTCTCCGATCCCTCGCGCAGACCGGCCATAGAGCTTTCCATGACCAGCCTGCCCTGGTCGATGATCGCCACCCGGTCGCACAGCCGCTCCACCACTTCGAGGACGTGCGAAGTCAGGAAGACCGTGGCGCCATGGCGTACCTGGTCCGTCAGCAGGTCTTTCATCATGCGCGCGCCCACGGCGTCCACGCCTTCGAACGGCTCATCGAGCAGGAACACCTCCGGCCGGTGAATCAAGGCCGCGGCCATCGCCAGGCGCTTGCGCATGCCCTTCGAGTACTCGGCGATCAGCTTGCGGCTCTCCGCGTCGAGCTCGAACAGCGTCAGCAGCTCGCGCGCGCGCCCGGCCGCCACGCCGCGATCGAGGCCGTACATCCGCCCGGCGAATTCGAGGAACTCGCGGCCGGTGAGCCGGTCGAACAGAACCGACTCGTCCGGCACTACGCCGATGCGCCGCTTGATCTCGAGACCGCGTTCCGGCATCGGCAGCCCCAGGATCTCGATCGCGCCCGAGGTCGGCGGCGCCAGGCCAATCAGCATCCGTATGGTGGTCGTCTTGCCCGCGCCGTTCGCCCCCAGGAAGCCGAAGAAGCAGCCGCGCGGCACCGCCAGCGTCAGGCCGTCCACCGCCGCCTTGTCGCCATACACCTTGCGCAACTCGCGTACGGCAATCGCCGGCGTGTCGTCGGGCATAAACTCATCTTAGACCGTACCCCCGGCCGCAATGTTATGATGGCGGCCTGGGGCCCTCGGAACCGGAGGCCCGAAGAGGAGATGGGATGTTTACACGAATGGCACTCGGTATTGCGCTGACTCTCTGGAGCGGAACCACGCTCCTGGCCGACTTCAGCTACCAATCGACCTCCAAGATCACCGGCGGCATGGCGGCCAGCGCGATGAAGGTGGCCGGCGCTCTTTCGAAGCAGGCCCGCGAGCCGATTCAGGCCACGGTGCTGGTCAAGGGCGACCGGATGGCAACGGTCAGCGCTCATGCGGCGCATATCATTGACCTGAAGAACGAGACCATGACCCAAATCAACTTCGATAAGAGGACCTACTCCGTGGTCACGTTCGCGCAGCTTGCCGACATGATGAAGCGGATGGACGAGCAGATGAAGGGCGAGAAGGGCAAGCCCGTCCAGAACCTTACCGTCAAGGCCTCGCTCAACCAGACCGGCAAGACCCGCTCGCTCGCGGGCGCCGATACGCACGAGGCCATCGTGAAGATCGAGATGATCGGCACGGACGAAAAGACCGGCGAGCCGGTCACCGCCATGGTGGTCACCACCGATCTGTGGCTGGCCCCGAAGGTGCCCGGTTACGAGGAACTCCGCGATTTCCACCGCCGCATGGCCGAGAAGCTGACCTGGGCGCCCAACATGGGAATGATGTCGCAGCCCGGCATGGCCAAAGGCATGGCGGAGATGGTCAAAGAAATGTCGAAGATGGACGGCACGCCGATCTACCAGTTCATGGTCATGGGCGGCCCGGGGAGCGACCAGGTTGCGGCCAACCACGACCCGACGGCGCAGCCGACTCCGGAACCCAAGGGCGGCCTGTTGGCCCGCCTGGCCGCGGCCAGGATGGCGCAGGACCAACAGGGCTCCGGATCGCAAGGCCAGCCCGGCGCCGGCACCATGATGGAAATGGTCACCGAGCTGAGCGGCTTCTCCACCGACTCCGTCGACCCCTCGAAGTTCGAGGTGCCCGCCGGCTTCCAGCAAGTCGAGTACAACGAGCCGGGAGCCCGCCGCCGCTAGAGCCCAAAATAGCCTTCCACGTTTTCCGCCTCGCGGCAGTATCTATTAGTGTGTGCCCGCGGGCAGACTCTGAGGATCGACTCCATGCTGGCAGCCAGTGAGGGCACCCCGGAACCGGCCGGCCTTCTCCGCGATGCCAAAGCGGGCGACCGGGCCGCGTTCGAGCAGGTCGTGCTTCGCCACGAACGCCGCGTGCTGCTCACCGCGCTCCGCCTGCTCGGCCGCTGGGAAGACGCCCAGGATGCCGCGCAGGAGGTCTTCGTCCGGCTGCATCGGTACCTGGGCCGCTTCGACGATGCGCTCGATCTGGCGCCCTGGCTCTACCGCATGACCGTCAACGTCTGCCGGGACATCGGCCGGAAGCGGACGGCGCACGACGATCTCGATCCCAATGTGGCGGATCCGGCCTGGAGCCCGGAGCGCTCCGCCCGTTCGGCGGAAGAGCGCCGCATCCTCCAGGCCGCGTTGCGCAGGCTCCCCGAGAAGGAGCGTGCGGCCCTGGTATTGCGCGATCTCGAAGGCCTGCCGACGCGCGAAGTGGCGCGCATCCTCGGATCGTCCGAGGCCACCGTGCGCTCCCAGGTGAGCAGCGCGCGGTTGAGGATTCTGAAGCTCACGGAACGCTTCCGGAGGGAACGAACATGAGTTGCGACGCGTTTGAAAAACTCATCGCGCTCGATGCCGGGGGCGACCTCGCGCCGGCCGAAGCGGCGCGGGTCGAGGCGCATATCGAGACCTGCGCTTCGTGCCGCGAGCTGGCCCGGAGCCTCCAGGAGTCGCACGCCGCTCTGAAGGCGCTTTCGGACACCGCTCTCGACGAGAACGCACTGGCCCCCTGGCGCCGCGGCTTACTGGGACGCATTGAAACCGAACCGCACCGGCGCGTCTTCGCGTGGCGCTGGGCCTGGGCCGCGGCGGCGGCGATGGCTCTTCTGGCGCTCCTGGCCGTTCCTCGTCACGCACCGCCTACGCCGGCGCCGCTCGCACGTCTGACGCCGCCATCCATCGCGGCGGCGCCGCCGCTTCCCGCGCCCGTCCACCGGCGCCCGCGCCACCGCCGCGCACCCGCGCCAGCGCCCGAAACGCTGCTCGTGAAGCTCGAAACGCCCGACCCGAACGTGGTGATTTACTGGATTGTCGAAGGGAAAGGAAACTGAAATGAAGAGAGCACTCGTAGTCCTCGCAGCGCTTTTCGCCGCCGGCGCCTGGGCGCAGCAGGCGCCCGTCAGGATCTTCACCGTCAAAGCGGCCAACGCCGAGCGCATCCAACGCGTTGTCAAGACGGTGGTCGCAGACTCAGGGTTTGTGGCGCTCGACTCTGCCTCGTCCACCCTTGTGGTCGAAGCAAGCCCCGTTTTGCTGGCGGCCGTCGAGCAGGTGGTAAAGGAACTCGACGCGGCGTCCACCTCGGCCAAGAACGTCGAGCTGACCTTCTACATCCTCGAGGCGACCAAAGAACCGGCTGCGGACGCCGCGCCGCTCCCGGCCGAGCTGCAACCCGCCATCGCCCAGCTCAAGAGCGTCTTCGCCTACCGGGGCTTCCGGTTGCTCGACACGGCTTTGATTCGCAGCCGCAGCGGGGAATCGGCCGATGCGTCCGGCCAAGCCCAGGTGGAGGGCGGCACCTCGGGCTATAATCTACACCTGCAGCCATCCGTGGCTTCCGAGACCGCCCCCGCCACGATCCGCATCGACAACCTGCACTTCCAGCAATGGATGAAGGGCACCAACGTCGGATTCAGCGCCAACGTGGATCTCAAGGAAGGCCAGCGCGCTGTCATCGGCAAGACCAGCATGGAAGGCAGCCGCTCTGCCTTCATCCTGGTGGCGAGCGGTAGAATCGTCGAGTGATGCTGCTCGTCGCCGCCGCGCTTCTGTTTGCTCAGCAGGCCGGCCAACTGTCAACGGTCGAGGGCAGGGTCGTAGACGCCTCTACCGAGTTGCCGATCGCCGGCGCCCGCGTGATCGCTACACGCTTCGATAAGCAGCCGTTCTTCCCGTCTCTGTTCGACACCCAGCCTTCCGGTGACGAGCAGGACCCAAAGGCGGACGCCGTGGCGGTGCTCACGTCCAGCGACGGGCGATTCCGCCTCCGCTTCGAGGGCGCGGTCAATGTCGTTCTGTTCGTCGACGCGCCGGGCTACGTCAAGCCGCAGATGATCATCGGTCCGGACAACGTCTTCGAGGTGAAACCGGACGCGCCCAAGACGGACGTCGTTTTCAAACTGGCGCGCGAGTCGGCCCTCACCGGCCGCGTCATGGACGCGGACACCAGGGAGCCGCTGGCCGATTTCCAGGTGAGGGCCCTCCGCTACGAGCGCGGGGGCTCCCGGCGGTCTCTCGTGCCGGCGGGCGGCGCCGATACCGGCAAGGACGGCCGGTTCAGCCTCGATCGCATCGCGCCGGGCGACTATCTACTCGATGTCCACCCGCCGGACGCCGACCGGCTCCGGACACCCCAGCCCGTTGAGGATTTCCGCCACGCCGTGCAAAAGGGCTACGTGCCGTCCTGGTATCCGGGCGTCGACCGCGTCGAAGAGGCCCTGCCCGTACACGTGGCGCCGGGAGCCGGCATCGACGCCGGCGAGATCCGGCTCTCGAAGAAGAGAATCGCATCGATCCGCGGGCGCGTGCTCGGTGACGAGGCGGCCAAGGCCGATGCGTTTCTCTCCCTGACCGCGGTCACCAAGCCGATCCACGGGGGCGGGGAGTTTCGCGGCGTTGCACAGGGCAATCTTCAGATCGGATCCGAATTCGAGTTCGCCAATCTGTCGCCGGGCGCCTACTACCTGAGCGCTCAATCCGGCTTCGAGAAGACGGAGGCGAAGTACGCGGTGATGACGCTCGAAATCGGCGAAGAGAACCAGGATGGCCTGGACCTGTACCTCACCAAAGGCCTGGCCGTCACCGGCCGGGTGCGCATCGAAGGACGCGAGGACGACCCCGACAAGCCTGCCTTGCCCAAGGACGACGTGCAGGTGCGCCTCGATCCGCTGATCGGATTCGGGACCGACCACGATCCCGCCCCGGCGCCCGTCGCAAGCAGGTATGGCGCGTTCGCCTTCGAGGGCGTGATCCCGTCCCGATATCACCTGCGAATCGTTGCACCGCCAGAGGGATACGCCGTTTCCGAGGTGCGCTACAACGGCACGCTCTGCGAACACGGCATCGTCGCCGTCGAAGCCGGCGCGGACGGGCAGCGGCTGGAAATCCAGCTCGCGCCCGCCAGCTCCGCGGTGCTGGCCGCCCTGACCGACGGCGACCAGCCGGCTGCGGGAGCGACCCTCCTACTCGTCCCGGCAGGTGTGACCGACGAAGCGTTGCGATACGGCTCCGGCATCTTGCGGCAGACCGTGGCCGGCAAGGACGGCCGCGCCACCATCTCCGCCCTGCTGCCAGGCGCCTACCGCGTGACGGCCTACCCGCAAGGCGCGTCCTGGGCCGACGATCCGAATCTGTTTCAGCGCCTGTCTGCCGGCGAAGAGGTGCAGCTTGCCGGAAAGCAGACCGCGTCGGTCGCGGTCCGCGCGCAGGTGGCCGCCGGCGAGCGGTAGCAGTGCTCGTCGCTCGTCGAGCCACTCGGGCTCTCCCCGCTGCGCACCGTGATCCATTCCGCGCGCGAAGCGGCACAACTCGCGCTTCGGATCGACGGGCAACGAGCAACGAGCGACGAGCGGCCGCCGCAGGCGGCCCTGCTATACTCGTCTTCTACCCGTGTTCCATCGATTCGAAACACTCCTTCTGGATAGCGTGTCGCGGCATGTCCGCGAGAGGTACGGTGTCGACGCCGCGATCGCGGTCGAGCAGCCGAAAGAGCCGCGCTTCGGCGACCTGGCCCTGCCCGTGGCGTTCCATCTGGCGCGCCAGTTGCGCCAGCCGCCCCGGGCCATCGGCAGCGAGATTGCCGCGGGCCTGGGCTCGATTCCCGGCGTCGCCTCGCTCGAAGTCGCCGGCAACGGCTACATCAACGTGCGGCTCGACCGCGGCGCTTACGGCGAATCGCTGCTCGCGCCGGCCGGCGAACCGCCCCAAACGGCCGAGAAGATCATCGTCGAGCACACCAACATCAATCCCAACAAGGCCGCGCACATCGGGCACCTGCGGAACGCCGTGCTCGGCGACACCTTCGTCCGCATGTTGCGCGCGCGCGGCCGCCGGGTCGAGGTGCAGAACTACATCGACAACACCGGCGTCCAGGTCGCGGACGTGGTCGCGGGTTTTCATTTCCTGGAACGCAAGACCGCCGCCGAGGTTGAAAAGCTGATCCTCACCGAGCGCTTCGACTATCTCTGCTGGGACCTCTACGCGCGCGTGGGCGCACATTATCGCGACAACCCGGAGGCGCTGGCCTGGCGCGCCGAGACGCTGCATGCCATCGAAGCCGGCCAGGGCGAGATCCACACTCTCGCGGCGCTCGTCTCGGAAGCGATCGTCCGTTGCCATCTGACCACCATGTGGCGGCTGGGCATCGTCTACGACGTGCTGCCGCGCGAGAGCGAGATCCTGCATCTGAAGTTCTGGGAGACGGCCTTCGACCTGCTCAAGCAGCGCCAGGCAATTTACCTCGAGACCGAGGGCAAGAACGCCGGCTGCTGGGTGATGCCGGCGGCCGCGTTTTCGGGCGATGCTGCCAGCGAGGACAACAAAGTCATCGTGCGCTCGAACGGCACCGTTACCTACGTCGGCAAGGACATCGCCTACCAGCTTTGGAAATTCGGCCTGCTCGGCAAGGACTTCTTCTACCGCCCCTGGCAGGAGTACGGCGGCCACGTGGTCTGGGTCTCGACCGCCGAGCAGCAGCCGCCGGGCGGCCCGTCCTTCGGGCACGGCACGCGCGTCTACAACGTGATCGATTCGCGCCAGAGCTACCTGCAGGACGTCGTGGTAGCCGGCTTGCGGCAGCTCGGCTTCGCGGAGGAGGCCGGCCGCTCGGTGCATTTCTCCTACGAGATGGTGGCGCTCTCGCCACGAAGCTGCGCCGAGCTGGGAATCGACCTTTCCGAAGAGGACCGCCGCCGCCCCTACGTCGAAATGTCCGGCCGCAAGGGGCTCGGCGTGAAGGCCGACGACCTCATCGACAAGCTGATCGAGGAGGCGCTGGCCGAGGTCGCATCGAGGCATGCCGAAGCCGCACCCGACGAGCGGCGGCGCATCGCGACGCAACTCGCCGTGGGCGCGCTGCGCTATTTCCTGCTGAAGTACACGCGCAATACCGTCATCGCGTTCGATTTTCAGGAAGCGCTCAGCTTCGAGGGCGAGACCGGCCCGTACGTGCAATACGCGGCCGTGCGCGCCCGCAACATCTGGCGCAAGCTCGAAGAGCGCGGCGAAGCGCTGCCCGATTTCGCGCGCGAGCTATCGGCCGAGGCTTTCGCACGCCAACTCGCCGGCGAGGACTTCTGGCAGCTCGCGCTGGCGGCCTCGAAGGCCGATTGGACCATCGAACGCGCCGCCGCCGCCGGCGAACCCGCGCACGTGGCCCGCTACGCCTTCCAGCTCGCCCAGGCCTTCAACAACTTCTACCACGCCTACCCGGTGATCACCGAAGAGAACCGCGAGCGCAAAGTGTTCCTGCTGTGGCTGACCGGCTACGTCCGCGCCCAGCTCGAGCGCACGCTGGCGGTGTTGGGAATCGAAGTGCCGGAGTACATGTAGCGGCGGCCGGGGGCATTTTTGGGGGACTCGTGCAGAGTGACACTGAGCCGGTCTTAGCCAGGACGCTTCGGGCCACTCCCGAGGCGCTGGTTGTGGTCTTGGAAAGTGGGTTCGTATCGATTCCCCGGGGACAAATGTTCCGAGCGGCTCGCCCACGCATCGCCCACAGAACGGCTTCGAGCGGAACTCTCGCCTTCCGGTTATGGCATTCACTGGCCGCTGATAGACGAAGACCTGGCGGCCGGCCCACTGCTTCGAGCAGTTAGCTGAGTGCGCCCGATCTCGCAGCCACCGGCCGTGCAGGACCTAGCGAGTGGCGCCCTTTGCCACGCACGCGGAATCGATGATCTCGTCCAGCGCTTTCGGCGGTTTGTGATCCAACCAGTAGGTTGCGACATCGCGCGCAAAAAAGACAGCCGTGCGCCGATACTGACCGCTCCTCATTCGCCCTCGCGCGTCTATCCCCACGGCCTTGCCGGCCTCATTCTTGATCCATCGCTCTTCAAACCATTCGAAATCCAGTGAGTCCACTTCCTCAGTTGTTCCGTCGAGAATTCGAGTGATGATCAGGTCGGCTTCGGGCGCGGATCCGCCATGATGGTAGATGAAAATGGACTGCCCCTCAATAGTCTTGAATGGATCCGATTCCATGGTCGGCGGCAGCGCGAACAGGACCGAAAAGCCCACTCGCTTGCCGGGATGCAGTTCTTTGCAGACATGGATGACCCAATCCGACTGCTCTGCGGCTTCCAGTCTCACCTGAATCTCGGGACCTCCCGTTTCTACGGTGAGTGCTAACGGGCGATAATCAGGGCTTTCGAACCGAAGCTGTTGTCCCGAGTTGGAGAACGCAAACTTCCCTTGCTGGTCTGTAACAGTTGTTTGGCGGCCGGGAGGAGAGCCCCCGAGGACATCATCGATGACCGTGAGCCCTTCTACGGGTTGATCATCGATGCCGATCACAACACCGTGAACGTTCAGATTCGCAGGGGGCACAGACTCCACATCGGAAACCTCCGTAATCACGAGAAGGGCACAACAACCCAGGTGCCCGTACCCACCGAAACTGACCACATCGTCTCTCGAATTCCTAAGTTCCTGACCCGCGAAAAACATGCCCGTCAGCGTCGCACTGACCCGGTAATCTGGCTTGTCTCCGTGGCGCGCGGCGATCAAGGCGTAAAGTTTCCAAAAGTTGACATCTTTCTTGATTCCGTAGGGAGCGCCATTAACCTTGATATCGGAACCGGGTCTTCTCGCTATGTCATTGACGGTCGAGGCAACGACTCCAGGCACATCTCCCCCAAAAGCCAGCCATATGCCCTGGCGCGTGTCGCAATTCGGAATGCCCAGTGAAAAATCCTCAAAGTGAACACTGAGCGTTCCACGCACGCGAATCAGTTTTCCGTCGAAGGCCTTCGGGCTCTTTACGAGGTCGCAGCCGGGCACGTCCATCGGACCTGCCTGCACTGCGGCCAAATGAGGCGCACACAGAAGCCCAGCAAGCACGAAAAATGCAAGCAATCGCTTCAACATTCGTAATGAGCTCCGGTCCACATCGTACCAAGAAGTCCGTTATGAGCTGTACGCCCATGACGTCAGAACCCGCTCTACGTCAAACTGGACGTAAAATGCCCCTTCCCGTAGATCTGAACTGCTCCCTCGTGTGCAGGCGACGTACGACCAGCGCCGTGCGGCAGCGTCCTCCCCGACAAGCCCCAGTCGACGCGCGATAATGTTCTCAGATGGCATCCCTCAACAGCTTCTCCTCGCGAACCGATCTGCGCCTGCACGGCCGCTTGTACGAAATCTACTCCCTCGTGGCGCTCGAGAAGGCCGGCCTCGGCACGGTTTCCCGCCTTCCGTATTCGATCCGGGTGCTGCTCGAAAACCTCCTGCGCCATGAAGACGGGCGCTCGGTCAAGGCCGCCGACATCGAGTTCGTCGCCCGCCGGGCGGGCTCGGAAACGCGCGAGATCGCTTTCATGCCCGCGCGCGTTCTGCTCCAGGATTTCACCGGCGTCCCCTGCGTGGTGGACCTGGCGGCCATGCGCGACGCGCTCAAGGCGATGGGCAGCGACCCCAACCGCGCCAACCCGCTCATCCCCGCCGACCTGGTCATCGACCACTCGGTGCAGGTGGACGAGTTCGGCACCTCACGCGCCTTCGCCGCCAACGCGCTGCTCGAGTTCGAGCGCAACCAGGAACGTTACGCGCTGCTGCGCTGGGGCCAGTCGGCGTTCCGCAACTTCCGCGTGGTGCCGCCCGATACCGGCATCGTGCACCAGGTGAATCTCGAGTACCTGGCGCCCGTCGTCTTCACGGCCGAGCGCGACGGCCGCCTGCTCGCGTACCCGGATACGCTGGTGGGCACGGATTCCCACACCACCATGATCAACGGCCTGGGCGTGCTCGGCTGGGGCGTGGGCGGCATCGAGGCCGAGGCCTGCATGTTGGGCCAGCCGATCTCGATGCTCTTGCCGGAAGTGGTCGGCTTCCGCCTCACGGGCAACCTTCCCCAAGGCGCGACGGCCACCGACCTGGTGCTGACCGTCACCGAGATCCTGCGCAAGAGGCGGGTGGTTGGCAAGTTCGTCGAGTACTTCGGGCCCGGCCTGGCGGAACTGGGCGTGGCCGACCGCGCCACCATCGCCAACATGGCGCCCGAATACGGCGCCACGGCGGGCTACTGCCCCGTGGACTCCGAAACGCTACGTTACCTGCGCCTCACCAACCGTCCGCCGGAACTGGTCGAGCTGGTCGAGGCCTACGCCAAGGAGGCCGGCCTCTTCCACACCGCCGGCGCGCCCGAGCCGGTGTTCTCGGAAGTGATCGAGCTGGACCTTTCGACCGTCGTGACTTCGCTGGCCGGGCCCAAGCGCCCGCAGGACCGCATACGCCTGCCCGAGGTGAAGAGCAACTTCGCCGCTTTCCTCGGCGCGGCGCCGCGCGAAACCACGGGGGAACTCAAGGACGGCGCGGTGGTGATCGCAGCCATCACCAGTTGCACCAACACCTCGAACCCGTCCGTGATGGTGGGCGCCGGCCTCGTGGCCAAAAAAGCCGTCGAGCGCGGGCTCAAGAGCAAGCCCTGGGTGAAGACCAGCCTGGCGCCGGGCTCGAAGGTGGTGATGGACTACCTGCAGCAAGCGGGCCTGGTGCCATACCTCGAGGAGTTGGGATTCCACCTGGTCGGGTTCGGCTGCACCACCTGCATCGGGAATAGCGGCCCGCTGCCCAAGGCGGTGGCGGAAGCGGTGGAGCGCGAGAGGCTGGTGGTGGCGGCGGTGCTCAGCGGCAACCGCAACTTTGAGGGCCGCATCAACCAGCAGGTGAAGGCCAACTACCTGGCCTCGCCACCGCTGGTGGTGGCCTACGCGCTGGCCGGCTCGGTCGATATCGACCTGCAGAACGAGCCGCTGGGGACGGACCGCGACGGGCGGCCGGTGTACCTGCGCGAGATCTGGCCGACGCCCCAGGAGATCCGCGACCTGGTGGGCAGCTCGGTCGTGAGCGAGATGTTCCGCAAGGAGTATTCAGGAGTGTTCGAGGGCGACGCGCGGTGGAAGTCCATGCCGGTACCGCACGGCGGCCTGTTCGCGTGGAGCGACGCCTCGACCTACATCAAGCGGCCTCCCTACTTCGACCGGATGGCCGATCCCGAGACCTTCGTGCGCGACCTCAGCGGCATGCGCGTGCTGGCCCTGCTGGGCGATTCGATCACCACCGACCACATCTCTCCAGCGGGGTCGATACCCGTGAAGAGCCCGGCCGGTGAGTACCTGATGGCGCACGGAGTGGAGCCGCGCGACTTCAACTCCTACGGCTCGCGCCGCGGCAACCATGAGGTGATGGTGCGCGGGACGCTGGCCAACATCCGCCTGCGCAACCAGCTTGCGCCCGGGACCGAGGGCGGCTGGACGGCGCATCTGCCTGTGGGCGAGGTCATGTGGATCTACGAGGCCGCTATGCGCTACCAGCGGGAGGGCGTGCCGCTGCTCATTCTGGCGGGCAAGGAATACGGCTCCGGCTCCTCGCGCGACTGGGCGGCCAAAGGCGTCAACCTGCTGGGCGTGCGCGCCGTCATCGCCGAGAGCTTAGAGCGAATCCACCGTTCGAACCTGGTGGGGATGGGCGTCCTTCCGCTCGAATTCCTGCCCGGCCAGAGCCCCGCAACGCTCGGCCTCACCGGCCGCGAGAGGTATCGCGTCGAGGGAATCCGCGAGGCGCTGGCCGGATCGAAGCGCGCCCGCGTGCGCGCCGTGGCGGATGATGGCAGCGAGCGCCGGTTCGAGGCCGTGGTCCGCGTGGACACGCCGCAGGAAGGCGAATACTACCGCAACGGAGGAATCCTGCCGTATGTGCTGAGGCAGTTGGCAAGCAGCTCGTAGCTCGTGGCTCGTGGCCCGTCGATCCACTCGGGCTTTCCCGGCTTCGCTGTCGGCATCCGTCCCGGTGCGCAGCCGCAATAGCCTCAATGGATCAACGGGCAATAGTGCGCGGATCGATCGTTGGCCAAAAAACGGGAATTAACTGACACATCGGACATCGAGGTCAACGGGGTTTGGAGAGGACACACCAGAAGCGGAGATGACGCGAGGTGCAAGAGTTTTGAGGGCTCGCCGGAAACCCACCCAGCAGAGCTGAGACTGTTTATGACCCCGTAGGGCCACGTTTCGGGTTTCTGCCCTCCTTTCCGGGCGTAGGATGCCGCGGGCCAAGCCGCGCGCGCCGGCGCCGCTGAGGGGCCGGCGGATCCAGTAGCAGCTCGATCTTCCGCTGGTCAAAGGCCGTCAAACTGTATTCCCGTGGGTACTTCCGGATGAACCTTCGGACCTGGGTCAAGGGGACGAAGAACTCGATAACAATCGTTTCAAAAAAACCCTTCTCGATCCACCTTTCCACCGTCCCCTGGCTTGCCCCGAAGATCCGGCACAAATCGGAACGGCTGAAGTACTTCGGAAGCTCCGCCTCGACGTCGGGCAGGCAATGCATACCGGAAGAACCGCGGCGGAAAGTCAGAGTCTTTTCAACCTGCGGAGCCGGCCGAACTCGTCCCATAAGACCTCCCCAAAAAGAAGCCCAGGAGCCACTCCCGGCTCCTGGGCAGGCTGAGTCAGTGGACATGGAGAAACACCGTCAGAAATCATATCTTCGGCCTCACCGCGAGGGTCAGGGTCCTTGCGTCAACCTGGACCACCGACGAAACCACCTGCAGCCAGCGCACGCCCGCGAACACAGCCACCATCGAAGCCGCAAGCATGTAAACGGCGTTGGCTCCCACCGGGCCGGGGATCGCCGGCACCGTGCCGTCCGAGTCGTTAAGCGGGACGAAGTTCTCACCATCTGCCGAGACCTTGAAGGTGAGCGAACTCGCGCCGCCCGCCGTCCCGTGGTAGGTGGTGCCCAGGACGGCCGTCAAGCCGAGCAAGCTCGCGGCCGAATTGGGGGGCGCCGTGATTGTCAGCTCGGAGGCCGCCCCGGCCGGCGGCGCAGCGAGAACCAGCTCGTTCGAGCCGTCCAGACTGGCGATTGTCCCCAGGCCGGCTCCGTTCAGGCAGCTAAGAATCGTGGCACCGGTGACGGCGGGGCCCGCGGTGAGCGTGATGGTGGTCGTCGCGCCTCCATTCACGCTCACATTCAACTGGTTGTTCCCAGCCGCCCCGTGTGTCTCAGCGATCGCGAGACCGAACAGAGAGGCGGCGTCGCCGGTTCCCCCGCCGCTCATGCCACCGGCCCCGATGGTGATGCTGGAGCCGGAGCCTGCTGAGTCGGATGTAATTACGAGATGGTTGCTGGACCAACTGGCCGCCGCGCCGGTCAACTGACCGTTTATCTGGCTTCGGATACTCGCCTCGGTTTGGTTGCTGCCCGCTGTAAGTGTGATGGTCTGGGTGGCCCCACCGTCCACACTCACCGTGAACTGGTTGGCCGTGGTGGTGTCGATGCTGCCATCTGTCTGCGCGACGGACCCGGTTGCTTCGGCACTCGATGCGGCGTAGATGTCGAAGGTGTTCGCCCCACTCGCTCCGAGGCTCACCGTCCCAGCCGGGGCCGTGGCTTCAGTCGCCGCTGACACGCTCCAGGCCGCGGGCATGAAGATCCCGCGCAGCCGCTTGAGACCGAGGTCGATCGACCCCGATACGGTCTGTCCTGCCGCGATCGTCACGGTCGCGAAGCTGACATTGCCACCCTGAATCAGTTGGCCTTCCATCTCCTACCCTCCCTGTCCCCCAACTCGAATGGGCCGGAGGCTCAGGCCTCCAGACCCTTGAAGCTCTACGCCTCGATTTTCCCCGCGTACTGCAAGAGTTCCCGATCCAGCGCCGCCGCGGCCGGATCGTTATGCCACTCCTTCGACAGATCGAACAATTGGGCTCCTTCCCGGAGGAACAATCCGTTCAGGAGAGGTCTCATGCCGAACGGATCGGCCACAACCGTTTCCGCCAGCCTCACCGGATAGAAACCGAGGGACGCCGGCTCTCCGGAGGAAAGGTGATGACTGAGGGCCAGACCCTGGCAGATCAGGCTCTTGATTTGGCCACAGGCCGCGGTAAAGGCCGCTCTCAATTCGTCCACCTGGCGCTGGTGCACCTCCGTCCTGAGTTTCGCGTGCTCCTCCGCGATGGCGGCGATTCTGGCGGCGGGCTCCGCCGCTTTCGGCCTCACGCCGCGCAGCTTGAGCTGGAGCGTCTTCAGAGAAAGCTCAGCCTCCGAAACGGCCTTACACACTGCATCGGAGGCTACGGCCGCTCCGCCTTCCCTTTGGGCTGCCTCGAACTCTTCGGCTTCCTTGCGGTTCGTCGCCGTTTGGAGCCGCTCCTGGGCTTGAGCAATCTGCGATTCCAAAGCCTGGATCGCCCCGGCTACGCGGCGCTTCTCCTCAATGGCCTTGCTGGCTCTATCGAGGAGCGCCCGCAGCTCCTCGGCCTGGCTGCTGGCTGTGTTCGTTTTCGCTGTCATCGCGTCCCCCTCGCCCATCCCTTCTTACCCGGTATCTCATTCTCTCGGCGCTGCGCCAGGTCCGGACGCTCATTCAGCACGAGCTGAAACGCGGACTCATAAGTCAGCGCCGGATTTCCGGCCAGCTTGGACCTCACCAAATCGGCGATGTCCCTGTGGGCCGTTCTCTTCGGTCTTGTCAATTGTGCCTCCCGAGCGCAGTCGCTCATAATTCCCCTACTGTGGAGTTTTGGCACGCGCCAGGCGTGCTGGTGGCTGCCCCCGCAAGCGATCCGGCGTAAGCGCGCCTGGCCGTTCCCACGCCGATGCCCAGCCGTCGCGCGATCTCGCGCCAGGGGAGCGGCTGCGGAGGCCTTCGCAGCTCCCGGATCTGGCGCGGGTCGAAGTCGTTTCGGCGCGGCCGTCCTAGAGGACGCTTCCTCGCGTTGCTCACGGGATGGGCTTCGTTCGGCATTCAGCGAAGCCGTTCAATCTCGCGCCGGATGTCCCGGGCTCTCTCGAATACGCCGCGGTATTCGCTGGCCGCCAGTCTGTATGCCTGGCCGCGATCGAGTTCCGGGTGCTCGGCTTGGAGACTGTCAACCACTACGCTAATCTGCCGCTCAGCTCGCCGCAGTCGATCGCGGCCATCCCGGACAGAGCGGAGGCCGGCCATCGAGCGCACGCCCGCAGTGGAGAATTCATGCCGCAGATGGATCAGGGCCGGGTTCTCGCGCACAATCTGCCTCCACGCCTCGTCATAAGGGACGTTCGTCTCCCTCACGCGCTTGCTGGCTTCGCTCGCCAGGAAGTTGTTCAGCGTTCCAAGGTCATTGAAAATGGTCTTCTCTTCCATCGGGTATCCCCCCTACGCGGCCTCCGGGTGTATCTGCATTCCCCACAGGTGCGAGGCCACGCCCGCAACGGTTTTTTCGGTGATCGCCTTGCCTTCGTGCTTCGTTTTCAGCAAGTCGAGCGACACCATCAGGCGCCGCATGGAACCTCGGCAGGAACGCCACCACAGCGCGAAGGCTTCATCGGTCAGGTCCGTGATGCCTTCCTGTTTGACGATGGCCGCCATCTCTTCGCGAGAAATGCCGGACAGTGGCGCCACCACGCCGATGCGCGACTCCAGCGCGCCCAGGTCCTGCATCCGGCTGGCCTTCAGGCGCACCAGAAGAATGGGCGCGGCCAGCAGCACCAGGCCCACCCCGGCATCGCGCGTGCGGTCCCAGATCTGCCGGAGAACCTGAAGTATTCGCGGCCGGGCCAGTTCGCACTGATCCAAGATCAATAGGCATGGGCTCCGGCGGAGCGCCGCGACGACTTCGCGAAACAGGCGCGCGCCGTCCTGCGATCCGCAGTGGGTTGGCAGCCCCAGCGCCTCCGCAATCGCCTGCACAATCCCGATTCGGTTGGACGCTGTGAACTCATCGAACTCGACTAGGATGCTTTCGACATTGCGGCCTTCGTCGCGCCGCCAGGCCCCGGCAGCCTCGGTCTTGCCGGCGCCGTAGTCCGCCGTGATGAGGCCGATGGCCGATTGCTCGGCACAATAAGTCATCACCTGAGCGACGCGCCGCGCGAACTCCGTCTGATAGAAGCCCCGCCGGCGGCTGACGCGCCGGACCCGTGCGGGCCGCGCCTCGTTTATGGTGATGGCCCGGTCGCTGCCCGGCTGCAGGATGTCCCTGGCCTCGATCATGTCGAGCACCCGCGTAACCTCGGCATCGATGCGCTCGGTGGCCGGCTGCGTGCCTGCCCCGTATTTCTTGAGCGTCGAATAGCCGATGGTCATGTGGGCGGACAGATCGTTCGGAGTGAGGTCCGGGCGCACCCGATAGAGTTCGGCCAGGCGCTCACGCGGAGTAAGTTGCGTTTCTGTCATCGGTCCCCCCGGAAGAAACTGAAGCTGCTGTCGTCGGAATCGTCCGCCGGCGCTGCTGCGATCGGCTCCGCTTTCACTTCCGAAAACGCGAAGCTGTCATCGGCGGCTTTCGCGCGTGCGGCCTCCAGCAGCGCCTCCGGAACGGCCGCGGCGGTCTCCGGGCGGTCGGGCTCGGTACGCGCCGGCTCGACGGCCTTTCGGCGGGCCAGGCGTTCCCGAGCGTCAGGAACGTAGACCTGTTGATGAGCAGCGGCGATCAGGCTTTTGACATCGCGCCGCGCTCTGCGGCGATCGCGCTCGCCTTGTACGAAGTCATCGGCGCCCATCCTACAGAGGGCAATGTTTTCCACCAGGCCAATGAAGGTGTCTTCGTAGTAGACCGCCCCGGTTTCAAGGTCGAACGGATCGTAAGCTATCTCGACTTCCCTCTCGTTCAGTTGGATCAGCCGGGTTGAAGAATCGATCAGCCGGTAGTGGTATTGCTGGCCCTCGAAAGCAAGTCGGAGTTCTCCGTTCCGGATGGTGACCTTCTTCCGCTTCTGGAAACAGAACTGGAGGACCGCGGCATCAACCGTGCGCCGCTCGACCTTCCCGATCAGAAGTTCCCATGCCTCGTTCGGGCACATCCAACCCCTTCCCGTAGGAGTGACTTTAGCCATGCCCTGGCCGGTGTGTTCCCGCTCGTTCAGAGACTCCAGGAAATCGCTGTAGAGCGCGGCCACCTGTTCGATGGTCTGAAACGGCGGATTCGGGATCTCCTTTTTCAACCACCGCTCATGGTCCGCCAGAAGCGCATCGAAACGCTCCGGCCTGGCACTCGGCTTGTGGCCGCACCATTCCGGGAGGGTCCGGTCGAAGAGGGCGGTATTGACGAAGTTCGGTTCAATGATCTTGGATCGCGCGCGCCGGACGATCGCGTGATGGACGCGGACGCCGAGGGTCTGCAAAACGCCCCGGACGCCATCCTGCATCTCGCCCACCCGAGGGGCTGTTCCTGTCTTCCGCGTGCGGCCTTCGAGCCACTCGCAGGTGAAATCCTTTCCGTTATCCCAGTAGAGGGACCGCGGCGCTCCGAATTTCATGAAGATGGTCTTGAGAACCGATGCGATCGAGTCGGAGCTGGGGGTCTCCACAATCACCCAGGCGAGCCACTTCCGGGTCCGCATGTCGATCGCCGCGGTGAGCCAGGGACGGATGAGCTTCCAGCCGGTGTGCGTTCGCACTAGCGTGAAGACGTCCAAAAGCCGATGGTCCATCACCACATAGTCGAGCGGCTTGATCGCAGCCAAGTCTCGGAAGCTCAGTATCTCCTGGGTGTTGTGAAAGTCCTCTTCGCCTTCGCGCGCCCATGACTTCACCGCTGCCGGGATTCTGTCATACCAGTACAGAACGGTGTCGTAAGAAGCAGCGGGCAACTGGGCGGACTCGCGGAGCCGCCCCGTCTCAGGATCCACATATCGGGCGTAGCGTTGGAGCTGGAGTCCGCAGAGGCGCTCCTTTGCGTGGGTGGCCCGCCAAGCGCGCTCATCGATGTACGCCCGGTAGATGTCGCGCACGCTCAGCTCGCCGTAGGAGCCGGGTTTCGGACAGGCGGCCGTTAGTATAAAGTCGAGCGCTGCGGGATTCAGCTTGCGCGGCCTCGACTTGTCGGCACGCGCCTTCCTCACGAGCGCCGGCAATCCGCCATCTCGGAAGGCATCCACCCAGCGGCGCAGAGTCCGTGCGCCGAGCTGATGCTGCTGCGCCAGGTGGGCGATCAGCGCGGTCTTGCGCAGGGCGCTCTCTGCCCACAGGAGCCGGAACTTTTCCGGATTGAGGAGAGGCTCGATGATTCTGAACCGGCGCTCGGCTTCCGCCCGGTCCTCCGTACTCAGATCGAGGCCGGAAGGCGGAACGAGGGCAACCTCGGAAGGCGCCTCTCCAGCGGGTTCGTCCTTCGCCAGGCTCCGCTGCTGCTGCAGGTACCTCTGCTGGAGCTTGGGCGATAACGACTCGATCTGGTAAACCAGGGGGAATTGGCCGTTCAGCGCCGGTTTGCTTGACTTCGCTCGCTCCAACTCGCAGCCGCGGCGCCTGACAGACCGCTCCGTCATCCCCGCCAGGCCGGACAGTTCCGAGGCTGTGAGTGTCGCGCCCATCGTCACCCCTGCGGCCGTATTGCGCGACTTAGTAACTTGCCGCTATATGCAAGCAACCACGACTTAGCGGCACTTAGTAACATTGTCCTACGCACCGGGCCTCATTTCGGGGTCAGTGTCCGCACCGCCTCCTGGGCCTGTGAACGGACCAGGTGCAACCGGCTGCCGCCGCCCTTTCGAGATACACACCACGTTGGGCAGGCTCGCCTCCACGTCCAACGTCCCGCCTGTCCTCCTCAGCACCCGGTTTAAAAACTCGATCAAATCGGACCCGCGGGCGATCGAGAGCTTAAATCGGAACATGGCTAGTCCGGAGGCTGAGCGCAGTACCCTCGTGGCGGATCCGGGCAACAATACCAGGCCCAGTGGCCGTTCTCGTTGGCGGGTCCGCGCCAGTAGTCCTGACATTTCACTTTTGGCACGCCGAGCAGTCCTTCATCCGCGACAAGTTTCTGGTTTACTGCTGTGTTCCATTGGTTCACGGCATGCTGATAGGAGGAGCGCAAGGCCGCGGCCTCAGCATCCGTCTTACATGCCGCCAATAGAGCTGGCAGATGCTCCTCGAGTTGGAGCTTCTGTTGCAGGAGTGCGTCGATCGCGTCGTCCGGGGTCATAGCGACGATGGCCGGGCGATCCTTCACGCTGACGGGGGCCGGTTGCGCTGCCGGGCAGGTGTGGTGCCCGAACAGAGCGACGAGGGATAGGACGACAATGGGGATCATCGCGGCACCTGCGTATCGATGAACCATCCGAACACCCAGAGAAGCGCCCCGCTCACGAGCAGGGCAGCCAGGATCCTCACTGCTTGCCTCCCTCGGCCGGGGGGGCCGCGGCCACCGGCTGCCGCCGCCCTTTCGAGATACACACCACGTTGGGCAGGCTCGCCTCCACGTCCAACGTCCCGCCTGTCCTCCTCAGCACCCGGTTTAAAAACTCGATCAAATCGGACCCGCGGGCGATCCCGAAGCAATGCTCCCCGAGGTAGAGGGTCAGTGAAGGAGTGGGCCCTCCCTCGAAATGCAGAACGCAGCCCTTGAAACGCACGCAGCTCATGTCCTCGGCGTCGCCGAGCTTGGCCTCAAGAACCGTGTCGGGATCGTGGATGCCCTGGAGTGTGAGCTGGGCGAGTTCCTTGGCAGTCACGCCCGGCAGGAAGCCGATCCGGTGGTGGTCTGCGACCTCCGCGAGTACCGCCGAGTCCTCCTCCCCCAGGTCGCCACACAGAACGAGCTTGGCGCCGCTCAGTTCTCCGGGATCGCCCGGATTCAGCTCTTCGAGCAAAAGAAAGGAAGCAATGTCATCGCCCATCCAGTAACGGGGGTCGCTGAACTTCTGGTCCGAGACATCGAAACCGTACTCTCGCTGTCTCCTGCTGAGGCGCGGCCGGCGTGGCCGGCCCTCTGCGGCGGTGGCTGCACTTTGGCTGCTCATCGAATCGTCGTCCCTGGCGTCTTCACGCGGCTGGCGATCAGCTTCACATCGCGGTTTTGCACCGCGTCGTTGATTACATCCGTAAGTTCCTCGATCCCCTGGCGACCGATGATGTTGCCGTAAACGTACACCGAGCAGCTCCCCGGGTTGCTGCCCGGACTGCCTCCGGACCCGCTCGACCCGGACGACGAGTTGTCCGACGAGCTGGGCGCCGAGCCGCTTCCGGAGCCGCCGCCGGCCGGCGTCGCCGTGCTTCCGGGCCCCATCAAGCGCGCGCCTACCGCGGCTGTCATCGCGACGCTGCCAAAGATGGCCGCGGCCATGAACGCCTGCTGGGCTTGCGCGTACTGGTAAGACGCGAGGTCCGCGAACCCCTCCGCCAGCCAGAACACCGCCTCCACCGCCGACTTCTCAGCCAGCGCCTCGATCGTCGCCTTGGCCGCCTGCTCCATCGCCTGGCCTATCGACTTGGCGGAGATGAAGGCCTCCACCGCAGCTTGCGCCATGGACTGGGCCATCTGCTGCATCGTGTCTTTGACCTGCTCCTGGACGTCCTCCCAGGCCACCTGCACGGCCAGCAGATCACGGTTGGACGAGGTGGACCAGTCGTGCAGGAGCTGCTCGTTGTTCTTCAACCCCTGCGCGAACATGTTGCCGAAGATGCCCTGCCAGCCCTGCGAGTTCTGGAGCGTTGTTAACTGCTGCTGGTAGTGCTGGAGCGCCGCGATCCGGAGCTTCTCGTACAGCGTGGCGATCACGTTGGCTTCGGCCGTGCTGGAGGCGGTCAGCATGGCCTTGGCTTCCTCAACCGCGCTGTATTTCTTCAAATCCTCCTGATACAGCTCGGCGAGCTTTTGCTCCTCGGTCTGCCAGACGGTCGATTCCTGCTTCAGCGCCGCGGCCAGCGCCTGCAGCTCCTTGCCGTAGGCCTCGCTCTGCTTGCGCTCGCGCGCCACCAGGCCGGCCGCCTGGATCTGATCGATCAGCGCCTGGTTCGCGGCGGTGAGCTGGCCTTCCTTGGCCAGCTTCGCGGTGAGCTGGGCGATCTCGTCGTTCCAGAGCCTGACCTGGTGCTGGTAGGTGTCCTGCTGCTGCGCCTCCAGGCGCTTGGTCAGGTCCGCCGTGGCCGCGATCGCGGCCGCGTTGCGCTTGGCGATCAGGTCCGCGCTCTGCTGCTCGTTCAGCTTGTTGATGGCGTCGTAGAGCTGGCCGAAGGCCGCGGTTTCGCGCTCGAATACCGCCGGCGCGATCTTTCCAGCGTCGTTCAACTCCATGAACTTCTGAGCCGCCTCGTTGACCCTGAGCAGCAGCGCATTGGTCTCTTCGGCGATCTTGTCTTCTGCGCTGGTGGCCCCGGCCAGGCTGGTCTGCACGCGCTCCAGGATGTTGCTGAACGCGGTGTAGTCTTCGGTGGCCTGTTTGGTCTGATCGTCGCCGGCGCCTCCGGTCTTGACCGCGTGCAGCGATGGGAGCTGGGGCACGTTATCGGGCTTGGCGAGATCCTTCATCGTCCGTTGGATGCGCATGGCGGCCTGCGTCATCTCTTCGTCCATGGCATCGACGGCGTGTTGCCATTGCTTCGCTAGCCCCGCAAAGGGGTTGACGATGTCCTTCAGCTCGAGCGGGGTGGTAAAGAACCCCTTCACCGCTGCCTTGAGCCCCTCCAGTTGGATGGCCATGGTGCCCATCACCGGGATAGCCACCTGGCCCATCTCTTTCGCGGTCCCTGAGAGTTCCCCGCGGAAGTCGGCCCAGGCGAGGCTGGCGAGCTTCGCCGCAACTGCATCGTGATCCCTGAGGATGTTGCCGGTTTGCTCCGCCCGTTCCATGAAGTGATCCAGGCCCTGGCTTCCCATGTCGAGGTACTGGATGAGCTGACCCGTCCTGTCTCTGAACAGAGCGGTCGCGATCGCGTCCTTGTTGGCTCCGTCCGCGTGATCACGGAAGCCGTCCATTGTCTTGCGCAGCAGCCCGTACAGGTCGGTCTGGCCGGCGTTGACATCGTCCTGGCTGAGCCCGAGGGCTTTAAACGCCAAAGCCTGCTTTGCGGTCGGGTCTTGCGCTGCCGAGACCGCGTTGGCAAACCGCACGAGGGAGGTGTTGAGCTTTTCCGACGACAGCCCAACCTGGTTGGCGGCGAAGTCCATGCCCGAGAGCTGCTCGGTGCTCAGCCCGGTGGCCCGCGCGCCCTGCTCTATCGTTTCGCTGACTTCCATCTGGTGCTGGCCCAGTTCAACTAGGGCCGCGCCGAGAGAGGCAACGGCCGCAGTAGCGGCCAGGCACCCCAGCTCCAGCGCCGGCCCGATGCCGGCCAGGGCTTCCTCAGCGGTCGCCGAGCCGTCCAGAATCCCCTCGACCCACTGGAAAAAATCCGCCGAGGCGGAAGACATCGCGCCGTTGAACTCAGACTGGAAGTTTGCGAGGCCAGCTTCCGCCCCGGAGCTTTCGGCCCCGATAGAGAAAAGCAGGTTCGCGCTGGAATCGAATGACATCTCTACCCGCGCCTCCGGCGGGGAGCCTTCCCCCGCTGCATCCGATGCGGGGCGGACTTTGTTCGAGGCTGGGCCCCCGTGCTGGTGCTCTGCTGCTGGGGCCGCTGAAGAGCCCATTTCACAAGCCACACGGCGTCACTCAGGGGCACCTCACGCGGATGGAGTTGGTCCGGGCCGGAGGGGTTCGCCGAAAGCTGCGGATAAACCCAGACAAGCTTGAGCGTGGACGCCATCGCGTGCATGGTCGTCTTCACCTCGGTCTCTGTCATCTCGACACCGGGAGCGCGCGCGGCAGCGCGCTTCGCCACCATGACCGGGAGTCCGAGGCAGGCGAGGACGATGGGAGGGGGCCTGACGGCTACGATCTTACGGCCGCTGGGCAGCGTCAGGACTACACCGCATGGCTCAGTCATTGGAGTAGATGCTCCTGGGCTGTCTCCGCTGGCGCCTCTTCGGCGGCCTGGTGCGCTTGGTGCCCTGCGATCGCGGCCTGCAGGGCGTGTTTCAGCAGCGCGGCATCGAGAGCACGCCTTGCATCGGAGGTGGGACAGACAAGGTACTTTTCGAGGAGGCGGCGGACGGATTTCGCACTCCGCGCCCACCAGCCGTTCGATAGGTCCGCGCCGCGGATCATGTCCAGCAGCTCCTCAACCCGCCAGCCGCTCTGCTGCGATACAAGGCCGGGGAGAGTAGCGGAGGCGCGCACCCGGAACCGCTCCGCGTGCGCCTCCCGCGCCCACCTCGCAACCGTACGCTCCGGGAACGTGAAGCCCATCCCCGCGAGTTCCCTCCGAATCTGCGCCGCGGTCTTGTTGGCTTCGACCCCGTTGCGCACGGTGGAGAGGACTGCATCCGGGAGGCCGTCAGACTTGCGGTGAACACGGCGCGGTAGGTTCATGCCGAGGCCTCCGGCGCGTTGTCTGAAACCGAGGGCGAGGCCGATGTCCCCTGTCGGTGTGCTTGGGGCGACACCGCAGCCGTGGCCGAGAATGTTTCGGCGAGGAACACAGCGTCTGAACTGGAGAGCCCCCGCCCCTCGAGTGTGGCGAGGATTGCCGTCTGCTCCTCTTTGGTCGCAAGGCGCAGCAGTTGCACAAGTCTGGGGATGCTGGGAACGAGTTTCCCAAGCTCGTACCGGCATATCGATTCATCGAGCCAGCCGAGGCGTTCCGCAAACTCCGTTTGGTTCAGGTCGAGACGCCGCCTGATGTTGTGTATGGTTCGGCCAACATCTCCAGCGGGCCGGCGCTGCTTGCGGTAGCTCAATTTCTGGTAACCTCAATTCTGTGTAGAGGCGGAGCCACTGCATTATCTTAATCCAGACAGAAACCTGTGTCAAGGCAGAAACTACAGAAGCGTCGAGCGAACGCAACGGTAGGGCAGGCCATTCTGGCTCTTCGGAAAGACCTCCACGAAACGACAACCGAGTTTGGACTGCGCCTGGGCGTCCACAACGCAACGATCTCCTGCTACGAAAGGGATAAGCTTTCCCCAAGTCCCGGCGTTCTGCTGAAGCTCCTGTACCTGGCCACCAAGGCCGGCCGCCATGCAGAGAGGGAGGTGTTCTCTGTAGAGCTGAAGCAGTGCATGGATGTCGGGCTGATCGGTGGGCGGGGTCAGGGAACCGGAGACGATCAACAGGTTCTGGACGGGCTCGCATCTCTGGCTCCAGAGTTCAACATCGGCGATGTCCTGATGCAGCTTTTGGGGAAGAAACGCCAGACTCTTGGCTTTCGGCAGTTTGCCGTAGCAGTCGCTCATCTGATGGTGGCGTCAGATGCGGTTGACGAGAGCGTGGCGGAGATTCTTCAGCTCTGGGTGGCGCACTCGGGACGCCCTGCAACTACAGGCCACTTTCGGGACGCACTGGGTTTTCTGCGCGCCAGCTTGTGGAGGGAGCGCTCACAGGATCGGGCGCAGACTGGCGAGGTATCTGGGTTACAGGATGAGCCAACAGAAGGCGACCCGAGCGCGGGGTAGGGGAATGGGTGAGAATATCGGGCCCGAAAGGATTAATCTCATGCGGACAGCCTTGCTGGTGGTCTTGATCGGGAGCGTTCGCCTACTGATGGGGGACGGCCCGCAGCCAGATCGCTGGCGCGGATTGATCGTTGGAGAAAGTACAGCCGCCGATGCGGTCCGCGTGCTCGGAACTCCGGAAAGCGACAAACCCGATCGGCTGTTCATCCGGCGCATCGACAAGTGGTTCATACCGGGGCTTCGCGCGAAGAGCCTCCGCAAGCAATCGTTCAGGGATGTCGAGGGTTTCAGCCGGGTGGACCTCTACTACTACCAGGAGCGTCTGGCCGTCATTCAACTGGAGCCCAGCAAGCACCTCGACCCGAATGCGTTGGGCAACATCTACGGCGTCACCTTTACGCCGTTTGTAGATCGGCTGGCAGAGGCGATGTTCCCGCGCGACTTTGAACGGAACCAGGGGCGGATCTATCCCAAGCGTTACCCAGACGAGTACAGCCTGGTCGCGGTGACTGAGCGCTCTGTGCTTGCGGCCGAGGTTCGGAGAATGGGCTTCGGCTCTACCCTCACAGGCTCGCTGGGGATGCCGGATTCGAGCGCCAGCTTCCCTGGAAAAGTGGACGGGATACAGATCATCAGCCGCGCGCTCGAAAACCGTGAGGGGTCCGATCTCCTGAAGTGAGCCGGCGCCGAAAACGCCGCGCCGAGCCGCCGCGGACCTGCCCGTGGTTCATTAACGGATTTTAGACTGGCCGTTATCCGAAACCCGAGAAACCCACCCAGCCATCGGAGGGCGCAGTTTTTGGTTCTGCTCCGCCGCCGCCGCAGAAGGCGTTTCGGACCCGCTTGGATGTGCGCGCCTGATTTCTCAACAGCTTGGCCCTTCCGAAAATGGCGGACACCGTTTCGAGCCATGCCGTACGCATAATCAACAGGTTACGCGGGAGAGAGGCGCGCCAGCCGCCCAGTTTTGGCCATTTAATCTCCATCGCCGGAACGCCGCAACTCACCCCCTTCGTCGCCGACAACTGCGCTCCCCTCAATCCTTTACCGCGATGCGCCGCCCATAGACACCCACGGACCCCCCTGGCCAACGACCCCTCCTTTAACTAGGCAACGAGCCACGAGCGACGGGCAGCCGCCGCAGGCGGCTATAGTTCGTCGATCGCCACCAGCCCCACCAGCTCGCCCAGGACGCGGTATTCGGACTCGTCCTCGAGCTCGAGCACGGGGTACTCCGGGTTCAGCGGCTTCAGGCGGATGCGCGTGTGCTGCCAGCCTTCCTCGCTGACGGCCTTCTCGCTCTCGTAGACCTTGATGGTGAACTCGCCGCCGCCGGCCGACGCGCCGTGCCGCCACACCAGCACGCGCTTGCCCTGGCGCGATCCCGCGGGCGAATAACGGAAGACCGCCACCGAGCCGTCGGGAATGTCAGGCTCCATGGAATGCCCCACGATATGGACGGCGTAGACGTCCGGGCCGGGCCGCACACCCGGCGGCGCCGCTACCCGGTCTTCCGTCTCCACTTCCATGTCCTCGCCGAACCGCCCCGCCGCCGCGCGCAGGGAATAGAGGCGGATCTCGCCTCGTCGCCTGGCCGGGGGCGCCCTCTCGACGTGCTCGGCGAAAAGCCGCCCGGCCGCAGCGTCGAAATCGCGCACCAGTACGCCGCGGCGGTCTGTGATGCGGATGGCGTTCGAAAGCGAGTCCTCGAACAGCGCCAGCAGCCGTTGGCCTCCCAGCTCGCGCGCCTTGGCTTCGAGGTCGCCGGGCAGCAGCTCGAAAAGGTCCGGGTCTTCGCACTCGGGAACGGCCCGCGCGCGCTGCCAGACGCGGTCGGAGGCGGGATCGACCAGCAGGATGCCGTAGGGCTCCGGCCGCGCACCCGGCAGGCAGACCTGAAGCACGGAATACTCACCGCGACTCGGGTTGAACACACTGGCCATCAGCGATCAGCCGTCAGCCTTCAGCCGAAACGGCCTCTCTACGTATATCAGATCGGCCGGCAGAAGGGAAACAGTTAGCGCGAAGCGAACCGCAGCCGCCCGGCCGACGCCGCTGGCTGATGGCTGAAGGCCGATGGCTGACGGCTATGTGGCCGACGGCTGATGGCCGGTGGCTGACGGCTGACGGCCGACGGCCGATGGCTGACGGCTGACGGCTGCTTCCTACGCCACCGGCTGCGCGGCGTACCGCTCGGCCATGACCGAAAGCGGAAGCGCTTCGTAGTCGCCGGCGTGACCGCCCTGCCCGAACTGCGTCATGCGCAACGCCACCACCTTCTGCATCGCCTCGCGGGCGGGCTTGAGGTAGTCGCGCGGGTCGAACTTCTCCGGCGTCTCGAAGAACACCTTGCGGATGGCGCCGGTAATGGCCAGCCGGTTGTCCGTATCCACGTTGACCTTGCGCACGCCATTGCGGATGCCGAGCTGGATCTCTTCGACCGGCACGCCCCAGGTGGGCCTCAGCTTGCCGCCGTACTGGTTGATGATGTCCTGCAGGTCCTGCGGCACGCTCGAGGAGCCGTGCATCACCAGGTGCACCTTGGGCAGCCGGTTGTGGATCTCGATGAGCCGGTCCATCTTGAGCACCGCGCCGTCGGGCTTGCGCGAGAACTTGTAAGCGCCGTGGCTGGTGCCGATGGCGATGGCCAGCGCGTCCACGCCCGTCAGCTCGACAAACTTGGCGGCCTGCTCGGGATCGGTGACGTGCTCGAGGCCGGTGCCGCCGGCGCCGTGGCCGTCTTCAATCCCGCCCAGCACGCCGATCTCGCCTTCCACGGTCACGCCCTTGGCGTGCGCCGCCTCGACCACCTTGCGCGTCACCTCGACGTTGTACTCGAAGCTAGAAGGCGTCTTGCCGTCCGGCATCAGCGAGCCGTCCATCATGACGCTGGTGAAGCCGGTATCGATGGCCGATTTGCAGGTCTCGAAGCTGTTGCCGTGGTCCAGGTGCAGGATGGTGGGAATTTCAGGGTAAATCTCGGTGGCCGCGATCATGATGTGGTACAGGAACCGGTCGTTGGCATAAGCCCGCGCCCCGCGGCTGGCCTGAATGATGACGGGCGACTTGGTCGCGCGCGCCGCCTCCATGATGGCCTGAATCTGTTCCAGGTTGTTGACGTTGAATGCGCCAACACCGTAACCGCCTTTGGCAGCCTCGTCGAGGACCTGCCGCATAGAAAGTAACATTCGGAATTTCTCCTTCCCGGAAGTGGACTCACCATCGTATCAAACGGGCCCGCCAATCCGGGAAACCAGCCGGAAATACGACCGCGCCCTGCCCACATCGCGCAGGATCTGCCGCTTGAGCGCGGCGGCGTCTTCGAATCGGCGCTCCTCGCGCAGGCGCTTCAGGAACTCGACGCGGATGGCGCGCGGGCTCGTCCCTGCGAGCGGATCGAGCAGGAACGTCTCGACGGTCACCGATTCGCCGCCGAAGGTCGGCCGCGTGCCGACGTTGGTGACCGACGTCCAGCGGCGCCCGGTTGCGGGATCGGTGGTGCGCGTGATGTAGACGCCGCGGGCGGGCAGAACCTCCGCCGCCGGGGCCAGGTTCAGCGTGGGCACGGTCTGCTTCGAGCCAATGCCCTGCCCCGCGACCACCTCTCCCGCCAGCGCGTATGGCCGCGCCAGCAGCCGCGCCGCCAGCGCCACGTCGCCCTCCTCGATCAGGCGGCGGACCTCGCTCGACGACACCACGCGCCCGCGCATGCGGATGGCCGGAACCGCCTCGACCAGGAAGCCCTCCCGCCTGCCCAGCTGCGCCAGCACGCGCGTGTCGCCGGCGTGCTCGTGACCGAACCGGAAGTTGTCGCCCACCAGGACCGCCCGCGCCTCCAGCCGCTCCACCACGATCTCCCGTACGAAACGCTCGGGCGTAAACCCGGCCAACTCGCTGGTGAACGGCAGAATCAGCACCTGCTCGATACCTTCCTCGCGCATGAGGCCGACGCGCTCTTCCGGCGTCGTGAGCAGCCGGGGCGCGCGCTCCGGCGCCACGACGCGGGCCGGATGAGGATCGAAGGTCAGCACCGAGGCTTTCCAACCGCGCTCGCGCGCCAGCGCCACGACGCGGCGCAGGATCGCGCGATGCCCGGCGTGAACGCCGTCGAAGTTGCCGATGGTGAGGGCCGAAGGGCCGAAGTGGTCCATGCTAGCCGGCCTCCACCTGGATCAGAAGGCCGTCATAAGCCAGGCGGACGTTCGGGGGCAGCGCCCGCTCGGTCTCGTCGTGGCCCAGATCGTGGCAGATGTGCGTCAGGAACGCTCGCCGCGGCTTCAGCTCCGCGACGTATTCGAGAGCGCGCGCGACCGTGGTGTGGGTGGGGTGCGGGCGGTGGCGCAGCGCATCGAGGAACAAGACGTCGAGCCCGCGCAGCGCTTCTAGCGACGCCTCCGGAATGGCGCTGTGGTCGGTGAGGTATGCGGCGGCGCCGAAGCGGTAGCCATATACGTCCAGGCTTCCGTGCTTCAACGGGATCGGCTGGAACGGCAGACCGAACACGTCGAAGGATTCGCCATCGAGCAGGTGCGTCTCCAGGTGCGGGACCGAGGACTCGTGGGCCTGCTCCTCAAACACGTACTCGAACACCCGCCGCACCGTCTCTAAGGTCTGCGCCGAGCCGTAGACGGGGATGCCGGTGCGCTGGTGGTAGTTGAACGGCCGCACGTCGTCGAGCCCCATGATGTGGTCGGCGTGCCCGTGGGTGAAGACCACGGCATCCAGCCGTTCGACGCCCGCGCGGAGCACCTGGGTGCGAAAGTCCGGCGTAGTGTCGATCACCACGTTGCGCCCGCCGTAGCTCACCAGCACCGAGGGACGCAGGCGCTTGTCGCGCGGGTCCGTCGAGCGGCACACGGCGCAGCCGCACCCGATGGTGGGCACGCCGACACTGGTGCCCGATCCCAGGACGGCGATCGTAAGCGTGCCGGGCTCCGGCATCACTTGATCTGAACCTGGCCGGCCGCCTGCACGTAGCGGAAGCGCAACTCCGTGAGCGAGTTCTCGAGATACCGCTGTTCCTCGATCTCAAGGTTGCCGCGAGTCTTCCCGGCCAGGATTCCCAGCAGGTCGATATAGTGTTGGGCGGCCGCGAGGTCGATCGGCGGCTTCTCGTCTTCGTCCAGGGGCACCAGGCCGAGGTGCATCTCGGCCTGGAAACGCAGGGAGAAAATCAGCTCGCCGAAACTCGCGGGCGGCAACTCGTGGCGCTCGGCGCTGGGCGTTTCCTGCTGCTCGGTGTGGGGGGTCTCTTCGCTCATCAATTCCTCATTTTAGCCGAGGGGCGGCCGGGGGGCTGGGCTCCGGACCCCGGCGAAATTGGCTTCGTTTTGTCAAACCGGTTCCCGGTTGGCGGACGCGCCTCCGCGTCCGGCGCCATCAGGCCAAGTTTATCGCGGGAGGCGCGGCGGCCGACGCGGCGGCAGGCGGAAGATATTGAGGCAACGAGAGAAAAGAAACGGCGAGGAACGTGAATGCGCGGCGGACTTAGGCCGCAGCGGCCGCGGCGTGACCATCCTCGACGCTTTGCGAACTCTCGTCTACGGCGTGAGAATCAACACCGCCTGCTAGCCGTCCTGAAGGAACTCGGCCACCCGAATTGCCTGGCCCCGAATCAGGCGTTCCGCCACAGCGGTGGGGTAATCGCACGCGCGCAGCCAGATGACCTTCGGCGGAGGGCCGAACGCGGTCGCCAGCTCGTAGAAGTCCGCGTCCGCCGTTACGATCGCAAAGCCGCCAGCCTTCGCGTACTCCCAGAGGCGCGTGTCCGGGGCCTGAAGCAGTCCCTCGGATGCGACGCGCGTCGAGCCGGGGAACAAGTCGGCCAAACGTTCAACCAGCCGGCGAGACAGGTTCTCGTCCAGGAGCAGTCTCACAGAGCGACCCGCCGGCCCGCGCGCGCAGCATACTCGAAGACCGCCCGGAAGTCGTCCTTCTCCAGTTCGGGGTAGTCGGCTATGATCTGTTCCTCGCTCATGCCGGCCGCGAGCCAGCCGAGCACGTCCCAGGCCGTGATTCTGAGACTCCGTATACAGGGCTGGCCGGAGCGCTTGCCGGGTTCAATGGTAATGCGGTTCTCGTCCATAGTTCCTGATGTTGATCTTACCGCTCGAAGAAGGGGAAAGTTCCAATTCCCCTGCCCCGCGGCAGCGCACGGGGTTGGGCACGGCGGAACATGGACGTTGGACTCGAGGCCGGCAGACGCCGATTTCGCCACCTTGCTAGAATCGGCCTAAAGGCGGCATCTCTGTGAACATCCGAAGTCTGCTGTGTTCCGCAGTCCTTTTCGGCGCGATCGCTTCGGCGGCCGGCCCCGGTTACCGCGTCATCGACAAGCTGCAACTGGGCGGCGAGGGCGGGTGGGATTACCTGACCGCGGACGGCGCCGCTCGCCGGCTCTATGTTTCGCGCGGATCGCACGTGATGGTGGTGGATCTCGAGACCGGCAAGCTCGCCGGCGATATCCCCAGCACGCTGGGCGTGCATGGAATCGCGCTCGCGCCGGAACTGGGCCGCGGCTTCACCAGCAACGGGCGCACGGACAACGTCACCATCTTCTCGCTCGACACGCTCAAGCCCATCGGTGAGGTCAAGACCGGGAAGAACCCGGATTGCATTCTCTATGATCCGGCCTCCGGCCGCGTCTTCACCTTCAATGGCCGCAGCGGCGACGCCACCGCCTTCAACGCCGCAACGGGCGTGGTGGATGGCACGATTCCGTTGGGGGGCAAGCCTGAGTTCGCCCGCAGCGACGAGGCCGGCAGGATCTACGTGAACATCGAAGACAAGAGCGAGCTGGTGGAAATCGACAGCCGCAAGCTCACCGTGCTGAGGCGGTTCCCGCTCGCACCCTGCGACGGGCCTTCCGGCCTGGCGCTGGACGCCGAGCATCACCACGCTTTCAGCGGCTGCCACAACAAGATCATGACGGTCCTCGATACGGTCTCCGGCCGGGTGATCGCCAGCGTGCCGATCGGGGCGGGCGTGGATGCGAACGGCTTCGATGCGGCGACGGGGCTCGCCTTCAGCTCCAATGGCGACGGCACTTTGACCGTGGCGCGGGAATCGTCGCCGGGCAAGTTCGAGGTAGCCGAAACCGTCGCCACCGAGCGCGGCGCGCGCACCATGGCCATCGATCCGAAGACGCACCGGATCTACCTGCCCACGGCGCGCTTCGGGCCGCCTGCCGAGCCGACTCAGGATCAGCCGCATCCGCGGCCCACTCTCATTCCGGATACCTTCACAATCGTGGTAGTGGGCACGAAGTGAGCGAGGGCGACAAGTTCACTCGCCTCACCGGGATCATGGCGCGCCTACGCGCTCCCGGAGGCTGCCCATGGGACCGCGAGCAGACGTTCGAGTCGATCAAGCCCTACCTGCTCGAGGAAACCTACGAGGTGCTCGACGCCATCGACGCGCGCGACTGGAGCGGCCTGAAGGAAGAGCTCGGCGACCTGATGCTCGAAGCCGTCTTCTTCGCGCAGATGGCCGCCGAAGCCGGCCACTTCCGGATCGAGGATTCGCTCGATGCGATCAACGAGAAGCTGGTGCGCCGCCATCCGCACGTTTTCGGCTCGGGCACGGCCAGCACGCCCGAGGAGGTCAAAGTCCGCTGGGACGAGATCAAGGCGGAGGAAAAGAGCGGCGTTGAGAAGGGCCTGCTCGAAGGAGTGCCGCGCGCGATGCCGGCGCTGGTCGAGGCGGCGCAGTTGACCTCCCGCGCTTCGGGCGTCGGTTTCGACTGGCCCACTGCGGAACAGGTCCTCGAGAAGCTGGATGAGGAGCTGGGCGAACTGGCCGAGGCGCGCGCCACCGGGGCGCCGCGCGAACGCCTGGAAGACGAGGTCGGCGACCTGCTGTTCGTCATCGTCAACCTGGCGCGGTTCCTCAAAGTGGACCCCGAGCAGGCGCTGCGGGGCACCAATCGCAAGTTCCGCGAGCGGTTCGGCTACGTCGAGAGCAAGCTGAAAGAGCGGGGCCGCACGCCGGCCTCTTCGACGCTCGAGGAAATGGACGCGCTGTGGGAGGAATCGAAACGGTAGAGCCTCCGCCGATCGCGTCCTTCTCCAGCCTGCTGCGGGGCAACCGCAATTACCGCTATACGTGGATGGGGCAGGTGGTGAGCGAGATCGGCGACCACTTCAACAACGTGGCCGTCTTCGCACTGGCGCTGCACATCACGCACTCGGGCCTGGTGGTGAGCGGCATCATGCTGGCGCGCGCGGTGCCCGCCATTCTGGCCGGCCCCTTGGCAGGCGTGGTGCTCGACCGGCAGGACCGCAAGCGCGTGATGATTGCGAGCGACCTGGTGCGCGCCGTTTTGGCCGCCGGATTCATTCTCACGGTCAACCGCCCGAATCCCTGGCTGCTTTACGTGCTCAGCGGTTTGCTGATGTTCGCCTCACCGTTCTTCACCAGCGGCCGCGCTTCGATTCTGCCCACCATCGCCAGCCGCGAGGAGCTGCACACCGCCAACTCTGTGACGCAGACCACGCAGTGGAGCACGCTGGTGGTGGGCACTCTGCTCGCGGGCACCGCGGTGATGCAGTTCGGCTACCAGTGGGCCTTCGCGCTGAACTCGTTTTCGTTCCTGTTTTCGGCCGCCTCGATTTCGAGGCTGCGCTCGCCAGCCGGCTCGTTCCGCGCCCCACGAACCTCCCTCACCGAGGCCGAGGTGGTGCGGCCGTGGCATGAATACGCCGAGGGTTTGCGCTATATGCGCTCGACGCCGCTGATTCTGGGGATCGCGGTGATCAGCATCGGATGGGCCAGCGGGGGCGGCGCGGCGCAGATCCTATTCAGCCTCTTCGGCGAGCTGGTGTTCCACAAGGGCGCGGCCGGCATCGGACAGATCTGGGCCTCGGCCGGCGTCGGGCTGCTGGCGGGCGGCGCTTTCGGCCATTGGTTCGGCAAGCGCGCGAGCTTCCGCGCCTACAAGCGCGCCATCGCCATCTGCTTCGTGATCCACGGCGGCGCGTACGTGATCTTCAGCCAGATGACGCACTACTGGCTGGCGCTGGTTTTCATCGCGGTTTCGCGCGCGGGCGTGGCCGTGAGCTCGGTGCTCAACATGACGCAGCTTCTGCGCACCGTCCCCAACGAGTATCGCGGCCGCGTGTTCGCCACCAACGAGTCGCTGACCTGGGCGGTGATGATGCTCTCGATGACCGCGGCCGGGGTGGCGTCGCAATCGGTGAGCCCGCGCACGATCGGCTTGTGGTCCGGCGTGCTGAGCTCGTCCACCGCACTGGCCTGGGGCTTCCTCAACCTCACCGGCCGCCTTCCCGAGCCGCGGCACGAGGGCGTGGAGCCCGAGGAGGTAGAAGTGCACGGGGAGCCTACGGTGTAGGGCAATTGAGATTTCAGGGCTGCTTATCCTTATTGCTCAACGAGTTGCGTTAAGCTGGCGGCGGCGTGTAGAATACCCCCCATGGTTAAACTTCGAATCGTCGCTACCGTTTTCGGCGCTTTGCTCCTGGTCGGAGCGGGCGCCATCGCGCAGAAACCGGCGGAGAACGTTTCGCCCGGCCGCCACCCGAATCTGGCTGCCGCGCAGCGACTGAGCCACCAGGCCTGGCAGAAGGTTCTGGACGCGCAACAAGCCAATGAGTGGGACATGAATGGCCACGCTCAAAAGGCCAAGGATCTGCTGGACCAGGCGAACCAGCAGTTGAAACTCGCGGCCCAGGCGGCAAACCGCAACGCGCATTAGCCTCCTTTTCCCAGGTTAGTCTCGGCGCTTCAGCGGGCGTAGAGTGCGCCCCAGGTGCACTTGCGGCCACCCGTCCGGATGCGCTCTGATGGTGCCCATGCGACCGTTTCGATTCCTGACGCTGCTTCTGGCTGCCACCGCCTGCGTGGGCGCGGCCAGCAGCCCCGCCTACTTCGCCTACATCGGCACCTACACCGGCCACGGAAGCCAGGGCATCTACGTCTACCGTTTCGAGCCGATTACCGGCGAGGTGACCAGCATCGGCCTCGCAGCGCAGACCGAGAACCCTTCCTTCCTGGCCGCCAGCCCGCACGGCACGAACCTTTATGCAGTCAATGAAAACACCGTCGGCTCCGTCAGCGCGTTTCGTATCAACCGCAGAACCGGGGGGCTCACGCCGCTCAACCGCGTCTCGTCCCGCGGCGCGTCGCCTTGCGCGCTGGCGGTCAATCACGCCGGCACGTTCGTCCTGGTGGCGAATTATGGCAGCGGGAGCGTCGCCCTCTTGCCCATCGAGGCAGACGGCAGCCTGGCCCAGCGCTCGTTCTTCGCCCAGCATACAGGATCGGGCACGGACCGCTCGCGTCAGCAGGGACCGCATGCGCACTCGGCCTCCTTCTCGCCGGATGACCGCTTTGCTCTGTCCGCCGATCTCGGCGTGGACCTGATCTACGTCTACCGCCTGGGCGCTGCGCGCGGCCCGCTCTCCATGGCCGGATCCATCGGCGTGCTGCCAGGATCGGGCCCGCGCCACCTGGCATTCGATCCCGACGGCAAATTCGTCTATGCGATCAACGAACTGTCGGCGACCGTCACTGCGTTCGCGTGGAATGATGGCGTGCTCAGAGATATCGGCACCGTTCCCGCGCTGCCCCAGGACTACCAGGGTCCCAAGAGCGGCGCCGAGATCGAGGTGCATCCGAACGGCAGGTTCCTCTATGCTTCGAACCGCGGCGAGGCGAACGACATCGCGATCTTCAATATCGACGCGCTGACCGGCAGGCTTACGCCGGCTGGACATACCGCGAGCGGCGGCCGCACGCCCCGCAGCTTCCGCATCGACCCGACGGGTCAGTACCTTTTCGTCGCCAACCAGGATTCGAACAACGTCGTGGTGTTTCGGATCGACCCTCTAAACGGCCGGCTGACACCGACCGGCAGGACCATCGAAGTCACCGCGCCCGTCGCGGTGCAGTTTGTCGCTGCAGAGTAATTCGCAGGCGGAAACGACCGCGACACACGCACGCCCGCACGCCGCGCGATAATATCTGCAGGATGTTCCGCGCGATTAAGGAGCAGGTCGATACTATTTTCCGGGAAGATCCCGCCGCCCAGAGTGTGATCGAGATCTTCTTCTGTTACCCCGGATTCCACGCCATCCTGCTCCATCGTCTGGCGCACCGGCTGTACCAGGCGCACTTCAGAACCGTAGCGCGCATGGTTTCGCAATTCAGCCGGGCGCTGACCGGCATCGAGATCCACCCGGGCGCCACCATCGGCCGCCGCTTCTTCATCGACCACGGGATGGGCGTGGTCATCGGCGAGACCGCCGAGATCGGCGACGACGTGCTGCTTTACCAGGGCGTCACCCTGGGCGGGACCGGCAAGGAGAAGGGCAAGCGCCACCCCACCATCGGAAACCACGTCGTCATCGGCACGGGCGCCAAGGTGCTCGGCAACATCCGCATCGGCGACCACGTCAAGATCGGCGCCGGCTCGGTGGTGGTGCACCCCGCGCCGGACCACTCGACCGTGGTGGGCGTGCCCGGTCGCGTGGTGCGCGTGGGCGGCGTCGAGGTCGACGGCGAGCTCGATCACGGCTGGCTCCCCGACCCCGAGGCCCAGGCCATCGAGGACCTCAGCGCGCGCGTCGAACAACTCGAAGCCATGGTCCGCCAACTGTCCGGGGAGAAGACCGGCGCGACCGCCGAACGCGACGCCGGCCGTTCGTAGACGGGTAGGCAAGGGTGTCCCGCCGCGTAACCGCTCCCTCACGGTCGCGGTTCGGTGCTATGGTGCGTGCCCTGCACCGAACCGCGCGCGTGAGCAAGCGGTTGCCGTCCCCGCCGGAGCCTATGAGAAGATCGGGCTAGTGGAGGACTCGATGCGAGCTTGCTTCCTGCTGTGCGTGGCGATGTCCCTGTCGGCCCAGGCGCCGCCCGCGACGCCAACGGACAATGTCACCGAGGAGATTCACGGCGTCCGGATCGCCGACCCCTACCGTTGGCTCGAGGACCAGACCAGCCCGAAGACGCGCGCCTGGATCGAGAAGCAGAACGCCTACACGCGCTCCCTGCTCGACAAGATTCCCGAGCGCGAAGCGATCCGCAAGCGCCTCGGCGAGCTGATGCGCTTCGACGACACCGGGACGCCCGTGCCGGCGGCCGGCCGCTATTTCTTTCTGCGGCGCGCGGCGGACCAGGAGCAGGCCACGCTATACGTGCGCGACGGCGGCAAGGACCGCGTTCTGGCCGCGCCCGCCGACCGCAACAGCTCGCTCGAGCTGATGGACGTCACCCCGGACGGGAAGCTGGTCGCCTACGGGCAGCGGCAAGGCGGCCAGGATGAGGTTGCCGTCACGCTGCTCGACGTCGATTCCGGCAAGGAGCTGTCGGACAAGCTGCCGCGCGGGCGCTATTCCGTGGCGCTGCGGCCCGATCGCAAGGGCTTCTTCTACAGCCGGCACACCGACACAGACCGCGTATTCTACCATCCCCTCGGCGCCGATCCAGCCCAGGACCGCCAGATCTTCGGCCAGGGCTACAGCGCCGAGTACTTCCTCACGCCCGCGGTTTCCGAGGATGGCCGTTACCTGACCATTCATGTCGAACACGGGAGCGCCGCCGACGAAGGCGAGATCCACGTTCAGGACCTGGCCGCGGGCGGCCCCATCCAGCCGGTAATCCGGGGAATCCCGGCGCGCTTTTTCGGCGAAGTCGCGGGCGGCACGTTGTTCGTCCAGACGAATTGGAAAGCGCCGAATGGGCGCATGCTCGCCATCGACTTGCAGAACACCGCGCCGGAGCGGTGGAGGGAAATCGTGCCCGCCGGCCCGGATGCCATCGAGGGTTTCAGCCTGGCGGCCGGCAAGGTATTCGTCACCTACGTGCACAACGTGTCGTCCCTGACGCACATCTTCAGCACCGACGGGAAACGGTTGGGCCATCTCCCGCTGCCGGCTCCGATCGGGACCGCAGGCGGCCTATCCGGATTGTGGGGCGGCAAGGAAGCGTTCTTCCGATTCGAGTCGTTCCAAACGCCGCCCTCGGTGTGGCGCTACGACCCGGTGGCCGGAACCATCACGCCCTGGGCCGAGCCCGAGGTGCCGCTGGACGCCAGCCGGCTCGAGCTCAAGCAGGTGTGGTACGCGTCGAAAGACGGCACCAAGGTCCCCATGTTTCTCCTGCACCGGAAGGGGATGAAGCTCGATGGCTCGAACCCGGTGTTCCTCACCGGCTACGGCGGCTTCACCATCAGCATGACGCCCAGCTATAGCGCGCCGGCGGCCTTGTGGGCGGAGCGCGGAGGAGTGTTCGCGGTACCGTCGCTGCGCGGCGGCGGCGAGTTCGGAGAGAAGTGGCACCTGGCCGGCATGCGCGCCAACAAGCAGAACGTCTTCGACGATTTCATCGCCGCGGCGGAGTGGCTCATCCAAAACGGCTATACCAGCCCGGCCAAGCTCGGCATCGCGGGCGGCTCGAACGGCGGTCTGTTGGTGGGCGCGGCCCTGACCCAGCAGCCGGGCCTGTTCCGCGCAGTGGTCTGCACCTATCCGCTGCTCGATATGCTGCGCTACGACCAGTTCCTGGTGGCCAAGTGGTGGGTGCCCGAATACGGCTCCGCCAGCGACGCCGAGCAGTTCAAGTGGCTCTACGCCTACTCGCCGTATCAGCACGTGAAGGCGGGCGTGAAGTACCCGGCGGTGCTGTTTGCGACCGGCGATTCCGACACGCGGGTGGCGCCGCTCCATGCGCGCAAGATGACGGCGCTGATGCAGGCCTCCACGGCCTCGGGCTTGCCGGTCCTGCTGCGCTACGACACCCGCGCCGGCCATTCGCGCGGCGAGGCGCTGAGCGCGCAGATCGAGGAGCGCGCCGACACGCTCTCGTTCCTGTGGTGGCAGGTCGCCGGGACAAGCTGAAGCTTGTCCTACAGCGCCGCTTCGCCGCGGTCGTCGTTGCGGATGCGGATGGCTTCCGCGATCTCGGAGACGAAGATCTTCCCGTCGCCGATGGCGCCCGTGCGCGCGGCTTCGGTCAGCGTGCGGATCACTTCGTCCCTGCGTCCGGCGGGAACCACCATTTCGAGCTTGACCTTGGGCAGCAGGTCCACGTTGTACTCGCGGCCGCGGTAAACCTCCGTATGGCCTTTCTGCCGGCCATGGCCGCGCACCTCGAGGACCGTGATGCCATCGATGCCGCCGGCTTTCAAGGCGTCCATGACGGCGTCCAGTTTGAAGGGCTGAATGATCGCTTCGATTTTGAACATGGGGCTACGCCTCGAAATTGTACCCTTCTTCGCCGTGCAGTGTCAGGTCCATGCCGGCGTCCTCTTCGCGCTCCGCGATGCGCAGCGGCGTGATCAGCGAGGTCAGCTTGAGCGCGACCAGCGTGCCCACCACCGCCAGGCCAATTCCGATGCCCGCGCCGATGAGCTGGTTGACCACCTGCATCGGGTTGCCGTCGATCCAGCCCAGCGGCGCGGCCTGCCCGTTGGCCAGCTTCAGCGCCGAGTTCACGGCCCTGGTCGCAAAGACCCCGGTCAGCGTGCAGCCCATCAGACCGCCGACGCCGTGGACTCCGAAGACATCCAGCGAATCGTCGTAGCGGAACTTCTCCTTGACCACGGAGACCATGAGGAAGCAACCGGCCCCCGCCACCAGGCCGATGAGGATGGCGCTGAACGGCTGCACGAAGCCCGCTCCCTGCGTGACCGTTGCCAGGCCCGCCACGGCGCCCGAAATGGCGCCCAGCGCGCTGGCTTTCCCGTTGCGGATTCTCTCCGCGGCCATCCAGGAAACGGCCCCGGCGGCGGAGGCGAAGTGCGTCGCCACGAACGCGCTGGTCGCGAGCGAGGACGCCGCCAGCGCGCTGCCCGCGTTGAATCCGAACCAGCCCACCCACAGCAGGCACGCGCCGATGAAGCTGAGCACCAGGCTGTGCGGCATCATCTTCTCGTGCGGGTAGCCCTGGCGTTTGCCGATGTAGAGCGCGGTCACCAGCGCCGAGAATCCCGAGCTGATGTGCACAACGGTGCCGCCTGCGAAGTCGAAAACCGGGAACCTGCCGCCGAGAAACGCGTTGAGGAAGCCGCCCTGGCCCCACACCATGTGCGCGATCGGGAAGTAGACCAGGAACATCCACAGCACGGAGAAGATCAGCATGGCGTTGAAGCGCACCCGTTCGGCGAATGCGCCCGCGATGAGGGCGGGCGTGATGATGGCGAACATCATCTGGTACACCATGAAGGTCTGGTGCGGGATGGTGGGCGCATAGATGGGGTTCGGCTCGGCGCCGACGCCGTGCAGGAAGAGGTAGCGGAGATCTCCGATGAAGGGGTTGCCGCCGCCAAATACCAGGCTATAGCCGCAGACGGCCCACAGCAGCGTGACGACGGCCATCATGCCGAAGCTCTGCATCATGGTGCCGAGCACGTTCCGCTTCCGCACCAGGCCGCAGTAGAACAGCGCCAGGCCCGGCCCGGTCATCATCAGCACCAGCGCGGAGCTGATCAGCATCCAGGCGTTGTCGCCGGCCGACTGGGACGACTTCACGGCCGCTTTCAGGGCGGCCATTTCGGCTCCGGCCCCGGAGGCCGTTTGAGCCCAGACAGAAGAGCACAATAAAAGCACACTTACAACGATACGGAGAAGCAACGTGGTCTCCCTTACAGACGGGGTATTGGCTCGCGGACAGGGCGAGTCCTCAAACACAGTAAAGGAGAAGCGCCCGCCCGCGCCACAAGAAAATTTGGATGGGGGCGATAGAAAGTTTTGATGGAGATGGCCGTCGGGCCCCGCAGCGGCGCAGGGGCGCTCTACTTGCCAGGGATCTTGTGCCCCGCCGCCTGTAGCCGACGGAGCAGGAGCGACGCGAGGGCCAAATGATCGAGGCACTCATCTGGAGAGTCGTGCACTGCGTACTCGTGCCCCCGTGGGTTTCGGATGGCCATCATCGAACCGGCAAACAGGAACTGGAACCCCTTCTGTTCATCCTTCTCGGATGCCGTCCCACAAGGGTTGAGCTTAAGAAGCGGAAACGTCTCGGAGAACACCGCCATCATGAGCTTGAATCCGCTCTCAGCGTGGGCCGCCAAGCGCGCAACCTCCTTGTCGACAAACTTGAACGCCTCGAACGTGGCCTGCGGATAGTGGCCGTCGTCGAACAGTTCCCTCACGGCGATCGGGAGAGCAGGGTGAATGTTCCTGATCTCAAACGGATGCTCCGCCGAAGTGCGCTGTTCTTCAACGTAGCCAAGGTGGCCTAACGACCTGACGATCCGCTCGAATGCTCCCAGCGAGTCATCCATTTAGAAGATTCTCACGGATGCTCTTGAATATCTTGTCGTAAGTATCCTGGTCCCCGTTTGCCGGGAGGTTGACCTCGATGCGTACTGTCAGTCCGACACTGTCCCCGCGGGCCTTGGGTGAACCATTCAGGGTCTTGCGTGGCGGTTCTGTCAGCTTTTCGATGGCCTTTGGCTTTGCCTTTCCGCTCGGAGCGGGTTTGGCCTTCATCCTTTGGGCCCCCGCTGGAGCCGCCGCGTGGCCGGCGTACGCGGCGAGAGCCTTAAAGGTGCCGGTTTGACGCGTGCCGACCAGTTCGGAGGACTGGTCAGTCTGGCGGAAGTACGTTATTAGCTTCCCGCTGTCCAAGGTCCAGGCATCTTCGCCGTGCAGCTTGAAGAGATCCGCATAGGCCGACTTCACGAGCTCGGAAAACTCCTTCTCGAAGGAACTCGCGTCGTGAAGCGTAAAGACCCGTTGGCCCTTTTCGGTCCGAGCGCCCGTCTCATCGATCAACTTGATGAATCGCACTATGTTGAGGATGTAGCTCTCGTTCTTGGGCGCGAAACCTAACTTTCTCAACACTCCGGCATCAAGATTTGTCGGGAATGACTTCTTGAGATGATCCAGTACCTGGACCAACGCCCCGCTGCCGCCCACATATGGATGCTTGTCCGCCACGGCTTACCTCCAACTGACAAGTGCACGCCCTTTTCGAAACATTTGGGAGCACTAATGATCTCGTATCGCAGGGATGGCTGGGGCGAATCAGCGCTCGGTTGGATCAACCAGCGACGGGCGGCGAGCCTCAGCGCGGCTCCCCGAACGCATATCGAAACCCATTCTCCACAATAGCCCTCAATTCCGCGTCCGTGAAGCCGAATTCCTGCGCCGCCAGGTCGTATTCCCGCGTGAGGGTGGTGTGGAACATGGCCGGGTCGTCGCTCGCCAGAACGATCGGGACGCCCGCGTCGTAGATGCGCCGCACCGGATGCTCGCTCAGGCTCGCGACCACGCGCGTCGCCACGTTGCTCGAGATACAGATCTCGAGCGGGATGTCGCGCTCGCGCAGGTACTCGAGCAGCTTCGGGTCGTCGGCCGCGCGGATGCCGTGGCCGATCCGTTGGGCGCCGAGCCGCAACGCGCCCCATACCGATTCCGCTCCGGCGCTCTCGCCCGCGTGGACCGTGAGGTGCAGCCCGGCATCGAGCGCAAAGCGGAACACTTCGCCGAACCACTCCACCGGCCCCGCGACCTCGTCCCCTCCGATCCCGAAGGCGATCGTGCCGCGGTCCACGCGCGCGGCCGCCAGGCGCACCACCGCCCAAGTGTGTTCGACCCCCCACTGCCGCGTCGCGTCCAGAATCCACCGGACTTGGACCGGCGACGCCTCCGCTACCGCCTGCAAGGCGTCGTAGATCGGCGCGAACTCCTGGCCGCGCCACAGCACCAGACCGGCCGAGAGGGTGATTTCGGCGTAGCGCACGTTCTCGCTCTCGAGGCGCGCCAGCGTCCGGCGGGCGATAAGCGCATAATCCTCGGGCTTGTTCAGGTGCTGGATGAGCCACTTGTAGCTCTGAATGAAGCCGGCGAAATCGGCGTACTCATAGCGCGCGCGGACCTCTTCGAGTGTGAGCGAGGGGTCGAGCTCGCACAGAGTCTCCGGTTCTACCGAACCCTCCAGGTGCAGGTGCAGCTCCGTCTTCGGCAGGTCGCGATAGGAATTTGGCATCCTGCAATAATGATAGCGATGCGCGCCGCGCGGCAACGGCGGCGCGCGCCACACGGAGGGCGATGACTCGCGCAGAGATCGAAGCGATTGTGAGCGGCTCCCACAGCGATGCCTTCAGCATCCTGGGCCCGCACCCCGTACCGCGCCGGAAGACGGCGTTCTGGGAGGTGCGCGCGTTTCTGCCCCAGGCGGCCGAGGCCGAGGTGGTTCTGGACGACCGCGCCTGTCCCATGAAGAAGGTGAACCCCGCGGGCCTCTTTTTCGCAGCCCTCGGCGGCGAGCTCAGACCCTACCGGCTGCGGCTGAAGACGCCCGAAGGCGAAAGCTCCGAGATCGACGATCCCTACCGCTTCCCGCTGCTGCTCACGGATTTCGAGCTGCACCTGTTCGGCGAGGGAACCAATTACGAGACCCAGCGCAGCCTGGGCGCGCACCCGATGGTGGTCGAGGGTGTAGCCGGCGTGCGCTTCGCGGTCTGGGCACCCAACGCCGAGGTCGTCACCCTGACCGGCGATTTCAACCAGTGGGACACCCGCCGCCACCCTATGCGGCTGCGCAGCGCCGGCGTCTGGGAGATCTTCATTCCCGGCCTCGGCCAGGGCGCCACGTACAAGTATTTCGTTCGCTCCCGCTTCGCCGGCTACCAGCAGTTGAAGGCCGACCCCTACGCCTTCTGCTCGGAAACGCCGCCCAAATCCGCCTCCGTGGTCTGGAGCCTGGACAACTACACGTGGAACGACTCGGGCTGGATGGAAGCGCGCGCCGGCGTCGACCTGCTCAAGAAGCCCGTCTCCGTCTACGAAGTGCACCTGGAGTCCTGGCTGCGCGGCCCCAACAACGACCTGCTCACCTACCGCGAGCTGGCCAAGAGCCTGGTGGAATACGCGAGCCAGATGCACTACACCCACATCGAGCTGCTGCCCATCATGGAGTATCCGTTCTCGGGCTCCTGGGGCTACCAGGTCATCGCGTATTTCGCCCCCACCACGCGCTTCGGCACGCCGGACGACTTCAAGTATTTCGTCGATTGCTGCCACCAGGCCGGGATCGGCATCATCGTCGACTGGGTTCCCGCACACTTTCCCAAGGACGCGCACGGCTTGGCGTATTTCGATGGCACCGCCCTCTACGAGCACGCCGACCCTCGCAAGGGCGAGCAGCGCGAATGGGGCACGCTCGTTTTCAACTACGGCCGCAACGAGGTGCGCGCCTTCCTGATCTCGAACGCGCTTTTCTGGCTGAAGGAGTACCACATCGACGGCCTGCGCGTGGATGCCGTGGCCTCCATGCTGTATCTGGATTACTCGCGCAAGCCCGGCGAATGGATCCCCAATCAATTCGGCGGGCGCGAGAATCTGGAGGCCATCGACCTGCTGCGCCGCTTCAACGAGCTGGCGCACCAGGTTCCGGGCGCCTTCACCGCGGCCGAGGAATCGACCGCCTGGCCGGGCGTTTCCAAGCCCGTTTTTCTGGGCGGCCTGGGCTTCACCATGAAGTGGAACATGGGCTGGATGCACGACATGCTGGACTACTTCTCCAAGGAGCCCGTGCACCGCAAGTTCCACCATCACGACATCACCTTCAGCATGTTGTATGCGTTTCACGAGAACTTCGTGCTGCCCATTTCGCACGACGAAGTGGTCCACGGAAAGCGCTCCCTCATCGACAAGATGCCGGGCGACGAGTGGCAGCGGTTCGCCAACGTGCGCGCGTTCCTGGCCTACATGTTCGGCCACCCGGGCAAGAAGCTGCTGTTCATGGGGTCGGAGATCGGCCAGTACGAGGAGTGGAACTACGCCACCGGCATCCGCTGGGAGCTGCTCCAATACGACTACCACCGCAAGCTGCAAACGCTGGCGCGCGAGCTGAACCGGCTCTACCGCGCCGAGCCCTCCATGCACGAAGTGGATTTCCACTGGAGCGGCTTCGAATGGGTGGATTTCCACGACGTGGATCATTCGATCATCGCTTTTCTGCGGCGCGCCGAAAACCCCGACGATTTTCTGCTGTTCTGCTGCAACTTCACGCCGGTGCCGCACCAGGGCTACCGTTTCGGCGTGCCGGCTGCGGGCTTCTACGCCGAGGTGTTCAACACCGACGCCGGGATGTTCGGCGGCAGCAACATCGGCAACGGTGCGGGAGTGGCCTCCGAGCCGGTCAACTCGCACAACCACGACCACAGCATCCGGGCGATCCTGCCGCCTCTGGCGGTGGTGGTGTTCAAGAAGCGCTGAAGGCATCATGGCAGACACGGATCAACAGCAATTCGCGGCGGACTTCTTGAAGGCGGTCGATGAATTCAACCAGCGCGCGCTGGCGCTGGGCTTCGACGACATCGACAAGTATTACTGGTATCACACCATCGACCTGCCTCACGGGCTGGTAACGCCGGGGCTTTACGATTTTCGCGGCACGGTCCCGGCTTTTCAGTTTCCCGAGGACATGCGCGGCACGACCGTTCTCGATGTCGGCTCCGCCACGGGTTTCTTCTCCTTCGAGTTCGCGCGGCGCGGTGCCGAAGTAGTCTCGGTGGAACTGCCTTCGCTCCAGGCGCTCGATCGTTTTCCGGGGCAGAGCAGCGAGCAAGCCATCGGGAAGATCGGACAGATGATCGCCCCCCGGAACGTGGTCACGCTCGACGGGTACGTCAAACCGTACACGGCTGAGGAGCTGTATTTCTACCTGCTCAAGGGTCCGTTCGACTTCTGCAAGCGCCTGCTCGGCTCGAAGGTCGAGCGCCGCTATGCCAGCGTTTACGACCTCTCGCCCGCGACGCTCGGCGTTTCGGGTTTCGACTATGTGTTCCTGGGCGACATACTCCTGCACACCCTGAACCCGCTCCAGGCGCTGGCCGCGGCGGCGGCGCTGTGCCGAAACACACTGATTCTCTCGCAGGTCATGCCCGAGGCCGCCGATGGGAAGCCGGCGATGCTTTACGTCGGCGGGGACGAGCCGGCCTCGGACGAGGTCTCCTGGTGGTGGCCCAACCAACCCTGTCTGGTGCAGTTGCTGAAGAAGCTGGGCTTTCGAGAAGTGGCCGAGGTGGGCGCCAATTCAGGCCGCCTGCGCCCTTCCGGCTTCGCTTTCGAACGCCCGGTTCTGCACGCGGTGAGATAGGGGCATGTCGCAGAACTACGACGCCGTCATCGCCGGGGCTGGACACAACGGCCTGGTGTGCGGCGCGTACCTGGCGCGGGCGGGCCGCAAGGTGCTGGTCCTCGAGCGGCGCGAGTTCGTGGGCGGCTGCGCCGTCACCGAAGAGGTATGGCCCGGCTACCGAGTCTCCACCGCGGCCTACCTGGTCAGCCTCATGCAGGAGCGCATCGTCCGCGAACTGGATCTGCCGCGCTACGGCTACCAGGTGGACGCCAAGGATCCTGCCTTCTTCTCCGCCTTTCCCGACGGCCGCCACTTTTTCATGTGGCAAGATCGCGCAAAAACGCTCGAGGAGATCCGCAAGTTCTCGGCTCGCGACGCCGAAGCCTACCCCGCCTACGAGGACCACATCGAGCGGCTGGCGCAAGTGGTCGAGGTCCTGCTCCTCACCACGCCGCCGCCGTTCCCGCCCGCCGGGGCCTTCGATCTGATCGAATATGTCAAGCTGGCGGCGCGGCTCTACCGCCTGGCGCGCCGCGACCTGGTCGCACTGGTCAAGATCTTCACGCAGAGCGCCGCCGATTTCCTCGACGAGTGGTTCGAGTCGGATGAGCTGAAGGTGACGCTCGCTACCGACGGCGTCATCGGCGCTAACGGAGGGCCGCGCTCGCCCGGAACCGCCTACATCCTCCTGCACCACTGCATGGGCGGCGTGGCCGGCCACCGCGGCCTGTGGGGATTCGTGCGCGGCGGAATGGGCGCGGTCAGCGAAGCCATCGCCGCGGCGGCGCGCGCAGCAAGCGCCGAGATCCGCACCAACACCGCGATCGAGAAGATCGAGATACGCGACGGCCGGGCGCGCGGCGTCGTGCTCGCAGGCGGCGAGCGAATCGAGGCCTCGGTGGTGATTTCGAATCTCGACCCGCACCGCACTTTCCTGGGCCTGGTGGGAGAGTCCGAGCTCGATCCGGATTTCGTCAGAGCCATCCGCCACTACCGCTCCGAAGGTACCTCGCTGAAGATGAACCTGGCCCTCTCCGGCCTGCCGGAGTTCCGAGCGCTCGCCGGCGCGCCGGGGCCGCAGCATCGCGCCACCATGCACATCTGCCCGTCGATCGAGTACGTCGAGCGCGCCTGGGACGACGCCAAGTACGGCCGGCCTTCTGAGCGCCCGCTGCTCGAACTCACCCTTCCGACGATGTACGACCCGTCGCTCGCCCCACCCGGCAGGCACATCCTGGGCGTGTTCCTCCAATACGCGCCCTACACGCTGCGCGAGAGCAGTTGGGACGAGCTGAGGGAGCTCTACGGGCGGCGCGTGCTCGATCTGATCGCCGAGTACGCGCCCAACATCCACTCGATCGTGGACCAAGTGCAGGTGCTGACGCCGCTCGATCTCGAACGCCGCTTCGGACTGACCGGCGGCAACATCTTCCACGGCGAAATGAGCCTGGACCAGATGTTCGTCATGCGGCCGGTGGCGGGCTGGGCCCGCTACCGCACGCCCATCCGCGGCCTGTATCTGTGCGGCTCCGGCACGCACCCCGGCGGCGGCGTCATGGGCGCGCCGGGCTATAACGCCGCGCGCGAAATCCTGAGAGCTTAGCCAAAGATCGCGGCCCAGGCGACCTTCCCAACCACCACCACACCCCATGGTATGAGCACGCCCGTGAGCGCGGTCGTCCAGCGTTTCCTAGTGACGGCCGCCATGCCGGTCGCGAGAAGCAGGATGATCCAGAAGGAAAACACGTCGATGCTGGTGCCGAGGCTGACCAGCCAGGCCGGCACGGCGTGCGGGTCCAGGTAGAAGCCCAGGTTGTAGCCCGCCGGATTCTTCAAGTCGAAATCCGTCGGGTCCTTGAGGAACATCACCAGCACCCCCCCGGCCAGAGCCAGCACGCCCGGCAGAGACGCATAGGCCGCCACCGCGAGCGCCTGCGGGAACTTCACCACGGCGCCCAGCATGTTGGTGAAGATGAACATCAGTACGCCCGCCGTCACGAGCATGACGACCGGCTGGGCTGCGACGGCAATGAACGTCCCGATCGGGGCTCCGAATTTGACCTGCATCTCGAGCGCACGTTCGCGGTCCTCGGGGGACATGCTTTGCCCTTTGGGCGAACTTTCGAGCTGTTGCCGCATAAAGCGCTCCCAGCCGACATGGCTCGAGAAGGCCAGCATGTGAGCCAAGAAGCACACCGTGACCAGGACCATCGGGACCCACCAGCGCGGGCGCGCGGCGATATCCGCGAAGGCCGGCTTGGGGTCGACGAATACGTTGACGAGGCGGCCCGCCTCACTCATGGGCGGCGCCGGAGCTTGGGCGCCGGCATCTGGGCTAGTAGACATAGATGGGAGCCATTATACGCGGATGCCGCGCGCCATAGGGCGAGCTTTCCCTTCGGTCGGCTCGACCGCGTGGGGCAGGCGGAAACGCACCTCGCGGCGATCCAAATACTTGTAACTTCCGAAACGATTGGAGCGTCGCAACTTGGGGACGACCCCGGCTCCGGGGATCGCTATGCCTATGAGAAACTGGAATCCGAAATGCGAGTGATATACTGAAGTCGTCGCAGCCTTACGGGAAGGGGAGAGCCAGTGATGGTTGCGCATCGGCCCTTGAAGTACGGTAGTGTCGTCATTTTTGCCGCGCTAGCAGTCGCAGGCGCATGCCTCGCCAGCGACGAGAGGAGCGGTTCGCAAACTCCCCCGGAACCCACGGTGTCGATCCAACCGCGGACGAAGGCGTTGGTGCCCGCCGCCAGCCCCGACGTCCCGCGCTCACGCAGCATCCGTGTGGACACGACCCTGGTGCCGATCCCGGTGACCGTGACGGACCCGCTGAACCGGTTCGTGACGGGGCTGGAGATCAAGCACTTCCGCCTCTTCGAGGATAAGGTGGAACAGAAGATCTCCTACCTGTCGAGCGAGGACGCTCCGATCTCGATTGGACTGGTGTTCGACCACAGCGGCAGCATGGGAGCGAAGCTCCAGAAGTCGCGCGAGGCGGTGGCGCAGCTTCTGAAAACGGCGAATCCGGACGACGAGTTCTTTCTGGTTCAGTTTAACGACCGGCCCGAGCTGGCGGTGGCCTTCACCCACAATGCGGACGAGATACAGAACCGGCTGACCTTCATCGAATCCAAGGGCCGCACGGCGCTGCTCGACAGCGTGTACCTGGCCATCAGCCAGATGAAGAAAGCTCACAACCCGCGCAAGGCCCTGGTGGTGATTTCCGACGGCGGCGACAACAGCAGCCGGTACACAGAAACCGAAATCAAGAACCTGGTGCGCGAAGCGGATGTGCAGATTTACGCGATCGGTATCTTTGAGCCGCTGATGTCCCGCGGCCGGTCGGCCGAAGAGCTGGCCGGGCCCAGCCTGCTGAGCGAGATCGCCGAGCAGACGGGCGGGCGGCATTTTCCGGTGGAGAATCTGGCGGAGCTGCCGGATGTAGCGGAGCGGATCGGGTACGAGCTCCACAACCAGTACGTGCTGTTCTATTCCCCTATTAACGCCACTAAGGACGGGAAGTACCGCCATGTTCAGGTGAAGCTGGTGCAACCCAAGGGGCTGCCGCCGCTCCGGGCCTTCTGGCGTCTCGGTTATTATGCACCCGCGCAGTAGCTGCTTTGCCCTCTTCCTGATGGCCGCGCTAGCGGCTCCCGTCCGCCCGCAGGAGCAGAGCGGCGCCACGTTCACCGCGGACACGCGCCTGGTGGTGCTGCACGCCACGGTAGTGGACAAGAGCGGCAAGCTGGTCACCAACCTGCCGAGCACGGCGTTCCACGTTTTTGAGGACGGCGCCGAGCAGCGGGTGAAGCTGTTCCGGCGCGAGGACGTCCCGGTCTCGATGGGCATCGTGATCGACAACAGCGGGAGTATGCGCGAGAAGCGGAAGAAAGTCGAGGACGCGGCCCTGGCTCTGGTCAAGGCGTCCAACCCGCAGGACGAAGTCTTCATCGTGAATTTCAACGACGAGGCGTACCTCGACGTGCCGATGACCAACGACATCAAGAAGCTCGAGGACGGCGTGGCGCGCATCGATTCCCGTGGCGGCACAGCCATGCGGGATGCGATCGACCTGTCGATGGAGTACCTCAAGTCCAAGGCCAGTCGCGACAAGAAGGTGATCGTGGTGGTCACCGACGGGAACGACAACGCCAGCGAGATCACACTCGAGAGGCTGATTCAGAAGGCGCAGCAGCGCGCGGCGCTGATCTATACCCTGGGTCTGCTGGACGAGGAGGAGCATCGCGAGGCCAAGCGGGCCCAGCGCGCCCTGGACGCGCTGGCGGCGGCGACCGGCGGCGTAGCCTATTACCCCAAGGCCGTCAATGACGTGGGCGCCTTCACGCTGCAGGTGGCGCACGACATCCGCAACCAATACACCCTGGGCTACACACCTTCGAACATCGCGCTCGACGGCAGTTACCGGCAGGTCAAGGTAGTCGTGGACGCCCGCAACCGGCCCATAGTGCGGACCCGCACCGGCTATTACGCCACGCCGGAACTGGCCAAGCGGGCAGCGGCGGAGCCGGGGGCGGAGAAGGCACAGTAAATCCGATTGCCTGCCAAGCCGGCGGATACCGGAGCGGTCAGTGCATTTTGCCGCCGGCGTTAGTGCAGATTTTGCGTGGTCTTGTGACCCGGTAGGCTGCGGGGCGCACACGGGCGGTCAACGGAGTTCGCGCCAGTCCCGCTCACCCAACTCTACTTTGTGCTTCTTCGCGGCGGATTTGATGCGCGTCCAGGCGGCGTCGCGTTCCGGGTCTGTCACTCCTTGCACCTGCTTGAGGCGGGCGACCGCGTTGCGCACATGGGCGGCGTCCTGGATGGGCTCTTTACGTTCCTTGGGGAAAGCGAAGTCTTCATCGGCGATAGGATCGCGGCCAGCTTCCGTGATCTTGGACATGCTCCTTGATGAGCAAACCAATGGCCAGTTTACTCGCGCCATCGCAGAAACGCGGCCACGCCGCCAACCGATTCGAGCAAAGCCGCGTCTTCGATGAACGTCACCGTTGCGCCGCTTTGCCTGGCTTTCGTCACCAGCAGATCGGGCAGGGACGCTTGCCGCGGATCTTCGCTTTTCGTTCCTCCCTCTGAATCGGGGAGCTCGGGCGCGAGGATGGCTCGCACTTCCTCCAGCCGGGGATGGCTCTCCTCGAGCGCGCCGCTGACGAGCAGTTCCTCGACTTGTCCGTTGGCCAGGGCTTCGAGCGTCTCCTGCAGCCCGACTATGGCCAATCCGCGAGCGCGATATTGCTGCATCAGCCGGTCCACCTTCTCCGCGGCAGTCCTGGTTTCTTGCCCCTGTAACTCTGCGAGAGTGGCGGTCAGGACATCCTGCTCGGAAGCATGAATGTCGAGTTTCATCACCTCCACCATGGAGACCATTTCCTGCGGCAGTTGTTCTTGAAGGAGCGGAATCACAACCTGATCTCCGGCGAGGATGATGTGACTTACTTTGTCTTCGCGGACAATCTGAGCGAGGCGTTCTATGACCTCCTTGGCGTGCTCCTGGTGCGCGTTCCCCACACGCCGCTGGTAACGGGCCTGCGACCATCCACCGACCTTGACTCGATGAGCTTTCTTGCCTTTCACCTCCTCCGCGCCGATCACCAGGCCAAGCCCAAAGACGAAGATACGCGCCGTGTTGGTGTCCGTGAGCACCGCGGCGTAGCGCGGGTATTGCTCATCGAGACGGGCCAGATGATACAAATGAGGCTGGCTGCACGCGTAAACGCGGTTATCGCTGACAGGGGTCGTTAACTGGATTGCCTCGAAGAATTCTCCGGCGGCCCAACAGGCGAATATGGCGACCCCGTTTGCCGCGGGGTCGATTTTGTCGGTGGCGTAGGCAGCGATTCTCTCCACGTCCACCTCGAAACTCTGGCGCTCGGCGGAACCCGGCGCCCAGGTGCTGGCAAGAGCTTTGAATTCGCGATGAAGATACGGCGCCGCGTCGTGCGTGCGCCCGTGGTGGCCCGACTGGGTGTTCAGGTACACGCTCAACACCGGAAACGTGGTGGGCTCGAAAGCCACCAGCCGGGCAAGAGGCTCTTCTACGGTGGTCGCAAGCTGGTCCGAGATCGCGGATGACATGACAGAACATGAGCACGCCGCGGGCCAAAGAGCGTCGGGGGAGGAGGGAGGAGAGGAGCCGCCGGCGGTCACTCGTATCTAAGCGCGTCGGAGGGATCCAGCCGCGAGGCCCGGATGGCGGGCGCGAGGCCTGAGAGAACTCCCACCACAACCAGGACCGCGGTCGAGAGCGCGGCCGTGCCCGGCGACAGCGCCAGGTGAATGTCGCCATTCCCGGAGGTGTCCTTGAACAGCGGCCCCAGCATGGGCAGCGTGCCCGGCCAGGACGTGACCAGCGCGGCCACGCCGATCCCCAGCGCGCCGCCAGCCAGCGTCAATACCAGCGCCTCGGCCAGAAACTGCGCGCGGATGTGCCAGCGCCGCGCGCCGATGGCCCGCCGCAGGCCGATCTCGCGGACGCGCTCGTCCACCGACACCAGCATGATGTTCATGACGCCCACGCCGCCGATGCCCAGCGTCAGCGTCCCGATGAACATCAGCAGCACCTGCAGGCCGATGGTGATGCCGTCGATGATGGGCCGGAACTCCTGGCGCCCGAACATCTGAATGGCGCGCTTGTCGGCCGGCGAGAAGCGCTGCCGCTTCCCGACGATCTCGCGCACCTGGTCCATGGCCCTGGCCTCCAGGCTGGGCGCGAACGAGGAGAACACCAGCACGCTGGCGTAGCGCGTGTCCCACACGTCGGAGGCGGCGCTGTAAGGGATCCAGCAGGAGTCGTCGTCGCTGGTGAAGTAGTTGCTGAGCTGGATCTTGGGGTCCATCACGCCGACGACCGTAAAGCGAATGCCGTCGATGAGCACGGTCTCGCCGACCGCCGGGCGTCCGCTGAACAACTGCTTCCGCAGCTTGCCGCCCAGAAACACCACGCGCCGGCGTTCCAGGAGATCTTCCGCGCTTAGCCAGCGGCCCTCCGACGGCACCTCATTGCGGATCGACGCGTATTCGGGGTAGACGCCGCGGATGGCGGTGTTCGACAGGCGGTCGCCGTAAGAGATGGCGCGCCAGCGCACGGTTTCCAGGCTCACCTGCTTGACGAGGGAGGCCTGGTTGCGAATCAGGTCCATGTCCTCCTGCTCGAAGCGTATGCGCCGTCCGGTGCGCTCGCCGCCGGCCTGCTCGCTGGTCTGGCCCGGCCAGCACACCACCGCGCTCTTGCCGAAGGCGTCGAACGCGCGGACCAGCACGCCGCGGAAGCCGTTCCCGTACGCGATCAGCAGGACCACCGCGACGATGCCCCACACGATCCCCGCCATGGTAAGGAGGCTGCGGGCCGGATTACGCCGCAGCGCCTGCCAGGCTTGCCGGAAGATCTCAGTCAGCATGACTCATCACCCGCCCGCCTCGTAGCGCAAGGCTTCGATGGGGTCGACGTCGGCCGCCCGCCGCGCCGGATACAGCGCCGAGAGCACCGCCACGGTTCCCAGCAACATCAGCGCCGCCAGGCCCGTGGTCCACGTCGCCAGCAACCCTGCGAAATACTGCGGCATGGGAAGCAGGTTGACCAGCGCGCAGAAGCCGTAAGACACCGCCATCCCGAATCCTCCGCTGGCAAACACGATGATTAGGGTTTCGGCGAAGAACTGACCCAAAATCGCGCTGCGCGTGGCGCCCACCGACTTGCGGACTCCGATCTCGCGCGTGCGCTCGCGGACCGCGACCAGCATGACGTTCATCACGCCGATCCCGCCCAAGAACAGGCTCACCACACCGACCACCCCCAGAAAGTATTTCATGCCGTCGGTCATGGTGCGGAACGCCTTGGTGTCTTCGACCGTGTCCCACACCTGGGCGGCCTCTTCGTCGTGCGGATCGAAACCGTGCATGCGCCCCAGCGCGCGCCGAACCTCGAACTTGCAGGTATCGTCCTGTTCGAGCGCTCGCGGCGTCACCAGCAGGCGGTCCACGCTGCGGGGCTCCGCCGGCGGCTTGTTGGGGAAATCCCGGATCATCGAGCTGAAGGGGATGAACACCTTGGAAACGTCGCGGCCGTCGTAGCTCGAATCCTGGTCCTTCTCCGTCATGACGCCAATGATGGTGTAGGGAATGCCCGCCAGGCTGACGGTCTCTCCGAGCGCGGCGTGCCCGGCGTACAACTGCTTCTTCACGTCGCTGCCGATGAATGCCACGCGGCGGCCCTGGGCCTGGTCGTCCCAGTTGTAGAAGCGGCCCGTGGCGATGGGGATGCTGCGCACGTCGGCAAAGGGAGGCAGAGAACCGGTGACCAGCAGCAGCCCGCTGTTGAATGCGCTGTGAACAAGCACGTTGGTTCCAAGCTCGGGCATCACATTCCGGCACGAGGTGGCTTCCCGCTCGACGAAGAGGTAGTCGGCGTCGTCGAAATGGATGTGCCGGCCCGCACGCATGCCACCGGCTTGCATGCTGGTCCGGCCGGCGAAGAAGATCATGATGTCTTTGCCGAAGCTGTCGGCGACTTTCTTCTGCCCGACGCGCAGGCCCTCACCCGCGGCCACCATCAGCATGATCGAGACGATGCCCCAGGCAATCCCGAACATGGTGAGAAACGTGCGCAGCTTGTGCGCCCAAAGGGTCCGGAATGTATCGGCAAGCAGGTCGCGGAAGGACATAGGGGCTCGCCATCAGCCTTCAGCCATCGACACCGTCGAAACACAGTGGGACAGGCCTCCGGCCTGTCGGCAGTGGACAGGCCGGAGGCCTGTCCTACTGCAGGATTACCTTCTCGCCTTCCTTCAATCCCGAAATCAGCTCGGTCTTCACGCCGTTCGAGATGCCGAGCTTGCATGCCACCTGGCGCCGCCCCTTCTCGTTGGCCAGGTCGGGGACTTCGAGCGACGTGTTGCGCTGGCGGTCGTAGACTACGGCGGACTCGGGCACCAGCAGAACGTTCTTCTTCTCCTCGAGGATGATCTCGGCGTTGGCGCTCATGTTGGCCTTCAGCTCGCCGCTCGGATTCCGGATCGAGACCCGGACCTCGAACGTGGTCACGTTGTCCTTCTCGACGCCAAGCGGGGAGATCTTGGTCACCTTGCCGCTGAACTTCTTGTCCTTGAAGGACTCGACCACAATGCGCGCCGGCTGGCCGAGGTAGACCTTGCCGATATCGGCCTCGTCCACTTTTCCGAGGACGTAGACGTCGCTCACGTCGCCCAGCGTCATGATCTTGGTGGCCTGCGAGCCCAGCACGAGGATGGAGCTGACCGCGTCGCCCACCTCGACATCGCGCGAGAGCACGATGCCGTCCATGGGGCTGACAATGGTGGAATTCCTGAGGTTCTCGTCGGCGCGGTCCAGCGTGGCTTGCGCCTGGGCGACGCCGGCCTTGGCTCTGGCGATCTCGGCGCGGCTGACGTTGATGGTGCGGAGCGCCGTCATCTGCTTGTTCAGCGCCGTCTGATAGGTTCGCTCGGCGTCTTCGAGCACGGCCTGCGCGATCAGGCCTTGCGACTTGAGCTGGTGCGCGCGGTCCATGTTGGCCTTGAGGAACGGCAGATCGGGGGCTTCGGCTTCGACCTTGTTCTTCTCATAGGTCGCCGCGGCGGAGTCTTCGGCGGCCTGGGCAGCCATCAGCGCGGCGCGCGACTCGCGCACCTGCGCCTGCAACTCCTCCTTGTCGAGCTCGACCAGCACCTGCCCCGTCTTCACCCAGTCGCTGTAATGCACGAAGACCTGTTTGACCAGGCCGCTGGCTTTGGACATCAGCTCGACTTTGGCCAGCGGCTCGATCTTGCCGGTCGCCACGACCGACCGGGCGATGTCGCCCTTTTCAACCGCCGCGAGCTTGGAGGGGTCGATCTGGTTATTAGGCTTCAGCGCCGCCTTGACGCCGAAGATCGCACCCCCAAGAACCACCACGAGGGCTCCCAGCCAGATCAAACGCCTGCGCCGGCGCCCATTCTTTCTGCCGTTGGTTCCGTTTGCCATGACATCCCTCATGGATTGATACGAACGAGGGGCGGGTTTGTTCCGCAGGAAGTTGAGTTCCGCCCGGAAAGACACACGCGAAATACCTGGATGTATGATTGTGGAGCGGACCCAAAGACAGAGGCGGAGGCGACGCTGATGGGGTCATCCTACGCGATCGGTACGTTGATTTCCGGCCAGGGGGAAGGACCGGTCATATTCATCCTGACCCTCCTTGTTTTAGCCCTAGTCCTCGTGTTTCAGGTTCATAAGGTGAGACAGGAATCCAGGCGAGGGCGTAGTCTCCGGCAAAAGCGAGACCTGGCTAGAGAAAAGAAGAAGCTCTCTCCGGACGACGCCATTCTCGCAGCCGCCTCCGAGGGAGATTGGCTTCTCGCCATCAAGCTCTACCGGGAGCGGTACGGCGGCACAGCAGTCGAGGCGAAGAAGGTCATAGAGGACCTGTGCAGCAGCAACGGGAGGTGCGACCGATGCGGCACGCCGCTGGGCAGTTACCACAGCAAGGTGTGGGACAAGACGATGAGCTACTGCCCCAAGTGCGACCTGAAGTACTGCGCCCACTGTGAGCTCGACTTGCCCTTTGAGCCTGTTACCAATGGCTTTACCGGTGATATCGAGGACCGGTGTTCCCGTTGCTATGGCAAGGAAGTTGGGCAAAAGAAGAAGCTCTCGCCCGACGACGCCATTCTCGCGGCCGCCTCCAAGCGGGATTGGGTTCTCGCCATCAAGCTCTACCGGGAGCGGTACGGCGGCACCATAGCCGAGGCGAAGAAGTTCATAGAGGATCTGTTGAGCTGAGCAACTCCGCCGTTCAAATGACGTCGGCGAACGTCTTGCGGAGCCTGTAGAACCAGGCGTGCCCGGCAAAGAACAGCAGTAAGGAGACGGCCCACAACTTCCACAGCGCGCCCGGGGCAGGAGCCCGCCCTTCCAGGAAGATGTCCCGGTAGGCCCGCACCAGCACGAACATCGGGTTGCGGGTCAACAGAGGCAGCGCCTGGCGGGGCAGCGATTCCACCGGGTAACAGATCGGCGTGAGGAAGAACCACAGCGTCAGCAGAAAGCCGTTGATCTGTCCGAGGTCGCGGACGTAGACGCCGAGCGCGGCCAGGAACCAACCGAGGCCCATCGTAAACAGCACTTGCGGGATCAAGAGCACGGGGAGCCACAGCACGCTCCACGGCACGGCGCCGCGCGTCACGAGCAGCAGCAGTAGGAAGATCCCCAACGCGAACGCCTCGGTCACCAGGGCCGCAAGAGCCAGGTTCACGGGCAGGATTTCGAGCGGGAACACCAGTTTCTTCACGAAATTCCGGTATTCGAGAATCACGAACGGGGCGCGCCCCAGCGCTTCGCTCAAGGCCAGCCAGGGCAGCATTCCGCACAGGAAATAGAGGACGAAGGCGGCGCGGCTGGGGTCGTTTCCGAAGCGGGTGTGGAGCACGATGCCAAAGACGAAAAAGTAGGTCGCCATCAGCAGCAGCGGGTTGAGGACCGTCCAGAAGACGCCGCCGAACGAGCCGCGGTAACGGCCCAGAATGTCGCGGCGCACCAGCGAGCGGATCAGGCTGCGGTTGCGCCAGATCGACGCCACGGGATACCGGAACGCGCGCCCGAAGGCCCGAACCAGGTTCCTGCGGCCCAGGGCGCGGAGGGTTGTGACGCCTGCCTGCACGTCGCGGACAGCGCCCGCCGCGACCTCCGTATCCACCACGGTGAAGCGCGCGCCGCGGTCGTAGAACCAGCAGACGTGCTCGCGCAGGGCGGAGACGAAGGCTCGGTAACGGCCCGGCTCGGGTGGGAATTCCACCCGCACTTCGACCTCGACGGCCTGGCCGGGAGCGAGATCGCTCGGCAGCGGGACCCGCTCGCCCTCGCGGACCAGCGTGGCGGTCTCCGGGTCGAAGACCTGGTAGCCGGCAGCGTAGCCGTCCTCGATCTTCCAGACTTCAGCCGTGGTGTTCTCGACCAGCAACGTGACAGGGACCGTGAGGCGCGCCTCAGGCATAGAGCCACTCCGGATAGCGCTCGCGCACCGGACCCGACTTCCTGCCCACCGCGTAGATCCCTTCGTCGCGCAGCTCGCCCGTCAGCCAGTGTCTTTCGAGCAGCCGCCGCACCCAGGCCAGCTCGGGCCGGGGTAGCTCGCGGAATGGCCCGGTCTCGAGGCGAACAACTTCGAATCCGGCGCCGGTCAGCAATTGATGCACTTCGCGCGGCGTGTACTCGCGGTTGTGGCGCGGCGCGACCTCTCCCGTGCCCGCGGGCTTGATGAACTGCGGGAACAGGCCGGGGTGGTAGCCCTGGAGAATGGCCGAGATGGCGCGCAGCGAGGCGATGTTGGGCGTCGTGAGCACCAGGTGGCCGCCGTCGCGCAGGATGCGATTGACCTCGGATAGCAAGTGCATCGGATCGGCATACAGGTGCTCGATCAGCTCGCAACAGAGCACCGTCGCAAAGTGCCCGTCGGGATAGGGAAAGACGTCCTTCTCGGCGTCGAACAGGTCCACATCGCACTCGAAGCGCTGGCCGGAGGCGGAAACCACGGAGCGGTGGTCGACTCTGCCGGCCGGCCCGTAGTAGCACCCGCGCACCTCGCCGTAGCCCAGCCGCGAACCGAGGGACGGCGTGATCTGGAGATACGCGCCCATTTCGAGGATGCGGTCCGCGGGTCCTCCCGGGGGGACGAGCGCCAGCGTCTTGGTGAGGCGCGCGAGATGCGTGTCGACGTAAGCGCGCAACGCGGCGTCCGATGGCACCCACTCGAGAATCGTCTCCGGCGCCGCGGGCGCGACAGGAGGCAGCGGCCGGGCGTCACCCGGCTCTTCCCACCGCCGGCCCGCAGCCACGCATTCGAGAAATGCCGCGTAGCGGTGCGCGACGCGTTCCCAGGTGCATTCCCGCTCCACCCAGGCCCTGGCCCGTGCGCCCAGCGCCCGCGCCAGATCGGGCCGGGAGACCAGCAAGCTCAGAAACTCAAAGATCTCGTCCTCTTCGCTGGGACCCGGCGGCACTTTCAGGCAGATGTCGTCGGGCAGGTCTCGAAACGCGCCGACGTCGGAAACCAGCACCGGCCTGCCCAGTCCCAACGCGCGCAGCAGGCTGCCGGAAGTTTCGCCCACCGTCGGGTAGCGCAGGTTCAGGACGATGTCGCAAGCGGCCATATAGCCGGTGAAATCCGCGATGGGCGCGAATCCGAGCACGCGCACGTCGTTCGCAAGACCGAGCGAGGCGATCAGCGAATGGACCGCCAGGTCGGGGTGCGGCTCGCCCACCAGGATCATCTTCGCGCGCGGCTCCAGGCGGACGAGGCGGCGGAAGGCGCGCAAGCATTCGGGAATGCGCTTGTAAGGCTTCAGGAACCCGAAGATGCCGACCAGCGGCGCGCCCTCCTCGATCCCCAGCCGCTCGCGCCAAGCCCAGCGGTCGGCGTCCTCCACCCAGGCGCCGTGCGGGATGCGGGCTAGCGGGCCCTCAAAGCCCGCCGCGCGGACGTGATCGAGCACCGCGTTGCTGTGCACGACGATGCCGCGGGAACGCTCGATCAGGCGGCGAGTCATGGGCACGCCGTCGTAGTCCGGTCCGGTCTCGAGAGCGCGCGCGCGTTGGGCGTAAGCGAGGGCTGCGGCGCCTCCGGCGTACTCGGCTTCGCGGAGATAGGCGTCCCAGTCGCCTCGCCGGATGGTAGTCTCGGCAATCAAGTGGTGCAGGTTGGCCTCGTGAAGAACCGTGACGCCAGGATGCGCAAGGGCCACCTCATACACGAAGGAGTGGCAGGCGTTGTTGCCCACCTGGTAGAGGGCGATGTCGAAGCGGCCGGGGTCAAAGCCGGCCGAGGCGCCGGCGAAGACTTCCAGCTCGACCAGACGGCCGAGAGGCTCGACCAGCGCCGCCGAATAGTCGGCAATCCCGCTTTTGGCCGGCGGCATCGGCGAGAAGAACGCTACGCGCATACGGAGGCGCGCGCGTGGACCGGCCGGGCCGCGGCGCGCGCCACCTGGTGGTAGACCTCCAGCGTCTTTTCGGCCGCCCTGCGCCAGCTAAAGTGCGCGGAGCGCTGGAGGCCCAGCCGCCCCATGCGCGCCCGCAGTTCCGAATCCAGGGCCAAATCGAGCATGGCGCGCGTCATCTGGCTGGTGGAGTGCGGGTCGAACAGGATGGCGGCGCCGTCGGCCACCTCGCTCACAGCGGAGCCGTCCGAGCACGCTACCGGCCGGCCGCAGGCCATGGCCTCGATGACCGGCAAGCCGAAGCCCTCGTAGAAGGACGGGAACACGAAGAACTCGCACGCGTTGTAGAGTTCGAGCAGCTCTTCGTCGGAGACGAAACCCGTGAAGTGGATGCGCTCCGCGACGCCGGATTGGAGCGCCGCGCGGCGAGTGGCCTCGGCGTGCCAGCCCTCTTTGCCGGCCAGCACCAGATGGTGCGGAAGCTGCGGGAAGGCGTGGACCATCTCCGCAAAGGCGCGGATCAACCCGGTCTGATTCTTGCGCACCTGCAGGTCGCCCACGTTGAGCACGAAGGGCGGGGTAATTCCGAAGCGGCGCCAGACCCAGGCGGTCGCGGCCGGGTGGGACAGCGGCCGGAAGAGGCTGGTGGCGGCGTTCGGCACCACCACGATGTCCTCCTCATCCAGCCCGTAGACGCGCGCGATCGCCTGCCGCGAGAACTCGCTCACGGTGATGACGCGCGCCGCCCGGGCCACCGTCCGCTCGACGGTGAGGCGCAACTGAAGAGCGCGCGCCGCGGGGAAGTAGTTGGGGTATTCGAGAAAGCTGACGTCGTGAACGCTCACCACGATGGGCGCCGGGCACGCCAGCGGAGCAGTGTACTGCACGTGGATCAGGTCCGGCCGGTCGCGGCGCAACTGGCGCGGCAGGTCGCGGCCGAGGCGCACGAATGGGTTGCGCGATACACGCCGAGTGGCGAAGCCGCGCGGGATGGCGCGGGCGGCCTCCGGCGTCGCCACGTAGGCGACGAACTCCGAATTGTCGTGTACTGCCGCGAATGCTTCCAGCAGACTGCGAACGTAAACTTCGTTACCAGTCAGATGGCAGCCGATCGCGTGGGCATCCACCGAAAAGCGCATCGATCCACTTCAGTATAGCGGACGCGGCGCTACATGCCGCACGCGGCAAGCGCCTCCCAGGCTCGGGGCCACGTGAATTCCCGTTCCCAGAGCCTGCGGCCGGCAGCGCCCAGACGGAGCCGCTCCTCGGGCGCCGCGAGCAGGGCGGACACGGCTGCCGCGAACGATTCCGCCGTGTCGCGCAGCAGCAGGTGTTCGCCATCCCGGACGGGCAGCCCCTCGGCGCCCACCGTTGTTGAGACCACAGCGCGGCCGGCCGCCCAGGCCTCCAGGATCTTGACGCGCGTTCCACTGCCCGCCAGCAGCGGCACGACTACAACGCGCGCCTTCGCCAGTTCCACGACGGCGTCCGCGACCGGCCCGGTGAGCTCGATCCGTTCGTCGCCGCGAACGTACTGCACCACGGCGTGCGGATTGCGGCCTATCAGTCGCCAGCGAAGCTCCGGCCACCGTTCTCGCAGCAGCGGCCACACCTGCGCGCGGAAGAAGCGCACCGCCGAAATGTTGGGCTCGTACTCGAGGTTGCCGGAAAAGACGATCACGTTCTCCTCGCTCACCGGGGGCTCGGCAACCTCCGATAGCGCGTTGGGAAAGACGTAGACCGCCGCCTGCGGCGCGATTTGCCGGACGCGGCCGGCGTCCCGTTCGGATGCGACCAGCACCGCGGAGAAGCGCGGGATCCAGCGGGCTTCCATCCGGCGGGCTGCCCGCGCGAAGCGGCCGAGCGCCGCCGACTTCGGCCACGGCGCGGAATCCGCCAGGCTGCGGTACAGCGCAGACTCGACGTTGTGCAGATCGAGAATCACGCGCGAGGCGTGCCGCGCCACCTGCTCGACGTAGGGCGCACACCAGAAGTGCTCAATGAGGGCCACATCGTACCGCTGTCCCTCGAGACACCGCGCCACCTCGCGGGCGAACCCCTGAAACCGGTCGTTGAGCGGAGGGCGCCCAAACGTCAGGCGCGTGAGGTTGCGGGCCGCGCGCGCCGCAGGCGCCTTCGAGTGTCGAGGCAGGTCGATCACGTGAACCCCGCGCGCCAGGCCCGGTCGAAAGGCGCAACGCGGATCCGGAGCGCCCGGCTCGCGAAACACGATCACGTCGAGCGCATAGCGCGGCCCCAGGTACTCGAGGATCGAGGCCGTGCGGATGCTGCCTCCTCCGGCCAGCGGATAGGGCGCCTCGGGGCTGAGGACCAGGGCTGAACGGTCAGGCGGCAAAGCGGCGCCTCGCTTCCTGGTAGACCTCTCGAGTCCGGCGAGCCGTCGCTCCCCGGGAGAAGTCCCGCGCCCGGCCAAGCGAGCGCGCGCGCAGGTCCTGCAGCCACTCGGGACGCTCGCACGCCGCGGCCAGCGCTTCGGCCCAGGCCCGCGTGTCGCGCGCGTCGATCCGCAGGGCGGCCTCGCCGCACACTTCCGCGATGGCCGGATCCTTCGATGTGAACACGGCCGCGCCGCACTGCATCGCCTCGATCGCCGGCAGCCCAAAGCCCTCATACAGCGACGGGTACAGGAACGCGAGGGCGCCCGAGTACAGTTCGGCGAGCCGGGCGTCATCCACCGGCCCCAGAACGCGAATGTCCGGGCCTGCGGGGAAGTCTCCCACCAGCACCAGGTCCACCGCGTGCCGCTTCCGCACCTCGCGCCACGCCTCGACAACCGTTTCGACGTTCTTGCGCGGCCCACCGGCGCCCAGGCACAGAAAGTACGGCGAGCCGGGACGCGTTTCCACGCGCTGGAGCGCGGGCGAAGCGGCCTCGGGCACGGCCACGACCCGCTCGGGCCGGAGCCGGAAGCGCGCGATGGCCTCGCGCCGCACCGCCTCGGTAGGCGTGATCACCATGGTCGCAATCCCCAGGCGCAGCAGCAGCGGCGTCCGCATGCGCACGCGCCACGAGCACGGGTATCCCTTCCAGCCAGAGAGGTCGTGCAGGGTCAGCACGCTCGGTCGCAGGGGCCGGTAGGGCACTTCGAAGTTGGTGCCGTGATAGACGTCGATGCGTTCGCGCGCGAGCATGCGGTTGAGGCCCCAGCTCCACCATCTCCGCTCGAACGCGTTGCGCGGCCCCGGCGCCGCGGTCAGGTTGGGGAGCGCGCGTGGCGGCATGGGGAACTTGCGATCCGAGGCCAGGAGAAATTCGTCCGCGGGAAACTCCTCGGCCAGGGCCAGGCTCAACTCGGCGGTGTAGCGGCGCAGGCCGCCGTTCGATAGCGTGAGCGGCGTGGCATCGAGCGCCACCCTCATGGCCTAGCGTCCTGTCTCGGGGCAAGCTGAAGCATGCCCCACGTGCGGCTGTAGTGTGGGACAAGCTTCAGCTTGTCCACTAACTCTTCCCGAGCCGGTCCAGTTCCAACTCCCGGTCGCGATAGTTGCGGTCGTAGTAGCTCTGGTATTCGCCGGAGCGGACGCGCTCGACCCAGCCCGGCTGGTCGCGGTACCAGGAGACGGTGTAGCTCAGGCCCTCTTCGAAGCTCACCTGCGGCTGCCAGCCCGTTTCCCGCAGCATTTTTTCGCTGGACAGGGCGTAACGGCGGTCGTGCCCCGGCCGGTCTCGGACGGAGTCGATGAGGCTCTCGTCCTTCCCGGTGGCGCGCAGGATCTTCTTCACCACCTCGAGATTGGGCAGCGACCGGTTGCCGCCGATGTTGTAGATCTCCCCCTCGCGCCCATGCTCGACGAGCGCCGCCAGGACCCGGCAATGATCTTCGACGAAAAGCCAGTCTCGAACCTGCATGCCATCGCCGTAGACCGGCAGCCGGCGGCCGTCGAGCGCGTTCAGGATCATGAGCGGGATCAGCTTCTCGGGGAACTGATAGGGGCCGTAGTTGTTCGATGCCCGGGTCACCAGCACCGGCAGCCGGTAGGTGGTGAAGTAGGAAAGCGCCAGGAGGTCCGAGCCGGCCTTCGAGGCCGAGTACGGACTGCTGGGCCGCAAAGGAAAGCCTTCGTCCGCCACCAGCGGCTCGGCCAGGCTGCCGTAGACCTCGTCGGTGGATACGTGCAGAAAACGTGCCGTATGATGGGCGCGCGCGGCTTCGAGCAGCGTGAACGTGCCGCGCAGGTTGGTCTCGAAGACCGGCTGCGGCGCCAGAATGCTGCGGTCCACGTGCGACTCCGCTGCGAAGTGGACGATGGCGTCGGCGGGAAACTCGTCCAGCAGCGAGTTCACCAGGGCGGAATCGCAGATGTCGCCGCGCACGAAGCGGTAGCGCGGGTCGGCCGCCACCGGCTCCAGGTTCTCGAGGTTTCCGGCATAGCTGAGCTTGTCGAGATTGACCAGGGAAAGGGATCCGTCGTCCCCCGAGAGCATCAGGCGGACAAACGCCGAGCCGATGAACCCCGCGCCGCCGGTTACGAGCAGCCGCATCGCCCCTCCCTCACTTGTGTTGCGTCTCCCAGTCGTAGGCGATCGACGGATGATCGAAGGGCAGGCGGCCCTCGTCGGCCGGATCGTAGAAGCGATCGGTCGCGTAGACCAGCATGGCCGGCCCGGTCCCGATAATCTTGTACCCGTGGGCCACCCCCGGAGGGATGAGAATCTGCCAGGGTCGCAGCGCACCCACATACAGCGTGTTTCGCGCGCCGAAGGTGGCCGAGCCGCGCCGCAGATCCACCAGCGCCACCTGGAACATCCCCTGCGCCGGAGTCCATGCGTCCGTCTGCCGCAGGTGATAGTGAAAGGCCTTGATGGCGCCGGGATATCCGAGCGCCGCCGAGACCTGCGTCTCCGCGGCCGGGAACGCCGTCACAAGTCCCTGCCCCATGCGCAGGACTTCGAGAAAGTACCCGCGGTCGTCCGGCCACAACTGGTGCGGCACCACACGCACGCCCGCGATCAGGTCCTTTGAGTCCGGGGCCTGAATGAGGGAGCCGATTCCTTTTTCGCACTCGGGCAGGACCAGTTCGATTCCGCCCGCTCCGGCGATGACTTCGGTCATTTCTGCAAGACCTCGGCGGCCAGGGCCAGGGACTCCGCCCGGCGGTGCATCTGCGCCACCAGGTTGCCCGCCCGCAGCAGCGACTCGAACGTGCCCGCGTCCGTCCACCAGCCTTCCAGAAACGAAAACTCCAGCGACTCTTCCCCGATATAGGCGTTGTTGACGTCGGTGATTTCGAGCTCGCCGCGGTCGGAAGGAACCAGCGTCCGGATCTTGTCGAACACCGACTGGTCGTACATATAGATGCCGGTCACGGCGTAGTCCGATTTCGGCTGTTTCGGCTTCTCTTCGATCCCCGCGACGCGGTTGTCGCGGAGCTCCGCCACGCCGAAGCGTCCTGCGTCGGGCACCTGCTTCAGCAGGATGCGCGCGCCCGCCGCCTGCTTCTCGAATGCCTGCACCGCCTCCCGGATCGAGCCCTCGATGATGTTGTCGCCCAGGATTACGCAGATCCGCTCGCCGTCGGCGAAGTGCTCCGCCAGCGCCAGCGCCTCGGCGATGCCGCCCTCGCCTTCCTGGTAGGCGTAGTTCAAATGCGCCCCGAAATGCTTGCCGTTGCCGAGGAGGCGGAGAAAGTCGCCGGCGTTTCTCCCCCCGGTCACGATCATGATGTCCCGTATACCCGCATTCACAAGCGTCTGAATGGGGAAATAGACCATCGGCCGGTCATAGATCGGGAGCAGATGCTTGTTCGTGATCTTCGTCAGCGGAAGCAGACGGGTGCCTGTTCCGCCGGCCAGCACAATCCCCTTCATGTTCGCCTCCGGCGCAGCAAACTCAATCATACATCGTCAGGTGCGGGCCGTTGGCGCGCGCCTTAAAGCAGACAGTGGGCGCCGCGCGCCGCCAGCGCCCGGTCGAAGGTGACAAGCGCCCCTTCGGCCGCCCCGGCAAAAGCCAGCAGCCAGGCGTCCGCCCACAGTTTCGGCGAAGCCCCGGAGCCGGATGGGCGCTCGCGGAACCGAGGCTCCACGCCGGGCGGTTCCGGGACGAATGCCACCCGGTCGTCCTCATAGAACCGGTCGTGGACGCGCCAGGCTTCGGTCATGGTCAAGGGCTTGCCAGCCATCGCCGCCGCAGTCGTCATCAACCGCAGGAAACCGAGCTGAGTGAACCGTGAGAAAGCGATGCGGCCGGTTTCCCGTTCCCACCATTTCCGCGCGGCGGCGGCGTGAACGTGCTCGGGAGCGGCCAGCGCCAGCCAGACGTTGACGTCAGGGAAGCTCAATGAGCTCATAGATCCGTTCGTCGGCGATGTCGATCTTCCGGCCGGCGGGAGGAATCAAGGGCGGATCGAGGCTGAGGCGGCGACGGGGCCGGGCCGGTTCGGCTTGCTCGACAGCCCGCTCGATGCTGGCCAGGATGAGCTGGCGGGCCGAGCAACCCTTGCGGGCAGCCGCCTCCCGGATGCGCCGGTGGAGATCCCGCGGCAGATCGATCGAGGTACGGACCGAACCGGGCTTCATAGAGCCATTCTCCGCTAGCGACTTAAATAAGTCAAGCGGGTTGCTACGTGGCGCGTCGCCGAGGCGTACGGCGACGCACCCCACGTCATTTCGGGGCCTGCGGGGCACGTAGGACGATGGTCCTTTCAAGGTCGAACGACTGCCCCGCCTTGCATTGCGCGGCGACTTGTCCAGACGTGTAGCCATCCTTCGAGAGGCTCCCCTGCAGCGTCTCGCCGAACACGACAAGACGAAAGATCCTGCCAAACTGGTCGCTTATTCGCGTTTCAAACCCCTCGCTTATTCGCTCTTGATCGCGCGGCGTTGGCGGTTCGTTGGGCGCCCCAAGCTCGACCCCAGCGATGGGAGTACCTCGCTCATCGCGAACACGAATTGTCAACAGGCACGTTCGCGGAACAAACCATTCCTCCCCCGAGCAGTTGTCGTATGTGACGAAAACGCGACGTGTCTTCATCCACCACGCTCGGAGATACTTCACGGAGACGGCGCCGCACCGGTTGCCGCCGACTACTATCTCGGACAGGCCCGGAGGGGCGTCGCACAACCGCGCAATGCCCTGCGCGTTCGTCATCACCGGGCCGAAGACCTGCCCACCCCCTTGCACCACAACACCCGCTGTGGCCGGTGCTCCCCCGGGCTGCTTCACGATGACTTCGAAGGCGCAGTACTCGTCGGGACCTTGTCTGGCAAGTGCACCGGACGACATACACACCATAGCGCCCATCACAATGATCCGTGCCCAAGAGTTACTAGTCACCTGACTCACCTATCGTGGCCCTCGCCGACCTCAAAGAATAGCAGGACTGGGAACTTCTCTGAACGCGCCGCCTCCGGCCTGGACGGCGGTTCGCAAGGCGGCCTGCGAGTCGCCTGGCCAGCGGCACCGGAAAGGCCGTTGCACCGCCGAAACTGCCGGAGGCGTCAAGAGAACGGGTTTACCACTCGGACCTGCCCGTATTGCTGTCCGTCATTGAGGTCTTCGGAGTAGACAATCTGGGATCCCAGGGCCTCCGCAGCAGCGAGAATCGCGGCGTCCCAATACGAGATCGCAAAACGCGCCGAGAGCGCGACGGCTATCTGTACCAGTTCCCGGTCAATGGGCTGGCATGGAAACGCCGCCCACTGCTCAATCCACTCCAAAGCCTCAGCGGCGGACAGCGGACGCAACGCCTTTCTAACCACGGTTACAAAGAACTCCTGCAGAACCTGAGCGGACGTGCCGAAGTCCTCCGATTGGATCAGGTCCAGGGCGCGCTTCCGCTTGCGTTCTTCCCGGCCCGTCCCAACTGCCGCGTACACCAGAACGTTGGTATCGAAGAAGACCTTAGCGTTCATGCAGATCTTCTCGGGTCCAGGTCTTCTCGCCCAGCCGCCCTTGGGATTGCTTGCTCAACTGCCGCAGCCGCGCTCGAGCGCGATGCGCGCGATCCCGATGCCCGGCGAGATTTGTCAGGTACTCACGCACCAGCGCGTTGACGGTGGAGTCGTGTTCGGCGGCATGCCGGCGCACGGCGGCCAGAACGGCGTCATCTACGCTGAGAGTGATGTTCTTCATACACACAGTATACGTGCAACTGTGTGAAGAGACAACGGCTACACTCAGTGCAGCAGCCGGCGCTGGCGGAGGTAGGCCGGCGTGTCCAGGTCGCTCAGGTCCTCCGGAGGCGGAAGCGCCGGGGTGCCGTTGGGCGGCTTGGTCTCGACGGCAACCGGCTCGGGTGCCTCGACTACGGCTGGCGGCTGGGCCTCCGAGAGCCAGGCGGACTGGGCCGCGGGCTCCTCCTCGGCCGTGTCCAACTCCAGCCCGCGTGGGGGGAACCCGGTGGCAATCAAGGTCACCTTCACCGTGTCGGCCATCGACTCATTGAATGCCAGCCCGAAGTTGACCTGCACGTCGTCGCGCCCCGCCGCCTTGCGGATCATCTGGCAGGCGTCATGGACCTCGTGCAGCCCCAGGCGCGTCGAACCCGTGACGTTCAGCAGCACGTTGCGGGCGCCCCGAATCCCGGATTGGTCGATCAGCGGGCACGAAATGGCCTGCCGGGCGGCCTCGATCACGGCGTTGTCGCCGCGCGCGGTCGCGGTGCCGAGGACGGCGTAGCCCATGCCGACAAGCGTCGAGCGCAGGTCGGAGAAATCGCGGTTGATGAAACCGGGCGTGGTGACGATCTCGACCAGATCCTGGACCGTCCGGCGGAGAAAGTCGTGCCCCAGCCGAAATGCCTCCAGGATGCTGGTGCCGCGCGGCGCCAGGGCCAGCAGCCGCTCGTTCGGGATGGTGATGACGGTGTCCACGCTCTCGGCCAGCTTCGCCAGTCCTTCCTCTGCCTGCCGGATGCGCCGCTCTCCCTCGAAGGCGAAGGGCATGGTGACGACGGCTACCGTGAGCGCGTTCATCTCCTTGGCCATGGAGGCGACCACCGGCGCGGCGCCGGTGCCCGTGCCGCTGCCCATGCCCGCCGTCACGAAGACCATGTCGGCGCCCTGAAGAACCTCCAGAATGCGTTCCGTATCTTCGAGCGCGGCCTGCTTGCCGACCTCCGGGTCCGCCCCGGCGCCGCGGCCCTGCGTGATCTTCGAGCCAATGGCCAGCTTGTTCGGCACGGGGGAAGCGCGCAGCGCCTGGATGTCGGTGTTCAAAACGTGGAACTCGACGCCTTCGAGGCCGCTCTCGAGCATGTGCGCGACGGCGTTCGAACCGCCGCCGCCCACGCCGATCACCTTGATCCGCGCCTCCGCGGCGCCGCCTTCGTCTTCCATCTCGTATTTCAGTGTCATAGTCGCCTACCGGAAAATGCTCCCGAATATGCCGGTCTTGCGCCGGTCCAGCTCCGCCCGCAGCTTGAGCCGCGCCGAGTACATCGCCAGTCCGGCCGCGGTGGTCCAGGCCGGCGTTTCGATCTCCTCGGGCCAATCCAGGATCCCGACCGGCAGCCCGTTGCGCGCCTGGCACCGCAGGACCATCTCCGCCACGTCGCACATGCCGTTCAGCCGCGCGCCGCCGCCGGTGAGGACCACCCCCACCAGCACCTCCTCCATCCCGATCCGCTCGAGCTCTTTCTGGACGAACTCGAACAGCTCGAAGGCCCTCGCTTCCAGAATCGTGTTCAGCTCGCGGCGCCGCGTCTCCCGCGGGCCGCGGCCGCTGGCCGACGGCACCTCGATCAGGCTGTTGTCGCCGGTCAGTCCCAGCATGGCGCAACCCTGCTGTTCCTTGATCCACTCGGCGTCCTCGGTCGAGACCAGCAGGCCGTGCGCCACGTCGGAAGTCAAGTGGTCGCCGCACACCGGCAGGCTGCTGGAGTAGATGAGCGCCTCGCCGTAGTAAACGGCCAGGTCGGTGGACTGCGCTCCGATGTCGATCAGCGCGATCCCTTCCTCGCGGCCATCCGGCACGATGGCCGCATAGGCGCCGGCCACCGGCTCGAAGACCGTCTCTTCCACCACCAGGTGAGCCTGGTTGGCCGCGCCCACCAGGCTGCGGTGCTCGTGAGCGGACGCCGTGACTAGGTGCACGAACACTTCCAGGCGGGAGCCGATCATGCCGCGCGGATTGCGGTAGCCGGGGCGGGCATCCACGGCGAAATCCTGGGGGAACAGGTGCAGCAACATCTCGTCGTCCTGAAGTTGCACCCGCGAGGCGCGCTCCACCACGCGGTTGACGTCGTTCTGGTCGATCTGGCGCGGAAAGCCGAGCTCGTACCCGCCGCGCGCGTTCGAGCCGGCGATTCCCGTGCCGCCCAGCCCGAACACCGCCGAGCCGATCGAAACCTGGGCTGCGGACTCCGCCTGCTCCAGGGCCGCCCGGATCGACCCCGCCACCTCGTTCTGGTCCGTGATACGGCTCTTCTTCCAGCCGTGCGAGGGGGCTTCGCCGTGCCCGATCAACCGGACGCAGGCGTTCTCGAGCAGCAGGATGGCGCAGCGCGTATGAGCGCCGCCGGCGTCCAGACCGGCCGCCAGAACGTGCTTAGCGGCCATCGGCGCCTCCGTTCCGGGCCGTGATCCGGTCGTCCAGGCGCAGGTCGAACGTGCGCGCGTTGGGCAGCCGCCGGCTGATGTCGGGGTAGTGGTCCATGAAATTGTTCAAGCGCTGAAGGTAGTTCCGATTGCCGAGCAGCAGCCGCACGGCGCGGCCCTGGGCGACCTCGACGACCGCCAGGTTGTCCGGGTCGCTGACATCGACCTCCGAGATCTGGGCGGCGTAGTCCTGCACCTGGCGCATCAGGTCCGCCACCTGGGCCGCACGCACCCGCCGCACCTCCGGCGGTTGCTGGCGCGCGATGCCGAGCAGCGCCGGAAGGCTGAAGCGGGCCCGCTCCGGCGCCCGCAGGATCACGCCTTCGGCATCGATCATCGCGGTCTCGCCCGGCAGCACCACAAAGGCCACCGGCTGTCGTTCGACAATCCGGACCGCCAGGCGGTTCGGCCACAGGCGCGAGACCGTGGCATCCCGCACCCAATCGATGGCCATCAGGCTGCGCCGCCGCTCGGCCAGCGGCGCCAGGTACACGCTGCGGCCGAAATCGCGCGCGAACACGCGTAAGATTTCCTCGCGAGGCGCGTACTGGACGCCGCTCAGGCGAAAATTCGCGCCGGTGGTCAGGATGAAATGAGCGTCGCTGGCCAGGAATTGGTCGATCTCATAAGCACCGGCAATCGCGGCCAACGCGCCCGCGCCCAAACCGGTCCAGATAACGATACGGCGGAACTGGGCGCGCCAGCCGGAGCGGCCTTCGGATTTTGCGCGCGCGCGCCGCGGCACGGGCGGTTCCGGATTCATCGGCGGATCCTCCGGCATTTCGAGTTCGAGCTGCGCTGCCTGTCTGTGCGCCATCTCAACCCCCCGCCCGCAAGCGCTCCAGGATGCGCTCGCCCGCCTGCCAGACGTTCCCTGCGCCCTGCGTGACGATCAGGTCGCCGTCCCCGGCCGCGCCGAGCACGGCTTCGACCGCGCGGTCGATGGTTCCCACGTGTTCCACCGAGCGATGGCCGAAGGCGCGGATTCGCTCGGCCAGCGTCTCGGCGCTGACGCCCTCGATGGGCTTCTCGGAGGCGGCGTAAATGTCCAGCACGAACACCGCATCGGCCTGGTAGAAGCAGCGCGCGAAGTCGTCCATCAGAAGCGCCGTGCGCGAGTAACGGTGCGGCTGGAAGATGACCAAAATCCTGCGGTAGTCGCACTGGCGCGCCGCCATCAGCGTCGAGCGGATCTCGGTGGGGTGGTGGCCATAGTCGTCCACCACCGTGATGCCGCGTTCCTGGCCCTTGATCTGGAAGCGGCGATCGGGGCCGGTAAAACCAGCCAGCGCTTCCCGCACCGCATCGGCCGGGATCTCCAGCTCGCGCGCCATCGCCGCCGCGGCGGTCGCGTTGAGCACGTTGTGCGCGCCCGGCACGTGGAGACGGAACTCGCCCAGGTCCTCCCCGCACGCCCGCAGCCGGAACGCACTCGCCAGATGGCCCGCCGAGCACTCCGTGATCTGGAAATCCGCCTGCGCCCGCGTGCCGTACGTGATGGTGCGCCGGTTCACATCGGGCAGGATCCGCTGCACGTTCTCGTCGTCCAGACACAGCACCGCCGCGCCGTAGAACGGCACCTTGTTGACGAATTCGGTGAACGCCGCGCGGATCGCCTCGACCGAGTCGTAGTGGTCCATGTGCTCGCGATCGATGTTGGTGACGATGGCATAGATGGGCGAGAGCTTCAGGAACGAGCCGTCGCTCTCGTCGGATTCGACCACCAGGAACTCGCTCTGCCCGAGCCGGGCGTTAGATCCGCCGAAGGCCTTGAGCTTGCCGCCCACCACCACGGTCGGGTCCTGCCCGGCATGGTGCAGGATGGTGGCCAGCATCGAGGTGGTGGTGGTCTTGCCGTGGCTTCCGGCCACCGCGATACCGAGCTTCAGGCGCATCAGCTCGGCCAGCATCTCGCCGCGCGGGATCACCGGGATCTGGAGCCGCCGGGCTTCCAGCACCTCAGGGTTGTCCTCCCGCACGGCCGAACTGATCACCACCGCCCGGGCGGAGCCGACGTTCGAGGCCGCGTGCCCCTCGTAAATGGTGGCGCCCCGCATCGCCAGGTGGTCGGTGGTCGCGGTGAGCTTGACGTCGGAGCCGCTGATGGTGAAGCCGAGCTCGAGCAGAACTTCGGCGATGCCGCTCATGCCGATGCCCCCGACGCCCACAAAGTGCAGGTGCTGGGGCTTGAGAAACATCTTCGTCAACGCTTCACTCCGTTTCGCGGACGCCGCAACACGACGCGCGGAGGGCGAACGATCCACCCGCTCCGGCGCCGCCTCCACCGCCTTCTCGATCCGCGGCAGAAAAACATTTCTTTACGCTATTGTTTCGGCTTCCGGCTCTCCTGTCAACCAAAATCGTGGGGCAGGCGCTTCCGCCTGCCCGCTCACCCTCCCAATTCCTCCAAAATGTCCGCTGCGCGCGCGGCCGCCCCCGGCCGGGCGAACCTGCGCGCCGCTTCGCCTGTCCGCTCGATCGCGCCCGGCTCGCCGGCCAGCGCGCCGATCTCGTCGAATAACCGCTGTCCCGTAAACTCCCGGTCGGCGACCAGGCGCGCCGCACCCGCGCGGGCCAGCGCCTCGGCGTTCCGCGTCTGGTGGTCGTCCGCCGCGAACGGAAACGGCACCAGGATCGCCGCCTTTCCGGCCGCCGCGATCTCGGCCACCGCGCCGGCGCCCGAGCGCGAAATCACCAGGTCCGCCGCAGCGAACGCCGCCGGCATATCCTCGATGAACGGCGCCACTTGGCCCTCGATCCCGCTCGACGCGAAATCGCGCGCGATCTGCGCGTACGCCTCGCGGCCGGTCTGGTGGACCAGCCGCACCCGGAGTCCCGCATTCCGGAACAGCGGCCAGCTCTCCCGAGCGGCGTTGTTCAGAGTTCGCGATCCACGGCTCCCGCCGGTGATGAGCACCGCCAGCGGCGCGCCGGGCGGCTTCGGCGGGATCGCGAAGAACTCCGGACGCACGGGAATGCCGGTTAGTTCGGCCTTGCCGCGCGGAAAGTAGCGGGCCGTCTCCTCGAAGTTGACGAGCGCGCGCCCGGCCACCCGCCCGATCCAGCGGTTGGTCATCCCCGGCATCGCATTCGGCTCCATGAGCGCCATTGGAATCCGCCGCACCAAAGCCGCCAGCACCACCGGGCCGGCCGCGTACCCGCCCATGCTGAAGATCGCCGCGGGTTCCCAGCGGCCCAATCTGGCCACCATCCGCGCCGTCGCCAGCGGCAACTGCACCAGCGTCCGCAGCGTCCGCACCAGGCCGACCCGCTTCAGCCCGCCGATCTCGACGAACTCGATCGCGAAGCCGGCCTCCGGGACCAGCTTCGCTTCCAGGCCCGCCGCCGTCCCCACGAAGAACGGCTCGTGCCCGCGCGCCTTCAACTCCCGGGCGACCGCCAGCGCCGGAATCACGTGGCCGCCGGTGCCGCCCCCCGCCATCAGGAACTTCATGGCGCCTCGCCAAACCGTGGGGCAGGACTCCAGTCCTGCGGCCAGCGTCCGCGCCGGCCTCCGCGCTGCTCCTGCAAGAGGGTGCCGGACGCGGACGTCCGGCGCGGCTCTGGAGAGCCGCCCCACTCAACCTGCTCCGCGCCCATCATCCCGCCTGCTCGCTGACGCTCAACAGCAGCCCCATCGACGCCAGCGTGCTCAGCAGCGAGCTGCCGCCGTAGCTGATCATCGGCAGAGGGATGCCCTTGGTCGGCGCCAAACCCAATACCACGCTCATGTTCATGAGCGCCTGCACCACCACCATGGACGTGACGCCCAGCGCCAGGTACCGCCCGAAATCGTCCGGCGCCGCACGCACCAGTTGCAGCCCGCGCCACAGGATCACCATGAATAGCGCGAGCAGCGCGGCGCAACCGGCCAGTCCCAGCTCCTCGCCCACCACGGCGTAAATGAAATCCGTATGCGCTTCGGGCAGGTACAGCAGCTTCTGCTTGCCCTGCATGAGACCGAGCCCGGTCAGGCCGCCGCTTCCCACCGCGATCTTCGATTGCCTCACGTGATAGCCCGGATCGCGATTGTAGGAGGACTGCTGCAGGTAAGTCTTGACCTTGGCGCCCCAGGCGAACCGGTCCAGCGTCGAGTACTCGGGGTCGAAGAAACCGAAGATCCGCACCAGGCGGTAGGGCTTCACCGCGACCGCGGCCACCACGCCCAGCGCTCCCACCAGGAGCGCCACCCGGATGTACTTCTTATCCAGGCCCGCAACGTAGAAAGCAATGGCAGCGCTCGTCACCAGCACCGCCGCCGTCCCCAGGTCCGCCACCACCACGGCGATGGCGAGCAGCCCGACCGTGAGCAGGCCTCCCATCAGCGTCCGCCGGTTGTTGATCTTCTTGGCGCGCTCGGTCACGAAATAAGCCAGGAACAGGATCAACGCCGGTTTCGCGAACTCCGACGGCTGTACGCCCACCGGCCCGATGCGCAGCCAGCGGTGCGCCCGTCCGTCGAGGAAATAAACCAGCACCAGCAGCGGCAGAACCAGCATGATCCCGGCAAATGCGCAGACGTGGTTGTTGAGCCTGCGGTAATCGATGCGCTTGAGCGCCATCATGGCGACGAAACCGGCCACGGCCCAGGCCAACTGGCGGTAGATGTAATAGAAGCTCGATCCGTACTTCTGCTGCGCCACCACGGACGACGCGCTGTACACCATCACCAGCCCGAAGCACACCAGGATGACGACCACCCAGAACAGCACCCAATCGGTCCGGACGCGTTGTGCCATATCAGCCTCTGGGCTCCAATGCGCGCACCAGTTCCTTGAACACCCGGCCGCGCTGCTCGTAGCCGGTGAACTGGTCGAAGCTGGCGCAAGCCGGCGCTAGAAGGATGGTGTCGCCCGCGGCGGCTTCGCGCCAGGCGGCGCGGACGGCCTCGGCGATGGTCCCCGCCTCGATCAGCCGGACGGAGTCGCCCAGGTGCGCCTTGATCTTGGACGCCGCGGCCCCCACCAGCAGCGCGGCCTTCGCTTTTTCGCGCAGCGGCTCGCGCAGCACGGTGTAGTCGCTGCCCTTGTCCTTGCCGCCGAGGATGATCCACAGCCCGCCCGGAAAGGCGTCGATGGCCTTCTGCGTGGCATCCACATTGGTGGCCTTCGAGTCGTTGTAGAAGTCGACGCCGCCGAGCCGGCGGACAAATTCGATGCGGTGCTCGACGCCGGGAAAGCTCTTTACCGCCGCGGCGATCGCCTCCAACGCCACGCCCGCCAGGTGGGCCGCGGCCGCGGCCGCCATCACGTTCTCGACGTTGTGCCGCCCGCGCAACGGAATCTCGGCCACGGCCAGGAACGGCCAGCCATCGTAGAAGACCTGCTTGGAGTCGGCGTACATACCCGGCTGGCCGGCACGCCTGAAGCCGAACCATATCGGCGTAGCGCGCGTGCGCGAGGCGTAGGCGGAGCAGGTCGCATCGTCCGCGTTCAGCACGGCGAAGTCCCCCGGCTGTTGCGTTTCGAACAGCCGCCCCTTGGCGCGAGCGTAATTCTCAAAGGTGTGATGACGGTCGAGATGGTCCGGCGTCACGTTCACGCACACCCCGATGTGCGCCCGGAAGCGGTCGATGGTTTCGAGCTGGAAGCTGGAAAGCTCGAGGACGTTCCATTGGCCTGGGCGCGAAGTGGCGATCATGGCCGTCACCGGGGTGCCGATGTTGCCACCCACCTGTACGGGAACACCGGCCTCCTTGAGAATGTGGCCGGCCAGCGCGGTGGTGGTCGTCTTGCCGTTGGCCCCGGTGATGCCGATGGTGTTGCCCTGCAGGAACCAGCCCGCGAGTTCCACTTCGCCCAGCACAGGGATGCCGCGCCGGCGCGCCCGCTCGAGTTCCTCGATATCGGCCGGCACGCCCGGCGAGATCACGATGGCGTCCGCGCCGGCGAACGCTTGCTCAGATTGCAGCGCGAACGGGACGCCCAGCCGATCGAGCGCCTCCGCAACGCCTGTCAATTCGGCGAGCGGCTTCAGATCCACCGCCTGCACGCGCGCACCCCGCGCCGACAGGAACTCGGCGACCGCCAATCCCGAGGCGGCCAGTCCGGCCACCACTACGTTCTTTCCCGCAAGTTCCAATGCGTGTGTCCCTACCTCAACTTCAAAGTCGTCAGCGCGAACAGCGCCATCACCAGCCCGGCGATCCAGAACCGCACGATGATCTTCGATTCCGTCCAGCCCAGCGCCTCGAAATGATGATGCAAGGGCGCCATCTTGAAGATCCGCTTGCCGCCGCGCAGCCTGTAGCTGGCCACCTGGAGGATGACCGACATCGTCTCGACAACGAAAACTCCGCCGATGAACACCAGCAGGATCTCCTGCTTGATCAGAATCGCGACTACGCCCATGCTGCCGCCAAGCGCTAGCGAGCCTACGTCGCCCATGAAGATCTCGGCGGGGTGGGCGTTATACCAGAGAAAGCCCAGCGATGCGCCGGTCATGGCGCCGCAGAACACCGTCAGTTCGCCCGCTCCCGGCAGCCGCACCAGGTCCAAATATTTTGCGAACTCGGCGTGGCCGCTGGTGTAGGTCAGCACCGTCATCGCCCCGGAGGCGACGATCATCAGACCGATCGCGAGGCCGTCGAGCCCGTCCGTGAGGTTCACCGCGTTGGTGCTGCCGACAAGGATGAATGCGATAAACAGGAAAAAGAAGGCGAACGCGAAGGCATACGTGAACGGATTGCCGGCCAGGGCGTCGATGACCAGGCTGGGCTTGAAGCTCTTGAAGAAGGGCACGTTCATGGCCGTCGAGTAGGCGCCGTGCGCTCGCAGTATCAGCAGAAAAATGCCCACGATCAACGCCACCACGCACTGCGCCGCGAACTTGCGCCGCCCGGTGATGCCGAGGTTTTGGTGCTTGCGGATCTTGGCGTAGTCGTCCCAGAAGCCGATGGCGCCGAAGGACACGATGCCGAACAGAGCGATCCAGACGTATTCGTTGGTCAGGTTGGCCCACAACAGCGTGGGCACGACGATCGAGATGACGATCAGCACTCCGCCCATGGTCGGCGTGCCGGCTTTCTTCTGGTGCGACTGGGGCCCTTCCTCGCGGATGATCTGCCCGATCTGAAACTGTCGCAGCTTCGCAATCAGCCACGGTCCCAGAACCAGGCAGAGGAACAGCGCGGTAAGGCTGGCGAACGCCGTCCGAAAAGTGATGAACCGGAATACGCGGAGAGGGCTGAAGTAGCGATAAAGCTGTTCGTATAAGAGCCAGTAGAGCATTAGACGTTCACCGCGCCGGTCAGCTTGTCGAGCGCTCTTTCCACGTGGGTCCCGCGCGAGCCCTTGAATAACAGCGCGTCTCCCGGCCGGACCAGGCCTCGCAAGAATTCACCCGCGGAATCCGGATCGTCGAAAAAGACCGCGGCGCCGGCCGGCAGCCCTGATCGAATAGCTTCCTCGACCATCTGCCGGGCTGCGCCGCGAATTCCGACGAGCACTTCAATGCCGCACGCGACGGCGTAAGAGCCCACGCCGCGGTGCGAAGTCTCGGACCATTCGCCGAGTTCGAGCATCTCGCCCAGCACGGCGATACGCCGCCGCGCCGGCATGACCCTAAGCACGTCCAGCATCGAGCGGACCGCTTCCGGGTTCGAGTTGTAGCAATCGTTGAGAACCGTTGCGCCGCCATGGGTGAACCGTTCGCCACGCATCTTGATGGGCTGGAGCGCGCGCACGGCGTCGGCCAGGCGCGCCGGCGCGATCGAGAAAACGCGCGCTACCGCGAGGCCGGCCAGAATGTTCATCAGCCCATGCCGGCCCACGAACGAGCTCTCGAATTCCGTCCCATCCACGCGGAAGCGCACGCCCTCGGGGCCGCATTCGACGGCCTCCGCGCGCACATCCGCGCCTTCCCCCAAGCCGAAGGTGACCACGCGGCCGGGAAAGTCCTCGCCAAAACGCGCCACCCGCGCGTCGTCCGCGTTCAGGACCGCCGTGCCGCCGGACGGTAGCGCCTCGATCAGCTCGCGCTTGGCCAGCGCCACCTCGTCGGCGGACCGGAAGAACTCCGCGTGCGCGAAACCCACGTTGGTGACCACGCCGACCGTCGGCCGCGCGATCGCCGCCAGGCACCGTATCTCGCCGGCGTGGTTCATGCCGATCTCGATCACCGCCGCCTGGGCCCCCTCCGGCAGCCGCAGGATCGAAAGCGGCACGCCGATGTGGTTGTTCAGGTTGCCCTCGGTCTTCCCGACCGCCATTTCGATGGCCAGCAGCCGCGCGATGACCTCCTTGGTGGTCGTCTTGCCGGCGCTCCCCGTGATGCCGACCACCGGCCCCGTAAACCGCTCGCGCGCCCACGCGGCCAGGCTTTCAAGCGCGGCCTGAACGTCGGGCACCACCAGCTGTGTTCCAGTGGGACAGGCCTCCGGCCTGTCAACGACGGCGGCCACCGCACCCTTCCCGAAGGCGTCCTCGACGAACGAGTGGCCATCGTGATTGGGCCCGCGCAAGGCAAAGAACAGGCTGCCCGCCTCGACGGCGCGCGAATCGATGGCGTAGCTCGTGACCACCGGATTGGCCGCCGGCGGCGCGGCCGAAATGGCGCGGGCGATGTCCTGGAGTTCCAGGTTCATTCCTTCACCGCTCCGTAGCCAAAGCCGCGCAGCACCCTGCGCGCCACTTCCCGGTCATCCAGTGGAATCGTTCGGTCCTTCAGAATCTGGTAGGTTTCGTGCCCCTTGCCCGCCAGGATTACGATGTCGCCCGGCTCCGCCTTCGAGAGCGCGATGCGGATCGCTTTCTCGCGGTCGGGCTCCTCGACATGCGGCGTGTCGTGCCGCCACAAGCCCTGTAGCGCGTCGTTGATGATCGCCAGCGGGTCTTCCGAGCGCGGGTTGTCAGAGGTCAGCACGACAAAGTCGCTCAGCTCCGCGGCCGCTTCGCCCATCATCGGGCGCTTGACGCGGTCGCGATCGCCGCCGCAGCCAAACAGCGTGATGACCCGCTTCGGCTCCAGACCGCGCGCCACCGCAATCACGTTCCGCAGCGCGTCGTCCGTGTGCGCGTAGTCCACCACCACCAGAAAAGGCTGCCCTTCGTCCACGCGCTCGAAGCGTCCCGGCACCGCGCGGCAGGCGGCGATGCCGCTGGCCAGCAACTCCGGCGGAATTCCCATTGTGCGCCCCGCGCACCACGCGGCCAGAATGTTGTAGACGTTCATGCGGCCGGGAAGCGGCGAGATGAGCGGGAATCGCTCCTTCCCCAGGGCAACCTCGAAGTGCAGGCCGTCGAAGCCGGAGCGGATGCGGCAGGCGCGCGCGGCGGCGCCCTCCCCGATTCCGTAGCTCAACTGTTCGGCGCCCGGCGCAGCCTGGATGCGGCGCCCGAAGGCGTCATCGTGGTTGATGACGGCGAACGGTGGCGGCGGCGCGCCGGCGCCCTCGAACAGCAGGCGCTTGGCGGCGAAGTACTCCTCCATGGTCTGGTGGAAGTCCAGGTGATCGCGGGTCAGGTTCGTGAACACCGCGGTGTGGAACCGCATTCCGTAGACCCGCCCCAGGGCCAGCGCGTGGGAAGAAACCTCCATGGTGGCGTGGCTGCCTCCGGCGGCGCGAAGCTCGGCGAACAGCCGGAAGAGCTCCGGCGATTCCGGCGTCGTGTTCACCGCGGTGGTGGCCTTCCCTGCCAGACGGTACTCGATGGTGCCAGCCAGCGCCGTGGTGTGGCCGGCCGCGCGCAGAATCGAATCCAGAAGGTACGCGGTGGTGGTCTTGCCGTTGGTGCCCGTGATGCCGGTGATGGCGAGGCGCTCGTCGGGCTTTCCGTAAAAGTTGCGCGCCGCGACCGCCAGCGCGCGGCGGCCGTGCTCCACCTGAATCCAGGCGCCGGCGAAGTCCGCCGGCCGCGGCGACTCGCTCACGATGGCCAGCGCTCCGCGCTCGAGCGCCTGGGCGGCAAAAGCGCCGCCGTCCACGTACTTACCAGGGAAAGCGAAAAACAGGAAGCCCGGTCGCACTTTTCGGGAATCGTAGGCCACGCCGCTCACCTGGGCCGCAGCAACGGCAGGCGGAACCGCCTGCCCCACGGGGACGCAGCAGAGGATTTCGCCCAGCGTGCTCATTGGAACAGCACCCGCACTTTCTCTCCGGCATTCAGCGGGCTGCCGGGCGGCGGCGCCTGCTGGCGCGCGATGCCGCTGCCTACGACTTCCACCGGAACGCCCATAACCAGCGACTGCTCGATCACCGCGCGCACCGTCTTGCCCTCGAAGCTCGGCGCGGATGGACCCACGACGGCCGTCGCAACGGGCGATGCCGCCGGGACCTGAAGGGGCGTGGCCGCGACGGCCGGAGGCGCCGGCAGTTGCACCAGATCCTCCGGCGGCACGCTCATGTCGGCAATCGACACGTCGTCGGCTTCCTCCGGATCGGTCAACGGCGGGGGCTCGCTCTCGGGAATGTCCTTGGGCACGGCCAGCAGCCGCAGCGTCTCCGTCGCCACGTTCTTGAAGACGGGAGCGGCCACCACGCCGCCGAACATCTTCACGCCGTTGAGCGTCACCGCAATCACCACCGCGGGGTTGGTCACCGGCGCGAAGCCCACGAACGAGCCGTTGTACAGATGGGTATAGTGCTTCTCCTGCAAATCGAAGATCTGCGCCGAACCGGTCTTGCCGCCCGAGGTGTAGCCCGCCAGGCGCGCGGCTTTGCCCGTCCCGCGCAACACCACGCCCTCCATCATCTGCCGCATGGTGATGGCGGTCTCGGGTTTCAGGACCCGCTGCGGAGCCGGCCCCGGTTCGTTCTCGACCTTCCCGCCGGGACGCTGCCGCTTCAGGACCAGGCGCGGCCTCACCAGCACGCCGCCGTTGGCGATCACCGAACACGCTTGCGCCAGTTGCAGCGCCGTCGCGCTCACTTCGTGTCCCATGGCGACCGAACCGATCGACGTCTTGCCCCAGTGCTTCAAGTCCCTGACCATCCCAGACGACTCAGCCGGCAGCGGGATCCCAGTGGTTTTGCCGAATCCGAACTTGTGGACGTATTCGAGGAGATTCTTTTCCCCGACCTTTAATCCTATCTGGATCGCGCCGATATTGCTCGAATGCGCCAGCACGTCCGCCATCGGGATGGTGCCCCAGCCGTGGTGCGACTCGTGGATCACGCGCCCGAACAGATTGATGGTGCCGTTGCCGCAGTTGATGGGCGTCTCCGGGCGGAGATTGGTGGTCTCGAGCGCGGCCGTGAGCGTGACGATCTTGAAGACCGAGCCCGGCTCGAAGGCCACTGAAACGGGGTGATTGAAGCGCGCCGTAGGCGGATCGCCGGGCTCGGGCGGCTGGTTGGGGTCGAAGACCGGGTAGCTGGCCATCGCCAGAATCTCGCCCGTGTGCGGGTCCATGACCACGGTGCTTCCGCTGGAGGCGTGGTAATACTCGCAGGCGGCTCGCAACTCACGCTCGGCGACGAACTGGATGCTCTCGTCGATCGAGAGGGTGATGTTCTTGCCCGCCTCGGCCTCGGCGGAGATATTGGAAGCGATGGGCCGCCCGAGCACGTCGGTCAGCATGCTGACCCTGCCGGAGCGCCCGTTCAGTTCCGGATCCAGCCTCTGCTCCAGGCCCAGGTTGCCTCGCTCCTGGAAGTCCACCGTGCCGACCACGTGGCTGGCCAGCGGGCCGTCGGGATAGTAGCGGTGCGGCTCCTTCTGGAACTCCACCCAGTCGAGCTTCAAGCTGCGTAGCGCCTCGGCCTCGCCCGGGGCGATCTTCCGTTTCACCCACAGGAACCCGCTGCCTTTGGGCTTGCGCTTCTGCTCCAGGGCGCGCCGGTGTTCCGCCACCGCGGCGTTCATCCGCGCCAGCAGCTCCTCGCGGTCCACGCCCAGCGCGCGCGCCAGAATGGAGGCCGCGAGCGGCCGGTCCGGCACCAGGAGCGGATCGATCGAAACGCTGTCGGCAGGCACGCTCATGGCCAGCACGTGGCCGTCGCGGTCGAAAACGCAGCCTCGCGGCGCGTCCACGCGAAGCGTGTGATTCTGCTGGTGGTCGGCCAGTTCCTGGTAGGCTCTATGCGAGACGACCTGGAGTTGAACCAGGCGGCAGAGCACTACGATGGCCCACAGAAAGGCGCCTGCGGCCAGGAAGATCAGCCGCGTGGTCGGGTGCGCTCTTTCGCGAACGCGTTCGTCTTCGGCTCGACGGCCCCACGCCAGCACGGTATCCTCGGCGCGCCTGAAATTCCGGAAAATGTGAATGCCCCGACCCCCTACCTGGTGACATTCATCGCCAGCGCGCTGTCAGGCTTGGCGCTGTTCAGCATGACCACGCGCCGGGGATCGGGATTGACCAGGCGTAACTGGCCGGCAAGCTGCTGGAGCCGTTCCGGGCTCTTGAGCTGCGCTTCCTCGAGCGAGACTACCGCCATCTGGTTGACCAGCCGGTCGTGATCGGCGGCCAGCGCGTGGATGCGGTAACCCGCCACCGTCTCGAGCGCCCGGGGCACCAGGAGCATGATCAGCAGCCCCGCGACCGCGATGCCCTTCAGCCCCGCCTGCCACGCCCGCCGGCGTGCGGCTGGGTCCGCTTCGTGCACTACGCGGCTGTTGTCGATCTTCTTGGTGTAGAAATAGACGTCCTCGGATGGGAGCGGCCGCAGTTGGAACGAATCCGGCCCGCTGGTCCAGGTTCCGCCTCCAGCCGGCGCCGCCGGCTGGTCTGCCCTCTTGAAGAACATCGCACGAGTCGCCATTACCGTCTCTCCCCTATCCCATCTCCACAGCCCGCAGCTTCGCGCTGCGCGAAGCCGGGTTCGATTCGATCTCTTCCCGGCCCGGTTTCACCACGTGCTTGGTCAGCGGCCGCGCGCGGCCCTGCCGGGCCAGGTTGCGAAACGCTTCCTTGACCTGCCGGTCTTCGAGCGACATAAACGTGATCGCCACCATCCGCCCGCCGCTGGCCACCAGGCCGGGCGCCGTTTCCAGGAGCGCATCCAGTTCTTCCGTCTCGCGGTTCACGGCCCGCCTGAGCGCCATGAACGTTTTGGTCGCGGGGTGCAGCCGGCCCGTCCGGGGCATGGCCCCCTCGATGACGTGCGCCAGATGCAGCGTGTCTCGAAGAGGCCTTGCCCGAACGATTGCTCTGGCTATTTGCCGCGACCTCCCTTCTTCGCCGAGCTGGAAAATCAGGTCGGCGAGATCCCTTTCGCTCAACGTGTTGACTAGTTCGGCCGCCGTCAGCGCCTGGCTCCTGTCCATGCGCGAGTCGAGCGGGCCGCTCGAGGCCAGCGAAAAGCCGCGTTCCGGTTCGGTCAACTGGAAACGGCTGACCCCCAAATCGGCCAGCAGACCGTCTATCTTCCCGACCCCCAAGGTCTCGAGCGCCTGCCGGATTCCCGAAAACTGCGCCTTGTGGAAGCGGATGCGTCCCGCCCACGGGGCCGTGTTCTCGCGCGCCCGATCGAGCGACTCGCCGTCCCGGTCGAGCGCGATCACCGTGCCCGTCGTAAGCCGTGCCGCAATCGCCGCCGTGTGACCGCCCAGGCCCGCCGTCGCGTCCACGTAGGTCCCGTCCGGCCGCAAAGCCAGATACTCGAGCGCTTCGGCGAGCATGACGGGCACGTGCATACACGGCTATTTCAGCCCCCTCTTCTCGAGGGCCTCGAGATTGTCCGCCACCGCTGCCGTCGCGCGCTCCAGCCGCCGCTCCGATTCCGCCTCGCTGTAAACCTCGACGGCGCCCTTGTAGAACCGGAGGTTGACCTTCTGTTCCTCGATCTCCAGCTTGCGCCGCAACACCGGCGGCACCAGAACCCGGCCCTGGCCGTCGATCATGGAGACGCCGCCCCAGTAGTGCGCCAGAAACGCGATATCCCGGGCGGCCTTGGGGTTCTCATCGAACCCGGCCAGAACTTTTTCGTTCTCCATCCAGGTCCGGATGGGGTATATTCGAGCTATGCAGCCGTCCAGGCTGGTGATGAAGAACTCCGGCTCGGGAAACGTCCGCAGGAACTCCTCGAACTCTTTGGGCAGGCGCAGACGTCCCTTTTCGTCGCAACGCGAAGTGTATATGCCTAGGGGAGGCCGGCCCGAATTGAGTGCGTCTGGAGACGTTTCCACTTTCCGCCTCTAACTACCAGTAATTGACCACCAGCCCGATTGTAAGTCCCCCTAAATAGCTTTTTCAATGGGTTCTGAGGCTTTCGCGTAAATAAACTTGCGAACAAAAGGCGAACGCGCTCGGGGCGCGCCCTTCTCCTCCCTTTGCTATGGTGAGGGTGAGACCAGGATGGAATCGCCCACCGAACCGAGACAGGATGCCAGCTTCATCCCCGGCTCCATCGCCACCGTCCGGCTGTTCGGAGTGCCGGTCCGGCTGCACTTCACCTTCGTTCTGCTCTTCGTCTTTCTGCTTGTGGCGGGAATCGGCGAGGGCCAATCCGGGCTGATGAACGCCGTCTACATCACCGCCCTTTTCGGCTCGATCGTGCTGCACGAGCTCGCGCACGCGCTGGTGGGCCGGCACTACGGCGTGCGCACGCTCGAGATCGTGATGTTCCCCATCGGCGGCGTTACCCGCCTCCAACAGCCTCCCAAACCGCGCCAGGAATTCTGGATCGCCGTGGCCGGTCCAACCGTGAACGTGGCCATCGCCGCCGGCCTCTTCGGGGCGCTGGTCTGGCGCGGCGGTCTGCTGCCGCTCGAGGCACTTACTAGACCGACGGACGCGAACCTGTTCGAGCGCATCGCCACCGGAAACCTCGTGCTGGCCGCGTTCAATCTCCTTCCCGCGTTCCCCATGGATGGCGGGCGGATTCTGCGCTCTGTGCTGGCGCTGCGGCGCCCGCCGGAGCAGGCCACACGGCTGGCCGCCCGCGCGGGCCAGTTTCTGGCCATCGGCCTGGGGCTCTACGGACTGCTGGCCGCCAACTATCTCCTGGTGTTCATCGCCTTCTTTGTATACCTGGGCGCCGCGCAGGAGAGTGCGGCGGCCGTGGGGCGTATTCTGACGCAGGGCACGCCGGTGCGCGCCGCCATGGTGACGGATTTCCGCACGCTCTCGCACGCGGATACGGTCCGCGATGCCGCCAACCTCTTGCTCGCCGCCAGCCAGCAGGATTTCCCCGTGATGCATGGCGACCAGGTGATCGGGCTTCTGGGACGCGCCGCCCTGTTACGCGCCATGGCGAGCAGCGGCCCCGATTCCTACGTGGCCGGCGCCATGAACCGCGAGTTCGTGCACGTCTCCCCGGAGCAGGACCTGGCCGAGACCATTCCCCTGCTGTCCCAGGCCGGCTCCTGCGTGCTGGTGATGGATGGTGACCGGCTGGTGGGCTTGCTGACCTCGGAAAACCTCTCCCAGTTCCTTCTGCTGCGCCGCTTCGGCATGCCGCCGGAGACCGAGGGCAGACGGCCTGCTTAGGCGGCCTCGTCCCCATCTGCGTCTATCGGGGTTCATCCGCGGCCAAGACCGTCTTGCTGGACCCGCCGCCGCGCTCGCTCAGTATCGCCAGCTACTAAGGTCCGCTCCGGGCGGCGCCGTCTTCAGAATCCGCTCCAGTATCTGGGGCAAATACATTTGGTTGTAGTGCAGCCGCGAGTACCAATTCGGTTTCGTTGGATCGCCATTCCAGCAGTGCTCCGCCCGTGGTCCGTATCGAACCTCGCCCTCATAGGGGACGCCGTGTCCGGCAGTGCCGGTCTGCTTCAGAAAGTCTTCCATCAGGTAAACCGCATCGTTCAGAAAGTAGGTGTCGTCAGAGCCGGCGTAGAGGTGCAGCTTGCCCTGCAACTTCGGCCCCAGCGTCGTCCAATCGCGTTGCAGTATGGCGTCCAGGTCGTAGTGCTCGCGCCAGTACTCGGCGGTGCGATGGTCGATCGCGCCGGTCCCCTTGTCGAAGATCGGCTGCGGATAGCCGTCCTCCCCAGTAGGAGAATAGACCGCCTGCCATATGTCGAACTGCTCGCCCGAGCGGCCGCGATCGCCTAGCGCGGCTTCGTAGGCGATGTTGTCGCGCATCGAGATCAGCGTGTGGCCCAGATAGTCGCGCATCGCCGGCTGTTCGACCTGCTTGTTCGCGCCCTGAAGGTAGAACATGTTGTCCTGCTTGTACAGGTCCACGGTCAGGTAAGCGTGGAAGTCCACCGGGTCCGGACAGGCCACGAACGCCCCGTTGTAGTCGTTCGGATAGAAGATCTGCACGGCCAGGGATTCCCAGCCGCCCGTCGAACCTCCGTAGACGAATCGGGCCCAGCCTTGGCCAATGCCGCGAAACTGGCGCTCGATTGCCGGGATCAGCTCCGTCTCGATCGCGTCTCCGTATGGCCCCAGATTCGACGAGTTCACGGCGTACGAATCGTCGTAATAAGGATTCGCATGTTGTAGCTTCACGATCAACACGCGCGGCGCGCCGGGCGCAATCCACGCCTGGTAGTTCTTATACGCCTCCTCTTGCTGGATCCGGTTATAGCCTGCCAGATGAAAGCGGTCGGAGTAATCGGACTTCAGGTTCGGGTCCGGCGGAGTCTCGCGGAAATCGCTGAAACCGGTTACGAAGTGGTCGTGGAAAACGATCAGCGGATAGTGCGCCTCCGTATGGGCGTCGTAGCCCTCCGGCACGAGAACCACCGCCGACAGATACACCGGCCGTGCCCAGAACTCTGTCAGCAGCTTCGACTGGATGCGGATGTGGCGAATGTATTTCGTATCCGGCTCGGGCTCGATCGGCGGGATGACCTCGTCGAGCGACACCGCGATCGGCGGCGCTCCGGGACCGATGTGAACCAGCCGTGGCTTCGACAGCAGATTGCCCGGCGCGAGGTTCCAGTGCTGCCCTTCGCCGCGGTCCGGCGCCAGCTTCACCGTCTTGCCGTCCGACCGGTGAAAGGTCTCGTAGACGTTCAGCACGGCCTGGACCGTGTACTCCCCGGCCGGCACGTCCTTCAGGCTCGCTCGCGGATAGCCCTGCGCGTTGTCGCCGATCGGGATCGGATCGCCGGCTCTCCATCCGTCTACCGTCACGCCGAAAACCATCTGCGACTTGAGCGTATCGTCTACCTGCATACGCGGCTCGCCGCTCGGGTCGTTCGAGAGCAGAAGCAGCAGGCGGCCGTCCAGCGGCTTCTCGGAGCGCGATGCCGGAAAGGCCACCGTGATCGTCTGGGCGGAGGCAACGGCGGCCGTCAGGAAAAGCACGCAAAAAAGAGGGCGCATACCGGGGAGTATACCTGTTTTGGGAGAGTCCTCCGCGAGCCTTCGTGGCGCACGCTTCAGCGTGCCGTGTCGGCACTCGTGCCGACGCTTTTCCTCCGCCACGGCGGCCGCGCCTTACGCTAACATGATTCCAGCCATGCCTACCGCCATAGATCACCTCGAACCCCAGGCCGTCTGGAAGCACTTCGCCGCTCTCGCGGCCATTCCCCGCGCCTCGGAAAAGGAAGCCGCGGCCCGCAATTACGTGCTGGCCGTTGCCGCTCGCCTGGGTCTGGAATCCGTTCAGGACCCCGCCGGCAACACCATCGTCCGCAAGCCTGCGCGCCCCGGACGCGAAGCCGCTATCCCGGCCGCTATCCAGGGTCACCTGGACATGGTCTGCGAAAAGAACGAAGGCACGGTCCACAATTTCGATACCGACCCCATCCGCCTGGTGGTCGACGGCGATTGGCTCAAAGCGGATGGCACCACCCTCGGCGCCGACAATGGGGTGGGAGTGGCTGCCGCGCTGGCCGTCATGGAAAGCGATACCGTCGCCCATGGCCCGCTGGAGTTCGTGTTCACGATCGACGAAGAGAGCGGCCTCACCGGGGCCTCCCAATTTCCCGCCGGCCTCCTCAAGTCCAAATACTTCCTCAATCTCGACAACGAAGAGGAGTACACGCTCTGCATCGGCTGCGCCGGCGGCGTCAATTCGGTGGCCCGGCGCAAGATCGCGCGCCGGGCCGCCCCTTCGGGCGAAGCGTGGCGCATCAAGATCTCGGGCCTGGCGGGCGGACACTCGGGAGTCGACATTCATCGAGGCCGCGGCAACGCGCTCCGCATCCTGGGCGGCGCGCTCCTGGCTCTGGCGGATCGTCTGCCCCTGGCCGTCGCCGAGGTCCACGGCGGAAGCAAGCGCAACGCCATCCCGCGCGAAGCGTTCGCCGTGGTGGTGCTCGATCCCGTCCACGCGCCGCAATTCAAGTCGCTGCTGACGGCTTACGAAGCCGAGGTGCGGTCCGATCTCGGCTCCTTCGATCCCGGCCTCCGCATCGCCGCCGAAGCCGCCGCGCGTCCGGAGCAGGTCGTCGCCGATGCCACGCTGATCGCGGGCATCCTGGCCGGCCAGCACCACGGCGTTCTGGCGATGAGCCCCGATGTCCCGGGCCTGGTGCAGACGTCCACCAACCTCGCCACGGTCGCTACCACCCAGGACGAAGTCGAGATCGCCACCAGCCAGCGCAGCTCGATCGAGAGCAGCAAGCGCGCCGCCGCGCGCATGGTCGCCACGGTATTTCGCTTCGCCGGCTTTGAAGTGGAACGGTCCGGAGATTATCCCGGCTGGAAACCCGAGCCTGGCAGCGACATCGTCCGCACAGCCCAGGCCGCTCACCAGGAGGTCTTCGGCAAGCAGGCCGAGCTCATCGCCATGCATGCCGGTCTCGAGTGCGGGGTCATCGGCGAGAAGCACCCCGGGATGCAGATGATCTCCTTCGGCCCGCACATCGTGGACGTCCACAGCCCCAGCGAACGGATCAAGATCTCGTCGGTCGGCCCGTTCTACAACTTACTGACCGGGCTTCTGGAACGCCTGTAGCAAGGGTTTCGGCTTTCATCGGTCCGCCTGGAGGACGATGACCACGTGCCCTTTCTTGTGCCCCGCCTCGGCATACCGGTGAGCCTCGGCTATCTGCTCCAGCGAATACCGTCTGTCTATCACCGTCCTGAGCTTTCCAGCCTCGATAAGCTCCTTGAGAAAAGACTGATCCCCGGCGGCGCGGCGCGCCACTCCGCCGACGACTTTCGCGGCGCCCGTGACGGAAACCCACATCCCTCGAAGAGCCCCTCCAAGAATAGACGGCAGTCCCCCGGAACCGCCCACCAGTACGTAGAAGCCGCCTCGCTTAAGGGACTTCAGACTGCGTGAGAACCCGCTCTTGCCCACCGTATCGAAGACGATGTCATAGACCCGGCCGGCTCTGGAGAAATCCTCCCTGGTGTAGTCGACCACCTCGTCAGCGCCGAGGGACTTCACCAGGTCCAGATTGGCGGTGCTGCATACGCCTGTGACGTGCGCCCCGAAGTGCTTCGCCAACTGAACCGCGAAAACGCCGACACTCCCGGACGCTCCGTAGATGAGCACTTTCTGTCCGGCCTGGATCTTCGCTTTCCTCAGGAAATGCAGCGCCGACACGCCGCCAAACAGGACCGCCGCGGCTTCCTCAAACGTCATGTTGACCGGCTTCATCGCCAATCCATCCTCAGGCGCATATAGGTACTCGGCGTGGGCTCCGAACTTGAACCCGGTCGATCCGAAGACCTCGTCGCCCTTGGCGAACCGGGTCACGGCCTTGCCCACCGACTCGACTTTGCCGGCGAACTCCATCCCCAGTATGGGGATCTTCTTTGGCCTCCAAAGGCCGTTCACGAACCTTATGAGGAACGGATCGGCCTTTCTCATCCTCCAATCCGCCGCGCTAACCGTCGCCGCATGGACGCGAACAAGGACTTCGTTGTCCCTGGGAACGGGCTTTTCGACGTCCTTGATTTCGAGAACGTCCGGGGGGCCGTACCTGCTATAGACGGCAGCTTTCATGGCTAGTTCACTCCTCTCGCAGCAGTCTCAAAGGATCAATCGACAGCGCGCGTTGCGCCGGAATCCACGTCGCCAGTAACCCCAGCGACAACATAGCTAAAACGACGCCAGCCAGCACCAGCGGATCGCGGGGAGTTGCCTGATACACAATAGAAGCCAGCACCTGGCTCGCCAAAACCCCGAGGAACAGTCCTGCTGCCGAGCCGAAGGCCAGTAATTTGAAAGCCCGTCCCAACGCCGCCCCTAACACCTGCCTGCGCTGAGCGCCGAGGGCCATACGAATTCCCAACTCCCGCTTGCGCCTGCTGACCGAGTACGCAGCCATTCCAAAGATGCCGGTCATAGCCAGCATCGCGCCCATCGCGCCCAGTACGCCCAGCGCCATCGTCGCCACACGCGAAGGAAACAGAACGACCTCCAGCAGGCCGTTCCATGACTGGATATCGACGGGCAGCCCCGCATCCAACTCGCGAAGTTTACTCCTCATGGCCGCGGCAAGTTGTTGCGGATCGCGGTTCGAGCGCACCACCAGATAGGACGCACTCGATGGCGACTGCAGGAACGGAAGAAACATCGCCGGCTGTTGATCCTCGGTGAGACTCAAATATCTTCCGTCTTCGACAACACCCACCACCTGGATACGCGTTCCATCCTGCATCTTGTAGTATCTGCCCACTGCGTTAGTCACCGAGCCAAAGATCTGGGCGGCAAACTCGCGATTCACTACGGCAGCGGGAGGCGCATGGTTGTCGTCATGCCAGGAGAAACTCCTGCCCGCGAGCAAGGCGGTGCCGGCCGCATGAAAGTACTCGGGAGATACGTGGTACCGGTATGGCATGGCGGCGGCATTCGATGGCCTCAGGTCTGTCGCTTCTTCCTTGAAGACATTCGCCCTGCTGCCGGCGGCATAGACTAACGGAGGGTAATTGTTCACCAATCCCACTCGCTCTACGCCAGGAATCGTTTCCATCGCATCGATCATGCGCCGTTGCATGGCGGGCATCTTGTCGATGCTGTAACCGGCCATCGCCAGGTTTGTAGCGGCCAGCATCGTGTTGCGCGGCTCGAAGCCGAAGTTGCTATGCAGCGAGCGTACCAGTCCGCGTACGGCGACCATCGAAGAAGTGACCAGCACGGCACAGATCGCAATCTGGACGGCAAGCAACATGTCCCGCACAGTGATCCGCCGCCCGGCCGTGCCGGTCGGTCCCGCCTTGACGATCTCGTACGGATTGGCCCGGAGCACCTGGCGTATGGGAACGATCCCGAAGAGGAATCCGCTCACCAGCGCCAAAACCAAAGCGACCACGTAGACCCTTGCGTCCGGAGTTACAGGCACATGGATGGGAGCCCCGGGAATGGGCTGCCACACGCTCAGCCGGCGCAAGAGCACAACGCTGCCCAGCAGTCCCGCGGCGCCTCCGGCGAGGGAAACCACCACGGCTTCGGTCAATAACTGCCGCAGGATGCGGTTGCGGCTCGCACCGAGCGCCAGCCGCAGAGCGACTTCCCGCGAACGGTCGGCAGCGCGCGCGGCAAACAGACTGCCCAGGTTGGCGCATGCGGCCAGTAGGATCAATCCCGCCAGCAGCATCAACCCCGCAACGAATGCCCGCACCGGGCGGCCAAAAGAAGTGAGGCCTTGGCGTGACAGGGAAGCACTCTTATGACCAACCTCTTTGGGATGGGTCTTTGCGAGATACGCGCCCACGGCGTTCACATCGGCGACAGCCTGCGCGGGAGTCACTCCCGGCTTCAGATGTCCGAACGCCTCGAAGACGCCACCGGTGCTCCCGCGCGCGTTCAGGAGATCCACACCCTCCACCTGCTCCTGGTTGACCATCGGCATAAAGAAGTCGGGAGAGACAAACAACAAAGTCCCGTGAAACCCCGGCTGCGCTACGCCGACGATGGTGAGAGGATGCTTGTTGAGCCGAACCGTGCGGCCCACCACCCCGCGATCGTCGTGGAAACGGGTGTGCCAATACGCCCAGGTGAGCACTACGTACGGAGCGCTGTTCGGGCCATGCTCATCGGACTTGTGGAAGAAACGGCCGAGATACGGCTGAATTCTTAGCACGTCGAAATAGTTCCCACTCGTGGCGTAGCCCGCGGCCATCGAGGGATCCTTGCCCGTGTCCAACCCTACAAAGGTGAATTTAAAAGCTGCCAGACTTTCGAAGCTGCGGTTCCGATCGCGCAGATCCACATAGTTGGGATACGACTGCCACCCCGAACCGTCCCCGTACTCGGTTCCGTAGAGGCTCTCGGCCTGAGGCACATTCAGCGGGCGCAGGATCAGCCCGTTCAAGACGCCAAAGACCACGGCGTTCGCGCCTATGGCCAATGCCAGTGTTACAACGGCGACGATTGTGAATGCCGGGGACTTCGCAAGAACCCGCAGGCTGTAACGGATATCCCGAACGGTATTCTCGATGGCGCTTACCCCCCGCAGGTCCCGGCATTCCTCTTTGCGTTGCGTGAGCCCATCCATCGCGCGCAAGGCGGCGTGCCGCGATTGCTCGGGTGTCAGGCCCTGCGCGATGTACTCCTCGATCTTGCGCTCCAGGTGATACTGCAGCTCTTCATCCAGCTCCTGCTCGACCTGCCGGCGGCGGAAAAGGGATCGCAAGCGCAGCGGCACGGCGTAGACCCACTGTTCCAGGCGCATGGCTCATGCCTCCTCGAGTCGCACAACCTGTGTGATGGCATCCGAAAGCCGCGCCCAGTTCGCCGCTTCTTTTTGTAGCTGCTGGCGGCCCAGGCGCGTCAGCGAGTAGAATTTCGCCCGCCGGTTGTTCTCGCTCGCCTTCCACTCGGCGCTGATCCACCCCTCCTGCTCCAGCTTGTGCAGCGCGGGGTAGAGCGACCCATCGCTCACTTGCAGGACGTCGCCCGAAACCTGTTTGAGGCGCTGGCTAATGGCCCAGCCGTTTAGCGGTTCCAGAGCCACAATCTTCAGCAGAAGCAGGTCCAGGGTCCCCTGGACCAGATCGGATGGTCTGCTCACGGCCTCTCCTATCGGTTACCGAGCTTAGAATACCACCACTCCTCTCGGTAAGCAAGGGGAAAATGGGGCGTAGGCTATGGTCGCCACGGTATTCCGCTGCGCCGGGTTTGAACGGTCCATGCCGCTCACCAGATCCACAGCTTCTGGAACGCTTGTAGCCTCTTTGTGGCGCACGCTTCGGAGGCTGATGAAAAAGTCCCGTCAGGGGTTGAGAGAGGACAAGCTGAAGCTTATCCCACACGGCAAACCAATGACTTGCAGCCGCGTGTGGGGCATGCTTCAGCTTGCCCAGGGACTTTTTCATCAGCCTCTTCAGCGTGCCGCGTCGGCACTCGTGCCGACGCCTCGCGCGCCGTCCCGCGGGTAGCCTTCCGTCCATGCCGCCAGACCCGCCCTCACCGAGCCAGCTTCGATATCCAACATTGTAGCTACAGATTTGGAGGTATAATCGTGTCGGGATGGTGCGGTTCGAGTGGGACCCGGTGAAAGCGCGTACCAACGCACGGAAACACGGCGTCATGTTCGAGGACGCCATGCACGTCTTCGAAGACCCCTGCGCCCTGTTCGAGCAGGACCTTATCGCCGAAGCGGGGGAGCCGCGCTGGCGGGCGCTCGGTCTGGCTGGAGGAGTGGTTCTCCTGCTCGTGGCCCACACCGTTCGGGAAGAGGGCGCGGACGAAGTGATGCGCCTCATCTCGGCGCGCCGAGCCACCCGGAAGGAGCGAAGCCATTATGACGAAACTCGTACGCAAGACGCTGGCTGACATCCCGATGACGCCCGCCCGCAAGCGCAGGCTGGCCGAGCTCGCCCAGCGACCGGACTCGGAGATCGATTTCTCGGACATCCCGCCGCTCGATGATAGCTTTTGGAAAAACGCCGTCCGCAATCCGTTCTACCGGCCCGTGAAGCAGCAACTCACCGTGCGCCTGGACGCCGATGTGGTGGCCTGGCTCCGCCACGATGGAAAGGGCTATCAGACCAGGCTCAACCGGGTGCTCCGGGAAGCGATGCTGGAGGAGATCAAGAAGGGGGCATGAAAGAGAGTGGCACAGGACTGCCTGCCCTAGGCTGTAGGCCCGGAGTGCCCGAGTTGCCCCAAAGCCCGATCTCGGTCGCCGACAGCGCAAGGCCCGGACGACTATACGTCCATGTGGTACTCGACACCCGACCGCAATCGCGTTTCGGGCTGACCGCCACGTCGCCGGAGCCGGCCTTTGCATAGCAGGGGGATGCGGAAAGCGACGAGTCGCCGCAGGTGTCGCGATCCGATTCGAGCGCCGCCTGACGCCGATCTTCGCCGCTTTGCGATGATTTCCCGAATGACCGGCACAAGCTCGTGGGGAACGCTCATCACGGTCTCCGACGATTCGACACCGGCTTCGTCCTCCGCGACGGCTTCCTCTTCAGCCCGCTCTCCGTACTGCGCAAGGATCCTGCGTATGCGCTCTCCGCTCCACGCTTCGGGAAACTTGCTTTGCTTCATTGATGCTTTTTCCTTTTGCGCTTACGATAAGCCGCGAGCGGTTTGCCGGTCAGCTCCCAGGCGGTAATCGCGAACACGCTGACCTCACGGCCTCACGCCCTTCAGCCCAACCGCCATTCCCAACAACTCCCCAACTCAATATCCTGCCCCCTCAACCACTTACAGAAGCCAGCCCCCGCCACCCGCACCGCCTTGCGCTACGCTCCCTCCAGGTAGGCCGCACCACATGTCTTCCCAACGTCGCATCGATTCCTCGCGCGCCAACGGCGCCCGGTCCCGCGGACCCGTCACCCCCGAGGGCCTCGCCCGCTGCGCCGCCGCCCCCATCACCCACGGCCTCACCGCCCGCCAGATCGTCCTCGAAAACGAATCCGAAGACGACTTCCGCGCCCTCCGCGAAGTCTACCTCCTCCACTTCCGGCCCGCGTCCCTGGTCGATATCTTCCTCGTCGATCGACTCGTCGCCGCACGCTGGCGCCTCATCCGCGCCGAATCCGTCGAGACCGCCCTCATCGAAGTCGAAATCGGCCGCCGAGAACGCGACGGCTGCGATGAATCCGAAAGCAATCACCCCGCAACCCGCGCCGCACTCGCATTCCGCGCCCTCTACGACGAGTCCCGCGTCCTTCCCGGCCTTGACCGCTACCAGGCCCACCTCCAGCGCACCTACGACACCGCCCTGAAACTCCTGGAAGCCAGCCGCGAGGCCGAGCGCGGAATTGAAAAAGTGCAAGAGGGTCCCAATCCCACAAATGAACACCCTGAGCCCGCGCCCTCAGGCGCTGATAGCCTGAATCGGAGCCCCCACGGCCAGGCGGTTCAGCGTGACGTAGTCCTTCTTGCCGCTCCCCAGGCAGGGGATTTCGGCCAGGTGGACGATGCGCCGCGGGATGGCCAGCTCCGGCGCGCCCAGGCCGTGGGCCGCACGCTGCAATTGCTCGCGGGTCAGGTGCGGGTCTTCCGTGAAGAGCACGATGGTCTCCCCGCGGCCCGGCTCGCGCGTGGCGGCCGAGGCGTGCTGGAACTCGGGCGAGGCGGTCAGGGCGATCCGCTCCACCAGTTCGAGCGACACCATCTCGCCGGCCACCTTGGCGAAGCGCCGCACGCGGCCCACGATGGTGACGAAGCCGTCCTCGTCCACCGAGGCGACGTCGCCCGTGTTATACCACCCCGGACCGTAGATCGAACTGACCGGCACGACTTCGCCGGTCTCCTCCGCCAGATACCCCTGCATGACGTTCGGGCCGCGCACGTGCAGCAGGCCGCCCTGCTCGATGCCGGGCACGGGCTCGATCCGGTACTCCACGCCGGGGAACAGCTCGCCCACCGTGCCGGTCCGGGAAGCCATGGGCGTATTCACGGAAAGCACGGGCGAGGTCTCGGTGACGCCGTAGCCTTCCAGGATGCGGATGCCGAACTTATCGATGTAGAGCCGGCGCACGTCGTCCTGCAGCTTCTCCGCGCCGGCCACCACCAGCCACAGGCTGCGAAAATCGACGTCGTTGGCGTACTTGGCGTAGTTGGCGAGAAAGGTGCTGGAGGCGAACAGCACCGTGCAGTCGCGGTCGTAAATCAGCTCCGGAATCGCGCGGTAGTGCAGCGGCGAAGTGTAGAGGAAGGTGCGCGAGCCGCTCAGCAGCGGCAGGAAAATGCCCACCGTCAGCCCGAACATGTGGAACAGCGGCAGCGCGCTCATCAGCTTGTCCTTGGGCGCGAAGTCGATCACGGCGAGACACTGCGCGACGTTGGCCACGATGGCGTCATGGCTGATAGCGACGCCTTTGGGCAGGCCCTCGGAGCCGGAAGTGAACACGATCACGGCGGTGTCTTCGGGGCGGCCCGGCCGCGCCGCGAGATGCGGGAACCACTGCGCCCACAACAGAAGCCAAAGCTTGCTCCCCAGCCCGAACTGGCTGCGCAGATCCTCCAGGCACACCACTTGAACGGCGCCGATCTGCTCCACCACCGGACCCAGGTTGGCCTTCTCGAGAAACGCTCGCGACGTAATCACCAGCCGCACGCCGGCCACCTTGCAGGCGGCGCGCAGGGCATCCGCGCCGGCCGTGTAGTTCAGCATGGTGGGCACCCGCCGCACGGAGAACATGCCGAACAGAAGCGCCGCCGTCGTCGAGACGTTCGGCAGCAGAACGCCCACGTGCTCGCCTTCGGCGGTCATCTTCGAGACCAGGCGGCCCAGGGCCAGCGCCCCCCGCACGATCTGCCGGTAGGATTGCGGCTCCTGGCGGATGTCCTCGATCGCGTCGCGCCGCCAGCCGTGGATACGGGCGGCGTCGAGCAGCGCGGGAAAGAGCGTGTTCGGCCGGCGGGAGGCGAACGCGGTCTCCTGCATCAGGCGGCGCAGAGTCTTGGCCTCCAGCCGCCGGCGCATCTTCGCCTTCGGCGCGTCGGCCTCCGGAATGGTCACCGGCGGGTGGATCGTGATGGTGATGCGGGGGAAGAGCCGGCGCGGGAAATCGCCCTTCATGCGGCTGAAGATCGAGTACACCGCGCCGTCGATGTGCACGGGGACCACGGTGGCGCCGGTCTTGGCCGCCACGAAGGCCGGGCCTTCGTAGACCTTCATCAACGAGCCGGTCACGGTGACCCGGCCTTCGGGGAAAATCAGCACCGGCCGGCCGCGCTCGATCAGCTCGATCACCGTCTTCATGGCCAGCGGATGGCCTGTCTCCACCACCAGGTGCTCGAAGAGGCGCATGCCCAGGCGTACGAACCAGTGGCGGACGATGGTGCTATGCAGCACCGGAACCGGGATCGTCGGCAGGAAGGCGCCCAACAGAATCCCGTCCAGCAGCGACTGGTGGTTGGAGACGATCAGCAGGCGCTCATGGTGCGCCATGACGCCCCGCACCTCGATCCGAAACCATACGCGCAGGACGAGCCGCACGACGAATCGCAGGAGGACGCGGATCAGCGGCACAGGCTTGCGGCTGCCTTTCGTCTCAGCACGGCACTGTACATTATAAACGGGCCGGGGCGGGGCGCAAGGCCGAAGTGGGCCGCTTCCGCATGGCTAGGTACGATTTTCGGTTCCCAACCGAGGTCGCGGCACGTTCAAGCGGGAACTTGATGGTAACCTCGTATGGTGCGAAATCGGACGCGTTACGCCGTGGCGGCCGGCTGCCTGGCCCTGGCTGTCGGCTGGTTCGCCTGGCGGCGGAGCGCCGTGCCGCCTCCCAAGCCGAAGCCCGCGCCGGTCGTGAAGGCCGCGGTTGTCGTCCCCACGCCAACCCCGCAGCCCGCTGAGACCACGCCCACTCCCAAGCCCGCCGCGCCCAGGCCGACCCCGCAGTTGTCCCCCACGGGCCAGCCGCTTGCGAACCCGCCGGCAAACGTGAAGGCCGTCTATTTCACCGGCTGGTCGGCGGGCATCAAGCGCCGCATCGATTACCTGGTGGACCTGCACAAGACCACGGCCATCAATGCCGTTGTGATCGACATCAAGGACTATTCCGGCAACATTGCCTATTCGGTCAGTGCCCCGGAGGCCCGCCAGTACGGCGCGGTGCGGCCGATGATCCGCGACATCGACGGGCTGGTGAACCGCCTGCACAGCGAGGGAATCTACGTCATCGCACGCCTCACCGTGTTCCAGGACCCGGTGCTGGCCGAAGCGCGGCCCGACCTGGCGGTCCATCGCGTCTCGAAGCTGCCCAAGGAGAAGCACGGACCGCTTACCGTCGCCTCTGTGTGGCGCGACCGCAAGGGGCTGGCGTGGATCGACCCGGCGTCCCGCCCGGCCTGGGAGTACGTGGTCTCGATCGCCCGCGACGCGCTCGGCCACGGCGCCGACGAGGTGAATTTTGATTACGTCCGCTTCCCCTCGGACGGCGACCTGAACGACATGTATTTCCCCCACTGGGACGGCAAGACGCCCAAACACGAGGTGATCCGCCAGTTCTTCGGCACTTTGCGGAAGGAACTCGCGGGCGCGCGGATCTCGGCTGACCTGTTCGGACTGGCGACGGTAAACGGCGACGATCTGGGCATCGGCCAGGTGATCGAGGACGCCTACGGAACCTTCGACGCCGTCTGCCCGATGGTGTATCCGTCGCACTACGCGCACAAGTTTCTAGGCTTCCCCAACCCGGCCCAGCATCCGTACGAAGTGGTGAATTACTCGATGAAGGGAGCGCTCAGCCGGCTGGAGGACTTCAGCCGTCCCAAACCGGAGCCAGGCAAAGGCGACGCGCCGCAAGAGAGCGAAATCAAGGCGGCCAGGCTGCGGCCCTGGATTCAGGACTTCAACCTCGGCGCGAAATACGATGCCGCCATGGTGAAGGCCGAGATCAAGGCCGTCGAAGATGCGCTCGGCGACCGCTTCGCGGGCTACATGGTGTGGGCGCCATCGAACGTCTACACGCGCCCGGCGTTGGTCGAGCCGGCGAAGGCAACTCAGACCGCGGAGGCCCACGCCTCGGCCGGCGCCGCACACTGACGGCTCATTCCCCGGCCGGTTTCCAATGCGCCGAATGGTGCACGCCGGTAATCTTCGTGTACAGCCTGCGATCGAGGCGGCGGGCCATGTGGTGCACCACCAGGTACACGGGAAAGCTGACCAGGTACAGAGAGAGCCCCAGCAGCCCGAGAAAGGCCAGCACGCCGGAAAGAGCCTGAATAGAAGTACGGAGTCCCGGCAGCCCTAGGAATCGCAAAGAGCGCTCAATGGGCTCCTGCGCCAGCACCGGCACGGCGTATAGCAGCGTGCCGATGAGCTTCTGGACGGCCAGCAGCGGCGTGCGGGTGTAGAGCGCCAGAGTAAAGAGGAGGAGGGCCGCAAACACGCCGGCCAACAGCAATGGAACCACGTATCCGGGGTACTTCCTTGCCGATCGCCAAAGAAAGAGCTTCTGCTGCCCGCACTCGAGATCCCGGCGCATCGCGTCCCGCACCTTCGGCTTGCGCTGGAGGTCGTCTCGAAACAGCGGCGGCGTCCGCAGCGGCGGCTCGGCGCCGGGAGCGAACCGTTCGGCGATCAGTTCGGGGCAGTACTGCCTGATCTGAGCGTCGATGAGCGTGTAGCCGTGGTACATGAGCGCCTCGCGCTCGACGTAGCTGAACTGGTCCAGGTCGGTGCGGATGCGTCCGATCGCGGGGATGTAATCGGAGGGGACTCGATTCGTCACTTGCGGCCGGTCCTTCAGGTTCAGGAAGAGGTGTACGAAGGCGAAGGACTTCGCCGGAGGGTTCTGCCATTGCACCAGCAGCTTGAGCAGCTTGGCGCGGACCTGGAACTGCAGAATGTCGTTCACGCGGGCGTACACGCTGGTCTCGCCCGTCTTTACCGAGTCTTTCGACTCCATCTGGCCGGAGGCGTCGCTGACCAGCAAGGTGTCGCAGGGAGTTTCGCCCGGAGTGTCGTCCACCAGCGCCTCGATCCCCTGGTTGTCGCACACGCCGCCGTCGACAAGAGCGTTGCCGTTGATCACCGTCGGAGGGAAGACCACCGGCACGCCGGAAGACGCGCCCACCACGCGCGAGATCTTGAGCACGTTCTTGTTGACTCGGGAAAGCGCCGCCATCCCGGAGATCGGCACGCGCGAAAAAGCCACGCGTTCCCCCGTCAGCAGCGAGGTGGTGTTCAGGATGAGATTCGGCCCGTAGATGACCGTGGATTTTGGGGGCACCTGGTCCGGCGTGACGCTGGGAAACTGGTCGAGCGTATCGCCATCGTAAAACCAGAGGTCGTATTCGCTCTGGATGAGCGTGGCGCGCGCCCCAGTCCGAAAGGGGCGCGAGACGAGCGTCTTGAGAAACAGCCAGGGGTGGAAGAACGGCGTGTAGATCAGCGCGCGGGTGCGCAGGTTGTGGTCCACGGCGCGCAGGAACTCTTCGGCAATGTCGCCGAAGATCCGCACGCGCTCGGCGGGATCGGCGCGCTGCGTCTCCTCCATCGCGTGCAGCCGCTGCTCCATCTCGCAGACGTAATAGGCCGCGACGATCGAGCCGCCGGAGACGGCCGAGATCGCGTCCACGTCCTTCATGATTTCGAGTTCCTCAAGCCGCCGGATGACTCCGAGGTGGAAAATGGAGGCGCGGAAACCGCCTCCGGAGAGAGCCAGGCCGATCCTCTTCCTTCGCAGCGGGGGTGCGGGCGTCATGAATACACCTCAATGTTAGGGATTTACAGAGTATAGACGGTCCCATGGCCGAAATCAAGCGAAAATTAAACCCTGCACCGGGCTACGTTGCGCCGCCCGGCGCGGCTTGTGAAGATTGTGGGGTGAACCGATTCCCTTACGCCCGGTGGTTGGCTGTGGCGTGGCTGTCCGCTTGCGTCGCCTCGGCCGCGGAGCTGAAACCGGAGACGGTCGACGCCTTCGACCGCTACGTCCGCGCCGCGGAGACCCGCATCGATGGGCGCCTCCACGGCCCGGGCTTCCTGTGGGCGGACGATTATCCCGCGCGCCTGAAGGCGGTCCGCGACGGCCAGGTTGTCACAGAGCCGGTGGTGGGCCAGGGCGACGTCGCGGTGGCCGGCGGCCTGGTCCACGACTGGATCGCCGCCGTCTTTGTGCCGGGCGCGACGCTCGAGCGGACCCTGGCCAGCGTGCAGGATTACGACCGCGACAAGGTGACGCACCGGCCGGAAGTGATCGACTCGAAGCTGCTCAGCCGGGACGGCAACCACTTCCGCATCTACCTGCGGCTGATGAAGAAGAAAGTGCTGACCGTGGTGCTCAACACGGAGCATGATGTGCGCTACTTCCCCATCGATGCCAAGCGCTGCCACAGCCGCTCCTACAGCACCCGCATCGCCGAGGTCGCCGACCCGGGCAGAAGCAGCGAACGCGAGCAGCCCGTGGGGAACGACCACGGCTTCCTCTGGCGGCTGAACTCCTACTGGCGCTTCGAGGAGCGGGATGGCGGCGTGTATATCGAGTGCGAGGCCATCTCGCTGACTCGCGACGTGCCCACCGGCCTGGGATGGCTGATCGAGCCGATCGTCCGCCAACTGCCCGCGGAGTCGCTGGTGAATACGCTGCGGGCCACGCGCAACGCGATCGGCGCTCATCCGTAGCGGCCTGGCCGACAGGCCGGAGGCCTGCCCCACCGCTACTTCGCTGGCTGTTCTTTGGTCTTGTCCTCGGGCAGCTCGTCGGGCGTGAAGGTGATGGTGGCCTCGGCGGTGAACTTGCGATAGAGCCGGAACTCGACCTCGTTCTTGGAGAGGAACTTCCCTTGGCGTAACTGCACCACGGCCCGGAGCGGCAGTAGATACTCATGGCCGCTTATGGTAGCCAAGTCGTAGTCCAGCGTATCTTGAGCCTGCTGGATGGGGAAGGTGGGCGGAAGCTCGGCCACTAGCGTGATCCGCACCACCGCCAGCAGGTCGCGGTCCACGAAAACCAGGCCGTGGTAGGCGGGCACGGTGTCTTGGTTCGAGTGCTCGCTCCTGGAGACGACGTGCCATTTCGAGCGCGGCTGCTCGACCTGGTAGGAATAGACGTACGCGCGGCGGCCGCGTAGCGTGGCCCAGCGCTCCCAGCGGAAAGAGGCCTCCGTTTCGGGATCGAAGAGCTCCTTCATCATGCTGCCGAACTCGCCGCCCGAGGTCGCGCCGCCCACCGACTCATAGGACACGTTGGCGACCGCGCGGTTGTTCACAAACACGAGCTTGTAGTCCTCTTTGTGGTCCACGTAGCTCAGGCGCGAAGTCAGGGTGTCCGTCGGCGCCCAGAATTCCATGCCATGCGGGTCGACGTAGCGGCGCGTCACTTGAGTGCAGAGGAAGTTGGGCAGCGATTGCGTGTAGTTCATCGCATATTCGCGGGCCTGCTCGATCACCTTGTGCTCCTCTTCCGGACTGGGCGGCGGGAGAGGTGGCGGAGGCGGCGGAGTGGGCGTGGGTTGGGGAGGAGCGGACAGGGTCTGCGAGGCCTCCCGGAGGGCTTTGAGCGCATCGACGGTCTTGGGTCCGGCGCCGTCTCCCTGCAATTCGTCGATGGTAGCGTCATCGAGCCGCTGCGTCAGTGTGACCGTGCCGAGATAGGCCGCCACCTGCCGGTCCGGCTGCTTCAATTGGATCGCGGAACGGATAAAGCTAGCCAACTGTTCGACCGTCAGCTTCGTCGCGGCAGCCAGCCACAGAGACGCTCCGAGCAGCAGGAGCGCCACCCTCAATCGCATACGATTCATTCTCTCACGCGAGGCGCGCGGAGACAGGCCGATGGCCTGTCCTACTACTTCGGCGGCTCTGGCTTGGTCTTGTCGTCCGGCGGCGTGTCGGGCGTATCGAAGGTGATGGTGGCCACGCCGGTGAACTTGCGGTAAAGGCGGAACTCGACTTCGTTCTTCGAGTGGTGCGTCCCCTCGCGCATCAGCACGACAGCCCGGAGCGGAAGGAGGTACTCGTGGCCGCTGATCGTAGCGAGATCGTAGTCCAGCGTATCCTCGACCTGCTGCATCGGAAACTCCGGCGGGAGTTCGGCCACCAGCGTGATCCGCACCACCGCCAGCAGGTCGTGGTCGACGAAAATCAGGCCGTGGTAGCCGGGCACGGTCTCAGCTTTCGATTCGCCGCCCGAGTCGCGGCCATAGCTCACCTTCCACCTCGAGCGCGGCTGGGCTACTTGGTAGGCGTAGACGTACGCTCGGCGAGTGCGCAGCGTCGCCCACCGCTCCCAGCGGAAGGAAGCCTCGGTGTTGGGATCGAAAATCTCCGCCATCATGCTGCCAAACTCGCCCGCCGAGTTGGCGCCCCCGACGGACCAGATGGACGAGTTGGTGACCGACTTGCCGTTCCTCGACGTCAACTTGTAGTCTTCCTTGTGGTCCACATAGCTCACGTGGGCGGTGAGGGTGTCCTCCAGCCCCCAGAACTGGGTGGCATGCGGGTCGACGTACCGGCGCGTAATCTGAGTGCACAGGAAGTCCGGCAGCGACTTGGTATAGTTCATGGCGTACTCGCGCGCCTGCTCGATCACCTTGTCCTGCTCCTCCGGGCTCGGCGGCGGCACTGACGGCGGTGGCGGAGGGGGCGGCGGCGTGGGCGTGGGTGTGGACGGAGCGGGAAGAGTCTGCGAGGCAGCCCGCAGGGCCTTCAGCGCTTCAACGGTCTTGGGTCCGGCGCCCTGCGCACGCAGGTCCTCGATGGTCCGGTCATCGAGCCGTTCGGAGAGAGAGACCGTCGCCAGGTAGGCGGCGACCTCTTTATCGGGATCCTTCTTCTGAACCTCGGAGCGTACCAAGCTGACCAACTGCTCTACCGTCAGCTTCGTCGCAGCGGGCGACCACAACGACGCTCCGAGCAGCAAGAGCGCGAGTTTCCATCGCATACCACTTCATTGTTGCACGCGAGGCGCTCTTCGCCGCCGTCAGGCCGGTCTACTGCACCCGGGCGCGGACGCGTTCGCTCGAGACCAATTCCTCGAAAATGGCCAGGACCTGCTTGCGGTAACGGTAGAGGCGTTCGAGGTTCTCGCGGAAGGGAGATTCGTAGACGGGCGATGTTAGCCACTTGGCGAGCAGCGGGCGCGGAACGTCGATGTCCTGGCGGAGCCGCTCCGGCGAATGGCCGCGCAGGAAAAGGCCGTAGAACACGGCGGCTTCCTTTTGCGGAGCCGAAGGATCGAATTCATCCTTAGCCGGCATAAGACCCGTCCCAGACCCAAAGCGAAATAGCAGTATAAACACGCCGGGAGGGTGGAAGCAAGCGGGGGTGGTGCGTTGGGGTCGGCCGGCAGCGTGGCAGGCCGGAATCAAAAAGCGCCGCCGCGGTTCGATAAGACTAGGTGTGAATACCCGTTGGTTGTCGACCCTCCTGCTCGTTCTGCTTGGCTCCGCGATTTCGGGGCCCGAACCGCGGCGTCTCCAGTTAAAATCTCGGCCGGTGGGGGCGGTGCAGCCGCTCGGGCGGAAGCCTTACGGCCGGCCGCATTTCCTGCTTACTTTCTGGTCCGCGCCACGGCCGGCGGACCTGGCGGCGCTTGAGGAACGCGGTGTTACGGTGGTGGGAGTCGTCCCGGAGACCGGCCTGATCGTGGCCGCCGATGAAGGAACGCGATTCGACGATCTCGAGATCGCGGAAGCCGGTCAGCTGCGGCTCGAGAACAAGATCAGCGCCGAGCTGGCCCCGGACGCGACTTGGTTCGTGGTCGAGTTTCATTCCGACGTGCGACAGGCGGACGCCTATGCCGTGCTGCGCGAGAGCCACATGGAGCCGCACTATCACCCCGATCTGGTGGCGCGGCACATGCTGGTCTACGGCGACATGGAACGCGCCATGCAACTGGCTGCCATGGATGAGGTGGCTTACGTCTTCCCCGCATCCGAGGATCTGGTGACGGGCACGCGCGTGCTCGCCTGCGCGGGGGCGCTGACGACTAGCGGAGTCATCGGACAGAACGCCACCGCGGCGACTGGCTGGAACGGCGCCACTCTGGCCCCGGTCACGCTGGGCTACTCCTTTGGAGCGCTGACCAACCGGCTGCCGGCCGCGCAGGTCCAGTCGGTGATCCTGCAAGCCTTGGCCGTGTGGGCGCAGTATGTCCAGGTGAACTACGTGCCCGCGAGTTCGACCGCGTCGCGAACCATCGCCATCATGTTCGCCGCGGGGGCGCACGGCGACGCCTATCCGTTCACCGATACCAGCGTGCTGGCGCACACGTTCTATCCCGCGCCGCCGAATCCGGAGCCGATCGCCGGCGACATGCACTTCGACGCCTCCGAGAGCTGGGGAATCGGCTCGGGCACGGACCTGTTCAGTGTGGCGTTACACGAAGCGGGACACGCTCTCGGCCTCCCGCACACCGACGTGCCGGGCGCCGTGATGTACCCGTATTACCAGGTGCAGACCGGCCTCACGCCGGTGGACATCGCCGCGATCCGCGGTCTGTACCCCGCACGTGGGGCTGCCGTGCCGGCGCCGACTCCGACGCCGACGCCAACTCCGCCCCCAAAGCCAACGCCAACGCCAACCCCGACGCCGACTCCGACACCAAAGCCGACTCCGACACCGACACCAAAGCCGACCCCGGCACCCACTCCACAGCCGACGCCAAGCCCGACGCCGCCGCCGGTGGATACGGTCGCGCCGTCGCTGACGATTCTGTCTCCTGCGGGCACCAGCGTCCTGACCTACCGCGCATCCCTGGTTTTCAGCGGGACCGCTTCGGACAACGTCGGAGTGGTTAAGGTCACGTGGACGGATTCGCTCGGCGACACCAGGACCGCGATCGGAACGGCCTCCTGGCAGACGGCGGCAATCCCGATGCTCCTGGGAACCAACACGATCACCATCCGCGCTTACGACGCGGCGGGAAACTGCGGCTGGCGCTCGGTTGTGGTGACCCGGATCAACCCGTAGTCAATGCCTGCACCACACCAGCACCGAACCGCGACCGTGAGGGAGCGGTCCACTCGCTAACGCTCGTGGTTCCGTGCGGCGCGAAGCGTGAAGCTGGTCTCAATTCTTGACGCCCACGCCGCCGAACATAGCGAAGCCCGTGACCACCAGGCGCTTGATTTCGACGCCTTCGCCGGGCGAGGGATGATGTGTCTCGTCCGTGTAGCCGCCCAGCAGCGGAACTCCGTGGATGAAGACGCTCCACGAGGGAGGCACCCGGATCTCGATGCCGCCGAACAGCGCGTTGGCGTGGATGACGGCCTCGCTTACCTGCATGGCGGCCTTGCGCAAATCGACCTGGCAGCCGCCAAACACGGCGAAGACTTCCCCGCCCCGAAAATCCGTGGTGTCGCTCTTGAACTCCCCGCCCCCGAGAACCGCAAGCTCGTTAAGGGCGCCGGCCGTCCTGATGGCCGGCCGCTCGGAGGGTCCCTCAATCGATCGCCAGACCAGCAGCAACCCAGCCAGGATCAGCGCGAGCGGCCACAGAGTGCGGAAGGAAACCTGCACGTAGTCGAGGCGGTCGAGAATGAGAAGGATTCCGGCCGCGGCCAGGATGCCGCCCCAAACCCGGCCCGAGCCCGAACTGGAAAGCGCCAGCTTGAACAGGCCCACCGCGAGCAGCGCCGCAGGCCAGAAGAAGGGATAGATTCGCGAGGCGTCGATGAAGCCCTGGCGGTCCAGAAACAGGATCGTGCCAAAGGTCAGGATGATCAACCCGAGCACCAGTGCCGGCGTGACAGGCGGTCTGGAATTCATAGGCCTCCAGTAGGAAGACTATCATCCCGCAGGCGAACGCCGCCGCGCTTTTCGGCCGGCTGCGGCGGCAGACCGGCGAGCGGCGAAGGGGCCCGCGAGCAACCGGACCCGCTGAACGGAGGAGCCTCACTTGATCTTGGGGACGAACTTGATGTTGAACACTTCGTTGATCGTACCTTCTGCCCGTTGACCTTCCTGGTCTTGACCGTGTAGTAAGCTTTGATGCGCATTTGCGCGCCCGTGCGCAAGAGATCTGCCATCTTCACTTCCCGGTACGCGCCGTCGGCCATCCGCCACCTATACCCTTTTTGCAGCACGCCGACGAAGGTCTGCTCCTTGTCGCCTTTCTTGTAGGTTAAGGTGAACTCGCGCGTGTCTTCGTTGACGGAATTGATTTCACCGATCCACGCAGCGCCGGAGTAGCCGAGCGGGTAATAGTCCGCCTCCGCGGCAACCTGCTGCGCCAGGCATGCTGCGGTCCACAGGAACAGGGACCAAAGCGCAACCACCAACGGCCGTGATGGTGCCCCGCGGTCTGAGATCACCCGCTACTCCTTGTCCGCGGCGAAGACGCGATAGGAGTGCGGCGGGATCGGCACGTCGAAGATCATGCGGTTGCCGCGCGCCTGCCCGGCCAGGAGCTGCCCGCTTCTGAGGTCGCGCAGCTTGGCGATGCGCGGGTCCGTCACGATCGTCACTTGGCTGCCCTGCGGCTGGAACGACTCGACGATGAAGGAATCGTTGTCGTAGAGGAACAGCGCCACCTGCGCGGGGCTCTCGACGCGCACCGGCAGGCCGCTCATCAACACCTCCTTGATCCGCGTCAACGCGCCGGGCGGCAGCCGGTAAAGGTCGCCGAAGTTATCCGGAATCGTGAGCACATAAAGGTGTCCCGTCGAGTATCCTGCATCGAGCAGAATCGGGAAGCCCTTGCCGGCGCTGAGGGCGGAGACGAGCTCCCAAACGTCGTTGGTGGGGTAGCGGATCTGCGGCACCAGAATGGGCGCATCGGCATGCCAGATGGCCGGCCGCCACGGTTGCCAAAAATCGTTCGCGGATACTTTCTGGTCCGTGCACTCGATCTCGGCGATGTCCTCGATTCCCTTGCCCTGGAGCGCTTTCAGCAGCCCGGAAGTAATGACGACGTTCTTGCCGGCCTGCAACTGGCCTTTGATTTTGCCAACGATTCCGGGGTCGAACTTCGCCGACTCGGTCAGCAGGATGGTCTGCTCCTCTGCCGGAAAGACGGGCGTGAGCTCGATCGGGATGCCGAGCATGCCGATGTAGTTGTGCAGAAAATCTTCGCCCGAGGAGTGGAACGGCTTGTAGCTCTTGATGCCGACGGGCTTGCCAAGCTTGCCGATGAAGCCATCCACGGTGTCGAAGACGTACCCGGCGACGCGCCCCAGCATCGTGTCCGGCTGCTCCGTGCCGTCCTCGCGGCGGACCGGCTCGATGAGCGACCGGAAATCGAACAGCGTGATCTCGGGCGCCTTGGCGAACAGCGTCAGCCAGAGCTGCTCACCGTAGCGGTCTAGCGTGCCGCGCGCGAACGGATCCACCCAGCCGCCGCCATTGCCGCCGGGTTTGACGTTCTCGAAGAACCGGAAAATCGAGTAGCTTTCGTAGGGCTGCAGGTGCTGGTCGGAGAAGTCCGGATCGCGGGTCTCCGTGCCGGTGTAGATGCCGTCGAAAATCTTCGGCTCGTTCTCCAGGTCGAAGCCCAAATACTGAAAATGGTCGTACCAATTCGGATACTTGATGACGAACTTGACTTTGGGGTTGACCGCCTTGGCCGGCCCCACCACCAGGTTCCGCGCGGCGTCATCCATAAGTTCCAGGCGAAACTGGGTCCAGCTCTTGGAGCCCTTGGCGCGAATGCAGGCGTCGCACTTGCAGTTGGTGAAGAAGAAGTCGTCGAGGATGATTTCGTCGAAGTGCCGGGCGGTAAGTTCGGCGATCTCCCGGGCCTTCGTGCGCTGGGCGGGATCGGAGTAGCAGAATGTCTTGAAGCGGTCCCGCTCGTTCTGAGTGTAGGTGATGCCGCCCGCGGTGCGGATTCCCCGGGCGGCGAAGAAGCGCTTGACCTGCTCGATGGTTTCCTCGTCGGGCATCACGCCATCGCGGTGCGTCTCCAGATAAACCTTGCCGACCCGCACCTGCTTCTCGATGGCGCTCCAGCGCTGCTCGAGCCAGGCGAGGTCTTTCATCTGCCGAACCTCGTAAGCGCGGGCGTAGACCGAGACTGTGAAGTTCTTGTAGCCGCCGGTGGCGGCGGCGGGAGAGCCGGCCAGCACGGACAGCAGTGCGGCGCTTGGAATGGCGGTGTGCATGTTCATGGGACCAGACCCCGATTCTATCGCTCCCGGCGCAGAGAAGGGGGTGCGCGGCCTGTTTGCGGACGCCAACCGGGAGTCCGGCGCCGAACCGCGCGCGTAAGCAAGCGGATGCCCGGCGTTGGGCGGGACGGACACGCCACATCGATGTCGCACATCCCGGAGAAGGTGAACACCCGCTGGCGTCCCTTATAATAGAGGTGATGTCGAGTCTCTGGGCGCGATGAGCGAACACCACGCCAGCGCAAACCAACCTGTACCCGCCGCGAGGCGCCGTTCCGCGCTTGCCGTGATCCTCGGCTGGCTGCGTGACGTGGCGGTTTCGATCGTGATCGCGGTGGTGGTGATCATTTTCATCTACCAGCCGGTCAAAGTCGAAGGCACCAGCATGATGCCGGGGCTGGTGGATCAAGAGCGGATCTTCGTCAACAAATTCATCTACCGGTTCGGGATCGAGGACGCCCACCGCGGCGACCTGGTGGTTTTCTGGTATCCGGGCGATCAGACCAAGTCCTACATCAAGCGGGTAATCGGCGTGCCGGGCGACACGGTGTGGATCGACCGCGGCGCGGTGTTCCTAGATGGCAAACGGCTGGTGGAGGACTACGTGCCGGAGCGGTACCGCGACATTTTGTCCATGCCGTCCCGAACCATTGAGCCGGACCATTACTTCGTCCTCGGCGACCACCGCAACTCATCTAACGACAGCCGTAACTGGGGCCTGGTCCCCCGCGGTTGCATCTACGGCAAAGCGGTGTTCGTCTACTGGCCCCTGGAGCGCATCGGACCGGTGAGGTAGCGGAAACCGCGAGGCCGCCTCCGCCATCATGGGACAATAGGAACTCATGCGGAAACCGCTCTTTCTGCTCCTCTCGGTTGCCTCCATCGGCTTCGCGCAGCCGTTCCGGTTTGGGGTGGAAGGGGGCCTCCCGCTGACGGGCGCATTCGATACAAACTCCAGCGCCATTCCCGCGGTCCTGCCGGCCGGTCCCCTCAGTTACTCTTCGAGCACCCAGCGCTACGCCTTCGGCGGCACCGCCGAATTGGATCTCCCGTTTCACCTGGCAGTCAAAGCGGACGCGCTTTACAAGCGGCTGAGTTTCGATTCCGCCGGTCTGGCGCCCATTACGGCAACCACCACCACCGCCAACTCGTGGGAGTTTCCCGTGCTGGCCAAATACGGCGTGAGCAAGCTGGGACCGCTCCAACCGTATGTCGAGGGCGGCGTCGCGTTCCGGGCTCTTCAAGGGGTCAACCAGACGTCCGTGACGGCCTGCTTGGGTTGCGCCCCCCCTGATTCAATCGACCAGTCACCCTGCCGAACTGGCCCACAGCTTCACCAAGGGCTACGCCGCCGGCGCCGGCCTGGAATTCCGCCACCTGCTGATTGGCGTCTTCGGAGAGATCCGCTACACGCACTGGACCGCGGACGCGTTCTCCGCTCCGAACGGCCTGCTGACATCGACGCGGAACCAGGCTGACCTGCTGGTGGGTGCGACTTTCTAAGCGAAAACTCCGGAAACCGCATCCGCCTCCGCCGTCATAGGACAATAGGATCTCGTTTGTTGGGAGGATGCTCGTATGCTGCGGAAACCGCTGTTTCTGCTTCTCTTGGTCGCCTCCATCGCCCTCGCGCAGTCGTTCCGGTTCGGGGTCGAGGGGGGCCTGCCGCTAACCAACGCATTCAACACCGGGACCTCCAACGTGGTCACGGTATTCTCGCCTGAGAGCAGTACCACCAACCTCAACTCTTATTCTTCGAGCACGAGGCGCTACACCGTTGGCGCCACCGCCGAACTGGACCTTCCGTCTCACCTCGCCTTCAAGGTTGACGTGCTCTACAAGCGGCTGGGTTTTGACTTTGGTTCCTCCTACCAGGAAACTTGCCCGCTTGATTGCGAGGCCCCCTTCCCGTCGACGACGACAGCGACCACCACGGCCAACTCGTGGGAGATTCCGCTGCTGGCCAAGCACAGCGTGGGCAAACTGGGACCACTCCAGCCGTATGTCGAAGGTGGCATCGCGTTCCGGACTGTACAAGGGGTCCGGCAGACGACGGAAATGTCGCAGCCGGTCTGCGTCAGTGATTGCAATTTTCCGGCGGTGACCTGGGGGACCCAAACGTCGACGGCCCAAACGAGCAGCCCCGCCGAGCTGAACCACGGCTTTACCCAGGGCTTCGTCGCCGGCGCCGGCCTGGAGCTCCGCCACTTACGGGCTGGCGTCTTCGGAGAGATCCGGTACACGCACTGGACCGCGGACGCCTTCTCCGCTCCGAACGGCCTGCTGAAATCGACGCGGAACCAGGCGGACCTGCTGATGGGTGTGACATTCTAAGCGAAACCGCGGCTGCTTTTCGGAAACCCCGCATCCGCCTCCGCCGTCATAGGAGAATAGGATCTCGTTTGTTGGGAGGATGCTCGTATGCTGCGGAAACCGCTGTTTCTGCTTCTCTTGGCCGCCTCCATCGCCTTCGCGCAGTCGTTCCGGTTCGGGGTCGAGGGTGGTCTCCCACTAACCAACGCATTCAACACCGGGGGTGTCTACGATTTCCCCGCGTCAATCGGAGGAGTAAACGCGCCATTCATTTGCTCCGATTGCGCTACCGGAAGTTCTTTTTACTCTTCGAACACCAAGCGCTACGCCGTTGGCGCCACCGCCGAATTGGACTTTCCGTTTCACCTGGCCGTCAAGGCGGACGTGCTCTACAAGCGGCTGGGTTTTGGTTTTGATTACATCATCGCGGCCCCCGCTGGGTCGACCGGTGGGAGCACCGATACCACCGCCACCACGGCCAACTCATGGGAGATTCCGCTGCTGGCCAAGTACAGCGTCGGCAAACTGGGACCGCTCCGGCCGTATGTCGAAGGCGGCATCGCGTTCCGGACTCTTCAGGGGGTTCAGCAGACGACGGAACAGCTCTGCCCAAGCTGCGACATTCCGGCGAACCAGACCCAAACGACCAGCCCCGCCGAGCTGAACCACGGCTTTACCCAGGGCTTCGTCGCCGGCGCCGGCCTGGAGCTCCGCCACCTGCTCGCTGGCGTCTTCGGAGAGATCCGCTACACGCACTGGACCGCGGACGCCTTCTCCGCTCAGGACGGCCTGCTGAAATCGACGCGGAACCAGGCGGACCTGCTGGTGGGTGTGACATTCTAGGTGGATGGTCCGAGCGCTGCGCGCGTGCTTCCTGTCCATCTCGCTGGCGTGCGCGGCCGCGGCTTTCCAGGCCACCGGGAAGCTGTCAGGAACACTCCAGGACGCGGGCGGCAAGCCTGTAGCGGGCGCGCGCGTGACGCTGGCCCTGCCGGAATCTGCGGCGGTGTCCTCTTCCACCCTCACCTCGCCGAGAGGCGCTTTCCTGTTCCCGGTTCTGAGGCCGGCGCTGTATGACCTCACCCTCGAAGCTCCGGGCCTTCCCAAGCTGACGCTGCGTAACATCAAAGTCGATCCGGCCGGTGAGACTTCGCTGCCTCCGATTCGCCTGGGCCCTGCCGACGGGCAAGCTCCTCAACAGCCGCTCCAGACGGCCGCTGTCGATGTCGCTTCCACGGCCAACGACCGCGAGGTGAACGGGCTGCCGCTTCCGCAGCGGGACCCGCTCTATCTGGCCGAGACGCTTCCCGGCGTCCAGAACAACGGCCGCGCGCCGCTGGGCATCTACGGCGAATCCGTGGCGCTCGCCAACATCACTTACGACGGCATCAATCTGAACTCCACCGCGCTCCCGCTGCGCACCGATCAGATCGGCGAGGCGACCGTCGTGACCGGTTCCATCGAAGGCTGCGGCTGCTCCCAGATCGCCTTCAGCGCGCCCAGCGGCGGCCGCGCGTTCCATGGCTCGGCGTACTGGCTGACAGCCCCGACGGCCACGGCCGCGCAGTCCTGGGCCGACAACAGCGGCAACACGCCGGCCTCAACGAGCCTCAATCAACTCGGCGCGGCATTCGGCGGCCCGCTGAAGAAGGACCGCCTGTTCTTCTTCGTGAACTACGAAGCGGATCTGGACCGCTCCACCGTAACCCGCACCGGCGAGGCGCCCACCGCGCCACTCACCAGCCAGGATCCTCTGTTGCAGCAGGTCCTCGCCCTCATCCCGTCGAACCCTTCGGGCACTTACCGCGGAGTGCAAACCAACGGAAGCACCACCCACATCGCGCTGGCGCGGCTCGATTACCTGGCTTCGGCACGCCACAGCTTCAGCCTGACGTTCACGGACGAGCGCAGTACCACGGACGATCCCGCCGATTCCTCCGTCTTCGGCCGCAAGCCCACGACCACCATCGCAACCTCCGCGCCCTTCTACTCCGCGTCGTGGCGCTGGTCTCCCACCGCGCGCCTGACCAATGAGGTGCGCGCCGGCGCAAATCTGGCCGAGATGGACTATCGCAACTCGCTGCGCTCGCAGTTCGGCTTCATCGCGATCCTGGACGACCCGACCGTCGCCGTCAGCCAGCCCATGGCGGGTCTCGACCCCGAGCGGCGCGCCGACCACCAGTACGGCTACCAGGACAACCTCACCTGGATCGCCGGCAAGCACATCTTGCAGGCCGGCCTGTGGTTCCAGCAATACCGGTTGAACTCGGACGGGGTCAACCACGGCCCGCTGGATTCGCTCTCGGTTCCACGTTACGTGGTGAACGACATTGCCCAGGGCACCATCGCGCAAGTCGATCAACGCTTCAACATCCTATCGCCCACCTCGGGATACTCGATCGGCTCCACGGCGCGGAGCAGGCTTTCCGCGAACATGATTTCCCCCTATCTGCACGATGACTGGAAGCTGCTGCCCTCGCTGACCATTAGCCTGGGTCTTAGGTACGATTACCTTTCGCGCCCCAACGAGCAGACCGGCGCCGCTATCATCCCCGTGCTCTCCGGCTTGGCGTCCTACGCGGTCTACGATCAGAATTTGTCTTTCGCTTTCGCCTCCGGCGCACAGCCGTTCTACCGCAAGGACTTCGATAACTACGATCCCTATGTGGGCCTGGCGTGGAAGCCGTCCGCGCGGCTCCCGTTCGTGGTGCGCGGCGGTTTCAATATCGCCTATCTGAACGACGACCTGTTACAGAACCTGAGTATCTACGCGCTCCAAAACCCGTTTCAGAGTTTCAACGTGTCCACGGACCTGAGCGCGAGCCCGGTCCCGCTGTCGAAGGCGCCGGCGACGCCCGCTCCCGTGCTGCCCTCCAGTCTGACGCTGGCGTCGCTGCTCTCGTTCGCAAACAGTTACAACCAGCAACCGGGAACGACGTATGCAATCGATTGGAACATCCGGACCCCCAACGTCAAGTATTGGAACGTAGGAGTGGAATCCGCGCTAAAGGGGTTTCACGTGGACCTGCGCTATGTGGGCAATCGCCTGGAAGAGGGGCCGCGTTCCATCGACCGCAATCAGGTCATGCTGTCTCCGGGTTTCCTCGCGGCTTTCTCGCAGGTTCAGGCCGCTCTCAAGAGCGGCACTCCCACCAGCGGCTTCGCCGGCCTGTCGGGAGGCGGGCTTTGCGCGAATTTCAACCTTGCGAGCTGCCAGCCCGATTTGTATGCGCGCTCTCTGATCCTGACCGGGCAGGCGGGCGAGCTGGCGCGCTGGTATCAGGGTCAGGGATACAATCCGAACGGCGCCTATAACTTCCTGGGGAATCCCCTGGCGCCGCAGGGCATCGATCTACTGTCGCAGCTCGGCGTATCGCGGTTCGACGGGTTGCAATTGACCGTGTCCCGCCATGCCGCGGCCGGCCTCGACCTGACCGCCAGTTACCTCTTCTCGAAGGTGCTGAGTAACCTCGACGATTACCGGCCGGGAGCGATCGATCCCTCTCTGAACTTATACAACCCATCGCTCGAATGGGCGCCTGCGCCCTTCAACCTGACTCATGCCTTCAAGGCGGCCGCAATCTGGGACCTCCCGGCGCCGCGGCGCGGGCGCATTCTGCGCGGCTGGAGTATCGCCGGCATCGTGATCGCCCAATCCGGGGCCCCGTTCTCGTTGCTCTCCGGGCTCGGCACGTTTACCTCTAGCGCGGACTCCGGCGAGAACACGGTTTCGACTTCTCTGACCGCGAGCCAGATCCGCCAGTTCTTCGGAATCCGCGAGGGTCCAGGCGGGGTGGTGAGCTACGTGAACGCTCCGGCGGGGGCCTTCGAGGAGCCGGCCCCGGGGGCCCTCGGCACCTTGCAACGGCGCATGTTCTCCGGCCCTGCCGCGTTCAATCTGAACCTGGGCCTGCGCAAGGCCGTCCCGCTGACCGAGCGGCTGCGAGCCGAGTTCCGCGCCGAATCCATCAACCTCCTGAACAACGTGAACTGGCTGGTGGGCGACCAAACCTATCTGGGCACGAACGCGAAGACCAGCACGTCGGTGTTCGACAACAACGTCACGCAGTGGAACGCGCCGCGCACGTTCCAGTTCTCGCTGCGGCTGCTGTTCTGAGCGGCCAATCATCGCGCCGCGCCAGTGGCGGCGGCCATGATTCCGATACAATGGCCAGCATGACGCGAATTACCCGCCGTGAGCTGTTCCGGATTGTGTCGTCCGCAGCGCCGGCGTTCTGGCTGGCCTCCGGCGCAGCCGCGCAGAACCAACTCGCTCTCAAACTCGAAACCGTCTCGTACGGGCTGAGCCTGCTCAGCGGCGCCGGAGGAAACATAGCCGTGCTCCGTTTCGGTGATGACGGACTGCTGCTGGTCGATAGCGGCCTCCCTCAGACCGCCGAAGCCGTGCAGCACCTGGCCCACACCGCTGGCCCGGGGCGCATCACGCACCTCATCAACACGCACTACCATCTGGATCACGTCGGCGGCAATGAGCGACTGGCGCGCGCGGGCGCCCGCATGATCGCGCATTACAACGTCTTGAAGCGTCTCAGCACAACCCAGCACAACGCCTTCCTGAATCGCGATCTCCCGCCACTCGATCCCGCGGGCCGCCCGGACCACACGTTCGCGGACGGCGGGGCATTGACGCAAATCGGCGAGATTGTCATTTACCGGCACCTGCTACCCGCGCACACCGACGGCGACGCAACGGTCCAGTTCGTAAACGAGAACGTGTATCACACAGGCGATCTGTTCTTCAACGGCATGTACCCGTTCATCGACTACTCGGCCGACGGTTCCATCGAGGGCATGGTGGCGGCTGCGGATCTCATGATTAAGGCGGTGGACCGGAAGACGAAGATCATCCCCGGACACGGCCCTCTAGCCAGGCGAGACGACCTCCGCGCATTCCGCGACATGCTCGCCGGCGTGAACGACCGCGTGTCGAAGCTGGTGAGCGCCGGCCAGACCCTCGACCAGGTCGTGGCCGCCGAGCCCACCAAGCCCTACGACGACAAGTTCGACAAAGGCTTCCTGAAGCCCGCCGACTTCGTCCGTATGCTGTACTCCGGCAAGACCGCCAAGCGCGGCTAGGCGTCACCATCGACCATCGACCATCGGCCGCCTTTATCCCTCCCCCAGCAACTCCTTCAGCCGCGCATAGCCCGAGCGGCTGACCGGCAGCTTTGTGCCGTCGCCCAGCACCGCCACCCGGCTGTCTTTGGTGTAGGGTTCGATCTTGGCGATCCGCTCCAGGTTGACGATGTAGGAACGGTGAATCCGCACGAAGCGCGCCGGGTCGAGCGAAGTCTCCAGGTTCGAGATGGTCTCCTGCTTGAGATAGTTCTTTCCCTGGCTGCGCAGCAGGACGTAGTCGTCCTGCGCCTCGGCATAGTCGAGCCGCTCGCAGGGAATGATGTCCACCTTGGGACCGTCCCGAACCACGATGCGCTCCAGATACTGCGATGGTGCGCGCGCCGCGGCCGCCAGCTCGGAAGGAGGCGGCATCTTCGTTCCCAGGCGCTCCTTGGCGCGCTCGAGTGCGGCGTCGAACCGCACGGCGTCGAACGGCTTCAGCAGGTAGTCCACCGCGTGCACCTCGAATGCCCGCAGCGCGTACTGGTCGTAGGCGGTGAGGAAAACCACCGCCACGTCGGGGCCGATCAGCTCCAGCACCTCGAAGCCGTCGAGCTTGGGCATCTGCACGTCGAGGAACAGCAGGTCGGGATTCAATTCGGCGACGGCCTTCACGGCTTCAAATCCGTTGGCGCACTCGGCCACCACTTCCACCTCCGGGTGCGGCAGCAGCATCTCGTGCACCACTTGGCGCGCCAGCTCTTCGTCATCCACAATCACCGCGCGAATCACGTTCATTTCGTCTCCTCCTCTTCGGGCCGCCGCTGCGCCGCCACGCCAGTGGCCTCGGCCGGGAACCGCACGTCCACCCGGAACCGGTCTCCGATCTCCCGCACTTCCATGCTGGCGGCGTCTCCATAGCAGACCTCGAGCCGCTTGCGCACGTTCGCCAGTCCCACGCCGCCCCTCCCGCGCCGCGCGTCCTTATCGAATGTGTTTTCGACCCGGATCGCGACGCGCTCTCCCGCTCTCGAAATCGCGATGCGAATCGAAGAGCCCTCCACGCGGGTTGCCACGCCGTGGGTGACGGCATTCTCAACCAGGGGCTGCAACAGAAGCGGCGGCACCAGGCAGCCCGCGGCGCCCTCGGCCACCTCTTCTTCGACCTCGAGCCGCGAGCCAAACCGTATGTGCTGGATCGCCAGGAAGCTCCGCGCCAGGGCCAGCTCCTCGCCCAGCGGGATGCGCTCGCGGTCGCCCATCTTCAGGCTGCTGCGCAGGAAATCCGAGAGCAGCACGCACATTTCGCGCGCCTTGGCCGGGTCGGAGGCCGTCAGAGCGCTGATCGAGTTCAGGCTGTTGAACAGGAAGTGCGGATCGATCTGCGCCTTGAGCGCCCTCAGCTCCGCCTCGCGCGCCAGGATGCTGGCCTGCATGGCGCGCGCCTGCGCCTGGCGCGAAGTTTCGAAAGCCATGAGAGCGTAATGGAAAGCGGCGGCTAGATCGAACAGCAGGAACCCGGCCCCAAACAGGATGGGCCGCTCGCGGAGATACTGCGGTTCGAGACCCAGCCCCGAGGCCATCGCCCATCCGATCGCGCCCGCCCAAATCAAGCTGCTGACGCCGGCGGCCGCGTTGACGGTCACCAGCAGGTAGAAAATGGCGGAGGTCCTTAACGGCAGGAAGCGGCACAGATACCACGCCGAGAGGCATACAAAGGCGTAGATCCCGCCCAGCGGGACCATCAGCTCGCCGGCTTGGATCCAGGTGAAATCGCCGGTCGAGGCGAGCACGCCGGCCAGCAGCAGCACCAGCGGAATCCACGCCGCCAGGTACAGCGCCAGCTTTCGCGGATCGGCCAGAATCGGGTGCACGGAGCCTCAATTCTTGACGACTACGCCCCCGAATGTGGCGAATCCCTTGACGATCAGCTCCGGGACCGGCACGCCGCTCGGGGCGTCGGGATGCTCCGTTTCGTCGGTATAGCCTCCCAGGAGCGGAAGCCCGTCCAGAATGACCCGCCATGATCGCGGCACCCGGATCTCGATGCCGCCGAACATCGCGTTGGCATGCAAAACCGCCGGGCTGCCGACGATGGAAGCCTTGCGCAAATCGACCTGGTAGCCGCCGAAGACGGCCAGCACTTCGCCGCCCCGGAAGTCCTTCGCGTCGCTCTTGAGCTCGCCGCCGCCGAAGGCTGCAAACTGGTTCATGAGGTTGGCATCGGGGACCGGGGCTCCCGATGACTCCCTCGGAGGGCCTTCCAAGGTGCGCCAGACCAGCGTGATCCCGATCCCGATCAGCACCAGCGGCCACAGCGCGTGAAACGAAAAGCGCGCGTAGCCGAGGCGGTCGAGGACCAGCAGGATGCCGGCCGCGGTCAGGATGCCGCCCCAAACCCTGCCGCCGCTGGCGGTAGATCGCGACAGCGCCAGCAGGCCTCCGACGAGCAGCACGGCCGGCCAAAAGAAGGGAAAGATCTGCGCCTCGTCCAGGATACCCATGCGATCCAGCAGAAGGATCACTCCCACCGCGAGAACGATGCTCCCAAACGCCGCGCCCGCCCGCCTATGTCGCATAAACTGGCTCCCGTAAAGAGACTATCATCCCCCGGGCGCCCGGGAGCGGGCTTTTCGGCTAACGGCGGCGAAGAGTCGGTAAGTGGCGGTGGGTCGGGCCTCCGGCCTGTCAGCCGCGGCGCCGGACGGGCATCAGCGCATACGCCGCCGCCACCAGGACCGCACGCTCCATCGTCCCAAGGATCCCGAATTGGCCTCTTCCCGTCTCAGGCGGCGCCCGCTTGGAAGCATAGTGCGGCGGATCGCGGCGTTGCCAGTGCCAGCGGGGTAGGCAGAGGCTGTGGGACGAAAGGGTGTCGGTGGAATCAGGCGAAAGGGCCGGAGTTGCTGCCTCGGGGTCCTCGGGAGCAGCAGGACGACCCTCCGGGGCTGCAGGGCAGGCATTCAGGAGCCCCCGCGTCTCCGAGACAGACCCTTGTGGTACGCTAATCTCGGCCGCGAGGCCAAAAAGGGAACTGCGGCTGGATAATAGTGGTTTCGGCAGGGGCGATCATGCCGACCGCCCTCATGGAATGGCGTCTCATTGAAGACCTGGAGAGGCAGATGATTACGGACAGGATGCTCGGATTGCTAACACGCATCCCCGGCGCAAGAAGCTTGTGGTGCCGCTTTCCCATTGGGCCCGTGGACTTGAGAGTCCGCTTCGGAATCTGGAACAGACCCCACTATGCGTATGGCGTCTATTCGGCTGCCGATCTCGCTAAGCGCCTCGGTCTGAACGGGATTACCGTCATTGAAATGGGTGTGGCGGGCGGCGAGGGCCTGCTGTCGCTGGAGGAGATCGCGACCGCAGTCGGCACGGCGGCCGGCATCCAGATCGACGTCGTCGGCTTTGACAGCGGGGTGGGAATGCCACCGCCGGTCGACTACCGGGACCTGCCCCATGTCTGGAGTGAGGGTTTCTACAAGATGGACCAGGACAAACTCAAGGCCAAATTATCGAAGGCTGAGTTGGTCCTTGGAGAAATCCGCGAGACGATCCCTTCCTGGAAGGCCCGCTGCAGGTTCCCGATTGGGTTTGTGGCGTTTGATCTCGACTACTACACTTCCACGATGAGCGCTTTCGGTCTCTTTGACTCCCCAGGACGCGATTGCCACCTCCCGCGCGTTTATTGTTATTTCGACGACACGATATGGCCGGAACGAGCTTGCCATAACGAGTTCACCGGTGAACTGCTCGCGATTCGCGAATTCAACGAGGCCGGAGACAAAAAGATCTGTCCGCTCCATCTGCTTCGCCACATGCGCATCCATCCTGCCCCGTGGAACGACCAGATCTATGTCCTGCACGATTTCAAACACGCGCTGTATTGCAGGAACGTGACGCCTTCCGGTGAGACGTACAATCAGCTGCCCATCGTCGATTCCGGACGGTGAGGCGCTTCCGGCGCAGAGCGCGATGCTGAGCCGCGCGCCCGGGGGCGCGAGATCGAAGTTCGGCGCAGACCGGACACCCGCTCACGGCACAACCTGGACCTGTGTCGGCCCGGTCGCGATCTCCGCATTAGCGGCATCCCGGTACTTCAGCCGGTAGTACAACACTCTCTGAGAAATGGCGGGGATCACGATCATCCTCGGAGCCCCGGTGAATCCACTATAGTTCTCGCTCGCCCAATAGAACGGCGTGGTCTCGTTCACCCTGGCGCCCACGGCCTCGCAAGCCTCCTGGCGCGACGTGCAGTGGAAACCTGTGTCGTACCCAAACTCCACTACCACGTTGTTGGTCCCACTGGGAACCGCACCCACCGGAGTCAGCATCGGAATAAAGGTGCCCCGGTTGATGCTGTCCTTGGCGGGCCAGGGCGGGAGCTTCATGGCCATATTCTCAGTACGCATGCCGTCCAGCCAGCGCGCCAGGAAGAAGCCCCATTTTCCATCTGGACTCGCGTCCAGATGCTTGTATCCGTCATCCTCCCGACTACCAAATGGCTGCCCTAACAGGCGCTCGAACGAACCGTTGCGATCCTTGGCGAGAGTGATCCCCACCTGGGCAAACACGGGGCTCGTCGGAGATAAATCGTGCACGCACATGCCCACGTCCGTATTATCGGGGCAACTGAGCGTGCTGGTGCCGGGGCAGTTCATGTAGATGTCGTTCACGCCCGCGCCGGAATAACAGGATGAACCATAGCAGAATTTGTAATTGTCTCCAGACGTACTGGTGATAGGGCCGGGGCTGACATTGACGGCAGGCTTCCTGTCACAAACCGCCTCCGTGGGGAGGATCTTGGGATGCAAAACGGCAGTCGCCTTGTAGAGCGTTCCGCTCACCTGCGTCCAAGTCTGGGATGGAGGGTTATAAGTAAGCGCATCCAAAATCCAACTGTAGTCGCTTGCTTGAAGCTGGCCTGGGTGACTGTCCCCCGTCTGCCCTGGAAGATTCGCAAACGCTGGGCTCTCGTTAAGGATGTGCGCAGGGGCTCCTGCCATGTTTTCTGCCGCAGCATCGGGAACGCTGCCAGTAAAGCCCAAGTAGCAACCCCATCCAATACTACCCAAACCGCAACCAGCCGACACATCCCGAACGATGGTCAAATGGTTGGTGTCCGGGCCGGTGAACTGCGTGCCGTGCGTAGCCGGGATGAATTTCTTGTAGGTCATCGTTGTGTCTGCGCCGTTGGGGTCATCCAGGAAATCCCAGTAGGTATCGTTCCAACTGGTCTTGCTTGTGACAAGCGAAAGCGCCGCACAATTCGGATACACCACAGTCGTGGAGGAGTGGGAAGCGACCCCTGTGGCGTCGACCCCACGAAGGACGGTCCATTTACAGGAGGCGTTGGGATCCCCACACTCAGAGGCTTTGGACAGTAGTTGAACCCTCTCCGACTCGATCGTGAATATGTCACCAGGCTGTGCGGCCTGCATAGGACCAAGGAAGCCGTTTGCGCCGCGCAGAGTATTCTCCGCGGAGCAACTCGTGCTCGCCTTGTAAAGGTCGCCGGACACCAGTACCGATGAGCACCGATTCGTTCCTCCCGTAGTGGCCCTCCACTGAGACTGCACCGGCATAGGGCTCGGGCAGGTCGCATCGGTGCTCGGATCGATCCCGGCAGTTCCTAGCGCCTGAGCTAGTTCGGTTTGAATTGGTCCATTCCCACAGGTAGGCCCCCAGTACATATCCGAAGCGCTAATTTCCGCCCATCCACCAGTAGTTTCTCCCGAAGTTCCCCCTGTGTGCATTTTGCACCAGCGGTCTGGGTAGAAACTCAGGGTGGAGGTCGCCGCTATGAACTGCTTGGTTTGAACGTCAAAGATACCTTTGTAACCTGGTTGATCCTGGACACCGCCAGCCAGGAAATCAACGTGCAGGTATCGATTATCGATTAAGCCAGCTACAAGGAGCGTATTCCAGTAGGCTTCATGAGCCGCAAAATCAGAGGAAAACGCCGCCATCGCCGCGACAACGTCAGGCACTAGAGTAGTCACTGTTATGGGGGAGTACTGACCCTCTCGAGTAAAGCCCGTATCCAGGTTCTGCCCGGTATAGGTCGTCAGTACAATCGCTGTTTTGCCCGAGATGGGTATGCTGCCATATAGTTTTGTAGGGTCCGTCTTATCGAAGTTCGCCCCCGACGCTCCAGCATAACGCCAACCAGACGGAATCTGATATACAGTCGATACTACCGAATCGCCCGTAGCATCGTCGATCCAGTATCCAACGGCGCCACTGCTCCCGAACACGCAGCGATATCCGGAGCGAGTTGTGCCGTTGTAGGTCTGTGTAGCAAGCGCATTGGAGCAATTCTGCGCCGCCATCGTATGTTCTTCACCGGGCCAGGAGAGGCCCAAATTCACCGCCACATAATCCAAGCTGACCGTGTTGCTAGTGGTCGTAGACTTGCGAATCAGCAAGCCCCCGGTCGGCGCGTTCATCTCGACCGGATCGAGAAGGGACCCGATGACATCCGAGGAGGATTGCCACGATTGTTCCAGCGGAACCTCTGTTCCAACCCAGCACTGCGAACTGACCTGCGACCACGGCGCGCAGGTATTCAGGTTAACTGTCAGAATCGCACTCCGGCAGGTCGAGGCATCGGCGGTGAGGCACAGGTCGATGTTGTTGTCATTGCCTGATCCGGTCCCGCTGCCTTGGAGCGTGACTGTGATCCAGTCCATATCCCAGGGGCCTTCGTTATAGTTAGTGAAACCGCTCGGTACGTGGACGAATAGCCAGTTGTTATTGGCATCTCCGACATAGGATGCGGCGTTGGAGTCCGCCGTGGCGAGCGATACAGTGCTCGCGTTCGTCCACCCCGCACCAGGGGTTACAATCGTGGGAGCAACCAACCCCCCGTACGGACTACCGTCGAGCGCTTGGGCGTTGCTGATGCGGCGGACAAGAAGACCCGTGCGAGGGTCGATAATAACTTGCGTACTCGTCTTTTCAGGTGTCCGTTTAGCCCAGGTGGTCCCCGCTTCGATATTGGTGATCCAGCTCCTTCCCCTACGGAAGGCATAGTCAAGAACGACGTGCTTAGAGTTGGTGACGGTATCGACCCGGCGTTGCTGACCGGCATTTGGGCCAGAGGTCAGCACGATATAATCATTCACTGCAATTGTCTCGGCAACGGCAAACGTGACCGCCGTCCCGCTGATCGAAAGCGTGCCGTTGCCCGCCGTCGTTGGGTACGTGTAATCCATCGTCGGATACGCATATCGGCCCGGACGAGCGGGGTCCCGCGCAAACGGCTCGTTGTACATTGTCCCGAGTGCGATGTTCTGGGTCGTGAAGGTCCCGGTGGCCGTGTCGGACCCACAGGTGATCCGGTAGTAGTGGGGCGTGAGTACCTGAAGCGCACGGCTGTAGTACTTGCCGTCGGAGGCCATCTCCGCCGCCCGCTTGCCGATGACGAAGGTGCGCGCCCGCCCGTCGGCGATGTTCCCGGCACGGTTGTCGAGGTTCGCGCCGGAAAACAGGGCCGGGTCCACGTCATGGACGAGGGGCGTATAGGACGCCGACTCGCTCACTTCCATCATGCAGGCGGACGAATCGGGAGCGGTGTAGGCAATCACGGCCTGAGTCGGGGTGCTCCCCACAAGACGGATGTTGGTAACGGCCGCTTGCGCCGATGCCAGGCACAGCAGCGCCGGAAGAAGACTACGGCACATTCGCATTGCTATTCACCTCGATCTGGCGGGTTCCGCGCGCGGCGGCGCCCACCGGCTCCAACCTACTCCGCTGCTCTCTCCGCTGCCCTTTGTCAAAGCCTGCAAGTGATTGGCGACAATCCGGAAAAAGACTCCCCAATGTCGTGAATGGCGCCCTCAGCGGCCGCCTGACGCCTTTTCTGCAAGAACATATCCAAAGGCCAACCTGGCGGGCTGGGGCAGCACGAACTCAGCCTGGCCCTCGGGCGGCAGCAGCGCGATTTCCACCGCCTGGCCAGCGCCCCCGCGCGTCTGGGCCGGCCAGATGCCGCGCTTCATAACTGCCAGTTCCCGGAGCGTATACTCCTGCTGCCCGCCGCGTGCGGACGGTATCAGCACCCGCCAGGACGCCCAGGCTCCCTCAACAGGCTCCGGCGTCCACAGGCTGATGCCCAACCCCGAATATCCCTTTGCTTCCAGAGCCGACGGCCAGCCGATGCGCAGAGTGGCCGGCAGCCTGGTCCCCTGGCTCAACGTCACGACCTGTTCCCAAGCGCCCGTCCACTTGTCGAGCGGCCTGGCCGGCGCTGGCTGCTTTCCCGCCTCAACAACGGCCGCGCTCACATCGGCATACAGATACGACCAGGCCTGCCGCGACACGCCATAAACCGTGCCGGCGACGGCCAGCCACACCACCAATCCTGTGGCAGCCGACAACGCGACTCGCCTGCCCGCTCCTCCGTAGAGCCAAAACGCGCTGCGGCCCTTTTCGCGCAAGCTGCCGAAACCGACGGCAGCGACGGTCACCAGCGCAAAATGAATGCAGTGCGAGTAGCGAGGCTGCGCCTCCCACAACAGAACGATAGCGGCGGCGGCGAGCACAATACTCGCGGTCGGGAGGCACAAGCGCCAGGCCAGCGGCCAGCGGTTCAACGCGGCCATGAACCCGGCGATACACATCAAGAGGACCACAGGCGCGTAGGTCAATCGAAAGGCCATGGCGAGGAGCGCGGCAGTTCGATAGCCGCTTTCGTCAAGCCCTTCCTCCGCGGTGGCGCCGAAACCCAACGCGAAGAACTTCGACGCCTTCACCACAGGCACCACGCCAAACATAATCAAAGGCTTCCGGGCGGCTTCCGTCGCGAGCACCGACAACAGTAGCCTGTCCTTGCTCTGCGGAGCGCCGGCCACGTCGAGTTGCTCGTAACGGCCCAGATATTCACCCAGGGAAACAAGGTTCCATCCCCGGGTCACGTAGCCGAGTATGGGAGAGCGGATCCGGGTAACATCGTTGCCGCGCACCCAGGCGTCGAAATGACTCTTCGCGGGAAACCAAACCGCGGCCGCTAGAACTCCGGTCGCAACCATGGCCGCCAGACCGGCGCGCCTCGCCTTTGTCAGCGCAGACAGCGCGACTACGACGGCTCCGAGCGCGAGCAGGAACTCATCCTGGCCATTCCGCTGGATTCCCACCAGAATCAGGAGGCATCCCAGCGCCAAGCCTCTCCACAGCGCATCGCGCCACGGAGACGGGTGCTTCCGCAGTCCTCCCAGAATGAACCAGATCCCCACCACCAGGAAGAAGGTGCCGGGAATCTGGGGCGTGTAGCTCAGCACATCGAGCACGTGGTACGGGCAGATGGCGAGCAGCCATGCCGCCACGCGCGCGTATGCCGAGCCCACGAGCCGTCGCGCGATCAGAAACGTGAATACCAACGTTCCAGCGCCAAGGATCGCGTTCACAACGTGGACAGCCACAAGATCCGCGGCGCCGAAGAACACGCGCAGAGGATAGTAAAGTGGGAATGCGCGGTAGAGGTAGAGATAGTAGTCGTACCCCGAACTCAACCGCGCGAGGGTGGCGTGCGTCGGGCCTTCGCGGGCCAGCGTCGCCACGAAGTCGTGCATGAGCTTGTCGTCGTTGATGAGGGCATAACGCGGGAACACCGCCGCGACGGCGAGCCTCGTACCCACCCAAAACGCCGCCAGGAGCGCCACGAACCATAAGTCGCGCACCCACCGGACCGAAACCATGGACAGCCAGCATCCCACCAGGATCCCGACCATCCCAAAAATGCAGGCGGCGGCCAAAACCCACAGGGGCAACTCCCGGAAATGACGCAGCAGGCCGGCGAAGCAGCCCAGCATCCCGCTCGCAACGCCGAAAGCGGCCGCGGTTGTGAGCAGCGTCACGATGCACTCCGCCCAGGCGCTTGGAAGGCGCACCCGCTCACGCATTCGGAAACACCCGAATAGTTTCCACGATGAAGTAATGCGCATCGCGAATAGGGAGGAAACTGGTGTTGCTGCGCCCGCCGATCAGGACGAATCCGAGCACGCCGGCCCCCAGCACGCCCTCGACCGCAAGGACCAGCAGAGAGGCCAGAGCGTAAAGCGCCCATCCCGGCACTGCCAGCCCCGTACCCAATCGCAAGAAAAGCGTAGTCGCCATCAGAACGGCGGCCAGGCCCGACAAGCCGAGCCCGGCCAGCAAGAGACGCACGCTGACCACCTCTCCGTAAACCGAAAGCGCGCTCCAGCCGTGCACCACCAGGCCGGAGAATTTCATGCGCGAACGGCTCCGGAGGCGTCTATCGCGAGCCAAAGGGACGCTACTGTGCGCCAGCCCGGAATGGATGACCGCCGCGGCATAGTGGTTCCACAACTCCCAGACCACCATCAGACGCCGTAGCGCGGAGGAGGGCACTACGCTGAAGTTCCCCACCCGCACCGGCGCGCCCGTCAGCACCCGGTGCAGAGCGCGGTACAGGTGGTAGAACGCCCGGAAAGTCAGCGACTCCATGCGCCGGGCTCGCGCTCCGAAGACGATCTGGCGGTCGCGCTCCTGCCCCATCCGCTTTACCAGCGTCAGGACGTCTTCCGGCCGGTCCTCGCCGTCCGCGTCCATCACCACCACCGCGCGGCACGGTATGGTCTGCTGGACGTGGACTAGGCCGATCGCGATGGCGCGCTGGTGTCCCAGGTTGCGCGCCAGGCGCACGATTTCGATGCTCCGGATGTTTTCGAGCGGGCCCTCGGTCAGCCGGTCCGGAGGCGGCTCGGTGGAGGCGTCGTCCACCAATACCAACCGGGACTCCGGCGCGCACTGCCGCAAAGTCGCATCCAGCCTGGGGATCAGCAGGGCCACCGATTCCCAATCGTTAAAGACCGGCATCAGCACTACCAGCGAGCCCGTGGCCGCTTGCTCCGCGCTTCCTGGCGTCACCAATCCATGATACTCGTTGGACTCCTCGGTTGCCCTGCGGCAAGAGCGCCCGGCGCGGACGCAACTCGGAGTGCCCCGGATTCTTGACGGCTCTCCGCTAAACAGCGCGCAACCGTTTCTGTCAGCCGCGCTGCTGCAGATTCGCTTCCGGCCTGGGGATCAGCAGAGCCACCGACCCCCAATCGTTGAAGACCGGTATCAGCACTACCAGCGGGCCTGTGGCCGCCTGCTCCGCGCTTCCTGGCATCACCAATCCATGATACTCGTCGGACTCCTCCTTCGCCCCGCCAGCACGGCGCTCGGTGCGGCTGTCGTGTAAGACAGGAATACCTGGTTCCTGACACCAGCGCCCGCTGACGTCACAGAGGGACCACCTGTTGTCAGGACTCCTTGCGGCCAACATACAGGAGGTATGGACTCGTCCATCGATTCTCGGGGATCGGCACGACCCGCGACACGAGGTTGGCGACGATCTGCAGCTTCGGCAAGGCGCGGAGGAACCCGGTGGCGTCTCCATAGGGTAATGCAATGCCCAGATTCAGTCCTCCGTAGTAGGCGCAGTAGAGCCGATCGAGACCGGGCATCTCCAGCAGCGCCCGGAATTTGGGCATCCTCATGATCTCCAGGTTGTGCGCGGCCAACACTTCCGGAGCGCCCATGCGGCGGTAGATGCCGACGACATTGGGAATGATGATCACGAGAAACCCGCCTGGCTTCAGGATCTCGAGATGCGCCTCGATCGCCTCGCGGGGCTCGGAGAAGTGTTCGATCAGTCCTCCCGAATAGACGACATCATACGCCTCTGCGTGCGTGCGCCGGAAATCCGGAGCCAGGAAGTCCCCAAAGATGGAGCGGCTCTCGTCGAGTCCGAGTCGGGCGAACAGCTTGCGTTGCACGGCCAATCCGGCCTCGGAGAAATCGGCCCCGAAAACCTCGTAGTCGAAGTGCGCCTTCCAGAGCAGCAAGCTCCTTCCGGGCGCGCTCCCCAGCTCGATAATGCGCCTACCCCCTCCTCTGGGAAGAAAACGCGGCAGGACCTGCTTCCACAGAATGCGTGTGGATGGCGGCTCGAAAAGAAAGCGCTTGAAGCGATTCGGCTCTTCCTCCACATCCAAGCCTTCCCAAGCCTTATCCCAATACTGTTCGTCGGTGAGGCGTTCGTTCAAGTTCTCTCTAAGACTCCGGCAGGTTGCCGCCTCGGGCCAGGAGACTGCCGAGCTTCACCAGCCGCTCGCAGAACAGGTCGTGACTGTGGCACGATTCCACTTTGGCGCGCGCTTTCAGACCCATCCGCCGCGCCTTCTCCGGGTCGTCCCACAAGCTGCGAATCGCCGCCCGGAGCGCGTCCACGTCTCCCGGGGGAACTACCAGACCGTCCACTCCGTTTTCGAAGTACTCGGGCGCCGCCACGTCGTCGGCACAGACCACCGCAAGCCGGTGCCACATGGCATTGAGAAAGGTCCCCTCTCCGCCGCCCCTTATGCGCCGCCCCACCAGTGGAACAACTACCAGCCGTGCGCCCGCCAGCAAGCGGCGGAAGTGCGGCTCCCGCGCTTGGACCACCACCACGTTCCTCGGGACGTCGCCAGCCGTGAGCGCAGGGTCCGTCGTGGACAACACCACCGCAATGTCCAGCCCTTCCACCGCCTGAAACAGCGTCTTGTAGTCTCGTTCCGAATCTCCGCCCGCAAAGACGTAGTCGCCTCGTAGCAACTGCTCTTCCTCGGGATCCTTGGAATGGTTCACTTGGTACGGTATGACCACAAACCGCTCAACGGGCAGACTCAACTCATTGGCATAGCCCAGACCGCTGCGGCGAGACCACACCACGCAGGCTTCCGCCGCTCCGGCCGCCCGGCGCAGAAGCCTCCTCTTCAGGGCTGAGCTGGGGTAAAGGTGCAGGTCCATCCAGACCACCCGCCCCCTTGTCGGCAACCACGACCGGAGTATCAAAAACAGCAGCGACGCGCGCTCGTAGGCGATCAGTCCGCATGACCTCTCCCGCCGGCTCAGTCGCCACAATCGCCAGGCCAGCCACACATCCGAGGCTGCTGCCGCCGCAGCGCCAAGCAGCCACAGCCGCCGCACGCGCTGCGCCACGGCCGCCAGCCACGCAGTGCGCCTCACCTGTTGCACCTGCTGGGCGAACTTCGAGTCGTCCCACGACTGGTTGGAGTACAGGCCACCCTCGGGCGGCACCAGCCCCTCCAGGTCCAGTGAGTCCAGCAACCGGACTTCCCTCCACTCGGGATGGTAGCTACGCATCGTTTCCGGCTGGCCGCTTGGCAACTGTTGCGTCTCCGATGACATGCGCTCCTCTGCTCAACGGCCGGCCATTCTAACTGGAATTTCCATTCTGAACTCCCGGGTCCTGTTCAGTATACAACCAGCCGCCATCCTCTTATCCTGCGACGTGCACCCGTTCCGCCAGGGCGGTCTGTTGCTGATGGCTGATGGCCGATGCCTGACGACCACAACCTGCACATCAACTCCCTTTCCTGTTAGAGTGATGAGACTAGTGGTTCGTCCCGCAGCAAATCCAGCGGCCCGTCCGCCGGCCGCCGGCCGTCTGGCGCGCGGTTCGGTTCTCCGCACGGTGCACCAGTTCGCCTTGGTCGGCGTCTCCTTCGCCATGATGCCGTTCATGGTTCACACGCTGGGGGACCACTATTTCGGCATGTGGGCGCTGGTGGGGACATTCGTCAGCTTCACCGGTTTTCTCGATTTCGGCCTCTCGCAGGCCGTGACGCGCTTCCTTGCGGCCGGGCTGGGATCGGGCGACGAAGAGCAGTGCAACCGCGTCTTCAACACGGCGCTGGCGTGGTACGTCGCCGTCGGTGCGCTGGTCCTGGCAGCCGGGTGCGCCGCCGCCGTCCTGATCCCTTTCTGGCCCGGCCTCAAAGACGCCGCGCTCCTGGCAAAAGTAGTTCTGATCTTCAGCATGAGCGTGGCGATCAGCTTCCCCCTACGGGTCTTCGTGGGCATTCTGAACGCCCATTTGAGCTTCGACAAGACGGCGGCCCTCGACCTGACCACGCTCTTGCTGCGAACGATTGTGGCGGTCATCGTCCTCAAGAAAGGCTACGGAGTCGTCGGACTGGCGCTGGCGACGTTCCTCTCCGGCATCCCGTCCTTTGTCCTGAGCATCCACTTCTCGCACAAGGAGCTGCCCTTCCTGCGCCTGCACCATGCCTACCGGCTGCGCGCGGCCGCGCGGGAACTGTTCTCTTACAGCTCGTTCAGCTTCGTCGCGCAGATCGCCGAGGTGGTGCGGATTCAGACCGCTGCCGTCGTAGTGGCCAGCTTCCTGGGACTGTCCGCCGTCACGCACTACCGCGTGGCGGGCAACATGGCGTCGTATATCGGGGATCTGATGACGGCGCTTCTCGGCGTCTTCGTGCCCGTGTTCAGCCAGCAGGCCGGAGCGCGCGACTACGACGCGATCCGCAGGACGTTCTTCTTCGTCAACAAGCTTTCGGTGGCGGTGTCGTCCTTTCTCGCCTTTGGACTGATCGCCTGGGGCAAGCCGTTTATCGTCCGCTGGATGGGGCCGCGGTATGTGGACTCCTACGAATGCCTGCTGTGGCTGGCGCTGGCGTACCTGATCGCGCTCTTGCAGAACCCCTCGGTGAGCCTGTTGTACGGCCTCGCCAAGCATCGGTGGTTCGCGACGTTCGGCGTCATGGAGGGCGTGCTCAACGTCGGACTCTCCTTGGTAATGGTGCCACGCTACGGCATCAAGGGCGCTGCTTTGGCCGCGCTGGTGGCGGCTGGGGCGATCCGGCTGCTCATTCAGCCGGTCTATGTCTGCCGCGTCGCGGGCGTGCCCCTGGCGACGTATCTGAAGCGGGAAGGCTTGAACATCGCCACCGTAGCCGCCGCGCTCCTGGTTCCGGCGCTGGTGACGAGAGCGGTTGCGGGCCCGGACTACAGGCGGCTGGTGGCGACCGGTGTGGTGTCGCTGGTCTGCTACGCCGTGCCGGTCTGGTATTTCCTGTTCACACCCGCCGAGCGGCGCACGCTGCTGAACGCAGTCCCGCGGAGGCCTGCTTCGACGGCCGCTCAGGCTTGAGCAATGTGGCGTACGCTTTAGAGGCTGCTGAAAAAGTCCCTGGGCAAGCTGAAGCATGCCCCACGTGCGGCTACAAGTCATTGGTTTGCCATGTGGGATAAGCTTCAGCTTGTCCTCTCCCAACCCCTGAGGGGACTTTTTCAGCAGCCTCTTTAGCGTGCGGCGGCGAACTTCAGTTCGCCGTTCAACGGGCTGAAGCCCGCGGCTGCACGCTAGAAGCGTGCGCCACGTTACAATGACCCCGATGCCCGCCGGATTGGAAACGGTGGTGGCCGTCGCCAGAAGCCTCCAGCCCGCATACGCAACGCTGGAGCGGCCTGTTGCGGCGCCGGAGCTGCCCTCGGGGTGCGCGCCCACGGTGGCGCTGGCCGCGCTGCGCGATCTTTTCTCGACCTGGGGCCTGGATCGGGAACGCGCCGGAACGCCGCAGTGGAACCCGCTCGGCGCGCTGATCCCGCCGGGCGCCCGCGTGGTGCTCAAGCCGAACTGGGTGCTTCACCGCAACGAGTCCGGCGCCGGCTTGGATTGCCTGGTGACCCACCCGAGCGTCATCGAGGCGGCGCTGGAGTACGTCGCGCTGGCGCAGCCTTCCGAAGTAACGATCGGCGACGCGCCGTTGCAGGGCTGCGATTTTCAGGCTCTCATGAGCGCTTGCGGAATCGAGGCTATCGCCAGCCGCCTCCGCGATCGCGGGCTCCCCGTGCGGATCGCCGACTTCCGTCGCACCATCCTGCACGGCAGGGGCTTCGGCGATGCGCGCAGCGAGGATTGCCGCGATCTGGCCGGCTATGTCCTGTTCGATCTGGCGGAGCAAAGCCTGCTCGATCCGCTGGCCGCCGACGCGCGCAAGTTCCGTGTCACCATGTACGACCCGGCCCTGCTCCTCCGGACGCACGCGCCGGGCAGGCACCAGTACCTGATAGCCCGCGAGGTCATCGCGGCGGACGTAGTGGTGAATCTGCCGAAACTCAAGTCGCACAAGAAGGCGTGCATCACGGGCGCGCTCAAGAACCTGGTCGGCATCAACGGCAATAAGGAATTCCTGCCCCACCACCGCAAGGGCGGCTCGGACGCCGGCGGCGACTGCTACCCCGGTCACTCCTGGCTGAAGAGCCGGGCCGAAGACCTGCTGGACGCCGCCAACGGCCGGCCGGAGGGCTGGCCGCGCCGGTCGCTCGGCAAGGCCGCCGAACTGGCCGCCCGAAGCGCGCGCTGGCTCGGCGCCGACGACAACCTGGAGGGCTCCTGGTACGGCAACGATACGGTCTGGCGCATGTGTCTCGACCTGCAAAGAGTGCTGCGTTACGGACGGCTGGACGGCTGCCTCGACGCGGCCGCCCAGCGCACGGTGATCACGCTGACCGACGCCATCATCGGCGGCGAGGGCGAAGGGCCGCTGGCCAACACTCCCATTGCCTCGGGCTTCCTCACCGGGGCGCTGAATCCGGCCGCCGCCGAGTGGGTGCACGCGCGCCTCATGGGTTTCGATCCGCGCCGGATTCCCCTGGTCAGGGAGGCCTTCGGGGATTTCTCCTATCCGCTGGCGTCCTTCAGCCCCGCCGACATTCGCGTCGCTGTGGGGCAGGCGGTTTCGCCTGCCTCCGACATCCGGCCGCCGTCCGGAGTGGCCTTCCGCCCGGCGGAGGGATGGCGCGGGCGATGTGAGCTGGAGGCGAGGTGAGCGCCGCACTATTCGTCTTCGGCGCGGCCTTCGTTCTTTATGTGATGCTCGGCTACCCCGCCCTGCTCGCGATCCTGGCGCGGCTCCGGCCGGCGCCCGTCGCGGCGCGGCCGCAGTCGAAGCGCGTAACCGTTCTGTTGCCGGTGCACAACGGCGCGGCGTGGATCGAAGCGAAGCTGCGTTCGCTCCTGGCGCTCGATTATTCCCGCGAGTTGGTGCAGGTTGTCGTGATCTCGGACGGCTCCGACGACGGGACCGAGGAGATCGCCCGTGCGTTCGCATCCCAGGGAGTCGAGCTGTTCTCGCTTCCGAGGGCCGGAAAAATGGTCGCGCTGAACGAGGGCATGCGGCACGCCACCGGCGAGATTCTGCTCTTCACTGACGTGCGCCAGGAACTGGATCGGGCCAGCCTTCGCAGCCTGGTCGCCTGCTTCGCGGATCCGAAGGTCGGTGTGGTGAGCGGAGAACTCGTAATCCGCCAGGGCCGCACGCTCGAAGAAGTGAACGTGGGGGCCTACTGGCGCTACGAGAAGTGGATCCGCAAGCATCAGAGCAGGCTCGATTCGCTCATGGGTGCAACCGGCTGCATCTATGCGATGCGCGCCAGCCTGGCCGCGCCCCTCGCGCCGGACACGATTCTGGACGACGTGATGCTGCCGCTGGGCGCGTTCTTCCAGGGCTACCGCTTGATCCTCGACGAAGGCGCGCGCGCCTATGACGACCCGACCTCGCTCCGCTCCGAGTTTCGCCGCAAGGTGCGCACCCTGGCCGGCGTCTACCAGACCATCGGCCGGGTTCCGCAACTGCTGGGCCCCCGGAACCGCATGTGGATTCACTTCGTGTCTCACAAGCTGGGGCGGCTGCTCCTGCCGTGGGCGATGCTCCTGATCCTGGCCGGCAGCTTCGGGCTTCCTGGAGTGTGGCGAACACTGGCCCTGGCCGGGCAGGCCGCGTTCTCTGTGTTGATTCTGCTGGACTTGGCGCTTAGCGACTCTTCGCCGCTCAAACGGGTTACCGCTCCTGCGCGGACGGTTTTTGTACTCCTGGCTGCGGCGTTCTGCGCCGTCTTCTATCTGCTGCTGCCCCGGCAGCCCCTCTGGCAGCCTACCGGGTCGCCCACGGCGCGGGCCGGCCGCTGAGCACTATAGACAACTAAAGCTTGGCGATACCAGGTGGCCGATTAGTTGAAAAGACCGAGATCGATCGCGTCAGCCATCGCGCGATAGCCAGCATCGTTGGGATGGAGATGGTCTCGCGAGGCAAAGCGTGGCAACAGTCTGCTCGGGTGATCCGGATCGCGCAAAACCGCGTCGAAATCTATCACGCCATCGAACGCACCGCTGGTCCGGATCCATTTATTTACCGTCTGCCGAATTGCTTCCTTGGATTCCGAGTAGTAGCCAGGAAGATCCATACCTTCAAAAGGACTGATCGTGGCGCCAATCAGCTTCACCCCGCGACCGTGAGTACGGGAAATCAATTGGCGATAGGCGTCGATCAAGTCCTCAGGAGTGCGAACATCGGCTGGATCGGCGAGGTAGTTCCCGCCCAGCTTTGCGCCTGGGAAACCGATGTCATTGATCCCTTCGAGCAGCACGATGTGCGTCACGCCTGGTAGCGCCAGTACGTCCCGGTCGAAGCGAGCCAAGGCGCTCACACCTAGGCCGAAACTAGAGCCGTCGTCCAGCAGCCGGTTACCGGCTATGCCCTCATTGACCACCGCCACCCTGGCGCCTTCGGGCGTCTTTCCCAGACGACGGATGAGATCGCTCGGCCAATTGTGGTCCGCATCCACGGTGGACCCATCACCGTCGACGATGGAATCTCCAAACGCCACCACCAGCCGCTGGGATGGACGAGCGGGAACGAGCACGGCACTGACCAGGATTGACGACTCAGACACAAATCCAGCTTCTATGTTCTCCGCACGAGTATGGTCGCCACGTTGCGAGGCCACTGCGCGCTTGAGCGCGAGCGCATGCACCGTTGGGGTGGCGACGCGTTTGGGGAAATAGAGGCTTATGCTGATCTCGGCTCCGAAAGTGACAGGAAAGGCGACCGGGTCACTGAGGACCGGCGCCCCCGCGGGGATCGTGACCGAATTGTGCCGCCCGAAAGTGACAGTCTGAATCGAGCCTGGTCTGACGCTCGTCGAGTCGTTCGGCACCGCAACAGTCGCCGAGCCAACGAGGAGAGGTGCGGAGCCGTATTCGTTAGAAAGGCGAAGGCAGATCTGGGATCCTCCGATGGATACCCGCACGCGCTCACGCACGGTCTGGTCTTCGATCTTGAACAGCGGCTCGGCTGGATCGGGCGCCGCTGACTGTGGGCTGGCCGCCCAAGTGGCGATCCAGGCATTTCGCGGAGCCCCAGCGAGATGGGGAACAAACAGAAGGAAGCAGACGAGGGCACAGTTCCGCAATTCATTCATGCGGGCCTATTTCATCGCCGAATAATCCGCCGGGCGCATGTAAATCGTGTCCACATTTTCTATCAACTTTTCGGCCCGCTCGGATTTCACATACTCTTGAAACGCCGGGTCGGCATGAAACGCGTCCCAATTCTTTTTCCCTTCGTCCCGGCTGGCATGAGCCACGATGTAGACGAATGTGTTGTCCCAAGGCCCTCCCTCGGGTACCCAGTAACCGACAACGTTGAGATGGTGTTTGGCTTGTAGCTTTGAAGCGCCGCGAAAACGCGACTCGAGAGCCGGCACTTTGCCCGGAACGGCATGATAAACGTTAAGCTCGAAGACGCGATTGCTATCGGCCCTCACTTGGGCCAAGTGCGTCAAGCGGGCAGTAATGAGCGATCCAGCAGCGAAGGAAACCAAGGCGGCGGCGCCAACAATCCGTCCTTTGAATTTCCGCCGGTTGAGCAATTCCAGGGCTGGTTTATGGTTCATCTTCATCGGTTCATTCTCCTTCGTGGGAGTTCTGGCGCTGGCGCTCGTCCCGGATTCTGCGGAGCGCTTCCTCGGATTCGGCGGAGGTCAGGCGCTTGCCGGTGTGGAACACCCAGACGCCGCGCTCCTTTTCGAGAGGGCTGACAGCGCGCTTAGGCCGCAGGATGACCTCGTCCCCCTGAACCATAAGTTCGAAAGTGTCGCCGACGGAGAGATGCAGGTCGTCCCGGAGGGCCTGGGGAAGCAGTACGCGGCCCGCTCGGTCAAGGCGCACCTTGTTTCGCACACTGCCATTATAAAATGGCATCACCCATTCTATAAATGGCATCCGGCACGAGTTACCGGCAGCCACGCTGGCGGGATCCGCGGCCAAGAGCCACAATGCCGAAGGTGCGGCTCCGCCATATCGGTGATAGGATAGGGTTTCGACCGAGGAAGGAGCATCACGTTGGCTGGGAAGGATAACGTTCAGATCGCGCCCGCAGACGGAAAGTTGGGGGTGCTGATTCCCGGAATCGGGGCGGTGACCACGACCCTCATCGCGGGAGTCGAAGCCATACGGCGCGGCATCGGGAAACCGATCGGTTCTCTCACCCAGATGGCGACCATCCGCCTGGGAAAGCGCACCGACGGGCGGACGCCCAAGATCAGCGACTTCGTCCCCCTGGCGGGCCTGGACGACCTGGTGTTCGGCGGCTGGGACATCTTCGAGGACAACGGCTACGAATCGGCTGTCAACGCAGGCGTTCTGGAGCGCCCGTTGCTCGACCAGCTCAAGGAGCCGCTCTCGGCCATCCGGCCCATGAAGGCCGTCTTCTTCCCCGAGTACGTCAAGCGCCTGAACGGCCCCAACATCAAGCAGGGCGGCACGAAGATGGATAAGGCGCTGGCGGTCATCGACGACATCGAGCAGTTCCGTAAGTCCAGCGGCGCCTCGAGGCTGGTCATGATCTGGTGCGGCTCGACCGAGGTGTTTCACCGGGCGGCCGCCGTCCACCAGTCGCTGAAAGACTTCGAGTGCGGCCTGGCAAAGGACGACCCGGACATCTCCGCCAGCCAGATTTACGCCTACGCCGCGTTGAAGTCCGGCGTGCCGCACGCCAACGGCGCGCCGCACCTGACCACGGATTGCCCGGCCCTGCTCGAGCTGGCGCGCGAGAGGTGCGCGCCGGTCGCCGGCAAGGACTTCAAGACCGGCCAGACCTTCATGAAGACGCTGCTGGCGCCGGGCCTGAAGGCGCGCATGTTGGGCGTGGCCGGATGGTTCTCGACCAACATCCTGGGCAACCGCGACGGCGAGGTGCTGGACGATCCGGGTTCCTTCAAGTCCAAGGAGGAAACCAAGCTTTCGGTGCTCCAGCAGATCCTCCAGCCGGACCTTTACCCCACGCTCTACAAGGACCTCTACCACGCGGTGCGGATCAACTACTACCCGCCGCGCGGAGACGCCAAAGAGGGCTGGGACAACATCGACATTTTCGGGTGGCTCGGCTACCCGATGCAGATCAAGATCGACTTTCTGTGCCGCGATTCCATCCTGGCGGCCCCGGTCGCGCTCGATATCGTGCTGTTCCTCGACCTGGCGCAGCGCGCGGGCATGAAGGGGATACAGGAGTGGCTTTCGTTCTACTTCAAAGGGCCGATGACAGCGCCCGGGCTTTATCCCGAACACGACATTTTCATCCAACTCATGAAGCTCAAGAATACGCTTCGCTGGATGCGGGGCGAGGACCTGATCACCCATCTCGGCTTGGAGTATTACGACTAGCGACTAGGCCATGAACAACGGATCGAACGGGGCCGCCGCCCCCCGCAAAGTACTTGTCATTGGCGGCACGCTGTTCATAGGACGCGCGTTGGTGGCCGAACTGCTCAAGGCCGGCCACGAGGTCTGGGTGTTGCACCGCAAGCCTGCGCACGACCTGGGCAAACGGGTCGGGAGCCTGGTGGCCGACCGCAACGACGCCGACCAGATGCGCCGCGTCCTGGCCGGCACGCGCTTCGACGTCGTCTTCGACAACGTGTACGACTGGGAGCGTGGCACCACGGCCGCCCAGGTGGAGGCTACGGCGCGGGCCTGCAGCGGCGCGCTGCACCGCTACGTGTTCATGTCGAGTGTGGCGGCGTACGGGGACGGTCTGAATCACCACGAGGGCGACGCCCTGGCCCAGGACGACCACCCCGACGCCTACGTTCGCAACAAGGCCATGAGCGAGCGCGCGCTGTTCCGCCTTCACCAGCGGGTTGGGTTGCCGGTGGTGACCATCCGGCCGCCGTTCATCTACGGCCCGGGAAACCCGTTCTACCGCGAAGCGTTTTTCTGGGACCGGATGCGGGACAACCGCCCCATCATCCTGCCCGGCGATGGCCGCCGCCTGATGCAGTTCATCTACATCAAGGATCTGGTGACGTCCTGCATGGCCGTGATGGAGGAGCCGAACGCGGTGGGCCACGCTTTCAACATCGCCAACCCTCGGGCCATCACGCAGGCCGAGGCGGTGCAGGCTTTCGCCGACGCTGCAGGGAAGAAGTTCGCAGTGGCGCGCGTTCCGCGCGAGCGCGTCTACCATCTGGGCGGCCATCCCATGGGCCCGCGCCTCTATTTCGGGTTCTACTTCGACGTGCCGCCGATCACCCTGATCGTCACCAAGGCGCAGCGGGTGATCGCCTTCAAGCCGACCGACCTGCTGGCCGGGCTGAAGGAGACCTACCGCTGGTACCTCCGCCACCACGAGCGCAAGGACCTCGACTATTCCTTCGAGGACCGGCTCATGGTGCCGCCCGCGCAGGCTACCCTGCATGCGGGCGCCAGCGCCGCGGCGCATTAGGCGCACGCTCAGCGTGGTGCACGCTTCAGAGGCTGCTGAAAAAGTCCCTGGGCAAGCTGAAGCATCCCCACGTGCGGCCGCAAGTCATTGGTTTGCCATGTGGGATAAGCTTCAGCTTGTCCTCTCCCAACCCCTGAGAGGACTTTTTCAGCAGCCTCTTCAGCGTGCCGTGTCGGCACTCTCTCGAAAATGGGACGGGTGGATTGCGGGTCTGGAGACCCGCCGCAGGCGTCCAGGTCCGGCGGGTTCATTTTCGTCATCGGCTGAGCGCCGAAACGCGCATGGTTACTCGTGCCGACCCCTGGCGTCGAGATGAGTCTCGACGCGGCACGCAGGAGTGCGTGCGCCACAAAGCCCTGTCTATATCGGCCAGTCGGTCGGCTCGGCGGTCGAGACTTCGAGCCAGCCTTCCGGCGGCGCCGCGTCCACGGGCAGGCCGTCCTTCCAAAGCGAGATTTGCAGTTGAAGGGACTGGCCGCGCGGGACCGCCAGCGCCCGCAGGGAGAGCCGGATCTCGAGCACCTTGCGGAAGGCAGCCTCGACCGCCGACGCGCCGCTGCGCGCGTCCGCCAGGCGGACTTGCCGGGCTTCGACTCCGCTATCGCTGAACCCTAAGGCGAGGTAGCTTTCCCGGGATGCCTCGCTCACCGGCCGCAGCGTGAGGTGCGCGTCCAGGTTGGCCAGCGAGGCCCCAGCGTCGAAATCGATCCGCAAATACAGGTTCTGGCCGTCGCTGCCGTAGAAAAGTTCCTGGATGAGGAACCGCTTGCCGTGCATCGCGCCGGAGCGCCGGTCCACGCGATAGACGCCGGCGCCGAGCCACTCGAAGTACGAGGTAACCTCGCCGTCGATGACCGCCCGGATGGGACCCGCCGGCGGCGTGTGCAGCGCCTTCACCGCCTGCTTGAGGATGGGGCGGGAAAGCTCTTCGGGGGGCGCCAGGCCGAGCGCGCGGTACACGTTGGCGAGGTGCAGGCGGTACAACTCGTCGAACTCCGCGCGGAATGCCGAGTGGTGCTCGGGGCCGTACCACCAGCACCAGTCGCTGCCCTCGGCGATCATCAACTCCTCGAACGCCAGTTGGCGGGCCTCGGCCGAAACACCGGGACCGGCGGCGGACTGATCGTAGGTTTGGCGGGCGCGCGCCAGGTATTCCCAGGCGCGGTTGTCTTCTTCGGCTCCGATCCAGACGTCGAAATTCGCGCCGATCCAGGAGCCCGGAAAAATGTGGCCGAGCGGCTGCGCCTCCACCTTGGCCAGCCCTTCGCTCATGGTGAGAGCGCCAATCTGCGGGTCGGCCGCGATCCGGGCGTAGAGCTCGCGGAGAAAGCGACGACCGTTGCATTCGTAGTATTCCCAGGCGTTCTCGCCATCCAGGATGATGGGCACGAAGGCGTCGCGGCCGCTGGTGAGAATGCCCCGGCAGTTCTCGCGGATGCGGTCCAGAAAGTCCCGCGCCGCCTCGGCCGCGCCCACGCGCTGGTAGACGAAGCCGATGAGGTCGCTCAAGTAGTGATCGCGGAACACGAGGGCGATCTCGCGGCCCTCGCGCCGCCAGCGGTAGGGCCGGTAGGTGTCTTCGACGCCGGCGGTGCGCTGGAGCGTGCGGCTGAGGACCCCGTTGTCGCTGCCGGCCCAGGTGAAGCCCGCCTCGGCGGCGATGGCCAGCGCCTCATCCGACACCGAGCCTTCCGACGGCCAAAGACCCACCGGCGTCGTGCCGAAACGCCGGGCGCAGAACTCCCGCGCGCGGTCGAGTTGCGTGCGCGCGTCCTGCGGGTACCGGAAGCGAGGCGGCAGAGGCACGTAGGGATGCGAAACGCTGGCAATGTTCGAGTCGCATAGCAGCGGCAGGATGGGATGGTAGAACGGGGTGGTCGAGATCTCGATCTGGCCGCTCGAGGCGAACTTCTGGTAGGCCGGAATCACCCGCCCCAGGAGCTCCGCCTGCTTGCGCGCGAGAAACGCCTGGTCGTCGGGCGTGTAATCGCGGCCGCGCTGCACCAGGTCGCAGACATCGGGGGCCTCCGTCAAAACGTCCTCGTCGAACCAGGCCAGTTGCGAGAGCACCTGAAGGTCCCGCAGCGCGGCGGTCGGAAAGAGCCGCAGGGCGCGTTGCGGGTTCGAGTCCGCCGCCGCCCAGGCCTGGCAGAACTCGGCGTAGCGTGGAAAGCGGGCGATCGTCGGCGGAGGGCACGGCATCAGCATGTTCCGCAGCAGGAACTCCGTTTCGGGGGGCTCCAGAGTCTCGGCGGGTTTCAGCGCCACTCGAAGAAACGGGTCCACGGCCTGGCCGGCAGCGTATTCCTCCACCTGCAACATCATCGATGGAACCAGGTTGAAGGTCTGGTGCACCGACGGGAACTGCTCGAGCACTTGCACCATGCCGTAATAATCCTTGAGCGCGTGCAGCCGCGTCCAAGGCATCCTGTACTCGCCCGAGATCAGATCCTTGTAGAACGGCTGATGCATGTGCCAGAGGAAGCACAGGTGGATTTTGGGCATGGCGACTTAGGGGCACTCGGCGCCCCAGCACCGAACCACGAGCGTGAGCGAGTGGACCGCTCCCTGACGGCCGCGGTTCGGTGCTGTTGTGCGGCTCACCGCGGAACCGCCTGGTACGGACGCAGGTCCGGCGCCGTCTGGAAGACGGGGGCGAGCGTCCGCGCGGCCGCATCGAAGGTGGTGAACGGCCGCAGCCCCAGGATCAGCTCGATGGTCCGCAGCACCGAGAGGGTGTTGTACATGCTGTGGTCGGCCGCCCCGCGCTTGACGTAGGGCGAGATGACGAGCGCCGGCACGCGGTCCTTCGCGGCGGCGTCAACCACAAAAACGGCGGTGGCCGGCCAGAAGCGGCTGCGTGTGATGCCCTCCACGATCATCCCCAGGGCGGCGTCGTTATCGGCCACGCCGGCGGAGTCGCGGTCGTTGGCCAGGCGCAGGAGCATGAGCTGCGGCATCTGGCCTGTCTTCTCGAACGCCGCCAGGTCGGCGAGGAACGCGCGCGCGCGGCCGGTGTCGGGATAGGCGGGATCGTAGCCGCGGTACTGCAGATCGGTCCCCCGGTTCAGAATGGGATCGCGAACGGCCTGGACCTGGATGCCGCCGGCGACCTCCTTCAGCGGACGATTCGAGACGAAGAAGCCGTAATTACGCACGGTCAGGCCTGCCATGCCCGCGTTGGTCCAGAGATAGCCCGACGGCGGAACGGCCGCCGGATCGCCGCCCTCGAATTCGCCGTCGTCCAGGTGCAGGCGTAGACGGTTCGGCGCGAGCTTCTGAACGAAGTCAGAGGCGATGGCGGCGGTGGACCAGTCCTGGCCGGCAACGCTGTCGCCGAGTGCGTAGAAGTTGTCGAGCCCAACGAATTCCCGGGCCAGCTTGTGCTGGTTGGGCGTGACCCGCTCGTCGCGGTCCGCGCCGCCTTCCTTGACGATGTAGACCACGTGAGCGATGGGCGGGGGATTGCCGGGACGCGAAGGGATTGGGCTGCCGGGTCCGGTGCCCGCGTCCTCGAGCTGCGTGTCCCGGTACGGCGAATTCTCCAGAACGGTTTCGGAGTAAGCGGCGATCTGTTCCTCGTCCGGCGCATCGATGAAGGAGGCCGAGTTGCCGAGCCCGTTCAGGACCACCAGGCGATTGCCGGCGAGAGCGCGGACCGCGGTCGGATAGCGGCCCGTGGGAATGAAGCCCAGCGGCCGCGAGAACGCGCGGGAGACGTCGGCCACTGCGACCGCGTTGGCGTCCGAGCAGGCAATGTACAGGCGCTTGCCATCCGGTGTCAGCGCGAGCGCGCTGGGCGTCATGCCCGTCGGCTGTCCGGCCGTCATCGCCACGTTGATGGTCTCGACGACCGCGAGATCCTGGCCCGCGGTGACGCCGACGACGAACACATTGTTGGTGTTCGCGGCGGCAACGAACAGGCGCGCCACCCACGCGGGCTTCTCCTCGGAAGGCTCGTAAGACGGCGCGCCGGGAAGCCACGCCAGGTCCGTTGGATGCGCTCCCAGGCCGATCTTGCCGATGAGCGAGCCATTCGCGGTTTCGTGATGATATACCGATCCATCCGCCCAACTGGAAATAAACAGCGACTTGCCGTCGGGATCGAACAGAATGCGGTAGGGCCGCCGGCCGGTGGCGAAACGCTCGATCACCGCGCCCGATTGCGGGTTGATGACGACGATCGAATCGCGGAACAAATCGGCGGCGTAGAGCAGGTGCCCGGCGGGATCGAAGGTCACGTCGCCGATGAAGTCCTTCGGCTCAACCCGAAACGTGCGCGCGGGCGCCAGCGCGCCTGCGGCGAACGTGAACTCGAAAACCGCCGATTCGGAACCTCCGCCGACATAAACGCGATCGCCCTTGGGAGAAAACACGAGGCCTAGCCAGGCGTCCGCTACCGGCGTGCGCCCGATCTCGCGGCCGCTGGCGGCTTCGAGCACGCTGATCGAGGGCGGCGCGAGGCCGCCGTTCAGAACCAGCACGTACTTGCCGTCGGGCGAGACCGCGGCCGACATCGGCAGAGTCGAGAGCGGTGTCTCATGGCCGGCGGGACGCAGGCGCCAGCCGTTGTTCAACACGTCCTGCTGCGCCGCAAGCGGAGCGGCCACCAGCAGCAAGGCAAGAGCGAAACGGGATTTCATTCGGAGAACCTTTGAGCGATCGGGAAGCGGCGGCCGATGCCGAAAGCCTTGCTGGTGACCTTCAGGCCCGGCGCCGCCTGCTGGCGTTTGTACTCGTTGCGATCCACGGTGTTCACAATCCCCTTGACGAAATCGAGCGTGAGGCCCAGCTTGGCGGCGATCTGCCCAGGCGACTCGTACTCCTCAACGTAGCACCGCAGAACCTCGTCGAGCACTTCGTAGGGCGGCAGCGAGTCCGTGTCCTTCTGGTCGGGCCGTAGCTCGGCCGAAGGAGGCTTTTCGAACACGCTCTCCGGGATGGCGCCGGGGTGGCGGCCATTGGCCACTCGCGCCAACTGGTAGACCAGGGTCTTGGGGACATCGCTGATGACCGCGAGGCCGCCGCACATGTCGCCGTAAAGCGTGCAATACCCGACCGCCAGCTCGCTCTTGTTGCCCGTGGTCAGGACCAGACAGCCGTATTTGTTCGAGAGCGCCATCAGCAGTGCGCCGCGGATTCGCGCTTGCAGGTTCTCCTCGGCCACCCCGGGCGCCGAGCCGGCGAATAGTGGCGCCAGCGTTTCGAGGTACTTCTCGTAAACTGGCCCGATCGGGGCGACCTCAAAGCGGATGCCGAAGTTGCGGGCGAGGGCGCACGCGTCCGTGAGGCTGCCTTCGGAGGAGTACGGCCCCGGCATTCCGACCCCCATCACGTTCTCCGCGCCCACCGCGTCCACGGCAATGGCGGCCGTGAGCGAGGAATCGATGCCGCCCGAGAGGCCGACGAGCGCCTGGCGGAACCCGCACTTGTGCAGGTAATCGCGGGTGCCCAGGACCAGCGCCTCGTAAACCGCGGCGCACTCGTCATCGAGATCGGCGTGCGCATCGCCCGCGCCGGCTTCGGTATCGACGATCGCCAGGTCCTCCCGAAAGGAGGCGCAGGAAGCGATGACGCGCGCCTGGGCGTCCAGGGCGAAACTGGAGCCGTCGAAGACGAGCGAGTCGTTGCCGCCCACCTGGTTCACGTACACCACCGGCAGTCCGAAGCGGCGCGCGGTGTTGGCGAAGATCTCGCGGCGCTGCACGCGCTTGTGCATGTGATAGGGCGAGGCGTTGATACTGATGAGAATGTGCGCCCCGGCGCGCGCCATGTCTTCGACCGGGTCCTGGCGGTAGAGGCGGCGCTCCCAGAACTGCTTGTCGTTCCAGGCGTCCTCGCAAATGGTAAGCGCCACTTGGCGGCCGCGGAACGGGAACAACGACTCGCGCTCGCCGGGAACGAAATAGCGCGCCTCGTCGAAGACGTCGTAGGTGGGCAGCAGCATTTTCGTCTGGCGGAAGACGATCTCGCCGCGCTCGATGACGGCCGCGCAGTTGGCCGCGCGCTTGCCGGTGGGCGAGTGCGACCGGCCGACGTAGCCGCAGACAATCCCCAGATCGAGGCCGGCGGTCTCGCTCGCCAGCCTCTGCAACTGTTCCTCGGTGCGGTCGAGAAAGCTCTCCTTTTCGACCAGGTCGCGGGGCGGGTAGCCGCAGATCGCGAGCTCAGGAAAGACCGCCAGTTCGGCGCCGCGCTCGGCGGCCTCGCGCGCTGTGCGCAGGACGAGGCCGGTGTTTCCATCGAGGTGGCCGACGGTCGTATTGATCTGCGCTAGGGCGATCCGCATCTGAACTTTTATTGTAACGAGGGGCAGCGGCGTAGCGGCGGAATTGGGTTCGTTTTGGCGTGTCGGAGAAGGGCTTGCCAGGGTGGCGGTGGGCCGGAAATGGGTTCGTTTTGTCATTTCGCTGCCGGTGTGCCCAGGGGTAGGCGAAACCGCCTGCCCCACGAAAGGAACGTAGCGCGAGCGGAGGTGGAGAGGCGAGGTTGGGCGGACGCAAGTTGATGAGGGCTAAGGGCGGAAAGTGTTTGAGGAAGCCGTCACCTTATTCTCTGGAACGTTGCGGCGATTGTGCGCTATAATCTCCGCATAGGGTGCGGCGAATGTATATCCACGAGCTTCCAGATTGGCCACGGTTCCACTGGAACCGGGAGCAACTCGCCGAGAGCTTGGCCTCAGTTCGCCATCGGCAGGGCCGACTGATCGGCCACATGGAGGCCCTCGGGTTCAAACTGCGGCAGGAGGCCGTCCTCCAAACACTGACCGCCGATGTTCTCAAAAGCAGCGAGATCGAGGGGGAAAGGCTGGACGCCGAACAGGTCCGGTCGTCGATCGCCAGGCGTTTAGGCATAGACATCGGCGCGCTCAAGCCGGCGGACCGCAACGTTGAGGGCGTGGTTGAGATGATGCTCGACGCCACGCGCCGGTATGACCAGCCGCTCACTGCCGAACGCCTGTTCGCGTGGCACGCGTCCCTGTTTCCCACCGGGCGCAGCGGCATGACCAGAATCAGGGCCGGGGCCTGGCGCGGCGACAGCACGGGACCGATGCAGGTGGTTTCCGGTCCGGTTGGAAAGGAGCACGTCCATTTCGAAGCGCCGAGGGCGGATCGGCTGAGAGCGGAGGTTGGGGCGTTCCTGGATTGGTTCGAGGGAGATCCTGGTATCGATCCTGTGCTGAAGGCCGGGCTGGCGCATGTTTGGTTTGTGACGATTCACCCGTTCGACGACGGCAACGGCCGCGTAGCACGCGCCATCGCCGATATGGCTCTAGCGCGCTCGGAGAACAGCTCGCAGCGATTCTATAGCATGTCGGCGCAGATTGGGCTGGAGCGCAAGGCCTACTACGACATTCTGGAGACGACGCAGCAAGGAACGATGGACATCACGCCGTGGATGGACTGGTTCCTGGATTGCTTGGGGCGTGCGATCGACGGCGCGCGGACAGCGCTCGGCGCGGTTCTGGCCAAGGCGCGTTTTTGGGAGCGCATTCAGGGTATCCAGCTCAACGATCGCCAGCGTCTCGTGGTCAACCGCCTGCTGGACGGCTTCGGGGGCAAGCTTACGACATCGAAATACGCGAAGCTCTCGAAGTGTTCGCAGGACACGGCGCTTCGCGACATTCTGGCGCTGGTCGGGCGGGGGATTCTGGTGCGCAACCCCGAGGGAGGGCGGAGTACGAGCTACTCGCTGGCCGGGGAGCCGGAGGGCGGGTGATGGCGCGCGCTGCCGGCTACCGCGTGGGGCAGGCCGTTTGGCTGGCCTGCGGTGGCCGGCATGCGCTGATCGATGGGATGGCGGCGTTACATCCACTCGGTCCGCGTCGTTGGGGAGGAATTGGTGTGGCGCATCGCGTTGACCCGGCGCGTTGCTCTGCCCTCACATTTCAGAAGGAAGCACAGGGCGTTCGACGTCAACTTGCTATGATTGCTGCGGGCCGAGAGGTGTTCCGTCGCGCCTCGGAAACGATGACCCTGTAGCCCGCGTGGTGATCCAACGCCTGCTTATGAAAGCACTCCGGCCTGCTCCGCGCCCTTACGCTTCGGGTATAAGTACCAGCCCAGCAGCACCGCGAAGAGGGCCCCGGGCACCGCAAAGGATATTGCCGGGGTAAGGTCGCCTGCGAAACCCTTTGCGACGGGCACCACGATCATTGCGATCACCTCGATACTGATCAGAATCAGCACAACACTGAGGACCGGCGCAAGCGTGAAGCCCATTTCTTTCCGCTGAAGCAGCATGACCGCGGCAATCACCAGCGCGGGCAAGAGAAAACAAAGATCCAGCACGTGAATCGGGTCGGTAAACTGTCCCGCGGCGGCGGCACCGGCCGGGATTTGCCCGGCACGGATCGCCAGCACGATTTCCTTCAACTCATGCGCCCCCGCGAAGAGAGACAGCAGAATGAAGGCTGCTGCGATCGATCTGCGCGGAGCGCCAGGACTATAGGTCTTCGCAATCTCGACCGGCACGAGGAATTTCCGCACACCCATCAGGCCGTAGAAGCTGAGGCCCATCACGGCACAGTAGGCGGGGAACATCGCATTGAAGTGAACGTCAAACACATAGATCGGGAAATTGTAGCAAAGATACCCCAGCGTGCCGGCCCAGACAAGCAGTGCGCAAAGAGACCCCCGCCTAGCGAGCACCGTTGTAACAACGAGCGTCGGCAGAATCAGGCACAGGTCGAGGATGTCGCTCACCACAGCACCCGCCACGGATGCGGGTTTCTCTCGCCAGTAAATGCCTGGCCAAAAAACCGAGAGGCCAGTGACTGCAAGGACTATGCAAAGAGGCACACTGATCCACAACAGGAATGAGCGCAGTTTCTGGTTCATGACCTGACTCCCGAATGGAACACGCCCGAGCCCCAGGTGTGAATCGCATTGCGACCTCCAGTTCCTCGGACCCTAGTTCGGCTCCGTTCTAACATGGAGACGGAGATCAGGGCCGAATATTACAGCCGGGGCGGGATGCGTTTCTCGACGTGGTTGGTTGAGGACGGAAGGGTTCGCCATGGCAAAACTGGAGCCGATCAGGAGCGAAGGTAGCCCAGAGCATGGGTACTGAGAAACGCGCTCGCCGCCGGGGATCCGCTTTCCGAATGAGCGCATAGTCACCTACCCTGACCTGTGCTGGTCGTGGATCTCCGTCTCGCCAACAACTGGAAATGGGCGGCTGTTAACTCAGCGCCCACGGGCGGAGCCATTGCCCCGCGTCCGAGCTATCCCCCGATCGAATACATCGGCCGAGGCGGCGCGACGAAGCGGGCGGTGTTGATCTCGTGGCCCTCCCACTTGGCACGCACATTGGCCCGCACCGCCTGCGCGATCTCGTCGTCGGAAGCGCCGCCGCGCAGCAGGGCCCTGACGTCCGTCTCCTCGATGGCAAACAGGCAATAGCGCAGATGGCCGTCGGCGGTCAGGCGGATGCGGTTGCACTTGAGGCAAAACGGCCGGCTCACCGAGGCGATGAAACCGATGCGGCCGATGCCGTCGGCGTAGCGGTATTCGGTAGCCGGAGCGCGCGGATCCTCGGCCGGAATCTCTAGGAGCGGCGCGATCTCACGCGAAAGCTGCGCGACGATTTCGTCGGCCGTCAGCACGCTGCCACGGTCCCAGATGCCCTGCGCGTCGAGCGGCATGAACTCGATGAAGCGCACCTCCATCCCATTCTCGCGGCCGAACCGCGCCAGCGGAACGATGTCCGGCTCGGTCAGCCCCTTCACCGCGACGGCGTTGATCTTGATAGGGTCGAAGCCGAGACTGCGGCAGGCGGCGATGCCGGCCAGGACCCGGCCGAGCTCGTCGCGCCGCGTGATGCGGAGGAAGCGCTCGCGGTCGAGCGTGTCCAGGTGGATGTTGATGCGCCGCAGGCCGGCCTCGTAAAGCGCCGGCGCCAGGTCCTCGAGCAGCACGCCGTTGGTGGTCAGCGCCAGGTCCGCGATCCCGGGAATGGCAGCCAGGCGCCGCACCAGGTCCGGCAGATCCCTTCGCACCAGCGGCTCGCCGCCGGTGATACGCACCCTGCTTACGCCCAGCCCGGCGGCGATGCGCACGAAGCGCTCGATCTCCTCGTAACTCAGGATCTCGGCGCGCGCGACGTAGGCGGGGTCGCGCTCGGGCATGCAGTAGAAGCAGCGGATGTTGCAGCGGTCGGTAACGCTGACGCGGAGGCTGTTGTGCGAGCGGCCGAAGGTATCGAGCAGCCCGGTCGTCATCGGGATGTCACCCCAGAGCCAGCATCCTCTCGAGCGGAACCAGCGCCCTGGCGGCGATGTCCTCGGGAACTTCGACGCGCGGCGAGAGAGTGAGCAGGCAGTCGCGCAGCTTCTCCAGCGTGTTGAGCTTCATGTACTGGCACTCGCTGCAATTGCAGTTGTCGTTGGGCACGAAGTAGAAGCGCTTGTGCGGGGCGAGTTTCTCGAGCGAGTGCGCGACGCCGCTCTCGGTCATGACGATGAACTCGTCCGCCGGGGCCTCGACGCAGTACCGGATGATGGCGGTTGTGGAGCCGATGAAATGGGCCTGGTCGAGCACCTCGGGCGGGCACTCGGGATGCGCCGCGACGAGCGCGTCGGGGTGCGCGGCGCGAGCCTCGGCCACCCGGCGCGCATTGAAGGTCGCATGGACGATGCAGGTCCCCTGCCAGATCTTCATGTTCTGGCGGCCGGTTTGCTTCTGGACATAGCTGCCCAGGTTCCGGTCGGGCAGGAACAGGACCGTCTTCTCGGGCGGGATCGAATTCACCACCTGGACGGCGTTGCGCGAGGTGCAGAGGATGTCGCTCTCCGCCTTCACCTCGATCGAGGTGTTGATGTAGCTCACGATCGCGTGATCGGGATGCTGGCGGCGGTAGGCGCGGACGGGTTCGACGGCGCAGCTTTCGACCAGGCTGCAACTGGCGGCGCGATCGGGGACGACGACGATGCGGCTCGGATTGAGCACCTTGGCGGTCTCCGCCATGAACCACACGCCGCAGAAGGCGATCACGTCGCCCTCGAACTGGCGGGCCTTGCGGGCCAGTTCGAGGCTGTCGCCCACGCAGTCGGCCAGGTCCTGGATCTCCGGCTCCTGGTAGTGGTGCGCCAGCAGGATGGCCCGGCGCGCGCGCTTCAGGTCCAGGATCTCTTCGGCCAGTGTTGCGGTTGCCAGCATGGAGGAACTAGTTCCATTGTAACAGCGGGCTTGCGCAGGCAAGGTGCGCGCGATGGGCTCGGGCGAGCTACTTCCGTTCAGCCGGAGGAGGCTTCGCCGCGGGGGGCTTGCCGGGCGCGGGCTCGCCCTGGGTTCCGGTCCTGCTCAGGATGACGGTATCTACGCGGCGGTTGTGCGCGCGGTGCTCCTCGGTGTCGTTGTCTTCGACCGGATGGATGTCGGCGTAGCCCACAACAGCCAGTTGGTACTCGGACACCGCGAATCGGGTCGTCAGTAGTTCGAGCATCGCGATGGCGCGCGCCGAGGAGAGTTCCCAGTTGTTGTGGAAGCGCGAATTGTGAATTGGGACCGCGTCCGTGTTTCCCTCCAGGCGCACCGAGTTGGGGAGCCGCTTGATGGTCTCCGCGATCTTGCCGATGCTCGAGTAAGCCGCGGGGTTCACCGCGTCGTCCCCCGTGGCGAAGAAGGCGGCCTCGGTCATGCTCACGATGAGGCCGCGCGCCTCGAGCCGGATCTGCAGCTTGCCGGCGGCGATCTCCTGCTTCAGTTCCGAGTCCAGGTATTGCATGGAGGGGAGCAGGTCCACCACCACGAGGTCCTCTTTCGCAACTTTGGAAAGTTCCGTTTTGGCGCCTCCCGGGCCCTTCTTCATCGCATTGCCGACGCCCTTGTCGTCCACCGTGCCTCCCAGGACCGCCGCGACGGCGGCGGTGACGCGGCCCTCCGTGAGCGCCTTGGTCACGCTGTCGGAGACCTGCTTGGCGCGGGACTTATCCGACTGGGAGGAGGCGAACATCACCACGAAGAAGGCGAACATCAGGGTGATGAAGTCGGAGTAGGAGACCAGCCAGCGCTCGTGGTTGGCGTGCTCTTCGTGTTTGGCTTTGCGGCTCATTGCGGCCCTGCCGGGGCGGCTCCCGCGGCAGCGGGCGTGGCGGCGGGCGGCGCGGCCGCGGCGGCGCCGGCTTTCTCCTTGGCAGGCTTTGCGGGCTTCGCCTGAACAGGCTCCAGGTAGGCCTCCAGCTTGGTGCGGATCAGCTTGGGATTCAGTCCCTCGACGATACCGGCAACCCCCTCCAGCATCAGCTCTTTGATCTGCATGGCCGCCTGAGTGCGGGCCTTGATCTTGGTGCCCACCGGCAGGAAGAGGATGTTAGCCGAGGCGACGCCGTAGATGGTGGCCACGAACGCCACCGCGATACCGCGCCCGACTTCGTCGATGTTGGCCAGGTTCTTCATGACCTGGATCAGCCCCAGCACGGCCCCGATGATGCCGATGGTCGGCGAGTACCCGCCGGCCGCTTCGAAGACTTTGGCCTCCATCTCGGCGCGGCGCTCCTCGACGGCCATTTCGAGCTCCATCATTTTGTGGATTTCCTGGAGGTCGGTGCCGTCGACAGCCAGGTTCAGCGCTTTGCGGAGGAACTTGTCCGGAGCGGTCGCGGCGTCCTGCTCGAGCGACACGATGCCATTCTTGCGGGCCTTGGTGGCATAGCCGATGATCTCCTCGATCACCGCGTTGGGCGCCTGCTGCTTCTCCATGAAGACTGAAACCACGGCCCTGAGGGCGCGCACCAGCACCGCGAGCGGCGTGGTGATCATCACCGCTCCGATCGTCCCGCCGAAGACGATCAAGGCGGCGGTGGGCTGAAGAATCTCCTTGATGCTCCCGCCTTCGAGGGTCATCCCGGTGATGATCCCGCCGATAGACAGAACCAGCCCGCCCACGGTGGCCAGGTCGATCTTGGTTCCAACCGTGCGCGGCGCGGCCGGCTTGGCCTTGTCCGCCTTTCCCGCTTTCTTCGGTTTCTCGGCTTGCTCCGCCATGCTCTGCTCCGCGGATCAGCGCTCCGGGGCCGAAGGGCCCGCTTCGGATGCCAACAGCCATTCGGCGGCGGGCTGCGAGATCGCGCGCCGGAACTCCAGGACGCGGCTCACCACCTCTTCCGCGGATTCGCGAACCATGAACTGGTGCCCCGTGGTCAGGTTGATCACCGTATCCGGCGTGATTTCCACGTGCTCGATGAGGTCCGGATTCAGCAGGAACGGACCCCCTTTGAGCCGGGTAAGCCGGATCATGGCCGCAGACCTCCCTGATGCGGCATATCGACGGCGGGGCCGCGGGTTTGAGTGCTTCCGGCGGCGCTGGAACCGCGGTAACGTGCCGATAAGTCTGATTGATGGCAGAGATCACGCCAGCTTGGCTGGGAGACGGGACCGCCGCGGCGGCCGCCAGGATCCTGGCGGCGCTCAGGACGGGCGAGGCCCGGAGCATCGCCTCGGAGCTGGATCGGGCGGCGGAAATCTGCCGCACCCCGCCGCGCGATCCCGGCGCCGCGGAACGCTGCGAGGTGCTCGACGCCATCGTCCGGGAACTGCGCGATGCGGTGGGCCGGCGCGGCGCGGAAGCCGGCCTGGAGGCGCACACCTGTCTGCTGAACCACCTGGCCGGTCTCTAGCGAGCGCTGAGAAAGTCCTCGCGGGGGCTCGGAGAAGACAAGCTGAAGCTTGTCCTACAGGGGCAAATCCATGACTCCGAGCCGCACATAGGGCATGCTTCAGCTTGCCCTGGAGACTTTTCGGCCGGGGTGCGCGAAATCGCGGCCCCGGCGCTATTTCAGGAGATCGAGGATCGCGGCCAGCTCGTCGCGGACCGCCTGCCACTCGGCTGGCTGCGGCGGAAAGAGCTCCGGTTGCGCGGGTTTGGGGGCGCGCGAGTGGGCTTCGGCGGCCGGCGTGCGGCCGCGGCGCCCGGTCTTGGCTTGCGATTCCAGATGGCGGCGAGCCCCCTCGATCGTGAACCGCTTCTCGTAGAGGAGCTGCTTGATCTGAAGCAGCAGCTCGACGTCTTTGCGCCGGTAGAAGCGGTGCCCGGCGCCGGATTTGTTGGGCGCCAGCCCTGGAAACTCGGCCTCCCAATAGCGGAGAACGTAGGGCTGAACCCCCACCAGGCGGCTGACTTCGCCGATGCGGAAGTACAGCTTCTGCGGAATCGCGGGCGCGAGCTCCGTGCTGATTTCAGGCTGGTTCATGGCCGGACAAACAGGGACCAAGGCCATACTATGTGCAAACGGTGGCTGGCGTCAACCGGCGTATTCCGGTCTTTTGCGCTCCCGGCTCAGGCGAACGCCCGATGCGGCCCGCCGATAAGAATGCCGTACTGTGTGAACGGGGGTCTCCATGCTCAGAGCAATCCTGATCTCGCCGGACCGCGATCTGTCGGAGCAACTGGCCGCGGCGGCCGGCCGGAACAACCAGGTCGGCATCGCCCGCGCCTTCGAGCGCTATCCGGCGGATCACGAGCTCCCGCGCATCATTCGTGCGCACGCGCCGCAGATCCTCTTCGTCGATGTGGGCAACCTGCCGGACGCGCTGCGGCTGGCCGCCGCGATCAATGAGGCCGCTCCCGGGATGCAGATCGTGGCCTTCGACCGCGCTTGCGCCCCCGCTACGCTGCTCGACCTCATGCGGGCCGGCATCCGCGAGTTTGTGGCCGTGCCGGACGCTCTGGGCGAGTTGGGGAACGCGCTCGGCCGCGTGGCGGCGGCCCTCGAGCGGACGCCGGCGCACGTCCCGGTCACGGAAGAGGTGATCGCTTTCCTGCCGGCCAAGCCCGGCGTGGGATGCTCGACGGTGGCGCTCAACACCAGCGTCGCTCTGGCCGCCCAACCGGCGACCCGCGTCCTGCTGGCGGATTTCGATCTGAACTGCGGCATCATCGCGTTTCTGCTGCACCTCGATTTCGACCGCTCGCTGGTGGACGCCGCCGAGCACGCTCCGCAGCTCGACGAGGATCTCTGACCCAAGCTGGTCGCGAAGGCGCGCGGCCTGGACGTGCTGCCCGCCGGGCCGATCCGGCCCGGATTCCGCATCGAGCTGCCCGCCTTGCGGTATCTGCTGGAGTTCGCGCGCCGCAACTACGACGTCGTCTGCGCGGACCTCTCGGGCCTGATGGAGCGCTACTCGGTGGAGCTGATGCAGGAAGCCAAGCGCATCTACCTGGTTTGCACGCCGGAGCTTCCGGCGCTGCACCTGGCGCGCCAGAAACTGGAGTACCTGCGCACTCTCGACCTGGAGCCGCGCGTGTCGCTGCTGCTCAACCGCGCGCAGAAGCGCGCGCTGGTCTCGAGCGCGGATATCGAGAAGCTGATCGGCCTCCCGGTGGCGATCGAGATTCCGAACGACTACCGCGGCGTGCACACCGCGCTGCAGGAGGCCCGGCCGGTCGATCCGGGCTCCGAAATCGGGAAGCGCTTCACGGAGCTGGCCCGCCGCATCCTCTCGAAAACGCCCGGCGCAAAACCCGCGCACCGCTTCGTCGAGTACTTCTCAATGAGCCCGGCGCGCTACTCGTTCGGAACCACAAAGACCGGATAGCGCCCGCCGGTTTCGCCGGTGACGCCGCCGGCAGGGTTATTTCCGGCTTATTCTTAGCGACTTGCACCTTCGTGCCTCAACGTCCGCACGCCGGCAGCCCCTATCGTGGAAGCAATCCGGCCGTCGGGCGCGGCCGGGTTGCCGGGGCTGCGGGCCTGTCTGTGGAGGACATCGCCCCGCAGCCTTCGGCGGAACTGCGCGCCCGATCTCGCTACAATGAAGGTCTTCCATCGCCCGTGTCCATCCGAATCGGCGTCCATCCCGTGCTCGAAGCGCTGCGCGCGCGGCATCCCATGAACCGCGTGCTGGTCGCCAAAGGCGCTTCAGGAGCGCGGGTGCAGGAGATCGTCGCCCTATGCCGCGAGCTGGCGGTCCCGGTGCGTTTTGAGCCCCGGGAGGCGCTAGACCGGCTGGCCGGCTCGGCCGCGCACCAGGGCGTGGTGGCGCTGGGCGCCGCCGGCCCGCACGCCGAACTCGAGGATCTGCTCGCGGACGCGAAGCTGCTCGTCGTCCTGGATGGAATCGAAGACCCCCACAATCTCGGCGCCATCGTCCGCACCGCCCACGCCGCCGGCGCCGCCGCGGTGGTGATCCCGGAGCGCCGCGCGGCCGGCCTGACGGAGACGGTGGCCAAGGCCGCCGCCGGCGCGCTCGAACACCTGCCGGTGGCGCGCGTGACCAACGTAAGCCGTACGCTCGAGATGCTCAAGGCTCGCGGCTTCTGGATCTACGGCCTGGACGAGCGGGGCGCCCAGGACTACGACCGCGCCGACTACGCCCTGCCCACCGTATTCGTTCTAGGAGGCGAGGGCAAGGGCCTGCACGAGCTGGTCAAGAAACACTGCGACCTTCTGGTGCGGATTCCCCTGGCGGGACGGATCTCGTCGCTGAACGTTTCCGTGGCGGCCGGCATCGTGCTGTTCGATTGGAAGCGGCGTCACTCGATGGCGTAGGGACCCGGCTCTTCGACCTTGACCGGCCGATCGTCGCGCGCGACGGCGCGGACGACGACTTCGACGGCGGCCGGCTGGTCGCTCATCTGCCAGTGGATCTCGGACTCGGCGCCGGGGTCGAACGGATCTTCCTCGATCTTGCCGCGCTGCCGGCTGACGACCTGGCCATCCACGCCCGTCACCTCAAAAATCAGCACCAGGTTGGGGATGGCGCGCTGGCCGGAGTTCACGATGCGGCCGTCGATCGAGATCAGCCGATCCGAGCTCGAGCGGTGGACCGCAATCTCGACGACCTTGATGGTGGGAGCTTCCTTCTTCGAATTCCCCGCGGCCAGCGCCAGCAGGGGGGCCAGCAAGAGGACGAGACGGCGAGTCGCTGCCATGGGAGTCACCAGTGTAGCGCCCTTGGAGCCCGCAGCCTACCTGCCGGGCCGCACCCGCCGCTCCGCTTCCATCAGATTCATGAGGATGTCGTTGATGCGGGTCAGGTGGCCTTCGCCTTTGGACTTGAGCCAATCGAGCACCTGGGGGTCGAGGCGGACACTGACGGCCTGCTTGCGGCGCGGACCGCGCAGCCGGACCATGTGCGCAAGCTGCTCCGGGGTCAGGCGGGGAATGTCGGAGTAGTCGATATCGGAATCGTCGCCCGCGGCCTGCTTCGCGGCTCCGCGCCGCAGCAATTCCTTTTCGGCCTCAGTCCACTTCCTGTTCCTGATATCTTCTGACGTCATTCTTACCACCCGCCGTGCTGAGATGATTCGG
>DASWZN010000052.1:0-1696 GCA_036404435.1 Bryobacteraceae bacterium
GGATACGGACATCTGGAACTGATGAGCTATTGCGGCGTATAGTGATGGCAGCATCATGTCGATCAACAGGCGAGATTGGCTCCGAACGGCGCTGGCCCTGGCAGGCGCGCCAATCGAGTGGAGTTCCTTCCCGGTGGCCCACGCGGCGCCGGCCGATTCCGATCAGTTCGATGCCATCGTGATTGGCTCCGGCCTGGGCGGGCTGAGTTGCGCGGCGGCCTTCGCGCGGCAAGGATACAAGGCCCTGGTGCTGGAACAGCACGATAAGCCCGGCGGTTATGCCACGGTCTTCGAGCGCCCCGGCGGATTCGTCTTCGATGTCTCGCTCCACTCGACGACCGTGGGCGAGCGCTCGGGCATCCGCAACCTGATTGCCGGCTTCCCCGAAATCGAGGACGTCGAGTTCGTCCCGCACCCCAGCCTGTATCGCGCCATTTTTCCCGACCACGATATCCGCGCCGGCGAGCGCGACCTGCCGGGGTATGTCCGCACCTTGGGCGACAGCTTCCCCGAGGAACGGGAGGGCATTCAGGCGCTGATGGACGACATGACCGCGCTCGGCCGCGAGGTTGGTCGGCTCCCCACCGCGAACGGCAAGCTCGACATCACCCGGATGGGGACCGATTTTCCGCACGTGATGGCATGTTACGGCCGGACCTGGGGCGCCATGATGGACAAGCGCATCAAGGATCCCAAGCTGAAGGCCATCGTGTCCTGCCTGTGGACCTATTACGGCTTGCCGCCGTCCAAGCTGTCCAGCTTCTACTACGCGCTGCCGACCATCGAATACCTGACCGAGGGCGGCTACTACCCGAGAGGGCGCTCGCAGGCCATCAGCAACGCTTTTGTGAAGTTCATCGAGCGGCGCGGCGGCAAGGTTCTGCTGAATGCGCGGGTGGAGAAGGTGCTCGCCAAGGACGGCGCGGCATATGGGGTGAGGACGGCCGCCGGCCAGGAATACCGGGCGCGCGCGGTGGTTTCGAATGCGAACGCCTACGACACTTTTCACAAATTGCTGGAGCCCGACGACCGGCTCACGGCGTACCTGGCGCGGATGGATGGCTTCTCCGCCAGCCTCTCGAGCTTCATCGTCTTCCTGGGTCTGAAGCAGGACCTGGTCCGCAAGCTCGGGCTGCGGGACACGGAGATATTCTACGCGGCCGGCTACGATCCGGAGGCCGGGTACCAGGCCGCGCTCAACGCCGACATGAGCGACGCGAGTTTCGGCGCCATGCTTTACGACAATCTTTTCCAGGGCTACTCGCCGGCCGGAAAAAACACCCTGACGCTGATCAAGCTCCAGGGCTACGACCATTGGAAACCGTACGAAGCGGCGTATCGGAAGGGCGACAAGGCCGCCTACCGGAAAGAGAAGGAACGGATGGCGGAGATGCTGATCCGCCAGGCGGAGCAGGTGCTGCTGCCGGGCCTGTCCCAGGCGATCGAGGTCAAGGAAGCCGCCACTCCGTTGACCAACGTCCGGTACACCGGCAACTATCGAGGGGCGATCTACGGCTGGGACCAGACGGTGGACAACTCCGAGCCGCGGCGGCTGGGGCATTCGACGCCGGTCCGCAACCTGTATCTATCCGGCGCCTGGACCTCGCCGGGCGGCGGCTATGGCGGCGTCCTCATCAGTGGCCTGCGATGCTTCGCGGAAGTGATGGCCCACTGGAGCGCCTGACCCGGCGCGGCC
>DASWZN010000053.1:0-144040 GCA_036404435.1 Bryobacteraceae bacterium
CTTCTTCAACACCACCAGCCGGTCTCTGTCCCGCTGGGTCATGAGGAGTTCTCCTGGTTCGGACACCTCCCCAGCCTGACCTTGTCAAGGGGACATTTCTACTTGGCACAAAGGGGACATTATCACGTGGCGCCGACACGCCGCGGACTTGCCTTGACAAGCGCCTGCACCCTGCTCTACCATCGTCTCCGCAAGCGCTTACAAGATAGAGGAGCGATTCATGGCCATTGTTGCAGGAGTCGATTTCGGCACGCTCAGCGTGCGTGTATCGATTGTCGACAGTGAGAAAGGCCGGCTGGGCTCGGGAGTCGGCGAGTATCCTCTCCATCGCCGCAAGGAAGATCCCGATTACGCCACCCAGAGCCACGCCGATCAGATGAGCGCGCTGGTGTCCGCCACCGCCATGGCGCTAGCCGCTGCTGGCGTCCAGGGAAAGGACGTCCAGGCCATCGCGCTGGACACCACCGGGTCGAGCGTGATCCCCGTCGGCGCCGACTTGCAACCCCTCGACGACTATTACCTATGGTGCGATCACCGCGCCTGGCGCGAAGCTGCGCTCATCACCGAGACCGCGCACCGGCTGGGGCTCCCCAACATCGATTGGTGCGGCGGCACCTATTCTTCCGAGTGGGGATTCTCGAAGCTCCTGCACTGGCTCCGCCACAACCCCGACCAGCGCGACAGGATGGCGGCCGCACTCGAGCACTGCGACATGGTGGCCGCCACGCTGTGCGGCATTACCGATCCTAACGAGGTCCCGCGCAGCATCTGCGCCATGGGCCACAAGTGGATGTGGAACGCTTCCCTCGGCGGCTTTCCGCCCGAGGACTTCCTGGTCGAAGTCGATCCGCTTCTCAAGGGCGTGGCCGGCAAGCTGAAAGGCCGCTACGCCACCTCCGACGTCATCGCCGGCCGGCTCTCTCCCGAGTGGGCCGCCAAGCTCGGCCTGCGCCCTAGCATCCCCATTCCCGTCGGTGCCTTCGACGCCCATTGGGATGCCATCGGCGCAGGCTGTCGCATCGGCGACGTCGTCAACGTTGTGGGCACCTCCACCTGCATCATGGCCATCGCCGACCAAACCGCCCTGATCCCCGGCGTCTGCGGCGTGGTGCCCGGCTCCGTCCACCCAGGGAAGACCGGCGTCGAGGCCGGCCTCTCCGCTACCGGCGATATCTTCGACGCCGTCGCCCGCCGCGCCGGAACCAACGTCGCCGCGCTCTCCCAGGGGCTCGACCGGTTCCGCGCCGGCCAGACCGGCCTGCTTCGTCTCACCTGGGATAATGGCGACCGCACGGTCCTGGTCAATCCCGAACTGGGCGGGATCACCCTGGGCTGGAACCTCACTACCAGCGCCCAAGACGAGCTCTTCGCGGCCATCGAAGGCACCGCCTTCCACACCCGCATCATCCTCGAGCGGATGGAGGAGTACGGCACGCCCATCCACCGCGTCATCAACGGCGGCGGCATTCCGCAGAAGAACGAGGTGCTCAACCGCGTCTACGCCAACGTGCTTGGGAAGCCGGTGCTGGTCCCGCAGGCGGAGGTCACCAGCCTCGGCTCCGCCATCTTCGCGTTTCTCGCCGCGGGTGTCTTCAAGACCATCGAGGAAGCCCAGGCCGCGCTGTGCCCGGCCTATCGCACCGTCGAGCCCGATCCGATTGCTGCCGGCGTCTACGACGATCTGTATCTCCTGTATAAGAGCCTCTACTTCGGCTTCGGCCGCAAGTCTTCCGACCCGATCTCCGTGGGCGAAGTGCTGCCCGTACTGCGCCAGGTGGGGGCCGAGGCGCGTAAGGGGGCCTGATGCTGGAGTCGCTGCGTGAGGAGGTTCTCGAAGCCAACCTCGAAGTGGTGCGCCGCGGCTTGGTCCTCTACACATTTGGCAACGCCAGCGGCATCGATCGCGCCCGGGGCTTGGTCGTCATCAAGCCCAGCGGCGTTGACTACTCAACTCTCAAAGCCTCCGACCTAGTCATCTTCCACCTGGACGGCAAGCCGGTCGAGGGAACCCTGCGCCCGTCGTCCGATCTGCCCACGCATCTGGTTCTCTACCGCGCCTTCCCGGCCATCGGCGGTGTTGTGCACACTCACTCGCGCGCGGCCACGGCCTGGGCCCAGGCAGGCCGTGAGATTCCCTGCTTTGGCACCACGCACGCCGACACCTTTTTCGGTCCCATCCCGGTCACCCGGCGCCTCACCGAAGCGGAGGTCCGCGACGCTTACGAAGAGAACACCGGCCGCGCCATCGTGCGCCGCTTCGAGGGTCTGGACCCGCTCGCGGTCCCCGGCGTTCTGGTGGCCGGCCACGCTCCGTTCACCTGGGGCGCCACTGCGATGGAAGCCGCGCGCACCGCGGTCGTCCTCGAGGAAATCGCCGAGCTCTCCTGGCGCACGCTGGCGCTCGACCCCGCCGCGCGCGGGCTCGACCAGTACGTGCTCGACAAGCACTTCCACCGCAAGCATGGCCCCGGCGCCACGTATGGACAGAAGTGAGGAGCGATCCCATGATCTCCAGGCGTAAGTTCTCCGCCGCGATGGCAGCGGCGCCCTTCCTGCTGCGCGGCCAGACGCGCCCGCTCACCGCGCGCATCCGCATCGATCCCGAGCGCGTCATCGGGCCCATCGATCCCAAGATCTACGGCAACTTCGCGGAGCACCTCGGCCGCTGCATCCAAGGCGGCATCTTCGACGAGGGCTCGCCCCTCTCCGACTCCAACGGCTACCGGCGCGACGTCATCGAAGCCGTCCGCAACCTGCACGTCACGCTCCTGCGCTGGCCCGGTGGCAACTTCTCCTCCAACTACCACTGGATGGACGGCATCGGCCCGCGCGACCAGCGCCCCAAGCGTCTCGATATGGCCTGGCAGACCATCGAGGACAACCGCTTCGGCACCCATGACTTCCTGAACTACGCCGAGATGCTCGGCATCGAGCCCTATGTCTGCGCCAACTTCGGCACCGGATCCTGGGTCGAAGCCCAGCAGTGGGTCGAATACTGCAACCTCGCCGAAGGCACCGAGATGGCCGCACTGCGCCGCAAGAATGGCCGCGAAAGGCCCTGGAAAGTGCAGTACTGGGGGCTCGGCAACGAGATGGACGGCCCCTGGCAAATGGGCCACCGCTCGGCCGAAGACTACGGTAAGTTCGCTCTCGAAGGCGCCAAGCTCATGAAGTGGACGGACCCCAGCGTGAAGCTCATCGCAGCCGGCTCCTCCAACTTCGCCACCCGTGAAGGATGGACCGAGTGGAACCGCACCGTCCTCGCCTATCTGAAGGACCACGCCGACTACATCTCGCTCCACAGCTACGTCGGCGATTTCGAGAACGACTATCTCACCTTCGCGGCCAGTTCTCTCGCCTTGCAGGATCGCATCCGCACCACCGAGGGAATCATCCGCAGCGCCGTGGCTCCCCAATCGCGGCGGCCCATCTACATCGCCTTCGACGAATACAACGTCTGGTACCGCGAGCGGGGCGAAGGCAAACAGGCCGGGCGGCGTATTCTCGAGGAAGTCTACGACCTTCAGGATGCGCTGGTCGGCGCTACCATGCTGAACACCGTCGTCAACCACGCGCACATCGTCAAAATCGCCAACATGGCGCAACTGGTGAATGTGATTGCGCCCATTTTCACCAACGAGAAGGGCCTCTTCCTTCAGACCCTCTACTTCCCGCTCCAGCTCTTCTCCGCCAACGTGCGCGGCACGGCGCTTGAGGTTTTCGTCGATTCGCCCAGTTATGCGGCCAAGCGCTTCGACAAGGTGCCCTACCTCGACGTCTCCGCGTCGCTCGATAACGGCGCGGTGGTGCTCAACGTCGTCAACCGGCATCCGGACCAGGACATCGAGGCCGAGATCGAGCCCCAGGACGCGCGCTTCGCGGGCGCGCTCGACGTCGCCACCGTCAACGGCCCGGCGCTCAAGACCACCAACGGCTTCGGCTCGGAGAACGTGAAAACGGTGAAGAGCGTCGAGACCGTGCGGGGAAACAAGGCGGTCTACCGCTTCCCGGCGCACTCCTTCACCCAGATCAAGGCCACGTTAGCCTGAGTCGCCGCGGCGGTATCCTATCCAACTGGAGTTGAAATGAGCCTGGAAAACGTCGCCCGGCGGGCCAAGGTCTCGACTGCAACCGTCTCGCGCGTTCTCAACGACACCGGAGCCGTCAAAACGACGACCCGCGCCCGGGTCCTGAAAGCCATTGCGGAGTTGAATTACCACCCTAACCTGCACGCGCGCATCCTGGCCGAAGGCAAGAGCAGGACCATCGGAATGATCGTCTCCAATCTGGAGAATCCTTTCTTCCTGGATATCTACAAGACGGTTGAGGCCGACGCGCACGCCGGTGGTTATGAAGTGGTGCTGGCCAACACGGACTACCGCTCCGAGCAACTCGTCTCCAGTATCCGTTTGATGATCGGGCGGCGCGTGGCGGGACTGGCGGTTGTGGTTTCGGAAATGGATCCCGCGCTCATCGACGAACTCCAACGCAGTCGGATTCCCGTGGTGTTCTACGACGTCGGCGCGCCGCGCCGTAACATCACCAACGTGCGCGTCAACTACCGGCGCGGCATCGAGAAGGTTGTCGACTATCTTTACAGCCTGGGTCACCTCAAGCTGGGCTTCATCGGGCACCATGCCATGCTGGGCCCCATCAACGAGCGCCTGAAGACGGTCCTGGACGCCGTGTCGCGGCATCCTTCGATCGAGGTCCGGTCCGCGGCCGACTCCGATACCCTCGAAGGCGGCCGCCGTGCGGCGCGCGCTTTGCTCGGCACCGGATTCGCGCCGACCGCGCTGATTTGCGTCAACGACGTGACCGCCGTCGGCGCCCTGCGGGAATTGCGCGAGCGCGGCATTCGAGTGCCGCAGGACATGTCCGTGACCGGCTTCGACAACGTGAATCTCTCCGAATTCTGTTCTCCGCCGCTGACCACCGTCCACATCCCGCGCGAGCGGATCGGGCATATCATCTGCCACTGCCTAATCCCCAAGCACGGCCAAACCCTCCTGGACCAGGAAATCGTCATCGACCCCGAGTTCATCCTCCGCGATTCCACCGGCCCGGCCCCCGAACGCTGACGCGGCAACGTGACGCGGGCGATTCCGTAGGGGCGGGCGCGGTGCATTCACGCTCGTTGCGGATTTACAAGTCTCTAGTTCTCAGTCGCTTGGCATTCCTCAAAGGCTCAGATCGCAGAGCTGGCATGGCACCTTGAGAGCCGGGATGACGGTCATGGGGAATCCACTGTCCAGAATGCGTCTATTAGCCTTGGGAGTGTTGGTGTCTTCCTGTTGGGCTTCGGCCCAGACGAAAATCAGCGGGTCTTTGGAGTGTGCCAGCCCCGTATTGCGCGAAGTAATGGAAGTGGGCGACCGCGCTCCCCATACGATGGTTCTCTCGCAAAGAGTGTGCCGATGGTCCAGGCCGCTAAGGATGGAGGGCGTCAGCAGCGGAGACGATGTTCTCTCCTTGTTCACCGATGCGCGGGCAGATGGAGCCCGGGACCGCGGTTACAACGTAATGGTCATGTCCAACGGCGACAGGGTCTTTATGCACTATGCCAGCTCCTTGGAAAAAAGCGGCCGGCGCGCGGCATCGGCCGAGGGAGATTTCGCCCTCAGCGGCGGGACAGGAAAGTTCCAGGGAATTTGCGGCAGCGGAACGTTGACTTCTCGAAGTACTCCCGATGGGAAGATGACCGTGCGCCTCGAAGGCCAATACACTCTTCCCAAGTTCTAATGAAATAGGTCTCGCACGCCGATGGAAAAGAACAACGCGCCCTTGCCTTCGCCGGGCTGCCGACTAACGTTCCACGCATAGCCGACGGTGAAATTGACGTAACTGGCGAGTTCGAGACGGATGCCGCCGCCCGGACCAATGCGGTTCCCACCCAGTGCGCCCTTTGCCGGCCCAACCCACGCCGTATCGAACACAGCAACCGGACTGATCGAAAAGATGTTGAGTTCCTTGAACAGCGTGTTCAGTGTGCGGTCGACGAAAGCCATATCGCCCGCGGCCTTTTGGGCCGCCAACTTCTGATCGATGGCGCTGAAGTCATTCCAGAGGGCGGTACGGGCGGCGTCAACGGCCGCGGCTGCGGCTTTAATTCCCGGATCGTTCCACTGCCGGTTCACTTCTTCCACGCAGGCGTCCTGCACGGATTTGAGATCGTCGGAGTCCACGGGCAGCAGGGCCGAGAGGTCGCCGTATTGCGCACTGCTTTTCGCCGCCAGGGCGTTAGTCGCATCGAAAGCCGCCGTGCCAATATTGGTTGTGCAATCGGCGAATTCGTCTTGCAACTGGCCCGGGTGAGCCGCCTGAGCGACGTTTACGGCGCTCTGCAACGCGTCCAGCAGTTGCCTCAAATTGGGAAGCTCGTTCAGCGCCACAGCAACGTGTGGATCTTTCCAGGAGTAATAGTTCTGCTCGACACTGGCGGCAGTGACGATCTGTGTATGCAGCACCTTGTCGAGTTCCGGATCGGTGCTCAAGTCCTTGGGCACGATGGGCCTTGATTTCACCGGATACGAGAAAGTCAGATTGACGCTGGTGAACCGGTCGGCGCCAGCGCCTTCGCCGGTGAGATAAAACCGGTTTGCGGGGATGGCCCGAATCACGGGCACATCGCTAATCTGCCAGGAGTCCCCCGGCACGAAGTACTGCTCACCGTTTCCGCCGAAGAAGCGTGCCGGCAGCGGAATGGAGTGCGGCACCTGAATACCGCCGGACGTGAAGCGCGACTCCACTTCGAGCGGTTTGTGGTCGCCAATAGGAATCCAAAACTCGTCGACTACGTCCCCGATGTGCTTGAGCCAATCTACTTGCGCGGACGGTCCAATCGAACCAAGTTCCAACCCGTAGGAAACCGAGAAGACGTTATGGGTGGTGCGGGAGGACAGGCCGAAGTAACCCTTCAGCGATCCATACCCGGCGTTGGGAGTAGTTTGAGGTGGGAGGAGACCGGCAGGGAGATTGCTTTGCATGTTCCCTCCTTGTAGCAGACCGCCGAAGCGCGCCAGCAAGGTACTTTTCCAGAAGGGCCGCGTCTCGCCCTCGATCTGACCGGACAGGCTGCCCTCCTTCAGACGCGTGGCACCCGCCGGTGCGGAATAGTTCAGATAGTCGACACGCCAGTCGGCGTGCTTTAACCATCCGAGGAGATTCGCTGAACCGCTCAGCGCGGCTGAGAGGGACCGCATGGAGTACGATCCCTGTCCCTCGGCCGTGAAGGTGTCAAACAAGGGGAACTTCCCCAGTTGTGGTCCGACCTCGATGCGACCTCCTCCAAACATGCCGTCGGAACGGTCGTAGCCGCCGGTGGGGGTGAAATGGAATGGGCTTTCAGCTTGTGTAAGGCCGGCAGTAGTCTGGGGAGATGTTTCGGCCGTGTGCTGGGATTCGGTGGCGCCCCCCAGGAACTTTGGAGGATCCGTAGAGTAGATTCTGAAGATCAGATCGAGCGCTTTTGCGTTCGGGTCGCAATTCCGAACGTCCACGCGCTCGTACCTTACAACGAGGTTCCTGTTGCTATCCGGTGTGAACCGGGCGTTCTCAATCAAACTGAGCGCGTCGGCTCTCAGTTGATATGTGAAGAGCTGGTTGTCCAGCATCGCCGTGAACCGCGCTTTGATGCTTTTCCAATAGAGGAACTTGAACGGGTCCTCGACGGCGGCGTGGATGATGCGGTACTTCTCCTTTTCGAAGTCCGTCCCTTCAATGCACGCATTTATCCCCCGTTGCGAAAGGGCGCGGTTGGAAAGCGCGTTTGAGGCGGAGTTCTCCTCACCGGAAAGAGCTATCGCCGTCGTGACTAGTAACGCGAAAACGGCCCAGAGTCGCAGCCCCGCGATTTGTCGCATGTTCCCGGCAGACCGCGTCGGCTATTTCAGTGTGTTCTGGATGATGTTATTGGCCACCGGCGCGGGCATCGTTCCCGCCTGCGCTGCTTTGGCGGCATCGGCAGCCGGTCCGGTAGCGTGCGCTGTCTGGGCGGGCGTCAGACCCTTGTTGTCGACGGCGGCTTGTGCTTTGGCGTGAAGGGCGGCTGCAACAAAAACATTGAGAGACACAACAGGGTCCCCGAAAGATGCGGTCTTGCTGGTCCTCTCATAGAGTACGAAGGTGATGGTCCAGTCGACCTTGGCGCCATCAGTATCTTTCTCGAGACCGAAAGAGACCTTCCGAAGACCGTCAGGCGTTTCTAGGGTGAAGCTGACCTTGAGGGCGATCGGCAGTGCGGGCGGCGTGCTGCCGGCGGGCGGGTTTGCGCCCGATCCTGGATTTGAACCTGATGTGCTTCCCATTTGCGGCTCCTTTAAGCCAGGATTCCCGTATTGCCACCCCAGCTCGCGTTTATTATACATCCGAAGTGCTTCGGCCCGACTCCGGCACTCAAACAGGGGACGACGCGCGTCGCAGCCGGAGCCTGCGAGAGGATCGGCCAGCCAGCTTCCCTGCCCCCCCGCCCCCTCTCGCCGCAGTTAACGGTTACCAACTCGCGCCGGGAAGCTCCCGGCTTGGAGCTACAATACACGCTTATGTCCGCCTCCGCAGCCTCGCGTCCGAGCGCCCGTCGTGGTGCCTGCGCGTTGGTGGCGATCCTGTCCGCGCTCCTGGTCTTTGGCTGGACCGCAGCCCGGATCCACTACGCGTTTGGCGGAAACTGGACGGCGGCATTTTTCACCGGCACGACTTTCCGTGTACCGCCGGACCTCAATGCGGGGACGTATCGTTTCGAAGGCAACGGCTACGATGGCCAATTCTACCGATACCTGGCGCATGATCCATTTCTCCTGAGAGGTTACTCCCGCTATATGGATGCGCCGCAACTGCGCTCTCGCCGGCTTCTGGTTCCGCTGGCGGCGTGGCTGTTCGGCTTCGGGCAGCGCCGATGGATAGACGGCGCGTACATCGCCGTTGAGATGCTGTTCCTGGCTTTGGGCGCATACTGGTGCGCCCGGCTGCTGGCGCGCCGCGACCGCTCTCCGTTGTGGGGGCTTCTGTTCGTGGTTGTCCCCGCCACGATGGCTTCCTTCGACCGCATGCTGGTCGACGGACCGCTCACGGCTCTTTTCGCCGGGTTTCTGCTGTATTGCGAGGAGGAGCGCTGGACCCGTGTCTGGGTGATGGCGATGCTGGCTGACCTCACGCGCGAGACGGGACTGCTGCTCAGCGCCGCGCTGGTGACGGATCGTTTGTGGCACCGCGACTGGCGCCGGGCCGCCTGGTTCGCTTCGAGCGGCGTCCCGGCGGCCGCCTGGTACGGGTACCTGGCCACGCGTCAGGCGCACGACGCGCCGGTAAGTCTGCTTGCAGTTCCGGCCGGGGGTCTCGTGCGGCGGCTGCTTTGGTTCCGGACGGTCCCTGATCCCGATCCGCGCGTGCAACTGTTGCTGCGAGTCACCGATGTTCTGGCCGTGCTGGGACTGGCCATCAGCATTATCCTGGCCGTGCGCTGGCTCCTGCAGCGCCGCTCCGGCCCCGCGAGTCTCTGCGTCGGCTTCTTTACGGCCCTGGCACTGGTGCTCGGTGCGCCGGGTCACATGCTCGATGCGTTTGGCTTCGCGCGTCCTGTTTCGCCGCTGCTGTTGTGGGTCACCATCGAGGCGGTCTCTCGCAAGCAGTGGAGCGCCATCGTGCCACCGCTTCTGGTGAGCATCGGTGTCGGCGTCGTGTTTATCAGGCCGTTCCTGGCGGTCATGAAGGGCCTGCTCGGGCGCTAACCGATGCCAACTTGCGCCCGGAAGCTTCCGGGCCTAGAATCGAAACCAGACAGAGCAGGGGGCGGCCGCCCGGGTCGTCCCGGCAAGGAGGGCTGGCTGATGGCGAATCCTGAAAAATACAAGAGGAATCTGGTGTCCGAGTTCCTCGGAGACGACGACGCGAGTGAACCTGCGCAGTCGCGCAGCGTTCACCTGACCGGCGCTCAGGAAAAGGCGGTGAAAGCGGCTCCGCGCCGCTCTCGGTCCGCTGTCGCCGCCGGGCAGGCGCAGAAGCCAGACGCGGCGCTCGCCCGCGAGCCCGCTCCTCCTCCGAAACCGGAGGAAAGAACCTCACAAGCCCATTCGCCCGAGCACCTCAGGAAGCTTCAGCGGCTTCCCAAGCTCCGCGCTCCTTACACCAATCCCGGCCGCCGCGCCGGCTGAGTCGCTGACGGCACCGCTTCCCGAAATGAAGCCGCACGGCGGTCGCGCCACCAGCGTCGCCGCCACGGTCAGGACGACCGCCACGCCGTAAACCCGTCGGGTGATCACCCGGATCTGCGCCGCTACCCGCCCCACGCGGATCAGAAGAAACATCACATCCCGTTGGGCCAGCGATGCGATCCGCCCCAGCACTGTTCGTACGGCAGGCCTCCGGCCTGCTAGCCGCATTTCCGTGAATGCCCTGTTACAGCCCCGTGAATTCCTCGCGGCAGGCCCGATTTTTTAGCTGGTCTTAAGACTCGAATGCTTTAATCGAGCGTCCCGCCCGATTCGGGAGTCTCGGACCTGAGAAAAGGAGTTAAGCGTGAAACACATATTTGCATTCGTCTTTGTCCTCGGCATCTTCGCACTGCCCGCGTCGGCACAGGACCGCACTGCCATCAACGGCACAGTCACCGACCCCTCCGGCGCCGTTGTGCCAAACGTGAAGGTCGAATTGAAGTCTCCGGCCACCGGCCTTTCCCGCGAGGCGGTCACCGGCGCCACCGGCATCTACGAGTTTCCGGCGCTCCCCATCGGCTCGTACAACCTCATCCTGTCGAAGGCCGGCTTCAAACCCTTCGAGGTCAATGGCGTCGATCTGCTCTACGGCCAGGTGCGCACCGTCGACGCCACCCTCGCCATCGGTGCCAGCGCCGATGCCGTCCAGGTCACTGCCAGCTCCGAACTGCTGAACCGGACTTCAGCGGAAGTCGGCCAGGTCGTAGAATCCGAGCAGATCAGCGAGATCCCCATCAGTGGCCGCAACTGGGCTAGCCTGATGCTGCTTGCGCCCGGCGCCATCAACTACGGCGACGGCGCGCAACGCGCCATCTGCTTCAACGGCCACTCGCTCGACGACAGTAACTTCACCTTTGACGGCGTCGACACCAGCGGCGTCCAGGAGCAGACGCAGAAGGCCGATACCCGGCTGAACATCGCGCTGGAATCCATCGCCGAGTTCCGCGTCAGCGACGCCGTCTATACCGCCGAGGCCGGTTCGGCCGGCGGGGCGCAGGTCAACGTGGTCTCGAAATCCGGGACGAACGAGTTTCACGGCAGCACGTTCTATGCCGTCCGCAACGATGCGCTGGACGCCCGCTCGCCCTTCGACGGGCCAACTCTGCCGCCCTTCACCCTCAACCAGTTCGGCGCCAGCTTCGGTGGCCCCGCAATCCGCAACAAGGCTTTCTTCTTCCTGAACTACGAAGGCCTGCGCCAGAGCCTCGGCGAGACCCTCACCAACTACATTCCCAACGACGCGTTTCGCGCTGAGGTACTAGCCACATCGCCACAGCTCGCGCCGATCCTGAATGCCTACCCCACCGGTGGGACCCCCGACCCGAACGATCCGGCCCACATCACGAACATCTTCACGAAGGTCGTTACCGACACCGTTCGCGAGGACGCCGGGATGGCCCGCTTCGACTACCGCTTCGACGACGCGAACACGGCCTATGTGCGCTACAACATCGATAACGCCTACATCGACACACCCACGGACGCCCTCGGAGACCACAACGTTATTCCCCACGTCCCTTCGAATGTCGTCGTCGAACTCCAGCACGTCTTTTCCCCCACCACTTACGACGAGGTCAAGTTCGGAGTAAATCGCGCCAACTACCACAACTGGACCTATGGCACGTCGCCGGTCGCCGTGAGCCCCGGCCCCTTCGACAGCGTCAGCGACACCTCGCTCGACACCGAGGTCGGCACCACCTTCTCCTATATCGACGACCTGACCATGGTCCGCGGGCGGCACACCCTGAAGGTGGGCGTGGACATCCGGCGCATCCGCCTGAATAACTCCGGCAACACCCTGACCACATCCACCCTCAGCTACGACACGGCTCAAGATCTCATCGACAACACCGCGGCGTCGGCCACGTATCTACAAGGCGAGGGCGTGGTCGGCAACCGGCGAACCTTCGCCGCGGGCTACGCACAGGACACCTTCAAAGCCACGCCGAATCTCACCTTGAACCTGGGGCTGCGCTATGAGTACTATTCAGTGGCGCACGAGATTCTGAACCGCTCAGCTGTCGTCGATATTGTGAACTGCGGCGGCTTCTGCCCGAAGGGCACGCCTTACTACAGCCCCAACACGGGGGACTTCGGTCCGCGCATCGGCTTGGCCTGGGCGCCCTCTATGTTGAATGGGAAGACCGTCATCCGCACGGGCTTCGGCATCTACTTCGGCGGCAATCAGAACGACGACTTCAGCGATCCCGCCGAAAGCGCCGTGCCCCGCTACTCCTTGACCCAAGCCGACTTCCCCACGCTCGGCTATCCTCTGGTCGCCTTCCTCAATCCGGCGAACCAGCTCTTTTCGCCCAAGGCGATCGCCCGTGATCGCAAGGATCTCTCTTACAATAACTGGGATTTCATGATCCAGCAGCAACTGCCGAAGGAATTCGTGGGGCAAGTCGGCTATGTGGGCGGCGAGGGCCACCACCTGTTCGACAAGTACACAGTCAACCTCATTAATCCGGCCACCGGCCTGCGCCCGCTGACTAACTTCAGCTCGTTCGGGCTGAAGGCCAACGACGGAAACAACGACTTCAACGCGCTCCAGGCGTCCTTACAGCGGCGCTTCGTTCACGGCCTCTTGTTCCAGGCCAATTACATGTGGTCGCATGGCATTACGGACGCCTCCGACGGATCGGGGACCAGCGTGAGCTTTGAGAACATGGCCTGCCGCGCGTGCGACCGCAGCGACAGCGACCTCGACGTCCGCCACACCGTCACCATCAACGGCATCTATCAGCTACCCTTTGGTCACGGGCAGCGCTTTCTGAACAGCGGGTTCGCTTCGCACGCGCTCGCCGGCTGGGAGCTCTCCAGCCTGGCCTCGGCACGCACCGGCCTTCCGGTGAACATCACCATGACCCGCAAAGCCTCCGCGATGCTGGACGGCAACACATCCAGCCAGCGCCCCAACCTCGTTCCCGGCCAGTCCATCTATGCCACCGATCAAACCATCAACGACTGGTTTAACCTCGGCGCGTTTTCGACGCCGGCAAACGACACCTGGGGCGATCTCGGCCGCTACGTTGCCACCGGGCCCGGCGCGTTCGAGATCGATACCTCCCTCGAGAAGAAGTTCCAGCTCACCGAGCGCTACACCTTCGACCTGCGCGCCTCCGCCTTCAACCTGCTCAATCACCCGGAGTTCTCCAATCCAGCCAGCAATATTTCGAAGGCCAGCTTCGGAACGATCACCAGCATCCTGAACGACGGAGCGACCGGGTCTGGCGCGCCGCGCCGCATCGAATTCATGCTGCGCCTCGTGTTCTAGCCGCATCCAATTGGAAATGAAATACACGCTTCTCGTATTGAGTGCCCTGGGCGCTGCCTCGTGCCTGAGCGCCCAGACAAAACTGGCCGGCGGACCCTTCGTGGTGAACGCCGGCCCGAGGTCTGCAACGGTCGTCTGGATCGTCGAGACCGGACGCGCCTCGCTCGGCACCGTGCCGGACCAACCGGAGACCACCGGCGTGGTGCTGCACGCCGAGAAAGCCCCGTTCGGCGGGCTCACTCCCGGCACCACTTACTACTACAACGTTACCGGCAGCGAAGACGGAAAGGGCTCCTTCAAAACCCCACCGCGCGAAGACGCTCCGTTTCAGTTCGTCGTCTACGGCGATACGCGCACTCGCCACGATGTCCATCGCCAGGTGATCGGCGCAATCCTGAAACAGTCCTCGCCCGATTTCGTCGTGCAAACCGGGGACTTGGTCGCCGATGGCGCCGATACCGCGCTCTGGCCCATATTCTTCGACATTGAACGCGAATTGCTGCGAAAGGCAGCCTTCTTTCCAGTCCTCGGCAACCACGAGCGCAATGACCGGAATTTCTACGAGTTCTTCGATCTCGCCTCGACACCCTACTACTCCTTCAACTGGGGAAGTTGTCACTTCGCCATGCTCGATAGCGACATCAGAAGTGCCGGAAAGACCGAGCCCGCACGCCAGGCCTTCTGGAACGAGCAGGTTCGCTGGCTGGAAGAAGACCTGCAGAAGAGTCAGTCCGCCGCCTTCCGCTTTGTCGTCGCCCATCATCCGCCCATGACTGCCGTCGCTCACCGCCAGGGCGATAATCCGCACATGACCGCGCTGATGCCCCTGCTCGAGAAGTACAAGGTTACCGCAGGCTTGTTCGGGCACGACCACAACTACCAGCACTACCTCCGCAACGGTGTTCACTACTTCATCACCGGCGGAGGCGGAGCGCCGTTGTACGACGTGGATAAGCCCCCCGAGGGAATCACACGCAAGGTGGCGAGCACCGAGAACTTCCTGGTCGTGGACGTCAGTGGAAAGAGCGTGCGCGTCCGTGCCCTGACGCCCGCCGGCGAAACGCTGGAGATCACGGAGTTGGGAAAAGCCCAGTGAGTTTCACGGCGCGTCGGCCAGCAGGGTGTATCCGATTCCGCGAACGGTACGCAGAAACTGCCGTTCTCCCTCTGCCGCGATCCGGGCGCGCAAGGCGCCAATGAAGACGTACAAGGTGCCGTCGTTGACGCCAGCGTCGCTGCCCCAGCCGGCTTCCGCCAGAACGTTCTTGGGAACGATGGCGCCGGCCCGTCGCATCAACGTCTCCAGCAATGCGTACTCGGTGCGAGTCAGTGCCACCACCCGTGAGCCGCGCTGCAACTCGTGCGTCCGCGCCTTCAGCCGGAGGTCCCCGAACTCTAGATCCGGAGGGTAGGTGACCGGATTCCTCCGGTGCAGCGCCCGGATGCGCGCCAGAAGCACGTCGAGCGCGAACGGCTCGGCCAGGCAGTCATCCGCTCCCAGGTCCAGACCGCGCACCATGTCGGCCGTCGAGCCGCGCGGGGTGACTAGGATGGCCGGAGTGTTCCGCTTGGCCGCCCGCAGGCGCCGAATCACCTCGAATCCGTCCCGGCGCGGCAGCATGACGCCCAGAACGATGACATCCAACCCGCTGCACAGCCCCATCGCCAGCGCCTGGTCGCCGTCGGAAGCCAGCGCCACCGAGTGGCCATCCCTCTCGATCGCGCGCACCAGAGTACGCACCGTGCGCGGCTTGTCCTCGGCCACCAACACCCTCATCCGGTCATTATGCGGCGGCCTGTGTGAAGTTCGCGTGACGCCTTCGTGAATCCTCAGTGACAGGGCTCGACACCCAGCAGTCCGTCGCGGTAATTGATCCTTAGGACGGAGCGGCGGAGCAGTGGGTATCCGAGAAGGCCCGAGATCCGAACGCCGTACGAGTTGCTCGCCGGGCCGAAGTCGAACGTGGCCACTTCGGGTTCGGTAAACTCGCGCCCGCCGAATTCGAAACTGAGCGGACCGACCGAGGCCGCACCCCGGACCTCGCCTCCCGGTGAGGCTAGCGCCAGTATTCTCGGCGAGTCGGTCGGGCGCTCGGCCGCGGCAATCGAACGGTCCACCGCGGTGTGTGCCGCTCCCGTGTCCAGGACGAAGTAGCCCGGGCGCCTCCCGTTGACCAGCGTGGGGACGATGACGAGCTGCTCGACTCTGTAGAACGGCAGGTCGCCGTTCGTCTCCGGCGCCGTCCGGTCCCGTTCCTTCCATGCGTTCTCGCCTCGTACCGCCTCCGGCGGCGCGTCGGGGTATGGAAACAGGTCCAGCGTCTGCCGGCGGGCGTCCAGTCGCAGGAGGAACCTCTCGAAGAAACTGGCGCCAATCACGCCATCCGCCCCGTCCGTTAGCGGCTGGCGCGTGACATACACCAGGCAATTACGGAACCCGAGGTCGCCCACCTGGACCGTTTCCGCCAGCGCCAGCCGGCTGTCTTGCCGCGCTTCGCCCAGACCGGTTACCGCCGCGTCCACCAAGTCCTCCAGGTGGAGTCTCTCCGCCGCCTTGCGGCTCACGTAGATGCCGCTCGCGCCCGTGTCGAGCGCCAGCAGCAACGGCTTACCTCCATTGACGCCGACCTTCAGGAGCACGCCCGTAGCGGGTCCGGCCACGGGCGCCCAGGGGATCAGCTTCAGCCGGTACGGCGCGTACGGGCTGCTAAGGACCGCGGTCTCGCGCCCATGGAGGCGCGCCAGGACCTGGATTCGCGCCACTGCCATCTCCAGGTCCTTGCGGCTCTCGTGCGCGCCGCGCTCGAGATACCGCTTCAGAAGGGCGATCTCTTCCGCGGGTGTCTGCGCCAGCGCGGCGTACGCGCGGAGAATCTCCGGATCGTCCGGATCGAGTGAATACGCCCGTTCAATCCGGGCGCGGGCGGAGCGCCGCCGGAACTGCAACTGATCGAGTTTCGCCAACCCGAGATAAGCGCGCGCAACATTGGGACGCGCTTGCAGGGCCGTTGTGAACTGGCTGGCCGCGCCGTCGAAATCGGCTCTTCGGTAGCACGTTTCGCCCGCCAGCACATGTGCCTGCGCGTCCGCGGGCGCCGCGGCGCGGACCGGGACCGGCACGAGCACCAAGAGTACCCAACTCCACCGCATCGCATCGTCCTGTGGGCCGGGGCAGCCTGGCCCATCCGTATATTACAAGACGATGACGGAAATGTCACAACAATGTTACAGGCGCAACCCAAACTGCTCACTTCCCGAGCACGAGGATTCGAAACGTTCCCGGCAGGACCTGACGCTTTGGCTTGGGCTGACCGTCGGTTGCAGCCGGCATCGGACCGTAGTCGGCAGCCGACAGGAACAGCCTCTGGGTTTTCGGATCCAGTGCCATGGTCTTGGCGCCGAGCTGGGTAGCCACGTTCTCGACGACGCTGTACGAGTCCGGCGACGCCTGACGGATGACGGTTACGGTTCCGTCGCCGTTGGAGTTGAAGACGAGCTGGCTCTTGGCATCGTATGCCGTTGCGTCGACGCGATCGCCGATTGGTAGCGTCGCGATCACACGGCCGCTATCCGCATCCACCACGGCCATCTTCTGGTTGTGGCAACCCAGGAACAGTCGGCGGTTCTTTCGGTCCATGGCGATACTCCCCGGCCCTTCGCAACCCTCCACCGGCCAGCGGTTGCTGATGGTGAGTTTCTGGCTATCGATCGACACGAGAGCGTTCTTGTCCTCAAGATTCAGGAAGACCTGGCCCTTCCCGTCCGCGACCGCGAACTCGGGCCGTCCGCCGACGTCAATCGTGCCCGCTACGGTTGCGTCTACCGCGTTGATGGCGGTTACGCTCTGGCTTCCCCCGTTGGAAACGAAAATGCGGTTTGTGAACTTGTCGTAGATGATGGCATCGGGGTTCTTCCCGGCCGTCACCTCGGTCACTGGCTTCAGCGTGGTCAGATCGAACACCTTCACCACGCCGGCCTTGCCACAACTGATGAATCCGCGGCCCAGCTTTGGCGCCACGGCAATTCCATGAACGCCCGGTGTGTCCGGTATCGTTCCTTTGACGGCGCCGGAATCGGCGTCGAGCACATCGACCTTAGTACCGTGGGACACAAACAGTCTTCGGGACGCATTGTCCACGGTGAGATAGTCCCAGCCCCCGTCTCCGGGGACCGGTATCCTCTGCTGCACGCGATAGCCGCCGGCGTCGGGCGTCGCGGCGATCAGCGGAGCGGAAATCAAGGTGGCGAACAATAGGACGGTTCTCATGGCTTTCGATTGTACGCGTCCAATATGTACACATGATGAACGGAGTGCTCCTGCGCAAGAACTGATGGTCAAGACGGTGCCGTCGCGGACCAATTCGAACTCGTCAAGAGTGGAACAGGCCTTTGCCCTGTCAGTCTGCTCAACTCAGAGTGAGACAAAGCGCCGTCACCGAAGCCGGCTCGAACCTGTGCACCAGGCGTCCCCCGCTCACTGCCACGGCGGCGGGCTCGGGATGTACCGTGTCCGGGTGCTGGAAGTCGTTGTGGGCATGCAGGTCGGTGCTGGTGAGGACCTGCCCGTGTCCGCCGGCGATGGAAGCTCCTCGAACCACGATCTCCGTTTCCACGGCACGGCTGCTGTGGGGATTCACCACGGTCAGGGTGAGGCTCTTGCCGGAAATCGAGGCCGAGCCGTTCAGCCCCCACAAGGAAGCGGTCTTCCCGAGCCGGTCGTAGCTCACAGGTGGCGCCGCGAACTCGGTCCGAACCGCCTTGGCCCCCATGTGCGCCATGTACATTTTGAAAACGTGGTACACGGGCGTGAGGACGAACTTGTCTTCGCTTGCCAGCATCAGGGAGTGGAGGCAATTGACCAGTTGCGCGGCGTTGGCCATGGCCACTTTGTCCGCATGCCGGTGGAAGATGTCCAGAGTGAGCCCGGAGAGCAGCGCGTCCCGCAGGGTCGGCATCTGGGAGAGCCGGTATTTCTCTCCCAGCCCGGAGCCGGGAGCATACCAGGCGCCCCATTCATCCACGATCAGCCGGATGTGGTGAGCCGGGTCCGACTCCGCCATCACCGCCCACTGATCGCGGAGGATGGGCTCCATGGTGTCGCCCTGAGCCAGCAACTCGTACCATTCCATCTCATTGAACTTGACACTGTCGCGTTTGCCTAGATCCCAGTCGGTGGTCGCGCCTCCGCTGAGATTCCAGGTGTAGTGGTGCAGCGAGAGGCCATACACCGAACCGATCTGGCCTCTGTCCGCCAGAGCCCGAAGCAGCCTCCGGGTCCAATCCAGGTCGCGATCGCTAGGCCCCGATGCGACCAGGTCCAGCGGCTGCCCATACTGCGGAACCCACGCCGTAAAGCGGCGGAACTCGGCGGCGTACTCTTCGGGAGTGAAGTTCCCGCCGCAGCCCCAGGACTCGTTCCCGACGCCCCAGGTGCGGACGTCGTAGGGCTCCGGATGGCCCTGGGCGGCGCGTTCCCTCGCTCCTTCCGTGCTGCCCGCCGGTGAATTGCAGTATTCGATCCAGCGATAGAAATCGCGGGCCGGAAGGCTTCTCACGTTCGCGGCCAGGTACGGCTTGGCGCCGGCGAGCGTGCAGAAGCGCAGGAACTCCTGGGTGCCGAACGCATTCGACTCCGTGCCGCCCCAGAAATTCGTGCGGGGCTTCCGCGCGCTCTCGGGTCCGATGCCGTCGCGCCAGTCGTAGCTGTCCGCGAAACATCCCCCGGGCCAGCGCACAACCGGCGCCTGGATCGCCTTCAGAGCGTCGAGGACGGCCTTCCGGATTCCCCCGTCGTTGGGAATCTTCGAGTCCGGTCCAACCCACACGCCATCGTAGATCACGCCGCCCAGGTGCTCGATGAAATGGCCATAGATCTCTGGGGCGATGGCGCCGATCGGCTCCTCGGGCAGGATCTCGATGTGGGCGGCAGTGGTCTGGGACTTCAATCCGGCCGCCGCCATCCCGCAGGCAGCGAGGCCCGTAAGGAAACTTCGTCTATCGGTCAGCATGGTCCAATTCTACCCGCGCCGCGCGCGGCCGTCCGGCGGGTGGTTATCGGCGCAGTATCTTCCTTCTGAGGTCCGGCCAGAACTCGGAAGCGACATTGCTCACGAAATCGAACCCTAGCCGCAGAGAGCCCTGCGCCACGCCCAGGCCAACGGTGTCGAGCCGGTTCGGATACCACAGGTTCGAAAGGAAGGCGGCGCCGTATGCGCTGCCGAGACGCCAGGTAGACAATGTCTCGCCGCCGCCGTCCGTACGGGTCAGTATGGTTCCGCGCAGCGCATGGCCCGTCCTCCGCCAGAATCCCGGGTTGCGCGATCGAAAATACCGTGGGTCCTGGTGCAGGGTCGAATCCAGACCGAAAGCAAGAGCAGCGTGGATCGCCGAGCAGCCGACCGTAGAAACGAAACGCTCCCCGTAGGCGCCGGCTCCCTGGCCCCACTCTTCCGGGGCGTCAAGTTCCTGGAGGATTCCCGCGTATGCAGCGGATCCCGCCATGGACCAGGGGCTGTAGAGGCTTTCCGCATGGAAGCGCAGCTTGTCTTTCAGATCGAGCGAATCCACGGGTTGTGCCAGGACTGCAACCGGTACTGCACACAGCAGGACCACGCTCAGCGTCGTCATTGGGAGTGCCGGGCGAAGCTACGCAGAATGTCCAATGCATCATTCTGCTCCTTCGCGATACATGGCTGCAAGCGTGGGTCCCAGACACCGGCTGCAAAACCCCAAGACTGGTGCGGGTTTGCCCTCCCGTGTTCGCATCGCGTGCGGCTGCTGTCCGTGGCGGACGCCGAAGCAAGGCGATTCTGTGAATCGAAGGTGGTCGGGACCGGCGAAACAGTCTTGATCGGAAAGCACAAATGCTTAAGGTGCTTGGACGTTGCGCTCGGGGACCAACGCGCAGATCTGGCGCGGCAGACACGAGCTTTGATCGCGAGCGTCCAGGAGCCCGCTACGGTCGCCCCTTGCACTCCGCCGCCGTTGGCACAAACCGGCAAGCTCTGTCGTAATCCTTCCGCGCCAGCCAGTACTCGCCAATCGATTCCGCGGCCGGCCGGTATGTCGGATCGCGTTCCAGCGCCTGTTGCCATAACCCGAGAGCCCGCGCGGCATCGCCCGAGCGCAGATACGCCTCTCCCAGCGAGCCAAGCGCCGGCAGGTTCCGGGCATCCTGCGCCACGATCCGCCGCAGCGTCAGAATCGCTTGGTCGTACCGCCCCGAATAAAGCAGTGTCAGACCGCGCTCGTAAGCCTCGTGCTCCGCCAGTTTGTCCTTTGGATCGGCCGCCGGAGTTGGCGCCGCTTGCCTCCCACCCGCTGTGTACCCCAGCGAGCCGAGCACCTCTCGCGCGTGCGCCGGGATCTCGGCTGAGGACGGCCGCTGCCTGGGCGCCTGACGGGCCATCAGATCGTCAAGCCGCGCCTTCATCGACCGGGCCTCTGCTGGATGCGCCGGCAGAATGTTCACTCGCTCGCCCGGATCCTTCGAAAGCTCGTACAGCTCCGCTTTGGGCGCATCGATGTACTTGTAGGGCCCCGATTGCAGAGACCTCAAAGCGGCCCAGCCGAAGTTCTCCTGCGGGTATACGCTCTCGCCATAGATCGTCGGCTCGACGTGCCCGGGCAGCAGACTTACTCCCTCAAACGAGGCTGGCGCCGCGAGATGCAGAAAGTCGAGAATCGTCGGAGCCACGTCGATCAGCCCTCCCGTCTTGCTGACCCGCTCCGGGTACTTGGAAGCCTTCGCGGGCCAGTGGATAATCAGCGGGACGTGCATGGTGCTTTCGTAGATGAAATATCCGTGGCTGGTCTCGCCATGATCGCCTAGACTTTCGCCGTGGTCCGCCAGGAGAATCACCAACGCCCTGTCCCATACCCCATCGCGCACCAGCGCCTCGCGCAGGCGCCCGAGCACGAGATCGACGTGCTCCAGCTCCGCGTCATACCCGGCCACGGAAGGCGTGAGCCCGGTCATCTGCGGCAGCGTATACGGTGTGTGCAAATCGTATAGGTGAAGGAACGCGAACACGGGCTCGCCGCGATTCTCGTCGATCCATTGCCGCGCCGCCCGCGTCACCAGCGCCGCATCGCGCCTCGCCCGCGCGGAGTAGGGATTCTGTTTCTCTCCGGCTGCCGCCTCAAACGGGCTGTCATAGAAGTCAAACCCCTTGTCCAGGCCGTAATGCCGCTCGAGGATTATGCTTCCGACGAACGCTGCGGTCCGGTAGCCGTTTCCCCGCAGCACCGATGCCAGCGTGACAGCCCCGGACGGTACACTTTCGCCGTTCTCCTCCACATGGTTCTCGAACGGATAAGTCGAAGTCATCAGCGACGTGTGCGATGGTATAGTCAACGGGATCTGCGAGTCGATCCGCAAATAGACCGTCCCCTTGTCGCCGAAGGAATCGATGTTGGGCGTTCGGATCTTTGTATAGCCGTATGCGCTCAGGTGGTCCGCCCGCAGCGTGTCGATCGAGATCAGCACGACGGGCGTCTTTTCGGCGGCGCCTGCGGAATGCGCGCACGCGACCAAGCCCAAGACGGCGACCAGCCGCTTCGGAATCCGCGGCGAGAGCAACGCGGAAATCGTGGAAATTCCGAAGAACCAGACCATCCAGGAGAAGCCCAGCACCGTAGCGCGCGGCCATGGGATATCGATCCGTTCGACAGCGGCGTTTACCCGCAAACGGCCGCTGAACGGCCTCAGCGGCCGGATACGCCAGCTCACCTCATGCAATCGCGGAATCCGCACGCCCGGGGTCTCAATCGTAACGTCCGCCGGCGCTTCGAGCTGCACGGCCGCGAGATCGCCGGCTTTGACGTGCGCAGTCACCACCACTGCGTCACCCGCGCGCAGCGGCGCGCGACCGTAAACCGCGTCAGCCTGCCACATCGCGAGACCGAGCAACGGAGCGGCGATCAGACTCGGAACGGCAATCTGTCCGAACAGCCGCAGGTTCTCGCGCAGCAGATCGCGCTGGGCATTCCATACCAGCCGGGGCTCGTCGAGAAACAGGCGCAGCTCCATCACGTGCGCCAGAATGCGGTTCACGGTTCGCCTTGTACCCCTGGCCCCGAACCGCCGGAACACGAAGGCCGTCACGATCCCGCACAGCGCGCTCAAAGGAGCCAGCGTGGCCAGCGCTCTCATTCGAGGTAACCGAGTCCTTTCAGCCTGCGAACCAGTTCCTCTTTCGACGGGCACTCTTCGCGATTCGCCAGCTCCTTCTCGACTGCATGCTCGATAAACTCCTCGAGCGAGCTGTATCCTGCGGCCTCGGCCGCGCGTCGCGCCCGCTCGCAGATGGTCTTGTTCAGTTTGATGGTGGTTTTCGAAGGCATGACTGCAACCACTATCGTCTCAGAACACCGATCGCCCGGTCATCTGCGCCGGGCGCGCGATGCCGTATAATTCCAGCAACGAGACGGGCAGATCCTTCAGCTTCGGCGCTTTCGCGTGAATCGCCCGCGTCGTGAACAGCACGGCGGGAACTTCCTGCGGATCGATGCAATGATCCGCGATCCAGGCATCGTCGTTGTCTTCGACCACTCCCTGCGGCGCTTCCCCCAGCGCGGTTTGCCAGGACGCGCGATATCCGGCGCTGTAGCCGACAATCAGATCGGGCGCGATACTCCGGTTCTCCGGCGAAGGGTTGGTTGCGGTGACGCTCGCGATCATCCTGCGTCCGTTTGCGGGGTCGCGAAGGTCGAGGAGTTGCCGCCGCACCTCCTGCTCCACCCGCTTGTCCCGGACGTAGAGACCATTCAGCCCGAGCGCGTACGCTTTGGTTCGCAGGCCTTGCGAAACCAGCCAAGTATTCAGATTGACGGCCCGGTCGAACGCCGCGAACCCATGGTCCGACATCACCATCACGTCGGCGCCGGGCTCGCGGCGCACGACTTCACCGATGGACGCATCCACGGCGCGATATACATTCAGTAACTCTGCATCGTGCTTGCCCCACAGCACATGGGAATTCTGATCGACCGCCGAGAAATAGAAGAACAGCAGCCCGCCCGTAAATCGCCGCAGCAAATCATTCAGAAGGTGCCGCTCATCGTCGAGGACGAGACGGCTCTGGGTCAGGAACTGGGGCAAATCGAATACGCCCTGGCGGAGCGCCGCGGTGTCTTCCGGAATGCCCAGCGTGGACCACCTTCCCATGCTCGCAGCCACCTCGCGCGCATAAGAGCCAGGAGCGGAAATCGGCAGCGCTGTTTCCTCCGGATCGACGTTGACCGGCGACACGTACACTTCGAATCGTGGGTGTAATTGCTTCGCAAAGACGCGAAACATGCCTCTGGCCGAGGCGATGTGGGGTAACAGCGGAAAATCGGCAGGCAGCCACCCGGACCATTCCCCCTCACGCACGATCGCCGTGGAGTCGCCGACTTCGAAGCGGGCATAGGGCCGTTCCGGGTCAACGTCCACGCCCAGTTGCACGGATGCCCAGGCGTGATCCCGTCGTAAAGGATTGGGCGGACCTGTCACACTCAGCTTCGCACGACCCCCGTTGAGTTCGACGTTTCGAATCAGACCTCCCGGTACTTCCCGGGAAGTCTCGGCGGGATCGTCCGTGTAGTAACTGAAGGTACCCTCTGTGCCTCGCAGGTCCGGGGTTCCCATTCCGGCGAGTTCCGAGCCTGCCTCGGACGGCGGATAGTTCGCCGGAATGCGCACGATTGTCACCGGGACGCCCCGGTCCGACAGGTATTCCCAAAAGGGCCGCCCTTTACGCAATGAGACCACCCGCGAGCGCGAAAGCGGTAATCCCCACGGCCCTAAGGGCAATGTGAAACGCGGTCCGATAATCTTGTCGGTTGAGAGATACGGCTCCAGCGTCACGGGATCGCGATGCACGAAATCGAAGATGCCATGTTCCCCCGGATCGAGCCCCGTAATAAACGTCGACCATGCTACAGGACTCTGGGGAGGATCCGTTGTTTCGAGGTGTGAGTAACTGCCTCGTTCCCGCAGTCGCGCCAGGTTCGGCAGGTCCGCCCAGTGCCGCTCGACAAACCCCGGGTCCATGCCGTCGACTCCAATGACAATGACTCTCTTGTGCTGGTCCCTGCCGCACGCCGCTAGCACGGCCAGTGCGAGCAACAGGCTACAGTCACGCCCCCGCATGGACCGGCCTGCCCTCCATCCACGCGGGCGCTTCGACCCCGAAAAGGCTGAGTGCCGTAGGGGCCAGATCCTCGATGCCGGGGTCCGTAGCCGTAATCTTGAGATTCGAGAAAAGAACTCCCGGCACGAGCGGCGGATCGACGCAATGATCTCCGCGCCAGGCCTTCCGGTTTTCCTCGAATATCGTGGAAGTGACTTTTCCCGTGGCTGCATCCCAGGATGCACGATAGCCCACGGCGTAACCGACGATCAGATCCGGCGCGGCATCGAGGTACGGGCCTCGATAGATACCCGACGCCCGGTACACCGATTGGATCGCGGTTTCACCCGTCTCCTCATCGGCCAATCCCGCGAGTCTGCGGGTTAACTCGTCTTTCAGTGCCACCGCCTCCTCCTCCGTCACGATGCCCTGTGCTTCACGCCCGCGCAAGTTCAGATAGACGCCGCCAAGCCCGAATGCATAGGCGCGCGTCTTTGTCCAGTTGATCCCTTCCAGATATTCGCCCGATGAGGTAAGTCCCGCATCGAGGGCCAGGTACCCCTCCCGGAGCAGCCAGGAGTTCAGATTGACACCTCGCCGGAACGCGCAAAAACCGTGATCGGAGAGCACGAATATGGCCGTGTCTGCATCTACATACGCCAGCGCTTTTCCCACGATTCGATCCGCATCGCAGTACAGCGGCTCGATCACGTCCGGCCGCCCATGGAACATGTGCTGCACTCGATCGGTGGTATCGAAGACACAGGCAACCACGCCGCGGCGGGTTCGTTCGAGCGCGCTGAAAAACATGGCCTCCCGCTCCTTCCGGATGAGCTCCGCCTGGCGTAGAAACGCGTCCTCTCCGATCGCTCCTTCGTTGAGCGCCCAGGTATCTTCTGCGAGGCCCAGCGTCGAGTAAGTGCCGAGTAACTTCGCCAGATAGATGGCGTAGAACGGCGGATGGCTGATGGGCAAGGCAGGATGTTCCGGGTCGATCTGCAAGGGTGTCGCATACAGGTCGATCTCTGGCTCGCGCCGGGTCAGCAGAAAGCGCACGATGCCGTACGCGCGTCCGAACTTGAGGCGGATCCAGGGCGTGTATTCTCCTATGGTCAGTGGATACGATGCGCCCTGGATCTCGATGCGGGCATTGCGAAGCCGGAACGGCGCACGAGTTCCTTCGGGCCCCGCGAGCGCACCCTCGGCAGCAGTGAAGCGCGAGTAAGTTCCCTGCGTGCCAAGCAAATCGGGGGTGCACATGGCGGAAAGCTCGCGTCCATTGAAGACCTCCGGAGGAAATGTTACCGGCACTCGCAGAATCGTACTCTTGACCGCATGACGCCCGAGTATCTTCCAGAACGGTTCGCTCTTGCGTCGCATTTCCACCGCCGCCCGAACGAGGGGAAAGCTCCATTTGCCGATCCGCAGGACTCGTCTGGCAGGCCACACCTTTGCCGATGACAGCTCCGGCGCGTAAGTTCGCAGATCGCGGCTGAGAAAGTCGAAAATGTTATGTTTCGCCGGATTGACGCCCGTGGCGAAAGTGGACCATGCAACCGGCGACAGGGCGGGAAAGGTAGTCCGAAGACGGCGGTAACTTCCGCGGTCTCGTAGTCGCGCAAGGTTGGGTAGTTTGCCCTCGGCCATCAGCGTTTCGGTGATGGCCGGATCGAGCCCGTCGAATCCCAGGAAGATCGCCTTCCTGACCTGGGTTCGCCTCGGCCTCGCCAGCAGCGACCAGACCATGCGAAAGGGCCAGACGATCGCCGATACGATGCCCGCCAGGACCGCCAATACCAACGAGAGAAAGGACCCGAAGAACGCGAATCCGGCGCCCGGGCCGATATACGCGGGCAGTCCCCAGTGAGTCATCGCAGACGTCCTTCGACGAAGGGGACTTCGAGAACCTTCTCGTGCTGAATCGGGCCGTGGCCGAAATATCCGTCTTCGCCGAACAACTCCCCGTGGTCGGAGGTGATCGTTACATAAGTGTTCTTCGGCACCAGTTCGAATAGCTCCTCGACGACGCGATCCAGATATCGCACGGCTTCGATTTGACGTGCACGCAGAGCCGCAAGTTTCGGCGCGTTGAAGGTGCCGCGCAGCGCCCGAGGGAGTTTTCCGCCTACGATGAGCTCGTCGAGATGCTGGAAGACGCCGTGCACGCCGCTGATCCTCGGCCATTCGTCTGGTGGCTCTCCGGGCAGCGCATAGGGGTAATGAGTCTCGCCCGTATTGAGCAGCCAGAACGTGGGGGCTTCCTCGGAGAACGTCAGCTTTCGCAGCATGGAGCGCATGTCATTGTGGTGGTCCATGAGTTCCCACGAGTCGAACCCGGTATTGAGGACGGTGGCGGGATTCAGAACGGGCAACGAGACCAGGGCGCGCGTGCGGTAGCCGATTTTGCGCAGGAGCACGGGCAGGTACAACCGGGGCAGGAAGGATTTGAACTCCAGGTTCTCCAGCCCGAGGCGCTGGTTGAATTTCAGGAATTCGCGCTGGTAGTATTGCGCCGCGAGGATGTTTCGGGGGCTGGAATGCGGCATGAGGCCCATGAGCAGGTTGTAGTGCGATGGAGCTGTCCACGAGGCGTAGGACCAGCGCTTTTCGAGGCGTCCCAGTTTTCGCATGGTCTTTGGCCGCGCTGCTGTGAACGAATCGTAGCGGCAACTGTCAAATACGATCAGGACGTAGTTGCTCGGCTGGTTTGTGATGGAAGCTACGGGCATTGGCTGGCGATTGCTTCAACGCGCGTGATTCGGGGCGCGCACGACGCTCATGCCGAGGGTTATCACGATCTCCATCTTTGGCCCCGATTGCCCATCAGTATACACCCAGTCGCTCTGGGCCGATCACTCAGCGGCGCCCTCCAACGTCCACCGGAACTTGTGCCGCTCGCACTTGCACGTGGCGGAGGAAGAGGGATTCGAACCCCCGAGGGCCTTCCGACCCTAACGGTTTTCAAGACCGCCGCCTTCGACCGCTCGGCCATTCCTCCACTCCCAAACTATCCCCTTTTCCAATCCTGTGCAATTCCTATTGACGGATGGCGAAGAAAAGGAGAAACTAGAGCTATGGAGCTGGTCGGCATCGCCAAGCTGGCCGCTTCGGGCGGACTGCTCGCCGCCAAACGCACCGTCGAGTACTTCGAGCTTCCCACGCGCCACCTGCTGAACCGCACTTCGGAGCGCATGCCGTTCCAGTGGACCATCAATCCGTACCGCGGCTGCGAATTCGGCTGCGTCTACTGCTACGCGCGCTATACGCACGAATTCCTGGAGCTCGACGCAGTCCACGCGTTCGAGCGGAAGATCTTTGCCAAGCGGTTCCTCGCCGCCGGACTGGCCGGCGAGCTGCGGAAGATCGGCCGCAAAGACTGGATCGCCATCGGAACCGCCACCGATCCCTATCAGCCAGCCGAGAGGCGCTTCGAGGTGACGCGGGAAATCCTGAAGGTCTTCGCGGCGGGCCGCGGGCGCAGGCTGAGCGTCACCACCAAGTCGGATCTCGTGCTGCGCGACGTGGAGCTTCTTCGGGAAATCGCCCGCGCCAACATCCTCCACGTGAACTTCACCCTCACCACGATGGACGAGAGTCTGGCGCGGCTGCTCGAACCGCGCGCCACGCGGCCCGAACGGCGGATCGCGTCCGCGCGCGGCCTGGCGGAGGCCGGCATCCAGGTGGGCGTCTTTTCGAACCCGATCCTGCCGCTGCTCACCGATAGCGAGGAGAGCCTCGACGCCGTGGCCGGTGCGGCTGCGGAGGCCGGCGCTACGTTTCTGGGCAGCGGGCTGCTGTTCCTGAAGCCGTGCGCGAGCAGGTTTTCCTGCCGTTCCTCGAGCGCCACTTCCCCCGCCTGGCGCCCGAATACGAAAGGCTCTACCGGACCGGCGCGTTCCTCCGCGGCGCGTACGCCGAACGGCTCCGCGAGCGGCTGCAGCGCGTCCGCGCCCGCCACGGGCTCCGCGATGCGCCCCTCGAGTACACACCGGAGTTGTGGGAACCCGAGCCGGAGCAGGGCAGCTTGTTCGAGGCGGCGGGCGCCGTGCGATCATCTTAACGTGCCGGAACTTCCCGAGGTCGAAACCGTGGTGCGCACGGTAGCCCCGCATCTAGTCGGCCGCCAGATCAGCCGGGCGCGCTTCTATTCGCGGCTGGTGCTGCGTAGCGACGCAGCCAGAACCGCCGCGCGGTTGCGGGGCCAGCGCATCGAGACCGTCCGCCGCCACGGCAAGTTCATCCTGATGGAGCTCAGCGGCGGCCTGACGCTGGCCATTCACCTGGGGATGACGGGCGGCCTGCTGTGGAACGCCGAGCCGGGACCGCACGCGCGGGCCGTTTTCGATCTGGACCGAGGAAGGCTGGTGTACGACGATCCGCGGCAGTTCGGCCGCATCGAGCTGGGCAACTCGCTGCCGGAACGCGCGGCGCGGCTCGGCCCGGACGCGCTGGCCGTCGGCGCGGAGGAGTTCGCCGCACGGTTGACTGCGCGTCGCGGCCGCATCAAGCCGCTCCTGTTGAACCAGGTTTTCCTGCGCGGCCTGGGGAACATCTACGCCGACGAATCGCTGTTCGGGGCGCGCATTCATCCGCTGGCGTCCGTGGCGCGGCTCTCGCCCGCGCGCGTCGGCCGGCTCTACGCCGCGATTCAGGAAGTGCTGCGCGCGGCGGTCGAAGCGGGCGGCTCTTCGGTTTCCGATTACGTCGATGCCGACGGGCGCGCCGGGAACTTTCAAGTGCAGCACCAGGTCTACGGCAGAGAAGGCGCGCCCTGCCCGCGCTGCGGCACGCCGATCCGTCGCATCGTGGTGGGCCAGCGCGGCACGCACTACTGCCCCCAGTGCCAGCGGGCATGAGCTTCTGTGGCGCACGCGCCCCGTGTCTGCCTTGACACGCGCCGTGTGCGCGCATACACGCCGTGACTGGGGCGGAAGGGCCGATTGCCGGGGCTTCCAGTGCTGGCAGCCGGAATGCTGTCATCCAGGGCGATGTCGTCGCCCAGTCCGTCTGGCCCATTCTTCCGGCAGTTGGAATATATTTGTACGAGCATGGCTGGCCCGCCGGGATCTCTGAGGACGCGCAGGCTTTGGCTTGCCGCAGCCGCCGTTGTTGCCATTGCCTTGCTTGCGGTCGGGCTCGCGCTCGTTCGCGCGGCGCACGGATTCGCGAGGGCGGAGAACGAAGCCGCTCGCGGCGGTGACATTCCTTTCCACACCGCGCGCCTGGACCGCCACGCCACGCCTTTCGAGCCGATTTCCGCGCCCGCCGTGTTTCGGGATGCCGTCTTCTTCGACGGCAACCTCTATCTATGCGGCCCGGCTGGCTTGATTGCATACGACGCCGCGGGAACGGTTCGCGCGCGATACATGGCCGGAGCCGATCTCCCGGCTGCCCCCGTGGCCGTCTCGACCGGGATTGCCGCCGATGCCGGCGAGCCCGAGCTATTCATCGCCACGGCCGGCGAAGGCCTGGTGGCGTTCAATGGCCGCGGCTTTCGCCAGATCCGTGCGGACGCAGCCGCCTGGCGCAACCTCACCGCATTGCTGCCGCTCTCCACCGGCCGCATCCTCCTCGGAACCGCGAAAGACGGCGTGGCGGTTTACGACGGCAAGCGGATGGCGGCGTTTCACCCGGCGCTTTCGGGCCTCGAGATCAGCGCGCTTGCCGGCGACGAGGCAAGCGTGTGGGCGGGCACCGTGAACGACGGCCTGCTGCACTGGCACGCGGGCCAGGTGGACCGCTTCGGCGAGGCCGAGGGACTGCCGGATGCCCGCGTGCTCTCGATCGCGCTCGCGGGCGATGCGGCTTACGCCGGGACACCGCTGGGCGTCGCCGAGTTCGTGGGAGGCCGCTTCGCACGTGTCCTGGCCGAAGGAGTCTTCGCACAATCGCTGCTGGTACGCGGGGACGCGCTGGAGATCGGAACCCTGGAGGAAGGCGTGGTCGAGGTTCCGCTCGTTCCCGGCCGGCCCCGCCCCGGCCAGCACGCGGGCGAGCCGCTGGCGGCGAAGGTCGAGCGGCTGCTGGTCTTGGACGATACGCTTTACGCACTGGCGTCGGATGGCCTCTATCGGGCCGCCAGGCACGGCGGCGGCTTCGAGCGCGTGCTCGACCCCGGCGCGGCCGTGCTCGCGGACCGCAACGTCTCCGCGTTGGCCTTCGATTCGGCGGGCCGGCTCTGGGTCGGCTACTTCGACCGCGGCCTGGACATTCTCGATCCCGGTCTCGACCGCGCCTCGTATCGCGAAGACAGCCACGTCTTCTGCATCAACCGCATCGTGCATGACTCCGCGCGCGGCATCACCGCGGCCGCCACCGCCAACGGCCTGGTCCTGTTCGACGCCACGGGCCGCGAGCGCCAGGTGCTGGGCCGCGACCAGGGACTGATCGCCAACCAGGTCACCGACATTCTGGTGCGTCCCGGCGGCATGACGGTGGCGACGCCTGCCGGGATCACGCTGCTGGATGGCGCCGGCGCGCGCAGCCTGTACGCGTTTCACGGCCTGGTGAATAACCACGCCTACGCCCTCGCGGCGGCCGGGGACCGCCTCCTGGTGGGCACGCTGGGCGGGCTTTCGGTGCTGGAGGGCGATACCGTGCGCGCCAACTACACCACCGCCAACTCGGGCCTCCGCCACAACTGGATCACCGCCATCGCGCCCGCGGGCGGAGAGTGGTTCGTGGGGACCTACGGCGCGGGCGTGGTGCGCTTCGATTCTTCCGGCCGCTGGACCGCGTTCGCCGACTTGGAGCCGCATTTCGAGGTGAATCCGAACTCGATGCTGGCCACGGACCGCGCCGTGTACGCGGGCTCGCTCAGCGGCGGCCTCTACATCTTCGACCGCGCTCGCGGGCGCTGGCGCAACGTGAGGGACGGCCTGCCGTCGCTCAACGTTACCGCGCTCGCGGCGCACGACGGCTACATTTATGCGGGCACCGACAACGGGCTGGTCCGCTTCCGGGAAGACATGCCATGAAACGTTTCCTGCTCCTGCTTCTTCCGGCGCTGCTTTGCGGCGACGGCGGCGTCATTATTCCCTCGAACCGGCAGCAACCGGATCCGTCGGTGCTTTCCCTCGAAGAGATGTGGATCGTGGCGCGCATCGACGACGGCGACGCGCGCGTGGCCATCCGCCAGGTCTTCGCCAGCCATTCCAACGGCGTGCTCGAAGGCGAATACCTGTTTGCGCTGCCGGCGCGCGCGGCGGTCTCCGATTTCGCCGTCTGGGACGACGTGACGCGCATTCCGGGCGTGGTCCTCGAGCGCCGCCGCGCGGAAGAGATTTACGAGCAGGCGCGCGCGCAAGCCATCGATCCCGGCCTGCTCCAGCAAGGGGAGCGCGGCGCGGAGGAGGCGGCGCGGTCGGCGCTCTTCAGCGCGCGCATCGTGCCGATCCCGGCTTACGGAACCAAGCGCGTTGAGATGGAGTACCACGAAAGCATTCCGGTGGAGGACCTGCGCTCGATATTCGCCATTCCGGCCCCGACTGCTTACCAGGCGCAGCAGGCGGGGCTGCTTCACATCGACCTCGAACTACGCTCCTCTTACCCGCTTTCGAGCTTCGAGACCGTGGGCAAGCTGTTCCCGCTGCACATCGAGCGGCAGACGCCGAACTTCGTGAAGGCGTCGTTCGAGGGGCGGAAGATGGCGATCGCAGAGGATTTCGCCGTGCGCTACGCCATCGACCCGGCCCGCGGCGAGCGGCTCGATGTCATCGCGCACCGCGACGCCGGGGAGCCCGGGTTCTTCGAGGCTTCGGCGCTGCTGGCGCAGGGCGCCGGCGCGAAGGCCGAAGGCCCCCCGCGCAGCATTTCGATCCTCTTCGATAATTCGCTCTCCATGCAGTGGGAGAAGCTGGAGCGCAGTTTCCAGGCGCTGGAGACGCTGCTGCGGGCGCTACGGCCGCAGGATCGGTTCAACCTGATCCTGTTCAACTCCGAGGTGCAGGCCTTCGCGCCTACGCCGGTGCCCGCGGACGCGGCAGCCGTGGAAAAGGCGCTGGCGTTCGTGAAAGCGAGCCGGCTGCGCGGCGGCACGGACCTCGAGCGCGCGCTCAGCGCTGGGCTGGCTCAGCCGGTGGCGGCGGGCTTCGAGCCGTACCTGGTTCTGCTCTCGGATGGAGACGCTACGCGCGGGCGGATCGCCAATAGCAAGCTGGCCGAGTCCTACGCGGCCCAGTGGAAAGCTGTGCCCCGGCGCCCGCGGACGTTCCTCTTCGCGGTTGGCGACGACGCCAACATGCCGCTATTCAAAATGCTGGCTCGCGAGGAGGGCGTTCTCGAATCGGTGCGCTCCACCGAGCCGGTCGAGTTCAAGCTGAACGCGTTTGTGGCGAAGCTCGGCCGCAAGCCGGTGGAAGGGTTGGCGCTGGCAGCCGAGCCCGCAGCCAACTTCGATCTTGTGTACCCGCTTGAGAGCACCGTATTCGCGGGCTCCATCGAGCGCTGGGTCGGACAGTACGCGAAGCCGGGCCCGGCGGCCTTCAGCGCGCGCGGCGTCCGCGATGGCAAGGCCTTCGAGATGCATGTCAAGGCCTCACTGCTGGCCGAGAGCGCCGAACATCCGCAACTGCCGCGCACCTGGGCCCGCGCCCGCGTGGACGCGCTGCTCGACAAGATCGCGTGCGATGGCGAGGACCGCGCCACCATCGACGAGATCATCCGCCTGGCGCGCAAGTACAAGTTTGTGACGCCGTACACGTCGTTTCTGGCGGCGCCCCGCGCGCTGCTGCGGCCGCGGCTGATCCGGCCCGGCGACCCGGTGCTCCGCGTCAAGACCGATCCCTCGATCGCCTCCGTGGTGGCGCTTTTCCCGTTTGGCCTGGTCAAGCCGCTGCGCTACCTGCCCGAAGAGGACACCTGGCAGACGCGCTTCCTGGCGCCGGTGGACATGAACGACGGCACGTACTCCGTGCGGCTGATCCTGCGCGACCGCGCCGGGCACGTCTACCGCGAATCGAAGACCTTCGTGATCGCGAGCAAGCCGCCGCTCGTGCGGGTGCACCTCGACAAGCGCCGCTTCGGCCGCGGCGAGATGGTGCGGCTGAGAGTCAGCGCCTCGAATACAACGCGGACCGTGGTGGCGCGCATGTTCGGCGTCGGCCCGGTCAGCCTGCACTGGAGCCCCGAGCAGCAGGCCAATACCGGCGAGTTCGCCGTGCCGGCGCAGCTTGCGCCGGGGAGCTACGTGCTCACGGTGACGGCCGAGGATTTTGCCCATAACATCGGAAGCCAGGAGGTGCCGCTTGAAATCCTCCCGTAACTCTCTCGTCGCGGTTGCTGTGCTGGCGCTGGCCGGCCTCGCGGCCCGCGCGGACCTGCCCCGCTGGTTCCAGAACATTCCGGCGGTGAAACGATTCGAGGGCGTCTGCACCACCACGGTCGCCATGCCCGGCGGCCCGGTGACGGTGCGGCGCGATCCCGCGCAGATGCGGGCCTCGCTCACCCAACTGATCGCGGCCGCGCCGAACGACGCGGAGCTGTATGCGCTCCGCGCGCGCGCCGCCGAGGAACAGCTCGACGCCGCTGCCGCCGAGGCCGATTGGATCGAGCAGGCGAAGCTTGCGGCCGATCCCGGCGCAGGCCAACTGGCCCTGGCCGATTTCTATCACCGGCGGCTGCGGCCGGCCGATGAGGTCCGCGCGCTCGAGGCCGCGGCCGAGGCGCCCAATCCGCCCGCGGAGAAGTACATGCCGGCCACCGGCCAGCGCGCCTGGCGCACGCTCCAGCGGCTGATCGCGCTCGTGGATGCGCAGGCTCTTCCGGTCGAAACCGGAGAGGAAGTGTACCGGCTATGGATCAAGCGCTACTCCCAGAGGCGCGCGGTCTATCGCCAGTTCTTCGGCTACCTTCTCGACAAGAAGCAGCTCCCGGCCGCAGATGCGCTCATCGCCGAATACGCCAAAGCGTTTCCGACCGACACCGTCTTCCCGACCAGCGCACGCGCCGCGCTTGCGGAGAGCCGCGGAACGCCGGAGCAGGCCCTCGCCGTTTACGACCAGGCGTTCCAACCGCTGGGGCCGCCCGAACTGGTGAAGGACTACTTCGACCTGCTCGCGAAGACTCACAACCTGCGAACGTTCCTGGGCAAGGCGCGCACGGCCGTCAGCGCGAATCCCACGGACCTCAATGCCGCCGCGCGCATCTTCTATTACTACCAGCAGCGGGGGAACCTGCCCGAGGCCAAGCGCGCGCTGGTCGAGTTCCGCCAGAGGAAGGACGCGCGGCAATCCGCCTGGAGCGCGGCGGAGCTGTGGGCGCTCGGCCGCCTGATGGAAGCGGTCCACGATTACGACGAGGCCGCGCGGGATTACCACGCCGTCTACGCGCTCGCCGCCGCGACGCCGCAGGACCGCGAACGCGCGCTCGCGGCGCTGGCCCAGCTTCTCTTCACGGCGCCGGAACAGCCCATCCGTTTTGGCGCGGGCGACCTTTCGTTCTACAAAGACATCGCCACCATGGACCCGCACCCCGGGTTCTTGAACGGCATCCTCTCGCTCCTGCTTAACTCGACGATGCCGGAATACAAGTACAGCGAGGAAGAGCGGAAGGCGGTGGCGTACTTCCACCGGGCGCGTGCGGCGGAGTTGCTGGCGCTGTTCGATTCCAAATTCCCCAAGTCGAACCGGCGACCGGTGCTCTGGTCGAAACTCATCGAAACCTATGCCACCTATGGCGCCAGCGACGGCGTGATCCGCGCGGGCAAGCAGTTCCTGGCGGCGTTTCCAAAGACGCCGTTGCGAACCGAGGTTGCGCTACGCATGGCCGACGCCTACGCGCGCACCGAGGATGAGCGGAGCGAGTTCGCCACCTACGATGCGCTTCTCAAAGAGCTGGCGGAGCGTGCCGGCGGCGTCCCGCTGGGAGAGAACGCAACGGGAATCGTGGACGAAGCCCCGCCCGAAGAGAGCGCCGGCGCGGACGAGGACGACCAGGCTGCGCCGGCCAGCAACGCGCGGAGCCGCGCGACGGCTCGGGAAGCGCGGCGCAACCCGGCGCGCTCCGCGGACTACGCCCGCGTGCTCGACCGATACATATCCCGGCTGGTCTCGATGCACCGGCCGCTCGACGCCCTGGCGCTGCTGCGCCGCGAGCTGGACCGCAATCCCAACGATCCCGGCCTCTACTCGCGCCTGGCAGCGTTCATGGAGCAGAACAAGCTCGACGCCGGAATCGAGCAGGTCTACCGCCGCGCGATTCAGCAGTTTTCGAGCGTGGCCTGGTACGACAAACTGGCGCGCTGGTACCTCCGCGGGCGAAAGACGGCCAGCCTCGAACAGCTCACCAGACAAGTGGTGGACATCTTCGCGGGCACCGATCTCGAGAGCTACTTCAGCCAAGCCGTGAATGGCTCGTTCACGTCTTCTTTCCAACTGGGCGTCAATCTCTACGCCCACCAGCGGTTCCCTTACGACCTGGTCTTCGTTCGCAATCTGCTCTCGGCTTACTCCAGCCGCACTGCGGCGAACCCGGTGGAGCGCGAACGGTTGCTGAGGAACTACTGGTTCTATGCGGACGATCTGAAGCGGCAGCTCTTCGAGGACCTTTCAAACACGGGCCGCCTCTACACCGAAGTCGAAGCGCTCCACGTCACGGATCCCGCCGCCATGGCGGCGACGAACCCCGCGGCCGTACAGTTCGCGGGCGAGGCGCAGGCGTGGTGGGCCCACTTCGAAGCGGCCGCGCCCGCACTGGAAGCCGTGGCCGCGCGTTTCCCCGGAAATGCCGCGCTGGTGCACCGGGCCGCGCAGCTCGACCGCTCGCTGGCGGCGTTCGATGCCAGCTACACTGAGCGGGCGGTTGCGTTCTCCGAGAAGCTCTACCAGTTCGACCAGCGCGATCGCCAGGCGCTGACTGAAGTCGGCGAGATCTATGCCGACCGGGAGGAGTTCGCCAAGGCCAAGCCCTATTGGGACCGCATCGCGCGGATCGAGCCCGGCAAGAAAGACGGCTACCTGGAAGCGGCCACCATTTTCTGGGACTATTTCCAGTTCGACGATGCGCTGCGCCTAATCGAGCAGGCGCGCCAGCAGACGGCCAACCCGGCGCTCTACGCTTACGAGGCCGGCGCCATCTATGAGAGCAAGAGCGACTATTCGCGCGCTATCGCCGAGTACTTGAAGGGCGCCGACGCGGCCGGATCGGCCCGCGCCCGGCTGCTCGCGCTCTCGAAGCGCCCCGCCCACAAGGCAACCATCGACCGCCTCACCGCCGAGCGAGTCGCCGCAGCGAACCCCGACGCGGCGGCCGTTTCCCTGCGCATCGCCGTGCTCGAAGCGCAGAACCGGGCCAGCGAGGTCGGACCGTTCCTGGCAGACCTGGCGTCGCGCACCACCTCCGTCGACTTGCTAGTCCGCATCCGGAGCGACGCCGCGTCGCGCGGTTTCGAAGCCGCCGTCCAGCGCACTCAGGAACGCGAGGTCACCATCACCACCGATCCCGTGGAACGCATGCGGGCGCGGCTCGAGCTGATGCGGCTCTATGAGAGCAAGGGCGACACCGCGGCCGCCGGGCGTGCGGTCGAGGAGCTGTATCGGGAGAATCCGGCCATCCTCGGCGTGGTGCGCGCCGCGGTCGATTTCTACTGGCGCAACAAGATGCACGTGAAAGCGGTCGAGACCCTGGTGGGCGCGGCGGGCGCCGCGAACGCTCCGCTGCGCAGAAGCTTCACGCTGGAAGCGGCGGGCAAGGCGGCCGAATCGGGCGACTTCGCGCGGGCCCGCGAACTCGCCACCACGCTGCTCGACCAGGAGCCGCTGAACGCGGAAACCATCGCTGCGATGGCCGACGTCTACGCGCGTCAGGGCGACGACCGCGGCCTGCGCGCGTTCTACGAGGAGAAGATCGGTGCGCTCAGAGGCGCTCCCTCGCGCATCGCCGAGCTGCGGCGCAGCCTGATTCCCGTGCTGACGAGGCAGAAGGACTACGCGGCGGCGATGGACCAGTACATCGAGATCCTCAAGAGCTATCCGGAGGACGACGAACTGGTGCGCGAAGCGGCTCTCTATGCCGCGGCGCACGGAGGACGCGAGCGGCTGCGCGGCTACTTCGTCAAGGCGTCCGCGGATTCGCCGCGCGATTTCCGCTGGCCCATGGTGCTGGCGCGGATCGAGACGTTCTTCGAGGATCTGCCCGCGGCCATCGCCGCGTACTCGCACGCCATCGCCATCCGGCCCGATCGCGTGGACCTGCGCATCGCGCGCGCGTCCCTCGAAGAGCGCCTGATGCGTTTCGACGAGGCGCTGGCGAGTTACACCAAGCTCTACGATCTCACCTATCACGATCCGCACTGGATGGAGAAGGCGGCCGAGATCCACGCCCGCCAGGGCCGGTGCGCCGAGGCGGTCGCCGCGCTCCGCAGAGGATTCATCGAGGGCCGGCCGGAGCGCGCGCAGCAGTTCTTCGACATCGCGCGCATCCTCGACGGCTGGGACCTGGTGGCGGAGGCGCGGCCGTTCGCCGAGCGCGGCGTGGCGCTTTCCGGCAAGTACCTGTTCAGCGAGCAGGCCGCGGGCGCGGCAATCTACGCCCGCGTGATGACGCGCCTGCGCGCCTGCGAGGCGGCCATCGAGAACCTGCGCGCGGCCGGATCGCCCGACGATCCCGGCTTCGCACAGGCGCTCAGCTCGATGGGCGAAACCGTCGCGCGCTACTTTACGCCCGAGGAGAAGACGGCCCTGGAGGCGGCTCTCGAAAAGGAGAAGGCTGCGGTCCCGGTCGAGAAGCTGTTGCCCCTGGTCCAGAGGGCCGGGCTTACGCATCTCGAAGCGAAGTGGCGCTTCGAGCTGATGATGGCCAACCGGGAGAGCCAGGCCCGGTTGATCGAGATCCAGCGCCAGCGCATGCAGTACGACGAACTGGGTGTCGAGCTTGAAGCTCGCTGGCAAGCGGTTGGCCAGCGGAACCACCGGGACACACTGCTCGACGAGGCCGCCGAAGCCTACCGCGCCGGCGGCAACGTGGGCGCAGAGTTGCGGGTGCTGGCGCTGCGTCAAGAGCGGTTGGGCCTGAGCGGTGAGTTGCTGCAGCGGTATCTCGATCTGCTCGCGGTCCATATGCCCGATCGCCTGGTTGTGGAAGCCGGGCAGGGCAAAGCACCGTACCCCGCCCTCAACACCGCGGCTGCAAGCGGCAACCCGAAGCTGGCGCTCGAGGCCATTCGTGCGCGCACGATGCCGCGCGTTTGGACCAGGGCGTACACCGGCCTGGCCGGTGTCTATTACGCCGACACCTCACCTGAGGTGCGGACCGCGTTTGCCGAGGCCATCGGCGACGTGCCCATCGGCGAGCGGCTCGGCCGGCGCGTGGACCGCGATCAGCAACTGGCGGGCAGCGAATGGTTCTACTACGGCACGGTCTACGGCGAGTACACGGCGCTGGCGGCCAGCGGCGATCCCGAAGATTTCCTGCCCGGCCTGGTCGAGGGCACGCCCGCCCGCGCGGATGCCTACGCCATGCTCGCCGACCTCTACCGGGACAACCATGACACCGCCCGCGCGCTGGCCGATTACGGCCACGTGCTCGAGCTCAACGCGAAGCGCGGCGACATCTACGACAAAATGGCCACGATTCACTGGGACGCGGGCCAGCGCGAGGAGGCCATCGCCGACTGGCGGAACGCCCTCGCCGCCTTCCGCCAGATGGAGGATGATCGCCTCCCCGAGAGCTTCTGGACCGACCTGCCGGCGGCGCTCAAGCACATCGGCAGTCGCAAGCTGCTCGGCGACGTGCGCGCCCAGGCCGACAGCGCACTGCGGCTCTACCTCCGGCGCAACGGCTATTACCGCTTGGAGCCCTTGTTAGAAGGCGCGCTGGCAGCTACGGCGGGATCGGCCGAGGGCGTCGCCTGGATCGTCGATCTCAGCCGTGTAGCGCCCGATCCTCTCGGCGTGCTGCGCACGGCGCTCGATTCGAAGCTTTTCGACAACACCCAGCAGGAGGTTCTCTACAAGCGGGTTCTCGAGGACGCCTCCGCCCACGCGGCTCAGCCGGGTCCGGAGCACGACGAAACGGAGCGGACTCTTCGCGAGTGGCAACTGCGCTGGATCGGCTTCCTGCTCGACACGAAGCAAACTGCGCGGGCCCAGGCGGCGCTTGAGGCGTGGCAGGGAGACCGCTCTGCCGTCACGGCGCTTGAAATCCGGGCGGCTGCCCAAGCGGAAAGGCTGGCAGCGCTTCTCGATCGTTACAGCCGCACGCCGGAGGACACGCCCCCGCTCGATACTCTGCGCCAGAGCGCGGTGGCGCTCTCGACCGCCGGCGACGCAGCCGGCGCGCGCCGCCTGCTCGAATTCGTCTACACACACGAGCTCGATGCGCACAACTTCACCGCCGCGAATTTCCTCGGCCTGGCCGAAGTCCGCGTCGAGCAGGGCGACCTGGCGGCCGCGATCGCGCTGCTGCGGCGCGTGACGCTGGTCGCGGACGAACCATTTCAGGACCTGGTGCCGGCGGCGGACCTTCTTATAAAGGCCGGCCACCAGAAAGAGGCCCGCGAGTTCCTCGCAGCGCGAGTGAAGGCCGTGCCGTGGGACCTGGAAAGCCGTGTCAAGCTCGGCGACGCGTCCCCGGGCCGCTCTCCGGAGGCGCCGTACGAGGTGCGCCTGAAGGCGGCGGAGCTGGCGCCGGGCTCCGGCTTCGGCAGCGGCGAGCTGGACCTGCTGGCCGGCGGCGCGAGTCCCTCGCCTGCCGCGGCCGAAAAGCCGTACTTCTATTTCGCGCGGCTCAAGGCGGCGGAGGCGGCTGCAAAGCCGCAGGATCGTGTGGCGTCGCTCATGGGCGCCATCGCGATCGATCCCGCCCCGCTCGCGCCCCGGGTGCGGCTGGTGAGCGCGGCGATCGAGAGCGGAAATCCGCAGATCGCGCTCGCGGCCGTCGAATCCCAGATCCGAAACTTCTCGTACTACCTGAACAACGACTCCGCGACCGAAGTCGAGTTGCCGTGGCTGGTGCGCGAGTTCCTGAGCGAAGACACGGATGCCGCCGAACGCGCCGCGGTTGCGCGCGCCCTCGGGAAGGCCTCGGCGGAACTCGGCGTCCTGCCGCGGGCCGTGCTTTTCTACAAACTCTCAGTGGCCATCGAACCTTCTGCCGAGACGCGCGCCGCGCTCGACCAGGCGCGAGCGGAGCAGGCACGGCAGGTTGAGAATACCCGCCGGCGCCCTGTGATTGCGAAAGAGCTCGGACAAGCGCAACTCGTCGAGCCGCGCCTGTCCGAAGGAGGCTCATCGAAATGAAAAAACGCATCCTCCTCTCGTCAACTGTGGTGGCCCTGGCGCTGTGGGCGTTGGTGGAGGCGCCCGCGCCGGGCCCCGGTCTCGCCGCCTACCTGCCCCAAGGCGCGCTGTTGGTGCTCGAAGCCCGCGACTTCGGCGCGCTCCTCAAGGATTGGAACGCCTCGCGCGAAAAGCCGGCCTGGCTCGAAAGCGCCAACTACGCGGTATTCTCGCGCTCGCGCCTTTTCATCCGTCTCGCGGACGCGCAGACCGAGTTCACCGCGGCGGCCGGCCTGCCGCCGGACATGGATCTGCTGGCCTCCGTCGCCGGCGCGGACTCGGCCCTCGCGCTCTACGACATCGGCAACCTGCAATTCCTCTACATCTCGAAGCTGCCCTCGGCGCGCGCGATCGAGACGGCGCTGTGGCGTACGCGCTCTTCCTACGAGACGCGCAACGCCGCCGGCCTCGACTATTTCATCAAGACCGATCCTGCGTCCCACCGTGTGGCGGCATTCGCGGCGGCCAAGGACTATCTGCTGCTGGCGACGCGCGAGGACCTGATGGCGGGCGCGCTCACGCTGCTCGCGGGCAAGCCGGGCGCAACGGCCGCGAGCGAGCGCTGGTACGCCGAAACCGTGCGGCGCGCCGGCGCGGAGGCCGATCTGCGGCTGGTGATGAACCTGCCGCTGCTGGCGAAGAGCCCGCACTTCCGCTCGTATTGGATACAGCGCAACGTTTCGGAGGTGCGGCAATTCGACGCCGGGATCGCCGATCTGCGCCGCACCGAGGACCAGATCCACGAAGACCGCGTTTTCCTTCGCTTCGACGCGCCGGCCGGCACTCCCCCGGACGCCGCCGCCTGCGCGGGTGCGTTGCGCCTGGTTCCGGATGACGCCGGCTTCTCGCAAGTCTGGATGAAGCCCGCTCCGGCGGCGGCCCTGGATCTGCTGTACAAGAAGATTCTCGCGCCGGGGCCGGAAGCGGCTCCGCCATCGCTCGCCGCGCCGCCGGCGGCAGTGAGCGGCCCGGCCGGCAGCGAATCCGACCTCGAGACCCGCATCGACCAGCCTCCGCTCGACGATTCCGCGGGCCAAGCGATTCCCGCCGCCCTGCGCGCCCTGATCGAAACGCCGCTCGATGCCATGCTGGAGATCGCTTCCAGCCGCGCAACGCCAGGCGGCGTGCTGGTGGGGATCGATACCGCGGTGGTGCTGGTCGGGTCCTCGAACTGGGACGCGGCCGCGGTCCGCAAGGCGCTGGCGTCTGCGCCGGAGTTCGGGCCGCTGGGCCGCATCGCGGTCGAGGCGCGCGACCGCGTGCTGATTGTGGCCAATTCGGCGGCGCTCGCCGCGAAGATCGCGGGGCGCCTCGATACGCCGGCGGCCGGCCAGCCGTTCACCTACGCGGCCGCATTCCATCACACGGCCGAGCGCGGCCGGTTCCTCGCGATGACGCGCCTCATCGACTACTCCCCCGCCCAGGGCGACGACCGCGAGCCGCAGTTCTTCTCGGAGAACATCGCCAGCCTCAGCGGCGTGCTGAGCGGGGTCGAATCGTCGAACATGACCGCGCTCGACCTCGGCTCCACGGTCTCGGAAACCGTGACCTACAGGCTCGCGAAATGATCCGGGCCGCGTGGCTCGTAGTCTTCGCCCTGTGGATTCTCTGCTCCTCCGGCACGACGGGCGACGAGCGACGAGCGACGGGCGTCGTCTTCGCGGCTTCGCTCTACGATCAGGCCGTGGTCACGCTGCTCCGCGAGCGCTTCAGCCGCGCGGATGTCTCGTATATCCTGATCGAGACGGGCGGCGGCCGCATCGTGGACGCGCAGTGGCCGGATGCGGGCCGGCCCGTGCCGATGGGGTCGCTCGTCAAGCCGTTTACCGCACTCGCCTACGGCAAATCGCACGGCTATCGCTACCCGGAATTCGTGTGCCGCGGGAGCGAATCCGGCTGCTGGCTGCCCGCCGGGCACGGCAAGGTTGGGATCGTCGAGGCGATCGCCCACTCCTGCAATGCCTACTTCGACGCGCTCGCGGCCCAGGTGCGCTTCGAGGACGTCGCTGCCGAAGCCCGCCGGTTCTCGATCGCGCCGCCGCCCGAGCAGGCGCCGCCGGCCGCCTATGTGGGCCGACAGGGCTTGTGGGAGTTGCGGCCGGAGGAGATGCTGCGGGCGTTCATGGCGCTGCTCGCGGATCCGCGCGCGGACGTGGTGCGAAGCGGCATGGAGGAGTGCGCCCGCCACGGCACGGGGCGTGCGCTCGGCGAAGGTCTGGCCAAGACGGGCACCGCGCCCTGCTCCCACCAGCCGCCAGCGCCCGGCGACGGCTTCGTGATCGCCTTCGACCGCGCCGCCGCGCCGCGCTATGGCCTGCTGGTCCGGGTTCACGGCGTGCCGGGAGCCGAAGCCGCCACGGTCGCCGCCCAAATGATGCGCGTGATTCGCGAGGGGAAATGACGATGAACTCTCAACAGTCCCGGCGTTTACTGATACTCGCAGCCTTTGCGCTGGCGATCGTCTGGGCTGGCGCGGCTGCGCATCATGTCCGAGGGGTCTGGGGCTTCGCCCTGCTGGTCCCGCTGGTCGTGTTGCTTTGGCTCACCCTCCGAAGGCGCGACCCGACACTGCATACCGAGATGCTCTCTATCCTCTTTGGCGGCCTTGCGGTCGCCGGCTACCTGGAACGCGATTACCTTTCGTTCTTCGGGTGGGGGTTTATAGGCGCCTGGTTCGCGTACGACTGGGTCAGGGCTACCGATGGCGCCACGATCACGGTCGCCTGTGTCAAAGCTCCACGCTTCGCGGGCGTGGTCGAGTACCTCAAGCTGCATCTGCCCGGCGTGCGCGTGGAAGAGTGCTCGAAAGATTGGATGGAACGCCTCTCTCAAACCGAGACCGATGACGAAGGGCGATTCGCGCTCGCCGATGCGCCAGAGCCGCAGGTGCGCTATCTGAGCGTCTCGTACCCAGGGGCAAAGACGGCGTACCTCCAGGTGGGGCTCTCCCCAACAACACAACCGCTGCTCGTGCGGTTGGAATCCCGATGACCGCGTCCCTCGTCTGCTTCGCCCTAGCCGCCGCTACCTGCTCCGCGCAGACCGTCCGCCTCGGCGTCTTCGGCCTCTTCCACCCAGCCGAGTTGAGGCTGGCAGCCGACAAGGGCGGCGCACTCGAGGTCCGCGCGGGCGCGGTGAGCTTCGTGCTTCGCGACGGCGAAGCGGCGACGGTCGCGCTCCAGGACGACGGCATCGAATGCCGCTGGCGCGGCGGCGCGGCGAGGAGCCGGATGGTCGCCGCATCGCCGCAGGATGGTGGCCTGGTGCTGGCTGTCCCGCGCAAACTCGAACGGCGCTTCCGCGGCCGTCTGGAAATCACCGTGTCCAAAGGCGCGCTCCAGCCGGTCGTTGTCATGGATATCGAGGTCGCGGTTGCCTCGGTGGTCGCGGCCGAGAGCCCGCCCGGAGCGCCCATCGAGGCGCTCAAGGCCCAGGCGGTCGTGGCGCGTTCCTTTTATGCGGCCGCGCACGGCCGCCACGCGGCCTTCGATTTCTGCGACACGACGCATTGCCAGTTCCTGCGCGCTGCGCCGCGGGCGGCGGAAGCGGCGGCTCGCGCCACGGTGGCGACGGGCGGCCTGGTCCTGGCCTGGCACGGAGTCCCAGTCGCCGCCCTCTACTCGGCCCGTTGCGGCGGGAGGACCCGCACCCCGAACCGCGCCACGCCCGGCGACTATCCCTACTTCGCCGTGGCGTGCCCATACTGCGCCCGCGGCCCGCACCGCAGGGCCGCCGCGGGCCACGGAATCGGACTGTGCCAGACCGGCGCCGCCGCCATGGCCGCCGACGGCGCCGGGTTCCGCGCCATCCTCGAGCACTACTATCCCAACACCGTGCTGGCGAACACCTCGGCGCCGAACCGCGACCGTCAGGAAGCGGCGTTTTCAACAGGCGCCTCCTCAACGCCCAGGCGGTAATTCCTACCATCGGCGGGTCAAAACTACCCCATCCGAAACGGACCTTCCGGTTCAATTGACTGAGTTTTTGGTTTGGCATCCAGCGTGCGATGGATGATGCGGAAATGGTCGCCGTAGTCCGCGTCACCAGACACATCATCGCCGGCCACGGCTGCCGCAAAGCGGAGTACCGTTGCGGCGATCTCGTGCTCACCGGTCTGGCCCATGCCACCGAGTGGTGCCTGCGCGGATGGGCCGAGCCCGCCGATTCCCCCAACTCCGCCGCCCCATCACTCTCCATCCCTGCGCTGGTAGAATGCTTCCCATGCGAAGCATTGGTCTCCTCTTCCTGACGACCCTTACCGTGACCCTCGCCGGCTGCGGCGGCTCGACGCCATCGCTGCCGCCTACGCCCGTTCCCGACTCCTACCGCGTGAAGTTCGAAACTAGCCGCGGCGCCTTCGTGGTCGAAGTGACCAAGGCCTGGGCGCCCGAAGGCGCCGAGCGCTTCTACCGGCTGGTCGAAAAGCAGTTCTACGACGACCAGCGCTTCTTCCGCGTAGTGCGTAATTTTGTGGTGCAGTTCGGCATCAATGGCGATCCGGTCGTCGAGGCGCGCTGGCGCAACCTGACCATGCGCGACGACCCGGTGAAGCAGAGCAACACGCGCGGCACCATCACGTTTGCCAAAGCGGGTCCGGACACCCGCACCACCCAGGTCTTCATCAACCTGAAAGACAACACGCGGCTCGACGCCGCCGGCTTCGCCCCCTTCGGACAGGTGGTGGAAGGCATGGAGGCGACGGTCGACCACCTCTGGGACTCCTACGGCGACGCGCCGCCGCGCGGCTACGGCCCGGATCAGAACCTAGTCGAGACCATGGGCAACGCGTACCTGGACACGAAGTTCCCCCACCTCGACACCATGCGCCGCGCGCGGATCGTCACGCCCGGCCACTGACCGGAGGTGCCTCAGCCGGCCACGTCGCAGCGGATCGCGGGGTCCGAATCGAAGAGCCTACCAGAAGTGACTGGCCACAACGGTCGGCGAGGCGGGCACTCCGGAAATCACCTTGACGTGCAGAACGAGTTGCAGGTTCTTCTTCTGCCAGCCGGGGGGAGCGCCGTGCAGGGCCTCTCTTAGTAGATCCGGATTGGTGACCAACTCGCCCGCCGCATCGGTGCCGTACTGTGTGATGCCTGAAATCTCGACTAGCATGGCGTGCGTGTCGGGGTGGAAGACGCGGGTCAGCAGGGCGTAGTCTTCGGTGGTTCTCCGGTCGGGGGGGAGATTGGGCAGCATCCATTTCGTCGGAGCACCGTTATCGGTGATCACGACCGGCAGGCGGGAGGCATCGATGAAGAAGCGCATCTGGTTGCTGATTTCACGCCAGCGAGTCAGGGAATAGCCGACGAAGATGGCCGGCGCCCCGCGCAGATCCTGGAAGGTGACGGTGTTCCCGACTCGCACGCGATAGGGGCGCTCCATCCTGGTCAGCATGGCAACCAGGCGCGAAGTAGCGATCAGGTCGCCGCCGCCGACGAACTGATCCGTCAACAGCACGAAGTCCTCGGGGCGGGGCGCTACGGTCAGGTTCGGGTCCCGATTCAGGTTCCAGACCGGCACGAACGCAGCGCAGATGAGCACGGGGGACTTGTCGTTCAGGACGGGAGCCCAGAACTGGTCGAGCGTTGGATTGCCTCCGCGGCCGAACCAGGAGAAGGCGACGGCAGCGACCGCGACCAGCAGGGCCGCTGCCAGCATCCAGCGCAGCATGACGGAGCGAGTCATGGGCGCTGCCAGCGCGGGGGCTGGCACAGGATGGGCGGATGCCGGGGCAACCGCCACGGCTCCAGCGGGCGCCGGCCGGAATTCCGGCACGTAGGTTCCGAACGGCATCTCAATGCGAAGGGGGTCTTGGGCTCCCTCCGAGGAGTAGTACAGACCCAGCCTTTTGCGGACCTCTCCCGCCTTCACCCGCACGGTGGCGTCATCGCTGGGATCGTAGTCGGCCGACCGGCCGAAGACGTCGATTCCTATGGTGCGCTCTTTGAGAAGGTCGCCGTGCCCGCTGAGCGTGTTCTCTATGACGTACCTGAGGAATTCCTGGCTGCGCTTGCTGGAGCGGAACTCGTGGCTGGCGAGCACACGTTCCAGTTCCTCCCGAACCAACTCGGGCGTGACGCGCGCCGGTCTAGACTCCTCCGGCCCCTTCGCGTGGGATACCCCGGGAGTCTGTCCTTCACCCATGGAAGACGGCCTCTCCACCCGAAACCTCTCCGATCTTAGCACGCGCCCAGGTGGCCGAAAGTGAAGACCCTACGGATGTTCGGTGGGCGTAACAAACCGGAGCATAACGTTTCCGCAACCGTTGTGAACTGGACAGGCTGCCAATCCCGGGCCACCATCGCAAGGAGCGGTCAGGCGGTCTGCGTTTGGTTGGAAGCCTGACCCGGCAACGTCCATGACGAGCACCCGGAAGCCCGGCCGCAGCCACCCCGCCCGATGGGTGCCGACTCTGTACTTCGCGGAGGGCGTACCGTTCTTTGCGGTCGCGTTGATCGCCGGGATCCTCTACAAGCGCCTCGGGCTACGCAACGATGTCATCACTTTCTATACCAGTTGGCTGCTGTTGCCGTGGTCGCTCAAGCCCCTGTGGAGCCCGCTCATCGAGATGTTCAAGACCAAGAAGTTCTTCGTGGTCTTTCTGGAGCTTGCGGGCGGGCTGAGCCTGGCGGCAGTGGCCTTGTGCTTGCCGCTGCCGGGCTATTTCGGGTACACGCTGGCCTTGCTGGCCGTGGTCGCCTTCTGCTCCTCGACCCACGACATCGCTGCCGACGGCCTGTATATCGCCAGCCTTTCCCCCAAAGAGCAGGCGGCATATACGGGATGGCAGGGCGGCTTCTACAATGCCGCGCGGTTCTTTTCGCAGGGCGGGCTGATCATCCTGGCGGGATACCTAGAGATCCGCATGGGCGTGCCGCGCGCCTGGATGGCGATCTTCGCGGCCATGGGATTGATCCTCATGGCCCTCAGCATCTATCACGCGCAAGTGCTGCCCCGCGGCGGGGCCGAGCGTCGTTCACAGAACATTCGGGAGATGGCGGCCACTTTCCGAGAGGTGGTGGTCAGCTTCCTCAAGAAGCCGAACATTTACCTGTTGCTGCTCTTCATCGTCTTGTACCGAGCCGGCGAGGGCCAGGTGGTCAAGATTGGCCCGCTGTTCCTCGTGGATAAGCGGGCGGCGGGCGGCCTGGGCCTGACTACGGACCAGTTCGGGACCATCTACGGCACGTTTGGAACTCTAGCCTTCGTCGCGGGCAGCATTTTGGGAGGCTACTTCACTTCCTGGCTGGGCCTGCGGCGCGCGCTGCTGCCGCTGGTCTGTGCCATGAACTTCCCCAACCTGGCCTACGTGTACCTGAGCACGGCGCTTCCGGCGAGCCACCTGCTGATCACCGCGGCGCTGAGCGTGGAGATGTTCGGTTACGGCTTCGGCTTCGTGGGCGTGATCCTGCTCATGATGCAGGAGATCGCGCCGGGAAAGTACCAGACGGCTCACTACGCCTTCGCCAATTCATTGATGAATCTCGGCCTCATGATCCCGGGCACCGTGAGCGGGAAGATCCAGGTGGCGGTCGGCTACCGGAACTTCTTTGTATGGGTGCTGCTGTCCTCAATACCGGCCTTGTTTCTCTCCCGATTCGTCCCCATCCGGGGCGGGGGAAGCCCGGTGACCGCCGCCCCGGAGCCCGTGAAGGAGGTACCGCAATGGCGCTGACGCTTGGTGAGACCGTGGAGGCGGCCACGCCGCCCAGGGTCGCGGAAGCGAAGGCCGTGATTCTGGCTGCCGGAAAGCATACATTTGCGGCGGATGGCCGGCCGCTGGTGCTCCAACCCCTGGGAGATCGCACCATCCTCGATTGCGTGGTAGAGAATGCGCTCGGCGTGGTCGCGCCCGGCGACATCTACGTCGTAGTCGGGTACAGGCAGGAGGAAGTGCGGGCGCACCTGGGCGACAAGGTTCGCTACGTCGTGCAGGAGGAGCCCCTCGGCACGGGCCACGCGGCGTTGCAGGCGCTGCCGCTGCTGCGGGATTTCTCCGGCAGCCTGCTGATTCTCTACGGCGACACGCCGCTGTTCCGCCCGGCTTCTATCCGGGGATTGCTCAACCGGCATCGTCTGCGGAAGGCGCACCTGACGCTGCTCACCGCGGTTGTCGATCGGGCTCTTCCCTACGGACGCATCGTGCGCAATGCCGCCGGAGAGATCCTCGACATCATCGAGGACACGGAGGCGTCGCCCGCCGTGCGCGAAATCCGCGAAGTGAACGTGGGCGCATACGCCATTGATGTCGGCGCCATCTCTCCCCGCAACGAAGGGTACCGCCTCACGGACTGGGTTCGCGAGCTGATTCGATCGGGCCGGCGCGTGGAAAGCTACCAACTCTACGACCAGGACGAAGTGCAGGGCATCAACACGGCGGCGGACCTGGCACGCGCCGAGTTCATTCTCGAGAAGCGGCTGTTTCGGCCGCGGCGCCAGGAGGAACAGAATCTGGTCACGTTCGGCACCGGCGGTTGGAGGGCCATCATCGGCGAGGGCTTCACCATGCACAACGTGCGCCGGCTCAGCCAGGCGCTCGCCAACGGGATCACGCGTCGGGGCGAGGAGAAGCGCGGCGTCATCGTCGGGTTCGACCGGCGCTTCCTTTCGAAACAGGCCGCCGAGGCCGCGGCCGAGGTGTTTGCCGGCAACAATATCCCCACCATCCTGCTGAGCGAAGATGCGCCCACGCCCCTGATCACCTACGCCACGGCAAAGCGTGGATCGGCTTACGGCCTGGCCTTCACGGCCAGTCACAATCCTCCCGAGTGGAATGGGCTGAAGGTCTTTCACGGCGACGGATCGCTGCTGCTCGACGACGAGACGCGCCTGATCGAGAACGAGACCAACGCGCTGGCACCGGGCGAAGTCATCAAAGTGGAACTGGACCTGGCCCTGGAGGCCGGTATTGTCGAGCGGCGCGACTTCACGAACGAGTACGTGGATGCGGTGGAGAAGCTGATCGACCTGAACGCGATCCGCGAGGCGGGACTCAATGTGATCGTGGACCCGATGTACGGTGTGGGCCAGCTCACGCTGGGCACAGTGCTCACGGAGGCCCGCTGCCGGGTGACATTCATTAACGAGCGGCACAATCCGCTGTTCGGTGGCCGCTCGCCCGCTCCCAACCTGGAGGCGCTGCGGCTGCTGACCTCCCACATGCTGGACTACAAGTACGACCTCGGCCTCGCGATGGACGGGGACGCTGACCGCATCGCGATCGTGGACGAACGCGGCGAATACATCTCGATCAACGACGTTCTGGTGCTGCTCTATTGGTACCTGCACGAAGTGCGCGGCGAGCGGGGCGGCGTGGTGCGCAACCTGGCGACCACCCACCTGCTCGACCGGCTTGCGGTGCGGTTGGGCGAGAAATGCTACGAAGTGCCGGTAGGCTTCAAGCACATTGCTGCCGCGATGGCGGAGCACAACGCGCTTCTGGGGGGCGAATCCTCGGGCGGGCTGACCATTCGGGGGCACATCCTCGGCAAGGACGGTATCTTTGCCTCGGCCCTGGTGGTAGAAATGCTGGCGCGCACGGGCCAGAAGATTTCTCCGCTGCTCGAACGCGTGCGCACCCTCACGGGGCGGCTCTACGATTTCGACGAGAGCCTGCCCGCTACGCCGGAGATGCGGATCGTCGTTCCTCGGCGCCTGAAGGAAGCGCCCTGCGGCCACATCGGGCCCTACCCCGTCAAAGGGATCTCGCACTTGGACGGCACGAAACTGATTCTCGAGAACGATAACTGGGCGCTACTCAGGTTCTCCGGGACCGAGCCGGTTCTGCGGCTCGCCGTCGAGGCGGATTCGCCGGTGAAGGCGCAGGAACTGCTGCGCTGGCTGAGGCAGTTTGTGTCGATGTGAAGCGAGGTGCGCTGTGCGCTACGGGTACTTCGACAACGAGAACCGGGAGTACGTAATCGAGCGGCCGGATGTGCCGGTCTCCTGGACGAACTACCTGGGAGTGCGGGACCTGTGCACCGTGATCTCGCACAATGCCGGCGGCTACTCCTTCTATCGGAATGCCGAGCACCAGCGGGTCACTCGCTTCCGCGCCAACGGCGTTCCGCTGGACCGGCCCGGGCGCTACGTTTACCTGCGCGACGATGACACGGGCGAGTATTGGTCAGTCTCCTGGCAGCCCGTGGGCAAGGATCTGTCGAAGGCCAGCTACCAGTGCAGGCACGGGCTTTCGTACTCGAAGTTCTCCTGCGACTACCAGGATTTGCACGCGGAACAAACTGCTTTCATCCCGGTCGAGGACGATGCCGAGCTTTGGGACGTACGGATCGGGAACACAGGCTCGCGCGAGCGCCATGTCAGCGTGTTCTCGTACGTCGAGTTCTCGTTCCACCACATCGAAATCGACAACCAGAACCTCCAGATGAGCCTCTATGCCGCCGGGGCAAGCTACGAGGACGGCATCATCGAATACGACTTCTTTTACGAGCCGTGGACCTTCTACTACTTCGCTTCGAACTTCGAGCCGGACAGCTACGACTGCGTGCGGGACCGTTTCCTGGGGAGCTACCGCACGGAGACGAACCCGGCAGCCGTGGAGCGGGGGCAATGCGCCGGCAGCTCCGAGCTGGGCGGCAATCATTGCGGCGCGCTGCACAAGCGGCTGACGCTGGCCCCGGGCGAGGAGGCGCGGCTTGTTTTCCTGCTGGGCGTGGGCCCGCGTGCCAAGGGGCGGGAGGTCAAGGCCAAATACTCGGACTCCGTCGAGGTGGATCGCGCGTTTGCGGCGCTCAGGTCGTATTGGGAGAAGAAACTGGCGGTGTTCCAGTGCAAGACCCCGCACCCGGGTCTTGACACCATGATCAACACCTGGACGTTGTACCAGGCGGAAACCTGCGTGGTCTGGTCGCGGTTCGCATCGTTCATCGAGGTGGGCGGGCGCACCGGTCTGGGATACCGAGATACTTCGCAGGACATCATGAGCGTGGTACACACGAATCCTGGGAAATGCCGGCAGCGCATCCTCGAACTGCTGAAAGGGCAGGTGAGCGAGGGCTACGCGCTGCACCTGTTCGACCCAGACTGGTTCGATCCGGAAAAACAGAAGGCCCCCAAGTTCAAGTCGCCCACCGTCACGCCGACGCCCGACCGCAAGAGCATCATTCACGGTCTCGAAGACGTGTGTTCGGACGACGCCCTGTGGCTGGTGGTCTCGATCTGCGAATACGTGAAGGAGACCGGGGACGACGCACTGTTCGGGGAAGTCGTTCCGTTCGCGGACCAGGACGAGGCCACCGTCTACCACCACCTCAAGCGTGCGCTGGATTTCTCCGCCCGCCAGGTCGGCGCGAACGGCATCTGCAAAGGACTGCGTGCGGACTGGAACGATTGCCTGAACCTGGGCGGCGGGGAAAGCGCCATGGTTTCCTTCATGCATCACTGGGCGCTGCGCGCCTTCGTCGAGGCGGCGGAGTACCTGGGCTGCGAACAGGATGCCCGCGAATACGGCGCCCTCGCGGACAAGGTCAAGGCGTCCTGCGAGGCCGAGCTTTGGGACGGTGAGTGGTACCTGCGCGGCATCACAGCCAAAGGCGTCAGGATCGGCACGCGGGAGAGCGAGGAAGGCAAGATCTTTCTCGAAAGCAACACTTGGGCTCTACTTTCCGACGCGGCCTCGCCGGAACGCGGCCGGCTGGCAATGGACGCCGTGGACAAGCGCCTCTATTCTCCGTATGGCATTCACCTTCTGTGGCCGGCGTTTTCGAAGCCGGATGACGATATAGGGTTTGTGACGCGGGTCTACAAGGGCATCAAAGAGAACGCGGCCATCTTTAGCCATCCCAATCCCTGGGCCGTCATCGCCGAGTGCAAGCTCGGACGGGGCGAACGAGCCATGAAGTTCTACGACGCGCTACTGCCGTCGAACCAGAACGACAGGATCGAGATTCGCGAGGCGGAGCCGTATTCTTATTGCCAGTTCGTCATGGGGCGGGACCACACCGCTTTCGGCCGCGCCCGGCATCCGTGGCTGACAGGCAGCGGCGGGTGGAACTACACCGCGGCCACGCGCTGGATCCTCGGAGTCCGGCTGGGTTTTGATGGAATGATCGTCGATCCGTGCATTCCGGGCGCGTGGAAAGGTTTCCAAGTGACACGGAAGTGGCGTGGCGCCACGTTCGAGATCACGGTAGCCAACCCCGACGGAGTGCAGAAGGGCGTTCGGTCGATTACGCTGAATGGTGAGCCGGTTCAGGGCGCGATACCTCCTCAACCGGCGGGTTCCGCCAATCGAGTCGCGGTAGTGATGGGATAGACCATGGGGCCCCTGCTACTCCTCTTCGCACTGACAGCGTTAGCGGCGAACGCGCAGCGGGTCAACATCGCGTACTTCTATAACGGGGACAACGCATACCATCCCAAGAACATCGTCACCAGCGGCGCGGCGGCCCGGATCACGCACCTGATGTACGCGTTCGGCAAGCCGACCGCCACCGGGTGCGCCGTTTCCGACCGGGAAGCCGACTATGAAAAGCCGTATGACGCCGCTGAGAGCGTGGACGGCAAAGCCGACGGCACGGAGCCGCACGTCTTGCGCGGCAACTTCGGCCAACTGATGAAGTTGAAGGCGGCTTATCCGCGGCTGAAGGTGCTGATCTCGCTGGGAGGCTGGACGCTTTCGTCCCATTTCTCGGAGGCGGCCTCGAGCGCCGCTGCGCGCCAGGCTTTCGTTGCTTCCTGCGTCGGCCTGTTCATCAAAGGCGACCTAGGGAACGGGATCTCGATTGCGGGCCTGTTCGATGGCATCGATGTCGATTGGGAGTATCCCGGCGCCTGCGGCAAGACGTGCGCCTTTTCGCGTGCCGATCCGCAGAACTTTACGTTGCTGCTGGCCGAGTTCCGGCGACAGCTGGATCGGCTGGACAAGCGCTATCTGCTGACGATTGCGGCGCCTGCGGGTCACGACCAGTACGCGCTCCTCGATCTCGACGCCATTCATCCTGACCTCAACTACATCAACCTGATGGCGTACGACCTGCACGGGGCGTGGGAGAAGACCACCAATCACCATGCCGCGCTGTACGCCAACCCGTTAGAGCCGGCCGACACTGCGAATCGAAACATCGACCGTGCGGTGACGGATTACCTGGCGGCCGGCGTCCCGCCCGGGAAGCTGGTCCTGGGAGTGCCGTTTTACGGCCGCGGCTGGAAGGGCGTGCCCTATACGAACAACGGTCTGTATCAGCACGCAGCCGGGCCCGCATCGGGGAGCGACGAGTCCGGCGTCGACGGCTTTCGCATACTCAAGAGTTTGGGCTACCCCGGTTTCCGCGACCCGGTGGCGCAGGCATACTGGGTCTACAGCGCATCCGCCGGAGTCTTCTGGTCTTACGACGACCCTGCCTCATTGCGGAACAAGACCGACTACATCAAGAACAAGGGCCTAGCCGGCGCGATGTCGTGGGAACTGAGCGACGACGATTCCACCGCGACGCTTCTTACCACCCTTTCAGACGGCCTCAAGTAGGCGCCCGTGGGGCGCCCTCCGGCCTCGTCCGAGTGATTGCCAGTGGACGTCGGTGCCGACCCCGCGCGCGCATAAACGCCTGTGCAGCGGAGTCCCAACGCGAGCAACGACTTGCGGATAAGCGGCGATTCCGGCAGCGTGCTCGAAGCGCGTCCCTCGCGCCAAGCTTCTTCGGTCCGTGCATGACTCGCCTGTAACGAACATGTTCCGAACAGCTCGGCAACGGTTTGGAACTGGACAGGGCTCCGCGGACGGCACAGGATTGCGTGTGCAGCGCTCCAGGGGTCTACGGTCGGAGGCCGGCGGCTCGATTATATTCCCGCAGGGCACGTTTTGCGTCGGCTAGCGCGACGCACCGGCAGGACAGGGCGCTCCTAACCGAAATCGTTCAAGCGAAAGGAGCTTCGATGCAACTAAAGCGCTACTCGACAATCTGGGTTCTTGCGCTGTTTCTGGCCGCGGCGCTCGTCTCGGCCATTCCGCTCGGGGCGCAAGAGGTTACAGCGTCCATAACCGGCGTCGTCAGCGATCCCACGGGCGCGATGGTCGCGGGCGCCACGGTCACGACCACGGATCTGGATCGCGGTACGACCTTCTCCACCGTCACCGATAGTGCCGGCACGTACAACCTCGCGCGGCTTCCCGTGGGCCGGTATCAAGTGAAGGTGACCAATCCCGGGTTCCAGACCGCGGTCCAGCCGAAGGTGGAACTCGTAATCAACCAGGTCGCCAAACTCGATTTCCAGTTGAAGGTTGGAAACGTCAGCGAAACGGTGGAGGTGACCAGCGCGGCGCCGATCCTGCAGAGCGAGACGACCACCCTCGGCACGGTGATGCAATCGGACGCCATCACCAGCCTGCCGCTCGAATCGCGCAACTACAACCAACTGACTCTGTTGATGCCTGGCGCCGTCACGACAAGTCCGGGCTCTTTCAATACCGGGCAGTCGACATTTAACTCCGGCCGCCCCTATATCAACGGCAATCGCGAACAGGCGAACTACTACCTGCTGGACGGCATGGAGAACATAGAGTTCGTCGACAACAACGTCGCCTACGCACCGAACGTGGATGCGATCGAGGAATTCAACGTCATCACGAACAATCCGCCGGCGGACTACGGGCAGTTCATGGGCGGCGTCATCAGTGTGATCACCAAGTCTGGAACCAACTCCTACCATGGCGATGCGTTCGAGTTTTTCCGTAACTCCGACATGAACGCCAATGAGTGGTCCAGGAACTTCGCCCTGGATGCTCCCTCTGTCAGCGGCAGTCCGCAGCCCCTCCGCTGGAACGAGTTTGGCGGAATCTTCGGCGGCCCCATCAAGAAGAACAAGCTCTTCTTCTTCGTCGACTACCAAGGCTCGCGCTTCGATCACCCGACCACAGTGGTCCAGATGAACATGTTCACCAGCGCCGAAAAGGGCCTGGACTTCTCGGATCTCAGCACTCCGCAGAAGCCAGTTACGGTGTACTACCCGGGCTTCCTCCCGGTCGAAAACAGTGCCGGGGTTGTAACCAATCCCGGGGTTCAAATGCCCTTGAACATCAACAATGCAAACAAATGCGGCGCCGGGCAGACCATGGGCATCGATCCCTGCATTACCTTGAGCCCGACCGCCCTGAAGCTTATGGCGGCACTCCCGACGGCCGGCGGCAGCGGGACGATCAACAACGCGCAAAACGCGGAGCACGATTTCACCAATGGCGATCAGGGCGACGTCAAGATCGACTGGGCCCCAACCGACAACGATCGTCTGTCCGTTCGGTACTCGGAGCAAAACGTCGTGCAGCAGTTCGTGAACAGCCAGGCGATCCTGTACAGCACCAACGGCAACGAAAACCTGCCGCTCTGGAACGGCGTCATCAACTACACGAAGACCCTCAAGCCCACTCTCATCAACGAGTTCCGCGTCGGCGTGAACTACTTTCCCGCCGAAGGGAATATACAACCCCCCGTCTCCACGAATCTGGGCTCGCTGGTGCCCGGCGAGCCAACAAACTACCTCCCGGGTTTCTATTTCTCGGGGGCGCCGCTCGGCGGCGGCTCGGGCGGTCCGTTCGCTTTCGGGACGGTCGATGCCCCGGAGATCTTCCACCAGACCTCCATCCTGTTCGAAGATACGGCGCTCTGGACCCGCGGCAAGCATAACATGAAATTCGGGTTCCAGTTCATCCGTTACCGCAACGATTACATCCCCTCGGTTGTCGCCGATGGCGGCGCGGGACAGATCGGTTTCGATGGAACTTACACCGGAAATGCGGAAACCGATTTCCTCCTCGGCCTCCCCTCTTACATGGGTTACGGCACCGGGTTCGGCGCGACCGTCGGACAGCGCAACAGCGCCGTGGGAGCCTATGTCCAGGACGACTGGAAACTGGCTCCGAACCTGACCGTCAATCTTGGCTTGCGTTGGCAACTGTTCACGCCGATTTACGAAGTCGGCAATCGGGAGACCAACGTCCAGGAATACACGGGCGCGATACAACTCGCGGGCGCGAACGGCGTCAGCAGTGCCATGTACAACCAGTACAATGGCCTCGCCAACTTCCTGCCGCGTGCTGGTCTGGCCTGGAACCCCTGGAAAAACACGGTGCTTCGCGCCGCGTTCAGCCGCTCCAGCTTCCAGGAAGGCACAGGCGAGTATAACCGGCTGGCTACAAATGCTCCCTGGAACGCCGACCTGTCGGGGAATTGGGATGGCGCCAATGGCATCCCGTCCAACCAGGTCACTCTCGACCAGGGTTTCACCGGGCTCGGCTCCGCGGGCAGTTGCACGCTCGCGAACGTGACCTCGGCTCCCGCGGCCTGCTTCGCCGGCGTCAGGGTGCACTTGACGGATCCGAACTACCGTCCCGCCGTGTCCAACCAGTGGAATTTCTCCATTCAACAGCAGTTCGGCAGCGCAACCACTCTCCAGGCCGCGTATGTCGGACAACATAACGACCACCTGGCGACCATCGTCGACGCCGGGCAGGGGTTCCTCGCGTCGCCGGGCGTAGTATTGCCCAGCCCGTATCTCGCCGGGAATCCGGCCCTCGCCCACGACGGAACGGGTCAGGTCAGGCTGAACCTAACCACGGGCATTGCGAATTACAATGCCCTGCAGATTTCGTTCCAGCAGCGGCTCAGCCGCGGACTGTCGTTCCAGGCGAATTACACTTGGTCCAAATGCCTGACAAATAACAACGGTTACTACGCGCGGTATGGAGACTCGCAGGGGAGCCAGGCTAGCAACGACATCAGCTTCCCGCAGAACACTTACGACATAAACGCCGACTACGGCCCCTGCGACCACGACCTGACCAACGTATTCAACGGTTACCTCACCTACCAGTTGCCGTTTGGCAAGAACCGCATATTCGGGAAAGATGCGAGCCCGGTTGTCAATGCGGTCCTCGGCGGTTGGGACGTGAACGCCGTTTTCACCGTGCATGGAGGGTTCCCAATCTCCATGCAAGACTGGAGCGGCGATCCGGGCACCGGGTCGTTCGATCCCCGCCCGAACTGCAACGGGCCGTCGATTCCGACTCCGTACGCGGAGAATCCTGCATCCAATGGCGGCGGCTATGTGTGGTTCAGTACGGCCAACATGTCCAATCCGCCGGCCGGCTACTTCGGCAATTGCGGCTTCGGCACGGAGCGGGGTCCCGGATTGAAGCAGGTCGACCTCAGTGTCGCGAAGAACTTCGCGATTCCGGGCCACGAGAACCAGCGCGTGGAGTTCCGGGCTGAGGCCATCAACGCCTTCAATACCCCGGTTCTTGATGTGGTCGGGTATTCCGCCGACATCTTCGGCGGCTCCGGAGCGGGTGTCATCAATACGTCGCAAGGCGCTCGCAACCTGCAGCTTGGTTTGAAGTACGTGTTCTAGTTCGCGTGTGTTACCAGCGCGGCTCGGTGCCTCGGTGGTGCCGAGCCGCGCATTTGTGCCAACCATGAATCCCGCCTTTGCAGCTATGTCGCTCCTGTCGGATCAAACCCACCACAAGACACTTCGGCGGCTCGCGAGAATGCGCCCGAGGAAGGATTCCTGCCGCGGAGTTGTTTTTTCGATCTTACTGCTGGCTGCCGCACTGCCGGGTTCCGCCCAAAAGGGCGCCCCCGCTCCCGCGGCCAACCCAGGACCGGCCCCACCGCAGAGCGTTTACGATCCCCTGCAGGACCCTAGAAAGAACGGAATGGCGAACTCGGGGCCCGCTACCCCCGTCGCGACCGCGAAGGATGCGGACGAGACGGTCAGCATGACTACGCTCGCGGCGCCGCCGGAGGCCCGCGCGGCTTACGAGAAAGGTGTTCGGGCGTACAACAAACAGAGATGGCCGGAAGCGCAGAAAAACCTGGAGAAGGCCGTCGAAATCTATCCGAAGTTCGCACTGGCCTGGTACCGCCTCGGCGCCTGTTTGTTGGCTCAGAATAAGCCCGGAGACGCCGCCGCGGCCTATCGGCGCTCCATCGAAGCCGATCCGAAGTATCCCGGTCCGTATGTGCGGCTCGCCTCCGTGGACATAGATGCCGGGAAGTGGCAAGACGCCGCGGACATCAGCGACAGGGCGATCCGCCTGGATCCCCTGCACCTTCCGGAAGCGTACCTCTATAACTCGGTAGCGAACCTCCAGCTCTTGAAGTTCGGCGTCGCCGAGAGCAGCGCCCGCCAAGCACTTCGCACGGACGCAGAGGGCAAGTACCCCAAAGCGGAGCAGCTCCTCGCGCTGGCGCTGGCCAACGAGAAGGATTACACAGGGGCGAGAACTCATCTGGCGGCGTATCTCAATCGGGAGAAGAGCCCCACCGAGCTTGCCCTTGCGCGCCACCAACTCGAGATCATCGAACAAGAAGCATCCGAAGCCGGCCAGACTGCTGCGCCCTCGAAGATCGAGCATCCTTCGGGTGTCCCGGCTGCAAACGGAAAGACCGACTGAGAGGCCTGCGTAATGTACAAGAGCTGAAGTCCGTGTGTTCAAATATAATTGGCGGGTCTCCCCATGCGTCAGCCGGTCATCATGGCACTTCTCTCCACGGCGTTTTCGATCGGCGTGGGACTCGCCGCGCCCGAGCAGTCGCCCGCCGAGCGCGCCACCGAACTGGCCGAGGGTGGTAGTTGCACCGAGGCCATGCCCTTGATCCACCAGGCGCTGGAACAGGACACCCAGATCCAGGACCGCGATCTGAAACGCCGCATGGGCGCCGCCGGCGTGCGCTGCGCGATGATGTTGAACCATCAGGGCGCCGCCACCACCTTGCTGGCCTGGCTGGAACAGGAGTTCCCGCACGATCCCGAAATCCTGTTCATGGCCACGCACGTGTACTCGGATCTCTCGGCCCGGAGTTCGCAGGAGCTCATGGACGTGGCTCCCAATTCGCCGCTGGTGGTGGAAATCAACGCCGAGAAGTTCGAGAAGCAGGGCGATTGGAAGAAAGCGATCGCCGAGTACCGCGTCCTGCTAGGTCGCGAACCGCAGATGCCGGGGATTCACTACCGCATCGGCCAGATCATCCTGACCCTGCCCGCCACCGCCACATCCAACGACGAGGCCCGCAAGGAGTTCGAACGGGAGTTGAAGGTCTATCCGCAGAACGCCGGCGCGGAATACTTCCTGGGCGAACTGGCCCGCAAGGGCGGCCAGTTGCCGCAGGCCATCGAGCATTACAGGAACGCGACGAGGCTCAATGCCGGTTTACCGGAGCCGTATTTCGGTCTGGGCCGGTGCCTGCTGGATTCGGACCGCGCGTCCGACGCCGTGGGGCCGCTCGAGACGGCGGCACGGATGGCGCCCGCCAATCCGACGATCCACTTCACCCTCGCCCACGCCTACCAGGAACTGGGACGCAAGGAGGATGCCGCCCGCGAGTTCGCGCTCCAGAAAAGCACCTCCGAGAAGATCCAGCAAAACACCGAGACGGTGAAGCGGAACGTGTCGGGCGTACCGGCTCCGGATAGCGGCAAGTGAGATCGGCGTTCCTCATGGCTGCCGCGGCCTGCGTCTTCGCCGCCGGAACGATCGCGTTGGAACCGGGGCAGCCGAACTTCATCGACATCACCGCCCGCTCCAAGTTCTCCTACATCACCAATAACGATCTGTCGCCGCGGAAGTACTTCGTACAGCCGATGGTCGGCGGCGTCGCCATCTTCGACTACGACAACGATGGCAGGATGGACATCTTCTTCACCAACGGCGCGAAGCTGCCGGAACTGAAGAAAACCGGCCCCGCCTTCTACAACTGTCTGCTTCGCAACAAAGGAGATGGCACGTTCGAAGACGTGACCAGGAAGGCCGGGCTCCTGGGCGAACACCTCGACTACAATCTGGGCGTCGCCGTGGGCGATTACGATAATGACGGCTTCGAGGACCTCTTCCTTTGCGGCGCCGCGCGGAACACGCTGTATCACAACAACGGCGACGGGACCTTCACCGATGTGACGGAACAATCGGGTATCGGCCGCAAGCCTCCTGGGATACTGAGCGTGGGCGCGGCCTGGTTCGACTACGACAACGACGGCCTGCTGGACCTGGTAGTGGCCAACTACACAACCTGGACGCCCCAAACCGACCGGCGCTGCACCGTCGCTGGCACGGAATACTACTGCAGCCCGACGTTTTACCCCCGTGCCGTGCACCGGCTGTATCACAACCTGGGCCACGGCCGGTTTGAGGACGTGACCGAGAAGTCCGGCTTCGCCGCCGCGCCGGGCAAGGGAATGGGAATCTCCATCGCCGACTTCAACGACGACGGCTATCAGGACGTCTTCATCGCCAACGACACCGAGCCGAACTCTTTGTTCATCAACAAGGGAAACGGCACCTTCGAAGACCAGGCCCTGCAGCTCGGCGTCGCCTACAACGACGATGCCAAAGCGGTCTCCTCCATGGGCAGCGACGCCAAAGACTACGACAACGACGGCCGCGTGGACATCTTCACGAACAACCTGATGGGGCAGATCTGGCAACTCTTCCGCAACCGCGGCGACTTCTTCCGCTACGTCCCCGAGCAGGTCCGGCTGCAACAGCTCAGCCAGCCGCTGTCCGGCTGGAGCACCGCCTTCATCGACTACGATAACGACGGCTGGAAGGACCTGTACTCGGCCAACGGCGACATCGACAACGTGAAGCCGAACGCGCGCCAGCACGACACCATGTTTCGCAATCTGGGCGGCAAGCAGTTCGTGGACGTGTCCAATCAGATGGGCGCCGGCTTCCTGCACGTCGGCTACCAGCGCGGATCGGCGATCGGCGATCTCAACAACGACGGCTTCGAGGATCTGGTGGTCACCTCGCTCATGGAGCGGCCGCGCATCCTCCTCAACTCGGCGGACAACGGCAATCACTGGCTGACCCTCGACCTGGTGGGCCGCTACAGCAACCGCGACGCCATCGGAGCGAAAGTGAAGCTCACCACGGCTTCGGGCCGAGTGCTCTACAATCACGTGTCGGTCAGCGTGGGATTCATGTCCTCGAGCGACAAGCGGGTGCACTTCGGGCTGGGAAGCGAAAAGCGGATCGCCTCGATCGAGATCCGCTGGCCGCGGGGCGCCGTCCAGACCCTTACGGACGTCGCCGCCGACCGGTTCCTGAAGGTAGAAGAGCCGCTGCCGAGCCCGCCAACACGCTGATATCTCGGACGTTCGCTCGGTAACGAACATGCTATAACCCCGCGACAACCGTTGTGAACTGGACATGTAGGACCTCGCGGCACAGGATGGCAATTGCCAGGAGTGCGTCCGGGAACGGCCGCCGGCCAGGAGGCCGTAGGGTGCGGGCTCGGGCGATGCGGTCGAGAAGCTGATCCAATCCAACAAGGGGAGCGGTTACAGATGAATGTCTCGTTTTATGGCCACGTCAGGCAATACCATAACATCAAGAGCGAAATAGACGCCAACATCCACGAGGTTCTCGAGAGCGGCCAGTACGTCATGGGGCCGATGTTGAAGCGGTTCGAGAAGGAGCTGGCTGCCTACCACGGAACGAAATACGCCATTGGAGTCGGCAACGGCACGGACGCGTTGTGGCTCACTTTCATGGCGCTCGGGATCGGCCCCGGCGACGAGTGCATCACCACGACCAACACCTTCTTCGCCACGGCCGAGGCCATTTGGATCGCGGGCGGCACGGCCGTTTTCGTCGACTCCGACCCAAAGACCAACTGCATCGACCCCGCCAAAATCGAGGCCGCCATCACGCCCAAGACCAGGGCGCTCGTGCCAGTGCACCTTTACGGCCAGTGCGCCGACATGAAGGCCATCCGGGCGATTGCGGATAAGCATAAGCTGCTGGTGATCGAAGACAATGCCCAGGCCGTGGGCGCGCGCGGCAACGGCTTCAGGATCGCCGAACTGAGCGACGCCGCTTGTACCAGCTTCATCATCCAGAAGAACCTCGGCACGTTCGGAGATGGCGGCGCGGTGGTCACCAATAACTCCGAGGTGGACCGTATCGTCCGCAAGCTGCGCAACCACGGCTCCGACAAGCGCTCCTGCCACAGTTACGGCTTCAACAGCCGCCTGGACGACCTGCACGCCGGCGTGCTGAGCGCCAAGCTGAAGCACATCGACGATGGGAACTGCCAGCGCCGCAAGTGGGCCGCGCGATACAACGCCGGTCTGGCTGGCGCCACGCGCTTCACCCTCCCCACCGAGACGGCGGGCTACCATCACGTCTATCACCTCTACGTCATCGAGACGAAAGAGCCGCGCGACCGCGACGCGTTTCTGAGCTTCCTCAATGAGAACGGCATCGACGCCAAGTGCCACTACCCCATCGCGATCCATCAGCAGGAAGGGTTCCCGTGGGGCAAGCAGGCGCGAATCGCCGGCGCGATTCCGAATTCGGAGCGCAACGCCGCCTGCTGCGTCTCCCTGCCTATGTTCCCCGAGCTTACCGAGGAAGAGGTGGACTACACCATCGCCAAGGCGATGGAATGGGACCGGCGGGGTTAGGTATGGACAAGTACCGGGTTGCTGTGGTGGGCATGGGCAAGCGCGGCATGCACCATGCGACCGCCTTTCAGGCGAACGGGCGCTTTGAAATCGTGGGCGTCTGCGACGTGGATCCGGCGCGGCTGGACGCTGCTGCCGCCAAGCTCGGCGTCACGGTGAAAGACACCGATGCGGGCCGGTTGGCGGCACGCGCGAAACCGGACGTGTTCTGCTTCTGCACTCTGCCCAGCCTCCGCGCCGATATGGTGCGGATCGGCATCGAGAGCGGGGCCCGGCTCATCGCCATGGAGAAGCCGGTGGCGCTTTCGAGCGCCGAAGGGAGGCGGGTGCGCGACCTGCTGGCGGCGAGCGGCGTGAAGGCCGTGGTCAGCCATCAGCATCGCTACGGCGAGCATTACCGCAAGGTGAAGGAAATCGTTTCGAGCGGCGCCCTGGGGCGGGTTCACACCGTCTACGGAACCTCGACCGGGTGGATGATGCACATGCTCTCCCACCTGATCGACTACACGCGTTGGTTCAACAGCGAGGCCGAAGCGGAGTGGGCGATGGCTCAGGCCGCCGGCCGCGGTAAGCTGGCCGACGTGCATCCGTCGCCGGATTACATTGCGGGCTTCATTCAGTTCTCCAATGGCGTCCGCGGCATCGTCGAATGCGGAGCGGGGGCGCCGGACGTTCCCGAAGTCGACGCCTGGTGGCGCAAGTGCCGCATCGGCGCGCAGGGAACCGAGGGCTTCGCGGAGACGCTCACCGGCGGCGGCTGGCGCGCCGTCACCAAGGGCGGCGCGTGCTCCGGGCCCGGCTCGATGAGCTACGATCTGGACATGCCGCCCTACATTCAGGAAATGGCCGATTGGTTGGACGACGATGGACGGGTCCACTCCTGCAACTTCGATAGCGCCTACAAGGGCTTTGAGATTATGATGGCCCTGTGCCGGTCCGCCGCCACGGGCGGGCAGGTCGCTCTGCCGCTCACGGACGGCGCAGACGAAGTCGCGATGCTGACGACATCGCTGGCGGACCGCCGCGTGCTGCTGTCGGGTCCGGTGAACGCCAAGGAGTACGTCGCATAGACGTTCGCGGGCCCGCAGGCGTCCGCAATGAAGAGAGCCATGAACGAAAGCAGGATGCTGACGGAGATCCGCGAGCAGCCCTCCGCGCTCGAGCGTACCCTGCGCGAGTCGCTGCGCGTCACCCGCGAACTGCGAGAGGTGGTGAGCCGGAACGCGCCGCGCCTGATCGTGCTGGCCGCCCGTGGCACGTCGGACAACGCCGCCCAGTTCGGGCGCTACCTGCTCGAGATCACGACTGGAATCCCGGTGTCGCTGGCCGCGCCGTCGGTGACCACCCTCTACGGGGCCCGGCTGCATCTCCAAAACGCGCTGGTGGTGGGCATTTCGCAATCCGGCGAGTCCACGGACGTCAACATGTGCCTCGAGTCCGCGCGCGAGCAGGGCGCGCTCACCGTAGGGGTCACCAACGAGAGCGAGAGTTCACTCACGAGGCTGGCCCAGTACAGTTTCGTGCTGGCGGGCGGCCGGGAAACTAGCGTTCCCGCCACCAAGACTTACACGGGCCAGCTTCTTGCGATGTACCTGCTGGCCCATGCGCTAGGCGCGCCCAACGATCTACACGACCTCGAACGCCTGCCCGAGTGGACCCAACTCGCTCTCGATCTCGAGCCGCAGGTGGCCAGTCTGGCCACCGAGTTTGCGTCGATCGAACGCGCCATCATCGTGGCGCGCGGCTTGAACTACTCCAATGCGCTTGAATTCGGACTCAAGCTCATGGAGACTTGTTACGTGGCGGCCGAACGGTTCTCCGGAGCCGATCTGTTGCACGGACCCATCGCGCTTGCGGAGGAGGCGTTCCCCGTCTTTCTCTTCGCGCCCGGCGGCCCGGCCTGGCACGGCATCGAGGGAATCCTGGGCAGCCTCCAGCGGCTTAATGCCCGAACCCTGGTCATTACGGACGGTTCGAATTCCGCGGCTGCCGGCATGGCCCGTCGTGCCATCGTGATTCCCGCCTGCCCGTCGGCGGCGCCGACGCTCTACGCCGATTTCCTCACGCCCATCCCCTACATCGTGCCGGCGCAATTGTTCACCGCCCATCTGGCGACGAGCAAGGGCCTCAATCCGGACCGGCCCCGCACTCTGACGAAGGTTACCAGGACAGTCTGATGCACGAGAAGCCGCCGCTCGATCCCGGATTCGTTCCCGCCTCGCTGTGGAACCGCGATTTCCAGGCTAGAGTGCGCGCGAGCGGATGCGCCCGCAAGCTGGCCATCGCTCTCGAGCGGCAGGACGGCTCGCGTTCCGTATTTCACACCGAGATCCTCGGCGGCGAGGAACCGGCGAACGAGTTCCACGTCGAACGTCTGGTGAAGTTCCTGCTATGGCAGAGGGGCGGGTGGAAGGTGACTATCGCCGGCGATCCCGGCATGGCTCCGCATGTTCAGCGGGTCTATTCCGCGGCCGGCGCTCGCGCGTTCGACTTCGACTTCATGGGCAGCCGCGTGTACGGGCGGCCGATGGTGATCGAGAGCGTGCCCTATCAACGGGCTCCTGAGCCCAAGGAGATCGGTCTCGCGCTTGGACGCCACCAGGATGGCTGCCGCATCGGGTTCGACCTGGGCGGCAGCGACCGCAAGTGCGCCGCCGTGATGAATGGCGAAGTGCTGCACACCGAAGAAGTCGTGTGGGATCCCTACTTCCAGGCCGATCCTGCCTATCACCTTGCGGAGATCAACGACTCGCTCAAGCGGGCGGCGGCCTGGCTGCCGCGCGTCGACGCGATCGGCGGTAGCGCCGCGGGCATCTACGTGGATAACGAGGTACGCGTGGCATCGCTCTTCCGCGGCGTACCTCCCGACCTGTTCGAACGGCGAGTGCGGCGGATGTTCTTCGAGCTCCAGCAGGCCTGGAATGGAGTGCCGTTTGTGGTGGTCAATGACGGCGAGGTGACGGCCCTGGCGGCCTCGATGGCGCTGGATGACACGGCGGTCCTGGGCATTTCGATGGGCACCAGCCAGGCTGCCGGGTATGTCAACCCGCAGGGCAACATCACGGACTGGCTGAACGAGCTGGCCTTCGCGCCGGTGGACTACAGGGAAAACGCTCCGCAAGACGAGTGGTCGCGAGACGGCGGCGTGGGGTCGCAATACTTCTCGCAGCAGGCCGTCAACCGGCTTCTGCCGGCCGCCGGCATCGCGCTCGATCCTGCCATGCCGCTGGCCGCGAAGCTGGCTGCGACTCAGAAACTGATGGCCGCCGGTGACGAGCGGGCCCGGAGGATCTACGAGTCCGTTGGCGTGTATCTTGGTTATGCGATCGCTCAGTATGCCGGGTTCTATGAGTTGCGCCACGTGCTAGTGCTGGGCCGCGTGATGACAGGAGAGGGAGGCGAGGTCATTCTCTCGACCGCGCACCGCGTTTTGAAGCGGGAATTCCCCGCAGTGGAGGAGGGCCTGCGGCTGCACGTGCCCGGCGAGAAGGAGAAACGTCTCGGGCAGGCCGTGGCGGCGGCGACGCTCCCCCGTATTGGAGGCAAATGAAACTGAACAGGCCGAATGCCGACGTCTACGTCCCGGACGGGATGGAGCCGCGGGGCGCGCTGGCGCGCACGACGCACCTGTCGATCGCCGCGCACCAGGATGACATCGAGCTGATGGCGTATCACGGCGTGGCCGAATGCTTCGGCTGTGCGGACCGTTGGTTTACGGGCGTGGTCGTCACCAACGGAGCGGGCAGCCCGCGCGCCGGGATCTATGCTCGGTATACGGACGAGGAAATGCAGCAGGTCCGGCTCCGCGAGCAGCGCAAGGCCGCCTACGTTGGCGAGTACGCGTGCCAGATCCAACTCGGCTACTCGAGCAGCGACGTGAAGAATCCACCGGCGGAGAGTGTCATCGAGGACCTGGCGCGGATTCTCGAAACCGCGCGTCCGGAGGTGGTGTATCTGCACAACCTTGCGGACAAGCACGACACTCACGTCAGCGTCAGCCTGCGAGCGCTGGCGGCGCTCCGCCGGCTGGACCCGGCTTTGCGGCCGGGCAGGGTTTACGGGTGCGAGGTCTGGCGGGACCTGGACTGGCTATCGGACGAAGATAAGCAATGCCTGCCGGTTTCGAACCGCTCGAACATCGCGGCGGCGCTGGTCGGGGTGTTCGACTCCCAGGTCAGCGGAGGAAAGCGCTACGACTTGGCCGCTGAGGGCCGCCGTCTCGCAAACGCTACCTACTACGCTTCGCACGCCACGGACACCGAGACCGCGCTGACATTCGCCATGGACCTGACGCCGTTGATGCGCGATTCCGGGCTCGCGCCCGCAGCTTACGTTTGCAGCCACATCGACAGGTTCCGGGCCGACGTGGCGGAGCGGCTCTCGCGATTCCAGTGACGTAGGCCGCAGCAGCCTTAAGCTGTTGGACCTCTCGGAGGCAGGGGGGGTGAAGATCCTATGTCCTGCCCCCGTTGTTCAGGTAGGGCCTAGCTTGTAAGTTATTGAAAAGTTGGAGCGGGAGACGGGACTCGAACCCGCGACGTCCAGCTTGGGAACCTGCACTGCATTTGAAAACAAGCAACTTCCGCGTCCAAGGCGTTGCGTCCTGACCATTTAAGTGCATTGATTTTCAACGCTGTCGCCGAGTTTCCGAAAAAACGGAGTAAACGGAGTAACGGCGGCGCGGCTCAAGAGTAACCTCTCCCCGCCCTCCCCGAGGGTCGCCAAACCGGCGCCGTGAACGGCGTCAGAAGGCGACTCGATGGAACCATTGCATGTCGTCGACGACAGACCCCCTGCCGGCCTGGAATCAGTCGGAAGTCTGCTCAAGCGAACTCACGCGCATCTGCACGTCTCGAAGTACAAGCTGCGACAAGCCCAGGGTGTCGAACTTGTCAGACTGAAACGAGCCCAAGGAGGACAAACCCTTGGCTTCAGTTCCCGCCCATTCGTGCTGTGCGGGCTTCCGATGCGCCGATTGCCGGACGGCCAATTCCTGTATGAACGACGCAACGGGCACTTCGTGCTTCAGATCGCCGGCCACCCCGACTACGGGGTTCCGTTCGGCCTGGATCGGATCGTCCCAATCTTCCTGGCAACGCTGGCGGTCCGACAGAAGAGCCAGGTGATTCGATTCCGAAGCGCGTCCGAGATGCTGGAGACGTTCGGAATGCACAAAGGCGGCAAGGAGTACCGCCGGCTGATCGAGGCCTTCGAACGGATCTTCGGCGCCACGATGTTCTTCGGGACGGACACACTGAGGCCTGGTGCCAAAGTGATTCACCGCTCGCGCTTCAACTTCCTGCGCGAAGCCACGATCTGGTACAACCGCGACGAGAATCAGCCGCCGCGGTCCGAGGCGTTTGAGAACGTCATCGTACTGAGCGATGAGTTCTATCAGGAGATCGCGGAACACCCAATCCCTACCGATCTGGGCGCCGTGCGCGTGTTATCGTCCGCGCCGGCAATCCTCGACCTGTTCATGTGGCTCTCGTACCGCTGCTTCTCCGCAAAGGGTGAGGAGTTGGTCCCTATCTTCGGGCCTCGCGGCCTGGCCGCGCAGCTTGGGAACGCGGAGTACGCGAGACCGCGGCGCTTTCGCGAGAAACTCGAGGAGTGGCTCCGCGCCATCCGCGGGATGTGGCCGGAATGCCCGGCTCGCATCTCGGCTGACGGTTCCAGCGTGATCGTCAACCGGGCAACGGCCGTCGCACGAGCGTGCTGACCGCCACCTGAAGCGGCAGCGCTTCGGGCCAACATTCGAATTCTTGACCGTGTGTGCCCTTCTGGGGCGCCCCGCCCTCGGGGTGTGTTTTCCACGGGACTTTAGGGGCGCCCCACGTAAGCCAGTGCATACACTAAACTTCCTGCGGGTCGCGCTTAAGCTGGTTTTTCCAACAGAGCACCTTCAAGATGGACCGAACAGGCAGCATTCTACTGGCCGTCAAGCGTCAACTAAGTCTTTAAGAATTCGCTCTTATGCGCGTCACGCTAAGATTGCAACATGCCTGCCCAATCCGTTGCAGGGAGTAGGGGTTAGCCGTACGGGTGCGAGCGGAACGACGGCCCTGCCTGACGGGGCCTGAACTGGCGCGACGAACGCCGCAAGATCAACCTGACGACTCCCGCACGGGCACACCGCAGGGAACTGGTTTCGCGCCGGAGTGAGACGGCGAGTGCAACGTGAGCCCGCTGTTTGGATTTGATCCCAGTTAAGTAGCATTGCTTCGAGCGCCACGGCGAGGGGCGGTTGTTCCGGGCGTTCTCCGGAACCAGAACCAACCGCATGAAGCTGGAAGCGAGAATCAAGGAGCTGGCGAGCCGCCTGCTGGCCGGCACTCGAAGTTGGCCGCGTCTTCCGGATCGCCCTGCCCTTTGTAGTGCGCGCACATCGGATAGGCGCAGAGCGGCCGGCTGCGGCCGGGGAATGCGCGTCCGGTTGCCGTAAGGCTCTCGGGCGCGACACGCTCTTCGACCCACTTCACAATCGCGCTGAGCGCATCGAAGTTGTCGAGCGTCTCGGGCCCGCCGCCGCAGTGTCCCATGCCCGGCACGAGGTACAACCGGCTCCAGTTGCGCACTTGCTCAGGACCGCCGTTCGCCTTGGTCATGCGCTCGTAGTAATCGACTGTGTCGAGCGCCGAAAACCACGGGTCACTCGCTCCATGCCAGAAGATGAGCTTTCCGCCGTGCCCTGAGAACGTGTTCAAGTTCGTCCACCCCGATGTTGCGGTCAGGCTCTCCGCCGGGTCGGCCAGGGCCCGCTCGACGGCGCTGTCCACGTCCATTCCGATGTCGGTAAATGCCGGCCCCACGGGGTTCGCTCCGCCATACAGCAGGCCCGGGACTCCCCGCGTCGAGGCAATGCCAGTATCGAAGAGAAACCCCGGGTACACCTGGCGGCCCTTCGAGTCCCTCGGGCCGCCGAACGCCTTCTCGATCGCGGCTGCCTGCGCCATGGAGAGACAGCCCTCCGCTTTCGGTCCTTTGCAGACCAGCGTCTTGGGATCGAATCGGCAGGCCTGCGTGTTGAAGATCATGAGGTCCCTCAGACCGTCCGCCGCGTCGCAGGCGTTCAGCAATCCTTCGATGACGGCTTTCTTGTCGCTCTCCGAAAGCGCTTCCCGCGTTACGGGCAGCCCCTGGGCGTCCTTCGGCGCGATCTCGTTCAACGTGGCCGCGACCCAACGGTCGCCGATGTGGGAGAAGCTGGTGCGCATCGCGGGCGCGCCCGCGATGATGCCGTCGAAGTACGTGGGGTAGCGCTGCGCCATGAGCATGGCCTCGCGCCCGCCGGTGGAGCACCCGGCGAAATACGAGCGATCGGCCGGCTTGCCATAGTGCTGCTCGATGATTCGCTTGGCCACTTCCGCTACGCGTCCGATGGCGGCGTACGCGAAGTCGAGGCTCGCCTGTTGGTCCTGCATGAAGCTCGCGTCAAACACGCCCCCCTTGTGCCCGGAGTCCGTGCTAGCAACCGCAAATCCGCGCGCGAGTCCCGGTTCGCTCCCGGCCGCGGATGCGCCGAGCGGCGGTTGGACGGTTCCATTGAGGCCGGCGCCGCCCTGAAACAGAAAGCGCCCGTTCCAGTTCTCGGGCAGAGCGAGGGCGAAACCGATGCCGTAAGCTACTCCGTGGGCCCCGGTGCGCCGGCCGATAACCCCATCCAAACGGCAGTAAGCGGGCAGAGTCGTCGCCGGGGCTGCGCTCCCAAGGCCGACCGGCTCGGAGCCGGCCGGGATCCACTCGGCCTTTGTGACGGTGAGGGCCACGCCCGGCACCTGCATTCTCGTCAGTGCGGTGCAGGCCGCGGGCGGCGCGGACGTCTGCCCGACGGCCACACTGCACAGGACGTACAAAGCTGAAGCGATCTTCGCGGCTCTCGCCATCCATCCCTCCTCGCGACTAGCAGATGTGTCCGCTCTGATCAATGTAGCGCGATATTCCGCGTCATCGCGGCCTTTGGTGCTCTTTCGAACCCGTGCCAGCTGGACCTTTTGATTAAGACTAAACGCTGCAGCGAAGTGTCTGGAACCAGTTGGCCGCCAGTCACAGCGGCGCCAGAAATGTACCTGGGCGTGCCGCAGTGAAAACGAATACCTCAACTGGACGGAGAGGTTCCGCCCCGGCTCGCGAACCTTCACCCCGGCGGCGAAGGGGTCGCGATAGTACGAGAGGTATTCGTAGTAGAAGCGATTGAGCAGGTTGTCGACGGTGAAGCTTCCGGACAGCTTGCGATGCGTGAAGCCAAGCTTGACGTTCAGCAGGGCGTAGCCGGCCATCGGCGTCTCTTGCAGATCGCTGTTCACCTTGGACTGCCGGTCCACCGCAACGCTGCCGAGTTCGGCAAAGACCCAGCGGTGCGCATAGCGCAGGGCGCTCCAGACACGTAGCGGAGGCATTTCGGGCAGGTTGCCGCTGAAGACGTTGGCGCTCGCCTCGGGCGTCGCCGTACCGCGCGAATAAGAACCGCAGGGCATCGGGAGGGCCTCGATGGCCACGTCCGTACCGATCTTCCTTCGATAGTTGAAGCAATCGGCCACCGTCCTGGCAAATGCCGTGGACGAGGACAGGACCGCCATCGAGTTTGTGGTTCTCGACGCCATCAGTCAGTGCGGCGCCCGAAAAGCGGACGGCGCGCGCAGCCCGCCAGGCAATCGTTGGCCTGTGAGCCTTCACCCAGCACGGTGGCGTTGGGCGCCTGCTTGCCGACAAGCGCAAGGCCGTGATGCTCGGTGACGGGAGCGCTGGCGAGCCCGTAGAAGCCGCGCGCCGCTCGCGTGAGAGCGCCTTTCCGCAGTAGGCGGATCAGGTGCTCGCGTGCGATGCCGCGGGCTGCGGGGTCCCGATCCGAGCCAAATTCAGCAGGTCGTCGCAAATCTGGTGATCAACGCTGCTGAGGCGGTCGGCGAGACGCCAGGTGTGATTACGGTCGGGACCGGCATCACCGGAATTCGCCCCGAGCAGGTTGACATCGCCGGGGACATGCGCGCGGGCGATCACGTCTACATTGCCGTTACTGACACCGGCGCTGGCATCGGGCCAGAGATCAAGGCCAGAATCTTCGATCCGTTCTTTTCGACCAAGTTCCTGGGACGCGGCCTGGGCTTGGCGGCCGTCGCCGGCATCGCCCGCCGCCACCATGGCGGCGTCTCCGTACGGTCGGCCAGGAACGCCGGGAGCACGTTCACGGTGTTCTTCCCGGTGCTGAACTCGGGGGCCGCACCAGCCGAGCCGGGCGGCGAAGCGGACAGGGCGGCGCTATCAGGGTAGGACGCCGGTTGCGCTCTTGTCGCCCGGGCCCCGAGCCGGTGCGTGCGGAGTCGTAGCGACTGTAGGATGGAGAATAGCACCGGCATCCAATGACGACAGCCAAAACAAACCAGCCGCTCGGCGTTCTGGGAACCCTCCGAAGATGGGCCGATCCACTGCAGAGCGCTCAGCACGAGGAGACCGTTCTCTTCATCCTCACGCTGATGATCGGCGCGATCGTGGGCCTGGTGGTGGTGGCCTTCATTGTGCTGACTGAGAATCTGGGCTCTCGCATGTATCCCGCCGGCGGCGCCGCCTGGCGGAGGGTGCTGATCCCGACTCTGGGCGCGCTGATCACTGGCTTTCTGCTACAGCGCTATTTTCCGAACGCTCGCGGCAGCGGAATACCTCAGACCAAGACGGCCCTGTTTCTTCGCGGAGGAGTGATTCGATTTCGCACTGTGTTCGGCAAGTTCTTCTGTTCCGCAACTTCGCTCGCAAGCGGAATCGCGTTGGGCCGCGAGGGGCCGTCGGTGCAGGTTGGAGCTGGCATTGCATCCTCGCTTGGCCGTCGCATGGGACTCAGCCCCGCCACAACCAAGTCCCTCGTGCCGATTGGCGCCGCAGCGGCTCTGGCGGCCGCCTTCAACACGCCCATCGCAGCGGTCCTTTTCACCCTGGAAGAAGTGATGGGCGACCTGCACGCCCGAGTGCTCGGAGCCATTGTCTTGAGCTCGGCGACCTCCTGGATGGTCCTCCACATGCTCCTCGGTGACGAGCCACTGTTCCACGTCCCGGCGTACCAGCTTGTTCATCCGATCGAGTTTCTCTTCTACGCCGCGCTGGGCGTCGTGGGCGGTCTGGTTTCGGTCAGTTTCGTCAAGCTCCTGCTGTGGCTCAGGAAGCACTTCCTGCGAATGCCAGCCTGGACGGTGGCTTTCCAGCCTGTCGCGGGCGGCCTGCTCGTTGGGATCTTCGGATGGTTCGTGCCGGAGGTGATGGGCGTTGGATACAACCATGTCAGCCAGGCCCTGAACGGCCAACTGGCTCTTCGCGTCATGGTTCTGCTGGTTGCCATGAAGCTGATAGCCACGGCCACGTGCTACGCCTCCGGCAACGCCGGCGGAATCTTCGGTCCAGCGCTGTTCATTGGGGCCATGATGGGCGGCGCCGTGGGCGGGGGGGCGCACCTCATTCTCCCCGACTATACGGGCAGTGTTGGCGCCTACGCGCTGGTGGGCATGGGAGCGGCGTTCGCGGGCATCATCCGCGTCCCATTGACGTCCGTGATCATGATCTTCGAAGTGACACGCGATTACTCGATCATTGTGCCGCTGATGATCGCGAATCTGATCAGCTACTTCATCTCCAGCCGGCTGCAACCGGAGCCGATCTACGAAGCGCTGCTGGACCAGGAGGGGATTCGCCTGCCTCCTGGGGCCCGCAACCGCGAGGAACTTGTGACTGTTGAGCAGGGCGCGCGGCCCCCTAGCGAAGTCTTGCGTGCCGACGACACCGTCGAACGGGCTTTGACAACCGTGGATTCGAAAGAGTCCGCCTGGCCGGTTGTGGATTCGGACGGGTTGCTAGGAATGGCCACCAGAGCCCAGATCGAGGAAGCCCTGAGCCAGGAGCGCCACCATCAAACCGTCGGCGAGCTGCTGACTCCTCTCGATCGCAGCGCCAGGCTCACGGCGGAGAGCTTTCCTCACGTGCATCCGGACCACCCTCTCGACACTGCGATGCGGCGGATGGCTCAGAGCGGTTTGGATGCGCTTCCGGTCGTGAGCCGCTCCAACATCCGGGAATTGGTGGGCGTCCTTTCCAGGCAGGATGCACTGGCCGCGTACGGATCGCAGCAGAAGGCCGCGGAGCCTGCTTACAAGGAGTCCAGAACTCCCGTGGCGGTGCTCGGCGGCGTCTTGATTGTTTTGGCCGCAATGGCTGCCCTGGCCGGTTTTCTGAGCTACTTCTACCGTTCGGAGCGCAGCGCCCGGGCCGACCAGTACTATGTCGAAGGGAATCGGTTGATGGCGAAAGAGCGTTATCAGGAGGCGATCGAGCAGTATCGGAACGCGCTCTCGATTTCCCACAGCGGACGAGACCGGCTGGCGCTTGCCCAGGTCCTCGAGAAAGCCGGGCGTTCGAACGAGGCCGAGATCTATTTTCGGGAATCCCTCCGTGACAAATCAGACAGCGGGCCGGCCAATCTCGGACTCGCCAGGATCGCGATCGCAGGCGGCAACCTGCAAGACGCAGTGAACTACTACCACAGAGCGATCTACGGTTCATGGTCCGAGCAACGTCAGGCTAACCGTACTCTGACGCGCATTGAGTTGGTCAATGCTCTCGGAAAGGCCGGCAAGAGGCAAGAAGCCCAATCGGAGTCGCTGGCCCTCGAAGCGGAAGCGCCGGACGACCTTGCTCTCCAGAGGCAATTGGGGCGGCTGTTGCTTCTGTACGACTTGCCTAAGGAGTCGGCCGGAGTCTTTCGGAAGATCTTGGAGAAGGACAAGGGCGACGCGGACGCGTATGACGGACTCGGCGAAGCGGAGGCGGCGCAGGACAACTACCGCAGCGCCCAACGGGCGTTCAAAGCCGCCATCCGCTTGAACGCAGCCGACGCTAGCGCGGCGAAGAGGCTGCAGCTGGTTGACCACATTCTTGCGCTAGACCCCACCCTGCGCGGCTTGAGCGTCGCGGAACGGTATCGCAGGAGCCAGAGGCTGATGGAGACCGCGCTTGGCTCGCTTGTTGAATGCCTCGGCACCATGAAAGGTTCGCCGCCGGTCGCGGTAAAGGAACTGTCCGATTCCGCCCGCAAGTCGGTCCTGCGCCGCGGAAGACCGCTTTCGTACGGAGACTCCACTGAAGGGAACCTCGATATGGCCGAGCAATTGTGGACCGCCCGTACCGATCTCTGCGGACCGTCGGCCGATGAGCCGTTGAGCCGGCTGATGGCAAAGCTCGCGAAGTGAGGCCACGGGTTCGCGAGTTTGCCCGGTTCGATGCTGCCCGAGATCCTTGGCGACTCTGAAACGGCGTGTAGGAAACAGGGTAGCCGTCTCGATCACCCTCCGGAGGGAACCCGCTTGGTGACTGGTGCCATTTCTGGATCTGGATCAGCCGAGCGATGTCACCAGACCGCTCCGGCGTGAACGGAACCGAGACTCGCTGATTCACCGCCGAGTCTCAGGCTGGCAACTTTCGTTTTTCCGACAGGAGCCGGCTTCCACGACTTACTCTCGGATGTTCACACGAGATTGCGCCCCATGACGCGCAGGCCAGCCATGCCGATTGCATACTGTTGTTAGGCTGCTTACTGGTCACTATTCTGCCTTCAGAGCTGTTTGCGGATCGATTTCAATTCCCGCCGGCGCTTCGCGGTAGTCTTGGGGTATGCCATCTTAAGTTCCTTGAGCGCATCAAGGACAATCTGGGAAACAATCAACCGGGCATTCTCCTTGTCATCGGCGGGAACGATGTACCAGGGCGCGTGATGTGTGCTTGTCGCGTTCAGGCAAGCCTCATAAGCCTTCATGTGCTGCTTCCAGTAGTTTCTCTCGTGGATGTCCGAGAGGCTGAATTTCCAGTTCTTCTCCGGCTCGTCAATCCGCTCGCGGAAGCGCTTTCGTTGCTCGTCCTTCGACAGGTGGAGGAAAACCTTGATGATCCGGGTACCGTTGCGGTAGAGATGCTCCTCCAGATCCACAATGGAGCGATACCGCTCCTCCCAGATGGTTTTCTCGTCGCGCAACTCTTGCGAAAGTCCCTGGTTGCGGAGAATCTCTGGATGCACCCGAACGACCAGCACTTCCTCGTAATAGGAACGGTTGAAGATGCCGATCCGCCCGCGTTCGGGCAGCCGGCACGTCGTGCGCCAGAGAAAATCGTGTTCCAGCTCCTCGGCGCTCGGCTGTTTGAAACTCGAAACCTGGCAGCCTTGCGGATTGACCCCGGACATGACGTGCCGGATGGCGCCGTCCTTGCCCGCAGCGTCCATTCCCTGAAAAATCAGCAGCAGCGCATAGCGATTCGACGCGTAGTGAAGGTGTTGCAGCGAGCTCAACTCCTCAACGTGTTCTTCCAGGAGTCTTTGATAGTCCGTCTTCGACTTGCAAAAGGGCTTCACTATCGTCGGCCACTCACTGAGTTCGAGCTCTTCTCCGGGCCGCACCCGGAACTCCTTTGAGTTGATCTTCATCTTTATCCCTTCGATATCACGAGCGCCGTGGTTGCGCTCGGCATCCGGCCTAAGTTTTCCGAATCTCGCGCTCCGCCTCAAGCCAGTCCTGACTCGCCTGACCATCGGCGCGGCCGCGCTGCTCGTAGAGTTCATAGGCCCGTGTGGCGATCCGCGGTCTGAGATCGGGCGACTTCTTGGCCAACAATGGGGCTTTAGTCGGGTCAAAAATCCGATAGGCGAGCAGTTTCACTCGGTCATTCAAGAGGAACCAAGCCAGAGCGTAGCCCCACACGAACAGTGCCCAGCTCCAGCCGAGCGGTGTCATGAACAGTCCATAAACCGCAATCAGGGTCGCCAGCGCTTGTGTGCCGAGCACCGCTGCCCATAGAACCCACGCGGGGCGTATGGACCAGAACGGGCCGCGCGTGCGCGTCAGGAAAATCGTCAGATGTCCGGCCACAGACAGCTTCAAATACATCAGCGTCTGGATGTGCGCACGGTCGAGATGAAAGACGCGCTCACCGAGATAGAACAAGCCGAAGGCGGAGACGACCCCGATGACGCCCAGCACTGTGGAAATCCCCAGCACCAGTTGCATGTTCCAGGCCTCGGGCTGATCCTTGTAATGAACGTTGTCATAGGCGATGGACAGGATTGCTCCGTCGTTGAGCAACGCCAGTATCACGATCATCACCGCCGTCAATGGATAGAAGTTAAACACCAGGATCGCCAGCGTCATAAACAACAGCACGCGCAGCGTCTCGGCGATGCGGTAGATCGCATAGCTGTTCATCCGCTGGAAAGTCTTTCGGCTCTCCTTGATCGCGTCAATAATCACCGACAGGCCGGACGCCAGCAGCACGATGGACGCCGCCGCGCGCGCCGCGTCCGTCGCGCCGGACACGGCGATGCCGCAGTCCGCCTTCTTCAGCGCGGGGGCGTCGTTCACGCCGTCGCCGGTCATACCGACGATGTGGCCGCGCTGCTGCAGAACATCCACAATGTGGAACTTGTGTTCGGGGAACACCTGGGCGAATCCGTCTGCCTTGTCGATGGCCTCCGCCGATTGAGCCGTCTCGTGATGCTTTACGTCGCCCAGGCCGTTGGCATCGAGAATGGCTGTGCCCATCCCTAATTTCTTGGCCGTCTCCTGGGCGATGGCCAGTTGATCGCCTGTGACCATCTTGACTTTCACGCCCATCTGGCGAGCGGTCGCGATGGTTGCCTTGGCGTCTTCCCGTGGCGGATCGAACAGGGGCAACACGCCAAGAAACTGCCATGGGCCTTCTCCCTCGGAGCACGCCACGCCCAACGAACGAAACCCGCGCGCCGCGAATTCGTTAACGGCCTTCTCGACGGCGGCCTTCACTTGCCCGGCATTGGCCGCCAATTCCAAAATCACCTGTGGCGCGCCCTTCGTCACTTTGAACGTCGTTCCGTCCGCGGCCTTGACGGTGGCCTCGGTGCGTTTGCACACCGGGTCAAACGGCTGAAAATGGACCACCTGATAACCCTGCAAGGCCTGGTTGTTTTTCAGGCCGCCCAGAACGGCCAGATCAATGGTGTCGTCATTATCCGCGCGCGATGCCAGCGCGGCATAGAGGATGACTTGCTCGGCAGGGATACCGTTGACGCTGAACGGATCGCCCAGCGTCAGCTTGTTCTGGGTCAGGGTGCCGGTCTTGTCCGCGCACAGCACGTCCACGCCAGCCAATTCCTCGATGGCCACCAGCCGGCTCACAATCGCTTCTCTCTTGGCGAGCAGGCGCGCACCGACCGCCATCGTCACCGACAGCACGGTCGGCATCGCCACGGGAATCGCGGCCACGGTCAGCACCAGGGCGAACTGCAACGTGGTGAGGATCGGGTCGCCACGGAAGAGCGCGACGGTAATAATCACCGCCACCAGAGCCACCGCCAGGATGATCAGGTAGTCGCCAATCTTCAGCACCGCGCGTTGAAAGTGGCTGACGGTGTGCGCCTCCTGCACCAGTTGCGCCGTCTTGCCGAAGTAGGTGTTCGCACCGGTGGCATAGACCAGGGCGCCGATTTCACCCTGGCGGACGATCGACCCCGAAAACACCGCCTCGCCAGGTTTGCGCTCGGCGGGCAAGGATTCGCCTGTCAACGCAGACTGATCGACCTCCACGGGATCGCCCGCCAGCAGGCGCGCATCCGCCGGCACGATGTCCCCCAGCCGCAGGCGTATGACATCGCCCGGCACCAACTCACGCGCCGCCGGGGTGATCCACTCCCCATCACGTTTCACCCTGGCCTTGATCGCCAGCTTGGCTTTCAGGGCGGCGATGGCGTTGCCCGCTTGGCGTTCTTCCCAGAATCCGACCACAGCGTTGGAAACAAGCAGAAGGAGGATGATGAAAACATCCGGCCAGTGCCGGACCACGCCCGACAGAATCACCGCCACTTCGATCATCCACGGGATCGGGCCCCAAAAGTAGGTTAGGAACTTCAGGAACGGATTGGTTTTCTTTTCTTCAATCTCGTTAGGCCCATATTGGGTCAGCCGCTTCTGCGCCTCGGCTTGACTGAGGCCGTCCGGAGACGACCCCAACTTGGCCTGCAATTCCGGCATAGGAAGGGATTTTAGATCGTCCTTGGACTCTGGCTCAACTGCAGTCGATTTCACGATGACAATTCTCCTGTTCTTGTCGCCTCCACCGAGTCTCGGTCCAGAGGGTTCTTGAAAACCCAGTGGACAGGCACTGTCGAAGAAGTCTCATTGACGGTTTCGAATTCCCACAATTGGAAGTGTGACACCCTTCCTTCCGGCGGGTCGGCGGCTACTTCCGGCCGCCCGCTGGCAGCAGGTTCGTATCTCCGCCATTTGCCAACGTGCCTGACGCCGGCTGCTGCGGTTGGCTGCGAGGCAGCAACGTCAATCATGATACGCACGTTTTCAGTAAGGACGATGGCCCTGCTGAGCTCAGGAGGACATTGACGTAGCCATCGTCCATCCCGCCTAGTTTTTCCGAATCTCGCGCTCCGCCTCAAGCCAGTCCTGACCTGCCTGGCCATCGGCGCGGCCGCGCTGCTCGTAGAGTTCATAGGCCCGTGTGGCGATCCGCGGTCTGAGATCGGGCGACTTCTTGGCCAACAGTGGGGCTTTGGTCGGGTCAAAAATCCGATAGGCGAGCAGCTTCACGCGGTCGTTCACGAGGGCCCAAGCCAGAGCGTAGCCCCAAACGAACGCCGCCCAGCTCCAGCCGAGGGGTGTCATAAACAACCCATAGACCGCAATCAGAGTCGCCAGCATCTGCGTGCCGAGCACCGCCACCCAGAGCACCCGCGCGGGGCGTATGGACCAGAACGGGCCGCGCGTGCGCGTCAGGAAAATCGTCAGATGTCCTGCCACGGACAGCTTCAGGTACATCAGCGTCTGGATGTGCGCGCGGTCGAGGTGAAATACACGCTCGCCAAGATAAAACAAACCGAACGCGGCCACGACCCCAATGACGCCCAGGACCGAGGAAATCCCCATCACCAGGCGCATGTTCCAGGCCTCGGGCTTATCCTTGTAGTGAACGTTGTCATAGGCAATGGACAGGATTGCTCCATCGTTGAGCAACGCCAGCATCACGATCATCACCGCCGTCACCGGATAGAAGTTAAACACCAGGATCGCCAGGGTCATGAACAACAGCACGCGCAGCGTCTCGGCGATGCGGTAGATCGCGTAGCTGTTCATCCGCTGGAAAATCTTCCGGCTCTCCTTGATCGCGTCAATAATCACCGACAGGCCGGACGCCAGCAGCACGATGGACGCCGCCGCCCGCGCCGCGTCTGTGGCGCCGGAAACGGCGATGCCGCAGTCCGCCTTCTTCAGCGCGGGGGCGTCGTTCACGCCGTCGCCGGTCATGCCGACAATGTGGCCGCACTGCTGCAGGACATCCACAATGTGGAACTTGTGTTCGGGGAATACCTGGGCGAACCCGTCCGCTTTTTCGATGGCCTCCGCCGATTGCGCCGTCTCGTGATGCTTCGTGTCGCCTAATCCGCTGGCATCCAGGATGTTCGTGCCCATCCCCAGTTGCCGGGCGGTTTCTCGCGCGATAGCAACTTGATCGCCCGTAACCATCTTGACGTTCACGCCCATCTGCCGGGCGCTCGCGATGGTTGCTCTGGCCTGCTCCCGTGGCGGATCGAACAATGGCAAGACGCCAAGAAAACGCCATTGGCCCTCCTGGTCTGCCCGAGCCACCCCCAAGGAACGGAAGCCGCGTCCCGCGAATTCGTTGACGGCTTTCTCAACGGCGGCCTTTACCTCACCGGCGTTGGTCGACATCTGCAGGATTACCTGCGGCGCTCCCTTGGCCACAAGGAACTGTTTTCCGTCCTCGGCTTTGACGGTGGCTTCCGTGCGCTTATGCACTGGGTCGAACGGCTGGAAATGAACCACCTGATAGCCTTTCAAGGCTTGATCGTTCTTCAGGCCGCCGATCACGGCGAGATCGATGGTGTCCTTGTCTTCCGCGCGGGAAGCCAAAGCGGCGCAGAGGATGACCTGGTCGGCAGGGATACCGTTGACGCTGAACGGATCGCCCAGCGTCAGCTTGTTCTGGGTCAGAGTGCCGGTCTTGTCCGAGCACAGCACGTCCACGCCAGCCAGTTCCTCGATCGCCGCCAGGCGGGTCACAATCGCTTCCTTCTTCGCCAGCAGGCGCGCGCCGACCGCCATTGTCACGGACAGCACCGTGGGCATCGCCACGGGGATCGCGGCCACGGTCAGCACCAAGGCGAACTGCAACGTGGCCAGGATCGGGTCGCCGCGGAACAGGGCGACGGTGATGATCACCGCCACCAGAGCCACCGCGAGGATGATGAGGTAATCGCCGATCTTCAGTACGGCACGCTGGAAATGGCTGACGGTGTGCGCCTCCTGCACGAGTTGCGCGGTCTTGCCGAAGTAGGTCTTCGCACCGGTGGCGTACACCATCGCTTCGATTTCGCCCCGACGGATGATCGACCCCGAAAACACCGCCTCGCAGGGTTTGCGCTCGGCGGGCAAAGACTCGCCTGTCAGCGCGGACTGATCCACCTCCACCGGGTCGCCCGCCAGCAAGCGCGCATCCGCCGGAACGATGTCGCCTAGGCGCAGACGGATGACGTCGCCCGGCACCACCTCGCGCGCCGCCGGGTCGGTCCACTTCCCATCGCGTTTCACCTTGGCTTTGATCGCCAGCTTGGCCTTCAGGGCGGCGATGGCGTTGCCGGCCTGGCGCTCTTCCCAGAATCCGACCACGGCGTTGGAAACCAGCAAAAGGAGGATGATGAAGAAATCGGGCCAGTGCCGGACCACGCCCGACAGAATCACGGCCACCTCGATCATCCACGGGATCGGGCCCCAAAAGTAAGTGAGGAACTTGAGGAACGGATTGGTTTTCTTTTCAGCGATCTCGTTAGCGCCGTATTGTGTCAGGCGTTTCTGCGCCTCGGCTTGACTCAGGCCGTCCGGCGACGACCCTAGTTGTTTCTCCACTTCCGGCATGGGAAGGGATTTCAGATCGTCCTTGGACTCGGGCTTCGCCTCGGGCTTATCTGCATTCGGTTGCACGATAACTATCCTCCCGTTCTTGTTGCCTCCCCCGAAAACCTGTGCGAGGGGCCTCGGTGACTTCCCGGAATCGGGCGCGTTACACCTTTGCTGCCGGCGCGTCGGCACCTCCTATCGGCGGCACCAGATCCGGCATGTCAAGGCGTGCCACGCCGATCCGGTCGTCCGCCATCCCGTAGTAGATGTCGAAGCGTTCCGGTGAACCAAGATCGTCGCGGCGGTCGATGCCGGTGGGGAAAACGACGTTGGCCACCGTCCCGCGCCGTTCTTGCGGCAGCACCGGCGTCAACACGGGCTCTGGCGAACGATAGCGGATCATGCGCGGATGCTCCTTCGAGAGCACCATCACCCCAGCCGAGTAGCACAGTTCGTGTCCAGTGTTGCCCGGCTCTTCCATTTCACACACGCCGTGGTAAACGATCAGCCAGCCGTGCCGGCTGAGGATGGGCGGAGTGCCACCGCCGATTTTGAGGCGCTCCCAGGGCGCCACCGGAGTCGCCAGCCGATGATGAGAGGCAAACGCACCGAAGCGATGTGGCTCGCCGCCCTCCAAGGCCATCGCGCAGTAGGAAATCCAGATGCTCTCCCGATCTAGATCCACCTGACGGGATGCGGGGTGGAAGGCGGTTTCCTCCGGGCGGGTACCGGGAAAGAGCGGCCGGTGGAGCATGGCCAGTTCAGGTTTCCCGGACGGATTCGGTATGGCGACGGGGAAGACGCTGGCATCTTTGTCGTCCACATCGCCGATGTCGACGTCGCGATACCGGCCAAAGGTGGCCAGCCCAAGGCGGTTCCAGTGGAAGAGGTCTTCCGATGTCGCTAGAGCGATCCGTGGACCTCGCACCGAGAATGCCGTATACGTCATCAGGTAACGCTGGAGCGGCTCCACGAACGTGATCCGAGGATCTTCGCAGCCACCGCCGCCGCCGGGCCGCCGCTCGTAGTCGGCCTCCGGCTCCAGCGCGATGCCGAGCCGCTCGACGCCTGCCGGATCGCCGGCTTCGTTGAACCGCACTCGTGCGATGCCAATGCGCGAGTAGTTCCCCTTGGCAACCAGCCGCGGGAAAAGGTAGAGCTTACCATCGGGGCCACGCGCGGCAGCCGGGTTCAGGACGCCTTCGACCTCCTGGGGATTACCCGGTTCCGGCTCCATGATGAGCCCCAGGCGCCGCAGCTTGAATCCACTCATAAGGCTTCCTGACCGCGATCCGACAAACAAGCGATGATCGCTTCGACAACCCGCTTAGTCTCGTTGGGACCCTGAACTGGGATAGACACGACGCCTGCCTGTTCGGCCGGATAGTCGTTCCCTCCCGCGAACAGGGCATCGCCTATGTAAATCATCTCCGTCAGTGAAATGCCGAGAACGTCTCTTAGTTTTCTGACGCCGTAAGCTTTGTCTATGCCAGGTTTGGTGACATCAATGGATGTCGCGCCGCCCAAGCGGACGGAAAAACCAGGGATCAAAAGATCGAGAATCGCTTTGATCTTCTTCCGCTTGGCAAACGTGGGATCCCAGTTCTTCTTTTCTTCTAAGGGCGCCTGCTGACCCAGGGCGGAGAACGTGATCTGGCTTCCGCGGTCTTCAATTACTTCGCCCCAGACCTTTTCGGCCTTGAAGCCAGCTTCTGCAACCGCCTTCGTTAGCGCGGCAACGATCTTTGCCTTCTCGTCCGGGGTGAAGTCTTCCGAGTAGAGCTTCTTCCACTCCCCTGCGTAGCGGAAGAACTTCGTTCCACATGTAGGAAGAATCGATAGGTTCGCCAGGCTCTCGTCGTGCGGAAGATGGGAGAGCACCTGTTTCTCAAACTGCGGCCAATCGCCTCCCGAAATCACGGCTACCTTGACAATGCCCAGAAGGTCATGCAGCAGACGCGACATGTCACCGTCAAGAGACGCTTTGCTTTCGGCAAGGGTGCCGTCCAGATCGAACACAATCAGTTTCTTCATTCCGGTATCCCAATTTCCAGCACCTTCACCGCGCCTCGTGGCTGAAACCTGCACGCCCCGACAACGGCGGGCAGCAGCAAGACGTCGCCTTTCCCGACACCGTACGTGGCACCGCCGTGCTCGACCTGGCCCGTACCCTCGATGCACACCAGCACCGTCGGCACACCCGGCGCGCCAACCCCAAACGGCGAGTCTCCGTGCAGTCGCGACAACCAGAAGTGCTTGCAGTGAAGGAGCCGCTCACGTTCCACCGGCGCCGTCGCCTCAACCACGGGCGTCACCAGACCGCCCGCACACTTCCCAAAGTCAATGCAGGCGAGCGCCTGGTCGACCTGGAGCGCGCGTGGTTTGCCGGTCTTGGCGTCGACGTGATTCCAGTCATACAGGCGAAACGTCACGTCGCTGTTCTGCTGAACCTCGAACACCACGATGTCGCCGCCCAGAGAGTGAACCGTTCCAGCCGGCAGAAAGACAGCGTCGCCGGGCTTCGGAGTGAAGTGCGCGAGGCGATCGGCCACCGCTCCGTTCGCGAGCGCCCGCCGCAGATCGCCTTCCGTGGTGCCTGGCTTCAGGCCCGCATAGATGCGGCTCTTTGTCCCCGCCTGCAGCACGACCCATGCTTCGGTTTTCCCCGTCTCGCCCGGTGGCAGCAGGTCCGTGTGGGTATCCGTGGGATGAACTTGTACCGAGAGCAGCTCACGTGCGTCGAGGAACTTCAGCAGCAGGGGGAATCGGCGGAATCGCCCGGCGAGCTTTCCCATCACCTGTTCTGGAAACTGTTCCAGCAGTTGGGCGATGGTGCGCCCTTTGAGGGGTCCATCGGCAACACAACTCGGATGGTCATCGCGGTCGCTGAGTAGCCACGCTTCGCCGATGGGGCCGTCGCCTGGCAGCGGTGCGGAGAGCAGCCTGGCCAAACGCCGGCCGCCCCAGAGCCGGTACTGATAGATGGGTGCGAATCGCAAGGGATACAGAACGCTTGGGCTCATAGTTATGGGGCTCCGCTAGTTCCCGACGGCGCCTGACCGCGGCTGTTGCGGCTGGCCGCGAGGCAGCAACGCCAGGTCATCACTCATGACATAGATAGTGATGGCCGCTAGCATAAACACCAGACCGACCCAGAAACGCCAATCATGATGGGCTCGTTTCCAGTAAGGGAGTTGGTCATGATGAATGCTGTCGCGAACTGGCCCTCCGTGCTGGTGAGAACTGTGCTTGCGCTCATTCATCGTTGTCATTCCTTCTATGCCGGAGATTCCATTGCGGCATTGTATTCGCCGCGGCGCGCAGCCCGGTTGCACGTGGCTCGATGGTACAGAGCTAGCTGGGCCGCCCGAACGTGGGCGTCCTGGCCTCGCCAGATCTCCAAAGCCGGTTGCTGGATGGCGCGGGCAAACGAAAACGCCAAGGCCCAAGGCACTCGCAACTTGAATCGGGCATTCATGGCATTCAGACGGGCCGAGGCCAATTCACTGGGTTGGCCACCCGAGAGGAACGCAATGCCCGGAACGGCAGCGGGGACGCCTCGCAAGAGACACCTCACCGTGGCGTCGGCTACTTCGTCCACCGTTTCCTGCTCGGGGCAAGTCAATCCCGGAACCACCATGTTGGGCTTCAGGATCATGCCCTCCAGCGTCACCCGCTGTGTGTAAAGCTGGCTGAAAACCGTCCGCAGGACTTCCTCCGTAACCTCGCGGCACCGCTCGAGGGTATGCTCGCCGTCCATGAGCACTTCCGGCTCGACGATGGGGACCAGTCCGGCTTCCTGGCACAACGCGGCATAGAGGGCCAGCGCGTGCGCGTTGGCCTCCATGCAACCGCGGCTGGGGATGACATCGCCCACAGCAATCACCGCGCGCCACTTGGCAAAACGCGCGCCCATTTGAGCGTATTCAGCCAGGCGGTCGCGCAATCCGTCGAGACCTTCGGTTACTTTCTCTCCGGGATGACCCGCCATGTCCTTTGCCCCGGCGTCAACCTTGATGCCGGGAATGATTCCCACAGCGGCGAGGGCCACAGCGAAAGGAGTGCCATCCTTCTTCCGCTGGCGGATCGTCTCGTCGCAGAGGATCGCGCCGCTGATGCTCTCTTCGAGACCGGGCGTGGTCACAATCAACTCCCGATACGTGCGCCGGGTCTCCTCGGTTTGGGGAATGCCTAACTTCGCAAATCGCTTGTTGCAGGTGGGAGTGCTTTCATCCATCGCCAGCAGGCCCTTGTCGCCGGCGACCATCATCGTCGCGGTGTCTATAAGCTGTTGCGCGTTCATTTGGGGTTGCTCCATTTCCAGTTCCGGGTTCCCGGCGCGGCCGCTATCGCCCTCGGCTACGATTCATCCAACCACTTCCGGGCCTCAGCGACGTCGGCATGATCGAAGTATCGGATTGTCGCCGTCGTGAACGGGGTGCAGAACGTCGCCATGCCCTGCTGCCACTTCTTTTCCCCGACCATCGCGAGGCGTTCGATGTCGGCGAAGTGTTTACTGTCGAACTTGATGTCCTCCCACAGCGCGCCGGCGTCCCAGCCATGGAAGCCGGTCATGTCGAACAGCAGGCGCAGCTTTCCGTGCTGCCGGACCAGTCGCTCGAACTCGGGCACGAAGTGCTCGTAATCTGCTTTTGCCAGCTTTCCGCTGACGTGAACGACGAGGATCTTCCCGCCGTCTTCTTCGTGTAGTTGAATGGGCATTTTGAACTCCTTCGGTTCGCTTCAGGTCACTCTGTTTCCAAATGTGCTCCCGCTGGTCCACCGTCAGTCTTGTTCAGGCGCACGCGCGTTTCTGACTCAGTTTCTTGATTTCGTCCTCCACTTCTTTTGCCCCCTCGGCGTAAAATCGTGTTTCATCGGGGGCAAGCGTATGGAGCAATCTCAGGAACTCGCCGGCGTGTACCCGCTCCTCGTCCGCTATGTCCTTGAGTACCTCCACGGCGAGCTGGTTGTCAGTTGACTCGGCAAGCTGCATGTACATCTGAGTGGCTTCGTACTCCGCAGCCACCATGAAACGGATCGCTCTGATGAGTTCCCCGTCTGTGAGCATCCTGTCGTTTGCTAACCCTGAAAAGGGCGTTCCGAAACCTGGCATCTATCTTCTCCTATGATGATTCGTCTGCTCGAAAGGTGTTCCTGGTCGGATTACTGTTACCCAACGGCAGTAGGCTCCTGCCACTGGTGACAAGAGCCCTCGCTGCGTACATGAGCTCATGGTCGCTCACTTGAGGTTGCTCCATTTCCAGTTACGAATCTCCGGCAGGTCTTCGCCGTGCTCGTCGATGTAGTGCTTGTGCTCGATTAGCTTGTCCTGCATCATCTGCTTCAGGTACGCCCCCTTGGAACCTAAGTGCGGTAGCCGATCAATCACGTCCTGCACCAGGTGGAACCGGTCGAGGTCGTTCTGTACCCGCATGTCAAACGCGGTTGTGATCGTGCCCTCTTCTATGTAGCCCCGGACGTGGAGGTTGCGGTTGGTCCGGCGATAGGTCAGCCGATGGACCAGCCATGGGTATCCATGAAAGCCAAAGATGATGTGCTTGTCTTTAGTGAATAGCGAATCGTAATCCGTCTCGCTCAGCCCGTGCGGGTGCTCGCTGCTGGACTGCAACTTCATCAGATCGACGACATTGACCACCCGGATTTTCAGATCGGGCAGATGCTCGCGAAGGATGGACACGGCCGCCAGAATCTCCAGCGTGGGTGTGTCTCCGCAGCACGCCATCACCACGTCCGGTTCGGCGGCGTCCTGGTCGTTGCTGGCCCATTGCCAGATTCCAATTCCTTCCGTGCAATGCACCACCGCGGCGTCCATGGTCAGCCATTGCGGGAGGGCGTGCTTGCCCGCAACCACCACGTTGACATAGTGCCGGCTGCGCAGGCAGTGATCGAAGACCGACAGCAGGCAGTTGGCGTCGGGCGGCAGGTAAACGCGTACGATATCGGCCTTCTTGTTGATCACGTGGTCGAGGAAGCCGGGATCCTGGTGCGTGAAACCGTTGTGATCCTGCTGCCAGACGTGGGAGGCGAGCAGATAGTTCAGCGAGGCGATCTTCCGGCGCCAGGGCAGCTCCAGCGTTACCTTCAGCCACTTGGCGTGCTGGCTGAACATCGAGTCGACGATTCGAATGAAGGCCTCATAGCTATTGAACAGCCCGTGCCGCCCAGTCAGCAGATATCCTTCCAACCAACCCTCGCACTGGTGCTCGCTGAGCATAGAGTCCAGCACGCGTCCGGCGGGCGCGAGGAATTCATCGTTCTTTACTTCCCGGGCGTCCCACTGACGGTTGGTGACTTCAAAAACCGCGCCCAGGAGATTCGAAAGTGTCTCATCGGGACCGAAGACACGGAAATTGCGCTGATCCTGATTCAGCTTGGCCACGTCACGCAGGAACTTACCCAACACGAGCGTATCCTGGCCGTCAACGGCGCCGGGCGAAGGCACATTCACCGCGTGGACGTGGAAGTCCGGCATGCGCAGGTCGCGCAGTAGAACGCCGCCGTTGGCGTGGGGATTGGCGCCCATCCGCCGGTCGCCCTTCGGCGCCAGTTCGGCCAATTCCGGCATGAGCGAGCCGTTCTCATCGAACAGCTCCTCGGCCTTGTAGCTCTTCATCCAGCTTTCGAGTTGCTTGACATGATCGGGATGCTCGGCATCCACCAGGAGCGGCACCTGGTGCGCCCGGAAGGTGCCCTCAACTTGCAGGCCATCGACTACTTTCGGTCCCGTCCATCCCTTGGGCGACCTCAGGACGATCATTGGCCAGCGCTGCCGAGTGGCGTCGTTCTTGCTCCGTGCATTGCTTTGGATCTGCCGGATGTCCTCTATGGCTTTGTCCAAAACGGTGGCCATGAGTTCATGCATCTTCTCCGGATCGTTGCCTTCCACAAAGTAGGGCGTCCAGCCGCACCCTCGCAGAAACTGCTCCAACTCCTCATGCTCGATGCGAGCCAGCACGGTCGGATTGCTGATCTTGTAGCCATTGAGGTGCAGGATCGGAAGCACGGCTCCGTCGGTGATTGGGTTGAGAAGCTTGTTGGACTGCCATGCGGTCGCCAAGGGTCCCGTTTCCGCTTCGCCGTCTCCGACCACGCAGGCGACGACCAGACCGGGATTGTCGAACGCAGCCCCGAAGGCGTGGCTGAGCGAGTACCCCAGCTCGCCACCTTCGTGAATCGACCCCGGCGTCGTGGGCGCGACATGGCTGGAGATCCCGCCGGGAAACGAGAACTGCTTAAACAGCTTCTTGAGCCCGGCCTCGTCCTGGCTGACGTTCGGATACACCTCGCTCCAGGTTCCTTCGAGGTAGACGTTGCCCACAATCGCCGGGCCGCCGTGCCCCGGACCGGCGATGTAGAACATATCCAGGTCATACTTCTTGATGACCCGGTTCAGGTGCACATAGATGAAGTTCTGGCCCGGCGTGGTGCCCCAATGCCCGACCACCAGGGGTTTCACGTGCGACAGCTTAAGCGGCTCCTTCAGCAGCGGGTTGTCGTAGAGGTAGATCTGGCCGACCGACAGATAGTTGGCGGCGCGCCAGTAGGCATTCATTTTGTGAAGCAGGTCCGGAGTCAGGGTCTTTGTCATTGCTTTCATGTTTTGTCACCTAAAGTCACAACCTTACTTTCCGCAGCCGCAATGCGTTGCCGATGACCGAGACGGAACTCAGGCTCATCGCGGCTCCGGCAATGATGGGGCTGAGCAGCAAGCCGAAGAACGGGTAGAGCACGCCTGCCGCCAAAGGAATACCTAGAGCGTTGTAGAGAAAGGCAAAGAACAGGTTTTCCCGTATGTTCCGCATAGTGGCCCGACTGAGACGGATGGCCTTGGCAATACCGCGAAGGTCGCCTTTGACGAGGGTGACGCCCGCGCTCTGCATCGCCACATCGGTGCCGGTGCCCATGGCAATGCCGACTTCGGCTTCGCTGAGGGCGGGTGCGTCGTTGATGCCGTCGCCAGCCATCGCAACATGTTTCCCTTCCGCGCGCAGCTTTTTGACATGGGCGACTTTTCCGGCGGGTTCGATCTCCGCTTCGACACCATCGAGGCCGAGCTTCCTGGCGACCGCGGCGGCGGTACGCCGGTTATCGCCGGTAAGCATCACGAGCTGCAACCCGAGCGAGTGGAGTTCGCCGATGGCTTCGGGTGTGGTGGATTTGATCGGGTCGGCTACAGCGAGGATTCCGGTTGCCCTGCCATCTATGGCGACAAACATCGCGGTCTTGCCCTCTTCCTGGAGTTTCACGGCCGAGGCTTCCAGCGGCTCCAAGCCAGTGATCTTTTCGTTCCGCAGGAAGTCCGGTTTACCGACCATCACCGTGCGGCCAGCGATGATGCCGGCAACACCGCCTGCCGTCACCGTGCGAAAGTCTTTCACGGTTTCGAGGACGATGGCTTGATCCTTCGCGCTTTGCACGATCGCGGCGGCCAGCGGGTGCTCGCTGTTCTGCTCCAGCGACGCGGCGAGACGCAGGAACTCCTTCGCGTCAAAACCGGCGTTGGGCAGTACATCCATCAGTGTTGGTTTGCCCTCCGTGAGAGTGCCCGTCTTGTCCACGACGAGCGTGGTGACTTTCTCCAACCGTTCGAGCGCCTCGGCGTTCTTCACGAGCACGCCTTCCTGCGCGCCGCGTCCGACGCCGACCATGATGGACATAGGGGTTGCCAGGCCAAGGGCGCACGGGCAGGCGATGATGAGGACCGCGACAGCGCAGACGATGGCGTGTGCAAGTTTTGGCTCCGGCCCAAGCCACATCCAGAGGATGAAGGTGAACGCCGAAACACCCAGCACCACCGGTACGAAGATGCCCGCGACCTTGTCGGCGAGGCCTTGAATGGGCGCCCGACTGCGCTGGGCTTCGGCAACCATGTTCACGATCTGCCCGAGCAACGTGTCGCTGCCAATTCGTTCGGCGCGCATGACGAAGCTGCCGGGGCCATTGACAGTGCCTCCCGTCACTTTGTCGCCGACGGTCTTTTCCACCGGGAGCGGTTCGCCGGTGACCATGGACTCTTCCACGCTGGAATGCCCTTCGACCACCGCGCCATCAACCGGCACCTTGTCGCCTGGAACCACGCGCAGCCAGTCGCCGACTTTCACCTGGTCGAGCGGCACTTCATGATCGCCCCCCGATGCGACCTGCCGCGCGGTGGGCGGCGCGAGGTTCAGCAACGCTTTAATGGCGCTGCCCGTGCGGCTGCGGGCACGGAGTTCGAGAACCTGACCGAGGAGCACCAGCACAACGATCACCGCCGCGGATTCAAAGTAGATGGCAACCTTCCCCTCGTGTTGCATCGTCAGAGGAAATATCCCAGGTGCGAGCATCGCGACGGCGCTAGAGACGAATGCCGCGCCCACGCCGATGGAGATCAGCGTGAACATGTTCAAGTGACGCGTCACGATGGAGCGCCAGCCACGGTGCAATAACGGCCAGCCTGCCCACCCGACCACGAGTGTGGCGAGCGCAAATTGCATCCAGCGTGAGGCGTTGCCGTCCACCCAGGGTTGCCTACCCAAGGCCGGAATCAAGTGAGCCATCGCCAGGACAAACACCGGCAACGCCAGCGCGGCGCCGAACCAGAAGCGCTTCGTCATGTCGCGCAGTTCGGCGTTCTCCGCATCATCCGTGCCTGCTGCCACCGTCTTCAGTTCCAGCGTCATGCCGCACTTGGGACACTGGCCGGGATGGTCCTGCTCGACTTCCGGGTGCATCGGGCACGTGTAGATAGGCTTGGCCGCAGGGGACCCACCCTTCGCTGTCGAGTGGTCCCCGTGCTCAACCGCAGCTTCACTCACGGCTGCTTTGTCAGCGGACAATCTGACCTCCATAGATCTTCTTTCATGCCTAACCGTTCACTTCACAGGCGGGCTGTGAGCGCACGACTATTTCTTGGACACCTTGATGATCAAGACGACCAGCAGAACCACCACCAGTACGCCGATCACCGTCCAAGTCCACGTCCCTACGCCCATCCATCCGTAGACGTGGTTCATCATAGAGCTCCTTTCGTTGCGCTACGACCAGCCCACCCATTGCCACTCCAATCCGTGAGCGAAGGCAGCGGACACCACAGGACTACACCAACCGCTGCTCTCGGACCGTCGTGTCGCTCAGCAATCATTTCTGTTCTCCTTGATGTTCTTCATGGGTGTCCGCCGAGCTTGCAGCCATGCTCCCCACGCCCTTCATCATCGGGCACTGCGATACGGATTCCTTGCCCATCTGCATGTGCTGCATCATGTGCTTCATCATCTCCTCCTCCATCTTTGCCCTTCGCGCATCCATGGCGATCCGCTGCTCTACCATGCGGGTGAGCACGGCGGCCATCAGGCCCATCTTCTTGTCCTCCGGCGCGCGGTTCATCTCGGCGAGCTGCTGGGTGAGCTGAGCGTCTTGAGCCTCGATGTCTTCCTTCATGTTCTGTTTCTGTCGCTTCATTTCCTGGCAGCGCTCCATCATTGCGGCCTTCGTCAGGCTCTTCCCTTCCTCGGGCTCGGAGGATTGCGCTTGGGCTGGAGACCAGATTGCCAGGACCAAGGCCAATGCAACGCTTGAACGCATGATTAGTTTCGTACTCGTTTGGTTTGTCATGTTCGATCGCTTTCTCGCAATGTGCGGAAGTTATCCGCAGCAGCGTCCGGACTTGCCCTCCGGCTTACCACCAGGGGGCATGGACAGAAACTTCTGTCGGCAGTGGTCGCAGCAGAAGTAGAACGTCTCTCCACCGCGTTCGGCGTGGAGAGCGGTTGCTTCATCCACGGTCATTCCGCAGACGGGGTCTTTAGTCACAGCTTTCGCTTCTTTCATAGTCATGTTCCTTTCGTGGTTGTCGTTAGTTTCGTGCGTTGAGAACCTTTGCCGGTCTCCTTGCAGCCAACGGAATCGCCGACCTCTACCCTCGGGAAGAGCGTTCGGCCGTCCGTGATCCGACAACAATCATGGGTATACTCATGACCGGACGCCCGCGCCCTAGCTTAGACGCCGCTCCGGGGAAATGACGCCCTGTGCTCGGCTTGGTGTAGCCAATATGGCGGCCGGCCGTAGTGAAAGTAGAGCCGGTTCTCATACTCTCGAGTAATCGGCATGGACTCGATGTACTCCGGGCCGTTCTGGATGGCTTCCCGGGAGAGGCCGACGTAGACTTTAGAATCCGTCCAGCTCACCCGTTCAATCCACTCGGGTGCAACCAGCACCTTCTTGCCCGGCCACCAATTCCGCGTTGCCGCCTCGATGTAGCGGATAGCCCAAGCCTCATCGTCCATGACAAACCCGTCCACATGGCCGATTTCACCATCGGCCGCCTCAATGTGATAGCCAGTGACGGCTTCGGTACTGCGCAGATGCGAATCCGTCGACTCTTTCCCGATCCTGTCCGCCATCGGTTCCCGAGAAGCAGTTGTCTGATTAACCAAGGCGGCCGGGTAGAGCGCCGGGCCCCACATGTAAGGCCCACCCCAATAGTAGGGATACCCGTAATACCCGAAGTACGCTGCCTCGTGCTGCCGGGAAACGGGCTGATGCGTATTGATGTCGGGGCTCTTCTCGACTTGCTGTTTGGTCAGCGCCACATCCAGACGCCGGGCTGGCCAGTCCGTGTTGACTACGGAGATTGGCGAGATCAGCACTCGCCGGCCGCCAAGCCAACCGCCGGTGTCTACCGTGAGGTAGCGGACGGCCCATGTCTCATCGTCGAAATAGAGTTGGTCTACAGTTCCAAGCTCACCGTCGGTCGCTCGGATCACAAGACCTTTCAACTGCGCAGTATTCGTTAGCATTGTTTATGCCCTCCTAACTTGTTGACTGTGTTTTCGGTATCGCCGACCCGCACGTCGGGGCCGATATCCTGCGGCCGCCCCAACTACTTCGGCCGAGTGCGATGTCACATTGACCGGCCGGCCATGCTCCATCAGCAAGAACTTGTCCGTCTTGAACCCCGCTTCTGGCAAGAGTTGTCTTCATGGTTCAGTTCTCTGACTTCGGCCAAGGCCGAGGACGCTCGAAACCGTCTTGGCGATCATCAGTTCTTCGTCTGTATGAATAACGCGGACCGGAACCCGGCTGGCCGCCGCGGAAATCACACCCTCAGTCGCCGCGTTTCGCTTTTCGTCGAGTTCGATGCCAAGGAATCCCAGCCCATCGCAGATCCGGGCCCGGACCGTGGGCGCATTCTCGCCGATCCCGCCAGCGAACACCAGCGTGTCGAGTCCGCCCAACGCCGCCGCGAATGCACCGATCCATTTCTTGACCTGGTAGCAGAACAGCGCGACCGATTCAGCCGCCCGCACGTCCTGCGCTTCGCGGTCGAGCAGGTCTCGCATGTCGGAACTGGTCTCCGAGACGCCGAGCAGCCCGGACTGGAAATTGACCATCTCGTTGAATTGCTTCGCGCTCATCTTGTCCGTGCGCGCGAGATACCAAACCAGTCCCGGATCGAGATCGCCCGAACGGGTGCTCATTGGCACGCCGGCAGCCGGGGTGAAGCTCATGCTTGTGTCTACGGACTTGCCGTAACGCACCGCCGCCAGGCTGGCGCCACTGCCGAGGTGCGCGAGGACGACCCGGCCTTGTGCCGCTTCCGTTCCGGCCAGGCGGGCCAGTTCTCCCATCAGAAACTCATAGGACAACCCGTGGAAGCCGTACCGCCGTACCCCCTGCGCCTCATAACGGCGCGGTATCGGCAACAACCTGGCCACGCGCGGCAGGTCATGGTGAAAAGCCGTGTCGAAACACGCCACCTGGGGCAGGTTGGGAAATCGCCGATGGAACGCCCCGGTCAACAGGATCTCCTCCGGCAAATGCTCCGGATCGAATGGAGTCAGTCGCTCCAGCTCCTCAACCATCTCCGCGGTGATTCGCTGCGGCTGGCTGTACTTCGGCCCGCCATGCACCACGCGATGCCCGACCGCGGTCAATCCATCGCTCCCGATGCGTTCCTCGATCCAATCCATCAGACAGCCCACCGCCACCGTGTGATCGGGCGCCGTCACCAATCGCGAGAAGTTGTCCGCCTGGTCCAAGCCTTTCACCCGCAAGGCGGCCTCCGGCAGTCCAATCCGCTCAATCCCACCTTCCAGAATCCGTCGGAGCGAGTCGCCGGCCTCGAACACCGCGAACTTGATGCTCGACGAGCCTCCATTGATCGTCAGGATGCGTGGGTTAGTGGTCATTCTGCAATCCGAACGAAGCCAGCTTCGCGCGAGTGGACTTGTAATCCGTGTGAAGAATGCTTCGAATCCCCAGCCCTTCCGCGACCTGGACGAACATCGGGGTGTTTTCGATGTAGACTACCTGCCGGGCTGGCACCTGGGCTATGTCCAGCGCAAGCCGGAAGATGTCCGCGTCGGGCTTGCGGACGTGAACGAAGCAGGAGGAAACAAAGGAATCCACAAACCCGCCAAGCTTGAACTGCCGAATCCGATACGCATTCAGTTCGCGCGCCTCGTTGCTGACCACGGCGATCTTCAGCCCATGCCGGACCTTGAGCTGAGCGACCAACTCGATCATCTCGGGGTAAGGCTTCGATTGCGCGAACATGAAGCGCCGAAACTGAGCCCTGGTGAACGGTCGCTTCTGGTAGAAGACCACCCGACCCAAATACTCTTCCAGCGTGAGCTTTCCCTCCTCGTAGGTGTCAAAGGTCAGGTGATGGCGATCCTCCATCTCGGCCAAACTCAGCTTGAAGCTCTTCGCCGCCCGTTTGCGGGCGTGATGGTCCCATCCGTTGGTGAGCAGGACACCGCCGATATCCAGAAACGCGCAGGTGATAGCAGGCGCTTTCTTCATCGTGCCTTTTTCCCTCGATTCGGATCCGCGCTGCCACAGGCGCGGACTTATTTTCACGACCCGCTCGTCAAATGCTGTGGTGACCTCTGCGCCAAGGTCTCCATCAGCTTGTCGAACGGCTTGTTGAATTTCTCGACTCCTTCGTCCTCGAGTTGCCGCGTAACATCGTCGATACTGATGGCCAGTTCCGGGAGTCGCTCCAACACCAGGCGGGCTTCCTGGACATCTTCTTCGAGCCGGGCTTTCGGCTCTCCGTGGAAGCGGTAGGCATCCAGGGTTTCCATTGGTACCGTATTGACCGTGTCCGGTCCGATGAGGGCCTCGACGTATTTCACGTCGCTGTAGTCCGGGTTCTTGGTGCCGGTGCTGGCCCAGAGCAGCCGCTGAGTACGAGCGCCCTGAGCAGCCAGCTTCTTAAACCGCTCTCCGCCGAAGATCTCTTTGTAGATTTGGTAGGCCATCTTCGCGCTGGAAATGGCAACTTGCCCGCGCGCCTCTTTCGCGAGGTCGGCCTTCTTGCCGCCCTCTGCGATGAGTTTCTCCAGCAGCGAATCCACCAGCACATCGATGCGGCTCACAAAGAAGCTGGCCACCGAGGCCACATGCTTCACGGGCTTCCCTTGGGCCGCCCGCGCTTCAATGCCGGCGATGTAAGCGTCCGCCACCTGCCGATAACGAGGCAATCCAAACAGCAGCGTTACGTTGACGCTGATTCCTTCGCTGCTCAGTTGCTGGATAGCCGGCAACCCATTCGCCGTTGCCGGGACCTTGATCAACACATTGGGCCGGTTCAGCGCCGCCCACAACCGGCGGGCTTCCGCCGTCGTCCCGTTGGTGTCGTGCGCCAGGTGGGGATTGACTTCCAGGCTGACATATCCATCTTTGCCGTCAGTGCTATCGTAGAGAGGCCGGAACTCGTCGGCGGCGCTCTCGACGTCGCGCTGGCTGAGGCTTTCGTATATCGCCTCAGCGCTCTTTCCCGCGTGCGCCATGGCCCGAATGTCCTCGTCGTACTCATTGCTTTCCGCAATCGCCTTCTCGAAGATGGATGGATTCGAGGTCATCCCTCGCAGTCCATCTTCCGCGATCAGAAGTTGCAGTCCGCCGCAGGCGATCAGGTCGCGCCGGATGTAGTCCAGCCAGATAGATTGACCCAGCGTTCCCAACTGTCTCAAAGAGTTGCCGTTCATGTTTTTGCCTCCCTGGTTTCCAGCCTTGCGACTTTGCCCAGACGCCGCTGGTGACGCTCGGCGCCACTGAATCGTGCTTGGAGAAAGGCTTTCACCAACTCCCAAGCAAACGTATTCGCGACCACGCGGCCGCCCAGGCAGATCACGTTCATGTCGTCGTCCTCGACCCCCTGGTGCGCTGAGAGACTCTCATGGATCAGGCACGCCCGCACGCCTGGCACCTTGTTGGCGGCGATGCACGCCCCCACACCACTGCCGCAGATGGCGACGCCGCGATCCACCTCGCCGCGAGCAACTGCACGGGCCAAGGGCACAACAAAATCCGGATAGTCATCATCCGGCCTCGGCTGGCTGTCGCCAAAGTCGACCACTTCATAGTCAGCCTCACGCAACATTCCGATCAGATACTCCTTCGCCTCAAATCCTCCATGATCGGCAGCGACACCGATACGCTCTGGCATCTTTGACAGCACTGTTCGCGAATCAGGCATTGTTCTTCTCCAGCAGGGCCAGTGCTCGTTTGCAGACGTTCTCAGCGGTAGACCCGCATTCGCGCGGCAGCAGCCGTGCGGTCGCCGAGACGCCGAAGTGGTCCCCGGCCAATCACGTCGCCGAGTGAGCCGGCGTAGCGCCACATTGGTGCTATTCCTCCGTACCGCACCGGAGAGGGCCGCCCCCACGTTGGAGCCGCTGGCACCATCGCAATGTCGGCGGTGGCAAAACGGATCTCAGGGGCGGCCCGACGATTTCAGCGGCGTTCGGGGTACCTGCCAAGTTCCTCCAGGAGCCTCTGCGCCGCCTCAGGAACCGCAACTCCGCCGTGCAGGATTTCGTGGTGGGTGACATCGTGGCCGTACATGGCTTTGTCTCCGCTATGGTCCGCCTGCACGACGGCGCCATCCACGCTGGCCCCGGCAAAAACTCCTTTGGCGCGCGAATAGCTCAGGATCTCCGCATTGAGCTTAACGTCCGTGTCGGCGGCTGCCTGTCTCCCCACCGGCCCGGCCGCCACGGTTACGTCGCCGCCGATCTTGAATTTGTCGCTCAGCAGGCTTTGCAAGGCATGGTCATTCATAAACAGCATCACCACGTCGGTGAAAGAGCCGCCGATCTGGAAGCCGACGCTCCCTCCGCCGACAGCCAGGAACATCGGAGCGCTCCAGCCATGGGCGGTGCGGCAGGTAACCAGTCCCCTGCCGTAGTTGCCGCCGAATATGAAGGCGAGCTTCTCCTCTCCTGGAATGATGGCAATGCATTTCGCCTTTTCCAGCAGGTCCCGGGGAATGCCTTTGTCAGGCGTTCTCATGATTTCCTGAAAGACCTGGGTCGCTTTATGAATACGCCCCATGTCATCCTCTCGATCCGACGCTAACGCGGGCAGAACCAAGCCAAGGCCCGCAACCGAAACGATCAACAAGTTCTTGGACACGATCTTTCTCCTTTAACCGTCGCATTGCTTTCAGGGCTTGTGAAAGCCTTTGTTATTCAGCCTCTACGACCTGAGCCGAAGTGCTTCAGGTACCGATAGCAGGACTCTCTGCCGCTAAGCCCCGCTCATTGCTCGCGCCCCGTGTACCGCAACCTCCAACGGGCGCGTCGTCTGCATGATGTTCCTAGCCCTGGCCACCTCGTCCGCTGTGCCATGGGCCAGAAGGAGAAACTTGTCGGACTTGAGCGCTGCCTCGTATTTCACGACGCTGTCCTTGGGGATACCAATGCTAAACAGCCCCGCGCCGAGGGCGCTCAATCCGCCCACCACAACGGCGCCTTCAAGGGCGCCGACGATCCAGGCGACCAACGGACCGGCTACCAATATCGGCCCGATGCCTGGAATGGCGAAGAAGGCGAATCCGAACAACATCCCCCAGATACCACCCCAGAATGCGCCCATCTTGCCCCAGTACTTCATGCGGTCGCCGGTGTTATAGTATCCGACCACGTGCTCCTCGGTGTGGTAATCCTTGCCCACGATGGACATTTTCTTCATGTCGAACCCAGACCGCTGCAGTTCCTTCACCGCTTCCTCTGCCTGGGAGTGGGTTTCGTAAATGGCTACAACCGAGTTCGTTTCAGACATGACTTACGTTCCTTTCTTTCTTTGATCGACTTCGTTGCATTCTCCGTGTGAGGCGATGTCCCGCACCAGGCTGTCATTAGCCGGGCTGCGGTCCGCTCCCTCCAGCGCACCGTAGATTTGCGGTTTCCTCCTGACGCCTTTGCCAGGTCTCGCCGCCGATTGTGTTCGCTGGATGCGCCTTGACGGGCTACCACGCAAACAAGCGGGCGCCGCCGCCCGCTTGCCGGGTCCGCCCGGTTTGGGACGAATCATCGCGTCCGGAAGGCTCGTTCTTGCCGGTCACGTTGCCCGTATTCGGTTCGCGGCCGATGAGCTCTTCAACCTCGATCGCACCGTGGCGGTTCATCATCTCAGCCGCGTCGTCCACCTTCTCGTTTGATCCTGTCGCGAACACGAGGGCCCCTCCCCGCCGCAATCCTTCGGCGTAATCCTGCGCCTCCGCCTTGGTCGCCCCGATCCTGGTGAGCTCCCGGATCAAGTCGACTTCGAAGTCGAGGCGAGGGAAGCTCATCACTCCGGTGACCTCGAAGCTCGCCGGCTCGTTGAGGGTGCGAACCTCGCGGCGAGGAAAACCAAGGGTCTCGATCTCGCGGACGACGTCGTCCACGGGGCCAGGATTCTCAAATAGTCCAACTGCAGTCTTCGGCATATTACGACCTCCATCGCAAAGCGTTCAAACTACGTTTTCTCCGGCTCGGAATCTCTTCCAGCACTTCGGGGATCTTCTCGAAGCCGATGCTCTGCCGGTTTTGCGCCGGCGGCCGGCCCCCGTCCGCCCGTTCAGCCTTCAGAGTCTTCTTGGACTCTTGAAGTTGTTGTCGTCTCACCGGCTATCTCCCTTGCCACTTCACGCGGCAGCGCCGCCCTGGGAGCGCACCGCCTGTGTGCCTCGTTCGTACACTCTCGTTTGGCCGAACCCGCTCGCCGCAACAGATCTGCGGGGTGCCGCCGCCCACAGCCGGCGTGCCAGTTCAAAGGAGCGCATGTACAGCCCCGCGGTGTTGCTCCACACCATGGTGCGGCCCAGTTTGTAGGCGTTGGCGCTCATGGCGTTCCGGCGCGTTCCATCGCGCAACAGCCCACTCACCTCGCGCGCAATCGCCCTGGGGTCCGCGAATGGCACCAGCACGCCACGCTGGTCCCTCAGCAATTCGGCGGCATGCCAATACGGAGTCGAGATCACGGCTTTGCCCGCGCCAAACGCATAAGCTAACGTCCCCGACGTAACCTGGGCTTCGTCCCCATAAGGAGTAACGTACAGATCTGCCGCTCCAATGAACTCGGTCAGTTCCTTCAACTCCACAAAGCGGTTGTGGAAGATGACGTTGTTCTCGAGTTTGTTTTTTCCTACGATGGCTTCGAGGCCGAGGCGGTAGGCTTCGCCTCGCGCGCGCAACTCGTTGGGGTGCGTGGCGCCCAGGACGATGTAGACGAGGTCGGGAAACTCCGCCACCACATCCGGGAGAGCGTTGAGCACATGTTCAATCCCCTTGTTCGGCGACAGCAGCCCGAACGTCAGCAACACCTTCTTGCCGGCCACGCCAAACTGGTCCTTGTAGTAGTCCGGGGCGACGAATGGTACGTCGGGAATACCATGCGGGATGAGATCGATTTTGCCAGGCGGCGCCTGATAGACTTCCTGCAAGATCGTTTTTGCCCGCTCCGTCATCACCACAAGCCGGGTGGAGCGGGCGAGCAGTTCCTGCATCACGCGACGCTGGTCGTCGTTCGGATTGCGGAGAACGGTGTGGAGCGTGGTGACGACCGGCGCTGTCAGTCCGCGCAGCAGCGCCAACAGGTGACTGCCGGCCGGTCCGCCGAAAATTCCGAACTCGTGCTGGACCGAGACAGTGTCCACGTTGCTGGTGTTGAGGAAGTCGGCGGCGCGCCGGTAGGACCCCAGATCCTGCTCCTCAATCTCGAAGCGAACCACGTCCGGATACCGATAACACCGCTCGATGTCATTGACCGGCACTGCGAAGCACCGGTTTTGAGGATGCCGCGCGGCCACGGCGCTGAGCAGGTCGGATGTGAACGTGGCAATGCCGCATTTGCGCGGCGGGTAGTTGCCGAGAAACGCAATGGTCCGACTGTCGGAGGCTATTCTCAAAATGGACCCACCTTTCTCTTGTTTGCATTCGCGACGGCGGGTTCGCGCAGAAGGGCTCCTTCACGCGGCATGGACGAAAGCCTCGCGGACGGATTCCGTTCTCCTTTGCCCGTCCGAATCGGCAGCCTCCTGGCACTCGATGCAGCGTGACGCCCATGGCACGGCCGCCAGGCGTTTGGGGCTGATCGCCCAGTCGCACTCAGTGCAGGTCCCAAAGCTGCCGTCGTGAATCCGTCCCAATGCGGCTCTCACCTCACGCAGCAGGGCTGACTCGCGGTCCACGTTTCGTATCTGCAGGTCTCGTTCCGACGCGAACTGAATTTCGTCCATCTGGTCGGCGCTCTTCTCGATGCCGATGCCATCCCGCTCCTGTAGTACCCGAACCAACTCGGCCTCTTTCCGTTCGAGGATCTCCTGGAACCCGCTCTTCTCGGTGTGTGCCGTCTTCATGGCCATCCCTTTCGCCCGTACGAGCCATCTATTGCTCATTGCACGGGACTGTCCAAAACAGAACCCCCCGCTATTCGGAGGCTGCAGGCCGCTGAGCCAGCGTGGGTTAGCGGAGATTCACCCCGGCCGAGATGCAAGGGCTGCACTTGAAATGCAAAGTCTGCCGACCCTCGATCTGCCAACGCCGGTTCTACAGTATTCCGTTCTCGGTCTCAGCCGCGAAACGAGCCGCGGTTGAACCCTATCGTGCCGGCCCGTTCAGCGAGCGCTTGAGCGCCTCCATCGCCTTGCCGAAGTCTCCCCAATTCCCCTGCTGCATTGCCTTCTGGGCATCATCGAACTGCGCCTTCGCCTGGCCAAGCTCCGGGTGCGCGCGCGGCGCCTGCCCGGCGTTCTGGGGTTGCTGCGTCCCGAAAACGGATTGGATTGCCTCATCGAGTGTAGGCTCCATCGCCACTTTGTCCCCCGAGATCACGATTACCCGCTTGAGTTGGGGGAAGTCCGTGCCTGCGGCCGTGAGGTACAGCGGCACCACATAGAGGAAGGCGTTCTCGATCGGTACCGCGATCAGGTTTCCACGAATGACTCTCGACCCTTTCTGGTCCCAGAGGGTCAGTTGCTGGGCGATCGCGGTGTTCTGATCGATCATGGCCTCGATTTGCATCGGACCGTAGATCAGCTTTTCCTTGGGGAGTTGGTAGAAGAGCATCTTCCCGTATTCGGGGAAATCGCACCTGGCGGCCATCCAGGAGATCATGTTGTTCCGTTTCTGAGGAGTGAACGGAGTCATGAGGAGGTACTCGAGCTGGTCGCTTCCGGGGAGCTTCATCAGGATGTAATAGGACTCCATGGGTGCGACCTTGCCCGCGTACGTCTCGTTGGGGAGCACCCAGAGGTCCTCCCGGTTATAGAAGACCTGCGGAACCGTCATGTGGAATGTTGTGTACTGGTCGGCCTGGATGGAGAAGAGATCCTCCGGATACCGCAGATGCGCTTTCAGATCCGCCGAGAGCTCGCTCAGGTCTTTGAAAACGCCGGGAAACGCACGCCGGTAAACCGCCAGAACCGGGTCGTTCGGATCCATGACATAAAACCGGACGGTTCCGTCGTACATGTCCACAACCACCTTGACGGAGTTGCGAATGTAGTTCAGCCCTTGCTCAAAGGCCGCCCCGTGAGGGGTGGAGTAGGGAAAGTGATCCGAGACGGTGTACGCATCCTGGATCCAGTACAGTTTGCCCCCGCTCACCACGGCGTAGGGATCCTGGTCGAGGCCTAAGAACGGAGCGATCTTCTGCACGCGCTCCTGAACCCGCCTCCAGATCTGAATCCTGCTTTCCGGCCGAAGATAGGACGTAAACAGTATGTTGACATCGGCCTGAGTCCAGGTGAACAAGAGACGCTTCCATAAGCTATTGAGTGGGATCCCCCCTGTACCGGCGTAACTCGTGTAGACGTTCTGATTCCCTTTGGGGTAGTCAAACTCCTTCACGCTCGTCGCGACGATCCGATATCCCGGCATCGACTCGCCGTAGTAGATGGAAGGCTGGTTTATGGTGAGGCCGTAGGAAGACTCGGGTGGGATATTCTCAAGAACGTACTGCGGAAAACCGCCCCCGACAGTCTTCGAGACGAAGCTCATCACCGCGCCGTAGCCATGGGTGAACTGCAACTTCTGGTTAACCCAGGTCTGGGCTTCAGCAGGAAGCTCCGCGGAGAGCTCGCGGGAGGAAAGCATCACCTGGTGATAACCGTCTGGCAGGTGGTAACGGTCCACATCAACCCCGTAAAACTGGTAGTAGAGCCGTATCTCCTGGGCTTGTTGGTACATCTGAAGCAACGGGCGATAGTCCCAGAGACGGATGTTCTGGATCGTGTCTTGGTTTCGCGCAATCACCTCGGATGTCAGGTCGGCCAGCGCCGGGTAGGATGTTTCCTGGATCGCGTCGAGGCTGTAGGCCTTCCGGGTGAACGCTATGTTGTTCGTGAGATACGGAGTCTCGCGGGCCAGCTCATTCGGCTGTACCATGAACCTCTGAAAGAGGGCCGGTACCAGCAAGACGGCGATGATGTACAAGGCCACGTAGGCCCCGAATCCAATCACTACCGCTCTGACTCGCGGCCGAAAGATGTTGAGCGCCAGCAGCGCGCACAGCGCCGCCGCGGCGCCGACCATGATCCAGAGGGCGATCCGCGTCACATGATCCGCCGTGTAGCCGGCTCCGTAAACTACTCCCTGAGTGGAGTAAAGGAGCTCGTAGTGATCCAGGTAGAACCCCCATCCCCAACTGGCGACTAGGACGAAGAACAGCATGGACAGATGCGGAACGGCCTTCGCGCTCCGGCCCTCCGTCTGCCCGCTGCGGCCGAACCGCAGGTACCCGAAGTACGCGTACAGGCTGAGGACGGCCACGAGCGTGATCAGCGTCAATGCGGTCAGGCTGCTCTGCAGAAGCTCATAAAAGGGGAGACGGAACAGATAGAACCCGACATCGACCTTGAAGAGAGGATCGGACAACCCAAAGGATCCGCCATAACGAAAGCGGAGATATGTATCCCATTGCCCATAGAAGATAAGCGCAAAGATCAGAGCGGCGGCAGCAGCGATCGCTGCCATGGCCAGCTTCAAAACCGTGGGAGAGATCCGGATGTCGAGCTTCGAGGCGACGGAAGACTCGGTCGTCAAGCGGCCTGCAAGGACAGTGGCACCATTTCTCGCCGCAACGCGAAGATTGATCCAGAGGAACAGAAGTGCGACAACGAAAGCCACGCAAAACAGTTCCCACCGCAGCGACAGGAGTGTCCAGAAGACGCCGGAGTAGCCGAGTTGCCCCATCCACAGCCCCTTCTGTATCAAGCCGGAGATGACGGCCAGGAGCGCAAAGAGTGCGAGGGCCGCAACAATGACGAGTTTCAGCGGACGCCACCGCTGGAAGATACGATAACTTCCGACAGCGCTGCGCTTTTCGCCGGCAAGCCGTTTTGACTGGTCGTCGTGTGTTGGTTCACTCATTTCGAGTTCTCCTCTCAGAGAGTGATTAAGGCTGCCTGCCTTGCCTTTCGTTCTCGTTGTTCCAGTTCTGCCGGGCCAACCCGACAACCAGGCTCGCCTCGTCTTCAACCAGCGGCTTGGGAGCACATCGCAGCCACCCAGGGGCGACGCCTCGGCCCAAGGGGACTCGTCGGCCACAACCTGTCAGCGCGGCCAGGGACGACCGACCATCGGCTCCTTAAACCGCGCCTTGCGGTTGAACTTTCTCGCCGGCGTGAATGTTTACCTCTAGCGGAGAGGTCCGCTGAATCATTTCCCTGGCCTTGGCCACTTCATCCGCGGTGCCATGCGCGATCAGCAGGAACTTGTCCGACTTCAGAGCCTTCTCGTAGCGGAGAATACTATCCTTCGGAATGCCTATGCTGTACAGACCTGCACCAATCGCACTCAGCCCGCCCACTACGACGGCTCCCTCCAGCGCGGCTATGATCCAGGCGACCAAAGGGCCAGCCACCAGAACGGGACCGATGCCGGGTATGGCGAAGAACGCGGCCCCAAACAGCCACCCCCACATACCGCCCCAGAAAGCTCCCCACTTGCCCCAGTACTGCATCCGGTCACCGGCATTGTAGTAGCCGACGACGTGCTCCTCCGTGTGGTAGTCTTTTCCCACGATCGACAGCTTTTTCATGTCATAGCCGCCCTGCTTGAGCTCCCCCACGGCCCGCTCTGCCTCTGCGTGACTGCTATAAACGGCAACTACTGCATCATTCCTGGTCATTTTCGAAGTCTCCCTTCCCAGTCGCCTTGTTCCGCGAGTTCTCCGGCCTCGGCCGGCTCCAAAAGCGAGTCTATCTTCTGAACCGTCAGAAAAAGATAAGGAAAACATTACGACTTCCTTTATGAACGTCTGGCGCGGCACGCGGGTTGGTCCCCGCAGGGCCGCATCGGAAAGCGAGAGTCCAACGGAGCGGCTGACGTGTCGGAGCTGGAGACGGAGGCGTTATGTGGCAACAGCCGGGCCCCAAGATCCTGACGAACGTCGATCCGGGCGAGCGTGGCGTCAAACCGCGCGGTTTTCTACCCAGCGAGCCCTGCGCTTCCCGTGCTCGCATGGCATGCGCCGTCGAGCACCTCGCCCACTGTTCGCAACAGGTCTTCTACTCGGAACGGCTTCGGAAGGAACGGCACTTCCGGCTCCGGCGCAGGAAGCGCGCGCCCGGACATGAAGAGCACTTTCGTCTCCGGCCGGCTTCCTTTGACGCGTTCCCACAACTGCAGCCCGTCCAGCCCCGGCATTTGCACATCCGTCAGCAGCAAATGCAGCGGACCGCGGTATTCATCCGAGAGCCTCAGCGCCCAGTGGCCATCCGGGGCTGCGAGGACCCGATAGCCGCTTTCCAGCAGGACCCGGCTCACCAGCCGGCGCACGGCGTTGTCATCTTCCGCTAGAAGGATGTTGCTCCGAGGCGGCTCGACCGGCATGCCAGTCACTCCTGCAACCCGCAAGGGCGGGCCGCCGGCGGCCCGGCGTGCGTGCGCAACGCTCTTCGCAGCAGAAGCTTCGCTCGATGCAGCCGGGTCTTGACGCACTGGCCATTGGTGCCTAACACGCTCGCAGTCTCGGCTGTGTTCAGCTCCAGGATTTCTCTCATTACGAAGACCAGCCTCAACCACCGGAGGGTCCGGACGGCACCCTCAACGAAAGACCCAACAAAATCGGGGCTCGTTACAGATTCCTGCGCAGAGCCCCATTATCGAGCACCGATCGCGAAACCACTATGCCATCGGCGATCAAGCTATCGGGCTTGGGCCTCGCTCAGTACCAGTAGCCGGGAACCCATGTCCAGCCCCACCAGCGCTCACTCCAGTGGCCGGGGATCCACACGGCATCCGACCACGGCTGCTCAAACCAATAGCCGTCGGCCCACTGCCAGTCGCCACCGTCCCAGTAGTAGTCGCCGGGCACCCAGCTGTGGCCTGTGCGAGGCGCGGGAACCTTCTCCGCCTTCAGCGCAGGCTTCGGTTTGGCGGTCTGGTGAACTGCCACCGCTGTGGTTGCCTTCTCCGGGTGGCCCGTGGCCTTCACTACCACCTTCGGTTTCACCGAAGTCGCGGTCTGGGCTATCAAGTCAGTCGCCGGCAAAGCAAGAAAGACCGTGGCGGCGAGGATAAGATTTGCAAGCTTCTTTGGCATCGTCTAACTCCATTCGTTGTTTAGATTTTTACTTCAGACCATTCAAACAGCCCGTCGCTTCAATTCCGCTTCGGCGCGATACCAGTCCTCTTCCGGCGAGCCGTCCGCGAAGCCGCGCGCCTGCCAATACGAGTATGCAAGCCGAGCGATTTCCTGGTTCCGAACGACAACATCGATGGGATCGGCATGTGTCTCGGCGGCGGCCGCGGCTGGTTTCGCGGCTGCGGGCTTATAGTTCTTTTGCGAGTTCCTTTGGGTCTTGGACTGCTTTGGGTTGCCATTCTGATGTGCTCCATCCGCTAATCGGCGCCGGCAGCCAGGACTTTCCTGTAAGACTGCCAGTCCGGCTCTGCCGACTTCGGCGTCTTCGGGCCCGTGGCCGCATGTTCCAGTTCGCGCTTCCAGAAATCCCATGCCCTGGGCACTACTCGAAGTACTTCCTCTCGATCGAACGGCGTGGTCAGCAAGTCGTAGCAGCCAAGGTTCAGCACTTCTGCCCAGAGGCCTTCGTCCGCCAGCCGATCAGCGACAATCAACTGCGGCGGGATCGGCAGTCGTTGGACTTCATTCAGGACCTCCTTCCAGCAATGGCCGTCTCTGGACTTGGCCGCACAAATCACGACACCGAACGAAGAAGCCCCCAGTACGGCCCTGACGTCCGAAAGGGCCGGCGCGAAGCGCAGGGCCCAGTCAGTGCCGCTGAATATTCGCCGAAGCGGCACGCACTCCTCGCCAGAAGCGAGCGCCACCAATATGCTCCGAACCTGGATCGTGTTCCACCCCACCTTGCACCACCTTCGACTGCTCCACGGCTCCCGTCAGGCAGTCGGCGCTTCCACTCCGCCATTGACACCCCAGGACCGCTGGGATCGCGGAGATCTGGTCGATCTTGAACAGCCAGGACCTGCCAGGGGGGAGCCGTTCCAGCCGCCCAGCCGGCCCGCAACTGTTTTCCCGAGGAACAAGCCAATACCCTCGTCGCGTCTCGCATCAAAGTGGCGAGTTGTGGCGAGTATAGCCAGGAGGGATTAGGGCGGAATAAGAAAAGCGTAATGGTTTTCTTTATGTCAACGCCGTTTCGGTGCAGGTTCCCGCGTGAGGGAGATGCCAGCGGCCGCCCGGCGTCAGTACCAGCCGGCGCCCCGGGAACACAACAGCGACGCCCCAGTCCTAAGCCGCCGGTTCCACTCGGATTGTGGCGCGCATCAATTGACAGGCGAGGCGCCTTTTGCGCCCAGGATCGCCCCGATGCGTGCCGTGAGTGTATCGATATCCACTGGCTTCCGAAGGACGGCTTGTGCTCCCGCGTCGAGTGCTTCTTGTGCGTGATCCGTGGCCGTCACCACGATGATTGGCACGTTTGAGGCGGCCCTTATCGCGTTGCACGTCGCCTCCCCGTCCATCCCCGGCATGATCCAGTCCAGAAGGATCACATCCACGTCCTGACCCCGAGTTCCCTCCAGCGCTTCGCTCCCGCCTGCGGCCTCCCTCACCCCATAGCCACGCACCGTAAGCGCGATCCGCACCGCGCGGCGGTACTGAGCATCGTCGTCTACGACTAAGACTAAGACCTTTGCCACGGCGAACCTCCGATACGCCTTGCCGTGAGGAACGAGGAACTCGGTGCGGGTCACTGAGTGGCTGTCACGGACCCCTGCAATCATAATGATACGGGCTCGGCGTAAGGAATCCGTAAGATTGGTATTATTGAATTCCCTAACGCTGACGGCCGGCCTGGTTAGCCTTGCCCGCCGAACGATCGTGGGGCGGGACAGACAGGCGATACCCGGCGGATGGATCGGTGAGGATGTAGACCGGGTTCGCAGGATCGGGCTCGATCTTCTTGCGCACTTGGTTGATGAATACGCGGAGGTACTCGACCTCATCGCCATAGTCGGGTCCCCACACGGCTTGCAGGATACGCCGGTGAGAAATGACCGCGCCCGGGCGTGAAGCGAGGCAGCGCAGGAGCCTAAACTCCTTGTCCGTGAGGTGGACGACGCCGTCCTTCCTTTTCACCTCGTGCGTCTCGAAGTCCACTTCCACATCGCCCAGAACCAGGACGGGGGATCGAAGGGAATCGACGCTCCGTCTCACCGCTCGGATACGGGCCACGACTTCCTCGATCCCGCAGGGCTTGGTGACGTACTGGTCGGCGCCGGCCTCGAAAGCCTCGGTTCGGTCCTTCCGCGAGCTTCTGGCGGAGACGACGATGATCGGCACCTCCGAAGACGCCCGGATCTCGCGGCAGGCTTCGATGCCTCCCATTCCCGGCATCTTCAGATCCAGGAGGATTACGTCTGGCGGCTCCTCGCGCAATCGATCCAGAGCCTCCTCGCCGCTCGACGCATCGTTCACCTCAAATCCCTGGGCCACGAGCGCCGTCCGCAGAACGCGGCGGGCCTGGGGCTCGTCGTCCACGATCAGGATCCTTGAACTGCTCATACGGTGGCCCGAATCGCCACTGGCAGGGAAAAATGAAACGCCGCGCCGCCCGTCTCGCGGCCGGTCACCCAGATCTCGCCCCCATGAGCCTCCACCAGGTGTCTGGCGCTCGCGAGACCTAGCCCCATCCCGGCAACACTGGAGCTGCGGTGGGAACTTTGGAAGTGCTTCTCAAAGATGCGCGACCGCTCGTCTTCCGGAATACCGGGTCCGGCATCGGAGACGGTGACGACAATCATGGGTGAGTCGTCATCCCGGCTTGCTGAGACGGAGATCGGCGAGCCTGGAGGCGAGTACCTGACGGCATTGTCCAGCAACAGACTGAGGACGTGTTGGATCATCGCCGCATCGCAGTCGGCCCGTGGAAGGGACTCCCCAATCTCGACGCCGATCTGCCGCTCGCCGACCAGAGCGCCAAGTCGCCCAAGTGCACCGGAGACAAGGTCTCCCACGTCTTGTGGCGCTTTGTTCACCGTAAGACGGCTGGTATCGGACCGGCTCGTCCGAACCGCATCGTCGATCCAGCGGTTGATTCGATCCACCTCCTCCTTGATGATGCTCAGCATCTCGCGCTGTTGCGCAGCGTCGCCTGGCCGCTCCGACAGCAATGTAGTGGCAGCGATGTTGATCGAATGCAGGGGACCCTTCGCCTCGTGCGCCAGCGCATCGAAGACCGCGGACTTCAGTTCCTCCGACTTGCGGGCGATTTCGGCTTCCTTTGCCCTCTCCGCGGCACGGGCTTTGGCGATTGCGGCGCCCACTTTTTCGGTGGCGGCCTTCAGCAATCCCGGGGATACGCCACTTCCCTCGATGCCGATGCTGCCCGCGAACTCGCCGCCCTCACGAATCGCAACGATCGAGACACCCGATGCACAGTCGCAGAAGGGGGTGCCACAGGCCGCGACGTCGCGAAGCTGATCGTCGGTCAGTTGGCTGGTTTGGCTGCCCGATCGCCAGATGCGGCCGCTGCCTTTGTCGTAGATGGCGACAGCTTCCAGCCCAAGAATCCCCCTTAGCGGACCGCCGAGGCTCTGAACAATGGCGTCCACATTCTCGCCTTCAGCAATGGCATCCGCAAGCCGGTAGAGCTTCTCGTCCTCCGCCTGGCGCTGGACGGCCTGGACCCGATGGCGGCTCGCGCGGGCCGAAAGCTGACCGACAGCGATGGCGGTCACTACGAAAGCGAAGAGTACCACCAAGTGCTCCGGTTGCTCGATCCAGGGGCCCCTGGGAGGCAGGAAGAAGTAGTCCAGGCCCGCACCCGCCACGATCGCCGCAACCAGCGCCTCCAACCAGCCCCACGCCAGGGCGGTGCAGAGAACGATCAGCACAAGGACCAGCGCGACGGCCGTGGCGTCGACATGGGGCAATCGGTCGGCCACGACCAGCGTCAGAAGGACCGCGCCCGCCGAGAGACCTATGCGCAAGGCTCGGGAGAACACGCTATGCACGGCGGCCGCTCCTATGGGGAAGGTCACCATGCTCCCGCTATGCTTTCCCTTACCTTGGTGGCGCCGGGGTGTTTGGCAACGTCGTGTAGACATTCCTCCGATACGCGGCAAAGGCACAAGGCAACCTCGGCAGGAATGGACGGAGGTATGCCGCGGTGGAGCTGTTCTTCGCTGCCGCGCAGCGCCTCCTCTGCAATCCAGCGGTTCGTGATGTCCATGTTCATCCCAGCACTCGCACGGGGTTACCTTCCCGGTACGCAACACCTTGGCCTTGCCAATGAGCCAGTGAACCGTACCAGCCTGCCAATATGGCGCGGAACTCCGTGTCGTTTTCTGTATAGCAGACCTGGAGCTAGCCCGCCATCAGTCGGTTGGCCAGGACAAAGGGCATGGGCGCTAAAAAGTTAGCCGAACGCTCCGACTACCCGGATGTGACTCCAGCACAAGGCTTTGTGGACGTATGCCAAGAGAGGAATGGCGCCCGCTGACGTAGGCGCGCATAGGTCATTTACCGGACTCTCGTCAAGGCTGAATCAGACCCTGCCGGATGGCGTGGCGTATCAGGCTGGCGGCCTCATGAACGTCAAATTTGTTCATAATAGCAGAACGATGTGCGGCCACGGTCCTGAAGCTGATTTTGAGGGCTTTTGCGATCTCTTTAGAACTTTTCCCGTCCGCAATCAGTTGCAAGATCTGTCGTTCACGGCCGGTCAGGAGAGGTCCACTCTTGCCGGCGAGGGCCAGCAGTTGCCGAATCAACTGTGCGCTTTTCGCGCTGGATTGCAGTGTCCTCTTGAGCGCCGTGAACGCGGGGTGACTCTCTGGCAGATTGTCAAGCGTTAGGTTGAAGCTCCCGGTAATGGCGGCTACAACCGCATTAAGATCCTCAGCCATCAAAGAACTAAACTGCCCGATCGTCTCTAATTTGTAAGAGCTGACGTCCCTGATGATGAGCCCGAGGTTCAACGTCTTACCATCGGGACGAACGGCGTAAAGACTTGCCAAACAAACTCGTGCATTGGCGCGTCCGTGCAGCGGAACACTGCTGATCGGAACGTTGAGAATTGGCTCTTGGTTCTGAAGGACTTCGCGGCATAACGGTTCGAGGGCGGAAGCCTGCTCAGGCATCACTTCTCGGAGTGTCTGGCCAATATGCTCGTTTGCCAAATGGCCGTCAATGACCTTCAGAGCGGCGTTGATGCGGACAAAGCGCAAATCTTGATCGAGAAGTGCGAAGCCGACGGGTGCGGCGGCGATCAACTGCAGCAGTTGAGACTTCTCTCGTCTCAGTTGAGCGATTCCCTCGCGCAAGCCGTGCACCCTTCTTTTGTCGCTGGCATTCATCGACCCACCCCACAGATCTCAACTTATAGCACGATTCACGGCACGCGGTCGGGCTCCCGCAACGTCCGCGCGTCCTCAGTGTTGCCCGCAATGTCCCGCGCCTGGCCATCTGCGAAATGATGCACGCCGGCACGCCCGCCGCGGTGGCCATCGACGGGGCGCTGGAACTGGTGCGCCGCTATTCCAACGAAGAAGCCGTGCCGTTTGTCAACGGCGTGCTGGACGCCGCGCACCGGGAACTGGAAGCGGACCGCGCGGCGGGCCAGCCGCTGTGAGCATGGCCGCATCCCTACGTGTAGTGTGGGCTACCATGACACCACCAGAATGGACGGTCGTTCCGCCGGCCAGCGCGCGAGAGCGAGTGGCGCAGTCACGCGCCAGCGGAGGTGCTGAAATCCAGGGCGTCTCATCCCGGCCGGTGAAGGCCAGGGACCTTCGCAGCTATCTCGTTCTGAACCTCGCCGCTGCGGCTCTCCTCGGCGCGGGCATGCCATCCGCCGAACGCGGAAGCCTCTCGGGGTCGAAAATGGGACAAACCAGCTCCAATGGGGACGGTCGGATGTATAATCGCCGGTGGCCAGGATGGCAGAACGGAAATCCTGGTCCAGGACCAGAGAGGGCAAGTCATGTCGTCCGAACTCGCACCATGTGAAAGCGCCGGCGAGCGCTGCGCGTCCGTGCGTCCGGCCACAAACAAGGAGCAACAGTTATGCGTCATCTGCGTTTCCCTGAGCCGTTTGCTCACCACCACCCACCGGTCCGGAGCGTGGATGAGATCATTGAGGAGCACCTCACAGTCGGCCACCGAGCGGCTGACCTCGTTGCCAGGGTTATCGGCTCGTGGCGTTTCATCTTTCTACAAAGCGCCCTGCTCGCTGCCTGGGCGGCGCTCAACGTCACTGCGTGGATGAAGCATTGGGATCCGTATCCGTTCATCCTGATGAATCTGGTCCTCTCCCTTCAGGCCGCTTACGCTGCGCCCGTCATCATGATGAGCCAGAATCGTCAGGCCGCTCGAGATCGGATCGAGGACCACAACGACTACGAGTTGAATCAGAAAGCTGAGCAAGAAATCCGAGCGATCCTGGATCACCTCAGTGCGCAGGATGAAGCGCTGAGGCAGATTCACGCGATGCTCGTCGAACTCGGGCCGGGCGCGAAGACGGCAGCGTCGAGTCTGGACTAGCCCGGCTTCCCAGGGTGCCGGCTTAGCGACGTCCCTGATCTGCTCGGAATGTCCAGTTAGCTCATGATGACCGGTGCGCAGCTCAACCCGAAGAGGACGCGACCTGCCAGTAGCACAGCTTCCCTATTCCGCGGAAGCCGCTTCTGGAGAACGACGTTCTGAACCTGGTCCGGGCGCGCCGTTGGCCCGCGCCCGGCCGGATACCGCCACGTCACACCGCAATGCGCAACGCTGGCGCTGTGCTTATGGGGAATGGAGGTGCCTGTATAAGTTCCAACTGTCTCCGCTTCTCCGGAGCGCTGGCTTCGGTGTGCGCGTCGATCCTCGTCGACGTGCCCGTCGGGGCTCTCGCCGCTGACAAGGATGTCGTGGAACTGCAGAGAGACGTCGCAATCGTCGGCGATCAGGTCAATACTTTGCAGACCGCGCTCAACTCGCTGCAATCGACCGTCAATCAGAAACTGGGTGCGCTCAGGGAGCCCTGTTGCAGCAGACCCTCGATCGGTGAACCAGAACCACACTGAAGACGCGGTAGCGGCCAAGACCGCTGCCGACCAGCTCGAACAGCAGGTCGCTGCGCCGATGGCCGATCTGAAGGCGAAGCTCGACCAGGTGATTTCAGGGTTTTCCGCAACTCAGAACAACATCCGCGACATGAACTCCCGCCTGGGCCGGTTGGAGCAGAGAACGGTGGATTTGGCAAATCTGGTCCAAGGGCCTGCAGGCAGTTCCGCCGTCGCCTTCCGCCCCGCAAGCCGCGGGCGGGCCTCCCCCCAGAGTGAACGCGCAGGGGTTGTTCCAGGGCAGCCCTCGAATGGCGGGGTGTTGCTCTGGACCATCTCGTGCAAGGGACGGTAGGCAACCCGACGCAGGAGAGGATCTACCGACATGGGGAAGTCGAAGAGATCCTGGAACGAACAGAGGCCGGGCTGGTTCGGGTATTGCGACCCCGGGATGACATCGCCATCGAGAAGAGCGCCGATCAAATCGATGAGATTCAGGATGCCGAAGCACAAAAGGCAACTCGCAGGATCATAAGGATGACGGCCGGGTGTATACTCAGCATGAACTGGGAGTCCAGAATGGCACTTCCGGCTTACAATGTAATCGGCAAAGGGAATGACCATGGCGGACCCCTCCTTGATGACGACGATCCTACTCTTGGTCTCTGATCCGGTTGTACGTTCCGTTCTTGAGGAGACTTTGGAGCACGCAGGATATACGGTCGTGGCTGCCGGCGACCTGGGGCATGCGGTAGACCGCTTGAAGGAGTGCCAGCCTGATCTGTTGATAACCCGTACCTATGTTGAGAGCTTGCCGGGGCACGAAGCAGCTATGTATCTGCGCACGAAATGCCTGACAATGAGGGTTCTAATGCTCGGGGGTCTTCTTGATGACGAGCGGCTTCGATATCGAGCAGCGCTGCAAGCATTCGAGGTCTTCCCAAAGCCATATACCGCGGCTGAACTGCTCCAAGAAGTGAAGGACGTTCTGAGTAAACCGCGCGGCTAAGGGCAACTGCTGTACGGCCATAGTCTTTGCGGGCTGGAACTCGAGGATTCTCTCAGGAGCCGGCAACGTAAACACAATTCACACCTGGCAATCGACTTGCGGGAGGAACATGTTTCACGACCTGGGAACTTTGACTGGATCTTCCGTGATTGCAACAGACGGCGAGATGGGAAGCGTCCGCAACTTTCTCTTCGACGGCCAGTCATGGACGATTCGCTATTTGGTGGTCGACGTGGGAAGCTGGCTCAGCCGGCGAGCTGTGGTTCTTGCGATCACGGCGGTGGAAAAGCCCGATTGGGCGAAGAAAACCTTCCATGTCCACTTGACGAAGGAGCAAGTACGCAATAGTCCCGATGTGGATGCGGAAAAGCCGGTTTCATGGCAGCAGGAAATCGCGATGAGCGAATACTTCGGTTGGCCCGTCTACTGGCAGGACAATGAGTTTGGTTCTGGGCCTCCAATTGCCGCAGGCAGGAAATTCCCGGTTCACACGGAGGAGGACCCGCATCTCCGCAGTGCCTGGGACGTGGTGGGTTACGAAGTGCGGGCCACCGACGGCGAAATCGGACGACTGGAGGGCTTCATCGTGGACGACGCCTCCTGGCATCTCGGCTACTTGGATGTGAAAACAGGAGACTGGCTTCATGGCCGCTCGGTGCTGGTTCCCACTCGTTCGGTAGAGTCCATTTCCTGGGCCCATCGCCGCGTGCAGTTGAAGAAGGAAACCCAAGAACGGCTTTAGGCTCTCTTTTGCGCCCACCGAGTCAACGACCCCTGGCCATGATGGATTCCGCCCTAATCCGCCGGCAGACCTGGCAGGAAATCCTTCCCTTCGTTCCGGGCTCAGGGGCTGTGGCCAGCAGCGGAACCCGATACATCTCGTTTTTGCGCGCCTCGATATCCTCGATCTCAATGGACTTCGCCGAGTGGTCCAGCACGCTGTCGACGGCGCGCACTTTGGTCAAGGCCGGCGTGTTGGGGTCCACCATGACCTTTAGCGGGAATCCACGGGTCCAGCAGTGGGTTGAGTCGATCCCAACCCACCTGCGCGCGCTGACTGCGACGGACTAAAAGGCTCCGCCACAATCGGCATACGCGCTGCCAGAAGACGCGCAACTGACCCGTGTTACCGGGCACCGCATGGTATTGGTAATAGCCCTGCACAACCTTCCGAAGCCATGCGCCGACTTCACTCGTACGACAGGTGCTTCCGGTGTTGGAACTCTACCTTGATGACATTGAGCTTCGCAACCATCCGCTTCTTCGCCGTAATGCGCCAGACATTAAACCGGGACGGCCATGATTCGCGGCGAGGTGGCGGCATGATGACCGCACTCGAACTGCTCGAAGCCTGGCTCAAGGAACCCGAAGGCGAGCGGCTTGAGCCCCGAAACGCTGCGCTCCCGTGTCTTGCTCAGAGCTTGGGGCGCGGTAGAAAGGGTTTTCTCCTTACGACCCCGGAGATGAGCTAATCCGCTCGACAGGCGCCGACCCTAACTCGTCGGTGGCGCAGCGGCGGCACGGAACGCGCCAGGGTGGCGCGGTCAAGACGGCAGGCTGGAGATCGTGGCCCTCAAATCACGGATGAAATCCCGGACGGCCCGACGCTCGCGCTTCGATTCCGCCGAGTACATTCCATGCACCAACCGCGCCTTCCGCGCAGCGCTGGCGCCCTTCGACGGTCTTAACCTGCCTTGGTATGGCGAAACCTCGATTACCGACGTCCGCCGCCGCGAGCTCCTCCGCCGCCAGATGACTGTCTCTGCTGCATCTGCTGCATCTGCTGCGTGTGCCCTTGCTGCATCCGCTGCGTCTGTTGCTGGTGGCGCTGCTCTACTTGCTGCGTTTTCACCGGATCGGCCTTCTGTCTCGCTAGCTGCTGATGTTCCTTGTCCTGCCTCTGCTGGAGTTTCTGCCTATCCTGGGTCTGCTTCGCGACTACCTGGTCCTGCTGCTTCTGGTATTTCTGGTCCAGCTTCGCGTTCCCCGTCTTATAAGCGGAGCGTCCGATGGGCGGCAGCTCCTTAGGATGGACCGCAGTGTTGGGGCGCGCAGTCGCGGTAACTCGCGGCGAGCCGTGGTTCGCGGAAACCCGCTGCTGGGGGTCATTGTGGGCAGCCCACGCATGTTGAGTTTGAGCGGACGCGGGCCCCGTATGTCTGCCATGCGCAGCAGCCTCCTCTTCAGACGTGGCGCGCGCGTCGATCCCGCCGCTACCGCCGTTGTAGCTGACGCGGTTACCTGTCTCGTTTCCTCTCGCGTTGTAAACGTTGTGGATGGCGTTGGCGTCCACGTGATTCGCCGCCGTGTTGTAGAAAAACCGCCCGTTCTCCCAGCGTCCGCCTTCATAACCATGGCCGAAGTAGCCGAAGCCATAGTCGATCCCACCGTAGAAACCTACTGACATGCCCCAGTAGCCTTCATTGAACATAAACCCGTCGCCGCCCCAACCCCAATAGCCCGGAGTCCAGAGGTACCCGGTTTCGGGAGCCATCACCCATGTGCCCGGTACCCAGTAATACTCACCAGCCCAGGCCCAATACCCTGGCGTCCAGATATAACCGTCGCCGGGGCAAATAGGCTGCTCATAGGCGGGCAGCTCGGGGGGCGCAGTGGTGGGTGCGCCGACTTGTGCGAAAGACGCCATCGACAGGAGTAGCGTTCCTCCCGCCAACAACAGTGAACGAATGATACGCATCGGGTCTCCTTCTCGCCGACGATCCTATGCACGAGTCGGGCCAATCTCTTCCGGATCGGACATGTCTTGGTGGAATGGCCCGGGAGCGGTGGAATAGCGCCGCAATCTTGAGAAGCGCCAGTGACCATATGCGCGGTGCTGCTCGAATCCCTCCCGAGGGACTCCTCTGAGCCAGGGTGGGGTTAGCGGAGATTCGCGTGAGCGGAGATGCAGAAGCTGCACGTAGAGCGCGGGATTTGCCGACCCGCAAGTCTGCGAATGCAATTCGGCCATTGGCACCCGGCCGTGTTGCGGGCGTCGAGAACACGTCTACGGCAAGACCGAATCGGAATTCGCCGATCACCGCGCCTACGTCTACCACGGCAAGGTGGTCGATCACCAGACGCACCTGGGCTTCGATCTCTCCGACGTGCAGCACGCGCCGGTTGTCGCCGCCAACGACGGCCGGGTGGTCTTCGCGGCGCAACTCGGCATTTACGGCAACTGCATCGTGGTGGATCACGGCTACGCGCGGGTCAGAGCAATGCGCAAGCTTCCTCGAAAGCCAGACGAGGGTTACGTGGATACACCCGCGAATGATCCGCGTGCCCGATGTTGCAGAGGAAATTCGACCGGACGTGGCTCAGCGCTAAAAACTCGTCAGCGGAATCTGCTATGTCCTTTCCCGCGCCAAAGAATTCCTCATCCACCTTTGCATTGTCAAACCCAGACATGGGCCCACAATCGAGTCCGAGTGCGCGAGCGGCAAGAATCAGGTACGCACCCTGGAGGCTCGAATTGCGGCGCGCGGTGATATCGGCCAGGTCAGGCGAGTTTTCGAACAGGTCTTTGTAGCCCGGCGCGTGAGGAAACAACTTCGGCAAGTTATCATAGAAACGAAGATCGAAACCGACTATGGCAGTCACAGGAGCTGCCAGCACCTTCTCCACGTTGGCCGGAGCAAGCGCAGGAACAAGCCTGTGTTTCGCTTCCGGGGTCCGTAGAAACAGAATCCGTGCGGGACAGCCGTTTGCACTTGTCGGCCCCCACTTCATCAATTCGTACAGTCTTCGGAGTGCGTCATCATCCACCGGTTTGGCGAGCCAGTACGAATGGGACCTCGCTTTGCGGAACAATTGGTCCAGCGCATTTTCACCGAGCGGCGCTGCCACCCCTTCGAGATTGTCTTGTGTGCTCATTTTGGTGTTACCTCCAGGTCCAGAGTCTTTTGTAAAGTCAGTCCTTAGTGAAGTCGTAGATGATGGTCGCGGCGGGAAGTGCCGCCGCGAGAAACAGGAATCCGAAAAGCAAGGATGGTGTCCTCACAAGTCTTGGATGGTTGTGTATGCGACCAGATCCTGATCCGGCTTCAAGATGGGCGGTCAGAGGGTTCATCCGGCTTGCCGAGCAACGCGCCGACCTGCAGCGACAGCTCGGCATATGCAGCCTGGTCAAATGCGCCGTTGTGTCGCCAATGGACGACGCCGCGCTGGTCCAGTAGGACCAGGTAGGCTGCGTCAGGCGACTGAAAACCCAGACGCCGCTTCCAGGGATCCGTGCCACCGTAGACCGTGATGACGTGTTCGTAGTCCGCCTTCGGAGTGCCCTTGCGCATCCCGCTGTCGATGAACCACTTTCCCAATCGGGCCATGCCGCCGATCATCGGGACTTCGTAGAAGGTCACCTGTGGCTTGTCGCCGAAGTCTCTGCGGAAGCGGCCAACCCAGGCCTCCACAGCGAATCGGGAATCGTAGGTGAATCCCAGAGCAACGAGGGCTACGCGGCCGGAAGCTGCGTCCGGCAGGACAGCCGGTTTGCCGGTCAGGTACTCGCCGCTTAGTGCCGGCATAGGATCTCCGGGAGAGAGAGCGGCCATCGTCCCAGAGGCCATTACAAGCGTCGTCAGCATAGTTCCCTCTTTTCTTGGTTCTCGACCAAATAGTGCGACACGATCCATTCCTGCCCGTGGCGATAGCCGAACAACTCCGCGCAGGCCATGAAGAAGACTCGCCAGCGGACTAGCCAGGTCAACGCCTCGTCTTTGCCGTAAACGGAAGAGAAGATCGCGAGGACGTCTTCTCTGCGCCGGTCGAGCCGCTCAAGCCACGCCTCGGCCGTCTTCTGGTAGTGAACGCCGCTGAACCGCCAGTGGTCCCGGATCCGGAAGTGGTCCTGGAAGTGAAGCAGCAGATCGTCGCTGGGCATGAGTCCCCCGGTGAAGAAGTGTTGTGCCATCCAGTCGGAAGCGTCCCGCACTTGGTAGGGATAGGCGTAGCGGATGTGTGCGAACACGTGCACGAACAGCAGCGCCCCCGGCCGCGACCACGTGGCAATCCGGCGCAGCAACTCCGCGTAGTTCCACATGTGTTCGAACATCTCGACCGAGACGATGCGGTCAAACCGCCTGTCGGTGCGGAACTCATTCATGTCGGCGGTGGCCACTTCCAGGTTGGCAAGGCCGCGGCGAGCCGCTTCGGTGTCAATGAACTGCTTCTGCGACCGGGAATTCGAGACCGCCAGAATGCGGCTGTTCGGATAGCGGCCGGCCATAAAGAGCGACAGAGATCCCCAACCGCAACCCAGTTCCAGAACGTCCTGGCCGTCCTCCAGACAGGCGCGGCGGCATGTCAGGTCGAGCATGGCCTCCTCAGCCTGCGCCAGATCCTTAGCGGCGCCGTTCCACAGAGCGCAACTGTACTTCATGTGCGGACCGAGCACGTGACGGTAGAACTCCGCGGGCACCTCGTAGTGTTGTGCGTTGGCGGCATCGGGACGGATCGCGATGGGACTGCGACGCAGTTGCCCGATGAACTGCATCAGCCGTTCCGCCTGAGCCTCCGGCCCCCCGCGGCCTTCTTCACGTAGCCGGGCGGCCAGCAGTCGCCGGATACCCAGGCGAATCAGCCAGTCGGGCACAAGGTCACGCTCGAGCCAGGTGTTGTACCCCGCTGTCAGTACGGGTGAAGCGGTGAGCGTGTCTGTCGGCATGCTGCTAGTTCCTCGGAAACCACGGCACAAACGCGCTCGTGGTCTCTTGATAACGCCGGTAGTCCTCTCCCTTGGTCCGCAGCGCCTGAGCCTCCGTGGCCGGGATGCCGGTAACCCTGAAGAGGAAGAACAGCATGAGCAACGGCGAAACCAGCCCCAGGTAGCCGTACGGAGAAGTCATCGCGAACAAGGCAAAGGCAACCCAGATCAACCACTCGAAGAAGTAGTTCGGGTGCCGCGAGTACTTCCATAGGCCGATGCGGCAAGTCTTCCCATGGTTTGCGGCGTTGGACTTGAAGGCGTTGAGTTGTGCATCCGCTGAAATCTCCCCGACAATGGCCACCAGCCAGAGAAATGCCGCCACGTATTCGAGTACGGAGAGCGCCGGTTTGATATCCAAAGACGCCAGCAGGAACGGTGTCGCCAAGATCAGGCACAGCAGAGCCTGAAACTGGAAGAACAACAGGAACTTCAGCGCGACGTCGCTGCGCCATTCGCGGCGCAGTTGGACGTAACGCCCCTCTTCCGGCTGGCCGATGACACGCGTGAAGAGCAGGTAGAGGGACAGGCGCAGGCCCCACACCAGGGCCATGGCGGCGATCATCACGCGGCGCGTGGCCCAGCCTGTTCCCATGATGGCGTAGAGCACCCCCAGCAGAGCTAAGCCGCCGGCCCAGCCCGCATCGACAATAGCTGCGTTGTGCAGCGGCAGATGAATTAACCACAGCAGGAGCATCACACCGCACACGGCCAAGACGCCCACCAGGATCATCATCAGCATGGTTTCTCCGCAGCCGTCCGGTGCACTTCACGCCCCAGCCCGCGAAGCACGGGAACCAGCAGCATGTAGATCAGACCGGTGGCCACGCTTCCGAGCGCGAGCCACACCGCGAGGGCATGTATTGTCGCCGTCCAGAGGGTCCCCACGGCGTGGAAGACGTCCACGCGGATCAACTCGAAAATGTGGGCAACCGACATCTCGGACGGCGGGCGCCCGAACATCCAGGCGCCGATGCGCAGGAGAGGGACCAGCAGCGCCAGTTGCAGCGGATAGACCAGCCAGTTCACAAGCTGGATGGCCGGCAGGTTGAGCCGAAATGCCACCGCCGCTAGCGTACACAGCAACGCGGTCGAGCCGAGAACCGGCGTCACCCCTAGAGTGATCCCCAGCGCGATGGTGAAGGCGATCTTCTCGGGCGTGAGGCCCTGCCGAAGCAGTTCCAGAAGCGGCTGAACGACCTTGCGGAGCCAGAGAGACTCTCTCATACCGGCTGCCTCCAAAGGATCGACTCGGCCCGCTCGTCCGGCTTGAGCCGGAAGAGTTGAATCAGAACATAGAGCGACGTCGCGATGTTGCCTAGGCCCATGATGAGGAGGAACCACACCGCACGGGCCCAGAGCGTCCGCTCCTTGCAGACAACCCACGCGTAGAACGTCACGAAGCCGGAGTACGCGTCATACAGCGTGGCGATGGCCCACGGGTTGGCGGCATAGCCCGGCCACGCCGCCCAGAGGCTGACCGAAAGCCCCGTGCGGATCGTCACCGCGGTCATCCAAACGAGAATGGCGCCGAACAACAGCTTCAGAAGGGACTTCATTGGCTGCCCTTCTTCAACCTGGCCAGATGTACGTCCAACTCTGCGAAGTTCTCCAAGGCAAACACGCGTGCCCCACGAACGGAGGGCAGAGCTTTCTTGACTTCACTGCCGCCCAGCCACAGCTCCGTACGCTTCGGGAGTTTCGAGGAGACCAACCTCAGTTCTTCGATAGTCTCCGGGGTTGGTTCGCTCGCCTTAATTCCCAAGACAACCGCTTGGGGCGAGGTCTGCTCGACAGCAGCCACGATTTCACCAGCGGGCAGGTTCGGGCCCAAGTACAGAGCTTCAAATCCGCTGGCCACGGCCAGCATGGCAGCTGCCAGGATTCCGAACTCGTGCAGTTCCCCGGAGGGCGTCGCGAACAGAAGCCGGAGGGGCTGACTAGACGGCGTCCGGAGGCGAACGAGCCCGCCCAGAAGGTTGCGCAAGATCGCGGAAGTCATGTGTTCCTGCGCGACGGTCAGGGTGCCGTCCTGCCAGCGGTCCCCGACCAGTCTCATGAGCGGGAGGACCACTTCGCCGACAAGCTCGTGAACGGGCAGCAACGCCGCCAGCCTGCCGAGGTGCGCATTCGCTGTTGCGTAGTCGAACGACTCGATGGCAGCCACAACGGGCTGCAGCCCATCGTTCACTTCTAGTCCCGTCCCAGGGGTTCTTGGGGCCCGCTCAGCCCTGGATGGCCCCGCCAGCAGCTTCTCCAGCTCGCGATCTCCCAGCGAGGCAACTTGCCCGATCGCGTGTCCGCGGTCCACCACGTCGCGCAGCAAGAGGAGCCGCCGTATGTGTCCTTCGTCGTAGGCTCTGCCTCGTTCGACCCTGAGAGGGATCACCGCCTGGTAGCGCCGCTCCCAGGCCCGAAGTGTATCGATGCTCAGACCGGTCAGGTTGGCCACCGCTCGAATGGGATAGTGAATCGGACGCTGGGCACTCACAGTCCCAGGATAGTCCAGAGACTGGACATTGTCAAGTGTTTGTCCATGACAAATACTTGACAAGAAGCGAAGCGCAGGCTATTCTGTAGGCAGAGCGATCCAATGCGCATCGCGGTGATCGGCAGTGGCATCTCGGGCCTTGCAGCGGGCTGGTATCTCAGCCGCAAGCACCAGGTCTCGCTTTTTGAGAAAGAGCCGCGCCTGGGCGGCCACACGAACACCGTCATGGTGGATACCAGCGGCGGCCCGATTCCCGTAGATACGGGCTTCATAGTCCACAACGACCGGACCTATCCCAATTTGGTGAAGCTGCTGTCGGAACTGGGCGTGGAAACACAGCCCAGCGATATGTCTTTCGGGGTCAGCTCTCGCGATACGGGATTCGAGTACTCGAGCCGTGGCTTCAACGGATTCTTCGCTCAGCGTTCCAACCTGTTTCGCCGCCGGCATTACCGGCTCCTTGCCGAGATCCTACGGTTCAACCGCACGGCGCCGAAACTGCTGAACGAACCGGGAGCCGCCGCAGCGACCATCGGGGATGTGCTCGATGAGGGACGCTACCAGGAGGTCTTTACGGAGCGCTACCTTTTCCCAATGGCCTCGGCGGTGTGGTCGATGTCGCTGGACGCGATCCGGTCCTTCCCGGCCTTGACGCTTTTGCGGTTCTTCGACAACCACGGCATGCTCGGCATCGACACGCATCCCAAGTGGAAGGTCATCCAGGGCGGCAGCCACAGATACATCCCGCTGCTCGCAGCCCCCTTCGAGGATCGAATCCGGACCGGCTCGCGAGTCGCCTCGGTGGGCCGGCAGGAGACGGGCGTAACCTTGAACTTCGATGATCGTCCGGCGATGACTTTCGACCAGGTCGTCTTTGCCTGCCACGGCGATCAGGTGCTGCCGCTGCTCAAAAACCCAACGGACGCCGAGCGCGACATCCTGGGGAGTTTCAAGACCAGCCGCAACGTGGCCACGCTGCACACAGATTCCTCGCTCTTGCCCAGGCGCGCCCAGGCGCGTGCAAGCTGGAACTACAACCTTGGCCTCGGCGGGCAGGATGCCGTCACCCTGACCTATCACATGAACCGGCTGCAGTCGCTGCCTGGACCCGCGGACTACTGCGTCACGCTGAACGGGGAGGGCGCGATCGAGGGCTCGAAGGTTCTGCGGAAGATCGTCTACCATCACCCGCTCTATACGAAAGAAGCCGTCCGCGCCCAGGGTAGATGGAGTGAGATCAGCGCCAAGAACCGGACCCATTACTGCGGGGCGTACTGGCTGTACGGCTTTCACGAGGACGGGCTGAACTCGGCTCTGCGTGTGGCCCGGGCCCTCGCGGTGGAGTGCTAACGATGGAATCCGCCTTCTACTTCGGCACCATTCGGCACCGCAGGTTCCGGCCGGTCCGGCACGATTTCACCTACGGCGTCTTCATGGCCTTTCTGGACATTGACCGGATACCGGAATTGACCGGGATCTCCCGATTGCTCAGCCACAACCGGCTCAATTGGGCAAGCTTCGACGAGCGCGATCATTTCGGCGATCCCAGCCTTTCTCTCAGGCAGCGGCTGGAACGGGACGCAGCCGCTCGGGGCGTTGCCCTGCCGGACGGTCCTATCTTCCTGCTGACTCACCTCAGGTACTTCGGCTATAACTTCAACCCTGTCTCATTTTTCTATTGCTACGACGCCCGGCAGCGCCTCCAACTTATCCTTGCGGAAGTAAATAGCACCTTTGGCGAGAGCCACAATTACTGGCTCTGGCAGGCGAACGAATTGCCATCGTCGCGTGCGAAGCGGTATCGCCACCCCAAGGCCATGCACGTTTCCCCATTCATGGGCATGAGGTTGGACTACACGTTCACCTTCACGCCGCCGGACCAGCGCCTCGTCGTCCACATGGACACAATCGAGAATGGGCAGGCCCTTTTCGACGCGACGCTGAACCTGCACCGCAGGCCGTGGACGGCTGGCTCACTGCACAGCGCGCTACTGGCTCATCCCTGGATGACCGCAAAGGTCATCGCCGCCATCCACTGGGAAGCCTTGCGGCTCTACTTGAAAAAGGTGCCGGTGTTCACGCACCCCCGGCGCCTCACAAGCGAGGTTTGAACTGATGAAGGAGATGCTCTCATCGGCAGCTAAGAGGTTATTCCTGTCCACGCTCGAAGGGCTCGACAGCGGCTCGCTCGAACTGGTCCTCCCGGACCGGACGCAGAGGTTTGGAGACGCCTCGGCCGAGCTTCGCGCGCGTCTAGTCGTAGACCGCGAGCGGTTCTTTACCCGCGCCCTGACGGGTGGCGACACGGGCATCGGAGAAGCATACGTGGATGGGGATTGGTCCTCGCCCGACCTGGTCTCGCTCATGCGGCTGGCTGTACGCAACCTGGCAAAACTGGAGGAGAAGAACGCCTTCTTCTCCTCGCTCAGCCGCTTCGCAGATCGCGTCCGCCAGCGCCTGAGGAAGAATACCGTTGAGGGCAGCCGCCGCAACATTCAAGCTCACTATGACCTCAGCAACGAGTTCTTCCGGCTCTTTCTGGATCAGAACCTGGTCTACTCGTGCGCCTGGTACGAGAGGCCTGAGGATTCCCTCGAAACCGCCCAGATTCAGAAGCTGGATCGCATCTGCCGGAAACTGGACCTGCAGCCGCGAGATCGGGTGCTGGAGATCGGAACGGGGTGGGGCGCGTTCGCGCTGCACGTCGCCCGCAACTATGGCTGCCAGGTCACGACGACCACGATCAGCCAGCAGCAATACAAGTATGCGCGAGAGCGGTTCGATGCCGCGGACCCCCACCCTCGCATCGAACTCCTGCTCGAGGATTACCGTCAGCTGAGCGGGAGGTTCGACAAGATCGTGGGCATCGAGATGTTCGAGGCTGTCGGTTTCGAGCACTACGACGAGTTCTTCCGCACCTGCGACCGGCTGCTCGAGCCGGACGGCTCCATGCTGCTCCAGACGATCACCATGAACGAACAGAAGTTCCCTCGATACCGGAAACAGAGTGACTGGATCCAGAAGTACATCTTCCCAGGCGCCCAACTGGCTTCGCTGCGGGGAATCCTGGACTCGCTGGCCCGCGCGACCCGGCTGTCGCCGTTCCACGCGGAGGACATGGGAGTTCATTACGCGCGGACGCTCGCAGCCTGGCGCGAGCGCTTCCACGACTCCATCGGCGAGGTCAAAGCCCTGGGCTTTGACGACCGGTTCGTACGAATGTGGGACTACTACCTGGCATTCTGCGAGGGCGCTTTTCGCGAGCGCCACATCAGCGATTTTCAGTTGCTTCTGACGAAGAACTACAATCCGCGGCCCCTTTTCCAGCAGCCGTGGCGGCTCACGCAGGAGCCCAACAGGCAGGAGGTGCTGGTTTGACGCGCTTCCACACCTTGCGCCGTGAGCAATGGGTTCCACGGCCCATCGAAGAGGTGTTCAACTTCTTCTCCGACGCCGCGAATCTCAGAACGCTCACGCCACCCTGGCTTGGGTTTCGCATTCTCACGACCAGCCCGATCCGGATTCGAGCCGGAACAAGAATCCGGTACCAACTTGCGTGGCACGGCATCCCGGTGAGTTGGAAGACGGAGATCCGACGCTGGGAGCCGCCCTTTCGGTTCATCGACGTGCAGTCGGCACGTCCATACCGGCTTTGGCACCACACCCATCGCTTCCAGGCACGCGCCGGCGGGACGCGAATGACAGACGTGGTCCGATACCGGCTTCCGCTTGGGATCATCGGCAGGGCGGTGCACTCCCTCAAAGTGCGGCGTGACGTGGAACGGATCTTCGAGTATCGGTTCCAGCGCATAACCGAACTGTTCACCGGCCCCGGTCCGGCCGGGGCAAACGGACGGCCATGAGCGGAGCACCGTCCCTCGTTTGGTTTCGGCAGGATCTGCGTTTGTCGGACAACCCGGCTGTGGCAGCTGCGGTGGAGCGGTGCGCTCCGGTAATCCCGGTGTTTATCTGGGCCCCGGAAGAAGAGGGCGCCTGGCCGCCCGGGGCGGCTTCCCGATGGTGGCTGGATCGCTCGCTGGCAAAGCTCGGTGCGGAACTCGAAAATCGCGGTTCGCGTTTGATCGTCCGCCGTGGACCGACGACGGAGGCGCTTAGCCGTCTCGCGGCCGAGTGCGCCGTCTCCGCCGTGTTCTGGAACCGCCGCTATGAGCCCGCAGCCGTCGCGCGTGACAGCCAGGTGGCGTCGACGTTGCGTGGTCGCGGGCTTCTTGCCGAGAGTTTCAACGGCAGCCTCATGTCGGAACCAGGGACGACTCTAAATCAGAACGGAAAGCCGTTCCAGGTCTTCACGGCGTTCTGGCGAGCCTGTCTGCCCAAGCTCACAGCGCCGGTCTCGAAAGACGCGCCGAAACGCCTGCTCTCCCCAGAGACTTGGCCACATTCGTTGGACCTTTCGGAGCTCGGATTGGAGCCGGCGGTGGATTGGGCGAGCGGATTCCGTGAGGTCTGGCAGCCTGGCGAATCCGGGGCTGCGCACCAACTGAAGCGCTTCCTCGCGGAAGCGCTTGCGGGGTATCCAGTGAATCGGGAGAGGCCCGGTGTCGCGGGCACATCGCGGCTTTCTCCACATCTACACTTCGGCGAGATCGCTCCCATACAGGTCTGGCGCGCAGTGCTGGAGACGATGAACGAGAACGCCGCGGCCTGCCAAGCCTACCTCAGGCAGATTGGCTGGCGCGAGTTTGCGTACTACTTGCTGCATCACCATCCGGAATCGCCGCAGGAGGCTCTCCGACACGAATTCGCCGCCTTCCCCTGGCGGATGGATCCGAAACGGTTCCAGTTGTGGAATCGAGGCAGGACCGGTTACCCGCTCGTGGATGCGGGCATGCGGGAGTTGTGGCACACGGGCTGGATGCACAATCGGGTGAGGATGGTGGCCGCATCGTTCCTAGTCAAGCACCTGCTGATCGGTTGGCAGGATGGCGCGGCCTGGTTCTGGGACACTCTGGTGGATGCGGATTTGGCCAACAACACGCTGGGTTGGCAATGGGTCGCGGGCTGTGGCGCGGATGCGGCCCCTTACTTCCGCATCTTCAACCCCTCACTTCAGGCTGAGAAGTTCGATTCCGATGGCGAGTACCGTCGCCGTTGGGTTCCAGGGTCGCAGAGGTCGCCCGCGCCACATCCGATTGTCGACCACAACGAGGCCCACGACCGCGCGCTCGAGGCGCTCAGGAGTATCAGAAGAAGATGACGCCACTCATTCTGGTCACCGGCGCAACCGGGTACGTTGGAGGGCAGTTGTTGAAGGCCCTGATGACGGCCGGCCATCGGGTTCGCTGTCTGGCGCGGCGGCCGGAGCTGCTGCGAATCCCAAAGACGGCCGGCGCAGAAATCGTGGCCGGTGACGTTTTGGACGGTGCTTCGGTTCGCGCGGCCATGGCGGGGGTGCACACCGCATACTACTTGGTTCACTCGATGGGCTCGGCTGGGTCCTTCGAGGAAGAGGACCGGCGGGCTGCCCGAAACTTTGCCGACGCCGCCCGCGATCTCGGGGTGAGCCGCGTCATCTATCTGGGTGGGCTGGGCGAGAGTTCCTCAACGCTGTCCCCGCACTTGCGCAGTCGCCATGAAGTCGGCGAGATATTGCGATCATCGGGCCTTCCAGTCATCGAATTCCGTGCGTCGGTTGTGATCGGATCGGGCAGTCTGTCGTTTGAAATGGTCCGAGCTCTGGTAGAACGCTTGCCGGTGATGATTGCGCCGCGCTGGGTCGCTATTCCCGCGCAGCCGATCGCCATCGGCGACCTGCTGAAGTATCTTCTTGCCGCTTTGGACCTGCCGCCTGACGCCAGCAGGGTGTTCGAGATTGGAGGCTCCGATCGGGTCTCCTACGGCGGCCTGATGCGGGAGTACGCACGCCAGAGGGGGTTGAAACGGCTCATCTTGTCGGTGCCCGTGCTCACGCCGCGGCTTTCCAGCCTCTGGCTGGGCCTTGTTACTCCGCTCTATGTTCGGGTGGGCCGAAAGCTGATCGAGAGCATTCGTCACCGGACCGTGGTGGAAGACAGATCGGCGCTGACCGAGTTTTCGATCCAGCCATGCGGGTTCCGGGAGGCGATCGCCATGGCGCTGAACTCCGAACGGCGGGACCTGCTGACTGACTCCAGGTCGATCCATGTAGGCGTCCCCCCGGAGGCGGCATTCGAGCCCATCCGAAGAATCGGCGGCCGCACTGGCTGGTACTACGCGAACTGGCTGTGGCGTTTGCGCGGAGCGCTGGACCTGGTGGCGGGCGGCGTGGGCTTGAGGCGCGGCCGGCGGGATCCCGAGGACCTCCGGGTCGGTGATGCGGTGGATTGCTGGCGCGTGGAAGCTTTTGAACCGGGTCATCGCTTGCGCATGGCCGCTGAGATGCGATTGCCCGGCCGGGCCTGGCTGGAGTTCGAAGTCACCGGCAGCGACGGAGGCAGCACCATCCGTCAGACCGCGCTCTTCGACCCGCGGGGTTTGTTGGGGCGAGCCTATTGGTATTCCGTTTATCCTCTGCACCAGGCGGTGTTCAGCGGAATGCTGCGCAAGATAGCCTCCGTCGCAGGTGGTTCCGCCGCGAGAGATGGAGACTGAGTTATGACTTATGACGCACTGTTGATCGTCTCGTTCGGAGGACCGGAGCGCCGGGAAGATGTGATCCCGTTTCTGGAAAACGTGTTGCGCGGAAAGAACGTGCCGCGTGAGCGACTGCTTCAAGTGGCGGAACACTACTACCACTTTGGCGGCCGAAGCCCCATCAACGACCAGAACCGCGCTCTGATCGCCGCACTCGAGAGCGAACTCAAGGCTCACGGCCCATCCCTCCCCATCTATTGGGGAAACCGGAATTGGCACCCGATGCTGGCTGACACGCTGCGGCAGATGCAGGCGGACGGCGTGAGCCGGGCGCTAGCCTTTGCGACGTCGGCTTTTGGATCCTACTCGGGCTGCCGCCAGTATCTGGAGGACATCGAGCGGGCGCGGGTGGAGGTCGGGCCGCGCGCTCCCGAGATCCACAAGCTGCGGACCTTCCACAACCATCCCGGCTTTCTTACGGCTGTCGCCGAACGGGTCCGCCAGGCATTGGAGCAGATTGAACCCCAGCGGCGCGCCTCGGCGTCCGTAGTGTTCACGGCCCACAGCATTCCCCTCTCCATGGCGGAAGCGAGCCCCTATGTGGAGCAACTCCGGGAGTCGTGCCGGCTTGTCTGCCTCATCCTGGGCAGGCCTGCCGGCGATCTTGTCTATCAGAGCCGGAGTGGCTCCCCCAGGCAGCCATGGCTCGAGCCGGACATTTGTGACTACATCCGCGAACGCAACTCCAGCGGAGGCTTGGAGGATATCGTGGTCGTGCCGATCGGTTTTCTCTCCGACCACATGGAGGTGATCTACGACTTGGACACGGAGGCGGCAGCGCTGTGCCGGGACTTGGGAGTGAATATGATCAGAGCGGCGACTGCGGGCGTACATCCGGCCTTCGTATCGATGATCCGCGAACTCATCCTGGAACGCACCAGCGGCCAGAAGCGCCGGGCTCTGGGCACGCTGGGGCCGGGACGCGATTTCTGTAATCCAGACTGTTGTCTTCTCAACGGCATGGCGGCCGGGCGCGTTGGACCCGCGGCTGGTAGTTCAGCAATGGCATGAACCGAATCCAGCGTCAGCCCGGCCGACATTCGCCTGGGCAGAGCGCGCGCCGCGGTCCGGGAGGAATAAGAGGCGTTGCGCGGGGAGGCGCTGAAGTGGTCGTATAGACCTTATGCGCCCGAAGCCTCCTTCCGCGACGAGCCTGGACCGCGGGCACCTTGACGATCAGCTTCAGCTCAAGAACCGCGCTCTGGCTGCAACCGCCGAGGGCATTACGATTGCCGACGCCCGCCTGCCGGACAATCCTCTGATCTATGCCAACGCCGGCTTCCATAGGCTCACCGGGTACTCCGTGGACGAAGTGATGGGCCGCAACTGCCGGTTCTTGCAGGGCCCCGGCACCGACGAAGCAACACTGAACCGCCTGAGAGCGGCCCTTCGCGAGCAACGCGAGATCACGGTGCAGCTCCTCAACTATCGCAAGGATGGAACCGCGTTCTGGAACCGCCTCTCGATAACGCCGGTTCGAGATCCTTCGGGCGCGGTTACTCATTTCATCGGCGTGCAGTCGGACGTGACCACCGAAAAACTGGCACAGGAAGCGCTGGCTCGCGCTAACGAGCAACTGGAGGCGGCCAACCGCGGCATTCAGCGCGACCTGGAAGCGGCCGCGACGGTACAACGGGCTTTGCTGCCCTCCGTCCTACCCGAAGTGCCGGGTATTCGATTCGCTTGGGAGTTTCGCCCCTGCCAGGAGCTGGCCGGCGACTTCCTGAACATCCTTCCTCTTGATGACAGCCACATAGGTGTCTATATCCTTGACGTTTCCGGACACGGTGTCGCCGCGGCGCTCCTTTCGGTGACGCTGAGCCACGTCTTGTCCCTCGTGCCGGATCGTTCGGTTCTATACAAGCCCGCGCCTGACCGGCCGGGTCAGTACCGCGTCGCCGCGCCGGCCGAGGTGGTCGCGCAGCTAAACCGCGAGTTCAGGATCAGCCCCCGAACAGCGCAGTACTTCACCATGATCTACGGAGTGCTGGACACCAGGACGCGAGTTCTTCGCTACGTGACCGCCGGGCATCCCCGACCGGTGCATCTGCGCCCCGGCGAGGCGCCATACGTCCTCGAGTCCGGTGGAACACCCGTGGGCCTGCTGCCGGATGCAAGCTATGAGGAGCGCGCGGTGCGGCTTGGGGCCGGAGACCGCTTGTACTTCGTCACGGACGGGCTTACCGATGCGGAGAACGCAGCCGGGAAGGAATTCGGAGCCGCGAGGTTGCTGGAGGCCGTCGGTCGGAATCGATGCGTGGGGCTTGATGAGAGCCTCGACGCGGTGTTGGCGTGCGTCGAAGGGTGGTGCACTCCCGCGCGGCCGGCAGATGACATGGCCATGCTGGCAATCCAGTGTGATTCCTGAGTGCGTGCCGGCCATGTCCCACATCACCCTCAGGCAAAGCTACAAGAGCCTCTCCGACAGGCTGAACCTGTTTCCCCAGGGCGCTCCGCCCACGGAATTGCTGTTCCGGATCCTCCAGGTGCTCTTCACGAAGGAGGAGGCGGCCCTGGTGGCCCTGCTTCCCATAAGGCCATTTACAGTGGCCACCGCGGCGCGGAACTGGAAGCAGCCGGAGGGCAAGGCCCGGGCGACTCTGGAGAACCTCGCTTCCCGGGGAATGCTGCTGGACGTGGAGGTGGGGGAGGAGCGGTTCTTCGTGCTCCCGCCGCCCATGGCCGGATTCTTCGAATTCTCCATGATGCGCGTGGGCAACGGGTACGACCAGAAGCTGCTGGCGGAATTGTTCTACCAGTACCTGAACGTGGAGGAGGATTTCGTGAAGAACCTCTTCTGCGGCGCCGAGACGCGCGTCGGGCGGGTCTTCGTGAACGAGAGTGCCGTGGGTGCCGGAACGGCCCTGGAGGTGATGGACTACGAACGGGCTAGCGAAGTGGTCCGCACCGCCTCCCACATCGGCGTAGGGACGTGCTACTGCCGGCACAAGATGAAGCACCTGAACAGAGCTTGCGGCGCGCCCTTGGACATCTGCCTCACCTTCAACGGCACCGCGCAGTCCCTCATCAAGCACGGCATCGCCCGGCAGGCGGACGTCCCGGAGGGCATGAGCCTGATCGAGCAGGCGCGGGGCCACGACCTCGTCCAGTTCGGCGAGAACGTCCGCGAGCAGGTCGCGTTCATCTGCAACTGCTGTGGCTGCTGTTGCGAGGCCCTGCTGGCCGCCAGGCGTTTCGCGGTCCTCAGCCCCATCGCCACCACCAACTTCCTGCCCGAGGTCGAAGCAGGGAACTGTAACGGCTGCGGGAAGTGTGTGGAGGCGTGCCCCGTGGAGGCCATGGCCCTGGTCTCGGCCGGAGATCCCTGCCAGCCCAAGCGCAAGAAGGCGAAGCTCCAGCGGGACCTCTGCCTGGGCTGCGGCGTGTGCGTCCGCACCTGCGCCCGAAACGCCTTGTCGCTCCGCTCTCGGGGAAAGCGCGTCATCACCCCCGTCACGACGGCCCACCGTACGGTGCTCATGGCCATCGAACGAGGCAAACTCCAGAACCTCATCTTCGACAACCAGGCCCACTGGAACCACCGCGTTATGGCCGCCATCCTGGGCGCGATCCTCAGACTCTCCCCGGTCAAACAGATCATGGCCAGCCGGCAGATGAAGTCTGTCTATCTGGACAAGCTGCTGGGCTTACGGGGCGCCGCGCTACCGCACCACTGAGCGTGGCATCGACACGTGTTTCGGCCTGTCTAGCAGCACGACCGGCGTGGGTCCGGCCAGCCAGTTCGTTACCTCTGACAAGTTGGGCCATTTTGGCCGGCTTCGGCGGAAACCATAGCCCTGTCGTGGAGCAATCGGTTCTCAAGCGCATTCGCCGGCTGCGGCAGGGCGGAATGAGCCTGAGAGCGATAGCGGGGGAACTCAATCGCCGGCGCCTCACGACGCGTCAGCGATGGCAGTGGGCGAATGGAGTACGTGGCCCGTCTGCTGAAGGCGGCATGATTTGGGCGCCGCAGCGCGGACCCGTGCCAGATCATCCCGGCCTTATGCTCGCGGCTGCCATCCAGTGCCTCGACTTTGCCAACTTGACGGGCAGAAAGTAGACTTGGCTTCTTAGGCACGAAGGAGCGAGCGTGGGCGAACCAAAGTCGCGCTTGTCACGGATTCGCTGCGCGCCTGCGGAGGAAACTCGCATGCCGGAGAAAACAGTCGTAATCCTAGATGACGCCGGATCTGGCGACAAGGACCTGCCGCCAATTCTCAGCGTGTTGTCCCACGTGCTCCAAAGCAGACGGTGCTGAAGTCGAGACTTTTCCTCTGTGCGAGATGAAACTTGCCCACTGTCTCGGTTGCTTTGATTGATGGGTCAAGACACGGCAAAGATCGAAGGTGCGGAGTCGGCAAGCCATGCCCCAATTGTATGCGAAGACGGTCATTATGTGACCGGTTTCAAATATGATTGGGGCATTTGCGCCATGGCCTGAGTTGTCTGGGAGCCCACACAGGTCCCGCCGTTGCAAACACATGGGATTCTCTACCACCGGGGGCGGCCGGTATGATCGCCCGCAAGGCGCTGGCGTAGTAGGCGAATGCAACGCAGAGTGCGGTCCGACGTGACGGCTTCGAGGAAGAGAATGCGGGGATCACGAATGGTTACTCCGTTTACTCCGATTACTCCGTTAAGCAACAGCCGCAGCCTTGGTCGTCCGGCCGTAAGTCATTCTGACGATAAGTACTTAACTGAGGCACCACCAATCGACGTCCAGCTCGAAGGCAACTTCCGTCGGTACCTCTCCAGGTCCGGTGTCGCCAACTTATTGAAAATACAGTGGAGCGGGAGACGGGACTCGAACCCGCGACGTCCAGCTTGGGAAGCTGGCATTCTACCACTGAATTACTCCCGCTCAGTTCTCACCGACAACGTTAACAAAACGCAGGATACTGTGCAATGCCCTCAGCAACAGCTCGACAATCTATATTCTACCGCTGAGAGCTTCTCCCGGCTAAGGCGCTTCATTCGGCGGGGCAGAGGAGCGTGGGCTTCCATCCAAGCAGAAAGCCCACGACTGATGAGATGCAGGACCGTGGTCGACGCCAGCCGCTCAGAAGTCGTGGCTAAGGATGTCGCTTGTCCGCCGGCACAGCTCGCGGGCGTAATCGGTCCACAGGCCGGTACCCCAATAGCGGTAGCAGCTCGTCTGGGTCAGAAGCAGGTAGTAGAGCGCGTTGCGATAGCGGGGATCGGAGGTGGACACCTTGCCCAGCGCCTTCTCGGAGAACAGGGCGCTGGCGGCTTCCATCGGCCCCAGTACGTCGCCGTAGCCGCGCACCCAGGAGAGGTTGTTGGTCCAACTTCCTCCCTCCATGTGGAAGCGGTTGTCCTCTTTGCGCAGTTCCCCGATAATCTTCTCGAGGGCCTCGGGACCGGCCGGCTTGGGGAACCGGTCCCAGATGCGCTTTTGCATGACCGGCTGGATGGCGGGAAGGTCCTGTTCGCGCACTCCCGTCACCTGCAGATACTCCAGATACTCGCTCACGTTCACCGGCGGCACGTCGGAGTCCGAGGCCTCGCGCATCACCTCGAAATACTTACTTGGGAACTCGTTCATCATCACGCCGCCGTTTTCTCCGTCGGCGATCTGGGTGACCAGCGCCGGAACGGAGTGGCCCGCCACGTCCGTGCGCCCCAGCCCCTTGGCCTCGTAATACGGCTGCATCTGCGCCACCAGCTTGGTGTCGCTGCCCTGCGTCTTGATGACGCCAACGATGCTGAGCGTCTGCCCGCGGGAGTTCCTAGCGATCAGCCGGTGCGGGATATGCTTCTGGCGCAGGCTTCCCCCGTCTTCGACCCGCTCCACCGAATGCTCCTGCGCCAGCACCCATTGGTACCCGCAGTCCAGAAGCGTCTTCACAAACTCGTAGAACACGTCGGGGTGGTTGGGCAGTGCCATCTCCGACGGCGAGAAGCCCTTGACGCGGCTCACCGCCTCCAGGCCGAAGATCGCGGCGAAGTAATGCTGCCAGGCCTGGACGTGAAGGCGGAAATCCTGGACCGGCGTCGAGGGCGCCACCGCGTGCCCCCAGGCGGTTCCCAGCCATTCCACCGCGCGCCGGTACTCCGGGTTCAGCGTGATCGTTTTCAGGCTGTCGAAGACGTCATTCAAGCCCATGGCCCGGAGGCCGTGGAGCAGGCAACCCGAGTAGTCGAGCATCACGCGCGGCTGCTTGCCCTCGTGGATGAGCTGGGGAATGAATTCGCCCATGCGCTTGTAGCACCAGTGGAAAACCGGCGCGTTGTGGTTGTCGCCCACGCCCTGGTTCTCCATCATGTGCTGGAGATTGCTGATGACGCCGGCCGTGCGCAGGTCGCCGCCACCGGCGGGAATCATCGGCTGGTGCATGTGCAGCGCACTACTGAAGGAGCTGCGGATACTGCCGAAATCGATCCCGCATTCCGGCAGGTAGATCGGTCGCTTGCGGGCCGTGGCCTGGGCGACGGCGTCTTCGGAACCGCAGATGTTCGGCAGACTCTCGATGTACTCGGACAGAATTGCAGTGCTCATGGTTCCTTTCCTTGGGGGCTGTTTCTCATTTGATTGGCTGCGCAACCAGCCGGCTCGCCATGGGGGCGTAGGCTTCCTCGGCGTACTGCTTGATCATCCGGCGCGCGCTGAAATGGGGCGCAACCGTGCGGATGGCCTCCTTCGCCGTTTGGATCCATTGCCGCGGGATGCCTTTCTCGTCGCGCCCGTAGAACGCCGGGACGATCTTCTCCTCCAGCAGACGGTAAAGCGACTCCGCTTCGGCCCCGTCGTTCTTGTCCGGGCCGGAATCGATCAGCCACCCGTTGGACCCGGAGTAGCCCTCCCACCACCAGCCATCCGCGACGCTCAGGTGCGGGACGCCGTTCAGCGAAGCCTTCATCCCGCTGGTGCCACATGCTTCCATGGGCTCGCGTGGATTGTTGAGCCAGACGTCGCAGCCCTGGACGAATAGATGAGCCACGTGCAAGTCGTAGTCCTCTACGAACGCTACCCGCCCGCCGAAGCGCGGATTGGTGGCGTGCTGGTAGACGCGTTGCATGGCGCGCTTGCCGGGCTCGTCGGCCGGGTGGGCCTTGCCGGCCAGGATGATCTGTACGGGGCAGCGGTGAGCGTTGAGAATGCGCGCCAGCCGCTCCGAGTCGCGGAAGATCAGGTCCGGGCGCTTGTATTCCGTGAAGCGGCGGGCGAATCCAATGGTGAGCGCGAAGGGGTCGAGGAGACTGCCGGCGGCCAGCACTTGCACCGGGCTGGCGGTCTCTCCTCTCCACCCGTTGCGGCCGCGCTCGCGCACGAAGTTCAGGAGGTGGTGCCGCAGCAGTTGCCGGGTGGCCCAGAATTCCTCGTCCGGGATGCGGTCGATCCGCTTCCATAAGTCCGGTTCGTCGTGGTGATCCAGCCAGTCTGGCCCTAGCCAGCGTTCGAAGAGCTCCGCCATCGCCGGCGCGATCCAGGTCGGCACGTGGACTCCGTTGGTCACGGCGCGCAGGGGGCGCTTCTCGTCCGGCACTCCCGGCCACAGGGGAGCCCACATCTCGCTGGTCACCTGCCGGTGGCGCTTGCTCACGGCGTTGATGGCGCCCGATCCGCGCATGGCGACCACGGTCATGTTGAAGAGGCTCTCGGCCGTGTCGTAACTCCCCAGGCCCAGAAACGTGTTTCGCCGCGATCCCGCGCCTTCCCAGAACAGGGCCATCTGGCCATCCAGTTGGTGGAATGGAAAGGCGTCGTGCCCGGCCGCGACCGGAGTGTGGGTGGTGAAGACGGTGGTCGCGCGGACCTGCTCGAGGGCGGCCAGGAAGCTCTCGCCCGCCTCCACCAACTCCCGAATGCGTTCCAGCACCGCGAACGCCGTATGGCCTTCGTTCAAATGCCACACCGCCGGGTTATATCCCAGGGCTCTCAGCGCCCGCACTCCGCCCACGCCCAGCACGATCTCCTGGCGCAAACGCGTCTCGCGCTCGCCTCCGTAAAGCCGCGAGGACAGTTCGCGGTCCCAGGACGCGTTTTCCGGCACGTCGGTATCGAGCAGAATCAGGTTCACTCGCCCCAGGCGCACCCGCCACAGGGCGACCTGCAGGGTGCCCATCCCGAGCGAAACCCGGATCTGGCAGGGCTTCCCGTCCGGTCCGGTGGCGCGCTCCACCGCCACGTCGTCATAGCTCAGCCGCCTGTAGTCCTCGATCTGCCGCCCTTCGGGCGAGATCTTCTGGTGGAAGTAGCCCATCGGGTACATGAAGCCGACACCTACCAGCGGCAACCCTAGATCGCTCGCCTCTTTACAGTGATCGCCCGCCAGAACGCCCAGACCGCCCGCGTAAATGGGCAGCGATTGATGCAGGGCGAACTCGGCGGAAAAGTATGCAATCTGACGGTCCGCCAATTCCGGGAACCGGGTCGGCCACCACGTTCCAGCCGCTCTTCGCGCCTGGTCGAGCGCCTCGATCGCGGCATCGTAGTGCGCCAGAAACGTGGAGTTCTTTTCCGCCCGGTCCAACCGCTCCGCCGAGATCGTACGGAGCATCTGAACGGGATTGTGCGCGGTTTCGCGCCATAACGTGTAGTCGAGACTGCGGAACACTTCCCGCGCCTGGGGGCTCCAACTCCACGACAGGTCATGGGCTAGTTCGTTCAACCGGCCAATCCGATCCGAGCTCATGAAGACTCCTTAGCTCAACGACAGCAACGTGGCGCGGGCGCTTCCACGTGGCGCAGGCGGTTCCGCCTGCGTGGCCCGCGGGCCTAGGCGCAGTAGGCGGACATCGCCCTGTCGGCGGCCGTTTCCCAACTGAACGCCCTTTCGGCCGCATACCGCCCGTTGCGCCCCATCCAGCGCGCCCACTCGAAGTTTGTGAACAGAGTCCCCAGACCCCAGGCGATCGAGTTCGGATTCGGGTGGACTTTCAGCCCGTTCACCTCGTGCCAGACGATTTCTCCGGGCCCTCCGTTCCTTGTCGAGACCACCGGCTTGCCGGCGCTCCAGGCCTCCAGCACCACGATCCCGAAGGGCTCGTTGCGGCTCGGCACGCAGACGGTGTCGCACGCTTTGTACAGGTTGGCCAGCGTGCCATTGTGCTGAAACCCGATGAACCGCGTGGCATGGGCCACGCCCAGCGCGTGCGCGCGCCGCTCCACGCCGCCTCGCATCTCGCCGTCTCCCGCAAACACGAACTTGGTATGGGGATAAAACCTCAAGACATAGGGGATGGCGTCCATCAGCAGATCCGGGCCCTTCTGATACGCCATACGCCCGGAGAACAGCACCGTCGGATCGAGGGGGCCGATTCCGTACCTGCCTCTGATTTCTCCCGGATCGACCCAGCCGTCGTAGTTGTGGACGTTGACTCCGTTGTGGACCACCGAGACCTTCCAGTCCGGGACGTTGTACATCCACATGACCTCGTTCTTGAGCGGGGTCGAGACGGCAATCACGCGATCGGCCCATTCGACTCCCGCCCGCTCCTGGGAGCGCACGCGCACGGACTGCCCGTTCCCGAAGTGGTTCCCGCTGCGGCCGTACTCGGTCGAGTGAATGGTGAAGACTCCCTTGCGGCCGCGTCCCTGCTTGATCCAGATCATAGCATTGGCCGCCAGCCAGTCGTGCGCGTTCACCACGTCAAACGGGGCGCCCATGTAGTCCTCGGTCCGGAACACGTGGTGCACGAAGGAGCGGCACATTTCGTTCACTTCGTCCACGAAATTGCCGTTCAACGCGAACGGGCAGCGGTGATAGTGCACCCCGTCGATCCGCTCGTACTCCCGCTGGCCGTGGCCCATGCGGGTATAAACGTGGACTTCATGGCCTTTCCGCTCCAGGGCAGCCGCCAACTCGGTGACATGTGCGCCCACGCCGCCTACGGCAATGGAGTGGAGGGACTCCCAACTCAGCATGGCAATTCGCATAAGAACACCCTCTGGTGGTTCACTTGGCTAGGTAGCCGGGGAAGGTCAGTACGTGGACACGCCCTGTGGCCAGCACTACTGATATTATAGCTTTGATTGGCTCTTCCGTCTGGGGTCATAACGGTGTCTCGGTGTCCAACGGTGCCTGGCGGCCGCGGCTTGGCCCGTCTGGAATGTCGGTCCGCCCGCGGCGGGATCCCCTCGGCCGGACCCGAGCGGCGGACGTGCTCGCTGGCTTCCACCGGGGAAGGACAGGGTTTCCTTACCGGCCTACTGCGGGAAACCGGTCCTACCCCCATTTGTGCCGCGCACCTAACAAGAATTAAGGCTTGCATACTTGCGGGGTTTAGGGTATAGTTCCCTTAATGCGGTATCCGGTGTGTCCGCCTGGAGCGCCAGGAGCATCGTTGAGGCCGCTGACGCGAGAACGAGGGATGATATGAATAGATTTTTGGTGTTGGCTGTGGTTCTGCTGGCTGCTGCTTCCGTGTTGTCAGCGACCCCCGTGTGTGTATCGAGCACGATGGCGACTTTGACGACTTCCGGATACTCATGCGAGAACCAGTTCCTGATCTTTAGCAACTTCACATACTCGGCTCCACTTGGCGACCCGGTTGCCGCTAACGTTAACGCCACCCTGGACAGCTTGACCGGCGCTATTCACACCGCGGGCTTTTCCTTTCAGACAACTGCGGGGGGGTGGCTTCTCGGATTCGACATCAGCTACGAAGTTTCTGTGGCGCCGGACGCTCCTGCTGGCTATTTCATTATCCAGTCGAAGGACCAGATGAACCCGGTCCCTCCTACAGGGAACCCAGCCGTCGTGACCGACGTGCAGGTGGGGGTGGGGACGTTCGTTATGAACAACATCTCCGAGACCGTGATTTCAAGCCCTTACGACCTGACGACGATTACCAGCACCACATCGACTCTTACGGGCTTGACCTCGGGTTATGTTTTGCAGAGCTACGAGCAGGATTTCTTCGCGGAAACGGTCCCCGAGCCCGTGAGCTGCCTTCTGATCGGGTCAGGCTTGATGGCTTTAGCGTTGTTCCGCCGCCGCGTGCGCAAGAGTTAAGCGCTCGCTGACAACTTCTGCGGTACAAGGGCCGGTCGCATTGGAGTGCGGTCGGCCCGTGTTGTATTCCAGGGCCTACAGGTTCGTTCGTTGCGATCCACCCGCTCGGCCACTCATTTCCGTGTCGCATGCCTTTCCCCCCAGGTGCGCGATCCGGAAGCGATGCGGATTCGGTGCTTGGTAGGGCGGACCCCCTGGATCGTGGCCGACCCTCCGGTCGGCCGGTCTTCGGCGACAATCTCCCGAGGACCGCGCTCAACCCCGGACAAGCATGTGGCGCACGCGTTCCTCCAACCGTGGCATTGCCCATGTCAACGCCGGTTGAAATTTCCCCACATCGCCGGTTGAAAAATCTCCCACCCCAGGGGTCCGCGGCCAACGCCGAAGACCGAGTTCCGGATGCCCCCTTTCCCTCATCCTAGGAACCTGTTTCGGAACGGCCCGGAGCAGTCAAGGGCGCGCTGGTTTTGCGCGGCGCAGCGGACCCTTGACGGCGAGGACCGTTCGATAGCGTTTGCGAGGAGGGAAAGGGGGCTGGTCGGGCCTCCTCCTCGGCTCGGGGGAACAGACCCGCCTTCCGCCGGTCCTTCAACCGGTAGCTCTCCCCCCGGATGTTGATGGTGGTCGAATGATGCAGCAGCCGATCCAGAATCGCCGTAGCGATGATGGGATCGCCGAAGATCGAATCCCAGTCGCCGTAGCTCTTGTTGGACGTCAGGATGATGCTGCCGCGCTCGTAACGGGCGCTCACCAACTGGAAGAAGATCGTCGCCCCCAAATCATCCAGTGGCAGGTATCCCATTTCGTCGATGATCAGAACCTTCGGCGCCAGGTAGACGCGCATGCGCCGGTCCAACCGCCCCTCCCGATAGGTGCGACCGAGATCGGTGACCAGGTCGTGCGCGGTCATGAAGTAGGCGCCGAAACCAGCCTGGATCGCGGCTTCGGCCAGCGCCACGCTGAGATGGGTTTTGCCAACGCCGGGAGGTCCCAGAAACACCACGTTGCTGGCCTCGTGGATGAAGCGCAGAGAGCGCAGCTCCCGGATCTGCCGTTCGTCGATCGAGGGCTGGAACGCAAAATCGAACTGGTCGAAGGTCTTCACAAACGGCAGGTGCGCCAGCTGCAGCCGCGCGCGTAGATACCGGCTGCGGCGTGCATCGACTTCGCAGCTCAGTAACTCATCGAGGAAGTCCGCGTAGCTGGGCTCCTTCTTGGAAGCCTGTTCCAGTAGGCCCTCGAGCCGTGCTTCGACGGCTTTCAGGCCGAGTCCGTTTAACGCTCCTTGGATTCGTTCGATCGGAGTCATCGCCCGCCTCCCGCCGTCGCGCTCTCGTACGCTGCCAGCGGGCGAATCTCCACCACCGGCGCTGTGTCTTGAATGTGAATCAAGGTCTTGCCCACGCGCCGCGCTCCGAGCGGGATCCCGCGATGGTGCTCCGCCTGGGTCATCACCGCGTGTTTGTGCCGGGCCTGGCCGTGGACCGCGATCCGCTCCCGGCCGTAGAGCACCTCCACATCGCCGCCTCGCTCGCGCACCCAGACCTGCTTGCCGGCGTACGACCAGGGCACCGAGTAGCGGCTGCCTTGCCAGCTCACATAGGCGTCGCGCGCCACCTTGCGCAGTTCGTCATCCAGGTAAGGATAAGGAGGACGCCCATCGAGCGGCTGCAGGCTGAACTGATCCACGTCCCAGCGCACGGCCACCTGTTCATGCGTAGTACCATGTACCCGTTGGTTGGCCACCCCCCAAACCCAGGCGCGGAGCTGCGCGTTCAGGTCTTGCAAGCCGCTTGGCTCACGGCCCTGTAACCCGCACAGGAAGTTTCGCCGCACGTACTTCACGCCCGATTCCACCTTGCCTTTGGTCTGGGCTCGATAGGGCCGGCACAGTCGCGGCCGGAAGCCCCAGTAACGGGCGAAGTCCAGAAACACCGGGTGCCAGACCACCTCGCCGCGCTCATCCGTCTCCAGCCACACCGTTTTCATGCGGTCGTAAAGGATCTCCTCCGGGACTCCGCCTAGTTGCCGGAATGCTTCCTCATGCATCTTCAGCAGCGTGCCTAGCTTCTGATCCAAAGCCGCCTCGGCCATCATCGTCCGGCTGTAGCCCAGCGTGAAGGTGAAGGCGTTGAGCTTCCACTCTCGGCCGTTCATCTCCAGGCTGCCCAGATGTCCCCAGTCCACCTGGGCCTGTTTGCCGGGCGGGGTCTCGAAGCGCCGCACCGCCACCGTGGTCGCGGCCTCACGCTGTGGCTGCAGCCAGTCCTTCAGAATCGTGTAGCCGCCCGTGTATCCCCTGGCGCGCAGCTCCCGCAGTAGCACCTGTGCATTCCACACCCCTGCTTTCAGCCGCTCTTCCAGGTACTCCTTGAAGGGATCCAGCTTGCTCGGCGGCGCCGGCCGCGGTCCGTATACCGGCCGCGCTTCCGGCTGCAGCAGATACTTGCGCACGGTCTTCCGGTCGTAGCCCGTCAGCCTGCTGATCGCCCGGATGCTCAACCCCTGTCGCTTCAGCTCTTCCAGTTCTTGCACGTCTTTCCCCCGCAACACATCCGGCCCTCCTCCATTCAGAGTGAAGCCGGTCTTGGCCCTCGTCAGGGGGTGGGGGATTTTTCGTCCGGCACTATGGGGATTTTACGACCGGCGCTGACACCCAAACGAGAAGATCCGGAACTACTTAGCGTGGAGTCCCGTACAGGTGAGGCCGGTGAGGGAAGCCAGTGAGGCGACCGCCTCGCGCGCTCGTCGGCAGCTCCCGCACTTCCTGGTTCGCTTTGTCCGTCGCGGATGCGCTATACTTTCAGTTTCGGCTTGACGGACGCTGTGAGGAGAGTTGTGCCGCACGGCTGCCGGCGGTTTTGCGGACAGGTGGCTGAGCGGTCAAAAGCAACGGGCTGTAAACCCGTCACCCTCTGGGGTTACGGAGGTTCGAATCCTCCCCTGTCCACCAGGGTTCGTGTAGTGGGCCGACGTAGCTCAGTTGGTAGAGCGCGTCCTTGGTAAGGACGAGGTCACCGGTTCAATTCCGGTCGTCGGCTCCAGAACATTTGAATTTGACAGAGTGAGGGCCCGCCCGTGGCGGCCCCTCCGATTCCAGAGGATCGCACCATGGCCAAAGAGAAATTCGATCGCACTAAACCGCATGTCAATATCGGGACGATCGGGCACATCGATCACGGCAAGACGACGCTGACCGCGGCGATCACCAAGATCCTGGCCCGAGGCAATCCCAAGGTGAAGTTCCGG
>DASWZN010000054.1:0-11560 GCA_036404435.1 Bryobacteraceae bacterium
ATGTCCAGAATCACATCCGTCGGGTTGGTCACATACACCGAGATCGATTCGTTGGTCCCCGCCGGTACCAGCGCCGCGTTCGCCACGATCTTCCCCGTCTCCAAGTTCAGCGTCGAAGCGTTCGGCTGCGGCTTCCCCGTCGGCCACGTCGTCAGATAGCCCAGACCGCCCGCCGGAACCACCGTGACGTTGAGCGCGTAGGCGCCCGCCGTCGCTGGAATCTCGCAGGTGCTGAGGGGAATCGGAAAATCCCGAACCTGGCCGGCGTACATCGACGGCCCGCCGAACGTGCCGGTCGCATTGCGCGTGTCCGCCACCCGGCACGGCGGGGCCGGATAGAACGAAAAGGCGCCGCTGGTCGAGGCGGCGAAGTAGCCGTTGATGTCCAGAATCACGTCGGTCGGGTCGGTGACGAAGACGCTCACCGCGCCGCCCGTGCCGGCTGGGACGATAGCCGCATTGGCCACCACCTGCCCGGCGGGGGAGTTCAGGGTCGAAACGAGAGGCTGGCTCTGGCCGGTGGGCCATAGCGAAAGGTAGGACAAAGGGCCTTCGGGCACCACCGTCACGTTCAAGGAGTACGCCAGAGCCGTGGCCGGAATGGCGCAGGTGCTCTGGGGGACGGCGAAGGATCGGGTCGAGCTGCCGGTCATGGTGGGGCCGCCAAACGGCCCGTTCGCGTTCCGCGTGTCGGCAATGCGGCAGGGAGTAACGGGAACGAACTGCAGGCCCACCGCCGGGCCGCCGGTCGTGGTCGTGAAGGACCAGATAGCAGAAGATGCCGTCCCGCCGGCGTTCCGGGCAACAACCTGCCAGTAGTAGGTCGTGCCGGAGCTCAAAGTGCCCGGAGCGTAATTGGTATCGGTCGTGTTTCCCACCATGGGTGGCGTAGATGAGGCGCCAAAGTAGACGTCATAGGACGCCACCCCGCTGGAAGCGTTCCAGGCCAGGGCTGGCGCCACCACCACGCCCGTGGCTTCGTTCCCCGGAGAACTCAGAACAGGCGCCTCGGGTAGCACGATGTTCTCGATGTTCGTCGTGTCGGCGGCGCCGGACGCCGCCGAGCCGCCGCCCTTAACGCTCACCTCATCGATCACCTGCGCAGGCGCATCCGCGGCGACATTCACCGTCACAGTAATGGGCGGGTAGCTCACTGTGACAGGCGGCTGGTTGGAGCCGGGATTGAGCGCATCGCTGCGCGTACAGGCGCTGCCCGAGCAGCTCCAGCCCGTGCCGGCCATCGAGGCCAGCGTCAGCCCGGTGGGGACGATCTCGGTCACCGTCACCGTGCCGCTCGTTGGTCCCGCCAGGACGGCATTGCTCACCACCACTGAGTAGGTTGCTCCCACCTGCCCCGGCGCGAAGTCGCCGGAGTGCGTCGCAGTTACGCTCAGCAGCGCGCGGGTCCCCAGCGGAAACAGCAGCCGGATCGCGTTATTGTAGGTGTCGGCGATGTAGACGTTGCCGGCCGCGTCCACTGCCACGCCCCCAGCTTGGTTGAGCTGGGCGCTGGTGGCCGGCCCGCCATCGCCCGAATAGCCAAAGGTGTGGTTCCCCGCCACGCTCGTGATGGTGCCATTGGCCACCTTGCGAATCGAACCGCCGTAGGTGTCCGCGATGTACAGGCTGCCGGCCGCGTCGACTGCCACGCCCCCAGGCAAGAGGAGCTGGGCTTTGGTGGCCGGGCCCCCGTCGCCGGAGATTCCGAGGCTCCCGTTCCCCGCCACGGTCGTGATGGTCCCACTGGCCGACACCTTGCGGATAACGCCGCTCTGTTGCTCCGCAATGTAGAGGTTGCCGGCACCGTCAACCGCCACGGCGTAAGGCGCGTTGATCTTGGCGGCGGTGGCCGGGCCGCCATCGCCTGAATAGCCAATGGCTCCGTTCCCCGCCACTGTCTGGATGGCGCCGGTCGCCGCCACCACCTCGCGGACCCTGTAGTTCAAGTAGTCGGCGATGTAGAGGTTGCCGGCGGTATCCAGCGCGATGCCGAGAGGATAATAGAGCCGGGCGCTGGTGGCCGGGCCGCCGTCGCCCCAGTAGCACGGGGTTCCGTTCCCCGCCACCGTTGTGATGGTGCCCCCTACTACCTTGCGGATCACGCTGTTGCCATAGTCCGAGATGTAGAGGTTGCCGGCGCCATCCACCGCCACGCTCTCGGGCATGTTGAGTTGGCACTTGGTGGCCGGGCCGTTGTCGCCCGAGTAGCCCGCGGTTCCGTTTCCGGCCACCGTCGTGATGATGCCGGTCGCCGCCGCCACCTTGCGGATCACGTTGTTCATGGTGTCCGCGATGTAGAGGTTGCCGGCGGCATCCACCACGGCGGCGTTCGGTTGATTGAGTTCGGCGCTGGTGGCTGGGCCACCGTCGCCTGAGGAGACCGAGCCTCCGTTCCCCGCCACCGTCGTGATAGTGCCAGTCGCCGCGGCCACCATGCGGATGCGGCTGTTTAAGGCGTCCGCGATGTAGAGGTTGCCAGCCGGATCCACCGCCGCGCTGTAAGGGTAATGGAGTTGGGCGCCGGTGGCCAGGCCGCCGTCACCCGAGTAGCCCCCATAGCCGCCGTTGCCCGCCACGGTCGTGATGGTGCCAGTCGCCGCCGCCACCATGCGGATGCGGTTGTTGTAAGTATCCGCGATGTAGAGGTTGCCGGCGGCGTCCACCGCCGCGCCACGGGGCCCATAGAGTTGGGCGCTGGCGGCCGGGCCGTTGTCGCCCGAGTAGCCATAACTTCCGGTCCCCGCCACCGTCGTGATGATGCCGGTCGCCGCCGCCACCTTGCGGACCGCGTCGCAGAGGCGGTCCGTGATGTAGAGGTTGCCGGCAGCGTCCACCGCCAGGCCCTCGGGCGCCTTGAATTGGGCGCTGGTCGCCGGGGCGCCGTCGCCCGTGTAGCCCGAGGTTCCGTTCCCCGCCACCGTCGTGATGATGCCAGTCGCCGCCGCTACCTTGCGGATCACCAGGTTGCCGGCATCCGCGAAGTAGAAGTTGCCGGCGGCATCCACCGCCACACCGAAAGGCCCCGCGAGCTGGGCGCTGGTGGCCGGGCCTCCGTCGCCCTTGTAGCCCTCGGTTCCGTTCCCCGCTACCGTCGTGATGATGCCAGTCGCCGCCGCCACCTTGCGGATCGCGTTGTTGCCGGCATCCGCGATGTAGAGGTTGCCGGCGGCATCCACCGCCACGCCTCCGGGCCCGCCGAGTTGGGCGCTCGTGGCCGGGCCGCCGTCGCCCGAGTAGCCCCCGCCTCTCGTCCCTGCCACGCGCGTAAGGGTCCCCGCGGCATCGACCTTGAACACCCAGTTGCCCGCGATGAAATACATGTTGCCGTGCGCGTCCACCGCTACTGCTTGCGTATTGGGAAGCGGCGCGTTCACGGCCGGCAGCCCCGTAGGCGGTATCCCGCCCCCCGCCACCGTCGTGATCAGATACTGCTGCGCCCAGGCAGCGGTCCCAGTAAAAGCAAACCCAACCATCGTAAGCACAAGAGCTTTCATCATGAATTTGAGGATCATCGTCATTCTCCGCTTGGAGTCTCAGCCGCGTTCAGTAGTTTTCCCCGAACCTCACGGGAGTTCATAAGAGATAGCGCCAAACGGGCGCAGAATGCCTCACGTCCCCCCACGTCCGGGTCCGAAACTGCTAAACTTGTGACCTACCCGGCTCAGAACGGAGCGCCGATTGGATTCCTCCCCAGGCGAGATCACGCTGCTTCTGCACAAATGGAAGCAGGGCGAGCCCGACGCCCTGCAGCGGTTGATGCCGCTGGTGTATCCGCATCTGCGCCAGGTTGCAGCCGCCTACATCCGGAGAGAGAGAGAGATCCCGGGGTGCTCCAGGCCACCGCCCTGGTCCACGAAGTGTACTTGCGCCTGATCGGCCAGGAAAAAGCGGAATGGGCGGATCGCGCCCACTTTTACACCTTCTCGGCCAAAGTCATGCGCATGATCCTGACGGATCAAGCCCGCAGCGACGACGCCCAGAAGCGAGGCGGCGGCGCCGAGCATGTCCCGCTGAACGACCAGATTCCCTGGATCAAGCTCGGCGGCGAGTCCATGATCGACCTCAACCGCGCCTTGGATGAGCTCGAGGCGATCGATCCGCAGAAGGTCCAACTCGTCGAGCTCAGGTACTTCCTCGGATGCACGGCGGAGGAGACAGCCGAGATTATGCAGATCTCGAAAGCTACGGTGGACCGCGAAGTGAAGTTCGTGAAGAGCTGGCTTTACGGGCGCATTCATGTGGACCAGAACGTCAATCCAGGGGACGCTTGATTCATTCCGGCGACAATCTACGCAGACCTTCATGGGAGTAGCCGATTGCCCGCAGAGGAAGCAATTCTAAAACGCTGGCGCCGCCTCGAAGCCATCTTCCACGAAGTGGCCGAGGCCCCCCAGGAGGAGAGAGCCGCGCGTCTCGAAGCGCTCTGCGCGGGAGACAGCGGCCTCCTTCAGGAGGCAAGTGCCCTGCTGCGCGCCGGGGACGAGGAGGAGCGTTTCACCGCTGCCTACGTGCCTTCCGATCCAGAAGTGCTCCAGGATGCGCACATCGGCCGGCGCATCGGGCCGTATCGATTGGAGAAACTCCTCGGGCGCGGCGGCATGGGGGCTGTCTACCTGGCTCGCCGCGTGGATGGCCAATTCGATCAGCAGGTCGCCGTCAAGCTGATTGACCTGCCCCTTGCGAACGACCTGTTTCGCGAGAGATTCCGGCAGGAACGCCAGATTCTCGCAGGCCTCAGTCATCCCTATATTGCGCGCATGCTGGATGGGGGTGTCAGTGAGGACGGCGAGCTTTATCTGGCCATGGAGTACGCCAACGGCCTGCCCATTCAGCGCTACTGCGCGCAACACTCCCTCTCCATCCGCCAGCGCATCGAGCTGTTTAAGTCCGTCTGCAGCGCCGTTCGCTTTGCGCACCAGAATCTGGTGGTCCATCGGGACTTGAAGCCCGACAATATCCTTGTCCTGGAAGACGGCACGCCGAAACTGCTCGACTTCGGCACCGCCAAGCTGATCGCTCCCGTGGCTGCCCTCGCGGAAGGCGAATTCACGCGCCAGGGCTTCCATTCCTTCACGCCGCAATACGCCAGTCCCGAGCAGGTCTTGGGACACCCGATCTCGACCGCCTCGGACATCTACTCTCTGGGCGTCCTTCTCTTCCTGCTCGCCGCCGGCGTGCCTCCCTATGAGTTGAAGGAGTTCACTACCGCGGAGATGGTCCGCGTGATCTGCGAACAGCAGCCGCCCAAGCCGAGCGAGAAGGCCGCTCCCGGCACGCTGGACTCGGACATCGACGCCATCGCTTTGAAAGCTCTCCGGAAAGAGCCGGAAGAACGCTACGCCAGCGTCGACCAGTTCATCGCCGATCTCGAAGCGTATCTCGACGGCCGTCCGGTGGCGGCACACCAGGGCAGTTTCCGCTACCGTGCCGGCAAGTTCGCCCGCCGCAACAAGCTTGCTCTGGCCGCCTCGGCGCTGCTGGCGATAAGCATACTGGCGGGAATCGGAGGCGTGCTGTGGCAGTACCGCGTTGCCAACGCCCAGCGCCGCAAAGCGGAAGCCCGCGCGGAAGACTTGCGGACCCTCGGCAACAGTCTGCTCTCGGAAATTGACGAGGCCATTCAAAAGCTTCCCGGCTCGACTCCGGCCCAGAAACTGCTGGTGAGCACCGTCCTGAAGCATCTGGACCGCACGGCCAAGGATGCCGTCGGCGATCCGCAACTGCAACTGGACCTCGCCAACGCGTTTATCCGCTTGGCCAACGTGCAAGGCAATCCCTACGATCAGAACATCGGCGATGCGCCAGGTGCGCTGAGCAGTCTGGACAAGGCTCTTTCCATCGCCACGACGGCCGTTCGGCAACAGCCCGGAAATGCGGCCGCGGCGCACGCTTTGGGGTGGGCTCAACAGTCGCGGAGCGAAGTGCTTTGGGGAACGGGCCGAACGCAGGAAGCGGTGGCGACGATGCGATCGGCGGTGGCCACTTTCGAGGAACTGGCATCCCGCCCTGGCGCGAAGGTGGATGCCTTGATGGACACGGCCACCGCCTATGGAGGCCTAGGCGACGAGTTGGGACAGAGCGGCATGGCGAGTCTGAGCGATCCGGTGGCCGCGCTGGCGGCATTTCATAAAGCGCTGGATCTCGACGAACGCATCGTCCAGCTCGATCCTGGCTTCTCCCGTGCGTGGCGGGCGATCGCCATGAACCACACCAAGATCGCGAACGTAACGGCCGAAACGGATCCGGCCGCGGCATTGCCGGATTACCGCAAAGCGATTGATGGCATGAACGCCCTCCCCGAGGAGTACCGGAAGACCCTCGCCAACCAGCGCATCCTGGCTGCCGTTCTTCGTAAGTACGGAATGGCGCTAAAAGAGGTCGGAAGATACCAGGAGGCATTGTCCTACCTGGAACGGGTCAAACCCGTGTCCCAGGGTTTCCTCGCCGCGGATCCCAACGATGCTCGTGCCGGACACGACTTGATGGTAATCCTGGAAAATGAGGCGGAGTGTTTTGAAGATCGCGCGGAAGGGGTTTTTACGGAGGAACGCGCGGATCGAACCGCCGACGCCGCCAGTGCCTTGAAAACCCTGTCGGAGGCGCGCTCTGTCACCGAACATCTTCTCCAGATCGAACCGGACAACCTCCACTGGCGATCCACGCTGGGCCTGCTCCTGATCCGAACGAGCCTGCAACAACGGGCGCTCCATCGAACCCAGGGAACGTTGGAGTTGGCGGCCAGAGGGGTTGCCATCCTAAAGGCTGTGGGAAAACAGCAAAACGGCTTTGGCTATGAGCTTGATGAGGTTGCGACCGGCTTGACCACTGTCATGCCCGAGCGGCTCCGCGATCCGCCGTTGGCCGTCGAATACGCCCAGCGCATGGTGGACATGAGCCATCATCGCAAGCCAGGATTTCTTCTCACTCTCGCCCGCGCCTACCGCGCCGCGGAGCAACCCGAAAAGGCGCGCGCCGCCGCTGCCGAAGGGCTCGCTCTCCTGCCCGCCACCGCACGATCGCGCGTCCGTAAGCAGTTGCAGGCCGAACTCGCCGAGTAGGTGGCGCAGGCACTCTCGCCTAACGGCATTCGGAGTGGGGCGGCTCTCCAGAGCCGCGCCGGACGTCCACGTCCGGCTTCCGCCGTTTCAAGGAATTGCACGGAGGCCGGCATGGACGCCGGCCGCAGGACTGGAGCCTGCCCCACCATCGTGTGTGCTCCCCGGCCAGCGCGCTCGACGGCCGCGTCCGGCCGCGACTCACTCAGCGCGGCCCCTGTTTCTCAATCTGCTCGTATCGCTCCCGCAACCAAACCGGTTCGTCGGGCTCGCCCTTGTTCGGCATCTTCTTCGTGATCGACCAGCGGTGAATCCACGAAAACCCGCCCCGTCCCACATACTCGTCGGGAAGCGAATAGGCGCGGTCGCCGAGCGCGGCATCGAGCGAAACGAAGCGGTAGCCGCGCCGCCGAAGCATCGCCAGCAGGTCCGGAAGCATCTCCGCATTCAGCTCGTTGGCGTGCAGCAGCAGCACCTGCGGAAACTCGCGCCCCACCACTTCCACCGAGCGCGCCTCGAAGAACGCGATTACGGACTCCAGGTAGGGCAGGTACGCCGCCCGCACTTTCTCGGCGAAGGCCGCGTCGCCGCGCTCCCGCGCGTCTCGGTACGCGTAAGCGAACATCCAGTCCGAGTTGTCGAATGTCACGGGCGCCTGCCGCCAGCCGTGCTTGGCTAGAAACGCCTCCAGGCGCGCCTTGGTTTCGACATCCGCGCCTAGGTGCAGCATGGGAGAGCGGAACCAGCGCAGGCGCGGCACGCCCATCGTCTCGCGCAGAACGGCGTCCGCCCGCAGGATGTCGTTTTCATAGTCTGCGATGGCGGTCGAGTTAAGGTCGGGGTGGGAGTAGGTGTGATTCCCCAATTCCGCGCCCGCCGCGGTCCACATTTCCAGCACGGCGCGCCGCCGCTCGATCGGCAGTTCCATGCAGTGGCCTGCAATCACGAAGGCGGTGATCGGCACTTTCTGTGCGCGAATCGGCTCCAGCAGCCGGCGCGTCAGAGATTCGAGCGAGGTCCACTCGCAGCCGTGCCCGGGCAGATCGTCGATGGTGATCGCCACCTCGCGCCCGGCCGCGATCAGCGGCGCCACGATCGCCAATCCGCCGATAACCCGAACGAGGCAGTTCATCGCGCCTAGGATAACCCAGCACGACTCCCTGCGCCCCCAACCACCCTAACTGCATCTAAAATTAAGGTGAAGCTTGCCGCCGGCAACCGACGCGGCCGAGAGGGTCCATGGGGATTCTGGTTGGCGTAGTCAAAGAGCAATACCCCGGAGAGCGGCGTGTCGCCATCGTGCCGCAGAGCATTGCCGCGCTCGCCAAGTGCGGAGTCGAACTCGTCATCGAGCGCGGCGCCGGCTCCGAGGCCGGCTTCACCGACGCCGAATACGAGCAGAAAGGAGCCCGCCTCTCGACGCGCGCCGACGTTTTCGCCGCAGCCGCCGTGCTGCTCGCGGTGCGCACGGCCGGCGCCGATCCCCAGGGCTCCGAGGCGGATCTGCATCTGCTCCGCGCCGGCCAGGCCGTCATCGGCCTCGCCGAGCCGCTCGCAGCCCCGGACCCCTTTCGCGATCTGGCGGCCGCCTACGTCACCACCTTCGCCCTCGAACTCCTGCCCCGCATCACGCGCGCGCAGAGCATGGATGTCCTCTCCTCCATGGCCACTATCGCCGGCTATAAGGCGGTTCTGCTCGCCGCCGATGCCCTGCCCCGCATGTTCCCCATGCTGATGACCGCGGCGGGCACGGTGGCGGCGGCGCGCGTGCTCGTCATCGGCGCGGGCGTCGCCGGGTTGCAGGCCATCGCCACCGCGCGGCGCCTGGGCGCCGTGGTCAGTGGATACGACGTGCGGCCCGCCGTCAAGGAACAGGTCGAGAGCCTGGGCGCGCGCTTCGTCACCCTGGACCTCGAAACCGCCGCGGCCCAGGATCAGGGAGGCTACGCCAAAGCCCTGGGCGAGGACTTCTACCGCCGCCAGCGCGCACAGATGGCCGAGGTCATCGCCCGCCACGACGTCGTCATCACCACCGCCGCCATCCCCGGCCAGCGCGCGCCGATTCTGGTCACGCGGGAAATGGTCGCAGGCATGGCGCCCGGCTCCGTCATCGTCGATCTGGCGGCCGAGCGCGGCGGCAACTGCGAGCTGACCCGGCCCGGCGAGACCGTCGTCGAGCGCCAGGTGACCATCCTCGGCCCGCTCAACCTGCCGTCCTCCATCCCCTATCACGCCAGCCAGATGTACTCGCGCAACGTCACCACCTTTCTCTGCCACCTGGTCCAGGACGGCGCGCTCTCCGTCGATACCACCGACGAAATCACGCGCGAAACGTTGGTGACCTACCAGGGGCGGATCGTGAACCACCGCGTGCGCCATGCGCTCGGCATGCCCGAAGCGCCCGCCGAAGCCGCGGTCAACCAGACGAGGTGAATCGAATGCTCACCAATCTCGAAGTCGGTCTGTACATATTCATGCTGGCGACGTTTCTCGGCCTGGAGATCATCCGGCGCGTCTCGCCGCTCCTCCACACGCCCTTGATGTCGCTCACCAACGCCATCTCCGCCATCGCCGTCGTGGGCTCGATCCTCATCACCGGCGCCGCGCACGCGAGCGTTTTGACGCGCACCCTCGGCTTCATCGCCGTCACGGCGTCCATGACCAACGCGGTCAGCGGCTACCTCATCACCGACCGCATGCTCAAGATGTTCAAGACGCGCAAGCGAGGGAACACCCAATGACCGCCCTCGTGGCGCAGGCTGCAGCCTGCCGCGTCGGCTCTCAAGCCGACGCCCGGCCTTCCGTCTCGGCACGAGTGCCACCCTTAGGCGAGGCGATACCCCTATGACCGATACCGCCGTCCAGTACATCTACATCCTCTCGGCCGCCCTGTTCGTCTTCTCGCTGAAGTGGATGCGGTCGCCCGCCACCGCGCGCCGCGGCTGCTTCGCCGGCGCGGTCGGGATGCTGCTCGCCATCGTCGGCACGCTGATGCGGCCGGAGGTGGTCGACTACAAGCTCATCGCCGCGGCCTTCGTCATCGGCACCGTGGCCGGCGTCCCGCTCGCCTACCTGATGCCCATGACCGCGGTCCCGCAGCGGACCGCGCTCTCCCACGCCTTCGGCGCCCTGGCGGCGGCGCTGGTGGGCACGGCGGAGTATTACCGCGCCACGCCGCACGGCGCTGTCATGGTGGCGTTGGTCTTCGAGACGCTGCTCGGTTTCCTCACCTTCACCGGCAGCATGATGGCTTTCGGCAAACTCCAGGAGATCCTTCCCCAACGCCCCATCACCTATCGCAACCAGAACGTGATCAACCTGTCGATCCTCGGGCTGGCCGCGGCGGCGGGTGTGTGGCTGATCGTCTCGCCGGAGCAGGCCTGGATCTTCCCCATCTTCATAGCCCTGTCGCTGGCGTTCGGCGTGCTCTTGATCGTCCCCATCGGCGGCGCCGACATGCCCACCGTGATCGCCCTGCTGAACTCTTATGCCGGACTTTCCGCCGCCGCCATGGGATTCGCCCTCGGCAACCGCTTGCTGATCATCGCCGGCTCGCTCGACGGCTCCTCCGGCTTCATCCTCTCGGTGGTCATGTGCCGCGCGATGAACCGGTCGTTCACCAACGTGCTGTTCGGCGCTTTCGGCCAGGTCCAGACCAAGGCCGGCGGCGCGCAGGAGGAGCGCACCGTGCACAGCGCCAGCGCGGAAGACGCCGCGCAGATCCTCGATTCCGCGCGTTCGGTGATCATCGCTCCCGGCTACGGACTGGCGGTGGCGCAGGCCCAGCACAAACTGCGCGAGTTATACGACGTGCTGACCCGCCGCGGCGTGGACGTGAAGTTCGCCATTCATCCCGTGGCCGGCCGCATGCCCGGCCACATGAACGTCCTGCTGGCCGAGGCCGACATCCCCTACGACCGCCTCTTCGAGATGGACGACATCAACTCCGACTTCGCCCAGGCCGACGTGGCCCTCGTCATCGGCGCCAACGATGTCACGAACCCCGCCGCCCGCACCGACAAATCGAGCCCCATTTACGGCATGCCCATCCTGGACGTGGACAAAGCGCACACCGTCATGGTCATCAAGCGCAGCATGAACCCCGGCTTCGCCGGCATCGACAACCCGCTTTACTACCTGGACAAGACCCTCATGCTCTTCGGCGACGCCAAAGCCTTCCTCACCGACCTGGTCAAAGAGCTGGCCGAGGTGGCCAAGGCGGCGTAGCCCCGCTGTGTGGCGCACGCTTCAGGGACTCCTGAAGAAGTCCGGGAAGACAGCCTGGGCCGCCGATGAACGCAGATCAACGCGGATAGGCCATCCGTTTCCAATCGGCGTTTATCGGCGTTCATCCGCGGCCCGCAAAGCATATTCTCATTGAAGGATGAGCCTGAACGGAGGTAGGTCGGCCGGCAGGCTGGGTCCTTTCGTTTTGAGTTCAGAGAGAGAAAGAGGAACCGTCGTCGGCGCTGTGGGAATGTGGGAAACGCGAAGCGTTTTCCAAG
>DASWZN010000055.1:0-58896 GCA_036404435.1 Bryobacteraceae bacterium
GCCACCCACGGGGTAAGGCACCAGCCGGTATAGGTGTTGTTCGTGTCCGCGAAGGAGCCGCTGCAAAAGACGCTGCCGTCCAGCAGCGCTTCATAATCGACGTTGATGGAGCCGCTCGCGCCGGTTACCTCATAGTCAACAGTGAAGTACACGCTCTCACCCACGCTCGGCGTGTACACTTCCGAGCCGGTGTCGCCGACACCGGTCATCAGGTACGCGGTTTGTGCGGCAATATCGACCGTGGTCCCGACGCTGAAGTAGTCGAAGGCTGTATCGTTGTTGTAGTTCGATTCCACTACCGAGTCGTCGTAGTTGAGTGCAAACTCAATCGTATGACTCCCGGCGGTAGCGACCCATCCGGTGGGACACCAGCTAGTCCAGAGGGCGTTCGTGGCCGCCAGGTCGCCAGTGCAGTAGGTTGTACCGTCCAGGATAGCCTCCTCCGAGACATCCATCGAGCCGCTCGCGCCGGTCAGCTCCCAGTCAAGAGTCAAGTACACGGTCTGACCCACGCTCGGCGCGGACACCACCGAGCCAGTACCACCAGCACTGGTATCCATGTACGCCGTTAGCGCGATGATATCCAGCGCCGTGACCGCCGCTGGGCGGATCGCCTCCGCTTTTAGAGCGGCGGGCCGTGCTCCCGCCGCGAGCAGCCAGAATTCCTCCAGGGTGCCGGCCGCGTGCGGATCGCCGTTGGAGACATAAAGGGTCCAGTGACCGGAGAGGGGGATGCCCTTCAGTTCAGTGCTGAGAACGCGGTTCAGTGTGATGTTGGGGTCGTTCTTGCCACCGTCGTCGAAGCCAGCGGCGTCGCTTCCGCCCCGGCCGTCCCAGAGGACTGCTTCGCGATTGCCAGCAGCCAACCAGACAGTGACTTGGTCGAGATGCGGATGGGACAACCTCAGATAGAATCGGACGGAGGAGACCTGACGGTCCTTGGGCTGATCTCCGAAGTTGATATCGAATGCCGAGAGTCCGGGCCGACCGAGAGCGGCCGGGGCTATCAGGGAGCGAGATGCAAGGTGGGCGGCGGCAGGGCGAGCGCCCGTTTCGACGGTCATGATCGAACCCGCGCCGGGAACGCCCGCCAAGGGGTCGGGCATGACTCGCCGATAGCGAATGCCGCGTGCAGACAACGAGGCCGCCGTATCGGGAGCGACCCTCACCCAGCCTTGCTCCCCAGTGGAAATCGGCGCAACGACTTCCCCGGGCGACGCTGCCGCGTCAGAAGCGTCAACCCAGACCTCATACCACCCAGGTGCTCTGACCGAAGACGGTTGCCGAGGATCGGAATCGACAACAAAGCGCCGCTGAATGAGTCCACCAAAGGATGGTGGCGGCAGTGTCCTGCGATTCAATGCCGAATCCCCGCGGCCGGGGCCCACGCCGGGCCCTTGGCTGGCGCGGCCCGCAACGTCTGCACGGCGAGCCAGGGCGCCTCCGCCGGTGGAGGGACCCGCGGATCGCGGCGCCGGAGCCTGCACGTCACCGCCGTTCTGGCCGCCGCCAATCGTGAAGTTGTAGCCCCACGTTTCTCCGCTGCCGTCTGCTTTCACTGTGCGAGTCCAGACGCCTCCTGGCGGGAGCTGGCCTGCTGCCACATGTGGCGAGACTCGGGGCGCGCTCTGCCCCCCGGTGGCCGCGTTCTGGGCACTGGAGTTAGTTGGGACAATCGCCAGAGCCACGATGATCGCCAGCAGACACTCTTGTAACTTGTTGCAAAACGGCAGGTTAGACATGGGCACTCCCTCCTACTGCGCTTATCGTCACCGCATTGGAGAGTGGGAGCATACCACCTTTTAGTCTATTAGGCAAGCGGATCTTGTTAGCGAGTATTCTCGGAATGTCCAGTACTCAAGAGTGGGGGGTTGGTGAATCCTGGCGGGCGACAGTACTATTACGCGGATGGCACTATTGCGTCTTTCTACGCTGACGGCTTCTCAATAGCTGCTCTGGGTCAGCCTGCTACCCAAGACAACTCCGGCGCTATTGCCGAACTGCGACCCGGCCGCGGCCCCTCGGCCAACCGCCTTACCGCCGACTATCAACGCTTCCGGCGGCCACGGCAAAGGGGCCCCCGTTCCCCTACGGCGCGAAGTACCCGTTGATGTCCAGAATCACCTGCGTCGGGTTCGTCACGTAGATGCTGATCGCCCCGTTCGTCCCCGCCGGCACAATGGCCGCGTTCGCCACCACGCTTCCGTCAAATGAGTTCAATGTGGAAACCAGTGGCTGCGGCAAGCCCGCCGGCCAAGCCGTGAGGTAGTACAGAACACCGCCGTCGGGCACCACCGTCACGTTGAGGGAATACGCAGCCGCCGCACTGGGAATGTTGCAGGCGCTGGCCGGGATCGCGAACGAACGCGTCTCCCCCGCCCCCAGCTCCGGTCCCCCGAACGGGCCGGCCGCATTCCGCGTGTCCGTCACCCGGCACGGCGCCACCGGGTAGAATGTCAGCGCACCCGTACTCCCCGGCGCCGCGAAGTACCCATTGCCGTCCAGAATCACATCCGTCGGGTCGGTGACGTATACCGAGATCGATTCGTTGGTCCCTCCCGGCACTAGCGCGGCATTCGCCACGATTTTGCCCGTATCGGAGTTCAGAGTCGAAACGTTCGGCTGCGCCTGTCCGGTCGGCCACGTTGTCAGATACCCGAGAGGGCCTGGCGGAACCACCGTCACATTCAGCGAATACGCTTGCGCCGTGGGCGGGAAACTGCACGGACCTAACGGAATGGGAAAGTCCCGGGTTTCGCCGGTCGTCATGGAAGGCCCGCCGAACTGGCCGGTCGCGTTTCGCGTATCGGCGATGCGGCACGGCGTGGCGGGATAGAACGAATACGAAGTCGTGCTGGTGGTCGTAGCGAAGTAGCCGTTGATGTCCAGGACGACGTCGGTCTCGTCGCTGACGTAAACGCTCACCGCCCCGCCCGCACCGGCCGGGACCAGGGCCGCGTTGGCCACCACAATGCCGCCAACCGAATTCAAGGTGGAGACGAAGGGCTGATCCTGCCCGGCAGGCCACAGCGACAGGTAGCCCAACGGCCCCGCGGGCACCACGGTCACGTTCAACGAGTAGGCCAGAGCCGTAATAGGAATGCTGCACGCACTTTGTGGAATCGCGAAGGAGCGCGTAGAGCCGGCTGTCATCGTGGGTCCGCCGAACGGCCCGGAGGAGTTGCGGGTGTCCGCCACGCGGCAGGGAGTCACCGGCACGAACAGTAGGCCGGCCGACGGAGCGGCTGTCGTGAACGACCAGGTGGCGGAGCCGGTCGAGCCGCCGTTGTTTTTGGCCACGATCTGCCAGTAGTAGGTGGTGTCCTGCCCCAGCGCTTCTGGGGCGTAACTGGTTCCGGTCGTGTTCGTCACGAAGGGCGGCGTCGACGAAGTCCCGAAGTACACGTCGTAAGAAGCTGCGCCTATCGCGGCGTTCCAGCTCAACGCCGGCGTGAGGGGAACTTCCGTCGTGCCGTTGGCGGGCGCGATCGGCACCGGCGCCGCCGGGGCCGGCAACTGCGTGGTGAAGGACCACACGGCCGAGGCGTTCGAGCCACTGCTGTTCTTGGCCACCACCTGCCAGTAATACGGCGTCCCCGCGCCCAGCGCTCCCGGAGCGTAACTCGTTCCCGCCGTATTGGCCGCGAGCGGCGGCGGGGACGAGGTCCCGAAGTACACATCGTAAGAGGTTGCCCCACTCACAGCGCTCCAGCTTAGCGCCGGCGCGAGCGATACCCCGGTCGCCCCATTGATGGGCGAGAGCAGCGCCGGCGGGGCCGGAGTGCTGTTAAGCAGCACCGTCACGCTGTTGCCGCCGTAATTCGCGACGGCCAGGTCCGGTTTGCCATCGCCGTTGAAGTCCCCCACCGCCACGAAGGTGGGATCGAACCCCACTGTGAACGGGCTGTCCGGGGCGGCCGTGAACCCTCCCGCTCCGTTGCCCAGCAGAACCGTTACATTGGCGCTGCCGAAATCGGCGATGGCGAGGTCCAGCTTGCCGTCTCCGCTGAAGTCCCCCACCGCCACGGAGGCAGGGTTGAATCCCACCGTGAACGGGCTGCCAGGAGCAGCCGCGAACCCGCCCATTCCGTTGCCCAATAGAACCGTTACGCTGCCGCTGGTGTAATTCGCGATGGCGAGGTCCGGCTTGCCATCCCCATTGAAGTCCCCCACCGCCACGGAGGCCGGTTCGAATCCCACCGCGAACGGGTTGCCAGGGGCTGCCGTAAACCCACCCATCCCGTTACCGAGCAGCACCGTTACGTTGTTGCTGCCGTGGTTTGCGATGGCGAGGTCCGCCCTGCCATCTCCGTTGAAATCCCCCACCGCAATGGAATCGGGCCCCTGTCCCACGGTGAACGGGCTGCCCGAGGCCGCCGTGAACCCTCCCCTTCCGTTGCCCAGCAGCACCGTTACGTTGTTGCTGCCGTAATTCGCGATGGCGAGGTCCGCATTGCCGTCCCCGTTGAAGTCCGCCACCACCACCGAGTAAGGCTGCGATCCCGCCGGGAACGGGCTCCCCGGGGCCGCCGTGAAGCCCCCTGCTCCGTTGCCCAGCAGCACCGTTACGTTGCCGCTGCCGCTGTTTGCAATGGCGAGGTCAAGCTTGCCGTCCCCGTTGAAATCCCCTACGGCGATGGAGTATGGCTCCGATCCCACCGTGAACGGGCTGCCAATGGCTGCCAGGAACCCGCCCGCTCCATTGCCCAGCAGCAGCGTTACGTTGCCGCTGCCGCGATTTGCGATGACCAAGTCCGGCTTGCCATCCCCGTTGAAGTCCCCAACCACCACGGATTGAGGACCCGACCCTACCACGAACGGGCTGCCCGGGGCCGTCGTGAACTGGGCGGACGCGACGACCGAGAGCGCCAGCAAACTGCTGGCCACCCGAGGGACCCACAGCAGCCCTTGAATTGCCATAGGAAAACTCCTTCCTCAGACAGCCGATCGAGCACGAGCCGCAACCGAGCGGCTCGGAACGTCCATTCTATACCAGCAGGGGCACGACGACTATCCAACAGGCCGCGGCAGCTAGCCCCCTCGCCCTTACGGCGCGAAATACCCGTTGATGTCCAGAATCACCTGCGTCGGGTTCGTGACGTAAATGCTGATCGCCCCGTTGGTCCCCGCCGGCACAATCGCCGCATTCGCCACCACGCTCCCGTCGAATGAGTTCAATGTGGAAACCAGCGGCTGTGACAAGCCCGCCGGCCAAGCCGTCAGGTAGTACAGAACACCGCTGGGCACCACCGTCACGTTGAGGGAATACGCAGCCGCCGTGCTGGGAATGTTGCAACCGCTGGCCGGGATCGTAAACGAGCGCGTGCTCCCTCCCGCCAGCTCCGGTCCCCCGAACGGCCCATTGGCATTCCGCGTGTCCGCCACCCGGCACGGCGTCACTGGGTAGAATGTCAGCGCGCCCGTGCTCCCCGGCGCTGCGAAGTACCCATTGCCGTCCAGAACCACATCCGTCGGGTTGGTGACAAACACCGAGATCGATTCGTTGGTCCCCGCCGGCACTAGCGCGGCATTCGCCACGATCTTGCCCGTCCCGGAGTTCAGCGTCGAAACGTACGGCTGAGCCCCTCCCGTCGGCCACGTCGTCAGATACTCGAGAGGGCCGTCCGGAACCACCGTCACATTCAGCGAGTACGCCCGCGCCGCAGGCGGATAGCTGCAAGGCCCTAAGGGAATCGGAAAGTCCCGAACCTGGCCGCTGAACATGGAAGGCCCCCCAAACTGGCCGGTCGCGTTTCGGGTATCGGCGATGCGGCACGGCGTGGCGGGATAGAACGAATACGAGGTCGTGCCGGTGGTCGTAGCGAAGTAGCCGTTGATGTCCAGGATCACATCGGTCTGGTTGCTGACGTACACGCTCACCGCCCCGCCCGAGCCGGCCGGAACCAGGGCCGCGTTGGCCACCACAATGCCGCCAGAGGAGTTCAACGTGGAGACGAGGGGTTGCGTCTGGCCGGTGGGCCACAGCGACAAGTAGCCCAGCGGCCCGTCGGGCACCACCGTTACGTTCAATGAGTAGGCCAGAGCCGTGCTGGGAATGCTGCACGCACTTTGGGGAATCGCGAAGGAGCGCGTGGAGCCGCCGGTCATGGTCGGTCCGCCGAACGGGCCAGCGGAGTTGCGCGTGTCGGCCACGCGGCACGGCGTTACGGGTACGAACAGCAGGCCCGCCCCCGGAGTTGGTGTTGGGGTGGGCGTCGGTGTTGGCGTCGGCGTCGGGGTCGGCGTCGGAGTCGGGGTTGGAGTCGGGGTCGGCGTTGGCGTTGCGTTCGGGAAGCTGTTAAGTAGCACCGTCACGTTGCTGCTTTCGGAATTCCCGACGGCAAGGTCCGGCTTGCCATCGCCGTTGAAGTCCCCCACAGCTACGGATGAAGGGTGTGTTCCCGCCGTATACGGGCTACCCGAGGCCGCCGTGAATCCGCCCGCTCCGTTCCCCAGCAGCACCGTTACGTTGTCGTCGCTGTAATTTGCGATGGCGAGGTCCAGCTTGGCATCCCCGTTGAAGTCCCCCACCGCCACGGAGTAAGGGCCCGATCCCACAGAGAACGGGCTTCCTGCGGCCGCTGTGAACCCGCCCGCTCCGTTGCCCAGCAGCACCGTTACGGTGTCGGCGGAGTAATTTGCGATGGCAAGGTCCAGCTTGCCATCCCCGTTGAAATCCCCCACCGCCACGGCAAAAGGATCTGCTCCGGCCGCGAACGGGCTACCCGAGGCCGCCGTAAACCCGCCCGTTCCGTTGCCCAGCAGCACCGTTACGCCGCCGGTGTTGTTCGCGATGGCGAGGTCTGGATTGCCATCCCCGTTGAAGTCCCCCACCGCCACGGCGTTAGGACGCGAGATTCCCGTGAATTGGGTCGCCGTGAACCCGCCGTGTCCGTCGCCCAGCATCACCGTTACGTCATCGCCGCCCCAATCCGCGGTGACGATGTCCAGGTTGCCATCCTTGTTGAAGTCCCCCACCGCTATGGAAACGGGATTCGATCCCACTTGGAACGGGCTTCCCGTGGCCGCCGTGAACCCGCCGTGTCCGTCGCCCAGCAGCACCGTTACGTTGGCGCCGCCGTTATTTGCGATCGCGAGGTCCAGCTTGCCATCTCCGTTGAAGTCCCCCACCGCCACGGAGTAAGGACCCGATCCCGCCGTAAACGGGCTGCCCGGAGCCGCTGAAAACCCGCCCGAACCGTTGCCGAGCAGCACCGTTACGGTTGTGCTGTTGGCATCCGCAATGGCGAGGTCCAGCTTGCCATCCCCGTTGAAATCCCCCACTGCGACGGATTGAGCACCCGTTCCCGCCGGGAACGGGCTGCCCGGGGCCGCCGTGAACTGGGCGGACGCGGCGGCCGCAAGCGCCAGGAGGATGCTGACCGTCCGGGCAAGCCACAGCAGTCTAGGTGTTGTCATGGGGAGACCCTCCTTCAAACAGCCGATGCGGCGCCAGACGCAGCATGACAGCGCGAACAGCGACCGAGGGTATAGCATACACCTCTGGGCCGGTTGATGGAAGCCGCGCTTCTGGCACCTTGGGCGGTCCCCCAAGGTCGCGCGCTCTTCGCTAGAGTCCCACCGCTGAAATGCGGCGTCCCAGGAGCGGACAGCGGTGGGGCGAGCCTCCGTCCGCATCTCACTGATTGCACAAGGTGAACTTTGGCACCCGGAGTGCGTACATCCGGGCAGGTCGCTATGATCAACGATATCCGTTACGCACTCCGGACTCTGCGGCAGAACCCCGGCTTTGCCCTGGTCGCGATTCTCTCCCTGGCCCTGGGAATCGGCGCAAACGCCGCCATCTTCAGCGTGGCCGACGCGATGCTGCTGCGGCCGCTGCCCGTCCCGAGGCCGTCGCAAGTCGTCGCGGTCCGCGCCCAGCTTCGCGGCGAGCGTCCCGGCAACATGTCCTACCCCGATTACGTGGACTATCGCAACAAGAGCCGGTCGTTCGAGGGCCTGGCCGCGTTCCAGGTCGCCTCCATCGGGTTCGCCAAGAGCAAGGAAGTGCAGCCGCAGATGAAGCCGGGGTTCCTGGCCACGGGGAACTGCTTCCGAGTCCTCGACGTAGAGCCGCAGATCGGGCGGGGCTTCCGGCCCGACGAAGACCAGGTCCCGGGCCGCGATGCGGTGGTCGTCATCGGCAACGATCTGTGGAGGACCGAGTTCGGCGCGTCGCCGGAAGCGGTCGGAAAGACCGTCTACCTGGACGGCGTCGCCTTCACGATCATTGGCGTGACGCCCGAGTCGTTCACGGGGATCGACCAGTATTACCGCCCGGCATTCTACATTCCGATGACGATGTGGCCGCGCCTGGCGGGCTCGCCCGAGCGCAACTTCCTGGAGAAACGCGCCGACCGCGACCTCTTCGTAAAAGGTCGTTTGAAGGCCGGAGTGAGCGTCGCGAGCGCCAACGCCGAGGCCGGAGTGATTGGGAAGTGGCTCGAACAAGCTTACCCGGATACGAATCGCAACTTCTCAGCGGCCGTGCGAACCGAGTTCCAGACGCGAGTAGACATGTCGCCGTCCGACGCCGTTCTGGCCGGCATGCTGCTGGGGTTGGTCGGGATCGTGCTGCTGATTGCATGCGCCAACATCGCCAACCTGCTGCTGAGCCGTGCGCGAGCGCGCTCCCGGGAGATTGCCGTGCGCCTAGCGATCGGGGCCGGGCGCTGGCGCCTGGTCCGGCAGCTCCTGACCGAAAGCCTGGTGATTGCGGTATTGGGCGGGGCCGTCGGCCTCGGCATCGCGCAGGCCGGCGTCAATTTCTTCTCGCGGGTCCGGATGATGAGCGAGATTCCGATCATGCTCGATGTCAGGATGGACGTGCGGGTGCTGCTCTACACCCTGCTGGCCGCGGTCGCCAGCGCGCTGCTCTTCGGCCTGGCCCCGGCGATTCAGGCCACCCGGACCAGCCTGGTGCCGGCGTTGAAATCGGGTAACTCGAGCGGCGGCGGCAGGCGCCGGCGGTTCCTGGGAAGGAACGCGCTGGTGATCGCCCAGGTTGCGGCCTCGTTGCTGCTTCTGGTCTGCGCCACCCAGCTTTTCCGCGCCACCTCCTATCTGCTGTCGGAGCCTCCCGGCTTCCGCACCAATCACCTTTTGATGGTGACCTTCGACCCCACCCTGGTGCGGTACACGCCGTCGCAGACGCAGGATTTCTACAAGCGGCTGGTGGAGCGTGCACGCGCGGTTCCGGGCGTCAAATCCGCCGCGCTGACGCGGATGGTGCCCATGGCCAATATGTACCAGGGCGAGTCGGTCATTCCCGAGGGCTATCAGATGCCTAGGGACAAGGACGCCGAGCAGGTGTTCGCCAATACCGTCGGAGAGGACTACTTCGCGACCGTCGGCATTCCGATCGTTGCGGGCCGCGGATTTGAGGCGACAGACCGGGCCGATTCTCCGCGGGTTGCGGTAGTCAACCAGCGGTTCGCCGAGAGCTTCTATCCAAAACAGAATCCGCTGGGAAAGCGGTTCTGGATCGGCGACCGGAAGGGCCAGCCGCTCGAAATCGTGGGGGTGGCCAAAGAGACAAAGTACATTTCGCTCGCGGAGCCTCCCTTCTGGGCGATTTACCAGCCGCTCGCGCAAAACCCGCAGTCGCGGATGACGCTGCTTCTGGAATCCTACGGCGACTCGGCGGCTCTGCTCGGGCCTGTTCGCGAGACGGTCCGCGCGCTCGATCCCAATCAGCCGATTTACTCCGTCCACACCATGGAGGAGTATTACGAGGAGCGGGCGCGGAAGATCTTCTCCCTGCTGAGCGAGGTGACCGGGGCTATGGGACTGCTCGGGCTCACGCTGGCGCTGGTGGGGCTCTACGGCTTGATGAGTTACTCGGTGAGCCGCAGAACGCGGGAGATCGGGATACGCATGGCGGTCGGCGCGGATCGTGGAGGCGTCGTCAAGATGGTGCTGAAGCAAGGACTGCTGTTGACCGGAATCGGCGTCGCCATCGGCGTCGCGCTGAGCCTGGTGCTCGGCCGGGTGCTGACGTCCGGCATGGGCCTCCCATCGTTCGACCCGCGCGTTTTCGCGGTGGTCCCGGTGGCGCTGGTGGCGATGGCCGCGTTGAGCGCCTACGTGCCCGCGCGCCGGGCTTCGCGCATCGATCCCGTCCAGGCGCTGCGCCTGGAGTAGGACAGGCCTCCGGCCTGTCCGCAGCGCTATCCTGGGCCCGTGCCCGATACGGTCGTCATCAGCTCATTTGGCGACAGTGTGCAGGCCTTCCCGTACAACTTTGATCGTCCCAACGATCTTGTCGAGACTCTTCGCGGCGCATCGATCCTGGTAAATACCTACTGGGTTCGCTTCCCCCACGGCAAATCGACCTTCGAGACGGCCATTCAAAACACCCGCACGTTGATCGGCGCAGCAAAAACGGCGGGGATCCGGCGCATGGTCCACGTCAGCATCGCGAACCCATCGCTCGAATCCCCGCTGGGCTATTACAAGGGGAAGGCGGAATTGGAACGGGCCGTGGTCGAATCCGGCCTCTCCTACTACATTCTGCGGCCCACGGTGATCTTCGGCCTCGAAGACATACTCATCAACAACATTGCCTGGTTCGTCCGCCACTTTCCCGTGTTCGGCATTCCCGGCGACGGGCGCTATCCGATCCGCCCCATCTACGTCGAAGACATGGCGCAGTTGATTGCCGATGCCGTCGAGCGGCGCGACAATAGCGTGACCGACGCCGTGGGGCCCGAGACGTTCCGCTTCGAGGAACTGGTGAGGCTCATTGCCGCGCAGACGCGCCGTTCCGTTCGCATCGTGCATCTGCCGATGCCGGTGGCGTATGTCCTCACTCGACTGGCCGGTTGGTTCGTAGGAGACATTGTTCTGACGTGGGAGGAGTACCGGGGGCTCATGAGCAGCCTGCTCGGTTCCGAGAGCCCCGCTACGGGAAAGACTCGTCTGAGCGAATGGCTCCGGGAGAACCAGGAGCGGCTCGGCCGCCGCTATGCCTCGGAGATCGCGCGCCACTACGCCGGGCGCCGGGTGCACGGCATGTTTGTAGAATCCGGCGCCGAACCGCGCGCGTAGGCAAGCGGGCGTCTCCGGCTGGGCGGGAATCCGCTCCCTCACGGTCGCGGTTCGGTGCTGAGTACCCGATGCGCCCCAGCCGCCCCAGCCGCCGTCCCGTCAAGGAAGCGCTCTGCTACAATAAGCATCTGCCCTGATTTCAGCCTCTTCGAGCGGTAGAAGGAGTTTCTGTCAGCATGATTTCGTCTACACAGATGCGCCCGGGAATGGTGGTCAAGTTCAATAACGACCTCTTCTCCGTCTTCAGCGTCTTCCACCGCACGCCGGGCAACCTCCGCGGTTTCGTGCAGGCCAAGATGCGGAACCTCCGCAGCGGAACGATGATCGAGCACCGCTTCTCCTCGGAAGACCGCATCGAGCGCGCCGAGCTCGAAGAGCAGAAGATGGAATACCTCTACGACGACGGCGAGTATTACTACTTCATGAACACCGAGACCTTCGATCAATTGCACCTGACCAAGGACATTCTCGGGGACGCCGTCCAGTACCTGGTGCCGCAACTTCAGGTCAGCGTCGAGTTCTACGAAGGCAAGCCCATGAGCGTCGAGTTGCCGGCCACCGTGGACCTGACCGTGGTCGAGACCGAGCCGGGATTGCGCGGCGCCTCCGTCTCGAACGTCACCAAGGCGGCCAAGCTCGAGACCGGGCTGGTGGTGCAGGTCCCTCCGTTCATCATCGAGGGCGAGAAGATCAAGGTCAACACCGCCGAGGGCACCTACCAGGAACGGGCCTAGGCCGCCCGCCGCAATTCGATCTCCCGCCCCACCCCGAATCACGATCCAGGGTGTTGTGGGAGAATGACAGCGGTGTCGTTCAGAACGCAACTGGTGGCTGCCGTGCGCGCCCGCGTTGCCTCCTGGAGCGGATCCCGGACGCTGTTCGCCTGGATTGGAGAGGGTTGGCGACCGGCAGCAAGCGCGACTGTGTTACGCCCGCGATCATCTATGAACAGTCCCGACGAGCCCGAAGCCGAGCCTGAAGCGCCGGCAGACGGTTGGGAGGAGTTCCAGAACGACGAGACCGATCCGATCCGGGTTGATGATCTGCAGCGCCTGGATCTGGAGAACATGCCGGAAGATGTCCAGATCTCGGTCATGGACGACTACTTCCCTGACACAACAATATGGCGCGAAGGCGAGCTTCTTGTCTGTGAGATCCAGGAGCACCTATACACAAAATACTGGGAGCACAAGTTCTCCGCCTACGCCTTCGCTGAAGCGATGGAGCGCGCGGTCCGGCGGCTTGCCCATGAGGGCCACCCTTTCGCCGATCCGTCGCGGGACGATGAGGACGTTCATATCTTCGTCCGCTGGCGACTGAAACTCCCATGCAATACCCACGCTGGATTGGTCGGGGAGTCCATAAAATCCGCATTCGATCTGGTGTGGCATCGGGCAGACTCGCTCCTTGAGAACTCCGATTCCGTTTTGATCCTCGGAAAGGACAGCGGACCGGCACTGGAACGCCTGAGGAGGATCGCTTCCAAGCTCGAGGCACTCGGCTACTACACCTACATCATCAAGGAACAACCAGACCGGCCTGGTGAAAGTGTCGTGCAAAAGGTGATGCGCTACGCGCTTTCATCCAAGTTCGTCCTGATCGAGAACACGGAAGCATCGGGTCATCTCTATGAGATCCCGCATGTCGCTAAGGCCGCCGAGTGTGTGACGGTGGTCCTCCAGGAAGAGGGAAAGGGTGCGACGTGGATGTTCGAGGATGCCTATGCGAAGCACAAGCATTGGCACAAGCTCGCATACGAAGACGCCGGCCTGGAGCGTGCCGTTGAGGAGGCAGCGGCCTGGGCGGAGAAATTCGTCGCCGAGTTCGCCGACTACCAAGCGGCTAACCTGCCCTGGCTGAAGACGTAGCATTGTAACGCCGACGGTCGGGCCAGGCGAAGACCCTCCGAATGCGTGTCACCCCAGAGCCTGCAGCAGCGCCGCGGTCAATTCCGCCTCCTCTTCCGGGAACACGGTTCGCAAGTCCACCAGCAAGAGATCCCGTTCGATTCGCGCGATGACGGGCGGTTCCCCTGCGCGCAGCCGCTCCTCAATCGCCACCACGTCCGGCGCGCCGATGGCGATCAGCCAGGTCTCGAGCGGCTGTTCCGGCGTCGCGCCGCCGCCGATCAACGACTCGCCGCGCACAATTTCGGCGGCGATTCCCGGGATCTCACCCAGCACACGCTCGGCGCGCGCGCGGATCTCCTCTGCCGGCGTGCGAATCATGCGCAGCGCCGGAACCTGGTCCCAGCCCTCGAACAGCAGGCGCCGCAAGGTGGTTTCGAGCGCTTCGAGGATCAGCTTGTCCAGCCTCAGTGCGCGGTACATCGGGTTGCGCCGCAGGCGCGCCACCAGGTCCGGACGGCCGGCCAGGATGCCGGCCTGCGGCCCGCCCAGCAGCTTGTCGCCGCTGAAGGAGACGAGGTCGGCGCCGACGGCGAGGCTGGCCTCCGCCAGCGGCTCATCGAGTCCGTACGGCCGCAGGTCGGCGATGCAGCCGCTGCCCAGGTCCTCGTAGACCGGAATGCCTCGCTCGCGGCCGAGCGCCACCAGTTCTTCGAGCGTGGGGCGCCCGGTGAATCCCTCCATGCGGAAATTGCTGGGATGCACTCGCAGCAGCAGCCGCGTGCGGTCGCCGATGGCGGCGCGAAAGTCCTCGATGCGGGTCCGGTTCGTGGTCCCCACTTCGCAGAGCGTCGCGCCCGTCTGCGCCATGATGTCCGGAATGCGAAACCCGTCGCCGATCTCGATCAGCTCGCCGCGCGAGACCACGACCTCGAAACCGGCGGCCAGCTCGCGCAGCGCCAGGTAGACCGCCGCCGCATTGTTGTTCACCGCGATGCCGGGCCGCCCCAGCAGCCGCTCGATCAGGTCTGCGATGTGAACGTCGCGCTTCCCGCGTTTCCCCGCCGCCAGATCGTATTCGAGGTTCGAGTAGCCGAAGGCGGGAGCAAACGGCGCCAGAGGCGCGCGGCCGAGATTGGTGTGCAGGATCACCCCGGTCGCGTTGATGACGCGCCGGAGCGAAGGGGTTTCCAGCCGCTCGAGCGCCCGCACCACGCGGGGTTCGATCTCGGAGGGTGCCGCATCGCCGGAGCGGATCGCGGCACGCGCCTCATCCAGCGCGCGGCGGATCTCGCCGGCGATTACGCGATGCGGAAAGCGCGCCCGCAAGGGCTCGAGCCGCAAAAGAACCTCATCCACCGAGGGCAGCGCCTGGAACCGTTCCTCCACGGAGAACACTGTAGCAGAGCGAGGCCGTCGGCCGTGAGCCATCACCCGCGCTTTGAACCAACCCGCGGGGCCGCCGCCTTCGCCTTGGCGTGAGCGCGCAGATCGCTGAGCTTCGCGTCGGTGAGGGCCAGCGCGAGGAAGCCCCCGAACAGGAGCGGAAGCGTGACGGCCGCCCACATGACCAGCGAGAGACCGCTGGCGGTGGTCTTGTCCACCCCGAACAGCCCCAGCGCCACGACCAGTGCGGCCTGCGACGAGCCGATATTGCCGGGGGCCTGAGGGAGCACCGTCGCCAGACGCCAGATCACCAGCACCACCAGCGCCGGGACCAGACCCAGATCGAGATCGTAGCTTCGGATGAGGGCGTAAACCGGAACCACCTGAAACAGCAGGTACGGCAAGCTCGCAGCGGCCGCGACATAAAAATACCGGGAGCGGCCCATGATGTGCAGGTCTTCGATGAGCACCCGGAGCTTCAATCTCCAGCGGCTTTTGGGGATGGGCGCGTGCGCCCGGTGCCTCCGGTACATCGCCAGCGCGACAGCCGCTCCGCAAACGGCGACCACGATGCCCAACGCCTGGGCCAGGTCCGTCACGTCGCGGGGCATCCGAGCGCCCGCGCGGGACGGGCGCGAAACGACGAGCACGAACGCCGCCACCAGCCAGACGCCATCCAGGAGCCGCTCGATGATCGCGGATGCGAAGGCGACCGAAAAAGGAACCTCGCACCAATGCGCCTGAAGGTACGACCGGATCAGCTCTCCCGGGCGCAGCGGCAGCACCTCGTTCGAGAACAGGCCCACGTAAATCGCCTGCACGCTGCGCCAGAATGCCGGACGGCACACCGGCACAAGCAACAGGTTCCAGCGCCAGGCCTGGTAGAAATAGACGCCGATATCCGCCAGGACGGCAAACGCCACCCATCCCCAGTGGAGCGACCGTATGTCGCTCGCCATCTCGTGGTAATCGACCCCTTGCAGCACCCAGACCAAACAGGCGAAGGAGAACAGGTACCCGACGGCCGGCAGCAACCAGTTAGGAATATGGATGTGAAACCGCCGGAATTCCAACCGCATGAGCTCTCTCTCATGATAAAGCGGCCGGCGCCGCTTCCGCCGCAACATTGCGCCCCCGTCCGGGTTCACACATGCAGGAGAGAGGACGGACATGAAACGGAATCGCATGACGAACCTGATCGCGGCGGGCGCCTTCTTGACCGCCGCCGTATATGGACAGACCGTCGACCAGCGCCGGGAGAACCAGCAGGACCGCGTCGCCCAGGGGATCGCTTCGGGCCAGTTGACGTCCGGCGAAACCGCCCGGATCGAGGGGCAGGAGGCGGGAGTGAATCGCCAGATCCACCAGGACCGCGTGGCCAACGGCGGCACGCTCACGCCGGCCGAGCGGCAGCAGGTCAACCGCGAGCAGAATGGCATGAGCGGCGAGATCTACGCCGACAAGCACAATGCCAACCGGACCAACTACCGCGGTGAAGTCGGAGTGCGGCAGGGCATTCAGCAGCAGCGCATCGCGCAGGGCGTCCGCAGCGGCAGCCTGACGGCGGGAGAGACGGCGCGCCTGGAGCGCACGGAGACCGGCGTCAACCACGAAATCCGCTCGGAGCGGGCGCAGAACGGCGGAACGCTGACGCCGCAGGAGCGCGGGCAAGTGAACCGCCAGCAGAACCGGCTGAGCAGCCAGATCTACCGCGACAAGCACAACGCCGCGCGCCAGCCGAAATGACGGCCTTGCTAACGCCGCCAACTTCCCATAAACTCCTCAGAGTTGACACTCGTCCGGCTTAGACGGATTTCGCAGTGCGTCTGCCTGGCCCTGTTCCTCGCGCTCTTGCTCGGGGGAACGGGGCCCAGCCTCTTTCTGCGCGCCGATCCGCTGGCGGCCGCGCTCAACGCGCTTTCGACGCGCGCGCTCTACCGCGGCCTCCTCTGGTGCCTCGTCATTCTGGTCCCGACCCTCTTCCTCGGCCGGTTCTTCTGCGGCTGGATCTGTCCCCTTGGCACGCTGCATCACTTCTTCGGGAACCTGCGCTCGGAGCGCAAGCTCGGCCGGCGGCTCCTCGAATCGAACCGCTACAAGAGCTGGCAGAAGCTGAAATACTACATCCTGATAGCGGGTCTGGCCGCCGCTTTCGTGGGCTCGGGGATCCTGGGCCTGCTGGACCCGGTCTCGCTCGCCATCCGCTCATTCTCCCTGGCGGTATTTCCAGGGCTGAACTTCGCGTTCGAGCGCATCGCGGGCATCGGCCTGTTCAGCCTTAAGCAGCCGCACTTCCGCCAGGCGCTTCCGATCGCCGCGGTTTTCATCGTCCTCCTGGCGCTCAACCTGCGCGTGACGCGCTTCTGGTGCCGCGCTCTCTGCCCGCTCGGAGCGCTGCTGGGCGTTGCGGCGCGCTGGTCCGTCCTGCGCCTCGAAAAAGGCGGCGCGCCATGCGGCGACTGCAACCGCTGCCTGCTTCATTGCCAGGGCGGCGACGACCCCATCCCCGGCGCGCGCTGGCGTAAGGCCGAGTGCCACCTGTGCCTGAACTGCGTGGCCGATTGCCCGGAAGGCGGCCTCGCATTCCGCTTCGACGCCGTCCGGCCGGAGCGGGAATCGGCCCACGGTCCCGAGCTCAGCCGCCGCCGCGCCCTTACGGGATTGGCCGCCGGGGTCGCCCTGGTGCCGCTCGCGCGCATTGGCGCCGCGCCCATCGAGCGCCGCGACCGCCTCGTGCGGCCGCCCGGCGCCCTCGACGAGCCGGCGTTCCTGGCGCGCTGCATCCGCTGCGGCGAGTGCATGAAGGTCTGTCCCTCGAACGCCGTCCATCCCGCGTCCCTCGAGGGCGGCGCCGAGAGCCTGTGGACGCCGCTGGTGGTCCCGCGCATCGGCTACTGCCAGCCGAGCTGCGTGCTGTGCGGGCAGGCCTGCCCCACCGGCGCCCTCTGGGAGTTCACCCCACGCGAGAAGGGATGGCGCGGCGAGGCGGGCGCATCGGCCTCCAAGCCCATCCGCATCGGCACCGCGTTCTACGACCGTGGCCGCTGCCTGCCGTGGGCCATGGCCACCGAGTGCATCGTGTGCCAGGAGTGGTGCCCCACCTCGCCCAAAGCCATCTACTTGCGCGAGGCGGAAGTGGACGGCAAGAAACTGCGCCAGCCCTATGTCGATCCGGAGCTCTGCGTCGGCTGCGGCGCGTGCGAGTTCGCCTGCCCGGTGGCGGACCGCGCGGCGGTTTACGTGACCAGCGTGGGCGAGAGCCGATCCCGGTCCAACCAGTTCCTGCTGCGCAAGGCGGTTGCACCCACGCTGCCGGACGCCGAAGGCTGGAAAAGAACCGGCGCAACCCGCACGTTCGACGCGGCCAACCTCTGGCAATACCTCGACGGCGGTGCGGATAAATACGTGAACGCGGGCCTGGTCTCGACCGTCACCGCGCCTTACCATTTCCGGGCCGGCTTCGACGCCGTCGCCGATCTGCACATGTTCGCGAGCAGCGCCGGCGCCGCGCGCGTCTTCGATTCCGAGCCCGCCGCGGGCAGCGCACCCGTGCCCCTGGGCGACGCCGCGCGCCTCTCCTCCGCCAGCCTCGCGTTCCGCAAAGGCCGCTACCTGGTGCGCTTGGTGGCGTACTCCCAAGGTCCGGAAGTGCCGGCCGCCCTGACCGCCCTGGCCCGGGCCATCGAGCGCGACCTGCCGCGCTGAGCATCGAACTGGTGGCGCACGCCTCAGCCTGAACTGCGCTTCCAGGGCTGAGCCGCTCAGTCTTCCACCACGTGCGATTCGAAACCGCGCCGGTAGTTGCGCCAGCGTTCCCAGTCGAAATCCCCGCCGCCATCCAGGCAGTCGGCCGCCGCGTAGGCCATCGCCAGCGCGTGATGCGTGTTGTCGTGCGCGAACAGTCCCTGCCGTCCAAAAGTCAGCAGATTGCCGAAGCCATCCAGCCAGCGGTCGATGGTGTTGAAGTGCTCCTCGTAGCCGATCTGGTAGAGCGGGTAGGCATGGGCGAACCGCCGGACAGCGGTGCACCGGATCCTGGACCGGATCGGCAGCCCCGCTGCGGCGAGCGACTGGCGCACGGCTTCGGTGAGTTCGTGATCCGCCATACGCCAATAGCGGGAGGCCGTGTCGCAGGGCAATTCCGCGCACAACACGGTTCTTCCCCGCGGCGCCTCGGCCGCGCTGTAGTTTTTCGGCTCCGAGAGCCGGCTGATGGGGATCTCTTCTTCCGGGAAATAATGGGCGTCGTACTCCGTGAATTGATCCTGTTCGAGCACCAGGTAAATCAGGACCATGGCACGAAACCGCATCGCTGCGGCCGCTTCGAGAACCGCGGCGGGAGGCGGAGGATCGATCGAGCGCACCAGCAGGCTCACCGGTAGTGTGGACCAGACATGGCGCCCGTCCAGGTGCTTCTCGGTCCCCGCAACCTCATAGAAGACCCGGCTGTGTGCCGGCTCGATCCGTGTGACCGTGGCACCCAGAATGACCCCGGCGCCGGCCGAGGCAGCGGCTTTCTCGAGTGCCGCCGAGATCTGCCCGAAACCCCAGCGCGGATAGTAGAAGCGATTGCCCCGCGTCGACCGCAGACCCGGCACGGCCCGCACGATTTTGCGGATCAAGCTGCCGGGCGAACTGCTGGAAACGCGCCGGTACGCCTGGATCGGAGACAGCAGCTCCGGCGACAGCCCCCAGATCTTGCGCGCGTAGGGAAAGTAGAAATTCCGGCAGATCGTGGGTCCGAGGCCGTTCTCGAGCACCGATGCAAAAGTCGGATTCGGCTGGGTCCGGCGGCGAACCGCCCGGCCCACAGTGTCTGCGACGAAGCCCGCGGCAAAGGAAAGAGGCAGGTGCATCACGAGGTCCAGCGGCCTCAGCGGAAAATGAATCCAGCGCCGGGCGAGCCGGATCCGCCCGTGACGGGGCCGCAGCAGCAGATCCTCGCCGAGCAGCTCCTGCAAGTCCCCCAGGATGCGCGGATCGCAGGCCGGCTGCAGCCGGTGACTGCCGTAGTCTGCCCGCACCCCATCGAGTTCGAAGCTGCCGGCGAGGCCGCCCACGTTCTCGCCTTGCTCGAGCACGGTGACCGGAGCCACGTTGCGGCGGGCCAGTTGACAGGCAGCGCCCAGTCCGGCCGGTCCAGCCCCCAGGATCGCGACGCCGTTGCTCACGAGGCGGCTTTCCGCACGCTCGTGACGGCGGCCGTAGCCGGCAGCAGCCGTGAAAACAGGCCTCCGAGCAGGCTGCCGAGCGCCCGAAACCCTGCCCCGGCCAGTACGGCAGCGACGGCGGCGGCCGGTTCCACTCCAAACGGCACCAGCAATACCGCCAGCGCCGCTTCCCGCGCGCCGATTCCACCCAACGTGACCGGAAGGAAGGAAAGGAACTTGGCCAGAGGCCAGACCAGCAGCCAGGCGCTCAGCCCGGCATGGACCCCGCAGCCCTGTCCGATCCAAGCGTGGAGCAGGAGCAGGCAAAACTGCAGCACCAGCCCGAGCGCGAACGGCAGCGCGTACATCCGTGGGTGACGCAGAGAGTCGATGGCGTCCCGGTGCTTCAGGTAATGCGCTCGCAGCCGAGCGGGCAGCCGGTCCGGATGGAGGAGCAACACAGACGTCACAAACAGGGCGATGCCAATCACGGTCAGACCCGCGATCATGTGGAGCAGTTTCCGATGTCCCGCGCCGAGGCCGCCGCCGAGCAGAACGGCGCCGGCAACGCTCAGGATCGCCAGTCCTCCCAGGTCGAGCGCGCGGTTCAGCAGCGACCCCGTGACGATCGCCGCCCGCCTCCGCGTTTCCCGCCAGGCCGCCGCCACCATGACGACGTCGCCACCGATGACCGATGGCAGGAACAGGCTACCCACCAGGCCGCTGAAGTATGCGCGCACCGAACTGGAGAAGCCGAGCCCCGCCCCGGCCTCGTTGACCATCAAGTGCCATTTCAGAGCGCCCAGCAGGTGGACAACCACGAACAAGAGCACGGCGGCAACGACTACTCCCGGCCGTACCCCCCCCAGAGCATGCAAAAGCCGTTGAGCCGGCAAGAGCCGGAACAACAGCAACAACAGAACCGCACTGCCCACGATGCGGATCAGCGCGCCTCGACGGAACCGGAGCGCCAGGCGGGTGATCAGCCAGAGAAAGCGGAAAAAGTCCGCCAGCCGGATCTTCGAGGTTCCCAACCGATGGAAGTAGTCGATCGGCACGTACGCGACCCGGTAGCCATTGCAGAGCATCGCCAGCGTGATCGTGGTGGTGAACGAGAAACCCGAGGGCATCAGATGCGCGAAGGACTCGACGATCGACTTCCGCATGATCCGCATGCCCGAGTTCAGGTCGGGAATGTATTGGCCGGCCAGAGCGCTGGCGTAGAGCGTCAGCAGCCACTTGGCCGGCCGCCGCACCCACGGGATGTGCACGGTCTTTCCGGTCCGCGCCCCGACCGCCATGTCCGCTTCGGGAATGTGTTCCAGCAGTTCGGGAATCGACGCGCTCGGGTAGGTTCCGTCGGCATCCGTAATCAGAATCCAATCGTATTTCGCCTCCGCGATACCGGCCTTCAGAGCGGCCCCATAGCCGTAGTTCCGGTCCCGCTGGATCAGCCGGACGCCGCGGGCCGCGGCCTGCTGGGCCGTCCCGTCGCGGGAACCGTCGTCCACCACGACGATCTCGTAAGGACGCCCGGTCTGCCGCAGCGCGAGGTCGACCTCGTCGAGCTGCCCGCCGATCGCCGCTTCCTCGTTGAACGCAGGGATCACCACGCTGATGCCCTCGCGCCCCGGATCGGCGTCCGCCGCCCTCAACACGCCGACTCTGACAACAGCGCTTCCACCTCGGCGATCTGCTGGCGGATGCTGTCCCGTAGGGTCCGTTTGGGCGAATACCCCAGGCACTCCTTGGCCCTCGATATGTCCGCCGAGGTTCTGCGAACGTCCCCCCGCTGTTCGCCCTGGCGCTCGACCAGCACCTTGGCTCCGGCCAGGTCTTCCACCGCGGCGATGGCATCCAGCATCGAGACCACTTCCTCGCCCGCGATGTTGAACACGGAGTGGCGTGTGTCCGTTTCGGCGGCAAGGATCAACGCATCCACCACGTCGAAAACGGAAGTGAAGTTCCGCTCCATCGTGCCGTCGCCGTACATCGCGAATCGGCCGCGAGTCAGGGCCGCCACGATCACCCTGTGGAACATCATGTCGGGGCGCTGCCTCGGCCCGCAGACCGTGAAGAAGCGCAGCGAGGTGATCGGGAATCCATGGTTCGCCGCGTATGCCGAACAGAGGTTCTCGCCGGCGAACTTGGTGACGCCGTATGGCGAGTACGGATTCTTGGGGTGCTCCTCGGTCACCTCGGCATTCCCGCAATTGCCATATACCGATGACGACGAGGCATAGACCAACCGCTTGAGGCGGCCCGAGCGGCCAACCTGTTCCAACAGGCTCTGGGTGGCAAGGAGGTTGCGCCGCACATAGGTCTCGAAATCCTGTCCCCAACTACTCCGAACACCGGGTTGTGCGGCCAGGTGACAGATAACGTCGGCGTCGGGAACCAGGGTGGCTGCGGCGTCTTCAACCAGGCTCTCGACGAACCGGAACTGGTCCGAGTCCAGGCAGCGGCGAAGGTTGCGCCGTTTCAGCCTGGGGTCGTAGTAGTCTGTGAGCGCATCCACGCCGACTACCGTGTGCCCTTCTGCCAGAAACCGCTCGCTCAAATGGGAGCCAATAAAACCGGCACAACCCGTGACTAATACCCGCATCGTCGCTTACAAAAACAACCCTGAACATTCCTCGCGCCGGCCATCTTCATGAGCGAGCCAAGGACCAACCCAGACCATTCTAGCTCACCTTCGTCGGAAGGTCCGCCGGTGACTGACCCCGCACTAGTGTGCGCAGACCCGTCGCGCGGGCTTTAGCCTGCCGTGTCGGCACTCCTGCCGGCACCTTGGCGTCGCGATAAGCAGCGGCGCGAGTCCCCTGCCCATTGCCCCCTGGACCTCCGCCCCATTCCGGTCTATCGTGTTCTTAAGGAGGGGAAGCCCATGCGCTACGCTCTGTCAATCCGCGGCGGCGGCATCCGAGGAATCATCCCCTGCTGCTGCCTGGCGAAACTCGAAGACCAACTCGGTGGCCTCACCCGCGACCACGTCGACTTCTGTGCCGGCACGTCCACCGGCGCGCTCCTCACCGCGGCGGTCGCCGCCGGCGTTCCCGCCCGCGACGCCCTGACGGTTTACACCGACCGCGCCCACGAGATCTTCACCCTCACCGGCCTGCTCGCCACCATCAAGCGCGTTGCCGTGGGTTTCATGTACAACCCCAGCCACCTGCGCGACGTCCTGGCCTCCGTCCTCGGTCCCGCGGCCGCGTGGACCCTGAATGACAGCCCGCTTCGCGTCATGCTCTCCGCCACCGCCATGAACGGCCGCAATTGGTTCTTCGTCCGGGACAACCCCAAGAATGCCCGCACCACCGGATCGGTCAAGCTGCTCGACGCCGCCGTCGCCTCGGCCTGCGCCCCCACCTATTTCGATCGCTGGCCCATCGGCGGTATCGGCGGCCAGACCATGTACTTCTTCGATGGCGGCGTCGGCGGGACCGCCAACCCCGCATACCAGGCCTGCGTCGAAGCCTTCCAATACGATGAGTTCACGCCCGCGGACACCCGCGTCGTGTCCATAGGCACCGGCTTCTTCCCCGCCTCCAACGATCCGCCCAAAGGCCTGATTGCCACCATCGGTTGGACCACCAGCACCCTCGTCGATACCTCCGAGGACTGGGTGGGCGACGCCGTGAACCGCCAGTGGCCGGGCATCCTGCAGAACTTCAACCCGCGCCTGCCCAGCGACATCGACGAGGCCGATCTCGCCGCCATCCCCACCCTCCTCGAAATCGGCCAGCAGCTCGCCGCGACATTGGATTGGACCGAGATTCTGGGCCGCCGATAAACGCCGATGAACGCCGATAAGCGCCGATGAGCACATTCGTCTTCAATCGGCGTTTATCGGCGTTCATCTGCGGCCAGGATTGGAGTTGCTATTTCCTCACCGGTGGTGTCCGCCGCCACCGCTCGCGTGTCCGCCACCGCTCGAGTGCCCACCGGAGGATCCGGACCGGCCTCCTGAAGAACCCGACCGCCCGCCGGAATAGTGCGAGCCTCCGCCGGAATAGCGCGGGCTCGAATAGGACCGCGGCGCCGAGTAGCCCCTCGGAGCGGCATACGATCTCGGCGCGGAGAAGGACCGTCCATTGGACTGAGCGCTCCTGTAGCCCTGCGCCGATCCGTAGCTCCGCCCGCCGCCGGCGCCATAGTTCGGCGATGCCTGCCGGCTCTGTCCCGCCGATCCCGCAAATCCGCGCGCATAGCTTCCGCCGCCCGCGGCCGGCCGGCTCGCGTTACCGAAGTGTTGCCATCCGCCCGCCGCCGCGCCGGCCGCGCCCCCGCGCCCTTGTGCGCCGCCCGCAAACTGGCTGCCGGCCGTCCGGCCGCCGAACCCGCTCGAGCCAGACCGCGTCGACCCAAATCGGCTCGCCACCGCCCGGTTCGGATAAGGAACGCCCATCCGATGGCCGGCATCGTGCGTCCAGGGAACCCGCCCGCCAACGCCGCCCCCATGTCCGAAGCCTCCGCCGTAGAAGCCGTAGTGGTGGAAGAAGCCCAGGTTAAGAAACAGCCCGCCGCCGCCGAACCACCCGCAGCCCCATCCCCAGCCGCCCCACCCGCCCCAGCCCGGGAAGAAGGCGTTCATGTAAATCCCCGGCCCGAAGCCGAATCCCCAGCCGAGGCCCGCCGGATACCACAGGCCCGGGTATGCGTCCCAAACCGGCGGACCCCAGACGTAAGCCGGGCTGTAAGTGGGCACATAGATGACCTGAGGATCGGCCGGCGCGATATCGATCGCATTCTGGCCTTCCTGCGAATCCTGCGTGACCGTCTGTTGCGGAGTGCTGCGCAGCCGGCCATTGGCCATGGCCCGCCCGCGCATCCGCTGCACCGCGCCCATCACATCGGCCTGCTGCGCCAGGAACGCATTGCCGAGCGCCGTGGTCCACCGGACATCGTTGGCCAGCAGCCCCAGCGCGTCGGGAAACGCCACCATCGCCTGCACGCTGGGGTCCCAGTTCTGCCCCTTGGCGGCGTTCACGAGTTGCGCTCCTTGGAGATTGCGGTTCTGCCCGAGCCACTGTTCCGCTTCGACGATCTCGAACGGATACGTGCTCGCCGCCAGCACTTGGCTGAGCAGCGGGTCGGGATACAGCGCCACCGGCGCCACCAGGTCGTCCAACTGGGCCGGCGACAGAAGGGGCGCCGCCTGCTGCGTGTCCGGGGTCGCCGGGGCCGGGCCCGCGGGCCCTTGAGCGAAGCACGGGGCCAAAGCCATCAGCACCGCGCCAACAACCATACCGCCTTCTGCTAGCTTCATAATCTCACCGCCTTGCACTCTGAGGACATGCAAGTCGATGGCCGTGCGCAATAGATTCAAAACACAAGGCTTACTTTTCCATCCCCTGGCCGAAAACCACCAGTCAGGCCGCAATCGGCCACACGGCGCTCTGCTAGCTCCATCAAACCTCTCAGCCGGCGATCCATCCGAGACTTCGAGCACGCGCCAACGAATCGGAACACAATTGAGACCTGACGGTCTACCTCCGTGGCGCGCTTCGAGTCGTTCCAGCCGCCGCGGGCTTGGCGAAAGGTGGGCTCGTAGAAGTCCCTGAGGAGGCGAGCTTCTTGAGTGAACCGTTGGCTCTCGGTACAATGTGTGGCGGCCGGGGGCCAAGACGGAAACCCAGGTCTATGACTCCGCTCGGTCAGGTCGGGCGTTGGCGCCGTGGGATCACGCCTGGGCGTGGTTCGCCGATTTCAGAGGAATAGCTGAGGGCACTTATTATGAAACGTCGAAGTCTCGTAGTCGGTGAAGCGCTGGTCTGTCTTGCGTTGCTGTCAAACGGGGTAAACGCGCAGTCCGAATCGAATGCCCCGCATCTGCGGAAGCAGGGCGCCGCAACCCAGTTGATCGTCGACGGCAAACCCTTTCTGGCGCTGGCGGGAGAACTGGGCAATAACAGCGCCACCAGCCTGGAGTACATGAAGCCGGTCTGGCCCAAGCTGCAGGAAGAGAAACTGAATACCGTCCTGGCGGGTGTTTCCTGGGCCCAGATCGAGCCACAGGAGGGCAAGTTCGACTTCGCAATTGTCGATGGCATCATCCAGGCGGCGCGGAGAAGCAACCTGCACCTGGGGCTTATCTGGTTTGCGAGCTGGAAGAACGGCCTGTCAAGCTATCCCCCAGACTGGGTGAAACGCGATTATGAAAAGTATCCGCGCATCCAGATCGAGGGCGGTCGCAGCATCGAACTGCTCTCTACGTTCAGCGCCGCCAACCGCGACGCCGATGCCGCTGCATTCACCGCGCTCATGCGGCACGTACGCGAGGTCGATAGCCGCCAGCACACGGTCGTCATCGTACAGGTCGAGAACGAGGTAGGGGTTCTGCACGATTCCCGGGACCGGTCGCCGGTGGCCAACAAAGCCTTCGACGGTCCGGTGCCGAAGGAATTGATGGACTATCTCGTGAAACACAAGGACACCCTGAACCCGGAATTCCGCGCGGTCTGGCAGGCTCACGGCTTCAAGACTTCCGGCGCCTGGGAGGAGGTCTTCGGGCCCGGCAAGCCGGAGGGCTTCGAAATGCCGGTGCGGTCCCTCAGCCCTCCGCTGAGCAAGGAAGCCCACGACAACACCGAGTGGCGCAAGCTGACGTGGCCCGCGGATGAGTTTCTCATGGCGTGGCAGTACGCCCGCTATGTCAACCACGTGGCGGCGGCTGGAAAGGCCGAGTACGACATCCCCATGTACGTTAATGCGTGGCTGCAGCAGCCCGACCATGCCTGGCCGGGCACATTCCCCAGCGGCGGCCCGCTCCCCGAGGTGATGGACATCTGGAAGGCGGGTGCGCCGGCTATCGACATGCTCTCCCCTGACCTGTACCTGCAGTACTTCGACGAAGTCTGCACCCGTTACGTCAAGGAGGGCAACCCACTGTTCATTCCCGAGACACGGGCCGGCGCCGCGGGCGCCGCCAACGCGCTGATTGCCTTCGGCGAGTACGACGCCATTGGCTTTTCGCCGTTCGGTATCGACCGGTTCGCCGGCAACAACCCGGAGTTGGCGTCCATCTACGACTTGCTGGCACAGTTGTCGCCCCTTATCCTCGAGCACCAGGGAAACGGCTCGATGACCGCGGTGCAGGTGAACCAGGACGATTCGCCGAAAGACGTGCGGTTGGGCGGTTACAGCATGCATGTAGCGTTGGCATCGGAACGCTTCTTGCCCCCCTCGGAGCGCCATTCTCCCGGCCTCGGGGCGGCGCTCCTCATCTCGACCGGCCCCGACGAGTTCTACGTTGCCGGCTCTAACGTTTCGATGACGTTTACCCCCAACACCCCCGGACCGCCCTTGGCCGGCCTGGCGACCGTCGAAGAAGGCCGATTCGTGGATGGCCGGTGGACTCCCGGACGCCTTCTCGCCGGAGATGACACCGGCCAGGGAGAGGACATCCAGTTGCGCCCCAACGGCATTCTGCGGGTTACGCTCTACCGCTACCGCTGATTCGCGGGAGCCTTACGGCCGAGACGCCGGGCACGGCATTTGCGCAAATGGAAGACGTGCAGCGCCTCGGTCCGGATGCGTCAGATTCGGATCAGTCCCAGGCTGATCTGGATGGCCTGGTCCACCCGCTGCATGGTCTCCGGACTGGCGTGGCCAATCCGCTTGATCAGGCGCTGCCGGTCGACCGAGCGGATCTGGTTCAAGAGGACCGATGAACGCTACGCGCCAGCTATGGCCTCCGAAACACTACGGCATATCCCGCTCTGCCCAGCAAATGTCAGCAACGAGCGTTGGACGTCAACTGGCCGGAATCTGGCCGATTACCGTTGCCGAGCCGACTCAGTACTGATCTGTCCACTAGCCCCGCATGGCGGAGTCCTGCTTCACGGAACGACGGGACGCTCCTCTCTCCTATTGCAACGTCTCCGCGCTCTTCTGATCGAGCACGAGCGAATTTGTGCCTGACTTCAGGTCCATGCGCACATCCCACGAAAGCGCCAGGTGGTTGGCATGAGTTGTGCCGAAAACATAATACGAGCCTGCTGGCACGCCCAGGAAAGTCGCTTTGCCTGAAGGATCGATCTTCACCACGGCTGCCATATATGGTTGCAGGCCGGCGAGCGCCTGCGCACATTGTGGTAACGCCCTTTGGCAGGCCAGGTCCCAACCCTGCATCGGCGTCCTCCCCGCGGGAGGACGCATGCCATTCTTCGTCAGCACGTCGTTGAAGCTGTCTTTCAAGAGAAACACCGGATGCCCGGTCAGGGGATTGGCTGCGCCCGGCTGCGACGGAAAAGCGCTCATGGAAAGAACGGCGTCTCCGGTCGCGGTGCGGTTCGTGGGCATGCCCGTGCCCGACGTATTTGCCGACGCCATCAAGCTTGGAGACGGCGCAGTGGGGATTGGCCCTGGCTTGAGCACTCCCAAAGCGCAAGTCTGATTCAGCGGCGTAAACACGAAGTCACCGTCGGCATTCTGTCCGGCGATCCTGCGGCCCTGCACTTCGTATTGTCCGGAACCGGGATCGAGCGAGTTATCCGGCTTGAGCGCCATCACGACAGGATGACCGGGCGCATCCACTTCAACCACCGCTTGCCTTCCATTGGCCAGGACTGAATAAGGATAGGCCCGCGCCGCCTGCTCACAACCCAGAATGGCCGATTCCGGGAAGAACTCGACGCTGAATCCCGTGGGAGCGGCGTACGCGCCGTGCATCCTCAAACCCGGAGGAGTCGGCGGAGCGCTTTCGCCTCCGAGCATCGACTCGGTCAAGCCCTTGAGCGCATCCACCTGGGTTTTGCCCGCGCTCTTCAGAATGGCAGTGCTGCACGTTTCAGTCTTGGCCGCGTAACTGGGTCCGCTGTAAGTGGTCGTGCCCGGCTGATAAGTTGTCGAGGTGTTTTGGTTTGTCAGCGTGTAGTACTGGCCGTCCGTGTGCAGGTTCGATTGGCCCGAGTACTGCTGCGCTTCCATCGGCGTGAGCTTTTGCGTCGTAGTGGTTTGCGAGCTGAGCCATTGGCCGTTGGAGGTTGTCACGCTGCCAGATCCGGAAACCACTCGTCCGTTGACCACCACAGGACCCGCGTCCGCAAGCGTCCCATCCTGGCGCATATACAGAACGAACGGCTTGGGTGTGATGTCAATTTTGATCGCGGCCTGATTATTGACAATCCCGATGGTATAGAAACGCTGCTCCTGATCCAGGCCGCCGCAGCTCATCATGGCGGAACGATCGTCGAACTGCATCCGCCAGTTGCCGCTGCCCACATAGTTGCCGGCGATCTCTAGTCCCGGCGGCAGTGGCTTGGTCGCCTTCGAAAGCTTATCGGCGGAACCCGGCGCTATCGCGTTGGCCATAGCGACGCCGTTGCCGATCGCACCTTCAAACCACTTGCCGAGAGAGTTTTCGCCGCAAAGCGTCGGTGACCGTCCTGCCGTGATGCAGCGGGTCGATGCGCGCTCATCGGCCGACTGCATGGCCGGATTGATATTGACCGGAGTGATTTGCGACGCACTGCTACCCTGTCTGGCCGGCGCAGGCGTATTCACCGCGGCGTTGTACTGGTCCTCCCACTTTTTCTGCGCATCCTGTACTCGTGCCACCGCCTTCGCCGACGGCTGCTGGCAGGTGGGCAACAGCTTCTTCAGCGTTCCTCGCGTTTCGTTGGTGTACGTCGGGAAGCCGTTGGGCCTCATCTTGTCCGTGTGCGCCACCATGCAAGTGGAGTTGTCCGAAAGGTCGCGTATGTTGCAGCTCTCGATAAAAAGATGTTCGCCATTGCAGACGTACGTCACATGGGTCTGTATGTCGGCGGCACTTGCAAGAGAACAGAACCCAACCAGGGCGGCACCGCGCTTCCCGCAGCGTGTCGTACGCCATCCGAAACTGGCCGTTGGAGAAGTCGCTGGCGAACTTCGACCTGAAGCGGCTGCCGATGAAAGTGGCGCGGCAGGTCCGGACTTTGCTGGAGGGGAGTTTCCTGGATCGCAAAGAGAACGTGCTGGTGTTTGGGAATCCGGGGAGCGGCAAGAGTCACCTGCTGTGCGCACTGGCTCAGGAGCTGCTGGTAGGCGGCGGCCGGCAGATGCGGTTCGTAAGCTGCGCGCTGCTGGTGCAGGAGCTGCTGATCGCCAAGCGGGAACTGCGGCTGAGCCGGGAAATCAAACGGCTGGCGCGGTATGACGGCCTGATCCTCGACGACCTGGGCTATGTGCAGCAAAGCCGGGAAGAGATGGAAGTGCTGTTCACGCTGCTGGCGGAGCGCTACGAGCGAGGCAGCGTACTGATGACCAGCAACCTGCCGTTTTCCAAGTGGGAACAAATCTTCAAGGACCCGATGACCACGGCAGCGGCCATTGACCGGCTGGTGCATCACGCCGTGATTCTGGAGCTGAACATTCCCAGCTACCGGGTGGAGCAAGCGCAGAAGAAGCAGCAGGAGGAGGAACGGTGAGCGGCGCAGGAACAGAGCTGTGGAAATGGCGGGGTTGTGGAAACCGTGGAAAGCCAAAGGCAGGCTTCCCACCGTTCCCACAGCCCTTGGAAATCTCGCCAACGGCGGGCGAGATTCCCCCATTCCCACCGCTCCGACGACGGCCTTGTGTACTTCAAGAAGGACGACAAAACCCTGTGCCGTGGGCGGTCGGGCTACGCCCTCCCGCCCACAGGCGGACAGAAGGAGGTCAGAAGATTAAACCGGTAGGGAAGAATAGTTGTCGTTGACCGGGAAAAGTAGTTGACGCCGGACAAACGAACCCAATTCCAACAACGGCCCCAGCCGCCCACCCCTCACCCACCCCGCACCAAAAAGCGCGAAATCAAAAATCGCAACATGGTCCCAGTCCCATAAACGGACACCCCCGCCGCTCGCCTCCCGGTGGTATACCAGAGTGTCGGGCCAGTATATGAACCGCCGGGATTTCATCCGGTCATCGTGCGGCGCGTTGGTTGCCACCCAGACGCCGCCTCCCGCCAAGTCCCGGGTCGTCGTCGCGCGAGACAAAGTCGCGCTCGCGGCCCTTCTCGACCGCGCCCTGCAGGCCTTCTACAACCGCGACACCGCGCTCGAGGCCTGGAAACAGGTCGCGCGGCCGGGCGAGGTCATCGGGATCAAAGTGAATTGCCTGGCCGGACGCGGCTCGGCCTCCACCAGCCCCGCGCTCGTCGAGGCCATCTCGGAGCGCCTCCGCCAGGCGGGCGTCGCGGCGAAAGACATCGTCGTCTTCGACCGCCTCAGCGAAGACCTCGAAGCCGCCGGCTTCCACATCGCCGACCGCTCCGGCCGCGCACGCGTCGCCGGCAATGACGCCTTCGGCTATGAAGAGGATCTCGCCGTCTATGGCAGCGCCGGCAGCCTGCTCTCCAAGGCCGTCACGCGCGTCTGCGACGGCATCGTCAACGTGCCCGTGCTCAAGGACCACAGCATCGCCGGCGTCACCATCGCGCTCAAGAACCTGTTCGGCGCCATCCACAATCCGAACAAGTACCACACCAGCGCCGGCGACCCCTATATCGCCGACGTCTACATGCTGCCGCCCATCCGCAGCAAGGTGCGCCTCGCCATCTGCGACGCCATGACCGCGCAATATGAAGGGGGCCCCTCATATATGCCGCAATGGTCGTGGCCGCTCAACGCCCTGCTGGTCGCGCGCGACCCCGTGGCGCTCGATTACACCGGCTGGCGGATCATCGAAGCCAAGCGCGCCGAAATGGGTCTGAAGCCGCTGGACCCCCGCCCAAGTTACATCGCGACCGCCGCCAGCCGCGGCATCGGAACCAACGATCCGCGGCGCATCGAGCGCGTGGAGGTATGAGATGGACCGCCGCTCGTTCCTGACAGCCTGCGCTGCCTGCGCCCTCCCCGCCGTGGGACAGGCCTCCGGCCTGTCGTCCGCCTCCCCCGACTCCCGCTTCATCGCCGAAGCCGCCTTCTACGAAAAGCTGCCCTACAAGAAGACCAAGTGCAAGCTCTGCCCGCGCGAATGCGTGATCGACGACCGCGAGCGCGGCTACTGCGGCGTGCGCGAAAACCGCGGCGGCACTTACTACACGCTAGTCCACTCGCGCGTCGCCGCGGCGCACATCGACCCCATCGAGAAGAAGCCGTTCTTCCACTTCTATCCCGGCTCCGTGGCTTTTTCCATCGCCACCGCCGGCTGCAACGTGAACTGCAAGATGTGCCAGAACTGGGACATCTCGCAGTCGCGCCCCGAGCAGGTGCGCAGCCTCTACCTGCCGCCGGACCAAGCCGCGGCCGCCGCCAAGCAGAACGGCTGCCCCATCATTGCGTATACCTACAGCGAGCCGGTGGTCTTCTATGAGTACATGACGGCGGTCGCCGAGGCCGCGCGCGCGCAGGGCATCAAGAGCGCGGTCGTCACCGGCGGATTCATCCAGCAGGAGCCGCTCAAGAAGCTCTGCCGCAACGTGGATGCCGTCAAAGTGGATCTGAAGGCCTTCTCGCCGAAATTCTATAAGGACATCGTCAACGGCGACATCAAGCCCGTCCTCGACGCGCTGGTCACGCTCCGCGCCCAGGGCATGTGGACCGAAATCGTCTACCTCGTCATTCCCACGCTCAACGACGGCGACCAGGAATTCATCGGTCTCGCCAAATGGGTCAAGGCCGAACTGGGTCCGGACGTGCCGGTCCACTTCACGCAGTTCCATCCCGAGTACCTGCTGAAAAACCTGCCGCCGACTCCCGTGGCGACGCTCGATCGCGCCAAGGCCGCCGCCGACGCCGAGGGCCTGCACTACGTCTACGTGGGCAACGTTCCCGGCCATCCCGCCGAAAACACCTACTGCCCGCACTGCCGCCGCAAGGTGGTCGAGCGCGTCGGCTTCACCATCGCTTCCATCGACATCGTAAAAGGCAGTTGCCGGTTCTGCCACCAACCCATAGCCGGCGTCTGGGGGACCTGATGGATAATCCCGTGTCCAGCCTGCTTTCTCTCCGCCGTGGCGCACGCTTCAGCGTGCCGCGCCGGCACTCCTGCCGGCGCTCGGCTCTCTTGCTTCTCTTCGCTTCCCTGCTCTCCCCACTAGCCTGCGCCCGCGCCCAAGTGAGGCCCGCCGCCGTAGCCGGCGCCTTCTACCCCGCCGATCCCACAACGCTCGCCAAGATGGTGGACGACTTCCTCGCCCGCGCCACGCCGCCGGCAGTTGACGGCACCATACAAGCGCTGGTCTCGCCGCACGCGGGCTACGAGTTCTCGGGCGCGGTGGCCGCCTACGGCTACTCGCTCGTCAAGGGCAAGCACTATGACCGCGTCGTGGTCATCGCGCCCTCGCACGTGGACCCGTTCTCGTTCGTCTCCGTCTACAACGGCGACGCGTACCAGACGCCTCTCGGCACCGTGCCCGTCGACAAGGTCTTTTGCAAGAAGATCGTTAGCGGCGAATTGGTGCAGCTCTCCTCGCGCGGCCACATCATCCCCGGCGAGCGCGGCGAGCATGCCCTCGAGGACGAGCTTCCGTTCCTCCAGCGCGCCATCGGCGAATTCAAGCTGGTCCCCATCATCATGGGCGATCAGAGCTACGAGGCCAGCCGCCAGCTCGGCCTCGCGCTGGCGCGGGAAATCAAGGGCAGCAACACCCTGATCGTTGCCAGCTCCGATCTCTCCCACTACCATCCCTACGACGAGGCCGTGAAGCTGGACCACAAGACCCTGCGCGCCATCCAGGAATGGGACTACCTCAGCCTGTCCGAAAACTTCGAGCGCCGCGTCTGGGAAGCCTGCGGCGGGGCGCCTATCGTGACTGCCATGATCGCCTCCGAGCGGCTCGGCGCCTCGGAGCCGCACCTGCTGAAATACGCCAACACGGGCGATGTCACCGGCGACAAGAGCCACGTCGTGGGTTACAGCTCATGGGCCTTCGTCAAGCCGCTGAAGGCCCGCGCCGCGGCCGCCCCCGAGTTCACCTTGAGCGACGCCGAGAAGGACGCCTTGCTGAAGCTGGCGCGGCAGTCGGTCGAGAGCGCAGTGAAGGAGCGCAAGGTGTTCGAGGACGTGCCGGTGCGCTTCGAGTCCTTCACCCAGGAGCGCGGCGCCTTCGTGACTCTGAAGGAGCACGGCGACCTGCGGGGCTGCATCGGAAGCATTTCGCCCGTGTGGCCGCTGGCCGTGACGGTGCGCAACGTGGCGGCGGAGGCAGCCATCGAGGACCCGCGCTTCCAGCCGGTGAGCGAGGGGGAGCTGGGCCAACTCGAGTACGAAATCTCCGTGCTCTCGCCGCTGCGGCGCGTCCTGGACGTCAACCGGATCCAGGTCGGCCGCGACGGGCTCATCATGAAACAGGGCGACAAGTCCGGCCTGCTGCTCCCGCAGGTTCCGGTCGAACAACATTGGGATCGCAAGACGTTTCTCGAGGAGACCTGCCACAAGGCCGGCCTGCCACCGGACGCCTGGCAGCAGCCCGACACCGATATCTTTTCCTTCACCGCCCTGGTGTTCGGCGAGCGCAAGTCATCGAAGTGAGTGGCCCAAGGCGTTCCGTGGCGTACGCTTCAGCGTGCCGCGTCGAGACTCATCTCGACGCCAGGCTGTCGGCGCGCGCGCAAATCAAAGCCGCCAGCGCCGGCGCCAGAGAGACCATCGCAATGACCGCCGCGGTGTTGAGGAAGCCGAAGACCGGGATGACGCAGGTGCTGAGCGCTAGCGCGCCCAGGCAAGCGCCCGCCAGATCGATCGCGTAGAGCGCCCCCAGCGTGGCGCAGGCTTCAGCCTGCGTTGCCCCGAAGTACACCCGGCTCGCTACGGCGAACTGCCAGCCGCCGATCGCGCCGCACGCCACCGCGAGGGCCGGGAACAGCAACTGGCTGGCGGCCGTGAGCAGTGCGGGCGCCCGAACGCCGGCCAGCGAATCGAGGAAGGCGCAGGCCAGGAACGGCGCCACGGCGGCGGCCACCTGGATTCCGGCCAGCGCGCCCAGCGCGCCCGAGCCGCGCAAACCGCGCCATGCGCCCAGAGCCATGCCCGCCATGAACATGGCGGTGAGGAGAGCGAGTTGATGATAGACGTAGCCATAGACCGCCTGGAAGCCGAGGAGCAGCAGAATCTCCAGGCCCATCATGGCGAAGCCTGTCGCGCCCGCCGAGAACAGCGCGCAAGCCCTGGCCCCGCTCCGCCGCAACGCGATCACGATGCCGGCGAGCGCCACCGCCAGCCACGCCGAAACCTGGCTGAACGGGACGCGCGCGATCGAGTCGAAGACGCGCCGCCAGGCGTGGTTGAACTCGGCGGCCCACAGCGTTGTCGCGAAGTAGTAGGCGATGGGAGCGAAGTCGCGATTGAGCGGCGTCGCGACAGTGGGCCGCGATTGCTCGTCGAGATCGCGCACGCGTTCCGGTGTCATGCGGTATGGAATGAAGTACTCGCGCACGTAGAGCGTCCGCAATTGCCGTTCGCGCAGCCGGTCGAGCAACAATCCCGGGCCGGCCAGAACGCCCGCCTGCTTGGCGGCGAAGAAATGGACGCTCTCGCCCGGCATCAGGCCCACCTCGGGAAAAACCGCGCCGAGCGTCTTGCGAATCGACGCCAGCAGCGCACCCAGCTCCGGGCTGATGTAGTCCTCCGAAGCGCGAAGCTGGAACGCGAGCACGCCGTTCGAGGTGAGTCTGCGGTCCGCCTCGCGGAAGAATTCGAGCGTGTAGAAGCGGTTCAATTGCGCCGTCCGCGGCTCCGGCAGGTTCACGATGATAACGTCGAAGTCGCGGCCGGTCGTCTTCAGATACAACCGGCCGTCCAGGTTGTGTATGTGGACCCGCGGATCGGAAGCCGCGGCGCCCCACGCGGCCGTGAAGTACTTCTGCGCCACGCCGATCAGCGCCGGATCGAGCTCGACGTAATCCACGCGCTCGAGCGTGCGATGCTGGAGCGCCTGCGCCAGGCTGCCGTTGACTCCGCCGCCGATGAGCAGCAGGCTGCGCGGCGCCGGATGCTGCAGCAGGGCGTAGTGGACCGCCTCCTCGGCCGCGGGCGGGTCCGGGACGGTCGCCACGGGAACGCCGCTCTCATAAATCGTGCCGCTCGCTTCGCCGGCGATGACGGCCAGATTGCCATAGACCGAGTTCTCACTCACGACGAGGCGGAAGCCGTGCCACAAGCGTTCGAGCGAGGCGCGCTCCAGTCGGGCGACAGCGGAACCCGAAAGCGCGAACCCCGCCAATACCGCCACAGCCGCGGCCAGCCGCTCGGAGGGGCGCCGCAGCACCAGCGCCGCCGCCGCGATCAGGTTGCACGACGCCACCAGGAACGCGATTTCGAACGCGCCCGCATGCCGCAGCAGCACGACGCTCGCGAGCAGGCCGCCCGCTGCGGAGCCGGCCGCTTCGAGCAGGTATACGGTTCCGGTGGATTCGCCCGCGGCCGCGCCCGCTTCCGCCCCGTACAGGCGGCTGGCGGCGGCGAACAGGCAGCCCGCCAGCGCGCAGAACGCGCTCAGCGTGACGAAACAGACCGCCAGCACCGCGCCCGGCCCCAGGGCTTCGCCCGGCGCGGTTGCGACGAACTGCCGGCTGGCGCGGACGGCGTAGATCGTGGCGGGCAAAACCGCCGCCACGAGCACGAACAGTGCCGCCGTCATCCGGCGAGGATTGTGCGCGCGCCCCGCGGCGCGGCCCAGGATGCTGCTGCCCGCCGCCGTCCACAGCAGCCAGGTCGCGAGCATCAGACCCAGCGACAGCTCGTTGCCGCGGAAGACCACGATCAGCTCGCGCATCAGCACGATCTGCGCGATCACCGCCGACGCGCCCGTCAGCACGAGCGCGCCGCGGACTTCCTTCGTTCCGCTCACGGGTTTAAACTTATCACGATGACGACCTCGCGGCGCGATCTGCTATACGCGGGCGGCGTGGCCGCCGGCGCGGTGGGTCTGGGCGCGTGGCTGAGCGGCCGCAGCCGGCGCCCGGAGGACAGCGCGCCGCCGGTCGTGAAGCGCGATCTGCGGGTCGCGCGCGATCTCCGCCTTCCGGAGTTGGCGGTCATCGAAGGCGGCGAGCCGGCGGAACTGGTCCGGCGCGCGATCGAGGAACTCGGCGGCATGGGCCGTTTCGTCGCGCGCGGCGACGTGGTCCTGGTCAAGCCCAACATGGCCTGGGACCGCACACCCGAGCAGGCCGCCAACACCAATCCCGACGCCGTGGCCGAAGTGGTGCGTCTGGCGCTGGCGGCGGGAGCGCGCAAGGTCCTGGTGACCGACGTGCCGGTCAACGAGACGCGTCGCGTCTTCGAACGCAGCGGCATCGCGCGTGCCGCGATGGCTGCCGGCGGCCAGGTCGTTCTGCCGGAAGCCGCGCGCTTCCGCGAGGTCGATCTCGGCGGGGCCGTGCTGCGCGTCTGGCCGGTGCTCGATCCGTTCCTGGAGGCGGACAAGGTCATCAATCTGCCCGTGGCCAAACATCACGACCTCACAGGCGCGACGCTCGGCTTCAAGAACTGGTACGGCATGTTGGGCGGGCTGCGCATGCGCCTGCATCAGCGCATCCACGAAAGCCTGGCCGACCTGGCGGCGTTCCTGCGCCCCACGCTCACGGTCGTCGACGCCTATCGCGTGCTCATGCGAAACGGCCCCAGCGGAGGAAGCACCGAGGATGTCGCTTTGCGGAAGACGGTGATCGCGGGCACCGATCCCGTCGCGGTGGATGCCTACGCGGCCCGCGCGTTCTGGGGGCTCGACGCGGGCAGCCTGCGGTATCTGGAGCTGGCGGCGGAGCGCGGCCTGGGCGAACTACACCTTGCCGAGAGCCATCAGGTACACCGGTTCCTCGCCCTCCGGTAGCGCGAGGATGCGGCTAACTTCCTCCGCCTTGAATGCGCCGACCATGACCGAACCGAGGCCGAGCGCGGTGGCCTGAAGTTGCACGTTCTCGGCGGCGTGAGCGGCCTCCATGTAGATGTAGCGGATGCCGCGCTCGCCGAATCGCACGGTGATTCGCTCGAAGACGCCGGCGAATACGAGAACGCAGGCCGAAAAGCGAACGCAGTCCTGATCGATGGAGGCAGCCAGTTCCCGTCGCAGGTTGCCGGGAGTCTGCAGCGCGAGATCGTGCTGCTCGGGCCGGTACTTGTAGACGCCCGGTGCGAGCCCATCGACCTTGGTAGCCACCAGGTAGGTCTCGAGCGGGTAAAGCGCGGCCGCCGATGGCGCGGCACGCTTCCGCTCCTGGGGATCCGTGATGCCCTGAGCCGCCCACAGCAACTGGCCGGCCTCCGCAAGCTTCACGGGATCGGCGCGATAGGCGCGCTTCGAGCGGCGCGCGGCAATCGCTTCCTCGACCGACATGCGCCCCTTCTGTTTGGGCGCCGGCAATTGAATCGTCTGTTCCTGGACTTCCAGCATGGTCAAACAGGCCCGTAAGTCTGCTTTCAGTATAGCGCGGAGGCCGCGGCAGCACCGAACCGCGACCGTCAGGGAGCGGCCTTTCGGATCCGCTTGGTTATGCTCGCGGTTCGGTGCTGGACTCCCGTTCGGACGCGCTCAGTCGAAAACCACGGTCTTGGTGCCACAGACCAGGATGCGGTGCTCGAGGTGCCAGCGGACGGCGCGGGAGAGCACGACCCGCTCCAGGTCGCGTCCTTTTTCGACCAGGTCATCGAGCTGATCGCGGTGGGAGATGCGCGCGACGTCCTGCTCGATGATGGGGCCGTCGTCGAGCACCGCGGTCACGTAGTGGCTGGTGGCACCGATCAGTTTGACGCCGCGCTGGAAGGCGGCGTGGTAGGGCTTGGCGCCGCTGAAGGCGGGCAGGAAGGAATGGTGGACGTTGATGAGCCGCCGCGGGTACCGGGCCACGAATTCGGGCGACAGGATCTGCATGTAGCGGGCCAGCACGACGAGATCGATCTGGTTCTCCTCGAGCAGTTCCAGTTGCCGCCGCTCGGCTTCCTCTTTGCCGTTCTTGGGGACGGGAACGTGATGGAACGGGATGCCGAAGAACGCGGCCAGGGGCGCGGCGTCCTCGTGGTTGCCGACGATCAGCGGCAGCGTGCAGCGCAACTCGCCGGAGCGGTGGCGATGGAGCAGGTCCGCCAGGCAGTGCTGGTAGCTGGAGACGAAGATCGCCGTCCTCAGCCGCCGTGCGGAGTACTCGACGCGCCAGTTCATCTCGAGCCGCTGGGCGATGGGCGCAAACTGCTCGCTCATGGCCTCGGGCGACAGGTCGAAGTCGTCGAGCGCCCACTCGACACGCATGAAGAACAGTCCCAGGTCCTGGTCCTGGTGCTGGTCTGCGTGGAGGACGTTGGCGCCGTGGGCGTACAGAAAGTCGGCGATGGCGGCGACCAGCCCTTTGCGGTCGGGGCAATCGATCAACAGAATGGCGGTGTTCCTGTCTTCCATCAGCGTACGGCGGCGGCGCGCTCAAACACCCTGCCCTCGATCTTTTCGATCGCCGCCAGGACGGGTTCCGGCACGGGGACCGACTTGTTGCGGCGGTAATCGACGACCACGATGGTTGATCGCACTTCCGCCGCCACCAACTTCTGGGCCTCGCTGACCACCACGTGGTCCATACGGAAACTGCTGTTGCCGATCTTCTCGACGCGCACGCCTACATACACCGTGTCGGGATAGGTCAGCGGCCGGCGGTAGTCGCAGGAGATGCTGGCCAGGATGGGGCCGATCCCGTCGTCGCCGATGGCCCACAGGCCGATCCGCCGCAGATACTCGATGCGTACGCTCTCGCACCAGCGCAGGTAGACGGTGTTGTTGACGTGGCCGTATGCGTCCTGGTCGCCCCATTGAACGGGGATGCCGATGACCAGGGGGAACTCGCTGAGGCTTTCGTGTTTCATCGTGCCGTAAAGAGGCCACGATAGCATGTTTACCGGGCTCGGTTCGCGCGGTGGCCGCCGAAGGCGTGGATGGTCCTGGTTCCGGCCGGAGCTCCACCGCCGTGCCGCACGCCCCGAGGGATGAAGTATTCCTCTCCAACGTGCACCGGAATCGCCTTGCCATCGATCACGACGGTGTAGCAGCCCTCGACAACCGTAAAGTACTCATCGTAGTCGTGGACATGCTCCGCGGATGCCGCCGTCTCGCGGCAGGTCCAAAAGGCCATCTGGCTGCCGTCCGCGCCATCGAACACATAGCCCTCCACTCCTGGGGTGTGTTGACTGCCGGTTGCGATCCTGTTCGCTTGGTTTTTCATGAACTCCGGAAAGTCATCCATAGCCGCCGATCAGTATCTCAATCTCATGTCGCGACGGCAACCGCTTCCTTTGGCCGCGGCTCGGAACCGAAAGCGGAGGTTTTGCGCTACCCTTGGAGGGTTGTCCCAGGAAGCGCAGGCAGTGCCGGACGAAGAGTCCAGTCGGGAGGCGCCGGAGCAGACCGGCGCCGGCAATGGCGCGGCGACGCCAGCCGCGGACTTCGAGCTGTTTGCGTTCCGTCTGGAATTCGTGGCGCAGGATTCCGTCTACTTTCCGCCCGGGAAATCGGGCAACATCGTCCGCGGCGCGTTCGGCTCGATGTTCCGGCAGTTGGTGTGCGTGGATCGCTGCCACGACGAGCGCACCTGCGAACAACGCGCCACCTGTGCCTACGCGCGGATCTTCGAGCCGGTGGCGCCTACGGCCGAGGGACCCAGTGGGCTGCACGACTGGCCGCGGCCGTTCGTCTTTCGCGCCGCGCATCTGGACGGCGCGACCATCGAGCCGGGCCGCAAGTTTTCCTTCGACGTCCACCTGTTCGACATGAAGGATCCGGCCATCGTCTACTTCATTCTGGCGTTCGCGCAGGTAGCCAAAGAAGGGATCGGCCCGCGGCGCGGGCGGGCGAAGCTCGCGCAGGCCAGCCAGCTCGACGCCCAGGGCCGTCCGGTCGCCTGCGTCTACAACGGCGTGACGTTCGTGCCGGCCGAACTGCTGCCGCCGATCCACTTGGAGTTTGCCCCCGACGCCACTCCGGTGACGAAGGTGCAGGTGCGGTTCCTCACGCCCACCGAGCTGAAACACGGCCAACTGCTGGCCACGCGGCCAGAATTCCCGGTCCTGTTCGGCCGCATCCGCGACCGTATCAGCACGTTGCGCGCGCTCTACGGCGCGGGCCCGCTCGGCATCGACTTCCAAGCCATCGGCGAGCGCGCCGGAGCGGTGAAGATGACGGACTGCAACCTGCGCTTCAGCGAGGCGGAGCGGCGTTCCGCCCGCAGTGGCGAACGTCACCCACTGGGAGGCTTCGTGGGCGAGGTGACCTACGAAGGCGCGATCACCGAGTTCATGCCCTATCTGCGCGCGGCGAGGTGGGTCGGAGTCGGCCGCCAGACGGTGTGGGGCAAGGGAGTCACGGAAGTCACGGTGGTGGAGTAGGCCCCGCGCTCAGGGCGCCTGCCTGCGCTCGAGCGTGAGCTTGAGCTGGCGCCAGGCTTCTTCCTCGTAGTTGAGCTTGACGCGCTCGAATCCCTGCTTGAGATCGGCCGCGCGCGGGCCGCTCTTCTTCCGGCAGCGGTCCAGCAATTGCGCCGCCTGGGCGTCGTCGGGGTTGCGGGCCAGGACGGACCGGAAGCTCTCCTCGGCGGTCATAAAGTCGCCGCGCTTCCATTCCACGTAGCCGACGTTGAATCGGTAGTCGGGGTCGGCCGGATCGCCCTCGAGCGCCTTGCGGAAGTCCTCGCTGGCGCTGGGGAGGTCGCGCTTGGATTCGGCCGCTCCGAGGTCATTGAACACTTCGTTGAGAGGTACCGATTGCGCCACGGTCCGGAAGGCCTGCTGGGCGGCGCCGTAATCGCCGCTGAAATAGCGGCAGAGCCCCAGCAGAAAAGTCGCCTCGAAATAGCGCGGCGTTCCCGGCTTCACTTTGGTGAACCAGTCGGCGGCCAGGCGGTACTCCTTCTGTGCCCAATAGAGCCGGCCCAACTGGAAGACCGGCTGCCAGAAGCCCTCATCCAGGCGCGCAGCCTGAGTGAAATAGCGATGCTTCTGGTCGGGGCCGGCGGCCAGCAGGCCGCGCGTGTAGTTCTCCATGGCGTCCAGGCGCACCGGAGGATGGTCCCTGACAAACTGCGCGGCGGCAGGCGTATGCGCGGAATCGAGATAGGTCAGCACCTGCCAGGCGAGGTGCGTCTGCAAGGCGGCGAGGTCGTCGAGCGGGCCCGATTCGATGAACTCTGGCCCGCTGCGCATACGACTCATGTTCAGGGTCCAGACGGTGAAGTGGAGCGATCCCCGCGAGCTTGCGGGCGCGCCAGCCGGCGCCGGGCTGAACTCGAACTGCCCATAGACGACGTCGGTGGCATCGAGCGTGTCGGCAACCTTGATGACCGAAGCGTGGGTGAGCGGGGCGTTGGGGCGAATCGAAAGACGCCGGAAAGCCTCTTGCCGGTCGTCCCGGTCGAGCACTAACATGCCATGCGAGGTGAGCGCCTCGGTGATGGTTTGGGCGGCGCTTTCGCCGATCCAGTCGAGACCCGCGGAAGGAGACTGGCTGAAGAACGGCAACACCAGCACCGTATCCGCGCGCGCCGGCACGACGGAAAACGCCAGAAGAACGGGAAGGGGAAGGAGCCGCTGCATCGACCGACCCTCCAGTCTAACAGACGGCCGCTCCCCGGCCCGCGCACGGCGGGTCTGGAGACCCGCGGCAGGCGTGCACGCCTGCCGCACTTAGTCGCTGAAAATCAGCTTGGTCTTAGTCCCGCCGAGATGGATCTCCTGGACGAGCGTCTTGCCAGCCGCGTCCGAGATGCGGACGGACGTCGTGTGGAACCTGGAGCCGACCTCCTCCACCTTCACGGCGCTCTCTACGGACTGTTTGCCGTTGGTGATGACGACTTTGTCGCCGGCGAGATCCAGACGATAGTCGCCCGCCTGGAGCTGTGTGCCTGCCACAGTCACGGGCCGATCGAAGTTGACGTTGTAGGTTTTGGCGCTGGCGAAAGCGAGCGCCGCCAAAAGAAACGAGATCATAAACTTCTTGGTCATGTTCTCTCCTAAGTCGGTTGCGCGGACTTCGTTTATACAGACGAGGAGAATGGGGAATTGTTCCGCTGTGGGCGGCAGATTAATGTGGCGGATTACGTGCCGCAGGGAAGGAAACCGCCCACCGCGGCGAGGGCCGCCTGCCGGATGGCGGGTTCGTCTCCAAACCCATGGAGCCAGGTTACTTCCGGGTCCCGCCGGAACCACGTCCACTGGCGTTTGGCATAGCGCCGCGTGTTCCGCTTGGCGAGAACCACGCCGTTTTTTATGTCTAATTCTGCCCTCAATACCTGAATAGCCTGTCTATAACCGTGGGCTTCGAAAGCTTTGCTCGAGCCTGGAAAGCCGAGCGAGAGCACATACCGAACCTCCTCGAGAAGCCCGCCTGCGAACATGCCGTCGAGGCGCGTGTCGAGCCTCTCGTAGAGGGCGTCGCGCGGCGGGTCGAGGCCCAGCTTGAGCGCGCGGAAACCCGTGATCGGATCGCGCCCGCGCTCAAACCACGCCGAGAGGGGCTCGCGGGTGGCAAGCAAGACCTCCACCGCACGGATGAGCTTCTGCACGTCCGCGGGATGGATTCTGGCCGCCGAAGCCCGGTCGAAGCGCGCCAGTATCGCGTGCAGCCAGCCGGGATGCCGCGATTCGCGGCGGGCCAGACGCAACCGCAAACGATCGCTCCGGGGCGGGCCGGGGAACAACCCTTCGAGCAGAGCGCGCAGATAGAAGCCGGTGCCACCGACGACGACCGGCAGATGCCCGCGAGCGGCGATCTGGCCGAGTAGCGGGCGCGCGGCGCGCGCATATTCCCCCGCCGTGAACACCTGGTCCGGGTCGAGCAGGTCAAACAGGTGGTGAGGGACGTCGCCCCGCTGGCCGGGCGAAGGCTTGGCCGTTCCGATGTCGAGGTAACGGTAAAGTTGGAGCGAGTCGCAGTTCACGATCTCGCCACGGAACTGCTGGGCCAGGCACAACGCGAGCGCGCTCTTGCCGGAACCGGTCGGCCCGACGACGGCGACCAGCGGCCGCAATTCCCGGTCTTGCGCCATCCCCTACTAGGAGTAACATGGGGGCGCACGGGAGTTCAGTCCAGGGGGAGCGTAGGCGGAATCGCCCGCGCCACGGGTAACAACCCGGAGCCTTGGCGCGTCATAATAGACGGTGAGGAGCAGCCTATGAAGTCCTTGCTTGCGGTCGGCTTCTTTGCGATTCTCTCCGTGGGCGCTCTGGCACAGCACCGCGGTGACGCGCCCGTGGGCGGCGCGCTCCCGGCGGTCAATCCGTTTTCGGGCTCCGTGCAGTTCGCGCAACGCCTCGGCGCAACGATCGGCGGCATTCCTTCTTACACGGGCGCCGGCAGGCGCCGCTACCACAGGCGCGGTTACGTCGGGTACGTAGGATACGGCGGCTATCCGCTGCTATACCCCGTCTTTGCTCCTCCGGGCGAGACGTACGACCAGGCGCCGGAGCAGCCGGCGAACCAGCCGGAGGCCATCGACCAGAACCTCGGCCCGCAGCCCCAGCCGGGCGACGCGGGACCCGGGGTGCAATCCTACTCGGCGCCCAGCACTGCACGGCCGGAGCCGTCCGAGGACCAGCCGCTGTTCTTTATCGCGCTGACGGACAATTCGGTCTACACCGCAGTGGCCTATTGGGTGGAAGACGGGACGCTGAATTACATCACGCCGCAGGGCCGGAAAAACCAGGTCTCCGTGACTCTGATCGACCGGGAAACGACGGCGCGGCTGAACCGGGGCAGCAAGTTCCAGCTCCACCTGCCGGGGGCTTGACCGTCATCGCTCGGCCGCGTGAGCCAGGCCGCGCACGAACTCGACATCGCCCTCCAGAAAATCGTATTCGGGCAGGCGTTCCGGCACTTCCCAGACAATGCGCGCGAACTCGCGGCTGACGGCTTCTCCCTCGAACGCGTCGACCCGGAAGAAGATCAGCAGGATCGGCTCGCGGCTGGGGTATCGGTATTCGTAGCGCGCGATCTCGCGACCGATCGCGGCGCGGATGCCTAGCTCTTCATCCAGCTCCCGGGCCAGGGCTTGCGGGGGATCTTCGCCGGGCTCGGCCTTGCCGCCTGGGAATTCCCATTTCAGCGCGTGCCACTTGCCGGGCGGACGCTGGCAAATCAGGATTCGTCCACTCAGCTCGATCACTCCCGCCACGACCACGGCCGGCTCACTCATACAGCCAGCATACCGCGCATAATGAAGGGGACAAGCCCGATGCAGCGCGGGGTCCGGACGGCGAACTGAAGTTCGCCGCGGCACGCTGAAGCGTAATGCCGCATACTTTTCCCAAGACCGGGGACTCTGCATTGAATGTGGGGCGGACCCCTGGTCCCGCCTTCTCGGCGACGAATCAAGCGCATCGTTGCTTCGCCCAGGCCGACGGGGGCGTCGGCCGCGGACCAGGGGGTCCGCCCCACAAAAAGTATTGGCATTGGGCTGAAGGCTGCGTCACACGGTTGACGGCATGTTCAGTGAACGTCTGATCGAGCATTTCAAGAACCCGCGCAACGTGGGCGAACTGGCGCCGCCGGCGGTATCGGCCGGCGTATCCAACCCGGCGTGCGGCGATCTGATGCGCCTCTCGGCGCGCTTCGAGGGTGGCGCGGTGGCGGAAGCGCGGTACCAGGTCAAAGGCTGCACGGCGTCCATCGCCGCGGGCTCCGCGCTCACCGAATGGATGGCCGGCAAGACCACAGTGGAACTCGCCGCGCTCAGTCCCGACGTTATCGAGGAGGCTTTGGGTGGGCTCAGTCCCGAATCGCGCCACGCCGCCGTCCTGTGCGTCGACGCCGTGCGCGCCCTGCTGCGCTCGGTATCCTCAAAGTAACCATACGCACCTTGTTTGTGCTTCTCCTGGTGGCCGCCGCGGTGTTCGCCGGCGGCCCCGAACTCGACCGCCTCCTGGCCCGCTGGAAAAGAGTTCCGATGCCCTTCGAGGCGGGCGGCCTCAGCGGGCAAGAGCGGCAACTGGTTGCGAAGCTCGTGGACGCCTCGCGGTATCTCGACGACGTCTTCTGGCGGCAGAGCGACCCGGAAGCGCTCCCGCTTCTCGCCGCCGACGCGCGCGACCCGAGGCTCCGCCGCCTCCTGATGATCAATGGCAGCCGGTTCGACCTCATCGACGGGAATCGGCCGTTCATAGGCACGGAAGCGTATGCGCCGGGCGCCGGTTTGTACCCGCGCGGGATGGGCGAGGCCGACATCGCGCGCACCGTCGCTGCGCATCCGCAGATGCGCGAGGCGATTTACAGCCCAACCACCGTGATCCGCCGACGCGGCGCCGAATTGGAGGCGACTCCCTACCACGTGGAGTACCGGCAGTGGCTCGAACCTGCGGCCCGGGCTCTGCGCGAGGCCGCCGTGCTCAGCACGGACGCGTCCTTCGCCCGCTTCCTGCGCCTGCGCGCCGATGCGCTGCTCTCCGACGACTACTACGCGAGCGACCTGGCGTGGCTGGACCTGGAGAACCCGAAGTTCGACGTTATCTTCGCGCCTTACGAGACCTACCTCGACGACGTGCTGGGCGTGAAGACCTCCTACGGCGCCGCGGTGCTGATTCGGAACGATGCCGAAAGCCGGAGGGTGGCGGCGTTTGCGAAGTACGTTCCCGCGTTGCAAGAGGCGCTGCCGCTTGCGCCGGCGGACCGGCCCTCGAAGGCCGGGCACGCCTCGCCGATGGAAGTCGTCGACGCGCCCTTCCGCGCCGGCGACCTGCGGCACGGCTACCAGGCGGTGGCCGACAACCTTCCCAACGACCCGCGCATCCACGCCGAGAAGGGCTCGAAGAAGATCTTCTTCAAAAACTTTCTCGACGCGCGCGTGGACAACATCATTTTGCCGCTGGCCGGACGCTTGATGCTCCCGCGCGAGGCGGCGCTGGTGACGCGCGCCGGGTACCTTACGGATACGGTGCTGCACGAGATCTCGCACGGCCTCGGTCCTACGTACGCCCGCAGGGGCGGCAAGCAGGTGGATATCAACGAGGCCATCGGGCCGTTGTATAGCGGGCTGGAAGAGGCCAAGGCGGACGTCGTGGGGCTGTTCGGGATGGAATGGCTCGGCGCGCGCGGCGTGCTCTCGCCGGCCGAAGTCGAGAGCGGCTATGCGGCCCACGTCGCGGACCTGTTCCGCATGTTGCGCTTCGGCACGGCAGAGGCGCACGCTGTTTCCGAGATCATGCAGTTCAACTACTTCGTCCGGGAGCGGGCGATTGTGTGGGATGCGGGCGCACGCCGCTATGGCATCGACATGGCGCGCATGCCGGGGGCCGTCGCGCGCCTGGCGAAAGAACTGCTTGAGACGGAGGCGGCCGGCGACGCCGCCCGCGCCGGGCGCTGGTTCGCGGAGTATCGGACGCTTCCGCCGGAGCTGGACGGGGCCTTGAAGACGGCGGCGGAGCTGCCGGTGGATATCGATCCTGTGTTCTCGTTTGCGGACGAGGTGCGGTGAGGGGACGACAGGCCGGAGGCCTGTCCCACGGGCCGATGGCCATGGCTGTACAATACCCCTTCAGCCATGAAAATCACATTTTGGGGCGCTGTCGGAACCGTGACCGGCTCGATGCACGAGGTGCGCATCGGCGGCACCACCTTCATCCTGGATTGCGGGCTCTATCAGGGCCACCGCAAGGAAGCACATGAACGGAACGCCAACTTCCCGTTCCGGCCGGACGGCATCGACGCCGTGGTTCTTTCGCACGCGCATATAGACCACAGCGGGAACCTGCCGACGTTCGTGAAGAACGGCTTTGAGGGCCCGATCTATGCCACGCCGGCCACGGTCGACCTGTGCGTGCCGATGTTGCGCGACTCCGCCCACATACAGGAGAAGGACGCGGAGTTCGTCACCAAGCGCTTCCACCGCCGCCGGGCGCTCGACCCCGAGGCCAAGGACGGCGCGGTCCCGCCGCTGTACACCGCCGCGGACGCCGAAGCCACCCTGCCGATGTTCCGCCCCGTCCCGCTGGCCACGGACAAGGAACTGGGGCCAGGGGCAGCGTACCGGTCCATCAATGCCGGCCACATGCTGGGTTCATCGGCGGTGATCGTGACCGAGCGGGTGAACGGCAAGGAGTTGCGGCTGGGCTTTTCGGGCGATTTGGGCCGTCCGGGCCTGCCCATCATACGCGATCCCGATCCGCTGCCGGCGGTGGATTGGCTGATCCTGGAGAGCACTTACGGCGGCCGGCTGCACAAGGATAACGAAGTCGTCATCAACAAGCTGGCCAACATCGTGGCCCGCACCTGCGCGCGGGGCGGGAAGCTCATCGTGCCCTCCTTCGCGGTCGGCCGGACGCAGCAACTCGTTCTGGTGCTCCACGAACTGTTCGACAGCGGCCGAATCCCCAACATCCCGATCTACGTCGATAGCCCGCTCGCCGTGGAGACCACGGAGGTGTTTCGGAAGCACGCCGAGCTCTACGACGAGGAAGCCGAGCAGTTCGTGGACAAGGGCGAAGACCCGTTCGGATTCAAGCGGCTGCGCTACATCCGCGACGTCAACGAGTCCAAGGCGCTGAACGATCTGCGGGGGCCCTTCATCGTGATTTCCGCCTCGGGGATGTGCGAAGCGGGCCGGATTCTGCACCACCTGCGCAACAACATCGAGAACCCGCGCAACACCATTCTGATCACCGGATTCCAGGCGGAGAACACGCTCGGGCGGAAGCTGGTGGACAAGCTGCCGGAGGTGAGAATCTTCGGCGAGCCGATGCGGGTGCGCGCGGAGGTGGAGACCATCAACGAGTTGAGCGGCCACGCGGATCAGCGAGAGATCCTGGAGTGGATCAAGCCGGTGGTCAACAAGTTGCAGCGAATCTTCCTGGTGCACGGCGAGCCCACGCAAAGCGCGGCGCTGGCGCAGGCCATTCAGGACCGCTACGGCACCCAGGTGGTGATTCCGACTCGGGGGCAGAGCTTCGATTTGAACTGACGCGGCGGTGTTCGGTACGGAATTGCGGGTACTACTACCGACGGTCTATTTACGGGTCTCCTCTAAGCGGTTACTCTTAGAAACGTAGGCGCCGCGGGTTGTGGGTTGCGGTTAAAAACCCTATGGAATGGCGCCTCGGTTCTCGTACATCTAGCAGCAGCCCACAACCTGGATTCGCTCTTTTAGCGCAGTTCTCCTACCTTCAGCTCCTGGACGTTCTCACGACACTTGCATTTCTGACTACCGGCGGGCACGAGGCGAATCCGGTGGTGCGGTTCGCTATGGCGAGCGCACACTCCCCGCTGGCAGGGCTGCTGGCCCTGAAAGTCTGCGCAGTCGCGGCTGCCATCTACTGCACGATGACGGCGCGGGTGCGCACGCTGAGACGGATTAATCTGTTCTTTGCCGCACTAGTGGTATGGAACCTGATCGCACTGCTCGCAACCTGAGTGGACGCACGAACATGCCCGATTCGTATCAGGATCATCTGGATATAGAAGCAACCGAGCTTTATGTTCTCGACGAGCTGGCCGAGCCGGAACTCGCACCGATTGAAGAGCACCTGCTAGTCTGCGAGCGGTGCAGACAGGCAGTGTCGGAGATGGATGTCTTTGCTCCGCTGCTGCGGCCGGCGGGCAGTAGCGGCACGGCGGCCTACACGCACGCCACCGCCGAGGGCGCGGTGACGCTGGAGATCCGCGCTCTGCCGGAGTCCAAGTGGTCAGCGCGGATTTACGGAAGCCGCCTGGAAGGTCAGGCGCTGGTGGCGTCGTTCCGCGAGGCGTACCTCTACCTGCGCCGCTCCTTCGCGGAGATGTTCCCCGAGCATCTGTGCAATGAGGGATGCGGGCCGGCGGCCTGGGTCAGCGCGGAGAGGATAGCTTCGACCACGCCGGCGGTGGTGAAGGTGCGCGCCTCCACGGTTACATCGATGCCGTGCTTGCGGGCGGTGGCCGTGGTGACGGGGCCGATTGTGGCGACGCGCACTCCCTCCAGCGCCCCGGCGCCGGCAACCTGGACGAAGTTGGCGACGGTGGAGGAGCTGGTGAACGTGATCCAGTCGGGCCGGCGACCGGAGGCAAAAATACGGTGCGCCCGGGCGGGCGCCGTGGCCGGGATGCCGGTGCGGTAGGCTTCCACAACATCCACCTCGGCGCCGCGGCGGCGGAGCTCGACCGGGACGACGTCGCGCGCCACGGCCGCACGCGGCAGCAGGACACGTTTGCCATCCAGACCGTGACCCTCGAACGCCTGCACCAGGTTCTCGGCCACGTACTCGGCCGGCATCAGTGCGACACGGAACCCGGCGTTCTCGGCCTCGGTGCGGGTGGCCGGGCCTATGGCGCAGATCTTGGCGCGAACCGCATCGATGTTCAGGCCGGCGATCGCCAGGCGGCCGAGGAAGAACCGCACGCCGTTGGCGCTGGTGAAGATGAGCCAGTCGTAGGAGCCGATGCGGGCCAGGGCCGCATCGAGAGGCCCGTAATCGGAGGCGGGCTGGATTTCGATGGTGGGAAATTCGATGACGTCCGCGCCGAGACTCTCGAGTTTGGCTGCCAACTCCCCGGCCTGGCGGCGGGCGCGCGTGATGACGATACGCTTACCGGCCAGCACTGTAGACCTCCTCGAGGATCTCGCGCGCGCCGGCGTCGAGCAACTGCTGGCCGAGTTCCTCACCGATGCGCAGGCTTTGGGGGGCGGGGCCGGCGGCGTTCTTCCGAATCAAGCGGGCGCCGTCGGGAGAGGCGACGATGGCGACCAGATCCAGCCGATCGCCGGTGACGCGGCCATAGGCGCCGATGGGAACCTGGCAGCCCCCGCCCAGAGTGGCGAGAACAGCGCGTTCGGCCTCGACGGCAAGCCGCGTGGCAGCGTGATCGAGGCGGGCGCAGGAGCGCGCGGCGGCGCCGTCCGCGCGCGTCTCGATGGCCAGCGCTCCCTGCCCGACGGCCGGGCACATCACATCGATCGGGAGGCACTCCGCGATGCGCGACTCCCAGCCCAAGCGCCGCAGGCCCGCCACCGCCATCACCAGCGCGTCGTACTGGCCTTCGCTCAGCTTGCGCAGCCTGGTATCCACGTTGCCGCGCACGGATTCGACCGTCAGATCGGGCCGCATGGCGCGCAATTGCGCCACCCGGCGTAGCGAGCTGGTTCCGACCTTCGCGCCGGGCGCCAGCTCCGCCAGGGGCGCGCCCACGAGCGCGTCGCGCGCGTCCTCTCTTGCGGGAATCGAGGAGATCGCGAGGCCGTCCGGCAATTGGGTGGGCAGGTCCTTGAGACTGTGCACGGCCAGATCGATCCGGCCGTCGAGGAGCGCCTCCTCGATTTCCTTGGTGAACAGGCCTTTCGTACCAACCTTGGCGAGGGGCACATCGGCAATTTTGTCGCCGGTGGTCTTGATGATTTCGATGCGGCAGGTCTCGCCCAGGGCCTCGAGGCGTTGTTTCACCCAGTTCGCCTGCCAGAGGGCGAGCTGGGAGCCGCGGGAGCCGATGGTTAGAACGACAGGCCGGAGGCCTGTCCCACTCATTCGTCCTCCAGGCGGAAGACTTTGCGGATGGCGTCTATGATGGCAAGGCCCTCGGGTTGGCCCGCCTGGCGGCGCAACTCGGAGATGGGCCCGTGGGCGATCTTGGCGACCAGGCCGCGCGTGAGCGACTCGAGAGCCTCCTCCTGCTGCGGCGTCAGCGTTCCGAACTTGCCGCGCAGGCGCGCGATCTCGGCCAGCCGCATCTGCTCGAGCTGCTCCTGCAAGCCGACGATGGTGGGGACCACCTCGCGCGCCTTCAGGCGCCCCATCATGCGCTCGACTTCGGAGGCGATGATCTCCTCGGCCAGCTCGGCCCGCTTCTTCCGCTCGCCGATATTGGCCGCGACCACTCGCTGCAGGTCGTCGATATCGTAGAGGAACACGTTGTCGATTTCGTTAACCGCCGGCTCGATGTTGCGCGGGACGGCGATATCGATGAGGAACATGGGCCGGTTGCGGCGAGCGTCGATGATGCGGCGCACGTCGGCCTTCTTGAGAATGTAGTGCGGCGCGCCGCTCGAGGTGATGACGATATCCATCTGCGGCAGAGTGGCCAGCAGCCGGTCGTACTCGACGATCGTGCCCTGGAACAGGCCGGCCAGCTCGCGCGCGCGCTCGTAGGTGCGGTTGGTGACGAAGATGTCGGTGGCGCCGGAGCGGTGCAGGTGCTGCGCGGCGAGCTCGGACATCTTCCCCGCCCCGACGATCATGACCGTCTTGCCGGCTAGCGTGCCGAAGATCTCGCGCGCCAGTTCGACCGCGGCGTAGCTGACCGAAACCGCGTTCTCGCCGATTCCGGTCTCGGTGCGCACGCGCTTGGCGACGCTGAAGGCGCGGGTCAGAATGGCTTCCAGATATCCGCTGACGGCGCCGTGGGTTTTGGCGGCCGCGTAGGCGCCCTTGATCTGGCCCAGGATCTGCGGCTCCCCGACCACCATGGAATCCAGGCTCGCGGCGACGCGAAACAGGTGATGGATGGCGTCCTGGTCGGCGTACCGGTAGAGGTGAGGGGCGATTTCGTCGAGCGGGACACGGCGGCTCTCGCTCAGAAAGCGGTCCACCGCCGGCTCGTCGCCGTTGGGCGCGGCTACGGCGATTTCGACGCGGTTGCAGGTGGAGAGGATGAGCCCCTCGGAGACGCCTTGGCAGCACATCAGATCGCGCAGGGCGGAGGCCAGAGCGTTGCCGTCGAAGGCCAGCTTCTCGCGGACCTCGACGGGCGCCGTCTTGTGGTTCACGCCCGTGATCAGGAATCTCATCGGCTCAACAGGCTCTTCAGGCCGGTATGCGCCGCCCAGGTGATGGCCGAACAGCCGACCAGGCCGAGCACCATGAAGGCGGCCTTGCGGCCTCTCCATCCCGCGGTAACGCGGAAGAACACGATGACCAGGTACAGACTCCAGGTCAGAAGCGAAATGATGATGCGCGGATCGCGGATCCAGCGCGTTCCGGATTCGATCGAGGCCCAGGTCGAGCCCGCGATCACGGCCAGCGTGATGAAGACGAAGCCGATCGAGAGAGCGCGCGACATCAGCGTGTCCAGCGTTCCGAGCGGCGGCAGCGTACCACCCGACTTCTTGGCTTTCAGTTGCCGCTCGCGGATCAGGTAGAGAATGGACGTCACCGCGGTCAACAGCAAGGCGGCGTACCCTACCAGCACCAGCACGACGTGAGTGATCAGCCAAGCGCTGCGGAGGCGCGGATCGGTCCAGGAGGCGATGGGGTTTCCCAGTTCGCCCACCAGCGTCAGCACGAACACCAGCGGAAAGACGAACACGGCCAGGCTCTCGTAGCCGTAGCGCCAGTAGAGGAAGAGAAACAGCACGGCGCAAAGCAGGCCGCACAGCGAGGCCGACTGGAAGAAGTCGTTGGCGGGGAGGCGCCCGGTGGCGGCCGTTTGCTCGACGATCGATACGACGTGGACAACGACGCCGGTGTAGAAGGCGGCCATGGCGACGCGAAAGACGCGGTCGCGCCGGCGATGAATCAGGGTGAGGAGGACGTGCAGGAGGCCGAGCGAGTACAGCACGGCCGCAACGCGCAGCCACATCACGCTCGTCTGGTGCATCAGAAAGCCCCCGAGTGCAGCTTAAACTCTTAGTATAACGCGGGGGTGCGGCGGGTTCGGGGTAAGTGCAGAGAAGTTGGGAGACGCACGTCACGGACGTGGTTCAGAGGAGTTCGCGGAAGCGGTCTGCTGAAAGACCGGCATCCTGAACAATGCCACCCCTGGGGATGGTTAGGATGCGGCGTCCATCGGTCATGACAATGTGCTTGCCCTGCCTGGCGATGTGGAACCCCGCCTTCTCGGGCGCCTTGACGGCCCGAAGGGACTCCCGGTATCCTCGGCACGGGCTATGCCGGGATTTCGACTTCTCTCAGATTCCGCTCACCGGCGAGTTGCCTGGCGACTTCGAGGTATTCGCGAATCGCCTCGCGAATGTTCGCCAGGGCCTCCTCCTCGGTGGCGCCCTGGGACCAGCAGCCTGGCAGTCCAGGGCAAGAGACGCTGTACCCCTCATCCGTCCGCATCAGAGCAACCGGGTACCTCATAGCTCTCACGGTAGCACCCGGCCGGAGGGGCTGCGAGGGAGACTCGGCGGCGCGCCCCAGGCCTGTCCCTCAGAAGTCAATGCGCTTCTGGGCGTGGCGGCGGAGGTACCAGCAGGGCGTGCAGCCGAGATGCGGGAACAGCGACTGGACGCAGGTCTGGTTTTCGGGCGGGTCGAAGGTGTACTGGAGCCTGCCGTTCTTCTGCGGGATGGCGTAGGAGCGGCGGACTTGTACGACGCCGAATTGGTCCCGGTTGTTCGGAATCCGATAGCGGATCGACAGGTAGTCGCCGGCATAGAGGGCGCACAGGGCTGCGGCGAGGGCGAGGAGGATGCGTTTCATCATCTAGCAACAACCATTGTGGGCCAGTCCTCCAGGACTGCGCCGGACCTCCAGGTCCGGCAGGGGCGGGACGTGGACGTCCCGCGCAGGCGTGGACGCCTGCCCCACGGCATCAGTCAACAAAGCCGATCTCGCGGAGGCGCGCGGAGAGCCGCTGGGGATCGAAATCGGAGAGGCCGGCTTTCTCGCGGCCGTTCTCGATGGCCACCGCGTAGGGAGTCGAGGTGAAGTGGAAGGCCTTCTTTAACGGCGCGAGATCGTTCGAGATGGCGCCGCGCAGGCCGGTGGTGTCCATGAAGTACTGCGCGAACTGGGGCTGCTCGGTGGGAACGCCGATGATCTTCACGCCGCGCCAGCCGAATTTCGCCATGTCGCGGGCGGCGTCGTTGCAGTGCATGCACTCGGGATCGAAGAAGAAGATCAGGAAGCGCCCCTGGCCGAGCGCGAAGGGCTGGCCGGCCACGGCGATAGATTCCGGAGCCCGCGCCGATTGCTGCATCCGCGCGTTCACGCCGTAGGAAACCGCGGCGAACACGGTAACTGCCATCAGCACGCGCAGGGCGGTGCGCAGGTCCGAGGAGCGCCGTCCCCACCAGCCCGCGACCGCCGCCAGCGCCAGCATGGCTCCGTCGCCCACGAAGAACATGGGACCGACGGCGCGCTTCAGCCACGGAAAGCAGTTGCAGTCGGCGCCGCGCAGTTGGTTGTAGTAATACCCGATGTACACCATGAAAGCGACGAGCAGAAGGCCGCTCAGCCAGGCTCCCCAGCGGCGGAACCGCGGCACCACCAGCAGCACGGCTGCGAAGGTCTCCGCGATACCGAACATGAACGCCGCCAGCAGGCTGAGGTTGGCGGGGACCAGCGCCTGCGTCATCCTCTGGGCGGCCGAGAACGGGTCGGTGATCTTCCACACACCCGAGACCACGAACAGGAGAGCGAGCAGGATTGCGGCTACCGCGCTCGCAGCGGTCTTCCATCCGGGGAGCTCCCAAGCCGCGGCGGCGGGGCGCCCCGGATGTGTGATACTTTCATCCATGTTCATCATTCTAGCCCTGTTTATGGCTGGGAACGGCTGGGCGCAGGGGGCGGATATGGTGATTACCGGAGCGCGCATCAACACACTGGACGAGCGGATGCCCGCGGCTTCGGCGCTGGCGGTGAAGGACGGGCGCATTGTTTACGTGGGCGACGACGCCGGCGCCACCGCCGGGCCGAGGACGCGGCACATTGACGCCCGCGGGGCCACCATAGTCCCCGGCCTCATCGATTCTCACGTTCACATGCAGGCGCTCGGCGACGAGCTTGAGACCTTCGACTTGCGGAATGCGAAGAGCGTGGCCGAAGCCGTGGGGGTGGTCAAGAACGAAACGGCGCGGCACAAACCGGGCGAGTGGATTCGCGGACGCGGATGGGACCAGACCAATTGGGGCGGCCGATTTCCCTCGGCGGACGACCTGGCCGCGGCGGCGCCGGCGAACCCGGTGTACCTGAGCCGCGTGGATGGACACGCGGCCTGGGTAAACCGTCAGGCTCTGGCGCTGGCCGGTATCACCGCCGAGACGCCCGATCCGCCGGGCGGCCGCATCGTACGCACCGCGGCGGGCGAGCCGTCGGGAGTCCTAATCGACCGGGCGATGGCGCTGGCGGAGCGCCGCATTCCGCCGCCGACGCCCGGCGAGATCCGCCGCCGCATTGCGCGCGCGGCCCGCGAATGCGCTCGATTCGGACTGACCACCGTACACGACGCCGGCATCACGGAAGGGGAGCTCGACGCCTATCGCGACCTGATTGCGCACGGAGAGCTGCCCGTTCGGGTCTACGCCATGATCGGCGGCGCGGGCGACCTATGGCGGCAGTACCTTCAGCGCGGGCCCGAAATCGGCGAGCGACTGACGGTGCGGGCGATCAAGCTGATCGCCGATGGCGCGCTGGGATCGCGTGGAGCGGCGCTGCTGGCGCCCTACTCGGACGATCCCGGCAACAGCGGCTTGATGATGCTCGCGCGGGACCAGATCCAAGAGGCGGCGCGGGAGGCGAAGGCGCACGGGTTTCAGGTGGCCACGCACGCCATCGGCGATCGCGCCAACCGCACGGTGCTCGAAGCCTACGGCGCGGCGCTCGGAGGCGCGAACGGCCTGCGCTTCCGCATCGAGCACGCGCAGGTGGTGGCGCCCGCGGACTTCGAGCTGTTCCGGAAGTACTCGATCGTCGCGTCCATACAAACGACGCACGCCACCAGCGACATGCGCTGGGCCGAGGCGCGGCTGGGTCCCGAGAGGGTGAAGGGCGCCTATGCCTGGCGGCGGTTCCTGGAGCTGGGGGTCGCGGTGGCGAACGGGTCGGATGTTCCGGTCGAGAGTCCCAACCCGCTGGCGGGCTTCTATGCGGCTATTACGCGGCAGGACCGCAACGGGGAGCCCGCGGCGGGCTGGTTTCCGGAGCAGCGGATGACGCGCGAAGAAGCGCTCCGAAGCTGGACGCTGGGGGGCGCCTACACGGCGTTCGAGGAGGGCAGCAAGGGGTCGCTGGCGGTGGGCAAACTGGCCGATTTCGTCATGCTCTCGGAGGATATCATGAGCGCTCCGCCGCGTGAGATCTTGAACACGCGAGTGACGATGACGGTAGTTGGCGGCGAGGTGGTGTACTCGGAAACGCGATGATACTGGCACTCGTTCTGGCGCTCGCCGCGGGGCCGCGCACTTTGCCGCTGCTCGATGAAACCGTAACGGTTCCGGCCGCGGATTGGAGGGCCTTCGGGATTCCGCTGCGGCAGAGGCCGGCGCGGATCGAGTGCGGCTTCTCGGTCGAGAGCGGCGGCGCCGGTGTGCGCGTGCTGCTGCTCGAGCGGGCCGAGTTCGGGCGGATGGAGGCGGGCCAGGGAACCCGCGCGCTGGCCGCGACCGCGTACCAGCGATCGGGCGGCTTCACCTATTGGGCGCCGCCGGGCGATTACGTGATGGTGGTGGATAATCGGATGGAAGGGCGCGGGCCGGCTGCGGTGCGCGTGCAGGCGACACTGGTCTTCGACGAGGACGGCGCGCTGCCGCGAGTGCTTTCGCCGGGGCGCCGGGCGGTGGTGGTGGGGCTGAGCGTTCTGTTCTTCGCCGCCGTGGCGCTGTTTGCGGGGAGCAGGCTGTGGCGCGCGTTCGACGCCCCTGCGCGCGGGCCTACGCCACCGTTCCCCGGATGATATCATGGGCACGAAGTTGGCCCGCCCGCGGACGTGGCGGAACTGGCAGACGCGCTGGCCTTAGGAGCCAGTGGCCGCAAGGCCGTGTGGGTTCAAGTCCCACCGTCCGCACCAAGGAATCCGCCTTGCGACAGCGTAGCGCGGTTACTTCTGCCTAGTGATCTGTATCGGCCTAGTCTTGGAATTGCTGCGCATCTCCCCCCTCGCATACTGGCCGGACAGGGTGTCGCTTCCCTGCGGAGTGAGTTGCGCCGAGTACTCGAGTTTCCCCTTGTACGTGAAATGCAGCACAAGACCCGTTTCGCTGACGACACCGTCGATGTCGTACTCGTCGCCCTTGCCCACCACCTCCGGATGCCCGGCTGCCTGGGTGAGCTTCATCTTTCCCCAAGCGGGCGAATACCAATTGCCATCCACATTCAGACCGGAGGAGGCGCTGTTGACGGCAGCGAGCTGCTGGCTTGCGGTCGGAACTCTGGTCATCTCGATGGGCCTAGTCTTGGAATCGCCCATCCGACCTCTCGCATATTGCCCGGAGAGCGTGTCGTTTCCCTTGGGCGTGAGTTCCGCCGAGTACTCCAGCTTGCCCTTGTACGTAAAATGCAGCACAACACCCGTGTCGGTAACGGAACCGTCGATGTCGTACTCATCGCCCTTGCCAACAAGCTTTCCGGCCTCCTGAGTGAGCGTCATCTTTCCCCAACTGGGCGCGTTCCACACGCCATTCATATTCAGAGCCTGAGGGGAGGCGCTTTTGACGGCCAGATCCTGAGGGGAGGCGCTCTTGACGGCTGCGACCGGCGGGGCGGTGGCCGGACTCCTCTGAATTGAAAGGCTCATAGGATGCGTCTTGGAGGTGGAATCGAGAAGACGGGGTGCGTAAACGCCCGTCAACAAGTCGGACCCTTGAGCCGTCAGCTTGGCGGAATACGCGACCTTTCCGTTGTGGCAGAAGAGCAAGTAGACGTTGTTCCCTGATACTACACCCGAGATATCCCAACCGTCGCCCGATCCTATGACCCTTCGTCCGCCCTCCTTCTGGCTGAGGGGGATTCGACCCCAATTCGAGCCAGCATCCCACACGCCGGTCACGTTGAGCGCGGCGGGGTCTTGGTTTGCATCGAGCCACGCTCTGCCTTCCCCATCCTCGGATTGGGCGAAGAGAAGGGCACAGCAGCCGAGGATCGGCGCCAGCAGTAGTGTTCGTCGCGTCATGGGTTCCTTTCTTGCGTCTCAGGGAGCGTGCCGTGAGAGAATTGCCCCGGTGGGCTCGCGCGGCAGGCGATTCGGCTACCTGACCTCCCAAGTGCTGGGGTGTGCCTTGTCAAGGGCCTTCTGGCCATCGCTATCGCCGATCACGCCAAGATCGTTGCGCGCCTTCATCACACCCATGTGGATTGACTGCTCGAGGTAGTAGGTCTTCCCCGCCTCGACGGTAAGCACGAGCACGCTCCGGTTCTCGGCCTGGGAACAGAAATAGTGCAGGCCCGGCGGCAGCGTGAAGAAGAAATAATTGTTGCCCCGATTGACCCCTTTCCACTCACCATCCACCGCTAGTTTCGTCTGAACCTTGTTTCCCATCATGGTTGGCCGCAGGATGTAGACTAGCGCCTTGTCGGCGGCCTGCTGTCCGGTCGGGTGCTGATTCTTGTCCGTGTCGGCGACGTACTTCACTTCGTTCTCTTTCGGCCCACACGCTTTCAACTCCCGGTCCCGGGCCGTGGATGGCTCGGTATCCGGCCCCGATTGGCAGAAGAGCGGCATAGCCGTCAGACAAGCAACCGCCAGAGCAGCAATGGAATTTCGCATAAACACCTCCTATGGCTCAGGAATTGTAGCAGAGGTGGGCCGGCACGGTCAATGCGTCCCACCTGCGTGTCGGCGCCACGTGATAATGTCCCCTTTGTGCCAAGTAGAAATGTCCCCTTGACAAGGTCAGGCTGGGGAGGTGTCCGAACCAGGAGAACTCCTCATGACCCAGCGGGACAGAGACCGGCTGGTGGTGTTGAAGAAG
>DASWZN010000056.1:0-7532 GCA_036404435.1 Bryobacteraceae bacterium
CTGCAGATCCGGGCGGGGTACGAGGATTCGGGGGCGGCGCCGGGGAAGGACACGACCTGGCAGGCGGTGCAAAAACTGAAGCCGCAGACGGTGACCAAGGAAGAGGTGGCGGAGCGGACCAGGCGGAAGCGGCTGCTGTTCCTGGTGCCGGTTCCGGGGACGGAGAAGCAGGTGGGGCTGACGAGCTCGAGCGCTCCGGCCGGCAGGTAGCGATGAAGTCCCCCTGCGTAAGCGACATCGAGCCCGGCAAGGTCGCGACCGGCACGTTTCTGGTGCAATCCAAAGATGTCCGTCAGAAGAAGACCGGTGAGCCGTATCTCTCGCTGGTCCTCGGCGACCGGACCGGCGACCTCGACGCCAAGATGTGGGACAACGTCGCCGAGGTGATGAGCACCTTCGAGCGCGACGATTTCGTGCGCGTCAAGGGCCTGCTGCAGATCTACAACAACCGGCCCCAGTTCACGGTCCACACGCTGAAGCGGGTGGAGGACGCGGCGATCGACCCGGCGGATTTCTTCCCGGCCTCCGAGCGCGATCCCGGCGAGATGCTGGCGGAGCTGCGGGAAGTCGTTCGCTCGATGAAGGACCCGCACCTGCGCGCGCTGGTCGAGCTGTTCCTCGGCGACGAAGAGGTCGTGCGCCGGTACATCAGGGCGCCGGCGGGTAAGTTCATCCATCACGCCTATCTGGGCGGCCTGATCGAGCACGTGCTCTCGCTCTGCAAGCTGTGCCAGATGGCGGCCTCGCACTACCCCACCGTGGACCTGGACCTGCTGCTGGCGGGCGCGGTGCTGCACGACATCGGCAAGATCCACGAGCTCAGCTACGAGCGCAGCTTCGGATACACCAGCGAAGGCCAGCTTCTGGGCCACATCGCGATCAGCCTGCGGATGGTGGAGGAGAAGCTGGCGCAACTTCCGGATTTCCCGCCGCGGCTGCGCACGCTGCTCGAGCACCTGATCCTCAGCCACCATGGAGCGCTGGAGTTCGGCTCGCCGAAGGTGCCGCTGTTCCCCGAGGCGCTCCTGCTGCACTACCTCGACGACCTGGACTCCAAAATGGGGTGCATGCGGGCGCTGGTGGACAAGGACCGCCTGGTGGAGGGCGACTGGACCAGCTACAGCCCGTCGCTCGAGCGCGTGGTGCTGAAGAAAGGGAAGTACCTCGCCGAGGCCCAGCCCGAGCCTGCGCCGCCCGCGGCCGATGCGCCAGCCCACAAAGTGAAGCTTCCCGAGCCGTCCACGCCCAGCCTGTTCGGCGAGAAACTGGGGCACGCGCTCCGGGAGCCGAAGTAGGACAGGCCTCTGGCCTGTCTCGGGCGTGCGGAAACACCTGCCCCAGTGTCAGCGTTCCTCAGGCCTTCTTGAGGAGCGCGGCGCGGCTGTGGCCGATCGAGGGTCGGCCCGCCAGGACCAGCCCGGCATCGGCAGCAACCTTCAGCTCCTCGTCGAAGTCGGGCGGTTTCACGTGCCCGGCGGGCTCGACCAGCAAGAGCGAGCCGCCCGGTGTCATGGCCGCGGCCACTTGGGAAAAGAAGCGGGCCTGATTGGGGAGTTCGTGCACCATGAAGCAGGCGAGGACGAAGTCCACGGCGCCGTCGAGGCCGTCGAGCGGCATGGAATCGGGCTGGGCGAGGCGAAGTTCGATGCGGTCCGCCAGCCCAGCCTTGCGGGCGCGGCGATCGAGTGCGGCGAGCATTCTGGGCTGAATGTCCACGGCCACGACGCGGCCCGATGGGCCCACCCGGCGGGCCATTTCCAGAGTAAAGAAGCCCATGCCGGGGCCCGGCTCGAGCACGGTCATCCCATCGCGAACGTGCGGAGCCACCATTTCGCTGGGATTCTGCATGAGGCGGCGCAACGGGCTGGCGAGCAAGTATCCGAGCCACCAGGGGCAGACTCTATGCGGCATACCCACGCAGCCTAGCACAACGCTGCGTCAGAACAAAAAAGGAATGAAACGGCGGGTCGTTTTCATGTACTCCGCGTAGGACGGGCCGAAGTGCGCCAGGTCCTCGCGCTCTTCGGCGAGCGCGGTGGCGACGACGGACACGGATGCAGCCAGCGCCAGGAGCAGACTCGCCGCGGAGAGATCCTTGAGAGCCGCGCCCCAGGCCAGGCCCAGCAGCGAGGCGTACATCGGATGGCGGATATAGCGGTACATGCCGACTGCGACCAGAGCCGTGGTCTTCTCGAAGCCCAGTTGCGCGGGGTCGGACGACTCGGAAGTGGGACGGCCCGCGGTGACGAGCAAACGAAGCCCCACCACGGCGGGCCAGATCGAGCCGAACAAGAGGAGCCAGGAAGCGAGTTGGCGCGGCGAGAAGGGATCGCGAAACCAATGCGGCGCGTTGAGGACGATCAGTGCCGCGATGAACTCGAACACGAAGAAGCGATAGAAACCGTGGGAGCGGGGAAAGCGCAGGGACCTCCAGGAGATCCACACGATACCCGCGGAGGCGAGGGCGAAGACGGCGGCCTCGAGCATGGCTACTCCACCGTCCACTCCCAGTCCGCGCAACCGAGCTCGCGGCCGCGGGTGTACCCCATCTGTTTGAGGAACGAGAATAGCTGCTCGACCGTCGTGTCCATTCCGGCCAGTACCTCGGGGATAGCTTCGATGACTATCTTCGGATGAAAGCGCCGCAGCGTCTCCTGCGCTCCCCGTAGGGCCCACAATTCCGCTCCCTCCACGTCCACCTTCATCGCATCGACGCGTTGAATCCCGAGTTCCCGAAGCACTTCGTCAATAGGACGGCCGCGCACGGTCAGCTCGTGCGACTGCCGGCCCACATTCGCATGGGAAAGCGAAGAGGCGCCAGAGTTATGCCGGGGCGCGGCATCGTAGAACTTCAAGGTTGTTTCGCTGTCGGTGCAGGCGACCGGAACAATAGTCACGTTGGCCGCATGGTTGGCGGCGACATTTGCGCGCAGCGTCTCCATGGTTCTGGGGTTCGGTTCGAACGCGACGACCCGGCCGTGCTCACCTACTCGCATGGCGCTTTTGAGAGTGAAGTACCCGATGTGGGCGCCGACATCCAGCACAACGCCGCCTTCGCGGAGGCTGCTGGACAGGGCCTCCCAAACGTAGGGTTGCCACCTGTTCCGGAAACTCGCCAGAATGTGATTCGAAACCACGTCGGAGGGATCGAGCAGCATTTTGACGCCGGGCTCCAACCGAACCCACGCGGGCCGAAGGATGCCGATGCGAGACAAGAGCGGGGCCAGCTTGCCGATCAGACCCTTGGCGCGCTTCAGCGGGACAAATCTGTCCCAGGTCGCTTCACTGCGAAGAAATGCTCGAAGTAGCCACACTTGCCCTCGCCTTTGGGGGCGGGCCGGGCTCCCGGCGGGCGCGACCTCCGGCATATTCCGAACCATGGCTCTACAGCTTACACCAGTGGAACGGAAGCGGGATGAAGGCGGGGACGCGGCGGGCGTAATCCTCGAACTCGGCGCCGAACTCGGCGCGCAGGAGGCGCTCCTCGGCGCGGACGCGGATGACGGTGCCCGCGACGTAGAGGACGGCGAATATCGGAATGGCCGGCCAGCGGCTGACGGCGAGGCCGGTGGCCAGAGCGAGGCCGAACAGCGCGGTGTAAATGGGATGGCGGACGTAACGGTAGGGGCCGGCGACGATCAGGCGATGGCCCTCGACCAGGCGGGCCTGGAAGGCGAACTGGCGTCCCAAAGCGCGCTGGCAGGCGAGCATCACGGCCACCGAAACCGCGGCCAGCAGGATCGCGACTACGGAAAGGAGTAAGCCAGGCGCCTCGGGGCGAGGCCCCCAGAGTATGGCGATCGAAAGGGTGTGCAGCGCGCCGCCCCACGCCCAGCCGCGGCCGCGCCGGACTTCGCGCGCTTGGGGCGGGCGGGGCCTGAAGTAAGTGGCGAAACCCAGGATGACCCAGGCGGCGATGACGCAAAGGAGGGCCGGGCTGAAGACGACGCGCATGGCTACATTGTCATCCATCCGCGTGGCGGAAAGGCAGCCAGAGGATCCAGAAAAGCAGCAGGACCAGCGGCTCGGCGAGAAGGATGTAAAGCGGCCAGGGGCCGAGGAGGTCGAGCGCCGATGCGTGCAACGGCTTCTGGCGGAGATAGAAATAGTTGGTTCGGAAGATCGCGTCGAAGACGCCGATGGCGGCGGCGATCCCGTTGACAGCGATGAAAGCGCGCCAGAGGGAGCCGGGGCGCGGGCGCGCCTGACCGGACCAGGCCAGGAACAGGACCGTCGCCACGACGCCGCCGTGCGAGACGAAGAAGGCGATCGCCAGGTAGGAAGGGAACGGAGTCCAAAGGTCCGGCGTGAGGAGGGCCATGCCGGCGCCGGACAGTCCCCAATACCAGACCAGGTCGAAGCACCAGGCGCTCGACGAAAGCGCCGCCAGGGCGGCGAGCCAGACGGCCAGGTCGCAGAGTTGGAGCGGCAGTTCGCCGGGGAAGCGCAGATACCCGTGCCGGACCTGGTAAATGTACCAGACGACTTCGTTGAGCAGCAGAAAAATGCCCAGCGCATAGCGGATGGGACGCCGCGTGGCGGGACGGCGCCGGGCGGCGACGGCGAGCGCGGCGGCCAGAGCAGGGACGGCCGCGAGGATAGCGAGATGGGCCGGTCCGAAGAGAGGAAGGTCGGCGTTCACGGAAGCGGCTCGGCAGGCACGCGATCGTCCTGGCTCGGCGGGTTTGAAACCACCAGGAACTCCGCAGCCTCCTCAGACCGGTTCAGCACCGGGTGGGCTTGGCCCGCCGGAATCAAGATACCCTGCCCCGGGCTCAACTCTTGTTCGCGTTCATCCACTTCGATCGACAGGGTTCCATGAAGCACGTAGAAGAACTGTGTCGCGCTGCGATGGTAGTGCCGGACTTCCGAGGCGCCGGGCGGCATGCGCTCTTCGATCACGCTCAAGGTTGGCGTCCGGACCAGCCGCCATCCATCGCAGCCGTCGCCCCAGGAATAGTGCGGTGCAGTCTGCTTCTCGATCATGGCGGCTACCAAAGGCCGGGGATGAGGCGATAGCGGGTGCGGCGGGCGTAGTCTTCGTAACCCGGCAGCTCGCGGAGCAGCGTGCGGTCCTCGTTCGCCGTGCGAAAGACAAGCAGGATCGCCACGCAGGCCACAGGAATGTAGGCCCACAGCGAGCCCAGCACGAGCGGCCAGGCCATATACATCACCACCATGGCGGCGTACATGGGGTGGCGAACGATCGCATAGGGACCGCTGGTGACGACGAAGTGGCCGTGCTCGCTTTGGATGCGGACCGTGCCTTCCAGAAAGGGATTCGTCGCGGCGACCGCACTGAGCAGCACCACGGCGGTCAGATGCAAAGCGATTCCGGCATAAACCCACGCGAACGGAAGGTGCGACCAGCCCCAGCGGGCGTCGAGACCGGCGGTGACGTTGAACGCCAGCAGGGACGGGATGAATAGCGCGACGAAGAGCTTATCGAAAGGCTTGCTGGGCGCTTTGGTGCCGAGCCGAGTCCGGAGGAGGCCGGGGTTCTTGGCGCGGACCACTCCGAGGAAGACGGCCAAGGAGAAGAGACTTAGTCCGATCCAGATCCATCCGCGCGTCCAGTGGACCGTGCCGGCGGCGACGAAGGGGAGCGACATGAGGATCAACTGGGCGAGGGTCTGCGCCACCGCTCGCCGTTTGACGGATTTGGGGCGGGCGCCGGTTTCGGGCATGTGACGGATTGTATCAGGCCGCGCGGTCGAGACGCGAGGCGGGCAGCGGATCGGGCGCGAACAGATCCCCGATGCGCCGCGAGCCGGCCAACAGGCTGGAGAGAGGAACCAGGCCGGCGAGGCGACGGTTGGCGACGGCAGCCATACCCACCGAAGCCAGGCAGCCGCACTCGGCGCACACGGGCTGGCCGCCGAATTGGCAGGGCGTGATGCGCGAAGTAAGGTCGGCGGAGAGACACGTGGTGAGCTGCGCGAAAACGCACTGCTCGGGCGACTCGGGCGGGTGCAGAAAACCCTCGACGACATAGGCCGGCGCGTCGAGCTTCCGAAAACGGCCGCGCAGGGAGCCGATCTGGCGGACGGCCTCGATGCGGTCAACGGGAGTCAGCCGCTCTTCGGAGACGTCGCCCTCCTGCGGCGTGTAGAGGCTGAACCAGATTTTGCGGACCTCCGGAAGCGCGGACCAGAAGCGGCAGAACTCGGCGAGCGCGCCCGGCCGCGAGACCGTCTGGCGGGTGATGGTGCAGTGAATGTTGATCCGCTGGCCGCGTATGTGTTGGAGGATACGAGCGTAGGTCGCCGGCGCGCGGCGGCGGTCGTGCTCGGGCTGTAGGCCGTCGATCGAAACCGCGATGTGCAGGTTCGGAAGATCCGCCCAGGCGATGGGAATGGGGCGCACCGCGCTGGTGACGAGTTGTACCTCGACCTTCATGCGGGCCAGCTTCGGCAGCAGCTCGTCGAGCTCGCGGTAGCGCACCAGCGGCTCGCCGCCGACGATGGACAGATGCACGGGACGCAGGCGTTCGACCAGGGCGACGACCTCGTCCACCAGCGCGCGTCCCTTGAGATCGCTCAACTGGCGCAGATTGACGCCGTCGCCGAGGTGATCCGGCGAGTAGGCGTAGCAACCCGGGCAGCGTAGCGGGCACTCCTTCGTGATTTCGATAGAAAGGAAGGGAGAGCGGCCGCTAAGCACACGTCCCCACACCCGGAACACGTCCGATTTCGTCATGCGCCCCTCTCTGCCTACTTAACTTAGATGGCGGCAGGGCGGGGAACGGTTACACTGAGCTTCATGGATAAACTGGCGGAGATCGCGAAGAGACGCAAGGCGGCGCACGCGCGGATGATGGGGCTCGGCTCGAAAGTGTACGGCGCTTTTGTCGAGATGGAGCGCGCCGCCTTCTCCGAGGGCGCGCTGGCGAAGAAAGACAAAGAGCTGATCGCGGTCGGGATCTCGGTGGTGGGCAACTGCGAGTCCTGCATGCAATGGCACATCGAGCAGGCGGCCAGGGCGGGCGCGACGTTCGAGCAGGTGCTGGAAGCGGTAGAGGTCGCGATCGAGATGGGCGGCGGTCCGGCGACGGTCGCGGCGCGCTTCGCGCTCGAGGTGATGGACTCGGTGTGGCCCGAGCGAGGTTGACTGCGGCGCGGGCCGACCGCTAGAGTAGTGAAGGTACTCGGTCTTCCTGAGGTCCCCATCGTCTAGCCCGGCCTAGGACATCGCCCTTTCACGGCGGTAACGCGGGTTCGAATCCCGCTGGGGACGCCAAGCCAGTTTCGCCTAGAATCCAGGGCGCTGTGGGGCTGCGCATCCGTCCCTGCACGTTTTCGGAGTGGTCCCCGGCTTTCCGGGTCTGCTTGACGGAATCACTCATTCGTCCTCACCCTTCATTGGCGCTCTGCACACCTTCACAAACTCAAAGCCGAGCGTAGTGAGGTGAAGGGTCGTTCTGTGCGTTAACCCAATTGTGTTCCACGATGGTGGATACTCTTCAACCTCGGCTGTACGTTCGGAAGCCAGCAAGCCGAGGCTTACCAAATTGTCGAGTGTCGAATTGAACT
>DASWZN010000057.1:0-94935 GCA_036404435.1 Bryobacteraceae bacterium
TCGCCACTGCCCGCCAAAAACGCCCGGATCTGTTCCAGGCTCGTTGCTTCCGAATCGTCCATGCTGATGATCAATACCCAGCATCCCGATCCTCCGCTTCAGGCTCATCTTGTATGAGAATCCAGTGCCCCGCTCAGGCTCTTCTTGCATGAGACAAGAGTCGCCCCCGACGGTTCGAGTACCATAGATTGCCATGGGCGAACTCGTCGATCGGGACCGAGAGCACCTCCGGCTGCTCACGATCTTCTACTACGTCAACGCCGGGATCAATGCGCTCTTTGCTTGCATCGGGCTCGTTTATGTGGGCCTGGGCGTCGTCTTCCTGGCAAACCCCGATGCGTTTGGGACGGGCGCCGGCTCTCCGCCCGCCATCGTGGGCTACATCTTCACGATCCTGGGCGCGGCTTTCCTTCTACTGGGCTTGGGGTTTTCCGCCTGCCTGGCCTTGGCGGGACGGTTCCTCTCCCAGCGGCGGCATCGCCTGTTTTGCCAGGTGATCGCCGGGATCGACTGCGTCTTCATCCCCTACGGAACGCTGCTCGGCGTGTTCACGTTCGTGGTCCTCACGCGGCCCAGTGCGCAGGCCCTGTTCGCCGCCGCGCCGCCGCCTCTTCCGGCCGCCCCGCTAGAATAGTCTCTTGCGCGTCGTCTCATTTGAAATCCTCGTGGAGTGCCCGAAAACCGGTGCGCGCGCCGGCGTGCTTCACACCCCGCACGGCGACGTCGAAACTCCGGTCTTCATGCCCGTGGGCACGCAGGCCACCGTTAAGGGCGTCACCCAGCGCGATCTGATCCAGGAGCTTGACGCGACCATCCTACTGGCCAACACCTATCACTTGTTCCTCCGCCCGGGCCACGAGACGATCCGCCAGTTGGGCGGCCTGCACCGCTTCATGTCCTGGCCGCGCGCCATCCTGACCGATTCGGGCGGCTTCCAGGTCTTCAGCCTCAGCGATCTCCGAAAAGTGACCGATGAGGGCGTCCTGTTCCAATCGCACCTGGACGGCGACGCGCACCTGTTCACGCCCGAATCCACCGTGGACGTTCAGCTCGCGCTCGGGAGCGACGTCATGATGACCCTCGACGAGTGCATCGGCTATCCCGCCACCGAGGAAGCGGCGCGCGAGGCCATGCAGCGCACCGTCCGCTGGGCGCGCACAAGCTTCGAGCATTACCGGCGCGTCGAGCGGCCCTCCGGCGCGCTCTTCCCCATCGTGCAGGGCGGCATGTACGCCGGTCTGCGCGCCGAGTGCGCCTCGGCGCTGGCCGCCCTCGATGCGGACGGCTACGCCATCGGCGGTCTGTCGGTCGGCGAGCCGCGCCCGCTGAGTCTGGCAATGGTCGAGGCCGCGGCGGCGATTCTCCCCTGCGACCGCCCCCGCTATGTCATGGGAGTCGGTCTGCCCGAAGAGCTACCCGAATACGTGGCGCGCGGCGTGGACATGATGGATTGCGTCCTGCCGTCGCGCAATGCCCGCAATGGCTGCCTGTTCACCTCGCAAGGCCGCCTCGTCATCAAGCAGGCCCGCTACAAAGACGATGCCGCCCCCGTCGACGCGGCCTGCGGCTGCTACACCTGCCGCACCTTCTCGCGCGCCTATCTTCGCCATCTGTTCCAGGCCGGCGAAATGCTATTCTCCACCTTGGCTACCATTCACAATCTGAAGCATTACCTTGACAGGATGCGGCAGATCAGGCACTGTATTATGATAGGAACGTATTCCGGGTGGTTGGAGTCCGTCCGCTCCGCGCCGGTTCCAGAGGAATAGGGTTCCCGCAGTCCTCGGCGTCTCTTCCTTAGAGTTGAGTTCACTGCAAAGCAGCCATAGCGCCGGAATGAGTGGCGATGAGAGGATAACGCGTGCTCTTCGATCTTTGTCTTCTTGAGAACCTTGCTCCGAGTCCCCAAGCCGCCAATCCCCTGGTGGGCTTCTTGCCGATTCTCCTGATCTTCGGTATCTTTTATGTTTTGCTCTTCCTCCCGATGCAGCGTCAGAAGAAGGCTCAGCAGAAGATGCTTCGGGAGTTGCAGAATGGAAGTCTCGTTCTGACCAGCGGCGGCGTCATCGGCTCCATTACCGAGATCAAAGAGGACGACACCCTGGTGCTGCGGGTGAAGCCGGACGGCATCAAGTTGCTCATCGCCCGGAGCGCCGTGACGAGCGTGCTCTCCGGAGCCGGAGAAGCCAAGAAGTAGTTTCAAGTGGGAAGGTGAGATGACCAAAGGTGTTAAGACTCGCGCGATCGTAATTGCATGCGTGCTTTTGCTGGTCGTATACGGCATCATCGGTTTACCTAAGAACAAGGACGAGCTGCGCACCAATCTTCAGAACAACATCCATCTGGGGCTCGACCTGAAGGGCGGAAGCCATCTCGTGTTGCAGGTCCAGGTGCAGGATGCGGTGAAGGCCGAGGCCGACCGCACCATCGAAACCATCAAGGACGACCTGCGCAAGCGCAGCATCGACTACACCAGCATCGACCGCAACGACCCTCAGACCGTCGAGCAGACCGATTCCATCCAGATCAACATCCACGGCGTGCCCGCGGCGAGGACCGGCGACCTGCGGGACCTGGTGACCGGCAACTTCCCCAGTTGGACCCTGACCCCTGTCAACTCGTCCGACTACAAGATGACCCTGAAACCCACCGAGCTGATCGCCCTGAAGAAGGATACCGTGACGCGGTCCATTCAAACCATCGAGAACCGCATCAACGGTCTGGGCCTGACCGAGCCCACGATCCAGCAGCGCGGCCGCGCCGAAGCCGATTACGAGATCCTGGTGCAACTGCCCGGCGTCGACGATCCGGCGCGCGTCAAGCAGATCATGCAGGCCGCCGCCCTGCTCGAGCTCACCGAGGTCAAAGACGGTCCGTTCCGGAGCCAGGACGAGGCGCTGTCCAAGCACGGCGGCGTGCTCCCGCTCAACACCAAGCTAGTCAAGGAAACGCCTAAGCCCGGCGAGCAGGGTGAAGTCTGGTACCTGGTGAGCCGCACGCCGGTCGTCACCGGCCGCGACCTGCGCAGTTCCAAACCGACGCGGGACTCGATGAACCGGTGGGAAACCGCCTTCTCGCTGAACAAAGACGGCTCGCGGCGGTTCGCCCGCTACACCGAGGCCAATGTGGGGAACCGGCTGGCCATCGTCCTTGACAACCGGGTTATGAGCGCGCCGGTCATCAAGAGCCGCATCGAGGATGAAGGCGTCATCGAGGGCATGGCAAGCCAGCAGGACGCCTCCGACCTGGCGCTGGTCCTGAACGCCGGATCGCTCCCTGCCGGGATCATTTATGAGGAGGAGCGAACGGTCGGCCCCTCGCTGGGCGCCGATTCCATCCGCGAAGGGCTGACGGCCGGCGCCGTCGGGCTGATGGCGGTCGTCGTGGCCATGCTGGTCTACTACCGGAAGGCCGGGATCAACGCGGTGCTGGCGCTGGTCCTGAACGCGCTGATTCTCATGGCGGCCTTGAGCTACTTCGACGCCGTTCTGACGCTGCCCGGAATCGCGGGGTTCATCCTGACCATCGGCATGGCAGTCGATTCTAACGTGCTGATTTTTGAACGCATTCGCGAGGAGTTGCGGGCCGGAAAGGGAGTCGTTGCCGCGGTCGATACGGGCTTCAACAAGGCCTTTCTGACCATCATTGACACGCACGTCACCACGGTCGTCTCCTGCGCGTTCCTCTTCATGTTCGGCAGCGGGCCGGTGAAGGGATTTGCCGTGACCCTGGTCATCGGCCTGATAGCTAACGTCTTTACGGCGGTCTTCGTGTCCCGCACGATGTTCGACTGGTCGCTCGGCCGCCAGCGGCAGGTGGTAAGTTTGAGCATTTAGGGCTGCAGGCCTTTTTTTCGGTCCAGCCCTGGAACTTAGGAATCTGAACCGGTGTCCAATCCTGTTGGGCACCGGCAGGCGTACTGCATGGAAATCTTTGGACAGACGAATTTCGATTTTCTGGGCAAGAAGTGGCCCTTCATCATTGCCTCCCTGGTGCTGACCGTAGCCGGTTTCACGAGTCTGGGCTTCAAGGGAGGCCCCCTCTACGGCATCGACTTCCGCGGCGGCGCCATGATGGACGTGAAGTTCTCGGGCCCGCCGCCGGATGCGCGCATCCGCACCGCCCTCTCCAAGAACATCAAGGGAGATATCACCGTACAGAACGTAGGCGGCGCTTCCCATGAGGTCCTGATCGGCACCGAATTGAAGAGCGACCAGGAACTCGCCGCGGCCCGGGCCGCCATGACGCAGACGCTCGAGGCGACCTTCATCCCCCAGCAAGCCCAGAGCCTGCTCGAGTTCAACAACGCCGGCGCGGGGGCAGTGGCCGACCGCCTGCGGGACCCGCTGGTTCGGAACGGCGTGATGCTCTCGGATCCGCAGCTCCAGGACCTGGCCAGCCGCATGGTCGCCTACCGCGACCGCGACCAGTCCGGCCTGCTGACGAGTTTCGACCAGCTTTCCGGCGTTCCGGGCGTCACCCCCCAGGTGCTGAACACCCTGAAGCAGGAGTGCACCCTGGCGCCCTTCACGGTGAAGCGGGTTGAGATCGTCGGCCCCAAGGTGGGCGGCGAGCTGCGCTGGCAGGCGGTCAAGGCAACCCTGTACGCCCTGGCCGGCATGCTGGTATACATCGCCTTCCGGTTCGAGTGGATCTATGGAGCGGCGGCGGTGATCGCCGTGTTCCACGACACACTCATCACCATCGGCCTGTTTTCGCTCCTCAACAAGGAGATCTCGCTGACGGTCATCGCGGCGCTGTTGACGCTGGTCGGCTATTCGATGAACGACACCATCGTCGTCTTCGACCGCATCCGCGAGAACTTGAAGATCATGCGCCGCGAGAAGCTCGAAGTGCTGATCAACAAGAGCATCAATCAGACCTTGAGCCGGACCATTCTGACGTCCGGCCTGACGTTCCTCACCGTCCTGGCGCTGTTCCTGTTCGGCGGCGAGGTGTTGCACGGGTTTTCGTTGGCGCTGGTGATCGGGATTATCATTGGGACGTACTCCTCGATCTTCATCGCCAGCCCGATTCTGGTTTTCTGGCAGGATTTCGTGGAGAAGCGTAAGAGACCGTCCTCCGGGGCTTCGTTGCCGCCGGCGGTGGCCGCACGGCGGGGCCGGTAGGGGCGGCCAAGTAGGCCTTGTGTTGGATCCGGCGCAAGCCGGTAGCGGAGAGATTCGAAAGGGGTTCGAATATGTTTGAACAAAGCCTCCTCGACACCAGGGGTAAGACCCACAAGCCCTGGACGATCGTGGTTTCATTCCTCATCCAGTGCTCACTGATCGGCGTGGCAGTCCTCATCCCGCTGATCTACTACGACGCTCTTCCCAAGGGGCAGTTGACCAGCTTCCTGACGGCGCCCCCGCCGCCGCCTCCACCTCCTCCGCCTCCCGCTATGGCGCCCCCAAAGATCGTGAAGGTGATCCCGCGCCAGTTCGACTCCGGCAAGCTGATGGCGCCGAAGGTGATCCCGAAACAGATCGCGATGATTAAGGAAGACGAGTTGCCACCGCCTTCGACCGGCGGCGTGGTTGGCGGCGTATATGGCGGCGTGCCCGGCGGCAGCGCCGGCGGCGTGCTGGGCGGCCTCCTGAGCGCCACCGCATCCGCCGCTCCTCCCCCGCCCCCGCCTCCTCCGGTGGCGGCGCCCAAGATCTCGCGCATCCGGGTGGGCGGCAACGTGCAGGCCGCGGCGAAGATCCGCGGGGCCAATCCGGCCTATCCGCCGCTCGCCAAGCAGGCCCGCATCCAGGGCCATGTGATCTTCACGGCCATCATCGGCCGGGACGGAACGATTCAGAATCTGCAGCTTGTCAGCGGTCACCCGCTGCTGGTGCCGGCGGCGCAGGCTGCCGTGTCGCAGTGGGTATATCACCCGACCCTCCTCAACGGAGAGCCGGTAGAGGTCATTACCCAGATCGACGTGAATTTCACGTTGAGCATGTAAGGTCACAAGACGGCAGGGACAGGGCCGCACGGCCCCTCCCAGCCAAATTCAACTCGCAGGAGAAAGAGAACAATGTTTTTAACACTTCAAGTTTGGGCGTTACTGCTGCTGCAAGAAGGGCAGCATGCAGTAGGTTGGGACGTCATATCACTGTGGCGCCAGATGGGCGCTTTGGCGAGGGCGGTCGTCATCGTCCTGTTCCTCATGTCCGCGTGGTCGATCGGTGTGATGATCGACCGCCTGATCGCTTACAGCGCCGCCCGCAAGCAGTCGCGGCAGTTCGCTCCGGCGGTTGCCGGCGCCCTGCGCGAGGGCAAGCTGGATGAGGCGATCAAGATCGCGGACCGTTACAAGAAGAGCCATCTGGCGAAGGTCGTGGTGGCCGGCTTGCAGGAGTTCCGTGCGCACCAGATCAGTTCCGAGATCCCGGGCGAGGAAATCGAGGCTTCCAAGCGGGCTCTCGAGCGCGCCGAGGCCATCGTGCACGCCGAGCTGAAGCGCGGCGTCGGCAACCTCGCAACCATCGGCTCGACGGCGCCGTTCGTGGGATTGTTCGGCACTGTCGCCGGCATCATCAACGCGTTCAGCTCGATGGCGAATGAGAAGTCGACCGGTATCGGCGCGGTCGCGGGCGGCATTTCCGAAGCCCTGGTGACCACCGCGGTGGGCCTGTTCGTGGCCATCCCGGCGGTGTGGATGTTCAACTTCTTCACCAGCAAGATCGAGTCGTTCGACGTCGAGATGGGCAACTCCAGTTCGGAGTTGATCGACTACTTCCTGAAGCGGTCGCAGCAGGTGGCGAAGTAGCGTAACTTAGGGAATTCGACCCAGCGAGTTGAATGTGCGCAGGGGGGCTCGGTGACGGGCCCCCGCGAGCGCAGGCTGGGCTGAGTTAGGAGGGAACGGAAATGAAAAAGTTTCATGCACCGCCGCCCGTCGCGGACATCAATGTCACGCCCATGGTGGACGTGATGCTCGTGATGCTCATCATCTTCATGGTCATCACCCCCATGCTTTCCAAGGGCGTCAGCGTGGACCTATACAAGGCGAACAACCCGATCGCCATGGCCAACGCGGAGAAGGAAGATGCCGTTGTGGTCGCCATTACGCGCGACGGCAAGACCTTCCTCGGCAAAGACCTTACGAAGCCCGAGGATCTGCCGCCCAAGGTCAAGGACCTCATCTCTGGCCGCCAGGACAAGACCACTTATGTGAAGGCGGATTCGCGGTCTAAGTATTCCAGGGTCGTCGAAGTGGTGGACAACCTGCGAGCGGCCGGGGTCGATCAGCTCGGGCTGATGACCGATTCAGTCGCGGAGAAGAAGAACTAGCCTCCAGCGGCCTGGATGCTTTCAAGGAGAACAGTCTTATGTCAATGGCAGTGGGTGGTCCCAGTTCTACCAAGTGCGACATTAACGTCACGCCGCTCATCGACGTGCTGCTGGTGCTGTTGATCATTTTCATGGTCATCGCCCCGGTGACTCCCAAGGGACTCGAAGCGCTGGTTCCGCAGCCCGCGAAACCGAACGAGCAGCCTAGCGCGGCGGACACGCGGACGGTGGTCATTTCGATCAATAAGGACAAATCGCTGATGATCAACCAGGACCAGGTCCAGGAAGCCGACCTTCAGACGCGCCTGGAAGACATCTTCAAGAGCCGCGCCGAACGTGTCGTCTTCGTCAAGGGGGATCCGGATCTCGAATACCGGTCCGTGGCGAGCGTGATCGACACCGCGCACGCCGCCGGGATCGACAAAGTCGGCCTGATGACTCAGAAGGTCGAAGCCGGGCAGTGAAGCCTGGAGGAGCTAGCATGAAACGCAAATGGACTTATCTCGTACCTGCGCTCGCCGTCGTATTGGCTCTCGTTTCCGGCACAGGGTGCAAGAAACTGAGAGCGCGCGACGACCTCAACAAGGGCGTGCAAGCCTTCAAGAGCGCGCGATATTCCGACGCAGTGGACAAATTCAAGGAAGCCATCGAGCTGGATCCGACGTTCCCCACCGCCAGGCTTTACCTGGCGATCGCCTATTTCCAGCAGTGGATTCCGGGCTCCGACGAGCCGGACAACGCGAAGATGCTCGAAGCGGCCAAGGATCAGTTCAACCAAGTGCTGCAAGACGACCCGAAGAACGCGATCGCCATCGAGTACCTGGCCCAGTTGAACTACAGTGAAACGCAGGGTATCAAGGACCTCGACAAGAAGACCGCTAAGTTTGACGAGGCCAAGGAGTGGTACCAGAAGCTGTCCGACCTCGACCCCAAGAATAAGACCGCTCTTTACAGCCTGGGCGTCATCGCCTGGGCCAAGTGGTATCCCACCCTCAGCGTCGCCCGCTCCAAGGCCGGCATGAAGCCCGAGGACCCCGGCCCTCTGAAGGACAAGAAAGCCCGCGAGGAGCTGCGCGGCAGGTACTGGGACATGATCAACGCGGGCATCGCGGACCTCAACCGCGCGCTCGATATCGATCCCAACTACGACGACGCGATGGCCTATCTCAACCTGCTCTACCGCGAGCGCGCCGATCTGGCTGCGACGCCCGAGGATTACAAGGCCGATATCGCGCAGGCCGATTCCTGGATGCAGAAGACCCTCGATACCCGCAAGAAGAAGGCGGGCATGACGGCCGATGTCACCCCCGCTTCGGCGGGATCGCAGTAAGGAAAGACACTGCCGCGGCTTACGCACGTGGTACGGTGCTGGGGAGCGCGATAGCACCGAACCCCGAGCGTGAGCGAGGGGCGTCTTCCAAGTTGTAGGACCGGCCACTGGTATACTGGAGACAGGCGGCGTCCGAGCGCCGCCTGTTTTTTTATGTCCTCCGAGCCTACTCAGGCCGTCCAAGCGCCGGAAGACGCTGCTGGCCGCGATGCCTTGGTCGAGCGCCTGTACCGGGAAATCGAGGCCAAGATTCAGTCCTTGCGCCCCCGCGAGGACCTGGCGCAGGTCGAGAAGGCCTACCGCTTCGCCGTCGAGTGCCACCAGGGCCAGGTCCGCGCCTCCGGCGAGCCCTATGTCTTCCATCCCCTGAACGTAGCGTTCATTCTGGCGGACATGAACATGGACCTGGTCTGCGTCCAGACCGGTCTTCTGCACGACGTCCTCGAAGACACGGGCGTGCCAGCCGACGAGCTTCGCAAGCGGTTCGGCGAGGAGGTGGCGCGTTGCGTCGATGGCGTCACCAAGTTGAGCAAGCTGAAGTTCTACTCCCGCGAGGAGCGCCAGGCCGAAAGCGTCCGCAAGATGCTGCTGGCCATGGTGGACGACGTCCGCGTGGTGATCGTCAAGCTGGCCGACCGCCTGCACAACATGCGCACGCTGGGGGCGCTCTCGGCCGAGCGGCAGCAGCGCATCTCGCAGGAGACCCTGGAAATCTACGCGCCCATCGCCCACCGCTTGGGCATGGGCAAGATCCGCGGCGAGCTCGAAGACCTGGCGTTCAAGCATCTGGAACCCGCCGCCTACGAGGAAATCCTCGGCGCCATCGAATCGCGCCGTCAGGCCAATGAGGATTTCCTGAAGCAGATCAAGGACCACGTGGACACGGTTCTGCGCCGCGAGGGCATTCCGGCGCGCATCGAGGGCCGCATCAAGCGCGCCTATTCGATCCACCAGAAGCTCCGGCGGCAGAAGATCACCATCGAGCAGGTCTACGACGTGCTGGCGGTGCGGATCGTCACCGACTGCGTGAAGAACTGCTACGCCGCTCTGGGCGTCATCCACAACGAGTGGCGGCCCATTCCCGGACGCATCAAGGACTTCATCGCCATTCCCCGCCCCAACCTGTATCAGTCCCTCCACACCTCGGTGATGGGCCCCAACGGACAAACCTTCGAAGTGCAGATCCGCACCGAGGAGATGCACCGCGTCGCCGAGCAAGGCATCGCCGCACACTGGAAATACAAGGAAGGACGCAAAGACGCCGGCGGCGAGGAGGACCAGAGAATCGCCTGGCTGCGCCACCTCCTGGAGTGGATCCAGGAGATGCGGGACTCCAACGAGTTCATGTCCACTCTGAAAGTGGACCTGTACCGCGAAGAAGTCTACACCTTCACGCCGCGCGGCAAGGTGATCGTCCTGCCGCGCGATTCCACGCCCGTGGATTTCGCCTACGCCATCCACACCGCCGTCGGCCACACTTGCGTGGGCGCCAAGGTGAACGGCCGCATCGTCCCGCTGAAATACGCGCTGCGCAACGGCGACGTGATCGAGATCCTCACCCAGCCGGGCCACATGCCGAGCAAGGACTGGCTGGCGCTGGTGCGGACGCCGCGGGCGCGCAATAAGATCCGCGCCGTCATCAACGCCAGCGAGCGCAGCAAGGCCATCGAGATCGGCCAGAAGTACTTGGAGAAGGAAGCGCGGCGGGTGGGCGTGCAACTGGCCCGCATCGCTAAGGCGGATGTCGAGCGCGTCGCCTCCGAGTACGGATTCGCGAAGATGGACGACCTGCACGCCGCGCTGGGCTACGGGAAGTTCTCGCCGCGGAAGATCCTGCAGAAGCTCGCGCCCGGGACGGCGGGCCTCGAAGAGGAGGAGGAGAAGTCTCCGCCGGCGGCCGCGCCCTCGGGCGTTCCGGGCGTTCCCGACACCGGCGACCTGGTCATCAAGGTGAAGGGCATGGACGACCTGCTCGTCTATCGCGCCAAGTGCTGCAACCCGATTCGCGGGGAGGCGATCGTCGGTTACGTGACGCGGGGCAAAGGCGTGGCCGTGCACTCCACCAACTGTTCAAACGTCACCAACCTCATGTACGAGGCCGAGCGCCGCATCGACGTGGAATGGACGCGCGCCACGACCGAGTCCTTCCCGGTCAAGATCGTGGTCTACACCAACGACCGGCCCGGCATGCTCAGCGAGCTGACTTCGGTGCTGTTCCACGAGAACAGCAACATCCGCAGCCTGGAGGCGAAGCAGAACGAGAAGGAGGGCGCGGTGGTGGACATGACGATCGACGTGCGCGACAAGAAGCAGCTCGAGCGCATCGTGGCCGCCATGCGCCGCCTCTCGGGGATCATCGATGTCGAACGCATGTGAGCCTAAGGCGGAGCACATCGCCATTTCCAGATCGAACGGGATTCGGATCGACTGGCAGGACAGGCACCACAGCGAGTACACGCTGCGCTATCTGCGGGACCATTGCCCCTGCGCGCAGTGCGCGGGCACCCATGGGACGCCGTCCGCTGCCGCCGGTCCCTTCCCGCTCTACCAGCCGGCCCTGAAGATCCAGGAAGTCGAGCCGGTGGGAAACTACGCCATCCGCCTCCACTGGAGCGACGGCCACAACACCGGCATTTACTCCTACGACTACTTCCGGCGCATCTGCCCGTGCGCGGATTGCGTGGGCGCCCCGCATCCGCCTATAGCAGCCGGAAGTTGACCTCGACCCTGGCCACAACGGCCACGGGTTTGCCGTTCTTCATGCCGGGGCGAAAGCGCCACTGCCTGACGGCCTCGACGGCCTTCTCGTCCAGCCCCAGGCCGAGCGGATTTGGGATCTTGAAGTTCGTCGGATAGCCGCGCTCGTCGATAACGATTTCGAGCACCACCGTACCCTGGAACTTGGCCTTACGCGCCTCTTCGGAGTACTCAGGCTCGACCTGGTAAAGCGGGACCGGAAGCGAGACGCCGCCCCTGCCAGGCACCAAGACGGTGCCGTACCCTCCGTTCTGACCGGGGCCGAAGCCCGGGCCGTCTCCGGGACCGATCCCGTCATGCAGCCCGGTGCCTATGCCTCCACAGCAGCCGGGCCCGGGGGACGGCGGTCCGGGCAGGGCCGTCGGATCTCCCCAGATGGCCGCGTCCACCTGGGGCAGGCGCACCTCGGGCGGGCCCACCAAGGTCGGCTCCATCAGGAGCCGGAAGGACTGGGTGTCCGTTAACGGGCTGGGCGGAACGAACTGGTGGTGGGCAAAACGCGGTGCCTGGCCGAGGTTTGCTGGCAGCGGCGACCTGCCGCCGCCACCTCCGCCGCCGTCGCTCGGTGGCGCCGAAAACAGTGGCAGCACCAGTCGGGTGACGCGCCAGGGACGCTCTCTGGCCGGGGACGACGGCGGGCTGCCGCCCGCCAGCTGGCACAGAAGGGCAATCACAACGGCGTGGATGACAACGGAGACGGCGCCGGCCTGCGTGCCGCGCCGGTAGCCGCCGCCGGAGACTTCGCTGGCGGCGACGAAGAAGGGTCGGGGTCTTTCGTCCATGGAGGCTCCTCGAGGCGCCTCCGCTCTCCCCGATTCTCAGACGGCGGGCGCGGGGAACGGTTCCACAAAAATCTCGGCGGGTGCGGATGAAACTACAGGAGCCGGAAGTTCACTTCCACGGTGGCCAGGACGGCAACCGCGTGGCCATCCTTCTTTCCAGGCAGGAAGCGCCACTTCTGGACGGCCTCGATGGCCTTCTCGTCCAGCCCCAGGCCGAGAGGCCGCACAACCTTGAAGTTCGTCGGCAGGCCCTTCTCGTCGATGACGATCGAAAGCACCACCGTACCCTGGAACTTGGCCTTGCGCGCCTCTTCGGAGTACTCCGGCTCGACCTTGTAGATCGCGACCGGGGCGGAAACGCCGCCGCCGATCCGGAAAACGCCGCCGCCGGCGCCGCCGCCTTCGCCAGGACCGTATCCGGGACCTCTGCCGGGCCCGATGCCGCCGCCCGATCCGCTCCCAATGCCGCCGCCCGAACCGGGGCCGTTCGACGCGGGACCGATCTTAGCCAGCGGATCGCCCCAAACATTCATGTCCACGTTGGGGAGCTTCATATCGGCCTGACCGATAAGCGTGGGTTCCATCAGGAGCTTCGGGTTGGGGTTGTTGACCACGGCGGCAGGCGGAACGAACTGCCTGGCCGCGAATCGCGGAGCGCGTCCCTTGCTCGCGGGCAAAGGCGACTTGTCGCCGCCTCCGCCTCCGCCTTTCGCCAGTTGATCCTTCGGCTTGAGGTCGGGCATGTACTCAGCGAGGTTGGGATTGATCAGCACCACGCCCTTCTGCACCGCCGTACGGACGGTCTTGTTGGTGCCGAGCGTGAACAGGAGTACCACCACCAATACGTGGATGCCTACCGAAGAGAGAGCCGACTGCCTTCCGTAGCGGTATTCTCCCCAGATGTCCTTAACGGGAATCGGCTTGGAAGTGACTTCGAGAGGCGGGAGTTTCGCGGGCCGGATCGCCTCTTTGACGTTGCGTAAGAAAGACTGATACCACGGCTCTTCTACTTCGGCTACCAGCAGCCTGTCGAGGTGATCGCCGGCGGGTTGGGGTGGTTGAGTCGCGCCGGCACCGGCCGCCGGCTGGGAGGGGCTAGATGTTTGACCTGCCATCTTCGTCGTCACTTACGGCGCTCCTGGCGCTCGCGCGCTTGCAGTCTCGCCTGAATAGACGCCTGACCGACGCCAACCGTTGCAGCTTTTGGAAGCCGCTGGCTGGCTTCTTCTCCTCTAAGTGTATCACATCGGCGCAGAGCGCTCGCCCGCTCCGCAAAGCCATAGGCAATTCTATACCAACTTGGAAGCCGCGTGCGAGCTTCATCTTCAGAAGTACTTCTAGTACCTCATCTTGCGGGTGGGCTACACGCCCTCGGCGATCAGGCCGGCCCAACGGTCGAAAACCGTCGCAGCCAGGCGGGCGATATCAGCCGCATGAGCGTTGGGATCGATCGGCACCGGAAGTTCTCGCACGTCGGCCGAGTTGGCGTCCTCCCGGCACCAGGCGGAGATCATGTCGGGGGTGACTTCCAGGTGAGACTGGAGCCCATAGGCGTTCGAGCCGGCGCGGAATGCCTGGTTGCGGCAAGTGTCGGACCAGGCCAGCCGCTCGGCCCCTTCGGGAAGATCGAACGTCTCGCCGTGCCAGTGGAAGACAGTCTCAGGCGATCGTAGGCCGCCGAAGAGCGGGTCCCGGAGGGCCGCCTCCGTCCAGTAGACAGGCGCCCAGCCGATCTCCTTGACGGGATTGCGGTAGACGCGGGCGCCCAGAGCACGCGCCAGAAGTTGCGCCCCGAGGCAGATCCCGAGAACGGGCCGTCCCGCGGCTAGGGCCGCTTCGAGGATGGCGATCTCCCGGCGAATGAACGGCAGGCCGTCGTTGGCCGACATGGGGCCGCCCATGAAGAGAAGGCCGGCGGCCGAGCGCCAGTCGGGCTGCGCGTCGGCGTCCTGGAAGGCGTCCGAATAGACGAGCTCGATCCCGCGCGCTTCAAGCGCCGGAGCGATCAGGCCGGCGTCCTCGAAGGGGACATGACGGAAAGCCAAAACGTGCATCCTCCTCCAGATTAACGAAATCTCAAACGCCCGGTAAACAGGACGATAAGAGGTTCAGACCATGCTTGTGCTGATCGCCGACGATGAAACTGTGTCGCGCCGCCTGCTGGCCCGGATGTTGAGCACATGCGGCTATGAGGTCCTGACTGCCAGCGATGGCGACGAAGCCTGGCGCATACTCGAACGGCCGGATGCGCCGCGGCTGGCCATTCTCGACTGGATGATGCCGGGGATGACCGGGCCGCAGCTCTGCCGCAAACTGCGCGAGTTGAATCGCGAGCCGTACACTTACGTGCTGCTGCTTACGGCGCGCACCGAGAAGGAGGACGTGGTTGAAGGGATGGAGGCCGGCGCCGACGACTATGTCACCAAGCCGTTCGAGGCCAAGGAGCTGCAGGTGCGATTGCGCGCCGGGCGGCGGATCCTGGACCTCCAGACCGACCTGATGAAGGCGCGCGAGGCGTTGCGGGAGCAGGCCACTCACGACCCTCTGACCGGCCTCTGGAACCGCTATGCTCTGCTCGGCGCTCTCGATCGCGAGCACAGCCGCGCCGGGCGCGAGGGGACGCCGCTGGCTGTTATCATGGCGGATCTCGATCACTTCAAGCACGTCAACGACACCTACGGCCACCTGGCCGGCGATGCCATCCTACGGGAAGCCGCTGGGCGGCTACAGGCTGCCGTCCGTTCGTACGACCTCGTTGGGCGCTATGGCGGCGAGGAGTTCCTGATCGTCCTGCCGGGCACCTCGGGGCCAAACGCCACCCAGCTCGCCGAGCGCCTGCGCGCCGCCATCGCTGCCGAGCCGGTTGGCTACGGTTTTTGCCGCATCAGTGTCACGGCCAGTTTCGGCGTCGCGGCGACCGGGCAAGCGCCAGACGGCGACCCGCAGACGATCATCCGGCTGGCCGATGAAGCGCTCTATCGCGCCAAGGAGAAGGGACGGAACCGCGTCGAGTGGTCGCTGGCGGCGGAAGAAGAGACTACTGCGCTGGGGAATCTTCTCGCCGTTGTCGGGCGACCTGGAGGTGGCTGAGCGCGTCGGCATATTGCGCAATGCCGCGGAACAGCGCCTCGGCTATCTTCTGGCGGTATTCCGGCTTCTTCAGCAGGCCCTCGTCTTTGGGATTACTCAAGAACGCAATCTCGGCCAGCACCGAGGGCATCTGCGCCCCGATCAACACCACAAACGGCGCCTTCTTGATGCCGCGGTTCTTGTAGGAACGGTTGCGCGGCACGTTGGCGTACATCGCTTTCTGGAGGATGGACGCCAGCTCGCGGGACTCCTGCACCTTCTCGTTGAGCGCAATCTTCTGGACCAGCGTCTGCAGCTCGTGAATCGAGGTCTGCGAGGATGCGTTCTCGCGCGCGGCGACTTCCAGGGCGTCCTCGGAGGTCGTGAAGTTCAAATAGAACGTCTCCGAGCCGGCGATGCGCGGAAGTTGCGACGAGTTGGCGTGGATGGACAGAAACAGGTCGGCTTTCTTGTCGTTCGCGATACGGGTGCGCTCTTCGAGGGGGATGAAGGTGTCGTCCGAGCGCGTGTAGACGACCTCGCTCGCGAGCCGCTGCGTGATGAGCGCGCCCAGCCGCCGGGCCACATCGAGCACCAGATCCTTCTCCATGAGGCCGGTTGGACCGATGGTGCCGGTATCGTGGCCGCCGTGCCCCGGGTCGATCACCACGCGGTCGATCTTCAAGCCCAGGGCGCGGATCAGGGAACGGTCGCCGTTACTGTCGCGCTTGGCGGCGAGCGCGGTCTCCTCAGGGGCGAGGGGCGGAGGAGGCAATTTGGGGGTTGGCAGCGGATTGCCCATCGCGCGCTCGGATACAACAGGGTCACTAGAGGCCGGCGGCAATATGGGTCCTGACACCGCTGGTGCCGATGCCACCGCGATTTTCGCCGGCGGGAGTGGAGTCCGCCTGGGCGTGGCCGCTTCGAACGCCGAGGCCGGCGAGATCTTCAGCGCCGGAAGGGGCGTCGGCTGGGCCTTGGGCATTTCGGGGACCGGCGGCGCGGGCGTGGGAGCCGGTTCCGTCAGAATGTGGCTGCCGGTGACGCTGTGGGCCGGAGGCATGGCCGGACCGTGGCCCGACAGGCGCAGCTCGATGATGATGCGGTCCGGATTGGTGAGCTGCGAGATCGAGTAGTCCGCCGGCGCCGCCAGATCGAGCACCACGCGAATGGTGCCGGCCTCGACGAGCGCGATCCGAATCTGCTTGACCAGCCTGTCGTCGACCGGAATCACCTGCAGCCCGCGCGTGCCGGCCTGCCGCCGGACACCGGCCAGGTCCAGGAAGAGCCGGTCGGGCCTGTCGATCCGCTCGGCATGGTACTGCGCCTCGGAATCCGTCTCGATGGCGATCCGGGTCACCTCCCCCAGAGACCAGAAGCGGACCGCCGTGATTTGCGGGGAGGCGGCCAGAGCGCAGGCCGCCATGGCCCACGCCAGCGCCAGCGCCTTCCATGCGGGCAGCCGTGCCGACCGCAAACAGGCGCCGACGGTCTGGCCGATAGGTCTCATGGGGTGGACCGGGTGCGGATGTGAAGGACGCCCCGCGCGTCCGTATACTGCTCGACAGGCGGGTACTCGGAGGCGGCAGGCGCCGGAGCGGCGATTCCGGCGGCGGCCCGAGCATCCTTCCAGCTCTTCGCCACCTTCCTCACGTATTCGGTGGTTTCCTGGTACGGGGGGACCCCGCCGTGTTTCAGCACCGCGGCCTCCCCGGCGTTATACGCCGCCAGCGCCAGCGTCTCGGGCGCCTCCCGGTCGCCGTACAGGTTGAGCAGGTACTTGAGGTAGCGCACGCCGCCGTCGATGTTCTCCCACGGATTAAACGAGTTCTTGACGTCGAAGCGGCGCGCCGTCTGAGGCATCAGTTGCATCAATCCCTGGGCGCCCTTGGGGGACACGGCCGACGGGTTGTAGTTGCTCTCGACCTCGATAACGGAGCGCACCAGCAACGGGTCCACCTCGTAGCGCTGGGCGGCCTGGCCGACGTAGCCGTCGATGGCGGCGGCGAGCTCGGCCCAGGCCCCGGCCCCGGACACGACGCGCCCGGAAGCGGAGGCCATCGCCACCGTGCGGACCAGCTTGCCGCTGCGCGCATCCACCCGGACCACGGAGGCGATCCGCGGGGCGGGAGCGGGCGGGGCGTTCTCCGCCGCCAGGGCGGGAAGCAACCAGCAGCCGAGTATCAAACAAAAACGCATGTCTTTGTTTTAACCCATTCTACGCCCAAAACCGCCGCTGCGGCTAGGGGAATTGGCGCGGACCACGCCGGGTGAGCGCCGACCGTCCTCTTCGGGACCCGAAGCCAGCGGCGAGCGCGGGTTTTCATCAATGTTATCATTTTCGTGGAGCCTCCGGCCCGGCGGCGCCGTGCGATGACCGACACCTATCCCCACTACATCGAGTTCCGCCACGTCGATAAGACGTTCGATCACCCCGTTTTAGTCGATGTGAGCTTCCATGTAAATGCCGGGGAGACGGTGGCCATCATCGGCCGCAGCGGCGTGGGCAAGTCTGTGACCCTGGGCCACATCATGGGCTTCCTCAAGCCGGACAGCGGCCGCGTCATCGTGGCGCACGAAGACATCACGGATTTCCCGGAGTCCGAGCTGCGCCGCATCCGCAAGAAGGTGACCATGGTTTTCCAGTCCGGGGCCCTGTTCGACTCGCTCACCATCGCCGAGAACATCCTGTTCTCGCTCGAGTTGCGGGAGGATTACAGCGCGCACAACAAGGACGAGGTCGTCGATGGGCTGTTGAAGATGGTCGATTTGGCCGAGCTCGCCAATGCCTACCCCGCCGACATCTCGACCGGGTACAAGCGGGCGGTGGCCATCGCCCGGGCCCTGGCGGCGCAGCCGGAGTGCATTCTGTACGATGAGCCGACCACGATGGTAGACCCCATCATGTCGGAGCACATGGCGAATCTCATGCGGCGCCTGAAGCAGCAGCTCAAGCTGACCTCCATCGTGGTGACGCACGACCTGGAGCTGATGCGCAAGGTGTCCGACCGGGTGGTGGTCCTGGACGAAGGGCGGGTCATCTACTTCGGCCCGACCGCGGAGCTGGAGAAGTCGGAGCACCCGCACATTCGGGAGTTCCTGGCCTTGGACCGGGTGTAGGGCGCTCGTCGCCCTTCGACAACCCGCGCGTCACGAGGCGCACGCCCGCGGCCGGGCCAGGCGCCAGCGGTTTTGGGCATGGGACGATTACGAATGGTTCGGACGTTTACGCAACGAGGTGAAGAACCATGAAGCGCCACTTCGTGTTACTAGCGTTTGCCTGTGCCGCGGCATCGGTCGCCGGCGGTCAGCAGGTCGCGGACCTGAGTCTCGAAGGCACCATCAAAAGGGTCATGGAGACCGGCCAGATCTTGGGCTGGGATACCAAGGCGCTCAGCAAGGGAGGAGAGGCCGGCGCGGTGATCCTTACGCGGCTTCTCGCCGACAGGACGCTAAGCGATGAGGAGATCGCCAGCGCTCTGCCCGCTCTGGACAGTTGCTTTTACGATCCGAGATGGGTTGAGAAGCCATCCGACCGGGAGCCCCGCACGGCTTTGCTTCTATTGCGATACTTTGACTTCCAGGCGCACAGCCCCGACCTCAAGAAGACCATTGCGGAGACCAGGAAGGCCATCCTTGACCGGTACGCCGCGTACGAAAAGGGAAACCACGCAGCCCCCGCAGTCGGGCCGTAGCCGGGCACTGACGGGAACGGCACGTTTGTCGACGCCCCGGTCGGGAGTTGTAGTCCTTACCCGTTCACCAGGCCCGCCGTAGCGGTGCAGAAGGTCCAGATGCAAGCGCCAGGGGCGAATCCGCCGGATGGGCCGTGCACCGATCCCAAACAACTCAGTGCGGTGACGCGAACCAGCGCTTTCACCATAGCGGACCCGGGCGGCGCCGGCGGTTTTGGGACATCATCGCGGCCACGGGCAGCGCAGACACGCCGGTGGGTCCGCAGGCGGTGGCCCCCGAGGACCCGATCAACGTGGTGTTCGCGGGAGGCATTTACAATCCGCAGAAGGCGACGTGCGGACGCACGTGCGAGGTATGCTCCGGGTACACTGGGAACCAGGTTAAGCGGTCCTGGACGAAGGGCGGGTCATCTACTTCGGCCCGACCGCGGAGTTGGAGAAGTCGGAGCACCCGCACATTCGGGAGTTCCTGGCCCTGGACCGGGTATAGTACGAGAGATGACGCGCACATTTTCCACCGCCGATCTCCCGCTGGCGCGCCGCGTTGAAGCGGCCGAGGCCGCCAACGGCTTCCGCATGGCCCGCGCGGTGGCGCAGGCGTCTCCCGGAATAGGCGCGGCGGCGGAGCCGTTTCTGGGCGGCTGCGCCGTGTTCGGCGGCGTCGGATCGCCCCTGACCCACGCTCTCGGACTCGGCATGACGGGTCCCGCGGCCGAGGAAGAGTTCGACCGGATGGAGGCGTTCTTTCGCGAGCGCGGCAGCCCGGTCCTGATCGACCTTTGTCCCCTGGCTCATCCGAGCCTGCTGGAGTTGATTTTCAGCCGCGGCTACCGCGTCATCGAGTTCAACAACCTGCTGATCCGGCGCATCGCGCCCGGCGAGCTTCCGCCACCGGTTCTTCCGGACTCGGTCACGGTGTCGGTGGCGGGCGAGCGCGATCTCGACACATGGGGCAGGACGGTGGCGCGGGGCTTCCAGGAACGGGACGATATCGACGATGCATTCGTCGAGATGCTCGCGGGCACATCTCTCGCCGGTCAGTGCTATCTCGCCCGGCGGGACGAGGACGCGGTGGCGGGCGGCGGCATGTCGATCCAAAGCGGAATCGCCTACTTTTATGGCGATGCCACGGTCCTGGCGGCGCGCGGGCGCGGAGTGCAATCGGCGCTGATCCAAGCGCGGCTGGCCGACGCCGGGCGGGCCGGCTGCGACCTGGCGATGGCCTGCGTGGTGCCGGGCACCGCCTCTCACCGCAACTACGAGCGGGCCGGGTTCGAGCTGCTCTTCATGCGCGTGAACCTCAGCCTGCCGTAGCGTATACTGGCTGCTGCACCATGACCCCTTCAGACGCTCCGCGCGCTGGGCCGCCGCATGGTCTTCAGATTGCGGCCATCGTGGCGGCGGCTATGTTCCTCCCGACTTGCTGGCTGTTCCGGGCCGCGCATCCTCGTTCCAACGTCCAGTTCGGGCCTGGGCTGGAAAGTGGTTCCCTCGGATTGCGGGTGGAGGATTCGAACGGACAGTTTCTGCTGTCCTGGAACCGGCGGTCTGCACTGGTCGAGAACGCGACCAAAGCCACCCTCACGATTGTCGATGGGGACCACAATGAGGATGTCGACCTGGACCTGGCCACCCTTCGGAACGGGTCCCTCGTCTACTCTCCCATCACCGGAGACGTGAGCTTTCGGCTGGAAGTGGTCGACGACAGGGGCACCCACGACGCCGCCATGGTCCGGTCCTCTGGCCGGTTGCCGGCGCGGCGAGAGGAGGAGCTTCCCGTGAAGCCCGCGGCGGAGCCCGAAAATGTTCCGCTCGGGTTGCGGGTGGAGAGTTCGAGCGGCCAGTTGTTGCTGGCCTGGAATCGGCAGTCCGGCCTCATCGAGAACGCGACCAAAGCCACCCTCACAATTGTCGATGGGGACCACACAGAGGATGTCGACCTGGACCTTGCCACACTGCGGAACGGGTCCATCACGTACTCGCCCGTGACCGGAGACGTGAGCTTCCGGCTGGAGGTGGTCGATGCCAAGCGCGGCGCGCGGCAGACCGACTCCGTGCGGTTTTCGGGTCCTGCGCCGCTCCATCCTCCGGCGCGGCCCGTGGAATGAATGCCCCCCGCGGGCGCGCGACATGTTTGTGGACGCCAAACTGGAGTCCGGCACAGAGCCGCGCGCGAAAGCGAGCGGGCATCTCCGGCTGGGCGGGAATCCGCTCCCTCACGGTCGCGGTTCTGTGCTGAGTCCCCGATACGGTCGGATGGCCGGATCTCTCAATCTGGCGCGTCGCGACCCCCCACCTGACAAACCGCCGTCCCATGTGCTAGATTGAGAATTCCAACGTATCTCAGTGGGAGGCAGGGACATCGTTCCTGCCGCTTGCACCAATGAGGAGTTATGGCCCGTAAACAAGGAAAAAAGTACCTTTCTGCCGCCCAACAAGTGAAGCCGCAGCCCTATCCTCTCGAAGAGGCTGTGCCGCTGGTTCAAAAAGTCAAATTCGCCAAGTTCGATGAGACCGTCGAGCTGCACATGCGGCTGGGCGTCGATCCCAAGCACGCCGATCAGATGGTGCGCGGCACGGTGGTGCTGCCGAACGGCCTGGGCCGCTCCAAGAAGGTCCTGGTCATCGCTTCGGGCGACAAACAGCGCGAGGCCGAAGAGGCCGGCGCGGATTTCGTCGGCGGCGAAGACGCGGTGGCGAAGATCCAGGGCGGCTGGATCGATTTCGACGCCGTGATCGCCACTCCGGATATGATGCGCTCGGTCGGGCGCCTCGGCAAGGTGCTGGGGCCGCGGGGGCTGATGCCCAACCCGAAGACCGGCACGGTGACCATGGACGTGGCCAAGGCGGTCAAGGAGACCAAGGCCGGCAAGGTCGAGTTCCGCGTGGACAAGACCGGCATCATCCACGCTCCGGTCGGCAAGACCGGTTTCGCCACCGACAAGCTGCACGAGAACGCGCTCACGCTGATTCAGGCTGTGGTGAAGGCCAAGCCGGCGGCCGCCAAGGGCAAGTACGTCAAGAGCGTCACCATCTGCTCGACCATGGGGCCGGGCGTGAAGCTGGATGTGACCCCGTACAACGCTAAGGCCGTCTAAGCCGGGGGAGGAAGAGTCGTGAAAAAGAGAGCGGACAAGAAAAAGGAAGCCGACGCGCTGCGCAAGGAACTGGAGCGGACCTCCAACCTTTTCGTGACGAGCTTCGAGAAGATCACGGTGGCGCAGGATTTCGAGCTGCGGAAGGCGATCCGCGGCGCCGGCGGCCGGTACCGGGTGATCAAGAACAATCTGGCCGCCAAGGCGGCCGAGGGAACGCCGGCCGAGAGCCTGCTGGGCGACCTCAAGGGCATGACCTCGCTGGCGTACACGACGGCGGATCCGGTGGCGCTGGCCCGGTCGCTGACGGCGTACGCCAAAGCGAATCCCGCATTCACCTTCAAGGCGGGCATGGTGGAAGGCCGGGCGATCGAAGTGCGCTCGATCGCGGAACTGGCGAACATGCCGTCCAAGGAGCAACTGATCGGCAAGGTGATGTGGCTGATCAATTCCGCGTCGCAACGGTTGGCGGTGAGCCTGAATGGCGTGGCCAGGAATCTGGCGGTGGTTCTCGATCAGGCGATCAAAGAGAACAAGTTCAACGGATAACGGCCTGTGGCTGGTGGCTGGCGATCCCCTGGGTTGAGGGGCGCCTGCTGCGGGCCGCGAGCCACAGACTAGAGCTAAGGAGTTGGAAACAAAATGGCGGACGTAAACGCGATTCTGGAACAGATAAAGGGCCTGACGCTGCTCGAAGCGGCGCAGCTCGTCAAGGGAATTGAAGAGGCCTTCGGCGTGTCGGCGGCAGCGGCGGCGGTAGCGGCGGCTCCGGCGGCGGGCCCGGCGGCAGCGGCGGCTCCGGCAGCGGAAGAGAAGACCGAGTTCTCCGTGGTTCTGACCGTAGTGGGCGCCAACAAGATCAACGTGATTAAGGCCGTCCGCGAGGTCACCAGCCTGGGCTTGAAGGAAGCCAAGGATCTGGTTGACGGCGCGCCCAAACCGATCAAGGAAGGCGTGTCAAAGGACGAGGCGGAAGCCATTCGCAAGAAGTTCACCGACGCCGGCGCGACCGTGGAAGTGAAGTAACGCTGCTATCTTTCTGACAGGGCGAGGTTTGGCTCGCCCTGCCCGGACCGTTCCCCGTTCCGAGGGACGGTGCGGCTGGGTCATTTGACGCCCCTTGACGAGTTCTGCTAGACTCGTACCTGGGCAGATTCCACATCGAGTGTGCGTGAACCTCGCAGACGATTTCTGTGTCTTCAGTCCGCTTGAAGCAAGGCAGAGGGTGTACCTACTGGATCCATCTCCCGTCGAGCCGCTGAATGCCGTTGCTGCGATTGGATTTCCGCGCCACTCGGCGCAACCTCCCGTTCGAGAATTCCTGGACAAAGCACCACTCATGAGGTCCCTGCACGGGCCGGTTCGGCCGGCTGATCGCGCGCACGGCTCTGGCACACCGGCGCGCGCTTATTGGCAATTGCGGAGCCGCGGAGAGCCTTTCGACCCGCGCCCGTGCTTGACAGTTTCATAAGTTTCGTTCCGTAGCCTTTCGGCTTTCAGGAGTCAACAATGCAGATTGCGGCAGACGGCGTTCGGGAGCGGGTGGACTTCTCCCGGATCAACACGTCGATTCCGATCCCGAATCTCATCGAAGTACAGAAGAACTCTTACGAGCGCTTCCTCCAGATGGACCTGCTCCCCAGCGAGCGGGAGGACGTCGGCCTGGAAAGCGTCTTCGACAGCGTCTTTCCGATTTCGGATTTCCGCGGGCTGAGCCAGCTCGAGTTCGTCGATTACGCCATCGGCAACTGGGAGTGCAAGTGCGGCAACCTGAAAGGGCTGCACCACCTGCGTTCCACCTGCCGCAATCCGAGCTGCGGCGCCACCATTCAGACCGATCCGTTCCACGCCGGCGACGTGCTGTGCCCCAAGTGCGGCACCTTCAACAAGAACATCGTCACCTTCTGCAACCGGTGCGGCGACCCGGTAGGCCTGCAACTCAAGTACGACGTGCCTGAGTGCGAAGAGCGCGGCATGACCTACGCCGCCCCGCTCAAGGTCACCATCCGCCTGACCGTGTTCGACAAGGACCCGGAGACCGGCGTGCGCACCGTGCGCGACATCAAGGAACAGGAAGTCTTCTTCGGCGAAGTTCCGCTGATGACCGAGAACGGGACCTTCATCATCAACGGCACCGAGCGCGTGATCGTTTCGCAGTTGCACCGCTCGCCCGGCGTCTTCTTCGAGAAGGTGGCCGCGCAGGGCTACTACCTGGGCAAGATCATCCCCTATCGGGGAAGCTGGGTCGAGTTCGAGTACGACAACAAGAACCTGCTCTACGTTCGTATCGACCGCAAACGGAAATTCTACGGCACGGTGTTCCTGCGCGCCCTCGGCCTGAAGACCGACGAGCAGATCCTGCGCACCTTCTACCGCGTCGACAAGATCGCCATCAAGAACAAGAAGCTGTACTGGAACGTGGCGCCTGGCTTGCAGGGCATGAAGCTCTCGCACGCCATCCTCAACCGCTCCGGCGAGACCGTCGTTCCGGCGGGCCGCAAGATCACCTCCAGCCTGCTGAAGGAGATCCAGAAGGCGAAGATCGAGCAGGTCGAGGTGGCCTCGAACGATCTGGAAGGGGCCTTCATCGCGGCCGACGTGGTCGACATGTCAACCGGCGAGGTGCTGCTCGAATCCAACCAGGACCTGACCACCACCGGCATCGCCAAGCTGCTGGAGAGCGAAATCGACAGCTTCGAAGTGTTCTTCCCGGAGCGCGACGACGCGGGCACGGTCATCTCGACGACCCTCAAGAAGGACCCGGTGAAGTCGCAGAACGACGCGCTGCTCGAGATCTACCGCAAGCTGCGTCCCGGCGACCCGCCCACGCTCGACACCGCCACGCAGTTGTTCCAGGGCATGTTCTTCGACCCGCGCAAATACGATTTTTCGCGCGTGGGCCGCATGAAGTTCAACATCAAGATCCACGACGACGCCGAGTACGCGCCGGCGAGCTGGCGCTCCAACCCGGAGAACAAAGACCGGCATCCGCTGGACCGCAAGATCCTCGACGCCGAGGATTTCTACGACGTGATCCGCTACCTGCTCAAGCTGCGGCGCGTCAGCAGTCTTTCGGTGGACGACATCGACCATCTGGGCAACCGCCGCGTGCGCGCGGTGGGCGAGCTGCTCGAGAACCAGTTCCGCATCGGCCTGGTGCGCATGGAGCGCGCCATCAAGGAAAAGATGTCGGTGTACCAGGAGATGTCCACGGCCATGCCGCACGACCTGGTCAACGCCAAGCCGGTCATGGCGGCCATCCGCGAGTTCTTCGGCTCGAGCCAGCTCTCGCAGTTCATGGACCAGACCAACCCGCTCTCGGAGATCACGCACAAGCGGCGGCTTTCGGCGTTGGGACCGGGCGGCCTTTCCCGCGAACGGGCGGGATTCGAAGTCCGCGACGTGCACCCCACACACTACGGCCGCATCTGCCCCATCGAGACCCCGGAAGGACCCAACATCGGGTTGATCTCCTCGCTCTCCTGCTTCGCACGCATCAACGAGTACGGCTTTATCGAAAGCCCCTACCGCAAAGTGGTGGACGGCTTCGTGGTCGAAGAGGTCAAGATCCTCAACCCCGGCGACACCAACCTCAAGGTGGGCGACGTCCACCGCCGCCCCGACGTGGACAAGGTCAATGCGGACATGGCGGCGAAGAAGAAGCAGGGGGTCGAATCCGAGGCCCACTGCGAGTACCTCTCGGCCTGGGAAGAGGACAAGTACACGGTGGCGCAGGCCAACGTCGAGCTGGACCAGAACCACCGCATCGTCGGGGACCTGGTGAACGCGCGCCAGGCGGGCAACTTCGTGCTCAAGCGCCGCGAAGAGATCGAGTACATGGACGTCAGCCCCAAGCAGCTCGTCTCGGTGGCGGCCAGCCTGATTCCGTTCCTCGAGAACGACGACGCGAACCGCGCCCTGATGGGATCCAACATGCAGCGCCAGGCGGTGCCGCTGCTCCGCGCCGAGGCGCCCTTCGTGGGCACCGGCATGGAGCGGGTGACGGCGCGAGACTCGGGCGCGGTGGTGATTTGCAAGCGCTCTGGCGTGGTCGATTCAGTGGACTCCGAGCGCATCATCGTGCGCGTCGAAGGCAACGTGCACGAGGGGCAGCTCTCGCGCGAAGTGGGCGCCGACATTTACACCCTGACCAAGTTCAAGCGCTCGAACCAGAATACCTGCATCAGCCAGAAGCCCATCGTGAAGAAGAGCCAGAAGGTGCGAAAGGGCGACGTGCTGGCCGACGGCCCCTGCACCGATTCGGGCGAGCTGGCCCTGGGCCGCAACGTCCTGGTGGCGTTCATGCCGTGGCGCGGTTACAACTTCGAAGACGCCGTGGTGGTGAGCGAGAAGCTGGTCAAGGAAGACTACTACACTTCGATCCACATCGAAGAGTTCGAGATCGAGGCGCGCGACACCAAGCTGGGGCCGGAAGAAATCACGCGGGACATTCCCAATATTGCCGAGTCGTTCCTGCGCAACCTGGACGAGAGCGGCATCATCCGCATCGGCGCCACCGTCAAGCCCGGAGACATCCTGGTGGGCAAAGTGACGCCCAAAGGCGAGACGCAGCTCACCCCCGAGGAGAAGCTGCTGCGCGCCATCTTCGGCGAGAAAGCCGGGGACGTCAAGGACGCCTCGCTCTACTGCCCGCCCGGCATCGAGGGCACCATCGTGGACTGCAAGGTGTTCTCGCGCAAGGGCGCGGAGCTGGACGAGCGCTCCAAGACGATCATGCTGGAGCAGGAGGAGAAGCTGCGCCGCAACCTCGAGGACGAGAAGCGCATTCTCAACGACGAGCGCGCCAAGCGGCTGGCCGTATTGCTCGAGGGCAAGCAGCTCCAAGCCGACCTGCACGACGAGAAGACCAACAAGCGGCTGCTGGCCAAGGGCGCCGACCTGACCCGCGAAACCATCGAGAAGATGCGCGCCCGCGACCTGAAGCGCATGAAGCTGAAGGAAAAGGACCCGCGGCTCAACGAGCAGATCGACGAGATCGAGGAGATGACCTCGCGCCAGATCGCGGTGCTCGAGAAAATCACCGAGGAGAAGATCGCCAAGCTGAAGAAGGGCGACGAGCTGCCCCCCGGCGTCATCAAGCTGGTCAAGTGCTACATCGCCATGAAGCGCAAGCTCTCGGTGGGCGACAAGATGGCCGGAAGGCACGGAAACAAAGGCGTGATCGCGCGCATCGTTCCGGAAGAAGATATGCCCTACCTGCCCGACGGCACGCCGGTCGAGATCGTGCTCAATCCGCTGGGCGTTCCTTCCCGTATGAACGTGGGACAGATTCTGGAGACGCACCTGGGCTGGGCGGCCAACAAGCTGAGCCGCTACTTCTCGACGCCGGTCTTCGACGGCGCCACCGAGCGCGACATCAAGAAGGCGCTGGAGGAAGCCGGGCTGCCGAAATCGGGCAAGGTCAAATTGTGCGATGGGCTGAGCGGCCTGGCCTTCGAGCAGCCGGTGACGGTGGGCTACATTTACATGCTCAAGCTCTCGCACCTGGTGGACGACAAGATTCACGCCCGCTCGATCGGGCCTTACTCGCTCATTACCCAGCAGCCGCTGGGCGGCAAAGCGCAGTTCGGCGGCCAGCGTTTCGGCGAGATGGAAGTCTGGGCGCTGGAGGCCTACGGCGCGGCCTACATCCTGCAGGAACTGCTCACCGCCAAGTCCGACGACGTTTACGGACGCGCCAAGATCTACGAAGCCATTGTGAAGGGGGAGGCGGCCGCCGAGCCGGGCGTGCCCGAATCCTTCAACGTTTTGATCCGGGAACTCCAGTCCCTGTGCCTGGACGTGGAGCTGATGAAGAAGCCGCAGGAGCTGCTGGACACGGCGCTCGCGGCGGATTAAAAGCAGTCGATGGTGGATGGTCGATGGTGAAAGACCATCGGCCATCGGCTGTCGACCATCGACCAGTTTTAAGGAGACAAAGCCTTGTATCGATCCTCTCCGTACGACAGAGCAAATTTGATCGCGGACTTCGATTCGATTCGAATCAGTCTCGCTTCGCCGGAAAAGATCCGGTCCTGGTCCCACGGGGAAGTCACAAAGCCGGAGACGATTAATTACCGCACCTTCAAGCCGGAGCGCGACGGCCTGTTCTGCGCGCGCATCTTCGGTCCCATCGCGGATTGGGAGTGCGTGTGCGGCAAGTACAAGCGCATGAAACACCGCGGCGTCATCTGCGACAAGTGCGGCGTCGAGGTGACGCTTTCGCGCGTGCGGCGCGAGCGCCTGGGCCATATCGAGCTGGCCAGCCCCTGCTCGCACGTATGGTTCTTCAAGGGCCTCCCCAGCCGCATCGGCTACCTGCTCGACATCACGCTGCGCGAGCTCGAGCGGGTCCTCTACTTCGAGGCCTACGTGGTGGTCGATCCCGGCGAGGTTCCGAACCTGGGCAAGGCCGAGGTGATCAGCGACGAGCGCAAGCGCGCCCTGGACCAGGAATACGCGGGCAAGTTCGTCGCGATGATGGGCGCCGAGGGCATCAAGGAGCTGCTGAAGCAGATCGATATCGAAGGCCTGAGCCTGGAAATCCGCGAGCGGATGAAGACCGAGCTGTCGCAGCAGAAGAAGCTGAAGTACGCCAAGCGGCTGCGGGTGGCCGAGTCGTTCCGCAAGTCGGGCAACAAGCCGGAGTGGATGATTCTGGACGTGATTCCGGTGATCCCGCCGGAGCTGAGGCCCCTGGTGCCGCTCGACGGCGGCCGCTTCGCCACCTCCGATTTGAACGACCTCTACCGCCGCGTCATCAACCGCAACAACCGGCTGAAGAAGCTCATCGAGCTGCACGCGCCGGACGTCATCGTGCGCAACGAAAAGCGCATGCTGCAGGAAGCCGTGGACGCGCTGTTCGACAACGGCCGCCGCGGCCGCGTGCTGCGGGGCGCCAACAACCGCCCGCTCAAGTCGCTCTCCGACAACCTGAAAGGCAAGCAGGGCCGCTTTCGCCAGAACCTGCTCGGCAAGCGCGTGGATTACTCCGGGCGCTCGGTGATCGTGGTCGGACCGGACCTGCGGTTGAACCAGTGCGGCCTGCCTAAGAAGATGGCGCTCGAGCTCTTCAAGCCGTTCATCTATCACCGCCTCGAGCAGCGCGGGCACTGCACCACCATCAAGCAGGCCAAGGAGCTGGTGGAGCAGCAGGACCCGGTGGTGTGGGACATCCTGGAAGAAGTCATCCGCGACCACCCCATCCTGCTCAATCGCGCTCCCACGCTGCACCGGCTGGGCATCCAGGCTTTCGAACCCGTCCTGGTCGAGGGCAAGGCCATCAAGATTCACCCGCTGGTCTGCACGGCCTTCAACGCCGATTTCGACGGCGACCAGATGGCGGTCCATATCCCGCTCTCGCCGGAGGCGCAGATCGAGGCGTCAACATTGATGCTGGCCTCAAACAACATCCTGTCGCCGGCGCACGGAACTCCCATCGCCGTCCCCACCCAGGACATGGTGCTGGGGCTGTACTACCTCAGCAAGTCGCGGCCTGGCACCAAGGGCGAGGGCAAGAAGTTCGCGTCCAAGGAAGACGTGTTGATCGCGCTCGAGATGGGCGAGGTCGAGACGCTCACGCCCATCACGCTGCGGTATTCGGGCCGGGTGATCGACCTGACCAAGGCTTTCGACAACCAGAACATCCTGCACACCGAGCCGGCCGTCTACGACAAGGTCGAGATGGCCACCACCGTGGGCCGCGTCATCTTCAATGACGCCCTGCCCGAGGATATGCCCTTCATCAACGGCCTGCTCAAGAAGAAGGGCCTCTCGCAACTGGTGCAATACTCCTACCTGCGGTTCGGCTTGCAGACTACGGTGCAAATGCTCGACCGGGTCAAGGACCTGGGCTTCGACTACGCCACGCGCGCCGGCATTTCGATCGGCATCGACGACATGGTGGTGCCGCAATCCAAGCCCGCGCTGGTGAAGGACGCCGAGCGCGACGTCATCGCCGTTCAGAACCAGTACATCGAGGGCGCCATCACCAACGGCGAGCGCCTCAACAAGATCATCGAGATCTGGTCGCGAGTCACCGAGCGCGTCTCCGAAGAGATGTTCAAGGTGATGGAAGAGGACGACCGGACGGGCCGCTACCTTAACCCGATTTACATCATGGCGGACTCCGGAGCCCGCGGTTCCAAGCAGCAGATCCGCCAGCTCTCCGGTATGCGCGGCCTCATGGCCAAGCCTTCCGGCGACATCATCGAGACCCCCATCACGGCCAACTTCCGCGAAGGCCTCAACGTCTTGCAGTACTTTATCTCGACGCACGGCGCCCGCAAGGGGCTGGCCGACACCGCGTTGAAGACCGCGGATTCGGGCTACCTGACGCGCCGCCTGGTGGACGTGGCGCAGGACGTCATCGTCACCGAGAGCGACTGCGGAACCACCAAGGGAATCTACGTCGAGCCCATCGTGGAATCGGGCGAGATCATCGAGGCCCTGCGCGACCGCATCGTGGGCCGCGTGGCGCTCGAGGACCAGATCGACTACGAAACCAACCTGATCGTCGGCGTCAACCAGGAGATCACCGAGGAATTGGCGGCGGCCATCCAGACCGCCGGCATCGAGCGCGTAAAGATCCGCTCGGTGCTGACCTGCGAATCGAAGCGCGGCGTTTGCCAGCTCTGCTACGGGCGCAACCTGGCTACGGGCCGGCTGGTGGAGCGCGGCGAGGCGGTGGGCGTGATCGCGGCGCAGTCGATCGGCGAGCCGGGCACCCAGCTCACCATGCGCACGTTCCATATCGGCGGCGCGGCGACCAGGGTCAGCGAGCAATCGACGCAGGACACCAAATCGGACGGCTTCGCCAAGTACATCGGCATCACCACCGTGCGCAACAAGGCCGGCGAGCTGGTGTCGATGAACCGCAACGGCATTCTGGCGGTGGTCGACGAGAAGGGCCGCGAGAAGGAGCGCTACCAGGTGGTTTACGGCGCCAAGCTGCGCGTCGACAACGGCGCCCGGGTGAAAGCCAACGACATCCTGGTGGAGTGGGACCCCTACACCTTCTCGATCCTGACCGAAGTGAGCGGGGTGGTCCACTTCAAGGACCTGATCGAGGGCATTTCCCTCCAGGAACAAATGGACGAGATCACCGGCATGTCCCACTGGGTGGTGACGGATTCGCCGGACGAGAAGCGCATGCCCACTCTGGTGGTACGCCCGGCCGGCGGCGGCCGCGGCGAGGAGAAGCGCTACCTCATGCCGACCCACGCCCACCTCACGGTGAAGGAAGGCGAGGAAGTGCACGCCGGCGACGTGCTGGCGAAGATCCCGCGCGCCACCACCAAGACCAAGGACATCACTGGCGGCCTGCCGCGCGTGGTGGAACTGTTCGAAGCGCGCAAGCCGCGCGAGACCGCCATCATCGCGGAGATCAACGGCACGGTCAAATACGGCGAAGTCGTGAAGGCCCAGCGCAAGGTCATCATTCGCGGCGACGACGGCCAGGAGCGCGAGTACCTGATTCCGCGCGGCGTCCACATCAATGTGCAGGAAGGGGAGCGCGTCAAAGCCGGCGATCCGCTCATGGATGGCCCGCGCAACCCGCACGACATCCTGGACGTGCTCGGCGAGACCGAACTGCAGAAGTACCTGGTGAACGAAGTCCAGGAAGTCTACCGGCTGCAGGGCGTCAACATCAACGACAAGCACCTGGAGACCATCGTGCGGCAGATGATGCGCTGGGTCCGGGTGGAGGACATCGGCGACACGGAATTCCTGCCGGAGGAAGTCGTCGACAAGTTCAAGTTCCGGGAAGAGAACGAGAAGGTCATCATGGCAGGCGGGCGGCCGGCGCAGGGCAAGGCGCTGCTGCTCGGCATCACCAAGGCGTCGCTCTCGACCGATTCGTTCATCTCCGCCGCCTCCTTCCAGGAGACCACGCGCGTGCTCACCGAGGCCGCCATCAACGGCAAGGTAGATTACTTGCGCGGCCTGAAGGAGAACGTGATCATGGGCCGCCTCATTCCCGCGGGCACCGGCATGGAGTATTACCGCCGGGTGAAGATCGCGGGCGAGGAGATCGAAGAAGAGGCGTTGGCGGAGGCCGAACCGCCAGTCCCCGAGGGTCTGGAAGGCTACGCCGACGAGACCCGGCTGCACTACGCGGGCGGCCTCTCGGAGACCGAGCCGGGCGTGGAGCTGGAGCCCTTCGACGCGGAGTAGCTTTCGGCCACCTGCCATCTATGAACGCCGGGCGGAAACGTCCGGCGTTTTTCTTTTGTGCTCGGTAAGGGAGCGCCAGCACGATCCGGCCATGGATCCGGCGCGCTGGCGCCGCGCCCCCGATCTGCGGTACAACAACAAGGTTATGAAAGTCGTCGCCATCAGCGGGAGCGCACGCAGAGACGGAAACACCGCCATTCTCCTCCGGCACGTGCTGGGCGAGATGGAGAAAGAGGGTATCGAGACCGAGCTGATCCAGCTCAGCGGGAAGAAGATCCACGGCTGCCTCGCCTGCCGCGAGTGCTCCAAGAGAAAGGATCGCCGTTGCGCGCAAAAGGACGATTTCGGCAACGAATGCATCGCCAAAATGGAGGCCGCCGACGGAATTCTCCTCGGCTCTCCGACTTATGTCGCCGACATTTCGCCAGAAATCAAAGGGCTGATCGACCGCGCCTGCCTGGTCGCCAAAGCCAACGGCGGCATGTTCCGGCGCAAGGCCGGCGCGTCAGTGGTAGCCGTGCGCAGGGCGGGGGCCATCCACGCCTTCGACGCCTTGAATCACTTCTTCCTGATCAGCGAGATGATCGTGCCCGGCTCCTCCTACTGGAACATCGCCATCGGCCGCGAAATCGGCGACGTCGAAAGCGACACCGAGGGGATCGAGACCATGCGGACCCTCGGCCGCAACATGGCCTGGCTGATGAAGAAGCTAGGATAACCCGGCTACTTCCCCGCCGCCGCGCCGATCGCCGCCAGCACTTCCTCGCTGTGGTGCGAAGGATCGACGCCGGTCCACACCTTGGCCAGCTTACCGTCCGGATCGATCAGGAAGGTGTTGCGCGCCGCCATTCCATTGGCGCGAAGCGAACCGTACTGGTCCGACACCTTCTTCTCCGTGTCGGCCAGCAGCTTGAAAGTCAGCCCCTGCTTGGCGCAGAAGTCCTGGTGGCTGTCCGTGGAATCCACGCTGACGCCGACGATCATGGCGTTGAGTTGCTCGTACTTGGAAAGATCGCGCTGGAAGTTGTGCGCTTCGATGGTGCAGCCGGGCGTGTTGTCCCGGGGATAGAAGTACAGCACCACCCACTTGCCCCGCAGATCGTTCAGGGCGATCTTGCTCCCATCCTGGGACGGCAGCGTGAATCCGGGCGCCGGCTGGCCCACCGGCGGGACGGCGTCGGCTGCGAACAGCGATGCGGCTGCCAACACAAAGACGGCCGCGAGTCCAATATGGTTCATGGGTACCCCTCCTCGAGAATTCCCTTCTACTGATGAGTATAGCCGACGGCTTGGCACCGCCATGGACCGGGCTACTCTTCAACCTGCATCGAAATCGCAAAGGTGATGTCGGACGCCGCGGCGCCACGGTACGATCCCGAGATGGGAGCCGCGAGACGCGGATCGGCGGCCGCCGCCACGGCCACGTGACCGGTGGAAACCGCGAGCCCTTGGGATGGATCGTAGCCTCGCCAGCCTCCGCCCATCAGATACACTTCCGCCCAGGCATGCATCTGGGCCTGCGTATCGAAGACGGCGCCGCTCTCGTACCCGCTTACGAAACGCGCCGCGATGCCCACGCTTCGACAAGCCGAGCAGAACAACACCGCGAGATCCCGGCAGGTTCCTTCCCGCTCGCGCAGGGTGACCTCCGGCGGGTTCGCCGGCCCGTCATCGCGGATCACATGGCGAAACGCTTCGAATAAGCGCCGGTTCAGAGCGGTCAGAAAGGGCAGCGTTTCCGCTTCCCCGATCTCCCGGACAAACTCGCCCACGGACGCAGCCACGCTCCCCGCGTCCCGATAGGGGGCCAGCGCCGAACGCAGAGGTTCGGGATACGCCGCGGGCGGGCCGTTGGGCACATAGTCGAACGGGTTCTCGCGCCGCGTTTCGACCTGGAAGGAACTCCGCACCGACAGTTCCGGCAGCAGACGACTGAACCACGTCTCCACGACTACGTTGCCGTCCTGATCGAGGCACTCGGTGCGGCCCGCAGGATCCGGCGAGATCTCGAGCGCGTATCGGAGGAGGTGCTGGGCGCCATCCTCGCGCGGCCGCAAACGGAAGGTGTGCGGCTCCGGGTACACCGGGGCCCGGTAGCGGTACAGCGTGGAATGCGTGACCGCTATTCTCATGCCGGCAGTTCGTCGCGCGTGAGCTTGGAGAACGCCGCCTCGATCCACTCCGAAGGCAGCTCGTGAACAGCGCGCCGCATGCGCTCCTGCCACCAGGCGGAGATCTCGCGCAAGTCGTCGCGGTCGTAGCGCTGCTCGACCAGCGCAAAACTTCCTTTCGAGTAGAGGATCACGTCCATGGGGAAGCCCACGTCGGCCGCGCACAGCCGCGTCGCGTCGAAGGCCAGCAGCCCGACCTTGAAGGCGTACAGCATGGAGTCGGCTCGCGTCAGGGAGCGCTCGAGGATGGGCTTGCCGAATCCCGACGCGCCGATAATCTGGTACGGCGTGTCGGGGCCCACTTCGACCCAGTTTCCCTCGGGGTAAATCAGAAAAAGCCGGTGAGCCGAATCACCGGCCATCTGGCCGCCGATCAGCGAATACGCGTTGAACTTCAGCTCGGCGCGTTCGAGCGCGGCGGCGTCTTCCGTGGCCACGCGTCGAACCTGCTGCGCGTACAGATTCACCACCTTGTACAGCCGGTCGCGCGCCGCCGACTCGCGCGCAAACGCCTCCTCGAAATACAGCAGGATCTTGTCCCGCAGGGAACGCAGGCCGGAATTCATCACGAAGAACGCGAATCCCGGGCCCTGGTAACTGGCGGTCTTCTTGGCAACCAGCGTTTCGTTGCCGGCCACCACGCGCGCATCCGCAATGGCAACCAGGCCTTGATCGACGGTGATCCCCAGGCAGAAGGTCATAGTTTCATGATGTCATGCGGCGGTGCCGGCCGAATGAGGCCTCCGGGCGAAGAAGTCGCCCAGGATGCATTCATCGATTGCGTTCATTCTCGTCTGTAGGGCGTCGAAGAACTCGTGCAGCCCCGCCTTTAGAATGGCCTCCACCTGCGCATAGTCCAGCTCGGAGCGCAGCATTCCGATGCGCTGCTCGGAAGCGCAGGAGAAGGCCCCCGGGCGCGTCCCCGTGATGGAGTGGAGCGACGCGTCCGCCAGTCCGATGCAGTAGCGCACGGCGCGGGGAAACTCGCCGTCCAGAAGCAGAAACTCCACGATGCGGTCGGGGGAAATGCGGCCGAACCGCTTGCGGTACATCTCGAAACCGCTGACCGACTTGAGGACCGCGGCCCATTGGATGTCGTCGTAGGGCGTGCCGATGTCGCTCACGGAAGGCAGCAGGACGAAGTACTTCACGTCCAGCATGCGAGTGGTCTTGTCCGCGCGCTCCAGCATGCCGCCCACCCGGATGAAGTGCCAGGCCTCGTTGTGGGACATGGTCGCATGGGTGATGCCCTGAAATAAATGACAGGCCATGCGCACCTGGTGGCAGAATTCCGGCAGCGCCGCGGGCAGCGGTTTGCGGCTCTCTTCCGAGATCAGCAGGTGGAGCGTGTTGATCTGCTCCCACATCTCGCTGGAGATGGTGTCGCGAACGGAGCGCGCGTTCTCGCGGGCGGCCAGCACGCAGGAACAGATGGAGTTGGGATTCTCCGCATCGAACGCCAGGAAGCGGACCACGTTTTCCTTGGTAGCCGTCCCGTAGCGCTTGAGGAAGGCGGCGCGGTCGCCGCTGGTGTCGACGACGGGCTGCCACTGGTCTCCAGCCCCGCGCGGCGAGTCGAGCATCAGGTTGTGGTTCACGCCGATGAAGCGCGCCACATTCTCGGCGCGCTCGGTATACCGCCCCATCCAGTAGACGGCGTCGGCAACGCGGCTGAGAAGAGGCTTGGGTCGCGCGGCCGTCATTGTTGCTGCTGTCCTTCCTCGGCCGCGGGCGCCTGGGCCTGCACCCAGGTGTCCTTGCTGCCGCCTCCCTGCGAGGAATTCACCACCAAGGAGCCTTTGGTCATGGCCACCCGCGTCAACCCGCCGGGCAGCACGTAGATGTCTTTCCCGCAAAGAATGTACGGACGCAGATCCACGTGCCGGCCCTCGAAATGGTCGCCCACGATGGTGGGCACGCGCGAAAGCGCCAAGGTCGGCTGGGCAATGTAATTGCGCGGATTGGCCTGGATCTTTTCCGCGAACTCTTCCTGCTGCTTGGTGGTGGAATGCGGACCCACCAGCATTCCATAGCCGCCGGATTCGTTGGCCGATTTCACGACCAGCTCGCCGAGGTGCTCCAGCACGTACGCGCGATCGCTGTCCCGCCAGCAGAGGTAGGTGGGAACGTTGGGAAGAATCGCGTCGGCGTCCTCGTAATAGCGGATGATCTCGGGAACGTAGGCGTAAATCACCTTGTCGTCGGCCACGCCGTTTCCGGGCGCGTTGGCGAGCGCCACGCGTCCGTCCCTGTAAGCTTCCATCAGGCCGGCGACGCCGAGCTGGGAGTCGGCGCGGAACGCTTCCGGGTCGAGAAAATCGTCGTCGATGCGCCGGTAGATCACGTCCACCCGCTCCAGACCCTTGGTGGTGCGCATGAAGACGCGGCCTCCGTCCACCAGCAGATCGCGGCCCTCCACCAGTTGCACGCCCATCTGCTGCGCCAGGAAACTGTGCTCGAAATAGGCGGAATTGTAAATGCCGGGGGTGAGCAGCACCACGCTCGGGTTGGCGGGAGCGCCGGGCGCGATGGATTCCAGCATCTCGAGCAGATGGCTGGGGTAGTCGTTGACCGGCCGGACCGAAAGCCCCTCGAAGACCGCCGGGAAAATGGTCTTCAGCACCTCGCGATTTTCGAGCACGTAAGACACTCCGGAGGGCACGCGGAGATTGTCCTCCAGGACGTAATACACGCCGTCGCGATCGCGAACCAGGTCCGTTCCGGTCACGTGGCACCACACGCGCCAGGGCGGATTCAGGCCGTGACACTGCTTCCGGTAGGAGACCGCCGAGAGCACCACGTCGCGGGGAATGACGCCGTCCCGAAGGATCTTCTGGTCGTGATAGATGTCGTCGATGAACGCGTTGAGGGCGTGAACGCGCTGCTTGAGGCCGCGCTCGATATGCTCCCATTCGCCGGCCGGCACGATGCGCGGGATGAGGTCGAAAGGGAAGATCCTTTCCTTGCCGGCGGAATCGCCATAGACGTTGAAGGTGATGCCCATCTGCAGCAGCAGGCGCTCCGCGGCATGTTTGTAGCGCAGCAGATGGCCGTCGGAGAGGGACTCGACGGTTTCGACCAGGAGGCGGGCATGGGGCCGGGGCTTGCCGGCGCAGTCGAACATCTCGTCGTAGAAGCCTTGCGTATCGTAGGACGAGAAGTACATAGGGGCGCATCTTCATGGTGGCGCAAGACTGGGGGAAAGGGAAACCGATTTAATTTATGGGGCCGATCCGGTTTTTCAATACGGGAGCCGGCCCCATGGCGCCACTCTATCGGGCCGTCTGAGTCTGGACGACGGGCTTGTAGCCGGAGGCGGCGGCCTTCTTCATGGCCTCCATTCCTTCTTGAACCGTAAGCAACGGCGTCGTCTTGACGGCCCTGCAGGAACCGCCCGCGGAGATGGCCATCGCGAACGCCGCCGCGCTGACGCTGTCTGGCAAATCCACGATCACCACCACGTCGTAGTCGCCAAAGGACAGCCATGACCGCTCGATCTTGCCGCCCAACTTCTCGACGGTTGCTTGCACCACCTGGAACCGGTCCTGGGGGTTCTTCACCAGGATTCCCCACGCCTCGGATGTGTACGCAGCTTCAACGAGGAAACTTGACATACTCGGCCCCTCCTTCTAGGCGCAGAATACACCCGCGGGCCGGGGCGGCGCAATGACCGCGCCGGGCCACCTACGGAGCAAAGTATCCGTTTATATCGAGCACCAGGTGCGTGGGGTCCGTGACAAAGATACTGATGGCGCCACCCTGGCCGGCGGGAACGATGGCGGCGTTCGCCACCACCGAGCCGTCCCATGAGTTCAGCGTGGAAACCAGCGGCTGCGGCGAGCCCGCCGGCCACGCCGTCAAGTAGGAGAGCGGCCCGGCAGGCACCACCGTCACGTTCAGCGAATACGCCGCCGCCGTGTTGGGAACGCCACAGCCGCTCGAGGAAATGGCGAAGGAGCGCGTGCTCGAGGCCGCCAGAATCGGGCCGCCGAAGGGACCGTCCGGATTGCGCGTGTCGGCGACCCGGCACGGCGCGACCGGGTAGAAGCGCAGTGCGCCCGGGCCGGCAGGCGGGCCGAAGGCGCCATCGATGTCCAGGACCAGGTCGGTTGCGTCGGTGACGTAGACCGAAATGGAGCCGTTGATTCCCGCCGGAACAATGGCGGCGTTCGCCACCACCTGGCCCTCCCAGGAATTCAAGGTCGAGACGGTGGGCTGCGACAGTCCGGCCGGCCAGACCGTAAGGAAACCGAGGAAGCCGTCGGGGACCACGGTGACGTTCATTGAGTAGGCGGTTGCGTAGGCAGGGATGTTGCACGCGCTCGAAGGAACGGCAAAGTCCCGTGTCTCGCCCGCGGCCATGGAAGGCCCGCCGAACGGGCCCGCCGGACCTCGAGTGTCCGCCACGCGGCACGGCGCGGCGGGATAGAAGGCGCTCCCCGACGAATCGAAATACCCGTTGACATCGAGAATCGCGTCCGCGGTATTGCTGACGAAAACGCTGACGGCCCCGTTGGATCCGGCGGGCACAACCGCGGCGTTCGCCACCACGTTGCCCTCCCAGGAGTTCAACGTGGAGACCAGCGGCTGACCCTGACCGGAGGGCCACAGAGTCAGGTAGTAAAGCGGGCCCTGCGGCACCACCGTTACGTTCAGCGAGTACGCCTGCGCGGTGGCCGGGATTCCACACACGCTCTCCGGAATCGCAAACGAGCGCGTGGAGCCGCCGGTGATGGCGGGACCTCCGAAGGGCCCGGCGGGCCCGCGCGTATCGGCGACGCGGCAGGGAGTGACGGGCACGAAGAACAGGCCGGCCACCGAAGCGCCGATCTGCTGGACGGTGAAAGGAAGGCCTGCGATGGTCAGCGCGCCCGAGCGGGCGTCTCCGGTGTTGGGAACGACGGAGTAGCTCACAGCGCCGCTGCCCACTCCCGAAACGGGCCCGTTAATGGCGACCCATCCGAGCGCGTTGGAGACGGACCAGCCGCAGCCCGATCCGGTGAGGACATTCACCGAGCCCGCGCCCCCGGCCGCCGGGAACGCCTCGGCGGGGGAGTTGAGTGCATAGGTGCAGGGGGCGCCTTCCTGCGTGATGCCCACTGGCACGCCAGCGATAGAGATCGTAGCGGAGCGCGCTGCGCCCGGATTGGCGGCCACAGACAGGCTGGCGGTCCCAGGACCCATGCCGCCGGTGTTGCCGGTGATCCAGGCCGGTAGACCCGAGACCCTCCAAGAACAGAACGGCCCGGCGCCGACCGAGAGGCTCGCGCCGCCGCCGGCGCTGGGTATAGTCGCGCCGGTGGGGTCGACGGAATAAGTGCAAGGCGCGATGTCCGCCGCATACGCCTGGCCGGTGGCGCTCAGCGTTCCACTCTGCATGGCGGTCGAGGCCGCCGTAACCTCGTCGTCCAGGATCTGGCTCGGGCTCAGGCTGCCGACCTGGTTGTAGTCCAGATAAGAGAAGAAGAACTCGATCTGGAAGGGAGAGATGTAGTACAGGTCCTTCCAATAGGCGAGTTTCACAAGTTCGCCCAGGAACTGGGAATCGAGCGCGGACCAGAAGCTGAAGGTGTCCCAGGAGAGCGTGGTGTTGTTGCTGATTTGCTGCTCGATGCCCCAATCGCTCAACCCCTGTAGTTGGGCATCGGTCAGCTTCCGTATCCAGGCCTCCGAGAGCGCCGCGCCTTTTCCGGCCGCGTGGGCCATGTCCAGGTAAGCGATGACATCGGAGAGGAAGCCCAAATTCACGGTGTAGATGTGCAGGTCGATGTAATCGAGTCCGGTGGCCGTCAGGGCCTCGAGGTACGCGGTCCCGTTGGTCTGCCAGGTGCCAATGCCGGCTCCGATCAGCGGCTTGCCGGAGACTCCGGCGGCACGCAGTTGCGCCAGGATGGTCGAGATCTCCGTGGCCCACTGCTGCGGAGTGTATTGGGCGGTCAGCCCCAGCAGCGCCGCCTGCGTATCCGGCTCCGAGCCGATGTTCAGCCAGTCGGGAGCGAGCGACAGGGCGATGGTCTGGGCCACCTGCCCGCGCCCGGCCGTGACTTCGGCCCCCGACAGCGTCGCGTAATAGGCGGTGAGCGGAAGGTCCGTGGCATAGTCGGGAAACATCACACTCGATTCAATCACGACTTTCATGCCGCGGCTGCGCACCTCCGCCATCACGCTCTGATAGAAGCCGAGGACCGTGGCGTAATCCTGCGGGTCGTGGTTGTACTGGTAGAAGGGCTGGTAGAGGATCGGGAAGCTCACCGCGATGGTGACCGACTGCACGCCGACCTGGGCCAGGTCGTCCAGTTGCGTTTTCACGCCATCCAGCGTATTCGGCGCCAGCAGCGTCGCCAGGCCGCGATTGCAGTTGGCGTTGAGGAGCTCGGCTCCAAACGCGACGGGGGAAAGCGAACCGTTCCACTGCGAGCTGACGGTGGCGTCAAAACTGTTGAGATCGCCTGCCAGCTCGGCGCAGGTTGCGGCAAAAGCGGACGGCGCCGTCGAACACGGCGCGGTCTGTGCAAGCGAGGGCCGGACGCCCCAGCCTATCAAGATCAGGATGCAAGCTGCCTTCAGGAACCGGTGCGCCATGCGATTCACTCCCCGCAGGCATAAACCCCGGCGCCGGGCCAGAGTTGCTGCGATTGTGAGGGTTCAATGCGTCTGGAACTCCGGACACCGCTATGGCGTACAATCGTAACTCCAACTCCCGGAGGAGCGGAAACAGTGCGAAGCATTCCGATGGCGCTCCTGCTAGTGCCCGCGTTGGCATTGGCCGAATCCGACCGGCCTGCTACAGCCGATGTCAACCTGACAGTCCACACGCGCGGCAACGAATCGACATTCCAAGTTGGCCAGGTCATCGAGCTGGAGTTGTCATTCACCAGCGCCAAGCCGAAGGCCTATCAGATCGACATGGCGACCTACGACCGGAGCGGCAGGCTCAATGCCGAGACCTTCGCGATCAAACCGGCGGCGGGCTGGGAGGATCCGCTGGAGCTCTATTTTCATTCCTGGAGCGGATTCATCGGGGGAGGGCTAAGAGGCTTCGACGTGCTGTCCGCCAAGCCGACCGTCATTCATCTCCAGTTGAACGAGTGGGTGCAATTCGCCAGGCCCGGCCAGTACCGCGTCACGGTTACGTCCGGACGCGTGTCGCGCCTGAGCCACCAGTTCTTCGGGCGCGGCGGAATCCGTGTCGCCTCGAATGAGCTTCTGCTGACCATCGCGCCCGCGACGCCGGAATGGCAGGGTCAAACGCTGCAAAGTGCAGTGGCGGCGCTCGACGGCCCGAAGGAGGCTGACCAACGCAAAGAGGCCATAAAAGCCCTCCGCTACCTGGGCACTCCCGCGGCCGCCCGCGAAATGGCCGATCGCCTGAATGAGCCCGATCTGAGCTGGGACTACGTCCTTGGAATTGCCGGTTCGCCCGCGCGCGAAGCCGCTTTGGAAGAAATGAGAAGCCTTCTGAGGGATCCGGACTTTCCCATCAGCGACCAGTTCCTGAGTACGATGGCGATTGCCGCCCTGCCGGCGCACGCGACAGGCGACGTGCCGGCGCAGCGCGACGCACTCGAGACCCGCTTCCGGCAGGAACTTGCGGCCGTCCTCGCAACGAAACGGAATGGAGCGCTGGCCGTGAGCGCGGATACGCTGGCGGAAGGCGGAGTGTCTCCAGAGCTGCGGCGGAAAGCCACGGAGGTGCTGGTCGCCACGTTCGAACAGCTCCCCGTCGAAAAGCAGGCGGAAGTGCTGCGGGATCGGTGGAAAGACCTGGACCATGAGGCCATACTGCCGTCACTTCGCACAGTGGCCCGGCGCTATAAGGAGTTTCCCCAACTAAGCGAGATGAAGGCGTACCGGTTCAATAATGCAAGCGCGGCGGCCTTGCAGCACTGGTACGAAATGGAGCCCGAGGCAGCACGCGCGGCGATTCTGGAGGAGATTCTGCGGCCCCACCCCAGGTTCGGCGCCTCCGTGCTCGGCATCCTGCCGGACAAGGAACTGCAGGAAGCCGATCAACCCCTGGCGGAACATCTGCTGCGTGATTCACGGGATTTCAACGCGAGCGACAATCTCGCGTCCTTGATTCATCGCTACGCTAGCCGGGCCTTGGAGTCGCAAGTAACCAGCTACCTGGACGGGCGGATCGGCAAGCTCGCCTGTGACATTCAGGCGCCTCTGCTGGCTTACCTGCTGAAGCAGGACCCTCCCAAGGCGCGGTCCTTGCTCCAAGACGCTATTGCGGCGCGGGGCGAAGCGTTTAGTGCCTGCAACCACTCCCTGCTCACACAAGTGGGCAATCTGCAGAACGATTCGCTGATCGAGGAGATCGCGGTTCCGGCGCTCGACGATCCCGATCCCGAGGTCGTCGATGACGCCGCGGCATACTTGGCGCAACGCGGGTCGGCCGCGGCCGAGGGGGCTGTATGGGCACGCTTCGTCGCCTGGAGCCGGCGATGGGCGGGACATGAGGCCGAGCTGCGCAATACTCCGGGCCAAACCGCAGGTCTCCTCCGTGAGGCTGGCGTGGGTTCGAACCTGATGACCGCTCTAGCGGGCGGGCAGGCCTGGCTGACCAGTGACGCCAAGCTGCGCCGTCTGATCGCACTGAGCGTGGGGCGGCGGCAGCGCCAGGAAGCGAAAGCGTTCCTCAGGGCCTGGCAGACACGGCCTTGGGAGATCCGGTTCATCCCCTTCGAGCAGGGCCAGTTCTAGATTGTGCAGTATCACACCGACTCACTGCAAGCCGCCAAGGACAAGCTGCGGCAGTTCCCGCAAGGGAGCAGGTTCCGGTGGTCCGGAAGCGGGGATCAGGACCAGAAGGCCTTCCAGGATCTCTCCGCGTTCGCAGCGGGACTCGGCATGGAGATCGCCCGATCAGTGCTGCCCCAGTAGTAAGGCCGCCAGCAGCAGCAGCGCCAGCACCGCCAGAACCAGCGCGCCGATCTTCCAGACGCTCCAGGGCCGGTCGCCGTGAACTGAGCCGGCGCGCGCGTTCACCGCCAGTTGATAGACTTTGCCGCCAAACCGGTACGCGCCCACCCAGACCGGCAGCAGCAGATGGCGGAATGTAGAGTTGGCGTATTCGGTCTTCACTTCTTCGACGCGCTGCTCATCGCCGCCGATATCGGCTGCGGCGTCCTGCTCGATGCGGACGGCCATCACCTGCTTGGCCGCGTCAAAGCCGCCGGCGAGATCGAGCTGATAGCGTTGCGCCTTGAAGCCCGCCAGGTACGCGGGATCGTAAGGGCGTAGCGCGCTCAGGTCCCATGGCTGGAGCGCATTCAGATGCGACTCCACCACGGCGCGCGTCGCGCTGATCAGTTCGTCCTCGAATCGGCGGGCGACTTCTCCCGAAGCCGGGTACCAGCGCGTGTGGCGAACCTGGCGCGTGCGATGTACGGTGTGGCCCTGGCCGTCCGTATCCTCGTAATCCTCGGTCACGTAATAGTATTCGCCGCGCTCGCCCCGGTAAGCGGTGCGCGTGTCGGTGGAGTAAGACCAGAAGGGAAGGTAGACGCCGCTGATGCCGTGCTCCGGGTGCGCCATGCGCTTCAGAGCGTTCGGTGCGAACCAGCGGCTGGCGAGCCATTTGGTCACGGATTCCTGGGCGGCCGTTTTGGCCAGCTTGAAGACCAGCACGGCATCCGGCGCAATCAAGGGGTCCGCGGTCTTCGGTTCGGCCACGATGGGGCTTCCGCAGAACGGGCACACGCCAGCGACCTCGGGGGGCTCGAAGACCACCGCGCTGCCGCATCCCTGGCAGGTGACCTGGAGCGCCTGGCTGCTGAGTGCCGCCTGAGGCGCCGCGGCCAGCGCTGCCTCGAGCGGGTGCGGCGCGACCGGGCCCGCGGAGAACGGCGCCGGCGCGGTCTGGCCGCAGAATGGGCACTTGAGCTGCTCCGAAGCCGGATCGAACTGCATCTCGGCTGAGCATCCGGGGCAGGGAAAGCGCTTTTCGACGGGTTGGTCAGGCATGGGTGCAGGTTCTCCCGAATGTGCTGTCCACGACAACAGCGGCGGCTTCCCGCCTCAACTTTGCGCTTTGTGGAAAACGAAAAAGAACACAGCCACGCTGAAGGCGCCAAACGCATAGATGAGCGACGAGAACAGCGCCACCGCGGGAACCAGCCCTTGCGCAACGTTCAGCACGTTGCGAATCAAATCAAACACCAGAAGCGCCGTTACGAGGATCGTTCCGATCAGAGCCAGCAATGCCGCATTTTTGACTGTCATGCTCGGAGTATGAACGATGCCTCCGTCCTCCGCAAGCCAAGGCGGCAATTCGACGCCCTCTGGCACCGCTTCCTGCGCGCCATCGCGGAACTGCGCCAGGCCGGCCTGCCGCAACTGGTCCAGCTCGGCGAGAATCTCCACGCCTGGCGGGAGGAGATCGCCGCCATGTGGCGCTCACCCGCAACAGCGGGATCACCGAGGGATTCCACAACAAGATGGAGCTGATCAGCAGACAGGCTTACGGCTTCCGCAACTTCGAAAACTATAGGCTCCGAGTGAAGGTCTTATGTGGTTAACTGAGATGGGATTGGGCTCCTGCCCCCGTTGTTGGCGTAGAGCCCGGGATTGGGAATGGTGGACCTGGTGAGATTCGAACTCACGACCTCTTCCATGCCATGGAAGCGCGCTCCCAACTGCGCCACAGGCCCACGGACGACTCCCATCAATATAGCACGGCAGGCCACCGCCTAACCCTCGCCCTTGCAGTATTCTGAAAGACATGACGCGGGAAGAAGCCTGGCACATTCTGTGCGAGTTCACAAAGTCGGAGAACCTGCGCAAGCACGCGTTGGCGGTAGAAGCCTGCCTGGCCGCATACGCCCGCAAGTTCGGCGAGGACGAGGAAAAATGGCGCGCCACCGCCCTGCTGCACGATTTCGACTGGGAGATCCATCCCGAAGCGCCCGACCACCCGCTCAAGGGCGAGCCGATCCTCGCCGCCCGCGGCGTCAGCGAGGAGATCCGCCGCGCCGTGCTTTCGCACGCCCGCTACAGCGGCGTCGGCCGGCAGACTCCGCTCGAGAAAACGCTGTTTGCCTGCGACGAGCTGGCCGGCTTCATCACCGCCGTGGCACTCGTCAGGCCGAGCCGCAGCCTGGCCGACCTTGAGGCGAAGTCGGTCCGTAAGAAGATGAAAGACAAGGCGTTCGCCCGCTCGGTCAGCCGCGAGGACATCCTCGAGGGCGCCCAAGGCTTGGCGATCGACCTGGACGAGCACATCGACTTCTGCGTGCGGGCCATGCGGGAGAGTGCCGCGGATCTGGGCCTGGCCGGAGCGTAGCCCGGTCATGACGCAAACAAGCTGCACTCGAGAGCGTTGATCTTCCCCGCCACCGCCAGCAGCAATTCGCGATCGGATTTAAGGCGATCCCAGCCGCACTGTGGGAATTCGCTCCTCAAGTCTTCCAGACTATCGAGCGCGGCCGGTCCGGCGGCCTGGAAACCGAGCATGTCCGCGAGCCGGCAGGAGACATGGATGACCACACGCTGGTCGAGGCGCCCGTTTTCCGGTGGTTCGTGGTGCCCGCCGATGATCTCTTGCAGGTCGGCAGGGAGTCCCCAGTCCTCCGCCAGCCAGCGGCCGATCTGGCAGTGATCGGCATCGAACATCTCGCGCTCGTACTCCATCAGACTGGCGGCGTTCCCCTGGTCCCCGTCGACGGTTTCGAGCAGGCCGGCATACTCTCCGGGGTAGGTCTCCAGCAGGGAGAGCCGGCCCATGTCGTGCAGAAGGCCCGCGGTGTAACACGGATCCTTGTCGAGCCAGCAGGCCTCGGCCAGGAGTTCGGAGAGCAGGGCGCACGCCAGCGAGTGGCGCCAGCAACGCAGCAGGACCGGGACCTCAAGAGTGGAGGACAGGAAATTCCGCAGCGCCACGGTCATGACCAGGCCTTTCAGGCGGTCCAATCCGAGAATGGCCAGCGCGTTGAGAATGCCGCGCACTTCCTGCCGGCATCCCAGGAGGGGCGAATTGGCCACCCTCAGCACTTCCGCCGAAAAGGCCGAATCCACTCGAATCAGCTCGGACACGCGGCGGAACACTACGTCGTCCGTCGAGACCATCCGCATCAACCGTACGGCGACCACGGGCAGAGGATGCAGGTTCCTTAGAACCCAGGGCCTCTGCGCACCAGCCGCCGATGCCAGCGATGTGCTCACAGATGCTATATCGGCACGGAAATGCTATGTCCGGATCGCAGGATAAGAAAAGGAGATGAAGGCGGCTAAATGCGAGCGCTAATTCGACGCGCGCTCGAGACGATCCAGGATCGCAGCCCATTCGGGCCGCTCCGGCGGCCGCTCCACCGCGATCCAATCCAGCCCCTCGCCGTCCAGCCGGTGCAGCGTCTCATAGAGCACGGTGGCGTACATCGCGGGATCGGGAGGCATCCAGACCAGCCGCGCGACGGGCCCGGCCGGTTCGGAGCACAGGCCGGCGTATCCCCCCTTCCCCCGGCCGGGCACGGCTCCTCCTTTGACCAAGAGCAGCCGCGTCTTGGGGCTGTAGTGCTTGCGATGCATTCCCGGCGAGCGATGCGGGCCGGCGCCGGCAGCGGGCGCGACCTCGACCGGGCCGATCCGCTCTTCGATCTCCTTCTGGGACACCATACCCGGCCGCAGCAACACGGGCCGCGGACCGGCCAGCGACAGCACCGTCGATTCAATCCCTACATCGGTCGGACCGCCGTCCAGAATGAGGTCCACGGCCCCGCCCAGGCTATCCCGCACGTGCGCGGCGGTGGTGGGAGACAAGCCGCTGAAGCGGTTAGCGCTCGGTGCGGCGATGGGAACCCCCGCAGCGCGAATGAGCGCCAGCGCCACCGGGTGGGCGGGAACGCGGATGCCCACGGTCGCCAGTCCCGCCGTCACGATGTCGGGCACGTGGGGCTGCTTCGGCAGCACCAGCGTGAGCGGGCCCGGCCAGTAGCGCTTCGCCAGCGTCTCGGCCCTCTCGGGCCACGCCGCCGCTACCTCGCGCGCCATTTCAATGGAAGCTACGTGGACGATCAGCGGGCTGGCCGCCGGCCGTCCCTTCGCTTCGTAGATCCGCGCCACCGCCGCCGGGTCGAGCGCGTTGGCGCCTAGCCCATAGACGGTCTCGGTGGGAAAGGCCACCAGCCTTCCCTGGCGGATCAGCTCCGCGGCGGTCTGGATCTGCTCTGGCGAGATCACGACTCGGGCAAGTCTTCCTTGCCGTCGGCGCCGGCGATTCTTCCGGTGCGCTTCCACACCAGGAAAGCATGCATGAAAGGCTCGATGTCCCCGTCCAGAATGCGGTCGACGTCGCCGATGCCGAACTTGGTGCGGTGGTCCTTGATCAGGCGGTACGGCGCCAGCACGTAGCTGCGGATCTGGCTGCCGAAGTTGATCGCGGCCTTGCTGTCCTCGATCTTCTGGTCCGCGGCGTGTTTCTTCGCCAGCTCGTGCTCGTACAGCCGCGCGCGAAGCTGTTTGAGCGCCATGTCGCGGTTCTTGTGCTGCGAGCGTTCGTTCTGGCACTGCACCACGATGTTGGTGGGCAGGTGCACCATGCGCACCGCCGAATCCGTGCGGTTGACGTGCTGCCCGCCCGCGCCGCCGGAGCGGAACGTATCCACGCGCAGATCCTCGGGCCTGATTTCGATTTTGATCTCGTCGTCCACCTGCGGGTAGACGTAGACCGAGGCGAAGGAAGTGTGGCGGCGCGCGTTGGCGTCGTAGGGCGAAATCCGCACCAGCCGGTGCACGCCCACTTCGGATTGCAGCAGCCCGTAGGCGTTCTCCCCGTTCACCTCGAACGTGACGGACTTGATGCCGGCGCCCTCGCCCTCCTGGCGGTCGGTGATCACGCTGGGGAAGCGCATGCGCTCGGCCCAGCGCAGGTACATGCGCAGCAGCATTTCCGCCCAGTCCTGGCTCTCGGTGCCGCCCGCGCCGGGATGGATTTCGACGATGGCGCTGCGGAAATCGTTCTCGCCCGCGAGCAGCATCTCGGTTTCGAGCTTGTCGAGGCGCTCGGAGAACTTGTGCAGCTCCTGCCGGATCTCGCCGCCGACGTCCTCGCCTTCGCGCTGCAGCTCGAACAGCGTTTCGAGGTCGGACATCGTGAGCGCAACCTGGGCGTCGTCGGCCAGCGTCTCTTCGAGCCGCTTGCGCTCGCGCAGCAGGTGCTGGTCCGGCTGGGTCCAGAATGCGGGGGCGGAGACGCGCTCTTCAATCTTGGCTAGCTGGGATTTCCGTTTGGGGGCGTCAAAGATAGCTCCGCACAGCCTCGGCTTGCTGGCGGAGCGTGGAGTATTCCCGTTCGAGTTCCTCGTTCATGACAATCTCAGTGTATCAGAGTCGAGCAGAACGCCCCGTTTGCCGGCGTTGAAGCAACGGGTGTCGCCCAGCCGCATCCGGACGCCTTCGGCCTCATGGATGTGGCCGCAGAAAAACGCGGCCGGCCGCTGCTTCTCGATGAACTCGCGCACGGCGCTGCTGCCGGCGTGCATGCCCTTGTGGACGCGGTCGAGGTCCGTGCCGAGCGGCGGGCAATGGCAGATCAGCAGCAGCGGTTTCAGGCCCGCGAAGGGCGCCAGGCGCCGCGCCATCTCTTCTTCGCTGTACTCGCCCGGCGTGTTGAACGGAGTGGGCGTCGAGCAGCCCAGGCCGGCGATGCGATATCCGCCCGCTTCGAAGCTCTGGCCGTGAAAATCGATGAGGCCGTAGCGGGCGGCGAGGTCCGCCGTCTGGCGCTCCGATTCATGGTTGCCCGGCAGCAGGTAAACGCGGCCGGCGCGGCGGGCGAGAATCTCGCCGCACCGATCCAGGCCCCGGCCCCAATTGCTCAGATCGCCCGCCGCGAAGTAATAGTCGGCCTCGGCGTCCATGTGCCGTTCGAGCGCCGCGTAGTCGCCGTGGATGTCCGAAAAGATGAGTAGCTTCACGATCCCCCGCCCCACTCACCTCGAATCGCTGTACAGCTTCACCGTCACCGCCGCCTTGCCGCCCAGCGCGTCTTCCGCCGCCACGAATGCCCCGCCCTTCTTGGCCAGTGACACCTTCCGCAGCACGCGGTCCGAAGGCAGGCACACCAGCCCCTCGGCCTTCTCCGCGCCCGCAGCGAAGACCACCAAGTCAAGCTTCGACCAATCCATCTGCATCGTCGATTGCGCCAGCGCAACGTGCGGGATCGCCGCGCCGTCGCGCACCAGCATCACCACCGGAATCCTGCCGGCCTCGATGCGATGCCACCCGGCCGCATAGACCCGATCGGTCTGGTAGTCGATCCACTGGCCCGGCGGCAGATAGACGTCGCGGCCCGTCGAGCCCGATTCGAACAGCGGCGCCACCAGGATCTGGGAGCCGAACAGGTATTCGTCCTCGACGGTCCACGAACCGGCGTCTTCCGGGAACTCGATGAAGAGAGAGCGCAGCATCGGCAGACCGCGCTCGCTCGAATCCTTGGCCTGCGCGTAGACGTAAGGCATCAGCCTGTACTTCATCTCGTCCGCGCGCCGGAAGTCGTCGGTGAATGCGGCACCGATCAGCCAGGGCTCCTTGGGCGGAGCGCCATGGCAACGGCTGTGCGAGGTCAGCATCCCGAAGGGCAGCCACCGGCGGTACAGTTCCTCGGGGCTGGGGCCCGCGAAACCGCCGATGTCGTGGCTCCAGAAACTGAAGCCGCTCAGACCCAGCGACAGGCCGCCTCGCAGCGTCGCCGCCATGCCGATGTCGGTGGTGGCCGCGTCCCCGCCCCAGTGCAGCGGGTAACGCTGGCTGCCGGCCCACGCGCTCCGCGCCCATATGATATTCTCCCCGCTCACTTCGCGGGTGATGCCGGCCACGGCCTTGTTGTAGCGGAGTGGGTAGAGGTTGTGCTCGTAGAAACCAGTCCGCCCGTTGGCGTAGACGCCGGTGAACGGCGCGGACTCCCCGAAGTCCACCTTGATCGCGCCCACGCCCATTTCGAGCAGGCCGGTGAGCTTCCTCTGGTACCACCTCACCGTCGCCGGATTCGTGAAGTCCAGCACCGCGTCCTCGAACGGCAGGTTGCCCTTGCCGTCCTTGACATAGAGACCCTTCTCGACGATCTCCGGGAACAGCCGGTTCTTCGGAACGAAGTACGGCAATTGCCAGAGCGAGATGTGCAGGCCCTGCTGTTTCAGGTCCGCGATCATCTTGGCCGGGTCCTTGAAGCGGGTGGGGGAGAACTGGTAGTCGCAGCGCCAATCGTGCTCGAACCAGCCGGTGTCGATATGGATCACGTCGGCGGGCAGGCGCTCCTCGCGCAGCTTGGCTGCCACGCCGCGCACCTCGTCTTCCGAGAAATACGTGATGCGGCTCATCCAAAGTCCGAAGCTCCACAGCGGCGGCATCGCGGCCTTCCCAGTGAGGTTCGTGTACTCGTCGAGAATCTCTTTCGGCTGGCCGAGGAAGACAAACAGGTCCAGCTCGTCGTCGCCCAGCTCCAGGGCGGTGGCGCCCTGGTACGTCGCGCCGAAATCGAAGGTGGCCGGTGCGGAAGTGTGCACGAACATGCCGTAGCCGCGGTCGCTCAGGAAGAACGGGATGGGCTTGTACATGCGCGTGCTCTCGGGGCCCTGCGCGTCATTCACGTAGAGCACAACCTTCTGCCCGCGCTTGTTCAGTTCAGTGAACGACTCGCCGCAGCCGAACAGCTTCTCGCCCGCCGAGAGCGAGAACACCGCCGCCACACTTCGCGAATAATCCGAGGGCCGCCGGATGAAGGAGAACGGCAGCACCGGCACTTGCGTCCGCCGGTTGTCCTCCGGGTGGTTGGTGCGCGTAAGCAGGCGGCCTTTCGCGTCGCGGAACTCGATGTGCCAGGGCTTCTCGTAGATGGTCACCGAGCCGGCCGAGCTGGTGTAGCTATAGCCGCCGTCGATCTTCGCCATCTGCCAGGAACGATCGGTAGGCGGTTCGCCTACCAGCATCAGCTCCTCGGCCGGAGGCCTGGCTTCGAGGCCGGTCCGCACGCGGATGCGCACCGTGCGCGGCGACACGAACTGGATCGAGAACGGCAGCGCGGGGTTGACGGCGTACTCGGCCTCGGGAAACGTCAGGCCTCCGAAGGGACGCAGCATGCCCTCCATGGTGTCGAAGGCGATGCGCGGGTAGAGATGGTTCCGCTGCCAGTTGAGCGTGCCCGTTCCGGCGGCGGGATCGAAACCCGAGAGGCTGTCCGCCAGGAAGTAGGTGTTGGCAAAATCGTGGAAGTCGCCGCTGACATCCACGGGGTCGCTCAGCATGGCAGGAGGCTGATTGGCCGAGGCGGCGCTGAGCCACGCGGCGGAGACAAGCAGCATGGCGAAGTAGCGAAGCATAAAGGAATCTCCAGTCCGCGATGATAGCAGAGGCGGCAGCCCGCAGTGGTAAAATCGTGCAGGTCGAGGAACACGCCATGAATGTCTTTCATAGAGGTTACGCAATCATCGCGCTGCTGGCTCTGGCATGCGCGCCGGCGTTGGCCCAGGACGATCTCCACAAAGCCGCGCAAAGCGGCGACGTGGCGCTCCTCCAGGTGCGGCTGAAACAGGGCGCCGATCCCAACGCTCGCGACCAGGAAGGCCGCACTCCCCTCATGGACGCGGTGGCGGCGGAGCAGGTGCCAGCCATGCGGTTGCTGATCGCCAATGGAGCGGACGTAAACGCCCGCACGCGCGACGGCCAAACGCCGCTCATCGTAGCCGCCACCCAGGGCCGCCTCGACGCCGCCCGCCTGCTGGTCCAATCCGGCGCCGATCTGAACCTCGCCGCGCGTGGCTGGGGATCGGCCCTCAAAGCCGCCGAGCGCACCGGTCACAACGACATCGCCGCCATGCTCCTCCAGGCGGGCGCCCGTTCGACGGGCAGTTCGGTCGGAGACACGGTCTGCTCGCTCTCCTGGGGCGGCAACGGCTACTGCGGCACGGTCGAGTCGATCGATAAGACGCACTACCGTCTGCGCGTGGCGAAAATCGTGGGCTGCGAAAAGGGCTGCCCGGCGAAGGCCGAATGCTCCGCCGGCCGCAACGTCGGCGGATCGGACGGCATCGCGGTAGGCGACGAGGTCTCGACCGTAAGCTGGTGCCTCACGCACACGGGGGTGAAACCGTGAATCGCTATCTTCTGATCGCGTTGTACGCGGGGACAGCGGGCCTTCACTTCGCCTCGGCTCAGACGGCCGGCTCGCGGTTCGTTCCGGTGACTCCCTGCCGCATCGCGGACACGCGCAACGCAGCCGGGCCGTTCGGCGGCCCCACCATGACCGCCGGCTCCATGCGCTCCTTCGCGATTCCACAGAGCGTCTGCCCGATTCCCAGCACCGCCCAAGCCTATGCCCTCAACGTCACCGTAGTGCCGAGCGGTCCGCTCGGCTACCTGACCTTGTGGCCTGCCGGCCAGCCGCAGCCGTTCGTCTCGACCCTGAACTCGCCCGGCGGCACCGTGGTGGCCAATGCGGCCATCGTGCCGGCCGGCTCGGGCGGGGCCGTGAGCGTGTACGTCAGCAACCAGAGCGACGTGGTCCTCGACATCAACGGTTACTTCGATTCAACTGGCGCCGTCAGTTCGTTTTCGTTCTATCCCGCCGCGCCGTGCCGCGTCGCCGATACCCGAAACGCCACCGGCCAGCTCGGCGGACCCTCCATGTCCGCCGACCAGAGCCGGGCTTTCCCGGTCCCGTTGAGCACGTGCGAGATTCCGGCCACCGCGAGCGCTTACTCGCTGAATGTGACGGCGGTCCCGGACACCAGCTTCCTGGGCTATCTGAGCACCTGGCCGACGGGCCAGTCTCAGCCCTTCGTTTCCACGCTGAACTCCTGGACCGGCGCGGTGGTGGCGAACGCCGCCATCGTTCCGGCCGGGACCAACGGATCGATTTCGGTGTTTGTCACCGACCCGACCGACGTAGTCCTGGACATCAACGGCTACTTCGGCCAGCCCGGGGGCACGGGGGAACTGGCGTTCTACCCGGTGACGCCGTGCCGGGTGGCGGACACGCGGAATGCCAACGGCCCCTTCGGCGGCCCGGAACTGGCGGGGGGGAGCACGCGCTCATTTGCGATCCCGGCCAGCGGCTGTTCCATCCCCTCGACGGCCGCGGCCTATTCGGTCAATGTCACGGTGGTGCCCGACGGTGTTCTGTATTACCTCAGCACCTGGCCGACGGGCTCGTCGCAGCCACTGGTTTCCACGCTGAACTCCTTCAGCGGAGCGGTCCTGGCAAACGCAGCGATCGTTCCGGCGGGGACCAACGGGGCCGTTAGCGTCTACGTGACCAACCCCACGAACGTAATCCTGGACATTAACGGGTACTTCGGCCCGCCCCCCGCATCGACGCCCACGCCGACACCCACGCCGACGCCAACGATCACCTCGGTGACCGCTTCCTGTCCCAACCCCACGCTAGCCCAGGGAGGGAACGAACAATGCACGGCGACGGTCGAGGGGACGGGCAGTTTCAGCACGGCGGTGAACTGGTCGGCCTCCGCCGGCACGATTTCCGCGGCGGGCGTGTTCACGGCCCCGAACGCCGTGGGACCGGTCACCATCACGGCAACTGCCGCGGCCGACTCGACGAAATCGGGCACCGCAACGGTGACGGCGACCTCCCAGCGCTACTCCGGCTTCACGTACCAAGGCATCACGCTGGTGTCGTGGCAAACCGGTGAATACAGCGAAGGGGCCGCGAAGACCTCCGAAGACGCGCTGGCCGGTACGGGCTCCAACTGGGCGGGCGTATTGGTGACTCAAATCATGCCCACGCCGACCTCGACCACTATCGGGCCGACCAGCGAGACCCCCAGCGACGCCGACCTTGCCACGGCCATTGCGGAGTTCCACTCCAAGGGCGTCAAGGTGATGCTGAAGCCTCACGTGGACGTCGGCGATGGCTCCTGGCGCGGCGCAATCCAGCCGAGTCCCGTAAGTGCCTGGTTCGCGAGCTTCACCACCTTCATCACGCACTACGCGCAGGTCGCGCAGGCGAACGGCGTCGAGATGCTCTGCTTCGGAACCGAGTATGCGACCATGAGCGGCAGCGCGAATCAGACCGCATGGAACAACGTCATCGCCGCGATCCGCAGCGCCGGCTACACCGGGCTGCTCGCCTACGCCGCCAACGCCACCTACGCCGGCGACGAATTCACTACGGTTTCGTTCTGGGACAATCCGCAGTTGGACGTGATGGGCCTGGACGCCTATTTCCCCCTGACCAACCACGACGATCCGACCGTCGCCGAGCTTGTCGCCGCCTGGTCCTCGAACAAGAACGGCGAGAACATCGTGCAGGACGTGCTGAATTTCGCCGCTGCGCACCCAACGAAACCGGTGATCTTCACGGAGATCGGCTACATGAGCACCGCCGGGACGAACACCGCGCCGTACGATTACTCCCTCCCTGGCGGGCTCGACCAACAAGAGCAGGCGAACTGCTACGAGGCCATGTACGAAGTCTGGAGCCAGCACAGCACTGTGATGCAGGGCAATTTCTGGTGGGCCTGGGAGGTTCCGGAACCGCCAGCGACCGACACCGGCTACTACCCCTGGGGCAAACTAGCCGAGGGTGTGCTGCAAATCTGGCAGTAGGCGGGGCGGGTTCATCCGCGCCTCCTGCGCTGTCACAACTTCACTCTATTTGACGGCCGCGTCGCCCGCAAGCCGTTGAGGCGGCAACTCGGCTCAGTGCCTGTACAGGCGGGCGCGGAGGGCGGCGCCGGACGCCGTGGCGTCGCTGGCAGGCGCAGCCTTCTTGCGCGAGCCGGCAGATTCCAGAGCCTTGATGTTGACCCCCAGCAGCTCCCATCTGTGACCCCGCGCCCGCAACGTACACATATACAACTCGCCGGCCTGGATCAAGTGCCTGGCGACCGTTCGGTCGGCATTCGCCTCCACCGGCCAAAGCGTGCCGCGCGTCTCTTCGGTGCAGGCCGCGCCGGGCGGCTCCTGAGCGAACAGAACGGTTCCCAGCGCAGCGACCAGGATCGCCCTTCTTAGGCAGCATACTGAGGTGCCCACCGCATACGATCATGCGCCGAGACCGGCCCAAAATCAACCTTAAAAAACGGCTAGGGCAGCCGCGTCAGAAGATGTACTTGAAGCCCAACTGAATTTCCCGCGGCGGCTTGTTGCCATAGGCGTTCTCGGAAAGCACCTCCCCGAAATTCGCCGCGCCGAACACATGGTTCGGAAGATCCAGGTTGGGGTGGTTGAGCAGGTTGAAAAACTCGCCGCGAAGCTGGATGCGGTGCCGGTCGCCGTGCAGCGGAATCATCCTGGACAGCGAGAAATCTATATTGGTGATTCCGGGACCGGTCAGGATGTTCCGGCCGGCGTTTCCAAACTGGCCCGCGGGGGGTTCGGCAAAAGCGCAAGGGTTGAACCAGCTTCCAGCCACGCGCACCAGGCCGGGCGCCGCGCAGCCGGGACTTGCGGCCACGGGCCCCGCCTGGAACGGATTGCCGACCAGGTCCGGCCGGCACGGGTTGCCGAAGGCGGTGATCGCGGAGCTGCCGCACCCTGGCAGGGAGCTGGAGAGGTTGACGGTGAATGGCGAGCCCGACTGAGCTGTCAGAATCCCAGACGCCTGCCAGTTATTCAGGAGCCGCCCTCGCCATTTCCCGTTGCGTGCGCCGATGCGGCCGAACGGCAGGTCATACACGGCGCTGAGCGACAGACGGTTCTTGGCGTTGAAGTCTGAGAGGGCGTGCTCGGCGCGCAGGTCGTTGGAGTCCTGAGGCAGGCCGGACCCGACGCTGCCTCCGAAAACGGAGGATTCGTCGTCCAGCGACTTCGAGAACGTGTACGAGGCGAGCAGAGTCAGGTAGCGGCCGCGCTTCTCCGATCGGAACTGCAAGGAGTTGTAAGTGCTGTCGGCGTTCGATTCCACGTAGAGGATGGAGGAGAACTGGGGGTACGGACCCAGCCCCGTCGCGGGGTTCGCCTGGTTCAAGTCGCGAACGTCGTCCAGATGGGTGCCTTTCGAGCCGACGTAGGCCAGATCGATCATCCAGTTGGGCTGCAACTCATACTGCAGATCGGCGTTCCACTGCTGCACGTACGCGTCGCGGAAATTGGGAGAGATCATGTTCGGTTGAGCGAGGAAACCCGGCTGGTCGAGAATATTCTGGATCGCGAAAGGCGAGTTTGGATTGTTGGGATAGAAGGCCAGTGTGTAGAAAGGCGGATTCGCCCGAGGGAAGATGCTGATGTTGAAGATGCCGGCATCGTAGAAGATGCCGTAGGCGGAGCGCACCACCCAGCGCTCGGACTTCATGGGCCGCCAGGCCACCCCGATGCGCGGTGCGAAGTCCTTCTTGGAGCCGGCGTACGTGGCCCGGGGGACGCCGTTGGTTCCTGCCTGGATGAACTGGCAGCCGGGTTGGGGAGAGCAGGTCGCGGAGTTCGAGCTCAGGTCGGGCACGCTGAAGCGGTTATGGGCCTCCACCGGCGGGCTATTGTACTCGTACCGCAAGCCGACGTTCAGCAGCAGGCGCGGCACCACGTGGATGTCGTCCTGAATGTAAACGTTCGTGGCGGTGCTGCTCAAGGAGTTGAACATATTGCCGCTCACGGCGATGGCGTAATCGGGGACGCCCGAGAGCAGTTGGGCCAGAGCCGCGACGCCGCAGTCGACCCCGGGGGAAGGTACGCAGGTGGTTCCGAAGAACCACTCTCCCCGCGCCACAAAGTCGAGGTAATTGTCGACTTGAATCCTGCGGATATCCGCTCCGAACTTGAACTGGTTGCGCCCGTGTATCCAGGCCAGGTTGTCGGCCAGATGAACGGTGGTGTCGTGGCGGTCCTGCGGGTAGTTGACGGGCTCGCCGATGCCGTCGAAACCCGCGATATCGACATTGGGGACCCCGAGATCGACGGGGTTGGTGAGGACGTCGGGGAAGCCTAACTGAGAGCTCACATCGATCCCCGTGTGCTCCTGAAAAGCGCCGGCGCGCATCCGGTTGAAGCCCAAACGGAACTCATCGATCGCGCTCGACGTGAAGACGTGCGTCCAAGCGAGTCCCGCGTTTTGACCGTTATTGAGGGTGGTGCTGCCGTAGCCGGGCAGGCTGGTGAACGAATTGACGGGATCGAAGGGATTGAAGCGGTCCTCGCCGAACCGTGAATAGTGGGCGGACAAGGTGTCCCTGGGGCCGACGTGGTGATCCACCTTGACGGTGAGAAGGTCCTCCGAGTTTTGAATGATGGGAGAAGACACGAATGTGTTCGAGTTCATCAGGTCCGAGCCAATGTTGGCCGCCGGATACAGGTTGAACACGGCCTGGCCGGCCGGGTTCACCGGGATCCCCTGAGCTGCCACCGCACCCAAGGCCTCCTGGTCCTGGACCTGGGAAGGCACGGTGGCTTCCCGCGTAGTCGCCTGTCTCAGGCGCAGCCCTTCGTAGGAGACGAAGAAGAAGGTCTTGTCTTTGCGGATGGGCCCGCCGAAAGTCAGGCCGAACTGGTTGCGGTCAAAGCGCGGGATAGGGCCGCAGGCGCCCGGCACGGAATTCGGAGTGCAGTCCGGAAGGTCGAACAGGTTCTTGGCGTCCAGGGTCCGGTTGCGCGCAAACTCGAACCCGCTCCCATGGAAGTCGTTGGTGCCGCTCTTCAGAATCACGTTGATCTGCGCGCCGCCGCTGCGCCCAAACTCCGCCGAGTAGTCGCTCGACTGCACCTTGAATTCCTCGATGGCGTCGATGGACGGCAGAGCGACGTACTGGTTGATGTAGGGATCGTTGTTGTCCACCCCATCCAGCAGGAAGCTGTTGGACTCTTCGCGCGCGCCGTTGACGCTGATCGCTCCGCCCTGGGTCGAGTTCTCCGAGCCCTCGGCGGGCGAGTGGCTGCCGGGCACCAGGAGCGCGAAAGCAAGGAAGTTCCGCTCGTTCAGGGGCAGCTCGCGCACCTGGCGGCCGTTGATCACCTGTCCCAGGGTGGAGGTGTCGGTCTGCACCAGGGGAGGCGTGCCGGATACCTTGACTTCCTCCGTTACCGCACCGAGTTGCAGCTCCACATCGACGCGCGCGAGCTGGTCCACGTCCAGCGTGACGTCGCTCTGGACGCTGCGCCGGAAACCCGATTTCTCCACCGCGACCCGGTAGTGGCCCGGCGGGAGCAGCGGGACGGTGTAGTCGCCATCGTCGTTGGTCCGCACTTCCCGGACCGCATTGGTTTCCTGGTTCGTCACCATGACCCGGGCTTTGGGAACCTCAGCCCCGGAAGGATCGGTCACGGTACCGGTTATGGCCCCTGTGGGGCCGGTTGCGAACAGCGGAACAGCGAGCAAGACCGCGAGCGGCCATCGGCAACCCATAGCGTTCTCCGTTGCCAGCATACAGCAGATGGATGCGTGCTGGAAGAGGGGTGGGAGAGGCGACTCCGGGACTTCAGAGTAGGGCGAGGCCGCATCTTGACATATCATGATATGTCATGATAGGCTGGAGATCGGCTAAGAAGAGGTATGCCATGTCCCAGGCAAGAGAGAAATTCGCGACGCAGGTCAATTCGGAAATCCTGTCCACCGTCCGCACGATCGCGCGAGAGGAGGGACGGCAGCTCCAGGCACTCGTGGATGAAGCACTGGCCGATCTGATCGAGAAGCGGAAGAACATCCGGCCCCGCGCTCATGTGATGGCCGCCTACCTTGCCAGCCACGAAAAATACGGCGAACTTTACAAGAAACTCGCTAAATGACCGACTACCTCACGCTCCAGGAAGTCCTCGCCATGCATGCGGATCAAATCGAGCGTTACGGGGGCTTGCCCGGGGTGCGTGACCACGGTCTCCTGGAGTCGGCGCTCTATCGGCCACAAACCGGCTACTACGCCGATCTCGTCGAGGAAGCGGCCGCGCTTTGGGAGAGCCTGGCTCAGAACCATCCCTTCGTCGACGGCAACAAGCGGACGGCATTCGCCGCCACCTACACGTTTCTCGCAATCAACGGCGCGCAGCTAACGGCGAAGGCCAACGCCGCCTATGCCTTCGTCTCGAGGCTGCATGAAAAGGGAGAGTTCAACTTAGGCAGCCTCGTGCCGTGGCTGCGGCGCAACGTGGATCTTGGTTCTTGAGGTAGCCAGGAAAGCCGCGCGTGGCTCTGTCAGCGGGTCCCGGAGCGAGCGCCACGATGGGGGGGGCCGGCTACGTCAGTTATTGGCAGGCCCAAGCACGCCTAGCGACCGCAGCCAATCCGTGGCGCGAGCGGGCCAGGTGGCGGCGGCCAACGGCGAAGGACGGAGCCCGTAGCCATGCCCTCCTGCCGGTCCTGTCGGATAAAGGTGCATCTCCGCCGGGACTTTCGCCTCCTTCAACGCGGCATAATAGGCGAGGCTGTTCTCGACGTGGACGGGATCGTCTTCGGTCTGCACCAAAAAGGTCGGCGGCGTGCCGGCGCCAGGTTGCGCCTCCGGGCCCAGTTTCCCGTCCCGCACCATTCCGCCGGGATAGATCAGGAGTGCGAAATCCGGCCGGCAACTGGCGTCGTCCGCTTCGTCCACGCGATCATAAGAGCGCTTCGCGAAATTGTTGCTGAGCGTGGCCGAGAGGTGTGCGCCCGCCGAGAAGCCGAGCACGCCGATACGCTGGGGATCGATCCCCCACTCCTTCGAGTGGGCGCGAACCATCCCGACGGCTCTCTGGGCATCCTGCAACGGGGCAACGTAGGGCGGCTGGCCTTCGCGCGCGGGCACGCGGTATTTCACCAGGACGCAGGTGACGCCGGTCGCGTTCAGCCACTCGCAGACCTCGGTGCCCTCCAGGTCCCACGCCACAATGCGGTAGCCTCCCCCTGGGAACACCAGGATCGCCGGACCGGCCGCGCCGGCTTTGGCCGCGGGATAGACGGTCAGCGTGGGCACCGAGACATTGGTGATCCGCACCACGCGCCGGCCAGCGACAATCCTGTCTTTGTCGGTGGTCGTATCGTGTTCAGGCCCCAGGCTTCCCTTGTCGCCGGGCGCCGCCCCCTTCCAGAGAGGGATCGGCCCGATCGGCGCCGCCTGGGCCGCCAGCGCCATCAGGCCGGAAACAAAGAGGTACAGCAAGGGTCGTCGCATGGTTCCGAGACAAGGATATCGCAGGTGAAAGGAGTTCCGAGGTGACGGCATTTCCCCGGCAAGGAGATACGCCGTGAAACTCACTGCAACCTGCATCGCCGCTCTGGCGGCGATCGCTTTCACCGCGGAAGCCGCCGAGCTACGGCTCAGCGGACCGTACACGCACGACAACCTTTCCCTCTACCTGGTCCACGGGCAGGACCGGTTCCAGAAGAAGTACCTGACCCTCGCCGACGCGATGGTGCAGGGCAAAGTGGTGATCTACGAGACCAGCAACGTGAATGTTCTGCAGGTCGGAAACGTGTCTGGCCAGGATGTCTACATCCAGTCCGGCGAGATTGTGAAGGGCGGCAAGCAGGACCGGGTGCTGAAGGACGACATCATCGTGCCGTCCTCGTCGAGCAAACTGGACGTCAACGTTTTCTGCGTCGAGCATGGGCGCTGGACCCAGCGCGGCGCCGAGCCGGTGCGCGCCTTCGCCGCGTCGCCTGGCGCGATCGCCTCGCCCGCCATGAAGCGGGCCGTGCAGGAGCAGGCCGATCAGAGCCGGGTGTGGGCGCAGGTGGCGGAGGAGCAGGCGCGGTTGTCCAACAATCTTGAGACTTCGGTGCAATCGCGAACTTCGGCATCGAGCTATCAGCTCACGCTCGAAGCGCCGAAGCTGCAAGAAAGAGTGGAAGCCTTCAAGAAGGACCTCTCCGGCCTGGCCGACAAGTATCCGGACGCGCTGGGCTACGTGGTGTCGGTGAACGGTAAGGTGACGGGAGCGGACGTCTACGCCACGCACGATCTTTTCCGCAAGGTGTGGCCGAAGCTGCTGGCGTCCTCGGCCGTGGACGCGGTGGAATCGGCCAGGCCGGGCGCCAAGTTCGACCCGCCGCCGATTGCCGACGTGAGGGCGGCGGCAACCGGCCGCGGCGCGCGAGTGACGGAGGACCGGCAAATCAACCGCCGGACCAACAGCGTGCAGGCGGACCTGCCGCAGGGCCTGGTTTTCGAGACCAGCGACGTGGACGCGTCCGGCGGGCCGGTGCACCGCAGCTACGTCACGAAGTAGGAGCGCGCGAGTGTAAGATTACAGCATGACTCGATTGCTGGCGGTGGCCGCGGCTCTGGTGCTTTGTCTCGGCGCCCTGGGGCAGCGGCCCGCGGTGAACTACGACGAAGCCAAGGTGCCGAAGTACAGCCTGCCCGATCCGCTGGTGATGCAGAACGGCGAGCGCGTTCCCGATGCCAAGACGTGGCAGGAACGGCGGCGGCCGGAGATCCTCGAACTGTACCGCTCCGAGGTTTTCGGGCGCAGTCCTGCAAGACCGGCGGAGGTGAACTTCGAGATCGCCTCCAGCGAGAAGGCGCTGGGTGGAAGGGCGGTCCGGAAACGGGTGACCGTCTGGCTGGCCGGACGGGACGGCCCGAAGATGGATCTTCTCCTCTATCTTCCGGCGGGCGCAAAGAAGCCGTCGCCGGTGTTTCTGGGGCTGGGCTTCGCGGGCAACCAGTCGGTCTATACCGACCCGGCGATCCCGCTGGCCGAGGAGTGGACGCGCGACCCGGCTACGAACGCGGTAGTCAAGCGGTGGGCCGAGGAGAAATCGCGCGGCTCGGCCGCCGCGGCCTGGCAACTGGATAAGATCCTGGAGCACGGCTACGGCCTGGCGACCGTTTACTACGGCGACATCGAACCGGACCTCGTGGGCGGCATCGAGTACGGCACCCGGCCGCGTTTCTTCCGGCGGGGCCAAACGCAGCCGGCGGCGGATGACTGGGGCGCGATCGCAGCCTGGGCGTGGGGCCTCAGCCGCGCCATGGACTACCTGGAGAGCGACCCCCAGGTCGACACTCGGCGCGTGGCGGCGATCGGCCACTCGCGCCTGGGCAAGACCGCGCTCTGGGCAGGCGCGCAGGACACGCGCTTCTCCATCGTCATCTCGAACGAATCCGGGGAAGGCGGGGCGTCGATCACCCGGCGAGATTTCGGCGAGCGCATTGCCGACCTGAACGCGGTGTTTCCCCACTGGTTCTGCGGCAACTTCAAAAAATACGACAACCGCGAGGATGAGTTGCCGGTGGATGCTCACATGCTGCTGGCCCTGATCGCGCCCCGGCCGCTCTATGTGGCGAGCGCCGCGGGCGACCTGTGGGCCGACCCCCGAGGCGAGTTTCTGGCCGTGGTGAATGCCTCGCCGGTGTACGAGCTTCTGGGCCGGCAGGGAATCGGGACGGACCGTATGCCGGCCGTTCACGAGCCCATCATGCACACCATGGCCTATCACATCCGCGCCGGGCAGCACGGAATCACGGCGTATGACTGGGAGCAGTACCTCAAGTTCGCGGACATGCAGTGGGGCGCCGCGGTTAGCGAATAGCTGGGCGATTCGAGCTGCCAGGCTAGGTTAAAGGAAAGATGAGTGCTCCGCTCGCACGCCGGACGTCGAGCGCCAAGAGCCCTTCGGCATCCGCCTGAAGAACCTCTTCCTGCGGCGACCAGGAGCCGTCGGAACCGATCGGCTGCCCCGCCAGCGTGACGCCCTCCGTCGCCTCGAGCGCCGATGCGGAAAGGCGCCAGACCCGCGCAATCCGTGTCCTGAATCCGGGACTGAGTACAACCCGCATGTCGCGGGCCGCATCCTTGTTGACGATGGCCACGCGAATGTCGGCGTCCGTCTCGGCGGCGTATGCCGTGGCGTTCACGCCCTTCGGATCGAAGTCCACGGCGATCGACACCCCACCGGCGAACTGGTTGGCGAACATTATGCCGTAGAAGATCGGACGCGCCGAGAATCCTTCGTCCAAGCCACCGGCGATGGGCGTGTAGAAGCTGCCCGTGCGGGCCGCGCCGGGCTTCTTCGCGACCGTCTCGCCCGGGAGGTGCTGGCCCAGCGCCGCCCGAATCTGCCGGCTGCCGCCGCCGTGAAAGTTCACGCCCGCATAGCCGGCCTGCGCCGTCATCAGCATGTAGTCGGCGCACCACAGCGCCGACGCGAAAGCGTCGCTCATGCCCGGCTTGCCGCCGCGGTAGCAGGAATTGCCCTCGGCCATGCGAAACGGCAGATGCGCCCGGTCGGCGATTTGCGCGATCCGTGCGACTCTCGCAGCCGGCCCAGGGTCCGGCCCAAGCAGCCGCTCGATGTTCACGCGCGGATCGTCCGGCGGGCCCATTGCGTAATAGTGACCTGTGAGGCCGACGATTGGGGCGTGCCCCGCGAACCGCGCGATCCAGCCGGAGTCGCTCGCCACGTCCGGGCCAGCCAGCCGTGCGCCGGGAACCCGCGCGCGGATGGCCTCGGCGAACTTCATCCACTCGGCCAGGTACTCGTCAAAGCCCCAGGCAGGAGGACGGAGGCCGTTGTTCGCCCTGGGATACAGGTCCGGCTCGTTGCCGATCTGGAAGTGCTCGAGCCTGGGACCCATCGCTCTCGCCACGTAGGCTGCCTCCTCGGCGGCGCGCTCCGGCGTGCCGCTGCCCAGGTTGAGGCCGTAGATCAGCTCCCAGCCTGTCTCATCAAGGAAACCGGCCAGGTTGTCGATGGCTTGCGGCGTGATGGCCGCCAGCTCGTGCGGCATCCAGTTCGCCTCTATCGGACCCGGCGGCCGCTTCAGCGGCGGCGCCGCGGCTTCCGGGCTCGCCTTCCACCACGTGAAATCGCTCGAGTTGCCGCCCAGACGCAGCACGCCCCGATCGCTCAGACGCCGAAACAGAGCCACCAGTCCGCGATTCCGCGGCGAAAAGAACTCGGGCTCCTCGAGCTGAGAGGATTCGTAACTGAGCCCGGTGTAGCGGGCGGGAATGGGCCTGTCCGGCCGGCCGACTTGGATGGAGAGCGTTGCAGTTTGCTCCCGGGCCGCGAGAGGCGATGCGGCGGCCGCAGCGCCCTGAAGAAAACGGCGGCGATTCACAAGGCTCACACTTCCAGAATGACGGGCATGATCAGAGGGTGGCGCGAGGTCCGCTTGATGAGGAAGCGGCGCAGGTCGCTGCGGATCTTCTCCTTCATGACGCCCAAGTCGGTGCGCTCCTCTTCGGTCGAGGTGGCGACGGTCCGCGCCACCAGCTCGCGCGCCTGGTCGAGCAGGTCGGAGCCGTCCTGGGAGATGAAACCGCGGCTGACGATCTCAGGCAGGCCTTCGGCCTTGCCGGTCTGTTTGTCGATGGTGATGATGGGCAGCATGAAGCCTTCCTCGGAGAGATGCCGCCGGTCGCGGATCACGACGTCTTCGACGATGTCGTCAAGCGCTCCGGAGTCGATATAGACGCGGCCCACGGGCACCTTGCCCGCTTTGCGCGCGCCGTAGCGGTCGAGCTCGAGCGTGTCGCCGCTTTCGAGAATGAATGTCTCTTCCAGGCCCACGTGCCTTAAATGCTCGGCCAGCGCGGCGTGCTTGGCCAGTTGCCGGTACTCTCCGTGCGCCGGCATGAAATACTTCGGCCGCACCAGGTTGAGAATCAGCTTCAGCTCTTCGGAGCTGGCGTGCCCGGAAACATGCAGCGGCGGGTTCATGGAACCGTAGAGGACCGCGGCGCCGCGCTTGGCGAAGTGGTTCAACATGCGGTAAATCGCCTTCTCGTTGCCGGGGATGATGCGCGAGCTGAGGACCACGGTGTCGCCCCGGTCCACGGAGAGGCTCTTGTGATTGTCCACCGCCACGCGCGCCAGCGCGGACATCGGCTCGCCCTGGCTGCCCGAAACCACCGCCAGCAGCTTCGACGGCGCGACGTCCATGATGTCCTGCGGCCTCACCAGCAGGCCGTTGGGGATGGTGAGCAGACCCTGCGAGTGCGCGATTTCGGTGGTGCTCAACATGCTGCGGCCGAGGAACGCCACCTTGCGCCCGAACTCCGCCGCCAGGTCGATGATCTGCTGCAGGCGGTGCACCGAGGAACTGAAGCACGAGATCACCACCCGCCGTTCGGCGCGGTTCAAGATGTCCTCCATGCGGGGGCGGATGGCGCGCTCGCTCTCGGTGTAGCCGGCGCGGTCCGAGTTGGTCGAATCGGAGAGCAGCAGCAAAACGCCGCGGCGGCCGTAGTCGGCCAGCGTGTGCAGGTCGAAGAGCAGATTATCGGTGGGAGTCGGGTCCACCTTGAAATCGCCGCTGTGGATCACGACGCCCAGCGGGGTGGTGATAGCCAGCGCGACCGCGTTCACGATGGAGTGCGTGACATGGATGAACTCGATCTGGAACGGCCCGATTTCCAGCTTGTCGCCGGCCTTGACCTTGTTGAGCTGCGCCTGGTCGAGCAGGTCGTGTTCCTCCAGGCGGCGCGAGATCAGCGCCAGCGTGAACTCGGTGGCGTAGACGGGCACGTTGAACTGCGAGAGCAGGAAGGGCACGGCGCCGATGTGGTCTTCATGGCCGTGCGTCAGGATCACCGCGCGAAACTTGTCGCGGTTCTCCTCCAGGTACGCGAAGTCGGGCGTGACGATATCGACCCCCAGCAGCTCTTCGTCGGGGAACATCATGCCCGCATCGATCAGGATGATGTCGTCGCCGTATTGCAGCACCAGCGAGTTCATTCCAAACTCGCCGAAACCGCCCAGCGGGATTACTTTCAGCTTTTGGTCCGGCATTTACCTTGTACTACTGTAACCGTTTGTGGGGGATGGCCATCGGCCGTCAGGGGTCAGCCATCAGCGAAACCCCGCGTGCCGATGGCTGATCGCTGAGGGCTGACGGCTGCCTTCAATTGATCCGAATCCCAACCAGCGGCGCGGAGGTCACCGGGGGCAGGTTTTCCGGCGGCAGCAGATCGGCGAGCGTGGTCTGGCCGAGCACTTCGTCCACCGCCTGCTGCACGCTCCGCCACAGGGACCGGATCGAGCACTCGATGGTGTGGGCGCAAACCGTCTCGGCGCCGCCGTGCTGGCCGCAGAAGGCCGGATCGTAGAGCCGTCCGCCCAGCACCGCCAGCGCTTCGCTTACGGTGATCGCGGAAAGCGGCCGCGCGAGCGTGTAGCCGCCGGCCTGGCCGCGAACGCTCGTTACCAGGCCCGCGCGCCGCAACACTCGAAGCAGCTTCGCGACGTAGTGGCTGGAGATGTGCTCCGCCCGGCTGATCTCGGGGATGGTAAGGCTGGCATCCGGCCCCCGACTGCCGATCTGGAGCAGGCACCGGATTCCGTATTCTTCCTGCGCGGAGATCTTCACTACATCAACCCCAACTGGACCAGCGCAGCGGGCGAGAGCCGCTCGCGGCCCCACGGCGGGTCCCAAACCAGCTCGAACTTCACGTCCGTCACGCCCTCGACCGCACGCACCTTGCGCTCGACCTCGCCGGGCAGACTGCCGGCCGCCGGGCAATTCGGCGCCGTGAGCGTCATTTGGATCGCGACGGCGCCTGTATCCTCCACCTTCAGTCCGTAAATCAGTCCCAACTCGTAGACGTCCACCGGGATCTCGGGATCGTAGCAGCTCTTCAACGCCTCGATCACTTTCTGTTCTAAAGTGTCAGCCATCGGCTAGCCTCCCGCCGTGGCGCACGCACTCTTGCGTGCCGTGTCGAGACTCTTCTCGACACGTCTTCGAGCGGAAACCAAGCGTCGCCACGAGTGGCGACGCGGCACGCAAGAGTGCGTGCGCCACGTTGACATGACAGTCACTCCGTACTCACCACCGGCTTGTCGCCTTCGAGCGCCGCATGCAGCGCATGCCAGGCGAGCGTGGCGCACTTGACGCGCGTCGGATAGTCGCACACGCCCGAAAATGCGGCCAGCTTGCCCAAACCCGGCTCGTCGTGCTCGGGCTGCAAGCCCGTCACCAGTTCATGAAACGACTCGAACAGCGCCTCGGCGTCCTCGATCGTCTTGCCTTTGAGCGCCTCGGTGAGCAACGAGGCCGAGGCCGTCGAGATGGCGCAGCCGGAACCCTGAAAGCTGATGTCCCGCACCACCCCGCCCTCCACCTTGACGTAGATGGTCACCTTGTCGCCGCACAGCGGATTGTAGCCGTCCACTTTCCGGTTGGCTTCCGTGAGGACGCGAAAATTGCGCGGCCGCTTGGCGTGATCCACGATCACCTGCTGGTACAGGTCATTCAGCTCGGAGCTCAATGGAAGATCTCCTTCACGGCCTCGATGCCCGCGGCCAGGGCGTCGATCTCTTCCCTGGTATTGTAGAACGCCAGCGATGCGCGGCTTGTAGCGGCCAGGCCATAGCGCTCCATCACCGGCTGCGCGCAGTGATGGCCGGCGCGTATGGCGATGCCCCGGCGGTCCAAAATGGTTGCGACGTCGTGCGGGTGGACACCCTCGATGACGAACGAAAGCACCGCCGCCTTATGGCGGGCCGTGCCGACCAGGCGCAAGCCTGCGATGCGCGACAACCGCTCTGTGGCATAGGCCAGCAACTCGTGCTCGTAAGCGGCGATCTCGTCGATGCCGACGCCAGTCACGTAGTCGATGGCCACGCCCAGTCCAGCCGCGCCCGCGATATGCGGCGTGCCGGCCTCGAACTTGTAAGGCAGGTCGTTGTAGAGCGTCTTCTCGAAGGTCACCGAGCGGATCATGTCGCCGCCACCTTGCCACGGCGGCATCGCTTCGAGCAGGCGCGCCTTCCCGTATAGCACGCCGATTCCGGTCGGCCCGAAAAGCTTGTGGCCGGAGAACGCGAAGAAGTCGCAGTCCAGCGCCTCGACGTCGGTTCGGAGGTGCGGCGCCGCCTGCGCACCGTCAATCAACACCACGGCCCCGTGGCTGTGCGCCATCTCGATCATGCGCTCGACCGGATTGACGGTGCCGAGCGCGTTCGAGACATGCGCCAGCGCCACGATCTTCGTACGCGGTCCCAGCAGCTTTTCGTATTCCTCGAGAATCACCTCGCCGCGGTCGTCGATGGGCGCAACCCGCAACGTGGCGCGCTTCTCCTCGGCCAGCATCTGCCAGGGCACGATGTTCGAATGGTGCTCGAGCAATGAGATCAGGATCTCGTCGCCCGCGCCCACGTTCGCCCGGCCCCAACTCTGCGCCACCAGGTTGATCCCTTCGGTTGTGCCTCGCGTGAACACGATCTCGTGAACCGAGGAGGCGTTCAGAAACGTCTGCACGGTGCGCCGCGCGTCCTCATAAACCGCCGTCGAGCGCTCGCTCAGCAGGTGGACGCCGCGGTGCACGTTGGCGTTCTCGGTGGTGTAGAAGCGCACCAGGGCGTCGATCACGGCGCGGGGTTTCTGCGCGGTCGCGGCGTTGTCCAGGTACACCAACGGCCGGTCGTAGGCGCGCTCGCTCAGGATGGGAAAATCCCTCCGGATGCGCTCCACGTCGAAGCCGGTCGCAGTCCGCGCGCTCGCGTGGGGCAGGCCGTTCGGCCTGCCCAGGCAGGCGGAGCCGCCTGCCCCACGGGAAGCGGATGCCGGCGTCCCGCTCATGCCTCGCCTCCCGCCAGCCGCTCCAGTAGCAGCGGGCCCAGGCGCTCGCGAACCGACGCCACCTTCATCGCACCGATCATCTCGCTCGTGAAGGCGTAGGTCAGCAGGCTGCGCGCTTCTTCGAGCGGGATGCCGCGGGAGCGCAGATAGAAGATCGCGTCGGCGTCCACCTGGCCTACCGTCGCGCCGTGCGTGCACTTCACATCGTCGGCGTAGATCTCCAGTTGCGGCTTGGTGTTGATCACCGCGCCATCGGAGAGCAGCAAGTTCTTGTTGCGCTGTATGGCGTCGGTCTTCTGCGCCTCCGGGCGGACGATGATGCGGCCGTGAAAGACAGCCTGGCTTTGGCCATCGAGCACGCCCTTATAAAGCTCGCGGCTGTTGGAGTGCGGCTGGGCGTGATCGAGCGTGGTGTAGTTGTCGACGTGCTGCCGGCCGCCGGTGACATAGAGGCCGTTCAAGTTGCACTCGGCGCCCTCGCCATCCAGCGTCACCGCGATCTCGTTGCGCGCCAGCGCTGCGCCGAACGCGATGTTGTGCGAGAAGAAGTTGCTGCTCGCTCCCTGGCGCACCGCCAGCGCGCCGAAATGCAGCGCCGCTTCGCCCTCTTCCTGGAGCTTGTAGTGCTCGATCACCGCGCCGTCGGCCACCAGGACCTCGGTGACGGCGTTGGTGAAATAGTCCGCGGCGCCGGAGCCTCGGTAGGTCTCGACGATCTGCGCCTGGCTGTCCCGGCCCGCGATAATCAGGTTGCGCGGATAGGCGACGGCCCCGTCGGCGGTCGCCAGGAACAGCAGTTCGACGGGCGCGCCGAGCACCGCGCCGTCGGCGATCTCGACCAGAGCGCCATCCTCGAACATCGCCGTGTTGAGCGCCACCAGCGCGTTCTCCTCGAAGGTGGCCGTGCCGCCGATTCGATCCACGATGGCGCGCCGGGCGAACGCGTCCTTGAGACGCGCGAGCTTCAAGCCCGCCAGCGCGCGCTTCTCGGAAAGTTCAGGCGCGAAACGGCCGTTGACGAAAACCAGCCGCGCAGCGCCGGGACTCGCGGCGGGCAGCTCGCCCCTGAACACGTCCGCGGGCGCCGGTTGGAACCGCGTTTTCAGGAACGGCGCCAGGTTGGTGTACTTCCATGCCTCGTTGTGCGTGGTCGGGAATCCGAGCGCAGCGAAGCGCTCGATGGCCGCCTTGCGCGTGCGGCCCAGGCGTGCGCCGCCGGGCAGGGTTGCGCCTGCGAACGCCGACAGATACGCGTCCTCGTGTTCTCTCGCTGTCATCGCGGTGGCCGACATGTCAGGACCCCACCGCCGCCTGCTCTTCGAGCCAGGCGTACCCCAGCCGTTCGAGTTCGAGCGCCAGTTCCTTGCCGCCAGAGCGGACAATGCGCCCGTTGTGCATGACGTGGACGAAATCGGGCACCACGTAGCTCAGTAGCCGCTGGTAGTGCGTGACCACGATCATGCCGCGGTCGGGCGCGCGCATCGTATTGATGCCTTCGGCGACTGCCCGCAGCGCGTCGATGTCCAGGCCGGAATCGGTCTCGTCCAAAATCGCGAGCCGCGGCTCCAACACGGCCATCTGGAAAATCTCGTTGCGCTTCTTTTCGCCTCCGGAGAAGCCTTCGTTGACCGGACGCGATAGCAACGTCTCGTCCAAACCCAGCAGCTTCGCCTTATCCTTCACCAGTCCCAGGAAGTCGATGGCGTCGAGCTCTTCGAGGCCGCGGTACTTCCTTTGCGCGTTGAGCGCGGCCCGCAGGAAATACATGTTGCTGACGCCGGGGATTTCGACCGGGTACTGGAACGCCATGAAGATGCCCGCGCCCGCGCGCTCTTCGGGTTTCATTGCGAGCAGGTCCTGGCCCTCATAGAGGACCTCGCCGCCGGTCACCGAATAGACATCGCGGCCGGCCAGCACCTGCGCCAGCGTGCTCTTGCCGGAGCCATTGGGCCCCATGATCGCATGCACCTGGCCGGCGTCCACCGCCAGGTCGATGCCTTTGAGAATTGGTTTGTCCGCTACTCGTGCTTGAAGGTTCTTTATCTCTAAGAGCATGCAATCCTCAACCCACGCTTCCTTCCAAACTCACGTTCAACAGCCGTTGCGCTTCCACCGCGAACTCCATGGGCAGCTCGCGGAATACCTGCTTGCAGAATCCGTTGACGATCATCGAGACGGCGTCCTCGGTCGAGATGCCGCGCTGGCGGCAGTAGAATATCTGGTCCTCGCCGATGCGCGACACCGACGCCTCGTGTTCCACCTGCGCCGAATGGTTCTTCACTTCCAGATACGGGAACGTGTGCGCGCCGCATTTGTTGCCCAGCAGCATCGAGTCGCACTGCGAGTAGTTGCGCGCGTTCTCTGCGCCCGGCAGGATCTTCACCATGCCGCGGTAGCTGTTCTGCCCGTGCCCGGCGGAGATGCCTTTCGACACGATCGTGCTGCGCGTGTTCTTGCCGATGTGGATCATCTTGGTGCCGGTGTCCGCCTGCTGGTAGTTGTTGGCCACGGCCACTGAGTAGAACTCGCCCACCGAGTTATCGCCCATCAGAATGCAGCTCGGATATTTCCAGGTGATCGCCGAGCCGGTCTCGAGTTGCGTCCAGGAAATCTTCGAATTCACGCCGGCGCACTTACCGCGCTTGGTCACGAAGTTATAGATTCCGCCCTTGCCCTGCTTGTCGCCCGGGTACCAGTTCTGCACGGTCGAATACTTGATCTGCGCGTTGTCGTGCGCCACCAGCTCCACCACGGCGGCGTGCAACTGGTTCGTGTCGCGGATCGGCGCCGTGCAGCCTTCGAGGTAGCTGACATAGGCGCCCTCGTCGGCGATGATGAGCGTGCGCTCGAACTGGCCCGTGTCCTTGGCGTTGATGCGGAAGTAAGTCGAAAGCTCCATGGGGCACCGCACACCCTTCGGCACGTAGCAGAATGAGCCGTCGCTGAAGACCGCCGAGTTCAGCGCCGCGAAGTAGTTGTCCGTGTACGGGACCACCGAGCCTAGATACTTCTCCACCAGCGCGGGATGCTCGCGAACCGCTTCCGAGAAGGAACAGAAGATAATCCCCAGCTCGCTCAGCTTCTGCTTGAACGTGGTGGCCACCGACACGCTGTCGAAGACCGCGTCCACCGCCACTCCCGCGAACAGGGCCTGCTCCGTGAGCGGGATGCCCAGCTTCTCGTAGGTGCGCAGCAGCTCGGGGTCTACATCCTCCAGGCTCTTGGGCTGGTTACCGGAGGCGCCCTTGGGAGCCGAGTAGTAGACGATGCTCTGGTAGTCGATGGGAGGATAATGCACGTTGCCCCAGGCCGGCTCCTGCATCTTCACCCAGTTGCGGTAAGCCTTCAGGCGCCAGTCCAGCATGAACTGCGGCTCGCCTTTCTTGGCCGAAATCAGCCGGATGACGTCTTCGTTGAGACCGGCCGGGACCGCATCGGTTTCGATGTCGGTCACGAAGCCGTACTTGTATTCCTGCTCGGTAAAGGCTTGGATCTCGTTGGCGGCGGTGCTCATCCAATCTCCTTAAGTTTGCGGTTCGCTCCCAGCTTAGCGAATCTGTACTAAGTAGTCAAGATTCGCGCAGCGAACGGTTGGTTGCAGCAAAGAACGGTGTTTTTGGGGCCACGGCCAGATCGTGGGGCGGACCCCCTGGCCCGCGCGGGTCCCCCTGGACTCGCCCCGGGGCGACGGATCGGCCGCGGAGGGGGTGCGACGGCCCAGACACAGAAATGCCCGCCTCCGCTAAGGAAGGCAGGCATTTGTGATACGTCCCCCTGTTCTCACAGGGTGATGTTCAATGGGAGAACCGGTTCGACGGAAACGCAACCGCCAAAACCTGTTGTGATTGGATCTTATTTCAGCCGCGCCTCCAAATCAAGGGAAAAAGCTCCCCTCTCGCTCCAGCCTCCAAGGCGCTGCCGCATAAAGGCTTAGCGGGGAAGACGGTTTTCCTCAGCTTGTGCAAAAGCCTGTTCAAGACCCTGTGCAGAACCGGCGGATCTGTTGCAATCGAAACAAAAAGAGGGTGTTATGGTTGGGAAGAGCCCTGCTGGCGATCCTCCAGGTGCAATAGCGTCATGGGGTCGCCCGAAGTGCCCCAACCGAGCCTTCGAAGGACCCCAACGGCCAGTCCAGCCACCACACAGAACACCAGGACGAACCCGGTCAGCGAGAAAATGGTGATCAGCAGGCCGGCGACATTGTCTCGCGCCGTGGGAACGCGCTCCGCTCCGGTGACTACGCCGTTGTACCTGACGAGGGCAAGAAGCCTCTCGGCGGCGTTGGGATCCTGCGGGGCGAGAATGACGGCCACCATCGGCCCGGCGCGCTTGGCCATTGTCCCCGGGAGGCTTTGGAACTGACGCGCCTGCTGGATAGCAATCTGAGGCGTGGGATAGGAGAAGACCGCCAACTGCATCCTCCCCGCCGCCGTATCGTACTGACCAATCTCGACTTCCGCTCCGAGGCTGAACGCCGCCACCGCTGGCTGCACTCCTTTTTCGAACCGATCCAGGCCCACCGGGCCGATCACGTACCGCTCGGAGTTCGCCTCCAGGCCCTGGTCGGGTAGGTGCACCGTCGGCAACGCGCTCTGGTCCAGTCCCGGCAGATGTGCCAAAACAGCGCTCAGATCGTCGAGTTGCGGCTTCCAGCCCTCCAGGCGGAACAGGAAGTTGCCAAACACGAACCAGACGCCGTCGCGGGTTTCGGCGCCCGCATCGGCCAGCTTGGAGGGTTTGGAGCCGGCTGGGCGCTGCCACTCGAAAGCGCCGAAGGCCCCGGTTGAATCCTGTAACCGGAATGCCGTTCCCGTGAAGTGCTTCGCTCCGGCCGCGTATTCGGCCTGCTCGGTGAGGTTCAACCCGTATTCGTCCCAGAGCGGCCGATCCCCGACGTCCACGGGCTTCGATGCAACTTTCTTATAGTCGCCGACCTGGTCCGGCCAGACCGCCGCCCGCGCGCCCGCGGCCATCAGCAGGCAGAACCCGGCGAGCAGCATTCGCCTCATGCATTGGCCCCGCAGCACTTCTTGTATTTCCTTCCGCTCCCGCAGGGGCAAGGATCGTTCCGGCCGATCTTGGCGCCCCGGACCACGGTGGCGCTGGTGGAGCTCGCCTCTCCGCCGGCAAACTGCAACGCCGCCATCTCCCGCTCCTTTTTGCGCTGGATATTGCGGGTGAAGTCGTCAATGGATGACTGCGCCGCCTCCCGCTGTTGCTGGGACGCAGCCGCCAAGACCTGCTGGTGTTCCTCCTCCATTTCCGCTTCCGCCTGCTCCTCATCGGTCAGGAAGCCCTGGGGTTGGCCGTCGGGGCCGCCTTCCGCCGCTTGCAGGAAGAACAGGTAGCGGATGGTTTCGTCCTCGATCCGGTCCATCATGTCCTGGAAAAGGATGAACGACTCCTTTTTGTACTCGACCAGCGGATCCTTCTGGCCATAACCGCGCAGGCCGATGCCCTCTTTGAGGTGGTCCATCGAGAGCAGGTTGTCCTTCCATTGCGTGTCGATGACATGGAGCATGATCAGGCGCTCCATCTCGCGCATGGCCTCCGCGCCGATGAGTTGCTCCTTCTCCTCGTACTTGTGAACCAGCCGCTCGAAGATGGCCTCTTCCGCCTCAACGCGCGAGAGCTCTTGGATCTCGGTGGACCGGATCCGGACGCCGAACTCGCTATTGATGTCGGTTTCGAGATTCACCAGGTCCCACGTGCTGGGGTGCGTTTTCGGCGGGCAGCGCAGATCCAGAAACCCGACCAGGATGCCGCGAATGATGTCCAGGATCTTCTCCCGCTGATCCTCCTTCTCGAGCAGTTGGCGGCGCCAGCCGTAGATCGCCATGCGCTGCTTGTTCATCACGTCGTCGTATTCGAGGAGGTGCTTTCGGGCGCCGAAGTTCTGGGCCTCCACCGCCTCCTGCGCCTTACCGATGCGGCGCGTGATGAGCTTCGACTCGATAGGCACGTCCTCTTCCATGCCCAGCCGCAGCATCAGGTTCTGAATGCGGTCGCCGCCGAAAATCCGCAGCAGGTCGTCCTGAAGAGAGAGGTAGAAGCGCGAGCTTCCGGGATCGCCCTGGCGTCCGGCGCGCCCGCGCAACTGGTTGTCGATGCGCCGTGATTCGTGCCGCTCGGTGCCGACGATGTGCAGCCCGCCTGCCGCGACCACAACGTCGTGCTCCGCTTCCGTGGCCTGCTTGTGCACGGCGTAGATCACATCCCAGCGAGGCCGCTGAACCCGGTAGAACTGCCCCAGGTGCTGGAAATAGTAATAATGCTGGTCCGGAACCAGGCTGGCCTGCTCCTTCGAAAGCAGTTCGGCGATCTTTTCCTTGAGGCACTGCTCCTTGGTTATGAACTCGGGATTGCCCCCCAGCAGAATATCGGTCCCGCGCCCGGCCATGTTGGTCGAAACCGTCACCTGGTTCCTGCGGCCGGCCTGCGCTACGATGAACGCTTCGCGCTCGTGATTCTTGGCGTTGAGGATCTCGTGCCGGACGCCCATTTTTTTGAGGATGCCCGACAGCCTCTCCGATTTCTCCACCGAGATGGTGCCCACCAGCACTGGCTGACCCCGCTCGTTGCAGGCCTTGATCTCCTTGGCCGCGTTGCGGAACTTCTCGTCTTCGGTGCGGTAAACGACGTCCGGATTCTCCCTCCGGACGAGCGTCCGGTTCGTTGGGACGACCACCACGTCCACCTTGTATGTCTTGTCGAACTCGGCGGCTTCGGTCTCGGCGGTTCCCGTCATGCCGGCGAGCTTTTTGTACATGCGGAAATAGTTCTGGAAGGTGATGGTGGCCAGCGTCTGGTTCTCCCGCTGGATCTTCACGCCCTCCTTGGCCTCGACCGCCTGGTGCAGGCCGTCGCTCCACCGCCGTCCCGGCATCAGGCGCCCCGTGAACTCATCGACGATGATGACCTCGCCTTCCTTGACGACGTAGTCCTTGTCGAGGTGGAACAGCACGTGCGCCTTGAGCGCTTGCTCGACGTGGTGTTTCCACTCGATGGTCTCGAGGTCCCAGATGCTGGTCAGCCCGAGCAGCTTGGCGGCCTTGTCGAAACCCTCGTCGGTGAGGGCCACCGAGCGGCTCTTCTCCTCGACGGTGTAGTCGCCGGTCAGGAACTTCTCGCCCGGCTCCTTGCCTGCGATCTCCTCGCCCCGGATCAGTCTGGGGATGATCCGATTGGCCTTCATGTACTTGTCGGTCGATTCCTCGCTTGGGCCGGAGATGATGAGCGGCGTGCGCGCCTCGTCGATCAGGATCGAGTCCACCTCGTCGACGATCGAGAAGTGGTGGCCGCGCTGGACGCATTGCTCCAGCGAGAACTTCATGTTGTCGCGCAGGTAGTCGAAGCCGAACTCGTTGTTGGTGCCGTAAGTGATGTCGCAGTTATAGGCTTCCTGGCGCTCCCGGTCGTCGAGGTCGTGTACGATGACGCCGACCGTCATGCCTAGGAACTTGTAGAGCTTGCCCATCCACTCGGAGTCGCGCTTGGCCAGGTAGTCGTTGACCGTGATAACGTGAACGCCTTTACCCTCGAGAGCGTTCAGGTAGACCGGAAGCGTGGCGACCAGCGTTTTTCCTTCACCGGTCTTCATTTCGGCGATCTTGCCGCTGTGCAGAACGACGCCGCCGATGAGCTGCACGTCGAAGTGCCGCATGTTCAGTACGCGGCGGCCGGCCTCGCGGACCACGGCGAAGGCCTCGACCAGCAGATCGTCGAGCGCGGCGCCCTGGGCTAGCCGTTCCTTGAACTCGACGGTCTTGTGGGTGAGCTCTTCATCAGTGAGTTGCTGGATGGCGGGCTCCAGTTCGCCGATGGCCGCCACCAGCGGGCGCATCGCCTTGACCTGGCGCTCGTTCCTGGTGCCGAAAATCTTCGCGAAAATGGCGTCGAGCATAATGCGGAGTTCATCTTCATTCTATCAGCGTGTGCCTTTCACACGCGCGATAGCACCGCTCGCTCACACCCGCGTTTCGGCGTTGGAGGAGCGCGACAGCACCGAACCGCGACCGTGAGGAAGCGGACTCTTCACAGCGCCCGCAGAAACTCCTTCACCGCCGCGACAAACTCGGCCGGCCGGTCGGCGAAGACGAAGTGGCCCGCGCCGGCGATCTCGACGATGCGGTGCTTGGGGAACAACTCGGCGAAGCCGCGGCTCGACGCGGCGGGTTGCATGTCGTCCCGGCCGTGAATCACCAGCACGGGAACCGCGACCTTGCGAAACGCGTCGCGGTAATCGTGGCGCCGGCCCATGCTGAGATAGACTGCCAGCGGCATCATGCCTCCATTGCCCTCCATCGTGCCGGCGATGGCATGCTGCGCCGCCGCGGGCGAGGCCGCCAGGTAGAACGTGCCGAAGCGGCGGTACATAGCCGCCAGCTCGTCGTCGCTCTTCTTCACTGCCCCGTGAAAATCGAAATACTCCGCCACGAACTTCTCGTACTCTGGCAACTTCCCGGCGGGCAGCCGTTGCCGGATCTCGCCGAACAGGCCGCCGCCGGGGGTCGGAAGCACCGCCAGATCGGCCGGGGCTACCGCGATGACAGCACGGACGTGCTCGGGAAACTCGGCCGCATAGAGCGCCGCGAGGAAGGCCCCGAACGAATGCCCGGCCAGGATCAGCTTCTCTCGCCCCAGGATGCGGCGTATCCTCTCGATATCGGATACCTGCGCCGGCAGGCCGAGCGTCCGGTTGAGCGTCTGCATCGATTGGTAGAAGCTCTGCTCGGACAGAGAACGGATCGGCCGGGTCGACAGTCCGCAACCACGCTGGTGATAGTACACCAGCCGGTAATCGGCGCCGAGCGAGGCGCCCGCCGGCCACGGCCCCGGAGGCACGAAACCCGGGCCGCCATGGACGGTGAGGATGTCCTCGCCCGACCCTTCCTCGAAGTGGAAAAGCTCGATATCGCCGGCCACTCGCCAGTAACCGGGCCGCGCGCCGGCCTGCGATGGCGGCGCCAGAGGTTCGCGAAGGTCCTTGCCGGCCCGTATGTCCCCGGGCCGATAGAGCGGGCTGTTGAACCAGTGCCAAACCACGGCGGCCAGAAGCGCGACAACGATGACGGCGGCGACCAGAATGGTGAGTTTCACGTCCCGATACTATTCCAGAACCGCCCGCCGCGCTTGACCGTTTTTGCGATTTTGGGGCCCTGCGCCGCACGCTTCAACGTGCTGCGGCGAACTTCAGTCGGCCGTGCGGGCCCTGCCACCAGTGGGGACTTCTGGCGCCCGCCTGAACTGCTCCTCCGACCGGTCTTCAGGCGTACAATAAGACTGACCTTGAGTAGCCCTGTCGCAACTCGCGCGGGAGGAAGACAGACGAAACCGGCGCCGCGTTCCAGCCGTCGTTATTCTCGATCGCAGGGTGCGGCGTATTCCGCGAGCGAACTGCCGGACTAGCGGGAGTTCGCCCTCCGAAGGAGAACCCGAAAATGATTCCGCAACCTGTGAAGGTCCTTGCGCAGATCCTAACCCTCGCTTTGCTGATCCCCGGGGCAATGCGGGCACAAGCAGGCAGTGCCACGTTGTCCGGCGCCATCACCGGCCCGTCGGGAGCGCCCGTTCCCAACGCCACGATCTCCGTCAAGAGTGTGGCTACGGGTCAATCGCCCGAGGCTCAAACCGGTGCGGACGGTCTCTACACCGTGCCGAACCTCGCCCCCGGGGACTACGAGGTCTCGGTATCGGCTGAAGGGTTCTCCGCTCAGTCCAACAAGGTTACGCTCACGGCGGGCGCCAGGCAGGCGATGAATCTGGCTCTAACGGCCGCTCCTTCGTTGGGCGATCTCGGCATCGGCCCGGAGGAGGCCAAAGGCAGTGCGCAGGATCAGGCCCGCCTGGACAAGCGCTCGCACATGCTCAAATGGCATCAACGGCTCGGGCTGATTACGATCGCTCCCCTCGCGGCCACCCTCATCACTTCCAACGGCGCCGCTGGAAGGAATGGCACCGCTTCCGGCCGCGAGCTTCATGCCGCGCTGGGCAGCGTGACCGCGGGCCTCTATCTCACGACCGCCAGCTTTGCCATCTTCGCGCCCAAGGTGCAGGGGACTCCGGTCCGGGGACCCATCCGCATCCACAAAGCACTGGCCTGGATTCACGGCCCCGGCATGATTCTCACACCCATCCTGGGCGCGCTTGCGTATGACCAACGAAGCCGCGGAGAGAAGATTCATGGCATCGCCCAGGCGCACGCTCCGGTGGCGATCGTAACCGGCGCAGCCTATGGGCTCGCGATTTTGTCTGTGTCCGTTAAGTTCTGAGCATTCCTATGAATAGCCGAGCGCTGGCGGTCTTCGTGCTTCTGGCCCCTCCCGCACTTTTCGGGGACGGCCAATGGACACTGGAACATTCCACCCTCACCTACCACGTGTCTCACCCGCTCCATCAGATTGACGGCGTCAGTCACGCGGCTCGCGGCAAGGGAGTTTGCCATGCCGGACAGTGCGATTTCCTCGTCGCGGTACCGGTCAAGTCGTTCGACGCCGGAGACAGCAACCGCGATCTGCACATGATTCAGGTAGTGCGGGGCGCGCAATTCCCCCTGGTCACGGTGCGTTTCCAGTTGCCCGAGGACGCCGCTTCGAAGGCAGCCATCTACGCCGATCTCGAGATTCAGTTTGCGGGCCAGACCGTCAAGTACAAGCAGGTTCCGTTCCAGCAAGTGACGCAGGGAAACGAGGTCCGCGTATCGGGCACGATTCCGGCGACCATGTCCGATTTCAAGATCGACCCGCCAACTCTTCTGGCAATCCCCACGAAGAACGAAATACCGGTGCGCATCGAAGCGACGTGGCGCCGGTTGTGAGACCGGCGCGGCCGCGTCCGCGGTGTCGCCCGGTAGCCTCCCCACGCCTGCCGCTGTAGAATATTCCAAGATCCACGATTCTGAAAGGAGTCTCCTATGGAGCGGACCGTCTCATTTCGCCTGAACGGAAAACCGGCGAGCTTCACCGCCGACGATGAGCGAATGCTGCTTTGGGTGCTGCGGTCGGATTTGCGCCTCACCGGAACCAAGTTCGGCTGCGGCGAGGGATTATGCGGCGCCTGCACGGTGGTGGTGGGCGACGAAGCGGTGCGGTCCTGCGTGACGCCGCTCAAGGAAGTGGCCGGCAAAGACGTGCTGACCATCGAAGGCCTGGGCGGCGAGCGCCTGCACGCCATCCAACAGGCCTTCCACGACCAGCACGCGTTTCAGTGCGGCTACTGCACTCCGGGAATGATCCTGACCGCATACGCGTTCCTGCAGAAGACGCCGCGGCCCACGCGCGCCCAGATCATAGCGGCTATGGACGACAACCTCTGCCGGTGCGGCTCGCATGTGCGCATCGTCACCGCCATTCAACAGGCCGCCGTGGCCGCAAAGGCAGGCGCGTGATGGAAATCAAGGAACTCAGCCGCCGCGATTTCGCGAGACTGGCCGGCGCGGGGCTCTTCGTATTCTTCCAGGAGCCCGACCGCATCCCCCGGCGCGTGGCCACGGCTTCCGACTTCAACGCCTTCCTCAAAATCGGCGAGGACGGCCGCGTCGAGTGCCTGGTGGGCAAGGTGGAACTGGGGCAAGGCGCGATGACCTCGCTGGCGCAGGTGCTGGCCGAGGAACTGGATGTCGCCTTCGACTCGGTGGACGTGGTGATGGGCGACACCGACCTTTGCCCCTACGACATGGGGACCTTCGGCTCGATGACCACGCCGTTCCTGGTGCCCGTGGTCCGCAGGGCCGGCGCCGAAGCGCGGGCGGTGCTCGTCGCCATGGCCGCCGAACGCCTGGGCGCGCCCGTGGAACGGCTACGCGTGAAGAATGGAGTGATTACCGACCCCGCCGGAGCGGGCTCGTCGGTGAGCTACGCGCGCCTTGTGGAAGGCAAGCGAATCGAGAGACACCTCGCCAATATCCCCGTCAAACCGGTCGCGGAGTTTCAGGTGATCGGGCAATCGCCGCACCGCAAGGACGCGCTGGACAAAGTCACCGGGAAAGCACTGTACGCGGCGGACCAACTGCCGGCCGGGTTGCTGCATGCCCGCGTGCTGCGGCCGCCGGCGCATGGCGCCAAGTGCCAGAGCGTGGACACTTCCGCGGCCGAGCAAATGCCCGGCGTGCGCGTGGTGAAGGACGGAGATCTCGTGGCCGTGCTTCACGAGCGGCGCGACGTGGCCGAGGCTGCGCTCGAGAAGGTGAAGGCCGAGTTCGATTCCCAACCGGCGGTTCCCGACGAGAATACGATCTTCGACCACATCCTGAAAACCGCGCCGCAGCCTCGCGTGGTTGCCGAGAGCGGCGACCTGGCGGAGGGGGAACGGCTGTCCAGCGGCATCATCGAGCGGACTTACCTCCACGGATACGGCGCGCACGCGCCCATCGAAACGCATTCGGCGACCGCGCTGGTGGAAGACGGCAAAGTCACGGTGTGGGCCAGCACTCAGGCGCCGTTCATGGTCAAGGATCAGGTGGCCCGGGCGACCGGGTTCTCAGCCGACAAGGTCCGCGTGATCTCGCGTTACGTGGGCGGTGGGTTCGGCGGAAAGACCGAGGCCGCCCAGGCGGTTGAGGCAGCGCGCCTGGCAAAGATCACCGGCCGGCCAGTCCAGGTGGTGTGGAACCGGCAGGAGGAGTTTTTCTACGACCACTTCCGGCCGGCCGCGGTCATCAAGATTCGGTCGGGAATGACAACGGCCGGAAAGATCGCTCTGTGGGATGCCCGGATCGTCGGCGCCGGCGATCGGGAGGCGCGGCCTTTCTATGTCATCCCGCATCAGCGCACGACCTCCGCGGGTGGCTGGATGGGAGGCAACCCTCCGGGGATGCATCCGTTCGAGGTTGGGCCGTGGAGGGCGCCGACGGTCAACAGCATCACGTTCGGCCGCGAGTCGCACATCGACGTGATGGCGGCCCAGGGCGGCTTCGACCCGCTGGAGTTCCGCCTCGATAATCTGACCGACGCGCGGATGCGGCGTGTGCTGGAGACCGCGGCGAGGCGGTTCGGGTGGAAGGCCGCCAAAGCCCCGAGCGGCCGCGGCGTGGGGCTAGCCTGCGGGACCTACTCCAATGCCTGCAACGCTACGATGGCGGAGGTAGCGGTTGGCAAGGACGGCCGCGTACGGGTGAAGCGGGTGCTGATCGCGCTCGATGTGGGCGTCGTGCTGAACCCGGACGGCCTGCGCCAGCAAGCCGAGGGAGCCGTCATGATGGGCATGGGCTACGCGCTCTCCGAGGAGGTCCGGTTCCAGGGCGGGAAGGTGCTCACGGGGAACTTCGACGAGTATCAGATCCCCCGGTTCTCCTGGCTGCCCGAGATCGAGGTCGTGCTGGTGGACAATCCGCAAACCAACGCGCTCGGCGCGGGCGAACCGCCGATCATCGGCATGGGGGCCGCGTTGGCCAATGCGGCTTACGACGCCACGGGCAAGCGCCTGCTCGAACTGCCGATGACACCAGAGCGAGTGAAGAAGGCGCTGGGGTAGGGCCGAGCCGCCGAACCTGGCTCGCTATCGGTCCCCGCTCAAATACTCGAGGATCTCCTGCCCACGCTGCTGGACTTCGAGAAGAACCGGCTCCGCCGTGCGAGCGTAGTCCTGCTGCGAATGGACCTCGCGCGCCGCCAGAAGGATTCTCCGCAGGTTGGCGATGCATTGCTGCGCCAGCATCATTTGGTCATCTGATTGAATCATGGCAGTTCCGTGAGACACCGACTCGTAGCCAGGCGCCTTCGGTGCCTCACTGCGATTCGTATCCTTCACCGTTCGGTTCGTTCCACGCCAAGCTATCTCTGAACGCTTGTTCCAGCGCAACAAACCAGCCAGAATCCATGCCGATACCCATGTGCGGCCCCGAGAGGGGTACAAGGCCCCACGGGTATGAAGGCCCAAAGCCTTCGGAGCAAAATGCGATGCCGGTGTTCGATTCGGGGTGTTCTAGAACGGTCCAGCATGTAAATCGGTCGCCGGGCGCTCCGTACTCCCACAATCTCTCAACAGGGTATGGCACGACCAGGAGTTGACGAATCCTGTCCGCAACTCTCGCCTCGGCGATACCTAGAATCTCACGCTCTACAAGATCCGAAACTTCTTTCAGGCTTCTCATCTCTGATCGCACATCGGCGCTGACGTGTCCTGGCCGCTTGTCTGCGGGCCCGGCGCCAATTCGACTACGCTGCCGCCAGGGCCTTCCGCACGGCGGCCGGTTGGTTCTTGATGACGAGCATGTAGGCGCGCACCGCCGGGTCCGGTTTGCGCCGCCCTTGCTCCCACTCCTGAAGGGCCCGCACCTGGAGCCCGTAACGCGCCGCAAATTCCTCGCGGGTGAGCCCCTGGCCTTCGCGGATCGCGCGAACATCGACGTCGGGCACAACATGCACGACTTTCATCGGAAGGTCGATTTCGCCCCTCATGTGCCGCGCAATCTGCCTGGCCGAATCAACCAGCACTCGGCCAAGCCTAGTGCTCTTGTTTCTTGATTGGCCGGAGGATTTTCGCAAGGGCTTGTTTTTCGGCGTCACTGAGATTCTCCTTCCTGTTCTTGGCGTAAACGGCGATGAAGTAGACCGCGTCCGGAGCCGCGAAGTAGTAGATCACCCGCACGCCAGCGCTCTTGCCACGCCCACCGCGCTTTCCGCATTCCGCCTCCGCCGGGAATGCGCGGGTGGCGCTCCAGGTCGTCGGCAATATGGCGCTCCATTTCGTCCTGCTCCTTCTCGTCCAGCAACTTTGCAGCATCACGCTGGTAGCGCGGGAGCAGGAACAAGCGGCGCATGTCTGCATTGTACTGCGGCAGTGCCGCACCCGCAACCCGCCCCCTACCGCCCCCCGTTCCGCAGCTTCCTCTCGCACTCCCCACAATATCGCTCGCTCTTAGAATCCACCCGCTCCACCGAGTGCGACGAGCTCATGACGCAGTTCCAATCCGCGCAGTGCGCGAGCCCGCGCAGGTGGCCGGCTTCATGCCAGAGCTCGCGCACAGCCCGGCTGGTGAGCAGGGTGCGATCCGGCGGCAGGCCGTAAAACTCCTCGCGCAGGCGGTAGATCGAGAAGATGGCCGCGCGCCCCGGCATCTCCGCCTCACCGAAAACGAAGGTCAGCACGGGAATGAACAGGTCGCAGGCCGCCGCGCCGATGACCATCCCCTCGGGGAAGCGGGCCTTCAGCTCGGCGACGAGGCGCGTCGAATCGTACTGGTTGCGGGCCGGGTTCAGCGCGAAGGCGGGATCCAGCTTGCCGGAGCCGATGGGAATGCGCGCGCGGTAGGAGATCTGGTACAGCAGGTCCCGCGGGAAGTCGCCCACGGGGACGAGCAGCATCTCTGTTTCGAGCCCTTCCGTACCCGCCTCCCCAACTCACAACTGGCGCGTGGGCTGAACGGAAAACAATCCTAGCCGCCGATAAACGCAGATAAACGCGGATAACTCATTTGCTTTCGATCTGCGTTTATCTGCGTTCATCCGCGGCCCTCAGTGTCCCAGCCCTTACGCCTGCGCGGCCTTCGTGGGCGGCTTCAGCCCGAAGCGCCGGATCTTGTGATACAGCGTGACGCGGTCGATGCCCAGCGCCTTGGCGGCCTGCGTCTGGTTCCAGGCGAAATCCTCGAGCACGCGCACCACGTGCTGCCGCTCCAGAGTCAGAAGGGTCAGATCGCCGGCGCCCTCGGCCGGCTTCGTGATCGCCAGGTCGTGCGCCCGCACCAGCGGCTCGTGGCCCACCACCACCGCCCGCTCCACGATGTTCTCCAACTCGCGCACGTTCCCCGGCCAGTTGTGCGCAATGAGCAGGTCCATGGCCGCGCGGTCGAAGCCGGTGAACTTGCGGTTCATCTGCGTGCTGCACTTGTCGAGGAAGAAGGTCGCCAGCAGCGGCACGTCACCGTGCCGTTCGCGCAGCGGCGGCAGATGGATGGCGAACACGTTGAGCCGATAAAAGAGGTCGGAGCGAAAGCGCCCTTCCTTGACCAGGTCCGCCAGGTTCGTGTTGGTGGCGGCGATGACCCGGAAATCCACGTGAATCGACTGCGTTCCGCCCACCCGCACGATTTCGCGCTCCTGCAGCACGCGCAGCAGGTCGGTCTGCGTCTTGAGGCTGATATCGGCGATCTCGTCCAGGAACACCGTGCCGCCCATGGCCGCTTCGAACTTGCCCTTCTTGCGGTACTGCGCCCCGGTGAACGCGCCCTTTTCGTGCCCGAACAGCTCGCTCTCGATCAGCGTCTCGGTCAGCGCGCCGCAGTGGACCACCACGAGCGGGTTGAAGCGGCGCGGGCTGAGGCGGTGGATGGCGCGGGCCACCAGCTCCTTCCCGGTTCCGCTCTCGCCTTCCACCATGACCGTGGAATCCACGCCGGCCACGGTCTCGATCTGCTCGCGCACCTTGTGCATGGCCTCGCTCTGGCCCACCAGCTCGGTGATGGCGTGGTCCGTCTCGGCGATCTGCTCGCGCAACATGCGGTTCTCGCGCTTCAGCCGGTGCTGTTCGAGCGCGTTGCGAGCCACCACGGAGAGATCGTCGGGATCGAACGGCTTGGTGATGTAATCGAAGGCGCCGTGCTTGAGCGCCCGGATCGCGGTCTCCACCGAGGCGTAGCCGGTCATCACGATCACGCTGGTATCGAGCTGTTCGCTCTGGATCTTCTCGAGTAGCCCGATGCCGTCCATGCCGGGCATGCGGATGTCGGCGATGACCAAGTCGAACTCGCGCCCGGCCAGCTTGGCGAGCGCGTCGTTGGCGTTCGAGGCGGAATCGAGGTCGTACCCCTCCTCGGTGAACCAATGGACGAGCGAGTCCCGAACGACCTGCTCATCATCCACGATGAGTATCGACAGCTTCTGTTCGGACATCCGTATTCTCCGTCTCCTGGCGCTCCTCGACCGGCGGCCCGGCCACCGGGAGGATCACGTGGAACGTGGTCTCGTCCCCCGTCTCCACCTGTATGTCGCCGCCGTGCCGCTTGATGAGGCCGTAGGCCACCGCGAGTCCCAATCCTACACCAGACGTGGCCTGTTTTGTACTGAAGAAAGGTTCGAAAATGTGAGGCAGCACGTCCTTGGGAATCGGCGGGCCGTCGTTGCTGACCGCCAGATCCAGACGCCCATCCTCCGCCATCAGGCCGGCCCGGATGCGAAGGTGGCCGGGCTGCCCGCCCCGGCTCGCAATGGCGTCCACCGCATTCATCACGATGGCCACCAGCACCTGCTGGATCTGCGAGCCGTCGCAGAAGACCTGCGGCAGCGGCGGAACGTCGCAGGCCAGCTCGATCGCCTGCATCTGGAGCTTGTGCTGCACCACGGCCACGGTGCGATCGACGATCGTCTTCACGTCCGTCATGGACATCTCGGTGTGGTGCTTGCGCGCGAACACCAGCAGGTTGCTTACGATCTCGCCGCAGCGCCGGCTCTCGTGCTGGATGGTCTGGATCCAGTCGAGCATCGGCTTCTCGAGCGCCAGCTTTTTTTCGAGCAGGCGCGCGTAAGTGAAAATGCCGGCCAGCGGATTGTTGATCTCGTGCGCGACGGCGGCGGCGAGCTGGCCGAGCGACGCCAGCTTCTCCGAGTGTATGAGCTTCTCCTGCGCCGATTCGAGCTCCTTGGTCTTGCGCCGGATGCGGTCCTCCAGGGTGCGGTTGGCGGTCTCGAGCTCTCCGGCCATGCTGTCGAAAGCGCCCGCCAGTTCGCCGATCTCGTCGCGCCTCTTGAAGCCGAACCGGTAAGCCAGGTTGTGCGAGGCGAGCACGTGCACCCCGGCCGTGAGGCGCTTGATGGGCCGCCGGACGAGGAACCAAACCAGGCCGCCCGCAATGGCGATCATGAGCGCCGCCGAGAACGCCACCTGCGCCCGCATGCGCCGCTCGTGCGCGGCCAGCGCCTGATCCACCGAATCGAGCGAGAGCACCACGTCCAGCACGCCCAGGATGCGCTGCGAGGCCGGATGCGCGTGGCAGGCGGCGTTCGAGCAGGCGGGCTCGTTCTCGATGGGCCGCACCAGTCCGATCACGCGCTCGGAGCCCGCGCGGTAGATGCGCCAGGTGTCCCGCGTCTGGGGCTTTTCGAGCGGCTGATTCGAGCTGTGACAGATGAAGCAGGCGTCGGCGCGCTTGTCCACCATCGTTCCGGTTTCGCCGGGCAGGGTGGAGAACTGCACCTGTCCCTTCTTGGAGAAGATGCGGATTTTTCGCACGCCCGGCTGGGCGGCGATGGAGCCGATGATCTCGACCAACTGCTCGCGGTCGTTGCGCAACATGCTGGTGCGCGTGGATTGGAAGATGACGCCGGCCATGCGCTGCTCGGCCATTACCGCTGTGGTCTCGAGGTTCTCGCGCAGCACATGGAGGTTGGCCCAGCCCAGGCCCACCAACACTGCGAGCAGGCTGGCCACCAATCCGAGAATCAGCTTTGCGCTAAGACTCCGCATACGCCGCTTGGCGAGGCTTCTCGCCGTGCGTGGCGTCGTGGAAAACCGGCAGGTACCGCGCGGCAATCCGGAACAGGTTCATCCCGACGACCACGATGCTCATTGTAACCGCTATCTCCATCCAGGAAGGGAAGTAGTGTACCCCGGATGACGCATCGAGGCCGGTGGTCGAGACGTTCAGACGGTTCACCAGGAACCCGCCGACCACCACCGCCGAGCAGGCAAACAGCGCCTGCGGATTGGACCGAACCCGCGGAATCGCCACCAGCAGAATGGGGAGCGCCAGCAGCGCGGTTTCGAGCCAGAACATGCCCGCTTCGTAACTTCCCCGCCCGGCGAGGCGGAACGCTTGCGGGAGCGCTCCGCGCCAGGCGAGATCCAGGAACCGCAAGACCAGGAACAGCCCCAAAAACGCGGCCATGACCTTCGAGACGGATTGCAGCAGGTCGAACTCGAGCGCCCGTCCAAAAGCCCGCGCGCTCAGGCCGCTCTCGAAAATCACCATCGCCAGTCCCACCGAGACCGCCGAGAACCAGAACAGAACCGGCAGGATGGGCGAGTACCACAGCGGGTGCAGCTTGGTGGGCATGATGAGGTAGAGGCTGCCCAGCGAGGATTGGTGCAGCGTCGAGAGCAGGAAGCCCAGGCCAACCAGCGGGACCACCACCCGCTTGACGATCCGCACCGCGCGGTGCCACTTCAGCCGCTCGAACAGCATCGGCGAGAACTCGAGCGCCAGCACCGTGCTGTAAAGCATCACGCACCAGGCCACCTCGAACATGACCGAGTGCGGGTTCCACAGGACCATGGCCCGCCAGATGTTCCAGGGGCGGCCCAGGTCGATCATCAGCGCTACCACCACCATCAGGTAGCCCAGGAACGCCGTCAGGACGGCCGGCCGCACGATCGGCCGCAGCCGCTCCATGTGGAGAATGTAGACCGCGGTCGTGATGGCAAAGCCGCCCGCCGCCAGACCCACGCCGCACAGGATGTCGAAGCCGATCCACAATCCCCAAGGGGCGTGGTCGTTCAAATGCGTGGACGCGCCCAGGCCCTGCGTGAAGCGCACCCAGACGCCGTAAGCGCCCCCGGTCAGGATCGCCAGGGCGATAACGCGCCAGAAGAGCGAACGGATTTGTCTCATTGCCGCACTCTTTCGCGAGCTTCCTCGCGGGCTTCCTCGCGCGCCACGGCCTCCTTGCGGCGCGTGAACCACCACAAGCCGATCAGCACGGATGCGCCCACGGCCACTATGGGCGGGATCTTCGAGAGAACGCGGAAGGTGAGCATCGGCATGGGCTCGGCAGGCAAGTTCTCCGGCAGCCCCATCGCCGCAAACGGGATCGTGGAAAGAACGAGGACCGAAGTCCCGCCGGCATCGTGCTCGCCGTAGATCTTCGGCACGTACTTGCCGGGCTCGGCGGCCAAGCGCGCGCGGGCCTCCTGCAGCAGGGCGTCGCGGTCGCCGGCGATGGTGGCGCCGTAGGGGCAGGCTTCGGCGCAGGCGTTGATCTTGCCCTGGGCCAGCCGGTCCGCACAGAAGTTGCATTTGCGGACGCGCGGCTTCAGCGACGTCCACTCGTATTTCGGAATCCCGAACGGGCACGCCTGGATGCAGTAGCGGCATCCCAGGCATATCGCCTCGTTGTAGACCACCGGGCCGGCGGCGGTCTTGTGCAGCGCGCCCACCGGGCATACCGAGGCGCAGGTGGGATCCTGGCAGTGCATGCAGAACCGCCGGTAGTTGACCTCGCCGTCCTTCCCCGGAGCCGTCTTCAGGATCGTGAACTGCTGGGCCGTTAGCTCGGTGGCGCTGGTCTCGGGTAGGTGGTTCTGTTCGCGGCACGCCGCCATGCAGGCCCCACAGCCGACACACTTCGTGTTGTCGTACAGAATCGCGTGCATCAATCGTGAACTTCTCTTCGTTTATGAGCGGAAGAACTGACGAGTCACTTCGCGCCATTTTTCAGGGGGCAATTCAGTGCCCACTTGCGGGGAGATCGTGCCGCCGTCCAAAGCCGTGGCCAGCGCGCCCGGTGAGACCGCCTGGCGCAGCTCGGCGACCGATTCCTCCATCCAGCGGCGGGCAAAGGCGCCCGTGAGCAGATTGCGGAAGCTGACCTGAATATCCGGAGAGAAGATCTCGAGCAGCCAGCCGGCGCCGTAGGGGTCCTGCGCCACGGTCTCGGGATTCGAGACGGCCTTCTCGTTGATGGCGACGATCTCGCCCTCGGCGGGCGCCAGCATGGCCGCGTCACCGCGGTCGGTATGAACGGTCCAACCCTTCTCCCCCTGGCGGAACCAGCGGCCGCGCTGCGGAACATCGATCTTCTGGATGTTCCCGATCAGGCTGGCCGCGAACTCGTCCAACCCCACACGAACACGGCCGTTGCCGGCGTCGAGAGCCCAGGCATGGCCGGGGTGATAGAGCAGGCCTTCGGGCAGGGTTACGCCCGCGACCACTGGCGCTCCCTGGGGTTTGGCAGCGCTCGAAGCCGGGCTCGCCACGCGAAATCGGTACTTTTCCCTGTGCAGCAGGACATCCCAAGCGATGAATGCCACGAAAGTTGCGAGAACGAGAAGTGCGACCATTTTCGTTTACCTCCGCCACTGTATGTGCACCTTCGTGGCCCGCTTTGGAGACGTTCGTTGCATTGTCTGCATCATGATGACAACACAGAAGAAAAGTATGTTGCGTTTTGCACGGCGGCAATCGGACCATAGAACTATCTATTGCATTTGTAAACAGGCCATACACGCATGTGTCCGCAAGTCACGGAGTTCGCTCAGCCGAACCCGTGCATTGCGGTTCGCAATGGACCCATGTCTCTTCGCAACGGTTTTTACATGCGAGAGGCCGTGAACGAGGCGGCACTGTTATAGTTTCTCAACACCCGGACCTGCTCACCTTCCCCCACCTGCCTGCGCGAAATGCCACAATCGAACCCCAACGTCTTAATGTCTTCCCTCTTGACAGGCGAGGTTCGCAGCAGTAGCATTCGGGAACATAGGCTCTCATGGTCAGCGAACGCAGGGGCTTCATTGGATGGCTTCTCGGAGGGGGTGTGGCTGCCTCCGTCGGATCATTTCTCTACCCGGTGGCGAAGTTCGTCGATCCGCCCGCAGTCCCCGAGGCGGCCGTCAATGAGGTCGCCGCCGGCAAGGTTCAGGATCTCAAGGTAAACAGCGGGAAGATCGTCAAGTTCGGCAGCCGGCCAGTGTTGCTCATACGATCTGGCGAGACTGAGTGGAGGGCCTTCTCGGCAGTCTGCACCCACCTGAACTGCACCGTACAGTATAAAGAGGACGCCCACGTTATCTGGTGCGCTTGCCACAACGGCACGTACGACCTGAACGGGAGCGTTGTGTCCGGTCCGCCGCCGAAGCCGCTCGAAGAGTACGTGGTGCGCCTCCGCGGCGAAGAAGTTTTCGTTTCCCGCCGAGCCTAGAGTGGGGCGGACCCCCTGGTCCGCAAGCCGACCCCCTGGTCGGCTCCAGAACTGGATGGAAAAGCAGGTCGGCCAGGGGGCCGACCGCGGACGAGGGCGTCCGCCCCACACGGTGTGTACGGGTGGCGCGGGCCGAAGCAAAGGAGGCTGAGAGTGCCGCCTGTCGAGCAGAAGCGCCGCCTCCAGCGAAGTGTCGCCTGGCTGGACGAACGCCTGGGGCTGTCGTCGATCCGCGAGTTCGTTGCCCATAAAACCGTGCCGGTCCATTCCGGAACCCTCTGGTACTACTTCGGGGGCGTCACGCTTTTCCTCTTTGTAATCCAGGTGCTGACCGGGATACTCCTGCTGCTCTACTACCGGCCGACCGCCGGCGAGGCCTACGAAAGCGTGGAGTTCATCATGACCCGGGTCCAGTTCGGCTGGCTGATCCGCTCGATCCATAGCTGGTCCGCCAACCTGATGATTCTGGCCGCTTTCATCCACATGTTCAGCGTGGTTTTCCTGCGCGCCTACCGGCGGCCGCGGGAGCTGACCTGGCTGAGCGGGCTGGCGCTGCTCGGCTTGGCGCTCGGGTTCGGTTTCAGCGGCTACCTTTTGCCCTGGAACACCATTTCCTACTTCGCCACCAAGGTGGGTACCGACATGGCGGCCAGCGTCCCCTGGGCCGGGCCTGCTCTGGCGCGGTTCCTGCGTGGCGGCGACGACGTGGGCGGCGCCACCCTGACCCGTTTCTTCGGGTTTCACGTCGCCGTGCTGCCCGGCTTAGCCACCACCCTCATCGCCCTGCACCTGATGCTGGTGCAGCGCCACGGCATCAGTTCCCCGCCATGGATCGAGAAGCGCTTTGTGGCCTCGGGCGGCCGGGAGCCGCAGATGCCGTTCTTCCCCAACTTCTTCCTGCGCGAGCTCATGGCTTGGTACGCCGCCCTGGGCGTGCTGGGATGCCTGGCCGCGCTGTTCCCCTGGGAATTGGGCGAGAAGGCCGACCCGTTCGCCTCGGCCCCGGCGGGCATCCGGCCGGAATGGTATTTCCTGGCGCCGTTCTACACCCTCAAGTTGATCCCGAGCCACGTCTGGTTCATGGAGGGCGAATTGCTCGGATTGGCCGGGTTCGGCCTCCTGGCAGTGTGGTGGGTGACGCTGCCTTTCTGGGCGACGGACCGCGAAGGCGTCGAGCGCACGCGGCTGGTCACCGGGGCGGGGGTCCTGCTGGTCGCTTATCTGGCGACCTTCTCGCTGCTGGGGTATCTGAGATGACGCGCGCGTTGCATTCGTGTGGGGCGGACCCCCTGGTCCGCGGCCGACGCCCCCGTCGGCCTGGACCTGGCACCGACGGAAGGCGGGGCCAGCGGGCGCCGCGCGGACCAGCGGTCCGCCCCACCTTCCTGTTGTGCATCGCCCTCGGCCTGACGCCGGCCGCTCTCGCTAAGGACTCCTGCATCGACTGCCACTCCGCGCTCGCCGACGACCTCCAGAAGCCCGCGCTCGCCTTTTCCAAGGATGTGCACAGCCAGCACGGCTTCTCCTGCGTGGACTGCCACGGCGGGGACCGCAACGCCGACGACCCGTCCGGCGCCATGGACCCCGCCCGTGGCTTCAAGGGCAAGCCCGCGCGCAAAACCGTGCCGCAGCTCTGCGCCCGCTGCCATAGCGATGTCGGCCTGATGCGCCGCTACAACCCGCGCGAGCGCGTGGACCAATACGCCGAGTATCAGACCAGCGTCCACGGCAAGCGCATCGCTGCCGGCGACGAAGCCGCGGCCACCTGCATCGACTGCCACAGCGTGCACGACATCCGCGCCGTCAAGGACCCGCTCTCGCCCGTCCATCCGCTGCGCCTGCCCGAGACCTGCGCCCGCTGCCACGCCGACGCGGTCCGCATGGCGAAGTACAAGATCCCCACCAACCAGTTCGAGGAGTACCGCCAGAGCGTGCATTGGGAAGCGCTCGCCAAGCGCCGCGACCTCTCCGCGCCGAGTTGCGCCTCCTGCCACGGCAACCATGGCGCAACGCCGCCGCAGGTCTCCTCGGTCGCCGCGGTCTGCGGCTCCTGCCACGCCATGATGGAGGACCTGTACGACAAGAGTATGCACCACGACGTCTTCGCCGCGATGAACCTGGGCGGCTGCGTGGTGTGCCATAGCAACCACGGCGTCAAGATGCCCTCGACGGCGATGCTCGCCGGACCGGGCTCGGTCTGCAAGCAGTGCCATGACGCGGAGAGCGCCGAGGGCCAGACCGCCGCCGGCATGGCCGCCGAGATTGCGAAGCTCGATGCTTCGCTGCAAAAGTCCGACGAGATTCTGGGGCTGGCCGCCCGCTCGGGCATGGAAGTTTCCGAAGCCGTCCTGAAGCTGCGGGACGGACGCGAGGCGCTGGTGAAGGCGCAGGTGGCCACGCACACGCTCGATCCCGCCGCGGTTCAGAAAGCCGCCGAGGCAGGCCTCGCCATCGCCGCGGAAACCCACCACGCCGGCGAGGCCGCGCTCAAGGAGCTGAATTTCCGCCGCTTCGGCCTCGTCTTTGCATTGATCGCGATCGCGCTGACGATTGCCGGCTTGTGGCTCCTGATACGCTCCATCGAGGGCGCCCGGCCCCCGGTTGCGGAAGCTGGGAGGAGGTAGAGGTATGGGACCCAGATTGTCCCTGCTGCTGGTGGCCCTGTCGGCCACGAGCGGGGCGGCGCCGCCGCTGGACACGCCGGCCAGCGCCGAGGCGTGCGGCCGCTGCCACCGCGCCATCCACGAAGCCTGGAAATCCTCGGCGCACGCCGTCGCCGTGGAGAGCCGCCTGTTCCAGGACGCGCTCGAGCTGACCGAGACCGACTACGGCACCGACTCCCGCAAGGTGTGCCTGGAGTGCCACTCGCCGATAGCCGTCCGCACCGCCGATTTCCGCCTGCGCAGCAAGGTGAGCTGGGAGGGCGTGACCTGCGACTACTGCCACTCGGTTCGCGAGGTGACGTTCGACGGCCCCAATCCCAAGGCCCGCGTGGAGTTCACGCAAGTGAAGAGCGGGCCGCTCCGGGACGTGACTTCGGTCGGGCACCAAACCGTCTACTCCGCCGTGCATACTACGGCCGCCATCTGCGCGCCGTGTCACGACTACCGCAACGCGCTCGGCTTTCCCGTTCTCACGACTTACTCGGAGTGGAAGGCCAGCCGGTTCCTGAAGGAAGGCAAGGCTTGCCAGTCCTGCCACATGTACCGTGTGGAGGGCGAGGTGGTGGACCCGCGCATCCAGCAGGTCAGCCTGGCCAAGATCAACCTGCACCTGATGCCCGGCAGCCACTCGATCGAGCAACTGGCCAGCACGGTGAAGGCGAACCTGACGGCCGAGCGCCGCGGAGACAGCCTGCACGTTTTCGTGGATGTGGCCAACGTCGCGGCCGGGCATTACGTGCCCACCGGATCGCCGCTCCGGCAGATCGTGCTCGAAGTGCGCGCGGACGCTTACAACGGCCAGCACTTCCGCGAGCAGCGCGTCTACCGCCGCACGGTGGCCGATCAGCAAGGCAAGGAAATCGACCGCGAGCCGACCGCCTTCCTACGCGCCGCGAGCGTCCTTTCGGACACGCGCCTGGCCCCCGGCGAGAAGCGCCGCGAGTCGTTCGCCTTCGCCATCCCGCCCGGCACCTCGGCGCAGGTCAGCGCGACGTTCTGGTATTACTACTCGCCGCTGGCGCGAACCGAGGCCCAGAAGCGGGTTACGTTTTTGGCGCTGCAGCAGTTGGTGAAGTGAGGAGGGGCGAGTTCCATCTGGTCCGGAGCCTCTTCCTGGCAACCGCCGTGACCGGCGTATCAGGGGACGGATCGACGCAAGGCTGGCACACTTCCCAGATCCGGACTTCGCGGGCAGCTGCTGATGCGAAAGTGGATTTCGCGCCAGCTATCGGTTTTTTCTACACGCCGCGGCGTCCGGCGGGATCTACCGGTTGATCTGCCACATGTCACCAACTGGCGCCACTCGTCGAGTGAAGCAGCTGGCTCTTGGCAGAACGCCCGCAGGCTTCCACTCGTTTGCCCTCGCGAATACTCGATCACTGCGCCTTCCCTTCGCAGGCTGAACGGACCACGCAGCCTCTGGAACCGTCAACGGTGATGGACTCGCCGTCGCGAAGCGCATTCAGAATTCCGGGGATGTTGGCGACGGCCGGGATGCCATACTCGCGAGCGACAATGGCGCCATGGCTCAGAAAGCCGCCGGTCTCGACCACAATGGCTGAGGCTCGCAGGAACAGCGGGGTCCAGCCGGGATCTGTGGATGGGGCTACAAGGACGTCGCCTTGCTGCAAACGAGCCGCGTCGGTTGGAGTGTACAGAATGCGAGCGGCCCCGGTG
>DASWZN010000058.1:0-7499 GCA_036404435.1 Bryobacteraceae bacterium
CTCTCCTGAATCCGGCCACGCTGCGACCGCCGACTTCGTCGCCGGCGGCGACGCCGCACCCGTGTGCGCCGGCCCCGGAACCGGCGCCCACCGCGGCGTCAAGACCGGCGGAAGTGCTGCTCTTTTAAGTCGGCGCTAACACTTGTTGGACCTTGAGGCTCGCGCCAGCTACATTCGTAGCCCGCAGCATGCCGAGAATCTGGACCAATACCAACGAGGACCACTTGTCGCAATTGCAAGTGGTCCTGCCCGAGGGGCGCCTGCCTGAAAGCACCCTTAGATTCAGTGTGATAGGCACCGACCGTAGCGACAACTGTAAACAAGTCATGCCCAAATAGGCAAGCGGTCCATGTAAGCGTATGAAAACAAGACACTTATAAGCATGGTAAAAGGCACCCCAAGCGCAGGATGCCATTCGCCCCAAGTGGCCTATTTTCAACTACTTGTATTCTCAATGGGTTGGTGGAAGTCTATTGAAGCCTGTGGAACCCTGTGGAACTTGGGTGCGCGCGACAGCTACGTTTTCATCTACAGCACTGACACGGCAAGGTTTCTCGGGAGGGAGCGGGCGTCGAGAATCTGCGGGCGCGCTTGCTTTTGAGACAAAGTGCCCACCGTTATGCGGTGCTGACTTCAAGCCACTAACTGCCTTCACGACGCCCGCCACCTGTTGAACCCTGTGGAACTCCAAGGCCTGGACAGCTACGTTTCTACTACACTTCGAAGACCCGCATGTTCACGCTGCTCGCCTACTTGCGCGCGTTCCTTCGCACACGGCATGATCTTGGTCTCGAGATTCTCGCCTTGCGCCAGCAGGTCGCCGTGCTCAAGCGGAAGCATCCACGGCCGCGGCTCAGCGGTGTTGACCGCCTGTTCTGGATCGCGCTGCGGCGGATCTGGCCGCGCTGGATGGAAGCGCTCATCCTGGTGAAGCCTGAGACCGTGGTTGGCTGGCATCGCGCGGGCTTCCGGCTCTACTGGCGCCTGCGCTCGCGTGGCGGCGGACGCAAGATCGGCATCGACGTGTTCGAGATCGTCCGGCGCATGGCGCGCGAGAATCCTTCCTGGGGCGCTCCCAGAATTCACGGCGAATTGCTGAAGCTGGGCTTCGACATTTCGGAACGCACCGTGTCGCGCTACCTGACGCGCAGGCTGCCGCGGCCCGGCGACGCCGGCAAAAACTGGCTCGCGTTCCTGAGAAACCATCGCGAGGCGATTGCCGCGATCGATTTCTTCACTGTGCCGACCGTCACCTTCCGCCTGCTGTACTGCTTCTTCGCGATCGATCATGGAAGGCGCCAGATCCTGCACTTCAACGTCACCGCTCACCCGACCGCCGAGTGGGTCGCGCAGCAGCTTCGCGAGACGTTCGCGGATTCGGACCGGCACCGCTACGTCATCCTGGATCGTGACGCCAAGTTCAGCCCGGAGGTGCTCGATTTCCTGCGCTCGTCCCGGATCAAGGCCGTGCGAACAAGCGTGCGCAGTCCCTGGCAAAATGGCGTCGCGGAGCGCTGGGTGGGCAGCGCGCGCCGGGATTGCTTCGATCACGTGATCGCGCTGGACGAAGCGCACGTGCGGCGCCTGGCCCGCGAGTACATGGGCTACTACCACACGGACCGTACCCACGATGGGCTTGGCAAGGACGCGCCGGCGGGCCGGGCAATTGAGCCGAGGCCGGCGGGGGCGGATCTGATTTCGCTGCCGCGCGTCGGCGGTCTCCACCATCGGTACACATGGAAAGCGGCGGCTTAAGCTGAAGGCGACAGAGCCGCCAGCCGGCCGCGGCGAGCAGCCGACGTGTCGCCCGTGATGTCTATGTGCGCCCTTCATGCCGTCTCTCGCCTGTCGGAACACGCCCCGCGCGCCCCTCGTACCCGGCGAGGCGACCACATCCGCTCCTAAATCCGCGCGCTTAACATGCCCCAGAACCTCCAGGACCTCTCTGTATCCGATTGTGGCGACCGACAGCCCACCAGAACTCTGCTTGTGCTCCTTGCTCAGCAGAGTCAAATCCCCGAGGCCCAGTATTGAGGGGTCCTTGGTGATTTGTTCCTGCAGCCATTTCTCGTCCAGCCCGACTTCCCGCAAAGTGATCTTCTCGTGCTTCTGGAACTCAATCGCCATGGGGCCTCCGCCTGTCCTAGCACAAGGACACAAACGTCCCTATTCTATGCGGATCTTGACCACTGGGCCACCTGAATCGTATGGGACGGGTGAGGAATCGTGAGCTGGTACTTCTTTGGAACCTTGACTGGTCGGACTCCCTGATTTGAACGTCGGACCTTCTTCTGCCGAAACTCACGGTCCCTCTCGTTGTTGAACCGCGAGGAACGCCACAGCTACAGAATTATCTACTGTGGGATTTGGAAGGCAGGCCGAATAGTCCGTATCTGCTTGATTCTATTGGTCGGGGCGGGCAGATTCGAACTGCCGACCCCCTGCGCCCAAGACAGTGGCGCGCCTTCCCAGATAACGCGGCTGTTGATCCTTGAGGCTCTCCACAGCTACAAAATCATCTACAGCGGTTTCGGCGAGGCGGCAAAAGGCGACGTAACTGATTGAAAATATTGGTCGGGCCGCCGAGATTTGAACTCGGGACCTCTTGCACCCCAAGCAAGCGCGCTAGCCAGGCTGCGCCACGGCCCGAACCAGTTCATTTTATCGCACTTCTCGCGGCTGCGAGTTGGGCCTGACGGGCGTAGTCGATGGCCTCGGCGAGGAGGCGGGCGGATTCTTGGGGGGCGTGGAAGCCCAGGGACCGGTCGGCGGCGACGAAGTCGAGGCGCCATTGTGCCTTGGTTTGCAGTTCGAGCGCGGCGGCGGGGCGGGCGCCGGCGGCCTGCGCGATCTCGATGGCGTCGATCGCGGCGACCAGCGCGTCTTCGGCGCGCGAGAGGAGCGCCCGCGTGCGCGCCTCCGTCTCCTTGACACGCGCGAGCAGATCGCCGGCCGATTCGCCGTGGCAGGACAGGCAGGCCCGTCCGATGTTCTCGAGCGGGCGCGTGGCCCGGTGGTCCGTGATCCGAGTCGCGCCGCGGCGCTCGAACGGCATGTGGCAATCGGCGCAGGCGACGCCGGCGCGGGCGTGCGGGCCTTGCGCGTGCATTTCGAATTGGGGATGCTGCGCCTTGAGCACGACGGCCCCGGTTCCGGCGTGAATCCAGTCGCCGGTGCCGCGGCTCTCGTAGAAAGCTTCGATCTGGTCCGCGGTGCGGCCTTCCGGGAATGCGGCCTGGCCAGCCACGATGTAGTACTCGCGATGGCACTGTTCGCAGACGGCGGAGCGGAGATCTCCCTGGCGCTCGTGGCAATCGGGGCAGCCTAGCGGCTTGCGGTCGCGCGCTTCATAGTAGCTGGAGGCGCGCGCCGTGCCGGCCGCGGCATGGCAGGTGAGGCAGGCGGTGGGTTGCGGGCGCAGCTTGGGACGTGCCCCCAGGATGCGCGTCCAGCGCGGGTCGCCCTCGGGATCAGTCTCCTCGCGGTCTGCGATCGACCAGGCGTGGCCACGTTTTTCTTGCCAGCGGGCGTCCACGGACGCGGGTTGGTGGTAAGCGGCGGCCTGCTCGGGGAAGCGCTGCTCAAAGGTCGCTGCGGCGGAGGGGGGCCGCGGCACCGTTGCGCGCTCGCGAACGAGGAGCGATGCCACGAGGAAGGCCAGGACGGCGGCGGCCAGGGCTGTCGCCAGGTACTTCACGGCCGGCCTCCCAAGCGGGCCAGTGCGCGGTCGGCGGCCGTGACGCCGCGGTGTTGCGCCTCTTCGATGACCGAGAAACCGCTCAAGTCGGAATGCGCGAAGAAGACCGGACCGGGCCAGGCGGCCGCGCGGAGGCGCTCGTCCGAAGAAAGAAAGCCGACGCGGGGACGCACCATGGCGTGGCCCAGGCGCATGATGTCGAGGCGCGAGACGCACTGCCGGATATCGGGATGCGCGCGCTCGAGATCGTTGAGGATGGCGTCGCGCCACCACGCCCAGTCGGTCGAGAGCAGCAGCTTGCGGTTGCGCGCGGCCGGGCCGTTCGCCAGCGCCCAGTAAAACGTCCACACGCTCGGCCCTACGACGGAGCGCAGCGACTGGTGGGTCGCCACCACGTAGCCGAGCGCGGGCGACTCGTAGATCACGTTGTCCCAGGCACGCTCGATGGAGCGCTCGACCGGCGGGCGTTCGACGACCAGGTTGGCGGTGAGCCAGGGAGAGTACTCGAAGCCGGAGACGGGCGGGGCGTCGTCCATCAGATACGGCGCGAGGAACGTGGGGGCGGCGAAGACGACGGCCTCGGCTTCGTATTCGACATCCTCGGTGAGGACGCGCAGGCGCTGACCGTCGCGCGCGACGTGCCAGACCGGCGCACCGGTGCGCACGTGGCCGCGGAGCCGATCGAGGAGGCGGCGCACGATCCAGCCGTTGCCTTCGGGCCAGGTGAGCGGTCCTTTTTCGTCGGGCTCGCGCGAGGCGAAGTAGTGGATGCCGGCCCAGGCGGAGGTGTCCTCGGCCAGCGCACCAAAGTCGTCGCGGCAGGCGTAGTTGACGTACCAGTTGAGGTAAGGCGAATCGAACCGCTCGCGGCGCAGCCAATCGGCGATGGAGAGGCGGTCGAGGGCCGCGTCGGGCGGGCGGCCGGCGCGCTCCATGGGGATGGTGAACTGGCCCGAGGCGCGGAACTCCGCCATGCGCTGCTCGAAGCGGCGGTAGTCGTCGTGGTCGCGGCGGGTGGCCGCGATCTCGGGCTCGATGCCGTCCTGCCATTTGCCGTGCAGAAACAGGCGCTCCTGGGGCGAGAAGCAGAGATAGCGTTCCTCCCAGCGGCCGTCGACCAGGACGCCCAGGTCTTCGAGCAGCTCGCGGATGAGCAGCGACTTCGGGCCGGGCACGGGGACGTAGTGCGCGCCCCAGGGGAACGCCGTGATGCCGTTTTCGCCCCAGCGCGCGACGCCACCGGCCTGCTTCTCCATTTCGAGCAGGACGAAGTCGCGGAAGCCGCGTTTCTGGAGGCGCCAGCCGGCGGCGAGTCCCGCCATGCCGCCGCCCACGATGACCAGCGGGACGCGCTCGCGGCGCGCGGGCGTACGGAATGGGCCGCGGCTGCGCAGGCGATGGCCGAGTTCGGCGGAGTCGTTGACGAAGGAGCCGGCGATCGGCGGATCGGTCTTGGGCGTCAGGCCGACGAGGGCCGCGGCAAGGAATCGGCGGCGGGGAATCTGCCTCAATGCGAGATCGCGCTCCATTCCTGATCGTAGTAGCGGACCAGCACCTGATCGTTGAGGCGGTTGACCTCGGCGGGCACCGGCCCCATGTCGGCGGGGAAATCGAACATCTGCGCCAGCGTGTGCGCGTTCAGAAAGCGCAGTCCGGGGGGAAGCGCCGCCGGCGGCCGGTAGGGCGCAAGAGTGCCCAGCACGAAGCCCCATTCGCCGAACGCGGGCACGTAAGCGTGGTAGGGATGTACGTCGAAGCAGGCCTGCTTCATTGTCGCCACGATGCACCAGTAGGTTTGGCGCGCGAACAGCGGCGAAGTGCTCTGCACCGCGGCCATGCCGCGCGCGGTCAGGTGGCGCGCCAACAGCTTGTAGAACGCCGTGGTGTAGAGTTTGCCCAGCGAGTAGTTGGTGGGATCGGGGAAATCCACCACGGCGAAATCGTAGAAGCCGGTGGTGGTGTCGAGCCAGGAGAAAGCGTCGGCGTTGACGATGTGTACGCGGGGCGCCTTGAGCGAGCCGCCGTTGAGCGGCGTGAGCAGCGGATGCGTGGAGAACAGGCGCGTCATTTCGGGATCGAGGTCCACCAGCGTGATGCTTTCGACGGCCGGGTATTTCAGGATCTCGCGCACGGCCAGACCGTCGCCGCCGCCCAGGACCAGGACGCGGCGCGCGCCGGGCAGCGCGGCCAAACCGGGATGCACCAGCGCCTCGTGGTAGCGGTACTCGTCGCGCGAGGAGAATTGCAGGTGGGAGCTGAGGAAGAGGCGGATGTCGTCCTTCCACTTGGTCAGCACGATGCGCTGATAGTGGGTGTCGCGGGCGAAGATGACCTCGTCGGCGTAGATGTTGTTCTCGGCGGCGACGGTGATTTTGTCGGCATAGGCCATGCCCACGCCGAGCACGGCGAGGACGGCCACCGAGGCCGCGCGCAGCGAGCCGGGGCGTCCCAGTTCGGCGCGGAACAGGAAGGTGGACCACAGCGCCACCGCCGCGTTGACCAACCCGAACGCCAGCGCCGAGCGCACTAGGCCGAGCTTCGGCACGAGCAAAATGGGGAACAGCAGCGAAGCGCCGAGCGCGCCCAGGTAATCGAAGGTCAAGACGTGCGCCACCAGGTCGCGAAACTCGAAGCGGCCTTTGAGAATGCGCATCAGCAGCGGGATTTCGAGGCCGACCAGGATGCCGATGACGATCACGATGGAGTAGAGCTCGAGGCGGAACGCCTGGCCGTAAGCGAAGCCGAGAAACAGCAGAGCCGAGGAGTAGCCGCCGACCAGTCCCACCATCAGCTCGATGGAAACGAAGCGGGCGACCAGGCCGCGGCGCAGGTAGCGGGAAAGGGCGCTGCCGATGCCCATCGCGAACAAATAGGTGCCGATGATGGTGGAGAATTGCAGGATGCTGTCGCCGAGCAGGTAGCTGGCGAGCGTGCCGGCGATCAGCTCATAAACGAGGCCGCAGGCGGCGATGAGCAGTACGGAAAGGAAGAGTACGAGTGGCAACCCGGCCAGTGTAGCATTGCGGGGGGCGGGGCCGACCATGGTCAAGCGGGCGCTCACGCTTCAAAGGTCTTCACAGCGACCACCGAATCAGTGTCCCGCTGAAGTATACTGCTGGCTGCAATGGAAACAGGAACCGGGCAGTTGCTGCAGACCGCTACGAAGCTGCTGTGGCCAGCCATCGTTTCGGTCGGGACATCAGCCACCGTCGCATATCTCCTCAACAGGTGGCAGACAAGGGACAGGTTGAGGATTGAGTATGAACACGAAGAGCGCAAGCGGGTGCGCGAGCTTATAGGCCGCTTTCACGGACGCTTGCTGCAGGCCTCGGTCAGTCTGAATCATCGGATGTGGAACCTTTACAGGAATCATGAGCAAGGCTGGCTGCGTGCGCTCGGCTCATACGAGGTTCTGGGATACTACTTCCTCTCCACAGTGCACCGTTTTCTCTGCGTCTGCAGCTTGTGCCGACGCCTAGAATGCGAGGCCATATACCTCGACGCACGGATTGCGGGCAACGACGACCTGACCTTTCTCAAGATCACTGCGGCGATTTCATGGGTAATGACCGACGTAAGCCTTTTCGGCGGACTTCCATACGATCATTCAAAGGCGAGGGATCACTTCTTCTCAGACCACCTGCGGAAGGTCTGCGACTCGCCTCGGTGGTCACCTCAAAACCGGCCATGCGTGGTCACTTCAAAACCGGCCACTCCCATCACCCAGGACTGAGTAGTTTTACCATGCCAGTTGCGCCCAGACAAGCACTAATTTCAGTTGCGACCGAATGCCTCGCCGGTT
>DASWZN010000059.1:0-53855 GCA_036404435.1 Bryobacteraceae bacterium
ACGCAATCGGTGTAGGCCGCCGTGTCCACACGCACGCCCACGCCGCCCGGCAGGTTCAGCCCGGTGATGCGGCCGGGGCAGGGCGCGAACGTCTCCGGGTGCTCGGCGTTGATGCGGCACTCGAGCGCGTGGCCGCGCACCTGCAGCGGACGCCGCAGAATGTCGTCGAGGCGCGCGCCCGAAGCGATCAGGATCTGGCTCTTCACCAGGTCCACGCCCGTCACCCATTCGGTGACCGGGTGCTCCACCTGGATGCGCGCGTTCACCTCGATGAAGTACAGCTCGCCGTTCTCGTCCATCAGGAACTCGACCGTGCCCGCGTTCACGTAGCCGGCCTCGCGCATGGCGGCGCGCAGGGCGCCGGCGACGCGTTCCCGGTTCTCCGCCGTGAGCGAAGTCGAGGGCGCTTCCTCCACCAGCTTCTGGTGGCGGCGCTGGATGGTGCACTCGCGCTCGCCCAGAACCTCCACGTCGCCGTATTGATCGGCCAGGAACTGGAACTCGATGTGGCGCGGCGCTTCGACGTACTTCTCGATGTAGACGTTGGGGCAGTCGAAGCTGGCCCCGGCTTCCTGCTGGGCCTGTACGATCTGCGCCGGCAGCTCCTCGGGCCCGCGCACGATGCGCATTCCCCGGCCGCCGCCGCCCGCCGACGCCTTGATGATGACCGGATAGCCCACGGCGCAGGCCACCGCCAGCGCCTCGTCCGCGCTGCGGATGATTCCCTCCGACCCCGGCAGCACCGGCACGCCGGCATCTTTCATGAACGCCCGGGCCCGCTCTTTAAGGCCCATCAGGCGCGTCACGGCCGGCGGAGGGCCGATGAACTTGATTTCGGAAAGCTCGCACACCTCGGCGAAATCGGCGTTCTCGGAAAGGAAGCCGTAGCCGGGGTGGAGCGCGTCCACGTTCGTGATCTCGGCCGCGCTGATGACCGAAGGGATGTCGAGATAGCTCAGCGCGCTCTTGGCGGGACCGATGCAAATGGCTTCGTCGGCGAAGCGCACGTGCAGGCTGTTGCGGTCGGCCTCCGAGTACACCGCCACCGTCTGGATGCCCAGGTCCTTGCAGGCGCAGATGACCCGTAGGGCGATTTCTCCGCGATTGGCTATGAGGACTTTCTCAAACATGCGCGCGGAGCCTCAGAGCGGGCGAATGGCGAACAGCGCCTCGCCGTACTCGACGGGCTGAGCGTTATTGACGAACTTCGTCACCACCGTGCCGGCGATCTCGGCCTCGATCTCGTTCATCAGCTTCATCGATTCGATGATGCACAGCACGTCGCCGGGCTTTACCGTGTCCCCCATCTTGACGAACGTGGGCGCGCCCGGAGAGGGCGCTTCGTAGAACGTGCCGACGATGGGCGATTTGACCGTGACTACGCTGGCGTCGACGATCTGCCCGGCTGCGGGGGTGGGCTCGGCAGTGGCGGGAGCGGGCTCGGCAGACGTCTCGCCGCCCACGGCAACGGCGGTGGGCACGGCGATCCCATGGCCACGCGGCCGCAGAATGCGCCGGATGCGGACGCGGCTGTCGCCACGCTCCACTTCCAGCTCCGCCACGCCGGTTTCGGTGACAACTTTGATGAGCTCGCGGATTTCTTCGAGTGTCATGGTGCGGTTGGTGCTGTCAGAGAACCAGCAGTTCCTTCGATGTTGGCGTCAAAACCTCGCACCCGGAAGAGGTTACCACAACTGTGTCCTCAATGCGAATGCCTCCGAACCCTTCCAGGTACGCGCCCGGTTCCACGGTAATCGCCATCCCGGCCTCGAGCGGCGTAGCCACTCCCTTCGCCAGGCGCGGGGCCTCGTGAATCTCGAGCCCCAGGCCGTGCCCGGTCGAGTGGACGAACGCCTTCTCCAAGCCGTGGGCGCGCAATACCCGCCGTGCCGCCCGGTCCACGCTTCCGGCCGTTGCGCCCGGCCGCACGGCATCGACCGCCGCCGACTGGGCCTCCAGCACGGCGCCGTAAAGCTCCCGGACCTTTCGTCCGGGCCGTCCCAGGAAAGCCATCCGCGTCATGTCGCTCGCGTAGCCTTCCCGGCTGGCGCCCATGTCTACCAATAGTAGCCGATTGTTCCGTATGGTTTGGGAAGATGGCTGGGCGTGCGGCATGGCGCTGCGGGCGCCCGCGGCCACGATGGTGTCGAAGGCCGGCCGCTCGGCGCCGAGAAGCCGCATCCGGTAGTCGATCTCCGCGGCCAGCGCGGATTCAGTCATGCCGGGCCGCAGATTCGCCATCGCGCGCGCGAAGGCCTCCGAGTTGAGCTGCACCGATCGCCGGATCAGCTCGATCTCGCCCGCGGATTTCACCGTCCGGAGTACCTCGACCAGGCCCGCCGCGGGTTCCAGTGTGACACCCAGAGGAAGGCCGGCCTCGATTTCGCGATACGCCTTGCAGGTGAGCCGGCCGTCCTCGAAGCCCAGGCGGCGCAGGCGGCGCCGGGCCGCAGCCGCGATCAACGCCGCCTGCAGCGGCCCGCGAACCACCCGCACGGCGCAATCGACCTCGCCCTCGGCCTGTATGGCGTAGCGCGGATCGGTGAACAGAGCCGCGCCCCCCTGCCACACCAGCGCCATGCCGGCCGAGCCTGTGAATCCGGTCAGGTAGCGCACGTTCGGCGCCGACGAGACGATCAGTGCGTCGATTTTCCGGGAGTCGAACGCCGCGCTGGCCCGCCGGCGGCGTTCGACAAATTCGGAGCGCGCCACGTCGTCACTCCGGAACGATCAGCAGCTTGCCGCTGGTCTTCCGCCCTTCCAGGTCGCGGTGCGCATCGGCCGCGCCGGAGAGGTTGTAGGTGCGGTCGATGCGGACATGCAGCTTGCCGGCGGCGATCCAGCCCAGCACGTCGTCGGCGCGCCACAGCAGCTCCAGCCGTGTGGCCAGGTGATGCGCCAGTGTGGGACGCGTCAGGAACACCGAACCCATCTGGCCCAAAACCAGCGGATCGATAGGGGGCACCGCGCCGCTCGATTGCCCGAAGGAAACCATCATCCCGCGAGGGCGCAGGCAGATCATGCTCTTGGTGAAGGTGGCCTGCCCCACCGAATCGTAAACCACGTCCACGCCGCGGCCGTCGGTGAGGCGCCGCACTTCGGGCTCGAAATCGTGCCGGCTGTAAATGACGATCGCGTCGGCGCCGGCCTCGATCGCCAGATCGGCTTTGGCCTGCGTGGAAACCGTCCCGAGGACGCGGGCCCCGCGCATCTTCGCCATCTGGATCAGCAGCAGTCCTACTCCCCCGGCCGCCGCGTGTACCAGGGCGACTTCGCCTCCCTTGAGCGGATACGTGGAGTGCGTCAGGTAGTGCGCTGTTATGCCTTGCAGCATGGCGGCGGCGGCCATCTGGAGATCGATCGAGTCGGGGATCTTCACCAGCGCCGAAGCCGGAACCGCGGCGTATTCGGCATAGGCGCCGGGCGCAGTGGCATAGGCCACGCGGTCGCCGGGCGCTATCTCGCCCACGTCGGGGGCAACCGCTTCCACCACGCCCGCGGCTTCCTGGCCGGGCACCATCGGCATCGGGGTCTTGTACACGCCGGTGCGCAGATACACATCGATGAAATTGACTCCGGCAGCGGCAATCTTGACCAGCGCCTGGCCGGGTCCCGGCGTAGGCGTTGGCACGTCCTCGAGATGTAGCTGCTCCGGTCCGCCGGGAGTTCCAACAACGATAGCTTTCACAGTACAAGTGTAGCCGAAGGCCCGTCGCCCGTCGCTCGTGGCCCGTCGATCCGGTCCGGCTTCCCCGGCTGCGCCTTCTGGATCTGTCCCGGTGCGCAGCAGACAAAGCCCTCGAGGGTCCGACGGGCGACGCGCGACGAGCCACGAGCGCCCGCCGCAGGCGGCCCTTTGACATGCAACCTCTAGGTTGCCTATCATGGTCCCGTTGGAGATCGACGATGTCTTCAAGGCGCTGGCCGATCCAAGCCGCCGCAAGCTGCTCGACCGGCTCTGCGCCCATAACGGCCAGACGCTTACCGCGCTCACCAGGGACTTGCATATGACGCGCCAGGCCGTCGCCAAGCACCTGGCCATCCTCGAGGCGGCCAACCTGGTCGCCACGGTCCGGAGCGGGCGCGAGAAGCTGCACTATCTCAACCCCGTGCCGATCTATGAGATCCACGAGCGCTGGATCGGGAAGTTCGAAAGGCAGCGCCTGCGGGCCTTGCACGACCTGAAAACGAAATTGGAAGGAGGGGACGATGGATAAGCCCGAATTCGTGTACGTAACTTACATCTTGTCGACGCCGGAGAAGGTGTGGAACGCGCTGGTCGACGGCGAGATCACCAAACAATACTGGTTCCGCCACCGCGAAGCACTCGCGCGTCACCTTCGAGATCGAGCCGTTTCAAGACGCCGTGCGCCTGAAGGTGACTCACGACCGCCTCGAGCCCGGCTCCGACATGCTCGCTGGCATCACGAAGGGATGGCCGCTGGTGCTCGCCAGCCTGAAGACCCTGCTCGAGACCGGCCGGCCGCTGCCCATGGCCGCCCGCCGCATGCCGCGCCCTCCCGAGTGAGCGGCATACTGGGACCATGATCCGAGTCGCGCTCCCATTCGGCGCTGGCACGCCGGAAGAGAAACGAGGGCACTACCGCGACGCCTTGCGGCAGGCGGGCATCGAGCCGGTCGAAGGCGTCGCGGACCTGGCCGGCCTCGATGGCCTGCTGCTGGCCGGCGGCACCGACGTCGATCCGGCCTTGTACGGTGCCGCGCCTGAGGTCGAAACCGAAGATCCGGATCGCGTCCGCGACCGCCTCGAAGGCGCGTTGCTGGACGAGGCGCTCGGCCGCGACCTCCCCGTCCTCGCCATCTGCCGCGGCCTGCAATTCCTCAACGTGCACCTCGGAGGCACGCTGCGCCAGCACATCGAGGACCACAAGAAGCCGAAGGTGCGCGACGCTCACACGGTGAAGATCGCGCCGGGCAGCCGGCTGCACACCATTCTGGAAGCGCAGGAGTACGTCGTGAACTCGCGTCACCATCAGAGCGCGGATCGCGTGGGGCAGGGGCTGGCCGTGACCGCCACGGCGCCGGGCGGCGTCATCGAAGCCCTGGAGCTGCCCGCCAGGCGCTTCGTGCTCGCGGTGCAGTGGCACCCCGAAGCACGCACAGATGGCCCCGACGCGCGGCTTTTCGATGCCTTCCGCAAAGCGATGCGAGGCGGGCGTTGAGCGCGCGGCTCGAACGCGGGGATCGCGTCGCGGCGCCCGGCAGCCTCACTTGTGGACACGAATGATGAGCGCCCCACCCTTCATGAAAATCGTTCCAACGGGTCCCGGGCAACTCGAGCACTCATCGCCCCGGCTGTGGAACCAGAGCGCTACCTCGTGCTTGTCGATCGAGCTGACGGCGTCGGCGTCGGTTCCCCAATACGTCTGGTAGTTGGGGGTCAGGCGGCGGTAGTGCAGAGTGGTGGGTCCGCCAAAACTCGCTGCCAGAGCGCGGAGGCTTCGAGCGGGGATCCGGCACATGGCGCGAAACAGCAAGCTGGAACGAACGGGAATGCTGGCTTTGATGACCTTCCCAGCGAGGCTGAAGTCCGAATAGGGCCGCTCGCCGTACCCTCCGGCGTTCCAACTGGGGCAATTCCACGCCGGATACAGGAGAATCACTCCGCCGTCGCGCACCACGCGCCGTATTTCCCGCAGGGCGTGTTCGGGCCTGGGGATATGCTCCAGCACCCAGATCGACCAAGCGCCGTCGAACCTGCTGTCGGGGAACGGCATCGCCGTCGCCGAGGCCAGCACGAACTTCTTGTGATAGAAGCGGCTCACGCTGGAGGAGATGTCCAGGCCCGTGTAGTCTTCGGCGACATCCTGCAAATAGCCTCGTCCCGACCCCATCTCCAGAACCGGCCGCTTGCGCAGGCTGAAGCGATTGACGAAGTCCTGAACCTGTTCCTGAATGTGAGCGAGTCCGGCGGCTTCTTTCGCCAATTGAATGTACCGCGTCTCGTACGCAGAGGTCCCTGGCTCTTCGGTGGCGGGTGCCTTATACGCCTCGGCATAGTACTGGCGCGCATCCGCCAGATCCTTTGCGCTGGCCGGAACGTCTACGTCGTACGGAAAAGTGAGCGCGACAAGCGTCGCAACCGTGACGGCCAGGAGTGCCGCCAGGGCGATCAGGGCACGTTTCAATCTGCGGAGGATGCGTGGTGCTGGCACGGCGACGGAGCCCAGCTTATCACAGGACTGGCTCGCGGCTGGCTGCAACCACTCGCTTACAGGCGCCGCCTGGCGCCGTCCGCAGCTCAGATTGTGCCTGCCGACGGGCCGGCGAACGGCCCGAACGCGCAGTCCACGTCCCCGGTGTTTTTCAGGTGACGGAGCGGCTGACGAGCTGCTTGCGCCCGAGCTGCGCCCGCGGGTGGACCGTCCCGAAGCGTCGATGCTACACTTTGTGATCGTGCTGCTGGTGTCACCGCGAGCGCGCAGCCTTAGCGCTGGCCCGCTTTGCCACCTGTGAGGCCGGCGCAGCAGCGTGACAAGGAACGATGATACCGATGCCGAATTCGGATGCCGCGTCTGTCGCGCCGCGGGCACCGTTAGCGGATCGCATCGGCCGCTGGGGGATGGTCCTGTGGAAGTTGCTGGACCGCTTTGCGCGGCGCCGCGCACTGACCTGCGTGCTGCTGGCGGCCTTCCTCATGTCCCTCCGGCTGGCGACGCTGCCCCTAATCCCGATTCCTGAACCGGCCATCACCGATGAATTCAGCTACCTGCTGGCCGGGGAAACGCTGGCCTCCGGGCGGCTGACGAACCCGCCGCACCCGATGTGGGTGCATTTCGATACCTTTCACGAGATCTTCCAGCCCCATTACATGAGCAAGTACCCGCCGGGGCAGGCCTTGTTCCTGGCGCTGGGCTGGAAATTGCTCGGCCACCCCTGGTACGGCGTTTGGATCAGCTTTGGGATATTCGCAGCGTGCCTGTGCTGGATGCTGCAAGGCTGGCTGCCGCCCCGCTACGCGCTGCTGGGCTCGCTGCTGGCGTTCGGGCAGATCACGGTGTTCGGTTACTGGATGGATTCGTATTACGGCGGAGCGGCGGCGGGGATTGGAGGATGCGTTCTGCTCGGCTCCTTGCCGCGATTGCTGCGCCGAAAGAGCGCGTTACTTTCGGCAGCGGCCGCGAGCGGTCTGTTCATTTTGGCCATTACGAGGCCTTTTGAAGGGCTGGTGTTGGCGGTTACGGCCGCAGCGGCTTTCGCTTGGCTGAACCGGCGCCGCGGGAGAAGTTTGCGGGGCCTGTTCTCCCTTCGCATTCTGGTGCCCTTCGTCGCGATTGGCGGCCTGGGCGCCTGCTGGTTGGGCCTCTACAACTACCGCAACACGGGCAGTCCGCTCGTGATGCCGTATACCGTCTACCAGCGCACCTATGAGATCAGCCCTGTCCTCCTCTTTCTTCCCGAGAATCCCAAGCCGGTCTACCGCCATGCCGTCATCGAGCGCTTCTGGCGGCACCACGCTGACCTCGTCCGGAATCGTCCCCTGCTGGCCCTGCGGCGGATTCGGCACGTTTTTCTCGCCACGCGCTTCTTCGCTTCGGAGTTGATTGTCTTGCTGGCGCTCCTCGGCGGCTTCCTGGACCGCGGATGGGCCGCGCGGCTAAGCCTGGCCATTCTGGCAATCTTCCTACTGGAGCTGCAGGTAGCCACCTACTGGCACCCACACTACCTGGCTGGGGCGGCCGGATTGGTGGGGGTGGCGGCGGCCGGCGGACTTCGGTTCCTCCGGAGACGGTTGGGGCGTGTTGGGCCGGCCCTGGCGCTGCTGTGCGTCGTGCTGGCGTGGGGGCAGGCTGTCGACGAGGCGCTGGACGCCGCGGCCGACCGCAACTACAAGTCAAGCCGAAGCGTCGTCGCCGGCCTGGTGAAGTCGTACGGCGGCCGTCATCTGATTCTGGTGCGGTACGCGGAGACGCATGACCCGGTCCGCGAGTACGTCTTCAACGCGGCCGACATCGACCGTTCTCCGATCGTGTGGGCCAGAGACATGGGCCCGGAAAAGAATCGGGAGTTGCTGGCGTACTATCATGACCGCAAGGTCTGGCTCTGTCAGGCGGACCTCGTCGCCCCGGCACTTACTCCCTATCCGGACGCCGCCGCGCCGCAGGCCGGCAGCGCCCAACCCGGTCCTGCCCCGGCCGCGCCGGCCGTGCCGTGACTGACCCGATAAAAGCGATAGCCGGCCGGTTCCCCCTGGCGGGCCGCTTGGCCGTCACACTGCGCCACTCGGGACGCGCTTGCGCCGAAGTGGTGGAATCTCCCTGGTTCGCCTCGGCTGTGCTCTTGTTGGTTGTGGCGTCGGAGCTTGTTGCCCTGCTTTCGAAAGCGAGCAGAAAGCCCTTTTGGAACGACGAACTTATTGCTCTTGGCGTTTCTTCTCTGCGGCCGTTCTCCTTACTTTGGAAGGCGCTCCAATCGGGCGCCGATTCGATGCCCCCCAGCTACTATCCACTCGTTCAGCTCGCAGGGACCCTCCCCGGTGACCAACAGGTCACACTCCGGTTGCCTTCCATCCTCGGGTACATTCTGACTTTGCTGGGGGTCTACTGGTTTGCGCGGAAAAGACTGCCAGTGTCTGCCGCTCTGACGGCCGTGGTCTTAATAACGCTAACTCCGTTCCGGGAGTATGCCTTCGAGGCGCGATCCTACTCGTTGCTGGTCGGTTTCCTCGCCATATCCGCTGTCTTCTGGCAGAGGATCGGCGAGAAGCGGTTCATGACGCCGCTTTTTGCACTGTTCCTGGCTTTGGCGGTTTCCTGTCACCATCTTGCCGTGCTGGCAATTTCAGCCTTCGGCGCCGCCGAACTCACCTGGACCCTCCTCTCCCGCCGGATCCGGTGGGGAGTTTGGGCCGCTTGTCTGGCGGCGACCTGTCCGTTCTTGGTGGGTCTTCCCCTGCTTCTAAGTTTCCGGGCTATCTACGCCGAGCACTACTGGTCGCGACCGGGTTGGAGCAGGGTTGTCTTGACCTATGGACCTTACCTAGGGCTTGACTCGGGGTTTCACTCCACGCTCGCTCTTGTTTCGGTCTTGTTTTTCGGGATACTTGCAGGCGCCTCGTTGCGGCGTGTGCTGCGCAGGCCCAGACAAGGATCCCCCGCGCGTGATTTCCACCTGCCCGAGATGGTCCTTCTCGGCGGCTTTCTGCTTTACCCTGCTTTACTGGTTGTCCTGGCGAAGCTCTCTAACGGTGGCTACACGCCGCGATACGGATGGCCTGCAATCCTTGGTCTGGTTCTCGGATTCGTGTACTTGTATCGCGCCGCCAAGCTCTCTTCCGCCCTCCTCCTGGTGGCGTTACTGGCTGCCTTCACCGTTCGGAACGGTTACGATTTCACGATGTTGTCCAAGGCCGGCTGGAAGCTAGTGGATGAACGCTGGACCGGGCTAGTGGAGCTCAGCCGCGGTGAAACAGGCATCCCTGTGGTGATTGCCAGCCCGCACACGTACTTAGAGGCGATGGAGTACGCTCCTCCGGAACTCCGTGACCGGCTTGTTCAGGTTGTCGATCCCGGTAAGGCTGCACGCTTGTTCGGGTCGAATACGAGCGAGAAGCAGAATCGCATCCTGGCCCGGTTCCTTCCTTTGCGAGTCGAAGATCTGGCGCCGTTTCAAGCTGCCAACAACAGGTTCATACTGTACTCTGGTGGCGAGCGCGACTGGTTCACTCAGTATCTTGCCGCGAGCGGCTATCGCATGAGGCTGCTCTCAAAAGCGGGCGACTTTTCAGTTTTCATCGTGGACCGATGAGCGTTACCGCCCGACAGGCATTCTCCATCACGGAAATCTGCAGCGACCATCGAGCCGTCTTCTTCAGACCTGCCTCCGTCCACTGGGACTTCTTCCATCACTACGTCGAATTGACCGAGCTGTCACTGAAATTGCGTCTAGCAGGCTGCTGAAAAGTCCCCTCAGGGGTTGGGAGAGGACAAGCTGAAGCTTATCCCACATGGCAAACCAATGACTTGCAGCCGCACGTGGGGCATGCTTCAGCTTGCCCAGGGAGTTTTTCAGCAGTCTCCTAGAGGAGGACGTCTTCAGCCGGCGCTTGCGAATTGCGGTGCGCGGCCGCGGGGTTTGTCGTCAGGGTGCAGGTTCCCGCTTCTTGAACGCAAACTCCGACACGAAGGCGGCGAAGTAACAGACCATCGCCATCACGTAGAGCGCCCGGAAACCGAAGTACATCGAATTGTATTCCAATAAACCGCCGCAGATGGCCCCCAGCAGATTCATGGCCATGATCCCCGCGATCTGTTTTGTAGTCGATAACAAGGTGGAGAAGACGATGCCCGAAAACAAGAGCGGCAAGGTGAGCACCACGGCCGTTTCCAGCCGCCCGACGGGAGTGGAGGCAAATCCGCCGGATCGGGCGGCCAGCCAGCCGACAGCCAACGCCGTCCATAGGAACAGATACGGAACCAGAGAGCGTCTGATGTTCAGCCACTGGACCAGGCAGTTCCCCAAGAACGCCATCGTCAGGATGCCCGCAATCACGACGCCGATCACCTGCCATGTGTTCCCGAACGTCAGACCCATTTCCGTAATCCCCTTGGTCTCGACCAGCATGAAGCCGGCGCCCAGGAAGAAAAACGACAGATGACCGAACTTCGGCGCGTCCGCAACGAAGCTGGCGCCCATCAACAGAGACATAGCCAGCACCAGGAAGATCATGATAAGGTACGACACGGGGTAAACGCGTTGGGGCATGTAAAAGAAAGGCCAATCATCCGTCGACGCATCGGCGTGAAGCGACGGGTCGGCATAACGAGCCGTCCGGTCCGTGAAGCCGGTGTCCTGCAGTAATTGGGGTGGCAGCGTCCAGTTCTTCCGATTTGAAGCCAGGAATATCACCGCCTCGTCGTAGCCGGCCGCCACGCAGACGGGAGGCCGTCCGTCGAAGACCTGTTGCAGCATCAAATAGATTTTGCGGCCCAGTCCATCGAACAGGACCGTGAACGACAGGGAAACCATGCCGTCGGGCTTAAGGCGGTTTCTAGCTTCGCGCAAGCCCTCCACCGTATAGACAAAGGAATCGAGCCGGACGCTGGATCCGTGGCTGAGAAGCGTGTGGGAATCCAGCAGGCCGTAGACGATCAGGTCGTATTTTCGATTTGTGCCGCGGAGGAAAGTGCGCGCGTCATTGACGATGGCGTGGGTGCGGCGGTTGTCGTAGGGCTTTTCGGGATGGTTGAGCCTGCCGACCAGGAGGATGGCAGGATCGATTTCAATCGCGTCCACCTTGCCTGCCCCGGCACGGAGAGCCGCCGCAGTATCGTTGCCGGTTCCCGCTCCCACGACCGCGACGTCGTTCAGAACGGGATGCGCTCTGTAGGGGAAATCATAGTAACTACGGGCCGCGGCCAACGAGGGAGAGAGGCTCCGGCTCGAAAAGTCGTTGATGCGTTGATAGTACTGGCCGGCAGCTCGTATCAGAGTCAGACCCGTATCCGGGTCACTGCCAATTTCCAGCAGTTGATAGGGGGAGTAGACGCGGTTCCAGAGACGATCGATCGGCCACCATGCCAGAATCGTGGTGCACACCAGGGCGAAGACCACACCGGCAATCAGGGAGGCGGGCCGCCTCAAATGGAACAGCAGGATTCCAAGGAAGCACAGCGCGAACCAGACCAGCGGAGGAGTCCACAGGAAACTCGCCACCAGCATCAGCACGACGCCCAGCAAGCTGCCGGTCAGATTCAGGCCATAAGCGCGCAGACTCCTGCGGCGTTCCATCAAGCGGCCGCAAAGCTGGCCTATGGGCAAGAAAGTTAGGGCCGTGATCAGGAATACCATCGTGAGCACCACGAACAGAATCACGGCACGGGGCCAATCGGCAGAACTGAAGCCCATCGTGAGCTGTTCGCGGAACGGGATGACATGCACGAGTTCCGGCACAAGCCGGGTCAGCAGCATGAAGCAGAACTGCCACCCGAGAAGAGGGATCACCATCACCAGGGGGATGCGGTCCCGCTTGGCGAGCGCATAACCCAGGCCGAGCCCCGCAAAACATGCCAGAAGGCTGAAGTTCTTGTAGAACGCAAGGAATTGCAAAACCGACGACTGCCAGCGGATCAGCGCCAGCTCGAGAAAGAGGCTGAGAGCCGCGGAGCCAACGATCGCTACATCGACGTACTTGGGGTCCACGCTGTCGAGGAAGTGCGCCTGGGCCAGGGCGTCCGCATCGAGGATAGGCGCCAGCTTATTGAGCAGATAATAGAGCGCCACCATCGCGATTGCGGCGCCGCAGACGAGCAGGGCGGCTTCCAGCAGAAACCCCGGGGACCACAAGCCGCCAGCCTTGAGCCTGTCGGCCAACAACATGCCGGGAACGCGGAATCTGAACCGGGCGGCCAACGGGAGCGCGGCGAGCACGATGCAACTGGTCAAGCCGACCAGCATCAGCAGGCGAACCAGCGCCCGTATCATGGGGGACTGTGCCCGAGCTTCAAGACTGCCAGGGGCGATGACCTGCGGATTCCTTGCGATTTCCAGCCGATCCTCCCTTCGCGTCGCCTATTGCGATCGAATCAGCCCGAATGCAGGCGGCGCACCTCAACCGGAACTTCCAGTTTGGACTCCCGTGTTCTGGTCAGTATACACCGCGCCGTCCCTCGATCCGCACGAACTTGCGGCGCAGGGCGTCGCTGCCTGTCCCCAGCCGGGGGGCCTCACCCGCGGCTCTGGCGGCGTTTCAGCGCACGGCCTCGACAGCCATAGCTTCCCAGTTGTTCATTACCCACAGCTCCGATCCCGGAAAACGCGTCCGGCTTTCAGCCTCCTGAAACACGGCATCGGTCTTCTCTCCAACCCGGTGTTCCGAAATCTGCGCGAATCCCGCCAACTCGAAGGTCTTCCGGAGCGTAGCCACGTCGTAAAGAAACTGATGGCCGAAGCTGTGCGCTTCCCTGTTCAGGATATAGGCGCCCGGCACCGGGGTTGTGGGCCAGGCGTGGAAGAGCAGTTTCGCACCGATGTAGCGCTGTGCCTCCGCGTCGGGCGTGCCTGCCAGCAGCTGGTTCAACCTCCCGAGGTCCGGCGTCACCATCCGCACTTTCCCGCCTGGTGCGAGCACCCGGTGGCACTCTTTTAACATCGCCAACCCGCCTTCCCATGGCACGTGTTCGATCACGTGTTCGCTGAAGGCATACTGGAAAGACGCATCCGGAAGTGGATAGCGATCGGTGACGTCGAGGTAGATTTCCTTACTGGTTGGCACCAGGTCGGAGTTCAGCCAGCCTTCCGCGTCGTTGCCCCCGGCCCCAAGCTGCAGTTTCCGAACAGTGTGCGATTCGAGGTAGTGGCGTATGGTCCCCGGATCCGCGATCCGGCTCCGATACGCCCGCACCACCAGTATCTTGACGGTGCCCCACGTTTCGTAGGCTGGTTTCGCGACGCTGAAGACCGTGGGGTTGCCTCGCACCGCCTTCTCCACATATCCGCCGACGGCCAGCCATATGAAGACTGCAACCACTGCCAACAGCGCTCCCAACCAGATTAGCTTTGCTCTCTTCAATCTCACGACAACCTACTTTGTCAGCATGCGGGGCGAAAGAGAGAAGGCACCAAGCCGCACCAAGATCGCCCTCTTACCCCTCGAACCGCTTGAAAATCAGACACCCGTTCGTGCCGCCGAACCCGAACGAGTTCGACAGCGCGTAGTCGATCTTCAGCGGGCGCGCCTGGTTGGGGACGTAGTCCAGGTCGCACTCCGGGTCGGGGACCTCGTAGTTGATCGTGGGCGGGGCGATCTGATCGCGGATGGCCAGCACCGAGAGGCCCGCCTCCAGGCCCCCCGCGCCGCCCAGCAGGTGCCCGGTCATGGACTTGGTCGAGCTCACCGCCAGCTTGTAGGCGTGCTCGCCGAAGCAGCGCTTGATGGCCACCGTCTCCACCCGGTCGCCGACGTCCGTCGAGGTGCCGTGGGCGTTGATGTAGCCGATCCGCTCCGGCGCGATCCCCGCGTCCTTGAGCGCCAGGCGCATCACGCGGAAGGCGCCGTCGCCATCCTCGGGAGGAGCCGTGATATGGTAGGCGTCGCCGCTCAAGCCGTATCCCACCACCTCGGCCAGGATCGGCACCCCGCGTCCTTTCGCTCCTTCCAGCTCCTCGAGAATCAGGATGCCGGAGCCTTCCCCCACCACGAAACCGTCCCGCCCCTTGTCCCACGGCCGGCTGGCGCGCTCCGGCTCGTCGTTGCGCGTGGAGAGCGCGCGCATGGCCGCGAACCCGCCAATCCCCAGGCGGCAGATGCAAGCCTCCGCCCCGCCGCAGATCATGGCGTCGGCTTCGCCGCGCTGGATCAGCCGGAAGGAATCGCCGATGGCGTGCGCGCTGGTGGTGCACGCGGTGGCCGTCGCCGAGTTGGGGCCTTTCGCCCCCGTGCGGATCGATACGTACCCGGAAGCCAGGTTCACGATCGTGGCCGGAATGAAGAACGGAGAAATCCGCCGCGGGCCGCTCCGCATCATGTTCTCGAACTCGCGCTCGATCACCTCGAACCCGCCGATCCCGCTTCCGATGTAGACGCCCACCCGCTCCGCGTCGTCCGGGCCCACCTTCAGGCCCGAAGCCGACAGCGCGAAATCTGCCGCCGCCACGGCGAAATGGATGAAGCGCCCCATCTTCTTGATCTCTTTGCGGTCGATGTACTTCTCGGGCTCGAAGCCCTTCACCTGGCCCGCGATGCGCGTGGTGAAGTCGGAGGCGTCGAAGGCGGTGATGGGACCGATCCCGCTGCGCGCACAGCGCACGCCTTCCCAGGTCTCTTCCGTGCCGACGCCCACGGGAGACACCAATCCGATACCGGTGACAACGACCCTACGTGGCAAAGCTCCGCTCCATTGTGTGGGAAAGAAAAACGCGGCCCCTCGCTACTTTTTGGCGAGTTTTCCCTCGATGTAGTCGATCGCGTCCTTCACCGTGGCGATCTTCTCCGCCTCTTCGTCCGGGATGTCCAGATCGAAGGCCTCTTCGAACGCCATGATCAACTCCACCAGATCGAGGGAGTCGGCCCCCAGGTCGTCGACGAAGGACGCGGTGTTGTCCACCTGCGCCTCATCCACTCCCAGTTGCTCGACGATGATCTGCTTCACCTTTTGCTCAACCGACATGAATCCTCCCGAGACTCTTGCAAATTGAATGATTCTACCGACGATTGCGCTCCGGCGCAACTGCCGCTGCCAGCGCCACGTTACAATCGGGCTATGGGCGCCGGCCTCCTGCTCCTGTTCGCCCTGTCCACCTGCGCATCCTTGCCGGCCCAGTCCCTCGAACAAGTCCTTTCGCGTGTATCGGAAGAGGCCGAAGCCTTCCGCTTGGCCGCTCCCCGCCTCCTGGCCCGGGAAAAGCTCGTACAACGCGTCCTCCAGCCGCCGGCGCGATTCCGGCCCCGCCTCGGCAACGCCCCACTGGAGCCGCCCAAACCACAATACCGCACTCGGGAGGTCATTTCCGAATATGGTTTCGCCAGCTTCCGGGATGCGCCCGGCGCGCTGCACGAGTCCCGCCCCGCGCCGCAGGGCCATCCGGCCCCCGTCTCCGTGAGCCACCGGGAGAAGTCTGGCAGCGTCGTGACCGTCGAGAATGTGTTCCAATACTCGGATTGGAGGCAACGGTGAGACGCACTCTATTTCTTGTTTTTGTGGCTGTCGCGGCGGCGGCGGGTCAGACCATGTCCTGCCCCGAATCCATAACGGTTGCCAAGACCGAGCATCGGTTCGAGCGGGTCAACATCTACAACGGCAAGCAGGGCGCCGAGGAATACGATCTGGCCCCCGACGACGAAAAGACCGTCGGCCGCACCATCGTCCAGACCTGGCTCCTGAAGGACTACCGCTCCATGAACCTGTTCATGCGTTGCCGCTACCACGACACCGAGGTCACGCGGTCCATGGATCTGCCCGCTCCTCTCCAAACCTGCACCTTCACCTTCGAAATGCGCAAGGACGGCACGATCGTCGGCAAATCCGTGGTCGTCTGCCGCTGAAGTAGGGATGTTGCCATGCCGCCGCGCGTGATCTACCTGCACGGGTTCGCCTCCGGGCCCGGCTCTCAGAAGGCGCAGCTCTTCCGCCGCCGATTCGCCGAGCGAGGCGTTCCCCTTGAGATTCCGGACCTGGCTGCGGGCGATTTCGAGCGCCTCACCATCTCGGGTCAGCTTGCGGCGATCGAAAGCGTCGCGCGCGGCCAACCCGTGAGCCTGATGGGATCGAGCCTCGGCGGCTACCTGGCGGCCCTCTACGCGGCGCGGCATCCCGAAGTCGCCCGGCTGGTGCTGATGGCGCCTGCCTTCGGCTTCGGGCGGCGGTTCCTCGACTCGATCGGGCCCGCCGAGGCGGAGCGCTGGCGCGATACCGGCCGGCGCGGCGTCTTCAACTACTCCACCGGCCGTGAGGAACGCCTCTGGTGGCGCTTGATCGAGGACGCCCTCGAGTTCGAAGAGTTCCCGCCCGTCCCGCAACCCGCGCTCCTCTTCCACGGCCGGCGCGACAGCCAGGTGCCCCACGTTCTCTCGGAGGAGTTCGCGCGCCGACATCCCCACGCGCGCCTGGAACTCTTCGACGACGGCCACGAACTCCTCGACAGCGTGGACCGCATTTGGGCCGCGGCCGAGGCGTTTCTCGACTAACCGTGGCCCACGCGCGTCTGCGGAATATCGCTTAGTTCCGGCCGGTGCACATCTGCGGCTCGGTATCTGGATCAAGCCGACGACCACAAGTGCTAGAATCGGGTTCGGAACCAGGAGGTCGGTGGTTCAAACCGGCAGGGACTCGGCTCCCGGGGGCAGCCAGGAATCCCAAACCCGTTTAACCGCGCACAACCTTCGCGCGGAGTCCGTGGTCCGAAGTCTGGAGAAGCCCTCATGAAAGAAACCTCCAAGGTCCGCAAGATCGCCTTTGTCGGCGACCACTTGCCGCGCAAGTGCGGCATCGCTACGTTCACGGCCAACCTACTCTCTGCCGTCCAAGGCGCATATCCCCAAAGCCAATGCCTCGCGGTGTCGGTCAACGACATTCAGGGCGGATACGAGTACCCGGACGTGGTGCGATTTGAAATCGAGGAGCAGGACGTGTCGTCCTATCTGCGCGCCGCCGACTTCCTCAACATCAGCAACGTGGACATCGTCTGCCTGCAGCACGAATTCGGCATTTACGGCGGGCCCGCCGGTGGCCATATCCTGGCACTCCTGCGCGAATTGAGAATGCCTATCGTCACGACGCTTCATACGCTTCTGCGCGAGCCGCGAGCGGACCAGCGCCGCGTCATGGAGGGGTTAATCTCACTCTCCACCCGGCTGGTGGTCATGGCCGAGCGCGGACGGCAGATGCTGCAGGAGATTTACCAGGCGCCGCCGGCCAAGATCGATCTCATACCGCACGGCATTCCCGACGTGGGTTTCGTCGATCCCACCTATTTCAAAGACCAGTTCGGAGTGGAAGGCAGGGTAGTGCTGCTCACCTTCGGTCTGCTTTCGCCGAACAAGGGCATCGAACATGTGCTCAATGCTCTGCCGCCAATTCTGGCGGAGTTCCCCGAGGTGGTCTATATTGTCCTCGGCGCCACCCACCCAAATGAACTGCGGGAGCATGGCGAAGCTTACCGTCTTAGTCTCGAGATTCTCGCTCAGAAGAACAGAGTCGACAAGAACGTCATCTTCTACAACCAGTTCGTGGACCTCGAGAATCTCAAGGAGTTCATCGGCGCGGCGGACCTTTACATAACTCCCTACCTGAACGAAGCGCAGATCACGTCGGGCACGCTGGCTTACACGTTCGGAGCCGGCAAAGCGGTGGTTTCGACGCCCTACTGGCACGCGGCGGAACTGCTGGCGGAAGACCGCGGTGTGCTGGTGCCCTTCGCCGACGCGCCGGCTATAGCTCGCGAAGTCATCGCCCTATTGCGTGACGACGTCCGCCGCCATGCCATTCGCAAGAACGCTTACAGGATGGGCCGCGAGATGATCTGGAGCAGCGTGGCGCAGATGTATATGCGTTCCTTCGAGTGCTCCCGGCTGGAGAAGGCGGCGCTGTATCGGAAATCTCTTGCCACCAAGACGCTCGACCGAAAGCCGCGCGAGCTGCCGGAGATGAGAATGAGTCACCTCTCGCGGATGACCGATTCGACCGGAGTCTTCCAGCACGCTATTTTCAGCGTCCCGAATTTTGGCGAAGGCTATTGCACCGACGATAACGCTCGCGCCTTCATCCTGGCGGTGCTCCTCGGTGAGTTGGGCGAGAATCCGGAGCGCGCGCGGACGCTTGCCACCACCTCCGCCGCTTTCCTCCAGCACGCTTTCGATCTTAAGACGAAACGATTCCACAACCATCTGAGTTTCGACCGGCACTGGCTCGACGAACAGGGATCTGAGGACTGTCAAGGGAGAGCGCTGTGGGCTCTGGGCATAGGGGTGGGGCGGTCGCCCTATCGGAGCTTTCAGATGATGGCCGGACAGCTCTTCGCGCTGGCGCTGCCCGCGCTGACGGGGTTCACTTCGCCGCGGGCGTGGGCCTTCGGCCTGCTCGGCATCCATGAATACCTGCGCAGGTTGAGCGGCGACAGCCTGGTCAACCAAACCCGGGAGGCGCTGACCTGCCGGCTCATGGAGCTCTTTGAAGTGACTGCGCAGCCCGGCTGGCAATGGTTTGAAGAGGAGCTGTCGTACGACAACGCCAAGCTCGCGCACGCCTTGATCGTGAGCGGCCAGGCAACCGGACAACAACCGGTGCTCGAACGGGGGCTCAAGGCCCTGCGTTGGCTGACGGAATTGCAGATGTCCGAGAAGGGTCATTTCCGGCCCATCGGCAGCAATGGGTTCTACCGCCGCGGCGGCACGCGCGCCAATTTCGACCAGCAGCCCGTCGAGGCGCAAGCCACGGTCTCGGCGTGTCTGGAAGCCTATCGCGCCACATCGGACTTCTGGTGGTACGAGCACGCGCAACGCGCCTTCGACTGGTTCGTCGGCTGGAACGATCTCGGACTGGAGCTTTACTCCCCCGAGACAGGCGGGTGCCGCGATGGGCTGCATGTGGACCGCGTCAACGGGAACCAGGGAGCCGAATCGACCCTGGCCTTCCTGCTTGCGCTGGCGGAGATGCGCCTGGCGCAGAATACGCTGACGACCTTCAAGGACCCGATCGTTATACGGGAGCAGTAGACGCCAGCCATGTCTATCCACGTCAAACGCACGTCCACCGTCCTCAAGCCCGACCAGTCGCGGGTTCTTCTCCGGCCCTTCAACCCAGGGGGGCCGGAGCGGATCGCCTGGATCATCGCCAGGATCATGGCGCTCCCGGAAGACGAAGTCGGGCCGCTCCTGGACGAAGTCGCCGCTGAGCTTTCGCAACGGCATCAGCACATCCGCAGTCTCTTCCTCGAGCGCTTCGAAGAAGTTCGCGAGTTGATGCCGACCGATCAGGAGGTGTCCGAACCAAGACGGCTCTTGATCGGCTCCTACTTCCTGGCCGAGTACTCCCTGGAATCCGCTGCGCTGTTCAATCCCTCCATCGTTCCGCACCCCGACCAGACGGATCTGCCTCCCGGCGCTCTGCGGTTCATTCTCAGCTTGCGCGCCACTGGGGAAGGGCACATTTCCTCCATCACTTTTCGAACCGGTATTATCCATCCCGATCAACGGATCGAGGTATGCACCCCCGCCGGGTTCCTCACCGAGCCGCGTCAGATCCCCAACCCGCTATACGAGAAGCCGATGTTCGTGCGAAAACTCGCTGAAGTGGGATTGGCCAGCGAATTCACGCGCCGGGTCATGAGCGGACTTGGGGAGTCCTTTGCGCTGGAAGACCTTCGCACCGCTCTCAAAGCCGAGCAGTTCCGCCTGCCGGATGGAATGACGCCGGAAGATCAGAACGCTTCGCAGGGGCTTTGGATGCTGGCCCGCTCCAACTACGAGGTTCAGTTCCAGCCCGAACAGCGGATGTCCGAGCGTATTCTCTTCCCGGTCACGCCCTCTCAACGGAACGGCATCGAAGACGCCCGCTTCGCTTGCTTTCGGAACGATGACGGCACCCACATCTACTACGCGACCTTCACCGCCTTCGATGGCAGGATCGTGGTGCCGGAGCTGGTGGAGACTTCCGACTTCCTCCTTTTTCGCTTCATAACTCTGAATGGCCCGGCCGCCGAGAACAAAGGCATGGCCATCTTCCCCCGCAAGATCGGCGGCCTCTACGCCATGCTTTCCCGCCAGGACAACGAGAACATCTATCTGATGTTCTCCGACAACGTCCACTTCTGGAATGAGCGCAAGGTGCTGCTCAAACCCGCTTTTCCGTGGGAACTGGTTCAGCTCGGAAACTGCGGATCTCCCATCGAGACCGATGCCGGATGGCTGGTCCTGAGCCACGGTGTCGGCCCTATGCGAAAGTACTCGATCGGCGCGTTCCTCCTCGATCGCGACGATCCCTCCAAAGTGATCGGCCGTCTCCGGGAACCCCTGCTCACGCCCAACCAGAACGAGCGCAAAGGCTATGTGCCCAATGTCGTTTATACTTGCGGCGCTTTGGTCCACAACGGCGAGCTGATCATTCCCTATGGCATGGCCGATCACAACACGGGCTTTGCAACCGTCCCGCTCGCTGACGTGCTGGCTGCCATGCATTCATGACAACTCCCCAAAGACGAGTCGCCATCCTGTCGCCCGTAGCCTGGCGAACGCCTCCCCGGCAATACGGCGCCTGGGAGACGGTTGCCAGCAATGTCGCCGAAGGACTGGTCGCCCGCGGCTGGGACGTGACGCTCTTCGCCACCGGAGATTCCGTGACCCGTGCCCGGCTGCATGCCGTCGTGGACCGCGGGTACGAAGAGGATCCCGCCATCGATCCCAAGGTGGCCGAATACCTTCACATCTCCGAAGCTTTCGAACACGCCTCCGAATTTGACCTGATCCACAGCCATTACGACTTCATGGCGCTCGCCTACACCCGGCTGGTGAAAACGCCGGTTCTGACTACCATCCACGGATTCTCGTCGCCCAGGATCATGCCCGTCTACGAGAAGTACCGCGACGGGTATTTCGTCTCCATCAGTAACTCCGACCGCGCACCGGGACTGAATTACCTGGCGACGGTCTATAACGGGATCGACCTCTCGTTGTACCCGCTCCAGGATCGGGGCGGCGATCACCTGATCTTCCTCGGCCGGATTCACCCGGACAAGGGCGTCCATCTGGCGATCGAGGTCGCTCGCTTGAGCGGGTTGCCGCTGCTCATCGCGGGCATCATACAGGATCGGACCTACTTCCAAGAGCGGGTGGAGCCTCACCTGGATCGGACCATCCGCTACATCGGGCCGGTCGACGTACCGGGCAAGAATGAGCTGTTCGCGCGAGCGCGGGCGCTGCTGCACCTGAACACGATTCCGGAGCGGTTCGGACTTGTCCTGGCGGAAGCCAACTCCGCCGGCGTGCCCGTCATCGCCATGGACCGCGGCTCCTGCCGTGAGGTGATCGAAGACGGGCGAACGGGTTTCCTCGTAAACAACGTCGAGGAAGCCGCACGGAGTTTGCAGCGGCTCCCGGAGATCGATCGCAAGGCTTGCCGCCAAAGGGTTGAGCAGTGCTTCTCCATCGAGGCGATGGTAGAGTCCTACGAGCGCGTTTACGCGACGATCTTCGACATGGAAGCGAGGAGGCAATCATGAAGCGGGACATCGTCAGACGACACCGCGGCAACCCCATCCTCACCAAGGCCGCCATCCCCTACCCGGTGGAGACCGTTCACAACGCGGCAGTGGTGAAGTACGGGGACGAGTATGTCATGCTCTTCCGCTCCCACCTGCGCACGGGACGGTCCATCATCGGTCTGGCGCGCAGCCGCGACGGGTTCCGGTTCACGGCCGATCCCGAGCCCTTCCTGACTCCGGCGCCGGACGGCCCTTTTGCGGCCTATGAGGAGTTCGGCGTCGAGGATCCGCGCGTGACCCTGCTCGAAGGGGAGTACGTCATCACCTACAGCGCTTACTCGCGCAACGGAGTCCGCATCGCGCTCGCCAAGACGAAGGACTTCAGGCAGGTCGAAAGGTTCTCGCTGATCACAGAGGCCGACTATCGGAATGTGGTGATCTTCCCCGAGAAGTTCGACGGCCTTTATGCCCGGCTCGATCGTCCCCATTCGGAAATCTCTCCCTGGTCGATCTGGATCTCCTATTCTCCGGATCTGCGTTTCTGGGGCGACTCGCAGCTCATCATGAAGCCCGTTCCGTATCACTGGGACGAAATGAAGATCGGTCCGAGCGCGCCGCCCATCAAGACCGATCAGGGGTGGCTTTCCATCTATCACGGTGTGTTCCAGACTATGGACGGATCGGTGTATCGCTTGGGGGTCGCTCTTCATGACCTCGCTAACCCGGCGAAGATCCTTGGCGTGGGCGACTCCTGGATCCTGCAGCCGGAAGATCCCTGGGAGGTCACGGGCTACGTTCACAACGTTGTATTCACCTGCGGCGCCGTCGCGGAGCCCGATGGAACCGTGAAGATCTATTGGGGAGGCGCCGACACGGTCATGTGCGTGGGCGAAGCGGCTATCTCCGATCTGGTCGCGCTATGCCTGGAACACGGCAGGCCGGCAAAATGAGTTAGGCGCCGGCCCGAGGTTTGACGGTGATTACGACTTTTCCTTGCGCGTGTCCTTCTTCAAGATAGCGGATAGCTTCCGCCACGTCGCTTAACGGGTAACGTCTATCGATGACGGGGGCGACTTTTCCGGCTTCAAGAAGATCTTTCAGAAACACTAAGTCCTTGTTGTTTATGTTAGCCAGAAACGTGCACATCTTCTTGCTCCCAAGCCGCGATAGCAGTCGCCCCACCAACAGAGCTTGAAGACCTTGGCCCAGGCCGCCGCCGGCCATGACGTACCTTCCGCCCTGGCTCAGAGCACGCCTGTAATCGAAAATCGAATGGTGTGCGTTCGCGGCGAGAATCAGATCGTAACGCCGCCCGCGTTGCGTGAAGTCTTCTCGAGTGTAATCGATGACATGATCTGCGCCCAGCGATCGCGCCGTGTCGACATTCCTCGTGCTGCACACGGCAGTGACTTCAGCCCCGAACGATTTCGCAATCTGGACCGCAAATGTGCCCACGCCGCCGGACGCGCCATCCACCAGAACCTTGTCGCCTCGCTGGATCCGTCCCTTATCGCGAAGACCCTGAAGGGCCGTGATTGCCGCCACAGGCACGGCTGCTGCTTCCTCAAACGATATGTTGGCTGGCTTCAGTGCCAGTTTATCTTCGCGAACACAGACATACTCGGCAAACCCTGCCACACCTTTGCCCCCAAACACCTCGTCGCCTGGCTGAAACCGCTTTGCGTCTTTGCCAACCGCTTCAACTCGCCCTGCGATATCGCATCCGAGGACCTCGTGCTTTGGTGTGCGCAGCCCGGTCGTCAGGCGAAGGGGCAACGGTTTACCTCTCATGAGGTGCCAGTCGACTGGATTCACCGATGCCGCGTAAAGCTCGATCAAGACCTCGTCGTCCGCGGGCGTGGGTCTTGCTACGTCCTTGAACTGCAGCACATCCGGCGGTCCGTATTGCGTGTATACGATCGCTTTCATAAAGATCGGCGCTGGCGAGCCCCTACCCCTCGTCCTCTTCCTTCTTACTGGCCAGCCGCGATAGCACCGTCAGGTCCTCCAGAGTCGTCACGTCGCCCGTCACCGCATGCGTGGTCACGATCTCGCGCAGCAGCCGCCGCATGATCTTGCCGCTCCGCGTCTTCGGCAGCGCGTCGGTGAACTTGATCTCGGCCGGCTTGGCGAACGCTCCGATCTCGTGCGCCACCCAGGTGCGCAGCTCCTCCACCAGCTTGTGCCGGTCCCACGCGCCCTGCTTGAGCGTGACGAAGGCGCACGGCGCCTGCCCCGTGACTTCGTCCGGCCGCCCCACCACCGCCGCCTCGGCCACCGCCGCGTGCCGCACCAGCGCGGATTCGATCTCCATCGTGCTCAGCCGGTGCCCGCTGACGTTCATCACGTCGTCCACCCGCCCTAGGATGGTGAAGTACCCTTCCGCATCCCGCCGCGCCGCGTCGCCCGTGAAGTAGGTCCCCGGCATCCGGCTCCAATACTGGCCCGCGTAACGCTGCGGGTCGCGCCAGATGGTGCGCAGCATCGCCGGCCACGGCCGCTTGATCACCAGGAAGCCCTCGTCTCCGTCCTCGACCGCGCGCCCATCCAGGTCCACCACCTCCGGCAACACTCCCGGCAGCGGGAAGGACGCACTCCCCGCCTTGAGCGGCGTCGCCCCCGGCATAGGCGCGATCATGATGGCGCCCGTCTCCGTCTGCCACCACGTATCCACGATCGGGCAGCGCCCCTTCCCGATCACCTTGTGATACCACTCCCAGGCCGCCGGGTTGATCGGCTCGCCCACCGATCCCAACAGCCGCAGGCTCGAAAGATCGTGCCCCTCCGGCCACCGGTCGCCCTGCCGGATCAGCGCGCGGATGGCCGTCGGAGAGGTGTAGAAGATGCTGACGCCGTACTTCTCCACGATCCGCCACCAGCGGTCGAACTGCGGATAATCCGGCGCGCCTTCGTACATCACCGTTGTCGCCCCGGCCGCGAGCGGCCCGTAGACGATGTAGCTGTGCCCGGTCACCCACCCTATATCGGCCGTGCACCAGTAGGTGTCTTCCTCGCGCAGGTCGAAGACCCACTTCATCGTCATGACGCATTGCAGAAGGTAGCCGCCGGTCGTGTGCAGGATGCCCTTCGGCTTGCCGGTGGTGCCCGAAGTGTAGAGCACGTAGAGCGGGTGCTCGGCATCGAGCTCCGCGGCCGGACAGTCTTCGCCCACCCCGGCGTCCAGCTCGTGCCACCACGAGTCGCGGCCCGCCTGCATTGGGATTTCCGACCCCGTTCGCCGGTAGACGATCACGTCCCGCACTGTGGGGCAATCCACCAGCGCCTCGTCCACCGCGGGCTTCAGTTTGATCTCGCGCCCGCGCCGCCAGCCGCCGTCGGCCGTGATCACCACCGCCGCTTCCAGGTCCTGTATGCGCGTCTTCAGCGCCTCGGCCGAGAACCCGCCGAAGACGGCGCTGTGGATCACGCCCAGCCGCGCGCAGGCCAGCATCGCCACGGGCAGCTCGGGGATCATCGGCATGTAAATGATGGCGCGGTCGCCGGCCTTCAGTCCCCGGCTCTTGAGCACGTTGGCGAACCGGCACACCAGGCGGTGCAGCTCGCGGTAGGAGATCATGCGCTGGTCGCCCGGCTCCCCCTCCCACAGAATCGCGACCTTGTTGCCCCGCGGCGTGTCCAAGTGCCGGTCCAGGCAATTGTAGGAGGCGTTGATCTTGCCTCCGGCGAACCACTTGGCGAACGGGGGTGCCCACTCGAACGTGTTCGACCACTTCTCGAACCAGAACAGCTCCGCTTCCGCCAGCTCGCCCCAAAACTCCTCGGGCTTCTCCTTCGCGCGCGCGTACAGCGCCCGGTAGGCTTCCATTCCTCGCACATGAGCCCGGCGCACGAACTCCGTCCCCGGTTGGTAGACTTTTTCCTCCATGACGCTCCCCTGGGTGTGAAGTGGGACCACTTTCTCCACAATAGCTCAGCGTGGGGCAGGCGTCCACGCCGGCAGCGGGCCGGGATCGGGCACTCAGCGGCGCCCGTCTTCATCCCTCGTGGTGCCGGAACCACTGGGCCGGCATGACCCATTCACAAGCAACCGATCAAAAGATCTCCTTATCGCTCACTAAGTTGCGATCCTAGCCCCGGGGGCCGAGTCGTTGCCGGGTTTCACAGTGATAGTGGGCCGCCCGATAAGGCGGGCCTTCCGGGATATAATTGAACTGAATGGCGCTTGGCCGAACATTGATCGCGATTGGCGTGATTCTGGTCATGGCCGGGCTGCTGCTGACCTTCGGGGCGCGCCTCCCGTTCCGCCTGGGCCACCTCCCCGGGAACATCGTCATCCGAGGACGGCACTCCGTCTTCTATTTCCCCGTGGTAACGTGCATAGTACTAAGCCTAGTACTTTCGATCCTGATGTGGGTGCTGAACCGCAGATAGTGCGGGTAAGTACCAGGACGCCTAGACCCTCCCCCACACTCGATCTTTTTGAAAATAAAGCTTGCAGCCCTAGGGATTCCTGGTTAGACTGTAACTGAACTTTGGTCATCCCCTGAAAAGAGGGTATTACCCTCCCCCAGTGGGTGGGCATCTGGCGGAAACGCGGGCAACGCGGTCATCGTCCAAAGGAAGTGAGGCGACATTGAGTCTCTTGTTTCTAGATAAGTCGCACGGCACACGGCGGCAGACTCCCGAAGAAGTGACCGAGGCTTCGCTTCAGGCTTACCTGGATCTCGCCGAGGCCACCTATCAGCTTGGCAACGTGGAACGGGCGGGCGAGATGCTCGAGCGGGCGGCCGAGGTTGCCCACGATCTTCCCGAGGACGATCCACGCCTCGCGCAGACACTCAACAAGCTGGGCGTCGTCCGTGGACGCCAAGGGCGGCACGCCGAGGCCGAGCGCCTCTTGAAGCGCGCCGTGGGCATTGCCGAGCGCAGTTCCAAGCTCTCCAGTCCCGAGCTCCCGGCCTACCTCTACAATCTTGGGGCGGTCTACCGTCTCAGCGGCCGCAAGGCGCAGGCCCGCGCCTTATTCGAGCACGCACTGACGGCCGCCGAGGAAGCGCACGGGCCGGTGTCTTTGCAGGTAGCATGGGTCCTCGACCAGATCGGCGATGCCGGCGTGGCCGAGGGCGACATGTCTTCCGCCTTCTTCGCGCTGCGCCGCGCCCTGACCATCAAAGAGGAATTGCTGGGAGCCGATCACTGGGATGTCGCTGTGACTCTCGGCAAACTCGCGGACGCCTACTTCAAGCAGGCCCGCTACAACGATGCCGAGCCGTTGATGGTGCGCGTGATCACCATTCGTGAGCGGGTTCTCGGTTGGGGCGACCCCGCCATGGCCAAGCCGCTCGTTCGGTTGGCCCACCTCTACTCGCGCCAGCGCAAGCACGCGCGCTCCGAGCAGATCGTGCGCTACTCTCTGACCCTTTTTTCGCGCGTGCTGGCTTCCGACCACCCCGACGTCATCGGCTGCCTCAACCTGCTGGCCGAGGTCTATCGCGGCCTCAGCCGTTACGGAGAAGCCGACGCGGTCTGGCAGCTCGCGCAAGGGCTGGTCGAAGGCTCCGAGGATCGTCAGAAGGTGGTGCGCCTTACCTATCCGCACCCGCCGCGCATTTCCGCCCTCGAGCCCCAAGTCTCCGAGACGTAGCCTTTATCGGACTCGCTTCAGCCAGCCGCCGGGATTGAAGGTGAATCCGAACTTCTCTCTGCTTCGGTCGGGCTGAAACTCGGGGTGCTTTGGCAGCCACTCCTCCAAGGCCTCCCAGGGTCCTCCGTGACCCGGCGTCGGAGTAAACGCCAGCCGCAGCGGATGCCCGTTCAGATGCGTGTCGTCCACCACCAGATAGCACCCCGGAGTGACGAATCCGGCATAGCGGTCGAGCTCGGCCAGCACGTACTCCTTGTCGTGCAAGGAATCGAGCGATACCATGACCCGTTCACCCGGCTTGATGCCCTGCCGGATCCAGTCTATCGTGCCGTCCGAAGTACTCGAGTCGAGCCTGAAATTGATGCGCGCGTGCTTCGGTTTTGGATAGTCGACGACATCCATCGTGTAGACGCGTCCGTTTCCCAACTCGTCGAAAATCGTCGCGAAGTAATATGCGCTTCCCGCGTTGTGAGTCCCGGTTTCGATGACCACATCCGGACGGCTGTCGAACAGAATCTCCTGATAGATCCACAGGTCGAACGGGGTCTTCATCGCCGAAACCCCCAGCCAGCGCGTGTTCTCCTCCACGTTTTCCCAGTGCTTGAGGACGTACGACTGGTGAAACGCCCGCGTGATCGCGGAATCCGACCCAAAAACGCTTTGACGCCCGCACAAAAACGCCACGGCGATGATGACGATGACGACCGCCGTCAGAATCAATTTGTCGGATGTGCCGATCTCGCGGTGGTCTGTTCGGGGATGAGACTCGTCGGGCATAGATCCTCCAGTCTCGGCATCATAGCACAAGCCTCGATCTGGAACGCTGGTTCTCGACGGGTTCTCCACGGCATAGCATCGGTTCCCGCTCGTCCAGCCGGCCATGGCGGAGCGGATTACAAGACCGCCTACGGGCCGCCCGCTTCCTCGCCAGGCGGCTGCGGACTCTCCGCCGTAACGCGGCGCGGCAGGAAACTTGCCAGTCCCCCCACCCAGGCGCTGAATTCCACTGCCGTCAAGGTCGCCACATCCGACAGCCGCGGCAGAGCGTAGCGATCCGTCCGCATCTCCGCCAGTCCCGCCTTGGTGGTCACCGCGGATTCCACTCCCGCTGACCGTAGGAACTCCCTGAACTCCGGTCTGCATGAACCCCAGGGATAACAGAAGTGCACTGGGGGCGCCGCCGAGACTGCCGCGATCGAGCGCCGGTTGTCTTCGATCTCCTTCAAGAACAAATCGCGCCGTAAGGGCAGGCGGTGGCGATGCGTGTGCAGTTGGATGTCCACACCCGCCGACGCCACCTCGCCAGCCTCGGCCGGCGTCATCAGGTGCAGAATCCGCTTCGCGCACAGGGCCGCGTAGTCGACCTCCAGCCTGGCGGCGAGTTCGGCCAGTACGTCGTCCTTCTGCGCGGCCGAAAGGCCCGCCTCGCGCGCCCGGTCGCGAATATGGAACACAGCTTCGCTTCGCCCCCGCTCGTCCAGCCGGATCGGGGCCGGCAGAAACTCCGGCCACGTGAGCGTGCGCAACCTGCCCTTCCATAGCAGGTACGGCACCGCTACGTCGAAAACGGGCCGGTTGTACTCCGAGTAGTAAGTGGTCAGATAGAGCGTTGCGGGAAAGCCGTACCCCTGCAAAATGGGATGCGCGACCTTGTAGAAATCGTATCCGCCATCGTCGAATGTGATCGTCACGGCCCTGGGCGGCAGGCTGCCCGCGTACAGACGGCCCAGCGCCTCGCCGAACGGCAACACGGCGCAGTCCATCCGCGCGAGAGCCTCCATTCTGTCGCGGAACAAGGCCGGCGGGAGGTACAGGGCCGGGCCCCACTCGTGCTCGTCTTCGAGCGACACGCCGTGATAGCACAGGATGAGCAGGCGATGCCGCCGCCAGCGGCTCTTGAGCAGCACCGAGTTCAGGCCCATGCCGTCGGCCATCCGTAGCGTCGCCAGTTTGAGGGCTCGCAACATGGTTCAGCGCCGCGAGCGGACCCAGGCCACCACCGCATCGACCAGTCTCCGCACCAGTTCCGGTTCTCCGCCAAGCTCGAAGGCATAGCCGTAACCCGCCGCGGCTCTCCTCTCGCGCAGCTCGCTGTTCCCCCAGGCGCGGTCGATGACTTCCGCCAGTGCGGTCAGATCCTCGGCCGGAGCGGTCAGCGCCTCGTCCGTAAACGGGCCGTTCGTTGCCGGCCCTTCGGTCAGGAGCACGCACTTGCCCACCAACGTGGCGCTTCGCGGCGTGCCGGAGCGCACCAGGCAGCACTTCGGAAAGAGCACGAGGGACAGCCTGGTGTTTGTCAGCACTTCTACCTGCGAGGCGACTTTTCGGTAAGCATGCATAACGCCCCGGCGCCCGATTACTGCGGACAGCAAAACATCCGCCTGCTGCCCTTGTCAAACGTCACGCGGTATCGGTGATACCCCAGAACAATGTCCCGAAGCACCGTCGGATCGTCCGGATAGTGGTAACTGGAGACGGCGAGACTGGGGGCGTGAAAGGACAACACGTAAGCGGCGCCTTTCAGAGCGTGTCGCTCAGCACCCTCGATGTCTGTCTTGATGAAATCCACTCGGGGAAGCTCCAGCTCACGAACCACATCGTCGATAGTTACAGCCTGCTTGGGATCTCCCTCATCACTTACTTGTCCGGCCAGACCTCGCCCGGAGAAAAGGACTGTGCAGCGCTCGCTCCAGACGGGCGATTCGACGAGCACGACCTTTCCCTCGGCGATTTCGTCCTGAAACGTCCTGCGAAAACACTCCGCATTAGCGGTATTGGCTTCAAACGCAACTACCAGCTTGGCGCCGGCGTTCAATGCCACGCGAGTAAAGGTCCCCAGGTGAGCGCCCAGGTCGATGACGACGTCCCCAGGGCGAACTACGACCGGCGCCCGCTCGTAAATTCGACAGATTTCTTCGACCATAACGCAAGCGATGCCCCCTCGATCCTCCGGGCCCCCGTAAAATCGCCCTATTGCAGTTTCATACAGCACCATGCCGGAAACGTCTCTTTCCCTAACGGGCGTTGCGAAGTAGCTGTTGTCCCAATTCTGAAAGGGCTGCGCCAGCAGCCTGGGTACCTGGCTCCAAGGCAAAGCGGGAAGCTGGCCCCTGGCCTTGGTTCGGAGAACCCTCCACCTCCAGATCAACGTATCGAGGCTCATTCCGTGCATTAGTCGCGCTTCCGGAGGTAAGTAGTATGTGTCGCTCGGTCTGGCGTCGCTACAACCACCTCCGCCTTCTGCGGCTTGGACAGATTGCGCGACAGCGCAGGGCCCATCCGGATTGGCGGAGGAAACTCGGGCGCCAAAGGCGGCCGGCCAGATCCAGTTGCCGCCTGCCACTTACACACGGCCCACTCCCCTGGGATTGGATCGACGTTGGCGAGAATCACCGGGCCGGGGACGGCGGTCAAGGGACTCACCGGCGGGAACGGGGCTGCCTGCGGGCTGGGCCAGCGCGCCGGCGGCCGCCCCCGGCAGGGACGCGGCTATCGCGATCAGCAGCGGAAACTGATACCCGTAAACAAAGCAGCCGAACATCGCGCAGAATGCATAGGCCGACAGCGAAATGAAGATCCAAAACGCCATGGGCGCGTGGACACGCAGCTCGGGACGCACTTCCATGTCCTTTCGCAAGCGATTGGTGGTCCGCAAACAGGTATAGATCAGCCATATGAAGATAATGGCCGCTGGAATCCCGCACTCGCTGGACACCTGTGTGTACGAGTTGTGCGTCACCTGCCAGCTCACGCCCGTTCCGGTCCTCCTGGTAATATCGGCGTTCGCGCCGGTGAAGTTTCCGGGCCCGACGCCGAGCAGGGGATGCTGCGCGGTCACCTGCAGGCTGTGCAGGAAGAGGGCCCACCGGGCTTGCGAAGACCCGATCGCGGTCTGGGCACTGGGGTTATTCTGAGCGCCCTCGACGTGATTGTCCACCATCGTCTCGTAGCGCTGCTGGAGGGCTTCCGGTAGCAAGAAGATGGCCGCGACGCCGGTGCCAAGCGCTACCACCGCCAGCAGCAGACGGAGTCGCCCCCTCGCGATGATCAGAAGCGTTGCCCCTAGCCACAACATCGCCAGCAGTCCCATGCGAGAGCCCGTTCTCAGGAGCATGACCAATGCGCCCGCCGACATGATCGCCATGACCACGCGCAGGATCAGCGGCCGCCCTGAGCCGAGCACATACCACGCGCAGAAGGGGAGACCGAACAGGAGAACCGCGGCCAGATCATTGGGGTTGCCCAGCGTCACATGACCGACCTGTAAGCGCCCGCCGAGCGAATGACTCATGTACGTTCCCTGGATGGCGACGGCCACGACACTCCAGGCCATGCTTGACATGACAGTCCTGACGCCGGCCAGCCCCCTCCCCAGGCTTACGACAATGAAGTAGAACAGCAGGGAAGGGGCCCAAACTTTCGTCAGCAGATCCACGCTCCCGCCGGGCCAGTTGCCAAACAGGCCTGCGGGCACCATCAAGGCCGTCAGTGCCAGCAGTAGAATCGTGGGCTTGGCTGAGATCAAGTCCGTCCACCGGCTTGTCAGCAGGCCGTAGGCCACCAAAAGGAATTCCATTACCGGGAGCGGCCGCGTCCCCGTGAGCTCCACCGTCCGGCTAAACACGAGGAAGATCAACAGGCCCATGAGCAGACGCGCGGGCAGACCGGCGGAGCCGCCCGCAGGCGCGGCGCGTGGCGCCGGACCGGAAATCTGGGTCGCGGCGCCGGCCGGCTGGCTCGGCGCCGGCGGCGCAACGGCCGTCCGGCGCGATGGTCGGAGCCTGATCAAACGATTCCCCCTGTGATGACCAATACACATCTTAACCGGCCCCACGTGCAGCCGGCGAACTCACCTCGTATCGCGGCCTTCCGCCTTCACCCGCCGGACCCGCCCCGGCACGCTACCATAGCCTGTAGGCGCACCCTGCCGCCGCCCTCCCATGAAACCCGCATTCCTCATTACCATCGACACCGAGGGCGACAACCTTTGGGGCGGGCCCAGCCAGATCGCTACACGTAACTCGCAATTCCTGCCGCGGTTTCAGGCCCTCTGCGAACGGTTCGGTTTCATGCCCACCTACCTGACCGACTACGAGATGGCGCTCTGCCCGGTGTTTACGGCTTTCGCGAGAGACGTCCTGCGCCGTGGCGCCGGCGAGATCGGCGGCCACCTTCACGCCTGGAACACCCCGCCGCTCCGCCCGCTGACCGCCAACGACAACGCCTGCGGCCCTTACGCCAACGAGTATCCCCCGGAGCTGGTAGCGGAGAAGCTTTCGCTGCTCGCCCGTCTGCTTGCGGATACCTTCCAGGCGCCCATGACCAGCCACCGCGCCGGCCGCTGGGGTTTCGATGGCTCCTACGCCCGGGCCCTGGCCGGCCTGGGGTATCTCGTGGATTGCTCCGTCACCCCGGGCGTTTCCTGGAAAGCCTCGCTCGGCAAGCCCGGCGGGGAAGGTGGGCCGGATTACACGGGGGCGCCTAGCGAGCCCTATTTCGTCGATTTTGAAGACGTGACGCGCCCGGGCGCCTCCGATCTGCTCGAGCTGCCCGTCACCATCCTGTCGCTGGCGCCGCGCGCTATCGAGCGCTTGCGGCGCGCCCTGCCCGAACGCGCCATTCCGCGCCGCGTCCTGAACCGTCTCTACCCCCCGCACGCCTGGCTGCGCCCGGATGGCAAGAAACGCGGGCGCCTGCTGCGCGTGCTGGACAAAGCGCTCCGGGAGCGCCGAAGTTACCTCGAGTTCATGCTCCATTCCTCCGAGCTCATGCCCGGCGGCAGCCCCGCCTTCCCCGACCGGGAATCCATCGAGGCCCTCTACCGCGACTTGGAAGCGCTCTTCGCGGCCGCCGCCCCTCGCTGCCGCCCTTCTACGCTGACCGGCTTCGCACGCGAAGCCTGGCCCTCCGTCCGGCGAGCCGACGCTCTGCGATCCGATTCGGTGATACCCTGATTTCTTCGCGCCATACTATGCGGCTGCAAGACGCCATCCGCCTGGCAACTCGAACCCCCGATGCGTCCTCGTCCCGGCGCAAGATGCGGTTGCTGTGCGGATTCACCCCCTCCTACCTGGAAGTCTTCGTCAAGGCGTGTGCCGCCGAGCGCCTGGCCGCCGCCATAGAGATCGAAACCGGGCTTTTCGGCGATCTGCTCGGCGGCATCGAGCGGGCGTCGGCGAAGGCTGGTTGCGAGAGCGCCGTCGTCGTCGAGTGGGCCGATATCGACCCTCGCCTCGGCTTCCGCCATTCGGGCGGCTGGGGGCGCGAGGTCCAGCGGGACATTTCCGCCGGCGCGGTCCTGGCGTTTGGCCGCTTGCTCGACGGCGTGCGCACGCTGGCGGCCTCGGGCCCCGTCGCCTTGGTCGGGCCGACGCTTCCGCTTCCTCCGCTCTCTCATACGCCGCTTTCCCAGGCCAGCGCCTTCGAACTCGGCCTCCGCAAGCTGGCGGCTGAGTTTCTCGCCGCGGCGGCCGGTTTCCCCGGCGTCCGTGTGCTCGACACGGCGCGTCTGGACGCCCTATCCCCGCCCGCCCGGCGCTTGGATCTGAAGCTTGACCTCCTGGCGGGATCCCCCTACTCCATCGAACACGCCAGCGCCCTCGGCGAGATGCTTGTCGAAGCGCTGTTCCCGCCAACCCCCAGCAAGGGGCTGATCACCGACCTCGACGACACCCTTTGGAATGGGATTCTCGGCGAGCAGGGCAGCGACGGTGTCTTCTGGGACCTCGAGCATCGCAGCCAGCTCCACGGCCTGTACCAGCAGACGCTGGCGGTGCTCGCCGAAAACGGAGTCCTGGTCGGCGTGGCCACCAAGAACGACCCCGCGCTAGTCGAGCAAGCCCTGAACCGCCCCGATCTGCTCATCCCCCGCGAGCGCCTGTTCCCGGTCGTGGCCGGTTGGGGTCCCAAGTCCGAATCGGTCGGCAGGATCCTGGCCGCCTGGAACATCGCCCCGGATAGCGTGATTTTCATCGACGACAGCCCCATGGAGCTGGCCGAGGTCCACTCCCAGCACCCCGCGATCGAGTGCCTCCGCTTCGCCAAGGACGATCCCAACCTGGTCTGGCAAACCCTGTGCGAGCTTCGCGGCCGTTTCGGCAAGCCGCTGCTCTCCGAGGAAGATTCGTACCGCGCAGCCAGCCTGCGGGCCTCCCAGCAGATCGAACCGGGCCTCCGCGGCCAGGATCGCGGCGAGTTCCTGCGCCAGTTGGGTGGCCGAGTCACGCTCAACTTCACCAAGAACGCCGAGGATAGCCGGCCGCTGGAGCTGATCAATAAGACCAACCAGTTCAACCTCAACGGCAGGCGCTACGCCGAGTCGGACTGGCGCGCTCTGCTCCAATCGCCGGACAGTTTCGTTCTTACGGTTTCCTACGCCGACAAGTTCGGCCCCCTCGGCAAGATCGCTGTCGTCGCGGGGGTCCGCTGCGGCAATCTCTGCCGCGTCGCCAGTTGGGTCATGAGCTGCCGGGCTTTTTCGCGCCGGATCGAGTTTCACACGCTCGCCGGCCTGTTCGAGCGCTTGAATTGCCCCGAGCTCCGGCTTGATTTCGCCGCCACCGGGCGCAATGGACCGCTTGTGGAGTTCCTGGCCTCCTTCGCGGCCTTGCCGCCGGAAGCCGGCGAGGTCGCGCTCGCGAAAGATGTCGTGGTGGGCCCGGACTTTATTCTTCCCCACGAGGTCGCGCTCTGTGGATAATACCCTGGAACGCCTGACAAGTTGCTTCGTTTCCGTCTTCCCCGAACTGGACGCCCAGGATGTGCAGCGGGCCAGCACCGTTAGCATCGCTCGCTGGGACTCGGTCAATCATGTCCTGTTGCTCTCCGTCGTGGCGGAAGAGTTCGGCATCGAATTCGAGCCCGACCAGTACGAGCTACTGACTTCGTTCGCACTGCTCGCCGAAGCGGTGAGAGAGAAATTGCCCCGCGCCTGAAGCCGGAAACACCCGTGGCGCGGGCTTCAGCCTGCCGTGTCGGCACTCATGCCGACACCTTGGCGTCGAGATAAGTCTCGACGCGGCACGCACGAGTGCGTGCGCCACGAAAGACCGCCTCGGCAGCGTGTTCCATACAAGACGTCATTTACGCCGCGCCACCTAGGTCCAGAACTGCGCCGTGCCCTCGTGGACGAAGCTCGCGTCGCAGTCCAGCATCTGCAAGCGCACGGGCATGGCGGTGAGATCGAGGCCCGAACGGTTGAACCACATCAGCGCCTCGGAGCCGCGCGCCGCAAAACCCGATGCCTCCAGGGCAGCCCCCGCCGGCTCGCTCGAGGTCAACGTCGCTAATTCATACGCCTGCCCGGATTCCAGCGCGCCGAGCAAGCACAGCCCGAACAATGCCCTCCACTCCTCCAGCCCGTCCGAGGCGACCCAGGCATCCACGATCCGCGCCTGGCGCCCGGCCTGGGTGATCACGGCGTAGCCCCGGCTCTGCTGTCCCCGGCGCAACACGAACGCTTGCGACCGAACGATCGGGCATTGCAGGTAATAATCGATCAGTTCCGCGCTCCGCGCGAACCTTGCCCCGCCCGCCGGGTCTTCGTCGCGCGCCCGGAACAGTTCGCTCAATTCCCGCGGGCCGGCCGGGTCGAGGCTCCATCCCGGCATCGGCCGGATGGGCGGTACGAGCCGCAACCATACGTTCCTCCCCACCCTCGCCGGGGCCTTCCAATTCCACCGCCAGGAGCCAGCAAGCTGCGCCACCGGGCGCAGCGGGCGCGCAAAATAGCGGATAGAGGAGGACTTCTTGAAACCGGCCACGGGCAGGATCTTCCGCGCCTGGGCGCTGCCGCCAAGAACAATCACAACCTCGGCCAGACGGCTCATCTTCTGCAACAGCGCCACGCCCGCCCCCGTTCGCGAGGCCTCCGCTGCCCAGTCGATGAAATTGAAGGCAGTGTGCCGGCCCGCCGGCGTAATCAGCGTCGACGGCCAAATCGCGCCGTGAGCCCGGATGCTGCCGCCCGATTCCAGCACGTAACTCCGCGGTCCAGCCCAATCCTGGCGCGGCTCGAAATACTTCCACCTCAGGAAATCGAGCCCCGTCAACGGAGAGCCGGCGGGGACGCCGAAGATGCCTTCCAGAAAGCTGGCCACTCGGCTCAGGCCGCTTTCCTCGCTGGGGTGGAAGTCCGAACTGGGCACGGCTTTGCGATCATATCACGCGGCTTCCGCCCACGCGAACTCTCGCGGCGCCGCAGCCCGCGGCCCGCGGCCCGCACCCCGCTACACTGGATGAGAGAGGTGCTGTGTGGAACGATTCGACGCCATTGTGGTGGGCGCGGGGCCGACCGGACTCGCCTGCGCCATCGAGCTCAAGCGCCGCGGCCTCGGCACCGCCATCTTCGACAAGGGCTGCCTGCTTAATTCCATATACCACTACCCCGCCCACATGACCTTCTTCACCACGCCCGAGCTCCTCGAGATCGGCGGCATTCCCATGACCTCGCTCGGCGAGAAGCCCACCCGCACCGAGGCCCTCAAGTATTACCGCCGCGTGGCCGAGCATTTCCAACTCGATATCCGCCAGTACGAGCGCGTCGACCGTATCGAGGGCCAGGATGGCGCCTTCGTCGTCCACACTACCGACCGCCTCGGTTGCCCCCGCCAGTGCGGCGCCCGCAAGGCTATCCTCGCCAGCGGCTACTACGATCTTCCCAACCGCCTCGATGTCCCGGGAGAAGCGCTCCCCAAGGTCATCCACTACTACCGGGAAGCCCACCCCTACTACAACACGGACGTCGCCGTGGTCGGCGCCAAGAACTCGGCCGCCATCGCCGCGCTCGAGCTGCACTGGACCGGCGCCCGCGTCACGCTGATCGCCCGCGGCGACGGCATCTCCGACCATGTCAAGTATTGGATCAAGCCCAACCTCGAGAACCGCATCAAGAGCGGGGAGATCAAGACCTTCTTCCGTTCCCGCCTCGTCGAGATCCAGCCCGATTCCATCACCGTCGCCACGCCCGAAGGCCAGGTCCGGCTCTGCAACGATTTCGTCTTCGCCATGGTCGGCTACCACCCCGACACCGAGTTTCTGGCCGCCCACGGCATCCTCTTCGATCCCGAAACCCAGCGCCCCTATACCGACCCCGAGACCCTCGAGAGCCACCGCAAAGGCATCTACCTGGCCGGCGTCATCGTCGCCGGCATGCACACCAACGAGATCTTCATCGAGAACGGCCGCTTCCACGGCCAGAAAATCGCCGAAGCCATCGCGCGCGAACTGTCAGACTGAAGACCGTGGCGCACGCTCTCAGCGTGCCGCGTCCCGACTCCTCGGGACGCATGCCGGCCCCCCGCTCCCCTCAGAACCCCAGCCTCTCTTTGAGCGTCCGCACCCGGTCCCGCGCCACCGCCAGCTCCGTGTGCTTCTCGTCCTTCAAGCGCAACAGCACCCCGCCCGCGAACCACGAGTTCACTTCCAGAACCCACTCCAGGTTCACCAGCGTCGAGCGATGGATGCGTAAAAAGTTCCGCCGCGCCAGTTTCTGTTCGAGCTGCGTGATCGTGTAATCGACGCAGTAGTTCTTGGCGCCGCACGCCGCGAAAGTCAGCTTGTCCTGCGCGAAGAAATGCGTGATCCGCCCCAGGTCGATGAACTGCACCCGCTCGCCCACGCGCGATGCGATCCGATCCATTGGCGCCTCGGCCGGTTTCAGCGTCGCGGTGAGTTGCTCGAGCACCGCGCGGAAATCGGGCTGCCGCATCCATTCCGGCAACGCGCCCCCCAGCCGCTCCAGCTTGCGGATCGCGCGATCGAGCTGCTCCGGCTCGACCGGCTTGAGAAGGTAGTCGATGGCGTTCACTTCGAACGCCCGTAGCGCGTACTGATCGAAGGCCGTCGTGAAGATGACGGCGGGCTGATGCATGAGCCGCGCCAGCAGCTCGAATCCGTTCATGCCCGGCATCTCGATATCCAGGAACAGCACGTCCACGCGCTCGCGCGAGAGGAACTCGACCGCCGCTTCGGGATCGGTGGCGCTTCCGGCGATGGTAAATCGGCCCGTCTCCTCCAGCAGCCGCGCCAGCCGCTTCAGCGCCAGCGCCTCGTCGTCGGCCAGATAGGCCCGCAGCTTCATGTCCGCTCCGGCAGCGTCAGCCGGACCGAAGCCCGCCCATCCGCCGCTCCCACGTCGAGCTTGGCCTGCCCGTTGTAGAGCACCTCCAGCCGCGCCAGCAGATTGTCGATCCCGTGTCCGCGCGGAATGGCCTCGAGCGCAAAGCCCGGCCCGCTGTCCGCCACCTCGATTTCGATCCCGCCCTCGACCGCCCGCGCGCTCACCCGCACCTCGCCGCCCTCCCGCCGCTGGGCGATCGCGTGCTTTACGCTGTTTTCCACCAGCGATTCCACCGCCAGCGGCGGCAGGCTGGCCTTCCGCGCCTCCGGCGCTACGTCGATCGAGTAGCGCAGCCGCTCGCCGAAGCGCGCTTTCTCGATTTCGAGATAGTCGCGCACGATCTTGAATTCTTGCTCCAGCGGAACCAGGCTGCATTGGTTGGCATCCAGCGAGAACCGCAGCAGCGCCGCCAGCCGCCCCACGATTTCTTCGGCCCGTTGCGGCTCGTCGCGGATCAGCGCCGAAATCGAGTTGAGCGTGTTGAACAAGAAATGCGGATGAATGCGCGATTCGAGCGACGACAGCCGCGCCTCGGTGGCCAGCTTCTGCGCGCGCTCCTGGTCGAGTTGCCGCGTCCGCAGCTCGAGCGAGGCGGCGGCCAGCCGGTAGCGCATGGACTCGAACAGGTACACGCCCAGGCCCACCAACAGGGAAATGACAATGCAGAAGCGAACGATTCCCCAGAAGTTCGACCAAGCCTCGCCCGCCGGCCGCAGTCCCACCCGCGCCAGAATCACGGTGGCGAGCGCGCAGCCAACGATCGTCAGAATCACGATACTCGCGCCGATGACCGCGATCCTTTTGCCGGAACTGCAGACGCCCGTCTTCTCGGTGATGAGCGGGAGCAGCGTTCCGGCCATGCCCCCGATCGTGAAGGAGTAAATCAGCGAAATGAGCAGCGTGTTCCAGACGAACCGGACCGTGACCGGATACGCGATCCCCGTCACCGCCAGCGTCGCGACGAGGGCGGCGCCGAGGTTGATGAACGGAAGGCGCAGGAGCTGCCGGCGGTAAGCCCCGGGAATGCCGCTGACGTTCATATCTGGTACCGGAACCCGATCGAGACCAGGGCGGAGTACGGGATCATACCATACTCGGAGCGCCACCTCTTTCCGCCCGGCGTTTCGCCGTGCTCGGTCAGCGAAAAATGGTCCGCCACGCGCCGCGTCACATCCAGCGTCAGGATGCGGCTATGATCGGTCGTGTTCGCCACCAGGCCCACCGAGACGTCCCATTGTTTCCATCCCGGCAGCTCGCGCAGCCGAGCCTTGCCCACGCTCAGAAACATGTAACGGCCCAGCCGAGGAGCCGGTGGCGAGTACCACTCGACGATCGTGTTCACGCCCGAGCGCAGCATGTACTTGCCCCCCAGCAGCTCCGCGTTCGAGTCGCGATGCGCGAACTCGCCGTGAACCTCCAGCGCGTCGCCCACCACGCGCGTGAAATTGGCGCCGTAGAGATCCCGCTGGCCGGCATCGTGGGCGAAGATGACCGCCGTATCGAAGCCCGCCACCAGCGTGTTGTAGCGCAGCGCCGTGGTGTCGGTCATTCCCGCGGGGCGGTTGCCGAAAACGCCGCCGCTGGCCCACACCGCAGCCAGCGCGTTGCGCCCGCTGACCCAGTCGGCCTCCACCATTTCGCGGCCCTCGTTCAAGCTGAGGCGGTCGCTCGGGTCGGTTGGATCGCGCGGCGGATCTAACACGCCCGTGGCCGTGAAAGCGTAGCCGGTGCCCCATCGCAGCAGCTTCTTCCCCAGGCTGAAGTCGAAATCGCCCGCGGTGACTCCGCCCCACGCTTCCCGCACCCGCAACTGGCCGTGCGTGTCGCCGTTCGTGCTTCCCACGCCGGCCAGGCTCGCCGCCAGCCGCCAGCGCTGCGCGTGCCGCCAGGAGAACGACGGTTGCACCAGCAGCAGGTTCCCCAGCCACGGCCCCGGAACAAGCAGCCCGGCGGTGAACGAGCCCTCGTCATAGAACGACACCGCCAGCCGCGTCTGGTCGCTCGCGAGCCCCGCCGGCGCGGCCTCGGGCGCGGCGTCGGTCTGATCCTGGGCCGCCGCCGTCGCAACCAGCAGCAGACACGCGAGAAGTGGCGCACGCTTCAGACGCTGATGAAGAAGCCCAAAAAAGGCCAAAACATTGCGGGCCGCCGATGAACGCCGATAAACGCCGATTGGAACCAAGTGATTTATCCGCGTTGATCGGCGTTCATCGGCGGCCCAGATTGTCTTTTGGGACTTCTCCAGCACCCTCTTCAGCGTGCCGCTGCCGGCTTTAGCCGGCAGGCTCACCGAACCGCGACCGTCAGGGAGCGGACTCATCTCAGAACCTCTCCGAACGCCCCTGGTGGAACATCCGATCCGGCAGGTCGCGCTGCGTGAATCGCAAATACTCGATCACCGAGTGCGAGCCCTTGCGCACGTAGTCGTAAATGGTCATGCTCCGCAGCAGCAGTTGCCCGTTGACCTCCTGGTATCGGTCGTAAGTGGCCGACTTCAGTTGTTTCCCCGACGCCACGAAGAAATCCGCCTTCACCGGCCGCGCGTCCGAAACGCGCAGCCAAAGCAGCACCCGCCGGTACGTCGAACCCTTGCGCCGCGCGGTCAGCTCAAGCAGGTGACAACTGGCGCCGTTCACCGTCTCGGTCCGCAGGAACACGGAGCTGTAGTCCGTGGCGTAGTGCGTGCGCGCCACGTCGCCGTTCGAGGCGTTGCCCGTGAGCCGCTCGAGCGGCGTGATGCGAACCGGCCGGCTGGTGTCCGGCAGGTAGATCCACATGTCGTCGCCCAGCATCAGTAGGTGCTGTCCCTTTTCCCGCGGGCTGAGAAACTCCACATAGCTCTTCTCGGCGCCCTTCTGGTAGACCTCGTACAGGTGTTCCTCGTCCTCCTTGCCTTCCTCGTAGTTGCGGATACTCACACGGACCACGTACGAGTCCCAACCGTTCCGCAGCGAGTCGAACTGTTTGAGCAGCGCCTCGGGGTCGGGCCCGGCGCCGGAAGCCGCGGCCGCCATCACAACGCTAAGCAATGCGGTGCGTAACATCTCTCTCTCCTCTATGTGGCGCACGCTTCAGCGTGCCGCGTCCCGACTCATCGGGACGCATGCCTAAACGTGCCCCAGCGCTTCCACCACCTTCAGCCGCGATGCCCGCCACGCCGGCGGAATCGAAGCCGTTGCCAGTGTCAGCACCACCAAAACCGAGGCCAGCGCCATGTACTCGGGAACGTGGAAGATGCGCAGCGGAAAGCCCGTGCTGTTGCCGGGCGGCGGGGGCAGTTGGATATTCGCCCGGTTCAGTAGCGCCGCGATCCCGTTGCCCGCCAGCAGGCCGGCCGCGGCCCCGAAGACCCCGGTCAGCGCGCCTTCGAGCACGAACAGCGTTACCACCCACGCCCGCGGCGTGCCCATCGCCAGCATGGTGCCTATCTCGCGCGTCCGCTCGAACATCGCCATCATCATCGTGTTCGAGCTGGACATCACCACCATGAAGAAGATGATCACGGCCATGAAGCCCAGAATCCCGCCGAACATCAGGACGATCTGCTTGTACATCGGCGACAGCTCCTGCCAGTCCTTGAGAATCACCTTGGGCTCCGAGCCCGCCAGTCGCGCCGTGAGCGCGCGTTGCACGCTCTTGGTGTTGTCCGTATTGTCGAGCCCGACCACCAGCTTCGTGACGCGGTCCGTCTCGAGCAGCCGCTGCGCCGCCGGCAGCGTCATCTGCAGCAGCCGGTCGTCGAGTTCCTTGAAATGTGTGGTGATGACTCCCACGACGTCCACATCGATTCCGTTCAGCGCCCCGTCGGCCGTGACCGCCAGCAGCGTCAGCCCATCCCCGGGCTTCACGTTCATCGAGCGCGCCAGCCCGGCTCCGATGATGACCTCGTTCTCGCCGCCGTCCAGGTTGAACCAGCGGCCCTTCAGCACGTCCGGAACGAAGTGCATCCTCCGTTCCGCCGCCGGCACAATGGCCGTTCCCATGTACGTGCCCGATTTCTGCCCGTTCGATACCATGCCGAAGAACTCGATCCGCGGCGCGACACCTACCACGTGCGGCGTGGCCTGCGCCACCCTCCGTATGTTCTCGAAGCTGGTCAGTCCGTTCTCGAGCACCCGCGTCTCGTCGTGATCGAAGTACCGTGCGTTGAAGATCTGCAGATGCCCCAGGCCGTTGCGGATCGTGGTCTCCCGGAAGCCCCAGAAGATGTACGAGAAGTATCCCCCGGCCAGCAGCAGCGCCGAAACCCCTCCCGCCACCACCAGCAGCATCATCAGCGTCCGCCGCCGGCTGCGGAAGATGTTCCTAAAGGCGAGCGACAGAAAAGTTCTCATGGTTTGTCTCCTTGGTGCTGTCCGTGACGATCCGCCCGTCGCAGAGCCGTATCACGCGGTCCGCCCGGTCTAGCAGCCGCGGATCGTGCGTGGCGAACAGGAAGGTCACGCCGATCTGCCTGTTGAGCGCCCGCATCAGGTCGATCAGTTGCGTCGCGTTGCTGGTGTCGAGATTGGCCGTCGGCTCGTCGGCCAGCACCAGCGCCGGCCGGTGGACGATGGCCCGCGCCACCGCCACCCGCTGCCGTTCCCCGCCCGAAAGCAGGTCCGGGCGGTGGCCGGCGCGCGGGCCCAGGCCGACGCTATCCAGGGCCTCCAGCGTCCGCGCGCGCCGCTCCGCCGCCGGCACGCGTTGCAGCAGCAGCGGGTACTCCACGTTCTCGAAAGCCGTGAAGACCGGAATGAGATTGAACGTCTGGAACACGAAACCGATCTTGCGGCGCCGCAATTCGGAGAGTTGCCCCGGGCTGAGCCGGCGCGTCTCCACTTCGTCGATGCGGATCGAGCCGCTGGTCGGCTGGTCGATGCAGCCGATCAGGTTCAGCAGCGTCGATTTCCCGCTGCCGCTGGGCCCCGCCGCGGCCACGAATTCCCCCGCGTCCAAACTGAGCGAGATGCCCTCCAGCGCGCTTACGAACTGGTGGTCCATCGGAAACCGCCGGCTCACATTCTCAAGCGAAACCATCTGGGACTCCCTTCAATGCGAGGGTAAGCCGGCCGGGCGCGGAAAGCGCTCGCAATCGGACCAAGGGCGGAATTCCCGGATGAGGGGCGCGAAACCCGCCCCGTGGCGCGCGCTTCAGGTGTGTGGGATAAGCTTCAGCTTGTCCGCTCCGAGCCCAGCGTGCAGCGGCCAGCTTCCCTATCCCGCGTCTTTCGTCACGAACAGGATGTCGGCGATGGCGTCCCACGGAATGCAGTGCGTGTATTCCGTCATGCCCAGGCTCTTGTGCAGCACCAGGAAGTCGGGGTCCGAGGCGTCGAGATCCAGCTCGTGGCCGCCGCGTGTGGCCACGTCCTGGCGGTCCATGGTGGGCGGCGGTGTAGGCGCATCGCCGTTCCCGAGCACGACCCAGACGTAGCCGCCGCGCTTGGGCTTGTATATGGGGGTCGCCCTTCCTGGAACCTCAATGGCTTCCATGTTGGCGGAGATCATCTTTTCCCACGTGTTTTTCATCAGCCGGCCTCTCGGCTCATTATCCCTGAAAAACCATCAAGTTGCGCAGGAAATTGGAGGCGGGTGCCAGGCGCCTGGGACACATCGCAGCACATCGCAGCACCGAACCGCGACCGTAAGGGAGCGGATGGGCAACTACGTGGGACGTTCTGTTCACAATAGCGGCCGGCCGCTCCGCCACGCCAGAAACGCAAAAGTGAGAGCGAGAACCACCAGGATCGCGGCCACTACCCGGTTGTCCACGCGGTACAGACCGCTCGAGTTTGGGCTCTCCGCCGGCCTCTTGGCGCGCAGCACCAAGCCGGCCAGAACCAGACACCCGAGCGACAGGATCGCCATCGGGACTCCTTGCCCCATCAGCCCGCCACAAACACGGGACAAGGATATTTTAGCGTATTCTCCACAATCCGCTGCACCAGGCGTGGCTCGAAGGGCGCGGCGCAGTAGTCGCACGCCCCGGCGTCCATCGCATCCAGCCAATCGCCGGTTTCGGGCAGACGGCTCACCACCACCACCGGCACGTTGTGCCCGCGCCGCCGCAGGTTTTCCAGGATCGTTTCGTATTGTTGCCGGTCCGTCCCGCAGAAAACCAGGTCCGCTCCCACCCGTTCAATCGTTGTCAGGCAGTCGGTCGCGCATGTAAACGCCTCCGACAGAACACTATGCCGCAGCTCTCTCAGGGACCGGCAAAGCTCCGTTGCCAGCGGTTCGTCGAGACCGACTATGAGTATATTAGCCCGCAAATGACCTCCCTATCCGCTCGGTTTTGGGGTGCATCTTCAGCCTACGCCGCTAGTATTGCCCCGCCGTTACATATCGGCGAAGAGACCGCTTTCCTTTAACGCCGCCGCCAGGCCCCCCGGATTTCAACCGCCCCTTAATCCTCCTGTAACGCCACTGCAACAGACCTCGGGTAACCTTGGGTTGGGTAAGAGCCGTCCCAGGGGCAATGCCATGAAGAAAGTTGCGGTGATTGAGGATGACACCGACCTCGTCACGCTGCTCAAGTACAATCTCGAACGCGAGGCTTTCCGCGTCGTCACCGCCACCCGCGGCGACGGCGCCGTCGACTGGTGCCTGCGCGAGCGCCCCGACCTCATCCTGCTCGATATCATGCTCCCCGATTGCGACGGTCTCCAGCTCTGCCGCCTCTTCCGCCAGCACCTCCAACTCGCCGCCACCCCCATCGTCTTTCTCACCGCCAAGGCCTCCGAGGCCGACCGCGTCATCGGCCTCGAAATGGGCGCCAACGACTACATCGTCAAGCCCTTCTTCATGGGCGAGGTGCTGGCCCGCATCCGCGTTCAGTTGCGCCCTCGTACCGACCCCCCGGTCGCCCTCAAGGCCGGTGGCATCGAGCTCGATCCCGTAGCCTGCAAGGTGCGCCGCGACGGCAGCGATCTCGATCTTACGGCTACCGAGTTCCGCCTACTCGAGGTCCTCATGGGCCGTCCCGGCGTCGTTTTCGCCCGCGGCCAGCTCCTCGACACCGTGTGGGGCTACCAGCGCGCCGTCAACGAGCGCGCCGTGGACGTCTACATCCTCCGCCTCCGCCAGAAGATCGAGGCCGATCCCGCCGACCCCCGCCTCATCCGTTCCGTCCGTGGCTTCGGCTACAGCTTCCAGGCCGAGTCCGCCGTCGCCGTCTGAACTGCGCCATAATCAACCTATGCGACTCTTATGCGCCGTTTTCTCCGCCGCCCTTCTCCTCTCGATCCCGGCCCGCGCCGACGATGCCACCAAGAAGGCCAAGATCGAAGAGCTGATGAAGGCGTCGAACGTAGACCAAGTGATGAAGCAGGTGTTCGACCAGATGAGGGGCGTCGCGTCGGCTCAGTTCAACAAGACGGATATGTCGGCCGATGCCCGCAAGGCTTTCGCGGAGACCCAAGATCGCGTCATGGCCCTGGTTGAAGAACGCATGGGCAAAATGAAGACCATGCTCGTCCAGGTCTACGCCGACACCTACACCGAGGAGGAGGTTGACGGCATTCTGGCCTTCTACAAGAGTCCGGCCGGCCAGGCCATGCTCCAGAAGATGCCGCAGCTCATGCAGCGTTCGATGGCCGTAAGCCAGCAGTTGATGAGCGATCTCATGCCCGAGATCCAGAAGATGGCCAAAGAGGCGGGCGAGAAGGCGAAGCAGAACGACGCCCCGGCCCCGCCCAAATAGCGCAGCCTGCCCGCCCGCAGCCCGGAATCACTACCGCGACCGTGCGCTTCCGGCCATGGAGCGCGGCGACGAGTGGCATTGGTCGCTCCGATTGAAGAGCGATCCCGGTCGGCTCATAGGCTGCATTTCTCTCATGAAAGCGGAAAACGAGAACCGAGGCTTCTGATGAGCGCGGCCGTCGACGCTGTGACCGGCCATTGGTTCGACGAACTCGGCTTCCCTGTGCTGCGCGCGCCTAAGGCGGTCGTCAACGCTGCTTCCAAGAGGATTTCGGAGAAGAGCGGCATGCGCGTTGTGGCTCTGGAAGAGAGGGATTACGTGAGTGGCTGCTTGCCGGCTGAGATATGGGAGATCGCGGCCGAAGAGTGGCGCAGGCGCCGGACTTAAGGGAAGCAGCAGACCGTCGGGCGGAATGCCGATTGAGAACCCGCGACCTCGCACGCCGTTCTCATCACCGCCACGATCATCTCAAAGTCGCACAGGTACAATTGGCGCTCGGCCTCGTCCGCTTCTGGCGGGATCAGACTGTGGTACGTGGCCCGGCTCTCCCACGCCCGCAGAACGATCCGCTTGTCTAAGGCCAGCGAGCCAAGATAAGCGTCGAGATCCACGAACTGTTCCCGCAGCGTGAAGCACAACCATTCGGAGAAGATTCTTCGATGCGCCTCCCTCATCGCACGATGGGTCTCCTTCCATCCATGCATCTGAGTGAGGCCGAAATGCTCGTAAAGCCCTGTGTACGGATTGCGCAGGGAGGAGAGGTAAACCAAGCGCCCAAACACGGTGCCGATCGTTGACAGCGTGTCTCGCCATAGGTCGCTGGCCGCGGCCCCGGGCTCATTTGCCTTAATCATGGCCAATGTCTCCTGGCGAGCTCGAAAACTTCGACAGGTTTCCTCTCTGTTCAGAATTTTAGCAGCGATCTCCGTTTAATTGCGCGTTCGTTTTGCACGGCGGGACATGAATCGTACTCCCAGCACCAGCCAGCCGGCGATATTCCTTGGTACGTCCGTACTGGATCGAACGGTTCCGTTGACCTGCGGGCGCCAGCGTCTGGCGGTGGCGCGGGCCCTCGCCCCAGGCCGCCCGCTGCATGCGATATGTCGGTCATGCCCTGGGTTCGGTGCTATCATCGTCTGCGAGAGGCTGGACCGCCAGACTCGCTCCTTGGGCTCGCAACTGCGTTCCCGGAGGGCGTTTGTGCCAGACAAACTAAAGGTCCTTCTCATTGAAGACCACCCGGTAACCGCGGACGCCGTTCAGCGGATGCTTGAGGTGGCCGAACCGCAGGCGCCCTCGGTCGCGCTCGATCGCGTGGACACCCTGGAGAGAGCCCTGGCCCGCCTCGACGCTTCGCCCTTCGATGCCATCCTCCTCGATCTGAACCTTCCCGACAGCCGCGGTCTTCAGACCCTCTCCAAGCTGCGCCCCCACCGCGGCGCCGCCGCCGTGATCGTCTTGACCGGGTCGGAGGACGAAGAGTTGGCCTTCGCCGCCCTGCGCGAAGGCGCCGAGGAGTTCATCGTTAAGGGAGACTTCGAAGGCCCGGCGCTGATTCGCCGCCTGCACCTCGCGATCAAGCGCCACCAGTCGAAAGGCCGGGAGGAGCCCGCCGAAGCGCGCTTCGTGGTATTGGGCTTCAGCGGTGTGAAAGGAGGGGCCGGGACCACCACCGTCGCCCTCAACGTCGCCGCCGCGCTCGCCACCCAGAACCGCAGCACCATCGCCATCGAGCTGCAGCCGTGCTACGGCATGTTCTCCTACCAGCTCAAGCACGCTCCCACCGGCAATCTGAGCTCGCTCAAAGCCCTGGGCGCGGACAAGATCGACGAGGCCGCCCTCGCCGCCAGGCTGTGCAGCCTCCCCCTCGGGCTCCGCGTCTTATTCGGTCCGCAGCGGCCCGAGGAGTTCGGCGATCTCGATCCGGCCGTCGTCGAGGCCATCGTCAAGACGGCGTCCAAAATGGCGGAGCGCGTGGTGATCGACCTCCCCGCGCCCAGCTCGGCCATGGCGGTCGCCGCCATCCGCCGCTGCCATTTCGTCGCGATGGTGCTCGAGCGCGATCCCACGGGAGTGCACGCGGGGAAGATGTTCCTGCAACTGCTGCACTCGTGGGGCATCAGCCAGCTCATCACCGGCGCCGTCATCGTCAACCGCAGCATGGTGCAGACTCCCATGGTCATGAACGAGATCTCCCAGCAACTCGGCTGCACGATCCTCGGCGCGGTTCCGCCCGCCATCGAGCTCTGCGCCCGCGGCCACCAGGCCGGCGCCCCGGTCGTTTTCCTCGAACCGGAAAGCACCTTCTCCAGCGTCCTGATCGAGCTGACCCAGCGCCTCTTCGACCAGCCCTCCCTCCGCGCCGTCCGTCCCGCGAGCTGATGGCGGGCACCGCGGCGGGTCCACGGCGTTTCGCTGGCCGGCTTGCGGTCGAAAAAGAGCACGTTGGCCTTGACGCCCTGCGCGTAGAAGATGCCGGTGGGCAGCCTCAGCAGCGTATGGACGTCGCAATCGTGCATGAGACGCTTGCGAATGGTCTCGGTGCCGCTTCCGTCCCGTTCATCGGGTGCGAATCTTCCGGCCAGGTCGGCGTGCTGCCGGCGCCAAAGGGGACAAGTTGGTTCGTGCCGACAAGCCCGGCCGAAGCCCAGGCACTCGCCTATTACAAGTCCGCGGACGGCATCGGCCTTCTTGCGCCGAGCGGTTGGTACTGTCAGGGAGTCTCTGGTTCCGGTGGCTACGCTCTGTATTTGAGTCCTCACCCAATCGACCGAACCCTGACCGACTGGAAGGGTTTCGAGGGGCCTGCGATTCAGGTCAACCACATCACTGCTGAGAATTCCGGAAGGTGCCAGATCGCGGAGATAATGGCACGCGTGTTCCCAGCCTATCGAGCGCTCGCTCGCCGGGTGTGGGAGGGGATCGATGCCCCGCTTCCGTCCCGCCCCTATCCGCACGATACTCTGACGTACCGAAGCCAAACGATCGTTGAATTCAAGACGCCTGCCCGAACGGAGGGGTTGGGAACGTATGAGTCCTGGCTAGGCGAGAGCGACATCCCAACCGCCGGGGTCGCGATCCTGGCCGGCGATCCGCCTGACCTGGTGCTCCTCTCGGTTCGCCTGCCCCGGGACTTGGCCCCGCTCACGCCCGTGATCGTCGACTTTGTTGAACGCGACTCGACCGCATCCACCATCGACCATCAACTATCAACCATCGACACGAGCGGCCACGCCAGCGGCTGCGAAGCACCCCTGCTATTCTGAGGCTTCATGCGCGTCGCAGTCCTCGGGCCCCTGTGTAGGGACGAGAACATCGTTCGTGGCCAGTCTCGCTTCGGCATCGGCGGCGTCACCTACTACGCTGGGCAGGCGCTCTCATCCCTCGGCGCTGAAGTTGAGCTCTTCGCAACCTTTGGGGATGAGCCGGCAGGCTGGCTCGACGGATTTCACCCCGGTGTCCTGCACCACATCCCCGCTCAAGGCACCATCAGGTTCATCAATGAGTACAAGGACAACGTCGATGAGCGTGAGCAACGCGCCATCATCCCGCAAAACACCATCGGAGTCGATGACATCGGAGTGTTGGATTGCGACGCGGTGATCCTCGGCCCGCTCTTCCATGACAACTTCGAGGCCGATGTCGTGCGGAATATCCGCCAGCCCGTTGCGCTCGCCGCGCAGGGGCTGATGCGATATCTTGATGGCGGCCCAGGTACCGCGGGCACTGTAGTCTGGCGCCATCCGGAGAGGATATTCGAGTTCCTGCCGCGCGTCACCTACCTGTTCGTCAATGAAGAGGAGGCGCGCTTCATAACGAAGAAGGAGTCATTGCGTGAGCAGCATGGCCTCCTTAAAGATCATGGGGCAAGCACGGTTGTCATTACCCAAGGTTCGAAGGGTTCTGTGATCTATGACGGAACCGCGGAGCATGTCATCCCGGCATTCCAGCCGAGGTGCCTCCGGGACCCGACCGGCTGCGGAGACACCTACATGGCGGCGTTCATCTTCGCATCGGGCTTCCCGTGGAATCTCGACGAGATCGGCAGGTTCGCAGCCATGGCGGCAACCATGAAGCTCGAATGCCCAGGCCCACTTCACGCAACTGCCTCGCAGGTCCTTCAGAGACTGCGCGATCGCTCCTGACTATCGACCATCGACCATCGACTGTCCCCTGCTATGATTACGGGCATGTACCAACGTCTCCTGCAGCTATCCATCCTGATCGCGCTCGCGTCATCCGTCGCGCATGCCGCTGGCGCTGATGCCGCCTGGAAGCAGTTGCTCTCGCTCGCTGGCGAGTGGGAGGGCACGGCCGAACGGAAGACGTCCATGGTCAGCTACACCGTAATCTCCGGCGGCACCGCCCTGATGGAAACCATGAAGGCGCCCGCTCCCGAGCCCGGCATGGTCACCATCTACCACCGCGACGGTGACGGCCTGGTGGCGACCCACTACTGCAGCATGGGCAACCAGCCGCGCATGCGCGCCTCCGGCGCCTCGCCCGACGGAAAATCCATCAGCTTCAAGTTCGCGGACATCACGAACCTCAAGCCAGGCGGCGGCCACATCAAGGACCTCACCGTCACCTTCGACGACCCGAACCACTTCACGCAGGAATGGACCAGCGCCTTCGACGGCAAAGAACAATCGGCCGTCTTCAAGTGGACCCGCAAACAATAGAGTAGTGTTCCAACGCCCACGTCTCGCTCGGTTTCATCGAGCGGGCTGCACCAGACCGCTCGTCGGTGCGCAGGCCCACGGAACCCGCCGCCTCACCATTCACCATCGACCATCGACCTACCGCCCCCTCAATACGCCCCGAATCCCTCTCGTCGCCTGCCTTATCCGCTGCTCGTTCTCCACCAGCGCGAACCGCACAAACCCCTCTCCCAGCGGTCCGAACCCAACCCCAGACGACACCGCGACCAGCGCCTTCTCCAGCAGCAGCTTCGAAAAGCGCAGTGCGATGTGCTACAATTCTGTATATACGCATGGTTTTCGCGTGGGATGAGAAGAAGAATCGCATCAACCGCCGGAAACACGGCGTTTCATTTGAAACGGCGGCACGGATCTTCGAGGATCCAAACGTCGTCTCATACAGGGACCGCGTGGTGGCCGAAGAGGAGCGCTGGCATTCGATCGGCTGCGCCGGCGCCATCGCGATCCTGCTGGTAGTTCACACGGGCGAGGAACCATATGGTGAAGAAGAAATCCGCATCATCTCGGCAAGAAAGGCGAGTCCCCTCGAGCGCGCTCTTTGCCACGCCCGTCACTGACAAGCAGCGCCGGGAACTCGAGCGGCTCCGGGCTCGCCCCGATTCGCGCATCGACTTCTCCGATGCACCGGAGGCAAGTCCGCGGGCGTCCGACCTTCAGGTCGGCCGTTTCTACCGGCCCATCAAGCAGTTGGTGAGCCTTCGCGTGGACGCCGACGTGCTCGCCTGGTTTCGGGGGCAAGGAAAGAAGTACCAGACGCGCATGAACGAGGTCCTCCGCCGCGAAATGCAGACCAACGCCCGGGGCCGCTGAGAAAGTCCCAATCCCGCTCCGCAGCGCGGCCCCAAACGCCTACTGCTCGCCCTCGCCCGATCGATTCCCCTCTTCCACCCCTCTCAGACATCGGAGCGCCACCTCATCCCCGATCCGCTTCAGCCCCCGCCGCGCCCGATCGAGATCCCCCGCCATCCCACCGCCGTCCCCGCTGCCGGCCAGCAAGCACACTTCTTTCTGCGTCGGCGCATCCAGCCGGCGAACCTCCGCGATGAACCGGGACGGGGACTTCGTCAGAACCTCGCCATAAAAATCCCCCAGCATCTCCGATAACGCCCCGTCGCTCCTGAACCCCGCAGCCAGCAGCGCGCCCAGCACCTCATGATGACCCCGCTCGTAGAGCTAGACCACAAACCCAGCGGTCTCCTCGTCGCAGTCCGTGTTGCGGACGGGGCACCCGCGCAGAGCATCCAGAAGGGTGTCGCGGTTCTTTCAGTAGTCGGAACCAAGCGCCGCCAACAAGAAGGCTGCTTTCTGCAAACGCCTTCCGCTCGCGCTCCGTCGCACCGCCTCGAGTTGGCTCACCGCTTCGGACCTCTCCGCGCGGCTGAGTCTGTGGACCCGCGTAACGTTATCGTCCTGCAAGAGCCTCTCTGCGATACCGCCAGGCGGGGTCTGGCCCAACAGGAGCGCCGAGCACAACACAACACCCGCTGCCAATCCCACTCTCATAAACGACATCCGCCTATCACCCACAACTCCAGACTCAACGGGCAACGAGCGACGAGCGACGGGCAGCGCGCCCTCAGCGCGCCCTCAACACCCCCTTGATCCCCCGCGTCGCCTGCCGGATCCGCTGCTCATTCTCCACCAGCGCGAACCGCACGAAACCCTCCCCCAGCGGCCCGAACCCAACCCCCGGCGACACCGCGACCAGCGCCTTCTCCAGCAGCAGCTTCGAAAACTCCAGCGACCCCAGCTTCCGGAACGGCTCCGGAATCTGCGCCCACACGAACATCGACCCCCGCGGCGGCGCCACCTCCCAGCCGGCTTTCTTCAACCCGTCGATCAGCACGTCCCGCCGCTTCTGGTACACCGCGCAAATCTTCCGCGTCTCCGCCTCGCACTCCCGTAGCGCCACGATCGACGCAATCTGCACCGGCTGAAACGCCCCGTAGTCCAGGTAGCTCTTGATCCGCGCCAGCGCCCGGATCATGTCCCGGTTGCCCAGGCAGAACCCAATCCGCCACCCCGCCATGCTGTAGCTCTTCGACATCGAGAACACTTCGACCGCCACGTCCTTCGCGCCCTCCACCTGCAGGATCGAGGGCGCCCGCCACCCGTCGAAGCACAGGTCCGCATACGCGAAATCGTGCATCACCATCGCGCCGTGCTCCCGCGCCATCCCAATCACCTGGCGGAAGAAGTCCAGCTCCACGCACGCCGTGGTCGGATTGTGCGGGAAGGATATAAGGATAAGCTTCGGCTTCTGGATCGCAGTCTTGAAAAGGTCCTCGAGCCGGTTCAGAAACTCGGCCGGATCGCTCACCGGCAGCGCACAAGACTGCCCCTCCGCCATGAGTACCCCATACTGATGAATGGGATACGCAGGATTCGGGCACACCACCGCGTCGCCCGGCCCGATCACCGCAAACAGCAGGTGCGCCAGTGCGTCCTTGGCCCCCATCGTGGCGATGACTTCCTTGTCCGCGTCCAGCTCCACCCCGTAATTCGTCTTGTACCGCTTGGCGATCGCCTCCCTCAGCCGCGGGATGCCACGCGACGTGGAATACCTATGATTCCGTGGGTCTTGCGCCGCCTCGATCAGCTTCGCCACCACCACCGCCGGCGTAGCGCCGTCCGGATTCCCCATCCCCATGTCCACGACGTCCAGTTGCTGGGCGCGCAGTTGGGCCTTCCGCTCCGTCACCACCGCCAGCACGTAAGGCGGCAACTTCTTGATCCGGTAGAACTCCTGTCCACTCTCGGGCATATTCGTTCTATTCTACAGGACAACGCCCCGCCCCCAGCGGCCGCGACCGCCCGCGACCTGACTCCCACGCCACCCCGCGGCCCCGACCCCCACTCTCCGCCATCCCCGCCGCGCGCCCCGTGGCCCCGGCTCCTCCTCCGGCGCACTGGCCGCTCCGCGCCCCCGGTCACCAGCGGCCCCCGCCTCCGCCACCCCGGCCCCCGGAGGCCCCAGCCGCCACGCGACCCCGACCGCAGGCGGCTCGGGGGCCAGGCCCCCCGCAGCCCCGGCCCCCACGCCACCCCAGCCGCTCCGCCCCCCGCGGCCCC
>DASWZN010000060.1:0-193943 GCA_036404435.1 Bryobacteraceae bacterium
GCAGCGGACTTCGAATCTGCCCCAGGGAGCGCGACTCCCCCGGAACATCGAATCCACCATAACCCCACCTCTTCAACCGGGCCCTCAAAAGGGGACATTTCTACTTGGCAGAGAAGGGGACATTTCTATTTGGCGTTGACACTTGGCTTGCTGGGTGGATCTCCGGACCTCGGTCCGTCCTCCCGGCCCCGCCCGGGGCGATATCTCCGTAAACGATGCCGCGGCCCTCGGTGCCGACGTAGACCCGGCCATAGATCCGTGGATCGCCCGAAATCGCGCCCAGCACGCCGTACTGGTGGGCGGCGTCGTTGATGCGGGTCCAGGAATTGCCCGCGTCTTCGGAACGAAAGATCCCGTAGACACCACCTATTGTCCCCACCGCGAAGACGGCCGGGTACGAGGCGCCCGGAGCCGCCATGCCGAATCCGACCAGCGGGGCGCTGTCAATCGTGCCGATCCTGGCGAAGCTGGCGCCGGAGTCGGTCGAATGGTACAGACCGGCCGCCGTCGGCAGCCACAGATCGCCCTCATGGCCGAAAACCGCTTTCGGCTGAGCTTCCGCCGTCCATCCCGGACTCCCCAGATCCTGCGGCAGCCCTGTGGCCCGCGCCGCGAACGAAACGCCGCCGTCGGTGCTGGCGTAGAAGGTTCCGGTGGTCGGATCGTATCCGTAGAACTTGTTCGGGTTCACCCGATCCGACACCACCCGCAGGCCGACCGGCGCGCCCGTCGAGGAGATCCACGGCCCGTTGTGGGCGTAGGCAGGCACGGTGTCTCCAGCCGCCCAGACATAAGTGCCGCCATTGGCCGAGACGGCGACCATAGCGACATACCCGTCGCTAGCTACCGGCCCTGACCCCGCCCCGGGGGGAATGCCGTTTATCTGCATCCAGGTGGCGCCGCCGTCCGCCGACCAGGTGCCCGCGATGTGTCCGTTGTAATCCAGCATGCCCACCCGAGCCATTACCAGAGGGTTCGACTCGGCAAAGTCCAGCGACGCCACTTCGATCATGTACGGATTCTGGAACGGCACCGGAGAGACGGTGAAGTCATCGTGCCGGAAGCCGCCTTCGTCCGCGAGCGTACTCAGCAGGTGGGCTCCGGACGGCGGGCTGATCACCTGGTGAAGCACGGTCTCTTCGATCCCGTCTGCTCCCACGTACCAGTGGGTGGTCTCGCCGGAATCCATGCTGGTCAGGTCGTTGGTAGCCCACACCGTGCTGCCGCCGGAATAGAGCGCGTGATCGGAATCGAACGGATCGATTTCGAACGAGCAGTTCCACGTCCCGAACACCGACTGGTTGTTCAGGAACGGCGACAGGGACGTGTCGAACGCGGCGTTCTGCCTCAGGCTCCTCCAGGTTGCGCCGCCGTCGGTGCTGCGGAAGATATCGTCCCCCGGAGACCAGCGGTTCCAGGTGCCCACCATGACGGTCCCATTCCGCCGGGCGTCCACGCCGACAGCGACGTATCCGTACCACAGGTTCGTTGGCGTGTCCGGCGGCGTGATGTTGGTCCAGGTACCGTCGTTGGTATTGAGCTTATAGACAGCTCCGTTGCCGATGGCGCCCATCCCCGCCGAGTTGGCGTAGGTCACATAGAACAGGCCGTCCGGACCGAGCGCCGATCGCATGGGCCGCAGCGTCTCGCCGTCTGGCAGAAGCGTGGGCTGGCCGGGCACCTGCTGCCAGGTGACGCCGTCGTCGGTCGAGCGGTAGATGCCCCCGGTGTAGGCGCCAACATACACGGTGCCACTGTGCCTGGGATCGAACCGGACGAAAATCAGACCCACCAGGTCGGGCGTGGCGGTGATGGGGAAACTCGCCATCTGGCTCCAGGTGGCGCCGTAATCCGAACTCAGCCAAAGCCCGTTCTCGTGCGTGCCCAGATAGAGTTCGCTGGGCTTGAACGGATTGACAGCCAGGCGCTCGCCTCCCTGCTGTCCATGGGCGAGGTCGTTGGCGCCCAGCTTGAAAGGCAGATTGACGCGCTCGAAGGTGGAGCCCTGGTCGGGCGAAATCAGGATGGCGCCGTCGATGGGGGACGAGGAGTCGATGTACGTTCCCGCGGCCAGGTAAAGCCGCTGCGGGTCCGTGGGGTCGAGGGCGATGCTCTCGATCCCCGTCAGGCTCCAATCCTGGGGTGTGCCGTCCAGCCAATCTGTCACCGCAATCCAGAGTTTAGTGGCGGCATCCCAACGGTAGGCTCCGCCGACATTGGCGCGGATGTACATGAGTCCCTGCTGGGCGGGGTGAGTGTAGAGACCAGGCATCGTGCCGCCGTCGACGATCTTCACGCTCTGCCAGCTATATTGCGTGCTGGTGAGCGGCGCCAGCACCCACAGCGTCACGCTCGCGGTGGCCGAAGCGTAATTGGCCGTGTCGGTGGGAGTGAATGCTACCGACAGGCTGGCGGCTCCGGGCGCGGATTCCAGGGTTCCCGCCGCTGGAGTGTACACGGCCGTCCCGGCCAGGCTGTTGCCATCGACTCCTGTCACCGTCGCGTCCAGTTGCGCCGCGCCGAGCGCCGTGCCGAGCGGGACTCCGGCCGGCGCCGCCCAGGCGATGGCCGGCGTGGCACGATTCACCTGCAACGTAACGCTGGCGGTCGCCGAGGTGTAACTCTTCGGGTCGGACGGAGTGAAGGTTACAGCCAGCGTTTGGGCGCCCGCGGGCAGGACCGTGCCCGCCTGGGGCGAGTAAGCGAAGGTTCCCGCCACATTGGCCGTGGCGTTCAGTTGGCCGGCGCCCAAAGCCGTCCCATAGGTGATCGCTGCCGGCGCCGCCCAGGTGATGGCCGGTGTCACCGGTGTGCCGCCGCTCTTGCCGCCGCCTCCACAACCGCAACAGGCTGCCAGACAGCTCAGGGCCAACGCGCAAATGCCGCCTGCCCAACAAACCCGCACCGCCGTGCCTCCTTAGCCCAACGAGTCTAGTCCGCGGCTTCGAAGGCTGTCAAGGCTGTAACGGTTACTGGCCGGAGCACCTGACCTCAAGTGTCCCGCGACTTTGTGGCGCCGCAAGTGCGCTTCGGTGCCCGCGACAAGCCTGGGGTGCATACTCTCTTCTTCTTGCCAGAGGACAACGCCATGGGGTTGCGATTGCTTTTGATGCTCTTGCCCGTCGCGGCCTGCGCGGCGGTCAACCCTTACCCCCGTTCCCAGGCGCGGTGCCGAGCGAGTCCTATAAGGTGACAGCGTGGACTGAGCCCAGACGGCCAGCGATCAGCGGCTCATCGGAATTCATCACGTTCTACACCTCGTGAGGACTCGGGGAGGCTGACGGCCGATGGCTAATGGCCGGCAGCCGCCATGGCCTCGTTGAGGCGCCGGAAGACGGTATCGTAGCGGCCGCTCTCGGCAGCGAAGCGGAGAGGCTTCACACTTTCCACGCAGATCTCAGCCGCCGCAGGCTGGGTCTTCAGGATCTCCATCACCTCCGCAATGAACTTGTCCAGGGGCATCGCGCGCGGGTCGGAGGCCCCGCCCATGAGATCCGTGGCGACATAAGGAGGGACGAGTTCGAGAACCTCTATCGCGGACCCTCGGAGCTGCCAGCGCAGCGATTGCGTGTAGGAGTGGATGGCGGCCTTGGTCGCGCAATACGTGGGGGTCGGAGCCATCGGAACGAAGGCCAGCCCAGAGGAGACGTTCATGATGACGGAGGCGGGCTGCCTTTCGAGCAGAGGCAGAAGCGCCGCGGTTAACCGGATGGGGCCCAGCAGATTGGTGGCGATCGTAGATTCCGCGTCGCCGAGATCCGCCTGTTGGGCCCGGAGTTTTTCGGCGCGCATGATCCCGGCGTTGTTAATGAGGACGTTCAGCGCCGGGTAGCGCGCCGCCACCTCAGCCGCGAAAGAGCGGATGTGGGCGGGGTCTTCGATATCGAGCGTCAGGGAGGTCATGCCCGGGTTCGCGGCAGTGGTCTCGTCGAGTGCCCGCTTGCGTCGCCCCGCGATGATGACCTGGTTTCCCAGAGCGTGGAAAGCTTCCGCCAGCCCACGGCCGATGCCCGAGCCGCCGCCCGTAATCAGAATCGTGTTGCCGGTAGTCTTCATAACTCGAATTATAGCGGTCAGCCATCAGCCCTCAGCAACAGCTGGTTGAGCGGATGGGGGCTGGCTGCGATCGTCAGGAACGCGGGCGAGTGCGGATGGCGGACAGTTGAAAGCTGGTGGTCGTTGGCTCGCCACAGACCTGTGGTCGCCCGACGGAAAGTCGGGGCGTGCCGATGGCTGAGGGCTGATCGCTGAGGGCTGATGGCCACCGGCTCACTTCTGCAAAAAGAAGTTGCCCACAAACATCGCGTCTATGCCCGAGGAGTAGAAGCTCCGCACCGCGTCCCGCGGCGTGCAGACCAGTGGGTCGCCAAACAGGTTGAAGGACGTGTTGTAGAGCACCGGCAACCCGGTCGAGGCCCCCGCGGCGTGCAGCAGCCGCCAGTAGAGCGGGTTGTCTTCCCGGCTCACCGTGTGGACGCGCACCAGGTCGCCGCTGAGGATGGCGCTCTCGAATGCGCTACGGTGCGCGGGCCGCACGCGGCTCACCGTCGCCAGGAAGCGCGCGTTGGGCGCGGCGTCGAAATACTCCGCGCACAGCTCCGCCGGAACCGAAGCCGCGAACTTGCGGAACGGCTCGCGGTGCTTGATGAACGCGTTCAGGTTCTCGGTCGAATAGGGGTTGCGCGGCGAGGCCAGCAGGCTGCGGTTGCCCAGCGCGCGCGGCCCGAATTCCATGCGCCCCTGCATCCACGCCACGATCTTGTTGTCGTCGATCTCGCGAACCGCCGTCTCGATCAGCTCTTCGGAAGTCTGCAGGTAGCGGAACCGCAGCTTGCAGTTCTCGACCACCTTCTTGACCTTCTCGGCGTCGAACTCGGGACCCAGGCACAGATTTCCGATCGAAACGCGCTCGCTCCGCCCGGCGATGGTGTGCCAGGCGTGGAAAGCCGCGCCGAGGGCCGTTCCCGCGTCGCCCGCGGCCGGCTGCACGAACACGTTGCGCCAGCAGCCCGAGCGCTCGAAGGCCGAAACCAGCAGCGCGTTGAGGAACAGGCCGCCCGCCAGGCACAGGTTCTCGCCGCTGCCGGCCATCTCGATCGCAACGCGTTCGATGGCGCGCTGCGCTCCGGCCGCAAGCTGCGGCTTCATCGACTCGGGAATCGCCGCCTCTTCTTCGAGGCCGAGCCGCCCGTAGAACTTCGCGCTGAAACCGCCGTGCCTCGGCCGGTCGCTATCGAAGAACGAACGGTCGACTCGCGGCCATCCTCCATCCTTCGCTCCGAGCACTTCGAGGAACAACCCTTCTAGGCCCGCCTCGCCGGCCGCCGACATCCATTGCAACTTGTGCGAATCGGCTTCGGGATCGAAGCCCACCAGTTCGGCGACGCGGCAGTACAGATCGCCCAATGAATCCGGGTAGTAGAGCTCGCGTTCGGCGGTGAGCTGATTCCCGCGAGCCGACCAGCGCGCGCCGCAGCGGAAATCGCCCGCGCGGTCGAGCGTGAGCACCGTGGCCTGGTCGAAGGGCGAAGCGTAATAGGCCGACGCCGCGTGCGCCAGATGATGATCCACCAGCACAAGCTGGCTTTTCGGAAACAAGCCGCGCCAGGCCAGATGAACCGGGCCCTCCGGACCGATCGCGATCGGCCGCACCATGGCCACCGTATCGACCTGCTCCAGATCCGTGACGCCCGCGAGGCCCAGCGCCATGAGCATGTGCTTCATGGGCACGCTGCCCTCCCGCGACCTCAGCTTTCTCTTCTCGATGGCCGACACCAGCTCTCCGTCCTTCACGACCGCGGCCGCCGTGTCGCCGTGCAGCCCGCCGATTCCCAAAATGATCATGGCTTTTGTGGGTCCGCCTGCTTTTGCGCCTTCTCGATTTTCGCCCAGGCGTCGCGAAGTTGCACCGTCCGGTTGAACACCAACTTGTCCGGCTGCGAATCCTCGTCCACGCAGAAATATCCCAGCCGCTCGAACTGGTGCCGGCTCCCCACTTCCGCGCCTTGCAGGCTCGGCTCCAGCTTGCACTCCCGCAGGACTTCGAGCGAGTTGGGATTGAGGTAGTCCGTCCACTCCATGCCTTCTTCGCTCTCGCCGCCCGGATTGGGGACCGTGAAGAGCAGGTCGTACAACCGCACCTCAGCATCCACGGCGTGCGCGGCCGAGACCCAGTGGATGGTCGATTTCACGCGCCGCCCATCCGGCGCGTTGCCGCCCTTGGTGGCCGGGTCGTAAGTGCAGTGGATTGCCACGACTTCGCCCTTGTCATTCTTCACCACCCCGGTGCAGGTCACGAAGTAGGCGTAGCGCAGCCGCACTTCGCGGCCCGGCGCCAGGCGGAAATACTGCTTGGGCGGGTCCTCCCGAAAATCGTCCTGCTCGATGTAGAGGACCCGCGAGAACGGCACTTTGCGCGTCCCCGCGGAGGCGTCCTCGGGGTTGTTGACCGCCTCCACCTGCTCAACCGTGTCCTGCGGGTAGTTATCGATAACCAACTTTAACGGCCGCAGGACGCCCATCACCCGCGGCGCCCGCTTGTTCAAGTCCTCACGCACGTAGTATTCGAGCAGCGAGAGCTCCGTCGATCCGTTGGTCTTCGAGACGCCCACCCGGCCGCAGAAGTTGCGGATCGCTTCCGGCGTGTATCCCCGCCGCCGGATTCCCGAAATCGTCGGCATGCGCGCGTCGTTCCAGCCGCTCACGTAGCCCTTCTGCACCAGCGTCAGCAGCTTGCGCTTGCTGAGAACCGTATAGGTGAGGTTGAGCCGGTCGAACTCGATTTGCTGCGGATGGTAGATGCCCAACTGCTCGACGTACCAGTCGTAGAGCGGCCGATGGTCTTCGAACTCGAGCGTGCAGATGGAGTGCGTGATCTTCTCGATCGAGTCCGATTCGCCGTGCGTGTAGTCGTACATCGGGTAGATGCACCACTTATCGCCCGAGCGGTGATGTTCGGCGTGGAGAATCCGGTACATCACCGGGTCCCGCATGTTCAGGTTCGGCGAAGCCATGTCGACCTTGGCCCGAAGCGTTCGCGCGCCGTCCGGGAACTCGCCCGCCCGCATGCGCTCGAACAGGTCCAGGTTCTCTTCGACCGTTCGGTCGCGGTAAGGGCTGTTCTTCCCCGGCTCCGTTAGCGAGCCACGGTACTCACGCACCTGCTCGGCCGTCAGGTCGCAAACGTACGCCTTGCCGGCCTTGATCATCTGAACCGCCCACTCGTAGAGCTGGTCGAAATAGTCGGAGGCGTAGAACAGGCGGTCTTCCCAATCGAAGCCCAGCCAGCGCACGTCCGTGATGATCGACTCGACGTACTCGGTCTCTTCCTTGCAGGGATTCGTGTCGTCGAACCGCAGGTTGGTCTTGCCGCCGAACTCCGCCGCGAGGCCGAAGTTCAAACAGATGGACTTGGCATGGCCGATGTGCAGGTAGCCGTTTGGCTCGGGCGGAAACCGCGTGTGAACGCGCCCGCCGTACTTGTTGGTTTCGAGGTCGTGAAGGACGATTTCACGGATGAAATGGGAAGGCGCCGCGGCTTCCGCCGGCGGTTTTGGATTAGGGTCTGTCATTGCAGCTTCTCGATAGCCTGATCAATACGCTTCAAAGCGGTTTCGCGGCCCAGGACTTCCAGTGTCTCAAACAGCGGCGGCGCCACTTTGCGCCCGCACACCGCCACGCGGATGGGTTGGAACATCTGGCCGGCTTTGACGCCCGTCTCCTGCGCCGCGGCCCGCAGCGCGGTCTCCAGACCCGCGTGCGTGAACTCGGCCTCGGCCAGCGCCTCGCGCGCGCGCCACAGCACTTTCAGCGCCAGCGCCGCATCGCCCTTCTGCGGGATCAGTTCGGCCGTGTCGTAGAGCACGAGCTCCGAGGCGAAGAAGAAATCGGCCACCTTCGGCCCATCGCTGAGCAGCTTCATGCGTTCTTGGATCAGCGGGATCACCTGCAGCACCTTGGCGCGATCAGCCTCAAAGCCCGCAGCGCGCAGGAACGGCAGCAACCGATCTGCCAGCTCCTCGGCCGGGAGCGCCATCAGGTGCTGTGCGTTCAGCCACACTGCCTTGGGATCGAACGGGTCGTCCTCGCGGAAGTTCACCACGGCGTTGGCGCGGTTGATGCCCTCGAACGAGAACGCCTCCACCAGCTCCTCGCGCGTCATCTTCTCGCGATCGTCTTTGGGCGACCAGCCCAGCAGGCACAGAAAGTTGACGAAGGCGTGCGGCAGGAAGCCCGCGTCGCGGTACGTCGTGACGCTCACCACCGGCCCGTGCTTGCGTTTTGAGAGCTTGGCGCCGTCGGGCGCCACCAGCAGCGGCAGGTGCGCGAACTCCGGCGCGGGCGCGCCCGCCGCCTCGAAGATCAGCACGTGCTTGAAGGTGTTGGTCACGTGATCCTGCCCGCGGATGACGTGGCTGATGCGGAGGTCGATATCGTCCGCGCAGGAAGCCATGTGGTAGGTGGGCAGGCCGTTCGAGCGCAGCAGCGCGAAGTCCTCGATGTCGACGGTCGATTTCGACTGCTCGCCGTAGACCGCGTCGCGGAACCGGATCTCGCGCACGGTCTCGCGCGGCACGCGGTAGCGGATCACGAAAGGCTCCCCCGCCGCGGCCCGCCGCTCGCTCTCTTCGCGGCTCATCTCGCGCATATCGGCGTTGAACAGCCACGCGCCGCTTTCGCGCGACCGTTCCTCCTCGGCCGCCGCCGGAGTGAAGTCGCGGTACGCGAGGCCCTTTTCGAGGATCGCCTCGGCCATCCGCCGGTGCAGGTCCAGCCGCTCCGACTGGCGGTATTCCTCGTCCCAGCCCAGCTCCAGCCACTTGAGGCCCTCGAAAATCGAGGTCTCCGACTGCTCGGTGTTGCGCCCGACGTCCGTATCGTCGATGCGCAGGATCAGCGTCCCCCGATGATGCCGGGCATACAGCCAGTTGAAGATGAAGGTGCGCGCGCTGCCGATGTGCAGAAAGCCCGTCGGCGAGGGCGCAAAGCGGACTCGTACCATGTACGTTTCAGTATACAGTGGGACAGGCCTCCGGCCTGTCTTACGGCTGCGCCACCACCAGAAACTGCTCGTACCTGCCCTCGGGCATCACGTAGATGTTCAGCAGCACCGTCTTCTTCTCGTACTCGGCGCGGTAACTGCGGTGGATCATGCCGCCGCGTAAGCTCTCCGCTGTACGGCTCACGGACTTCAGCTCGCCCAGGCCGGCGAGAGAAGCCTGGTAGTCCGCCAGCGCGGTCTCGCCGAAGTAGGAACGGGCGTTCTCCGTAAACAGGTCCCGATCGATCTTGCCCTGCCTGAGCCCTTCGAGAATGGACCGCACCTGACGGATCTCCTGCTCCGAGGCGGGCGGCCGATCTGGCAGGAACACCAGTTCCGCCACCTGGCGCGAGAGCGGTCCGATCAGATCTACGCTGTCTGCGTTCGAAAGCACGACGACCGCGCCGCCGCGGTTTGGGAACACGCTGTTCGAAGCCAGGAAGCCGGAAACCTCGCCGCCGTGCGAGACCATCGGAATGCCGCGCAGGTCTCCCAGTTGGAGGCCGAGCGCGTAGTGGGTGAAGTCGCCGTTCACGAGCTTCGTCTCGCGGGTGAACTCGTCGTAAGAACGGGCCGACAGAATCTTCTTCCGGAGGAACGCGATGTCCCAGCGCGCCAGGTCGGAAGGCGTCATGCACAGCTCGCCGGCGCCGAAATACCAGCCGCTGGCCTCGCGCTCGGCCACGCGCGGCGGCCCGGCGGCGTAGCGGGTATAGGCGACCGCGTCGGCCGAGCTCGCCACCTGGCAAGCCCCCGCCGACCGCATCTCGAGCGGCCGGAATATCTTCTCCGCGAGGAATGCCAACAGTGGCTGCCCCGCGGCCTTTTCGAAGATCTCCGCCGCCAGGACGTAGTTGGTGTTGCTGTACTGCCACCGCGTCCCGGGATCGAAGTTCAGCGGCTTCATGGCCCAGCGGTCCAGGATGGCCAACGGTGTGGTGGGCCGCGTCCACTCGGGGATGTTGTAGTCCTGCGGCGCGTAGTCCTCGTAGCCCGAGGTGTGCGAAAGCAACTGCCGGATGGTGATGTCGCCCGAGCGCGTGAGCGAGGGAAAGTACTTCGAAACCTTGTCGTCGAGCGAGAGCCGGCCCTGCTCCTCGAGCAGCAGCAGCGCGGCGGCGGTGAATTGCTTGCTGACCGAGCCGATGGCGTAGCGCGTGCCGGCATCGGCCACGCGGCCCTGGGAAACGTCCGCGTGTCCGAACGCCTGGGCGTAGGCCAGCCGAGCGTCCTCGACCACGGCCACCGAGACGCTCGGGGCTCCGCTGCTCTTGAGCGCATCGCCGATCCTGGCGGAGAGCTTGCGGTCGAGCTCCAGAGATTGCTGCGCGGCCAGCGGCAGCGCACAACACACAACAACGGCTGCGAGAGATCGGGTCATGGCGACTCAATTCTACCCCTGCGGTGCGGGGTGCGTTGGGTTCGTCCGGGTTGCGGGCTCACTCGTACCGCAACGCCGCGATGGGGTTCAGGCGAGCCGCCTTCAGTGCCGGCCAGAGGCCGAAGAACAAACCGACACTGGTGGCCACGCTGAACCCGGCGATCACGGACCACAGCGGCACGGTGGAAGGCAGGCTGGGGACGAAAGTGCGAATGGCGACGCTGAGCAGCCAGCCAATCAGGATGCCGATCACGCCCCCGGATCCCGTCAGGGTCATGGCTTCCAGCAGGAACTGCCACGTGATATCGCTACGCCGCGCGCCGATGGCCTTGCGTATGCCGATTTCCCGGGTTCGTTCGGTGACCGACACCAGCATGATGTTCATCACTCCGATCCCGCCCACCAGCAGGCCGATCGATGAAATCACCACCATGACCAAGCCCACCGTGCCTATGATCTGGCGGAACTGGCCGATGATCGACTCGGCGCTGGAGATGCCGAAGTTGTCGGGCTCCTCGGGTTTCACGTGGCGGCGGCGGCGAAGCAGTTCGGTCACCTCGTCGCGGGCCCGGTCCATTCTGCCCGGTTCGACCAGTACGCAGATGAAGTTGTCCTTGGCCTCGGGGTAGGCCTTTTGGAAGGAATGATAAGGGATGAGGATGGCCTTATCGTTCTGGTCGTCGCCCAGGAACGATTTGAATTTGGTCAGGGTGCCGATGATTTCCAGGCTGTGCCCGTCCACCAGAATGGTTTTGCCCAGAGGATCCGCGTGCGCGAAGAACCTCTCCCGGACGCCGTTGCCGATTACGGCCACGTCTCGGCGGTGGAGGTCGTCGGCCTCGGTGAAGAAACGGCCCAGGCCGAGCGTGGCATTGATGAGCCGCAAGTGGTCCGCGGTTACGCCCACGAAGAGGGCGTCGAGCATGTCCTGGCCCTTATACCGGGCGGTGACGGGGGGCAAGCCGAAGTCTCCCAGTTCGCGAAAGAGTTCCACCGAAACGGCGGCGGTGGAGGCGGACTGCTCCTTGATGGCCATGGCGTCTTCGTAGCTCAAGGGCTTGCGCAATCGCTCTGCACGCGTCAGCATGTGGGGAGCGCCGAGTTGAAGCTTGTAAACCCACAGCGTGCGAGTGCCGAATTGCTCCGCCACGTCCACCAGTTGCTTGTCCAGCCCGGCGATGATGGACGTCACCGCGATCACCGTGGTGGTGCCGATGAGCACGCCCAGGACCGTGAGGAACGAGCGGAATTTGTGAGTGCGGAGGGTATCCAGCGCCAGCAGCAAATTCTCGCGAACGGGTTGACGGTAGGCTTGCGGCATGGGGAACTTCAGGTCTCCGATCTGAGCGCCTCGATGGGCTCAAGCCGAGCCGCTTTCCTGGCGGGGTAGATGCCGAAAAAGAGGCCCACCGCGGCGGAAAGCGTCACGCCCACGACCACCGCGGCGAGAGGGATCTCGGCGGTGAAGAAGATGTTCACCACTCGGGCGATGACGACCGCGAACAACACGCCTCCTACTCCGCCCATGCACGCCATCATGCCGGACTCCAGGACGACCTGCCACAGAATGTCGCGGCGGCGCGCTCCCAGCGATTTGCGGATGCCGATCTCGTGAGTGCGCTCGGTCACGCTGGCCAGCATGATGTTCATGATGACGATCCCGCCCACCAACATGAATACGGCGACCAGCCCGATGGTCACGGCGAAAATCGTGCCGGTCAGGTTCTGCCAGGCGCTCATCAGCGTGTCGGAAGCATTGATGCCGAACGTGTCATCGTCTCGATAGGGGACGTGGCGGCGCGCACGCATCAAAGCGCGGACTTCGTCCTGGAGCTCCAGCATGTGCCGGCCATCCGGCGACTTAATGAAAACCATGAGTTCCGGACGGCCCATCCAGGTGTTGCGAAACGTGCTCAGGGGCACGATGGCGAAGTTATCCTCGCTTTGTCCGAAGGTGCTGCCGACTTTTTCCGTGACACCGACGACGCGGAAGGGAAGGCCCGCCACCTGAACCTCTTTGCCGAGAGGATCGACGTTGGGAAATAGCTTCTCAACCAGATCCTGCCCGATTACGCAGACCCGGGCGTTGTGCCGGTAGTCGGCGTCGTTGATGTAGCGCCCCTGCTCGACCTTTTCGCGGCCAATATCGACGAAGCTGGGAGTCATCGCATTCAAAGTGATCTCGTCGATCAGGTGGCCCTTATACCGCGCGGGGGGATTGGGGCTGAGGTTGGCCATGGCTCCGATTTGCTGGTACCCCTGGAGGTTTTCCCGGAGGAACTCGTAATCCTCGATGCGAATCGGTTTGTTGCGCCGCCGTGCGTTGAGGAAAGACTCGAAGCCCTGTGCCCATTGGAACTGGTGAAGAACGAAGGTGTTGGTGCCCAGGTTGGCGATGTGCTCCGCAATGTAGAGGTTCATGCCGTTGACGATCGACATGACCACGATCAGAGTCGTGGTGGCAATGACCACGCCGAGCAACGTGAGGAAGGAGCGGAGCTTGTGACTGCGTAACGCCTCCAGGGCAATCCAGAAGGCCTCACGGGCCGTCACCCAGATGGTGATGCCGCGGCCTTCCCTGCGCGTGCGCTCTTGCGATGGAGCCGTGAGTTGATCTAGCACGGTCGAGTCTGCCTTCGATGTCCCCACTAAAGATTATCTCGGCTTCGCGCGTCGCATCGGCAAGTCCAGCCGGACGAGAATGGGCGATTCCCCTGTTTGCCCGCGACGGCGCTGGATTCCTGGACCATTCGGAACAACAAGTGTGAAAGACGTTGCCCATGCCGCCTATGTTCCCGAATCTGTTCAAACCGAAGGCCAAGCCGTGGGCAACGCCGCCTCACGGACCGGAAGTGTGCAAGGGGAGCCGGAAAGAGAAGCAAGCGCCTCGAGCGACGGCCGCATTGGCCCACATGTCGCCGCCGTGATCCATGACGGCCTGGCGGGCCAGCGCTAGGCCGAGCCCCAGGCCGGTCCCCTTGCGCGCGGTCACGAAGGGCTGAAACAGCCGGTCCCGGATCTCCGGGGCGATGCCGGGGCCGGTATCGCGGACGTCTATGACGACGGAGCCGGCCTTGTTCTCGGCGGAGATGCTGATGGTCCCGCCTTGCGGCATGACCTCAAGGGCATTGCCCACCAGATTCATGAACACCCGCTGGATGCGATGCTGGTCGAGCGGCACCTCCAGGTTCTCCGGCACATCGACCTCGATCTTCACGGACTGCGCCTCGGCTGTGGCCGCGAACGAGGCGACCACGTCGGCCACCAGATCGTGGAGATCGTGCGGATTGATCTCGCCCGCATGGCCGCGGCCGACATCCAGGAGATCCTGGAGCAACTCCTGTATGCGAAGCGAAGCCCTATACATGTTGCCGGCCAGCCGCTGGACGTGGGCCTCCGAGAGTTGCGCGTACATCAACATCTCCGCTCCGCCGTAGACCGCGGCCAGGGGATTGCGGAGGTCGTGGACGATGGAAGTGGCCAGCCGGCCGATGGTGGAGATGCGCTCGGAGCGAATCAGGTCTTCGCGGGCCTTGCGGATGGATGCGCACATGGCGTTGAAGGTGGCGGCCAGGCGCCCCAGCTCATCCTGGCTCTCGACGAGCACTTCGCAATCGTAGTTCTGCCGCGCCACTTCCGCCGCGGCGCGGTCCAGCGCGCGGATGGGCTCGACGATGCGCCGGGCGGGCACGTAGGCCAGCGCGAGGCCGGCCACCACCGAAGCCAGCCAGAGCAGACTGATGGTCCGCCGCAGGCCCGCGATTTCGCGGTTGGCGGTGTCGAAGGAGCGGAGAATCGCAAGCTGTCCAACCGTGCCGCCGTCGATATCGGCGAGGGGCGTGATGAGCGGCGCGTATTCGCTCGCCCCGGCGCGGATGGAATGCCCGCCGCGGGAAAGCTGGCTCGCAATGAGGGCCGCGTCGCGGGGCGGCAGCGAGGTCGCAATGACCCGGCCCTGCGAAAGGAAGACGAATTCGCTGCCGCCGGTCGAAAGCTTGAGGTGTTGGGCCACGCCACGGTTGATCTCGTAGCCGGCCACCAGCACATCGATGAGCGCCATGCCGCCGGTAGCCTGCACGTAGACCGGGGTGATGGTGATGTGGTACAAGTGGCCGTCTCGCGCCAGGAAGCCGGAAGCCTGGGCGGGGAAATGAGGCAGGGCCTCGCGCACCACCGGGAGGTCCCGCGGCAGGGACTCCCGCGCGACCCCACCGAGAGAGGCGATCACCTGTCCGCGGGGACTGGTCACCAGAAATATGGCGTCCTCGTCCGAGACGCGGGACCAAAGCTCCTTGGCAGTGTCGCGAATGGTGGCTTCGTCCCCGGTGCCGAATGCCGCGCGAACGTCGGACATCGCGCTCAGGATCGAGCTGATGGAAGAGAGCCGGTCCGCCCGCGACTTCCACAGCGACTGGTAGGCCTGAAAGCTGGCCTGCACTTCGTGGTCGATGCTCTCGGAGGTGGCCCGAATCGCGCTCTTGACGACAATCCAGCCGGTGACCGCAAAGACCACCGTGATGGCGGCGGAGGTCGAGAGCAGCACCTTCCAGAGCAGCGAGATGCGCGAAAGGCGAGTCCTCATTTCGGGTTCACCGGGTAGGCGCCGCCGTCGTCGGGCGGATAGTCCTGCCCGTACTTGTTCTTGTGGGGCGCCTCGAGATAGCCTGTCTCGGAGATGGCGACCGGAGGCAGGTCCACATTCGAATCCGCGACGGCGATCCGGCGCCGCAGCGCTTCGAGCGTCTTCTGGGTCGCGCGCTCGTGGAACGCGTTGACGTAGTATTCGCCGGGCGGAACCCCGGGGATCGCGAAGCCCCCCATGCCGTCGGAGATGGCGAACCAGGGGTATTCCAGAACCACGATGATGGCGCTCATGGAAGGATGAATGTTGCAGAAGATGCGCACGACGCCGGTCCGGGTAAACGTAATGTTGCGGCTGGAGCCGGGCGCGTAGAGGCCCAGATCGAACACCTGGCCGCTGAAATTGGAAAAGGCGCTGTGGAAGATGGGATCGAGGTTGGGGAAGTAAACGCTGGTTCCGGCCTGGATCGCGAGCACATGCGGCCCGAACTGTTTGTCCTTCTGTTCCATGCGCGCGCGGCTGGGTTGCGCGGGGGTGTTGCCGCTCTGGTCCGGGTGGACCGGCTCCAGCCACACCACCACGCCGGAGTAGTCCTGGTGTTTGCGGACGGCGGGGACACGGGAGTCCTCCAGGCGCACACTTCCCGAGACCGTGGCGCCCGCTGCAGGCCACCCCAGCAAGAGGCTAAAACAGATACGCCAAAGCCAGGTCATAGTGGTTGTTCAGCAAGGCGCCGGAGCCGATGTACTGGGTGCGCGTCTGGGACGCCTCGAAGCTCGCCAGCACGTTGGGGGCGAGGCGGTAGAAGAAATTCGCTCCATAGGCCAGGTTCTTCCCGATGGCGCCCATCGGGAGCTGGGAATTGCGGTCGTCCTGCTGGCCGGAGAAGAAGTTGAACCAGAGCCGCGAACTGGGGCGAAGCGTGAGCTGGCCCCATCCTCCAAGGCTGTGAACGCTGGTCACGAGTCCGGGGCCGAGGGCGACGAAGCCTTGGTTAATGCCACCCGTCCCGAGCGGCGCGACGTTCTGTCCGCTGAAGAACGCGCCGGTGAACTCGAGCGGACGCCAGAGGCGAGCGAACCAATCGAACGAAAGCACATCCGAGGACAGGGATTCTCCCAGCACGTGGGAGACGCTGTGGTGAATGCCGGAGGCGATCTCGATGCGGCTGTCTTCTCCGCCGCTGAACAACTCCACGCGCGCCTCGATACCTGGACGGGTGGGCTCGATGTATTCGGATGAGGAGCCCGCGGGTGCGTAGGGACTGGCGGGACTGGCGCCGACCTCGTGAGTCCCAACCATGCCGACTTGCGCTTTGAGACCAGTCTGGTCCGTGAAATGGAAATCCTGCTCGAAGCGCGCCTGGGGTATCCAGAGCCAGAGGTTTCCGGCTCCGGCCAAGGGAGACACCGCGACCTGGGCCAGGGATTCGGGCTCGCGCGGCGAGATGATCGGTTTGTCCACGCCCACGAGGAAGCTGCTGTCCGTCCAATCGATACTGACGGTGGCGGTTCGCAGCCGAACCTCCTGGCCCAGCGGCGACCCGCTGCCTCCCCAGAAATCCATGCGCAGGGAACCGTTGACCTTGCCACCACCGAGGATCTGCGGGCCGCTATAGTCGAGGCCGAGGACGGTCTGGCGGACGGTGGCGCCGCCTGAGCCGGTGTCGCCTGCGAGCGCCGTAGTCGGGTACTCATAACCGCCGCTCCCCTTGGAATTGAAGAAGCTGTTGAACAGCACCATGCCGGTCAGGCGGATGGGGAAGCGCTGCGACGCTTCGACTTTCGAGGCAGCCAGCTCGGCGGTACGGCTCTCCTGGACTCCGAGCCGTTCCTCGGTGGACGCCTGTGTAGGTGCCGCGCCGCGCGCGGCCGCCAGCTCTTCGCGCAGGGCGTGGACCTCGGCGGTCAGAGCCTTGTTCTGCTCCTCGAGGCGGTCCAGCCGCTCGAGGATCTTTTGCATGTCGCCTGGGGTCTGTGCCGGCGCGGGCGCACTCGACAGAAGCCACATCGCGGCGCCGGCGCACAGGGCCCGGGCCGCGCCCGCCCGCTTGCGCCTCGCACGCCGGTTTTCACTCAGCGCTTGGGTTTCCATGGATGAGACGCTCCAGTGTCTCCCGAACCGCCCGAGGTGAGAAAGGCTTCGAGAAGTACGCGTTGGCGCCAAGAAGGGCGGTGCGTCCGGGGGTGTCGGGGTCTGTATCCGCAGTGACGACGATAATGGGGGTTGCCGCGAACCGCGGGTCGGCGCGAATGAACCGGATCAGATCGAAGCCGTCCATGTGCGGCATCCGGATATCGGTCAAAACCGCGCGAACGAAAGGGCCTTGATCGCGGAGGATGCGGACGGCCTCGAGCGCCGAGGACACGGCCGAGACGCCGATCCCCGGGATGGCGGCGCAGGTAAGTTCGAGAGCAGCGGCGCTGGCCTCGGTGTCGTCCACGATGAGGACGGTTCCCGCCCCTCCCTGGCCATTCGCGTTTTCCATTCCGAGCGCCTCGGCCATCACGGCAGGAATCGATAGCCCACCCCGTGCACGGTGAGAATGTGACGGGGGATATTTGGGTCCGACTCCAGCTTTTGACGGAGCTTCAGGACGTGGGCATCGACGGTTCTAGTGTTGGACATGAAGCTATAGCCCCAGACCGAATTGAGGATCATGTCGCGGGTGAGGGGGCGGTCGGGATGGTGCAGGAAGAAGGCCAGCAGGTTGTACTCGGCGGGCGTGAGCTTAATGTCCTCGGTTCCCCGCGCCACTACGCGCCTTTCCAGGTCAATCTCGATATCGCCCATGTGCATGACCTTGCGGCTCTCGGCGGAGGAACGGCGAAGCACGGCACGGATCCGGGCAATGAGCTCGCGGGCGCCGAAGGGCTTCACCACATAGTCGTCGGCGCCGATTTCGAGCAGCAGCACTTTGTCGATCTCGTCGCCGACGGCGCTCAAGATGATGATCGGCGTGGCCACCTCGGCCCCTCGCAGTTGCTTGCAGATTTCGACGCCCGTCATCCCCGGCAAGCGCAGATCGACCAGGAGCAGATCGGGCCGGAGCAGCAGCGCCTGCTCGAATCCGGCCCGGCCCTCCGCGGCCTGGACGGTGTGGAAACCTTCTTCTTCGAGCACAAGTGAGACGGTGTCGCGCAGGTTTTCGTCGTCGTCGATTACGAGGATGGTCTGCACGCGGGGAGAGCTTCCGGAGCGGGCCTGTGCGGTTCCGGCGCCCGCATCCGGGCGGCCGGCGTTGCCAGAGCTGGCTGAAATAACAGGATTCATACCTATATGTTGGATGCAGTTCTTCGGCGGAGGCATCGTAATTCTCACGCTAGACGTTGACAGGGCGAAAGTTGTTGTCGCGACGTTAATTCTCTGTAAATTAAAGGGCTGGGACCGGCCGGGGCCTGCGCCACTGCCGCTTTCGAAGGGTCGCCAGCGGGGCTGAGGACGGAGAGTGCTCAGTCTTCCTGCGGCTGTGCACCGGTCTCGAGTTCCAGCCGCGTCCCGCTCGGGACCGTTCCGTTCCACTTCGTGAGAGATTCCCTGAAGACCCTCAAAATCGAGCCCCGGTTTTGCGCGATCACTTTCAGCCAGCCCCATGCTCCCTTCGGCGGGAAGTAGATGCCGCGGAAGAAGATCCGCGCGATCAGGTGGCTGATTTTGTAGGGAACCGGCTCGTCCGCGATCGAATCGAGGGCTCTGGCAGTCGCCGCAGGGCTGTACGCGTTCGCCCAGGCGGAACGCACCTCCGCCTGCACCTCGGGGATAGTCATCTTCAGCGGCGTGTGGGCCATATGAAATGGCGCGAACTCGAGCCAGTGCTTCGGCCGCGTCAGGCGCCCCTCCTTCTGGAGGCGTTCGTAAAGAGGCGTCGCTGGGAACGGCGTGATCTGCCCAAAGACGGGCAACACCGGAGGCCAGTCGCGCATCTGGCTCAGGGTGCGCTCGGCGACGCCGGGCGTGTCGTTGTCGAGGCCGAAGATGAAGGACGTGATGGCGTATACGTTTCGCAAGGCCAGCCGTTTGAGGACTGCCGCGTATTCGCCGGGCTTGTTGAAGCTCTTGTTCACGCTGGCCAGATTCGCCGGGTCGAGCGACTCCATGCCAATGAAGATCCACTTGCCGCCCGAATCCGCGATCAGGTCCACCAGTTCCTGATCGCGCAGCAGGTTGGCGCTGATCTGGGCGACCCAGGCGAGCTGCGCGCCTGCGGCGATGATGTCGCGCAACAGCGCCTTGGTGCGTTTGACGTTGATGGCGAAGTTGTCGTCGACGAAGAAGACCGCGATCTTCCCTCTGGTGCGCTGCGCGCGCGCCTTCAGCCGCAGCATCTCGTCCACGATGCTCTTGTTGGAGCGAAAGCGGATCGAATCGCCGAAGAAGCCGGTCACGGTACAAAAGTCGCAGCCGTACGGACAGCCACGGCCGGACTCGAGCGGGATGATGTGGAACGTCTCCCACGGCCACTGGAAGTGCCGCATGATCGCGCGGAAGAAGCCGGAGATCCGGTTGAACTGGCCGATATCGAGTGACTCCCACGGGATCGCGGGATAGTGCTTCAGAGTCGGCTTGTGCTCCTTCCCAGAGTCGTCCACCGGAGCGTAGGTTTCCTTCAGCCGGCCGGCGGCCGCATCCGCGACGATCCGAGGCCACGTCTCATCGGCCTCGCCCAGTGCTACCGCGTCGGCATGACGCGGGCCGCCGTCCCGGCCGAGCGCTTCCTCGGGCGCCTCGGTGACATGAGGTCCGCCCATCACCACCGGGACGCCGGCGGCGCGGATCGCGTCCGCGACGCGATACGCCTTGGCCACCATGCGGGTCATCGCACCGATCCCGACGAGTCCGACCTTCTCGGCGAGCACATAACTCACCAGCTCGGCATCGCTCATGGGCCGGGTGTTGCCATCGATCAAGAGCACCTCGTGGTCCGGTGGCGTAAGCGATTGGAGAAGAAACATCCACAGGTGCGGCATGAAGTTCTTGGTCACACCGTTGTCCGGACAATAGAGGAGGATTCTCATTACTTCACGACTTCTGCGGCAGGGGCGCCGGCATGCCACCCGCATCGAGTGACTCCATGCGCGAGGGCCCTTCCACCGGGAGCCAGTTGCGCCGCTCCAGGATCGGCTTAGGCTCGTAGGTAACGCCTCGGGCGAGGCGCTTTTCTTCGCGAATCGTGGTCCACAGCAGGACCGGGCCGAGCAGGCGGCTGGTCAGGCGCGAGACCAGCCCGAACTCGCGGCCGATCTCCTGGCGCAGCATGCGGATCTGCGCACCGACGGGCGGATTCGTGCTCTTGAGGCGATGCTCCATGGCCCACAGCATCGCGCCGTAACCGGCGCGCAGCGAGCGCACTTCCCACTGGAACCGCTCGCGGACGCGCCGGTCGGGATGGTTCTTGTACCGCCGCCATCCTTCGAGCGTGGTGCGGCAGATGCGGTACAGGCTGGGGCCATTGCGCTCGAAGTCGCGCCGGAAAGCCCAGTCCAGCCAGCGCTTGGAGTCCTCGCGGGAAATGGCCGCGTGGCGGAAGTTGAAGCGGTCCTGGCCGTGCATGTCGGCCACGTCGATGCCTTCGATCATGCGGCCCTGGCCGAGCATCTCGGAGTAGAGCGGCGTGCCGGGAGCCGCCGTGTAGAGCATGAACTGGTGGAAGTCGGTCTGGTGCGCCACGGCGTGCTCGATCTCCTCCTCGATGTTCTCGGGCGTGTGGTGCTCGAGGCCGACGATGGTGGAGCCGAGCAGCTTGATGCCGTGCGAGTGCAACTCACGCGCCAGTGTTAGGGTATCACTTCCGTGGAGCTTCTCGTAGCCGGCGCGCGGCGACTCGAGTCCCATCCAGATCCAGGAGATGCCCAACTCCGTCAATTCCAGCATCGAGTACTTGCGGATGGCGTTGGCCGAGGCAAACACGTACAGCGCCCAAGCCTTGTTCGCGCTCTTCATGCGATCCAGGAGTTCGAGAGCCCGCTTGCGGTGCAGCAGGAAGTTCTCGTCCATGATGAAGAACGACCGGACCTTGAGGGCCGATTCCGATTCGCACATCACACGAAACAGCTCGTCTCCGGTCTCGTAAAAGTTGAGGAACTTGCCCTTGCCGCCGAAGAAGGCGGACGTGGTGCAGAAGTTGCAGCCCATCGGGCAACCCACCGACGGAACGATCGTCGCCGCGATGGAGCTCGCGGATTGCATCTCACGAAAGCCCATGGTTCGGGTTCCAAATCCCGACACGATGTGCGGATGGCGGATCGGCACGTTCTCGTCTTCGCCCAGATAGCGGCGCATCCAGGAAATACCATCTCCGCGCACGAAGTGGTCGGCGTCGACCAGGTGTTCGATCTCAGGAAGGGCCGTGACATGGCCGCCCACGACGATTACCGACTGCGGCGCGAGGCGGCGCACCATGCGGCACATCTCCCGCACCTTGCCGGCGTTGACGATGATCCCGGAGATGCCCACGATGTCGTACTGGCCCGCGGTGAGCTCGCGCTCGAAGTCCTCGCGTGTGGGAAAATCGAGCACCGTGCAGGGTGCGGAGATATTCTGCTGGATCATCATGATGCCCCAGGAGCGGTGGAACATGCGCAGCGAAAACGCCCCCTGCTCGCGCGTCACCTGGTTGTGGTACAGCTCCATGGGGTTGATGCGGCGGCTGCCGAACTCGTCGTCCTGCGCGTAGGGTCCGAACACGGACGTGAGCAAGGTGCGGGCTCCTGAGCCCTTGGGGTGCCGCTTGGCCTCGGGAAAAAGCACGCCGTCACCCTGCCGCACTTCTAAGTCGATTCCGGCACGAACTCTGCCGGAGCACCTCGTTGACCTTGCGCACCAGTGCCCGGGCGACGAAGGGCTTGGACAGGAACGCAGCGGTTGGGTGCAGTCCAGTGTCCCAAGAACCGGACATGAAGAGGGTTCTAGTCTCCGGACGCTCGTGATTCAGCCTGCGGTGAAGTTCACGGCCGTCCAGGCGCGGCATTTCGATATCGGTCAACAGCAGGTGGATCGGCCCGGAGTGCCGCGCGGCCACCTCCAACGCTTCGACACCATCGGCGGCTTGGAGCACGTGATATCCGTGCGTTTTGAGAACCTGCTGGACGTGAGCCCGAACCTCGGGCTGATCGTCCGCAACCAAGATCGTCAACCTGCTTGGTTCGCCGTCGCCTTGCGAGGAAGGGGTGGACAAAGACATCCGCTCTCCACGGCTCGTTCAGCCGGGCGGCCTCGCCGCCAAAGCCCTCCGGTGGGAAGGGCCACCTCAGCGCAGGCCGCCCAGATTGCAGCCCCCGCCCAGAGGGGACGTCAACTACCCGACAGAGCGGAGCGTTTGCCCGGGAGGACATCCAGTCGGTCGCACGGCGCTCAAGAGAACTGCCTAGGGAGAATGGTAGCCCCAGGCGGCAAGCGGCGGAACTGGGCAAATGTCTAGTTTCGGTCCCGGCCCTTCAGGTCCCGGCAAGGCCGTGCTCCAGAGCGTATTTGGTGAGCTCGGCGGTGCTGCGGAGTCCGAGCCTCCGCATTACGTTCGACTTGTGAAATGCCACGGTTTTGCGGGAAACATGGAGGATTGCGGCAATTTCTTTGACGGCATGTCCTTCCGCCACCAGTTGCACCACCTCGCGCTGGCGCTCCGTGAGCTCGCCGGAGACCTCACCAGGCCAAAGTGGCGAACCGAGCGCATCGCCCAGGATATCTCTCCTGACCAGGGGCGTTATGTAGGTGCGCCCTTTGAGCACCTCTTGTATGGCGGAGACCAGCTCCATCGAGGCGCAGCGCTTCAGGACGTACCCCGAGGCGCCTGCGCGGAAGGCCCCGGTGACATAGGTGGCGTCCGCGTGCATGGTCACGAAGATCAGCTTGGCTGCCGGCACGGTCTGGCGTAATTTGCGGGCCGCTTCCACCCCATTCAAGAGGGGCATCGAAATATCCAGCAGGACGATGTCAGGCTTCAACTCCTCGGCAGCCTTCAATAGCGAGCGACCGTCTTCCACCGCTCCCACGACCTCGCACTCCGGTTCCAGGATCCTTCGCAGGCCATCGATGACCAGCATGTGGTCGTCGGCGAGCAGGACGCGCGGCCGCCTCATTGGGCCGTCCTGCTCAGCGGGACGCGCACGTCGATCACGGCGCCATGTCCCGGCCTCGAATGGATTGAAACGCTTCCACCCACCAGCCGCACCCGTTCCCGAATGCCGACGATGCCGAGCCCGCTTTGGTCCGCCACCAGCTCGGGGTCAAACCCCCCGCCTTTGTCGGTCACGGACAGCAGGAGGCCGCCTTTCTCGCCTCGCAGGGCCAGCGTTGCCTCCTTGGCTCCGGAATGCTTGGCTACGTTGTGCAGACATTCTTGCGCGACCCGATAGAGGCATAAAGAAACGTCGAAGGGAATGGATGCCGGCACTCGGCGATGGGTGAACCTGAGCCGGATCGGATACAGCTTCGAAAAGTCGGGACAGTGCGACTTCAGCGCGGCGACCAGTCCGAAGTGCTCCAGGGACGAGGGATGGAGCTGGTGCGCCGCGCGGCGGAGGTCGTCCGACAGTTGTTCCACGCGCTCGCGAAGGGATCGAAGCTGGTCGCGGACGAGATCGGCGGAGCCGGGCAAATCCCGCTCCAGCAGGTTCACCTCGTTGGCCAGCATGGCCATCCTCTGGTTCATGTCGTCGTGCAGTTCCCGGGCCAGGCGTTTGCGCTCCTCTTCCTGCGTGGTGAAGAGGCTCGCCGTCAGTCTCCTGAGTTCTTCCTGGCTTTGGCGTAACGCGTCTTCGGTGAGCTTGCGCCGGGTGATGTCGAGGCCGGTACTGATGACGCGGATGACGGAGCCGTCCGCGGCGCGGTGCGCCAGGCTCGACCATGCGATCGCGCGGCGGGATCCGTCCTTGCGGATCCAGCAGCTCTCGTGACTGGCCGCCGTTTCCACGCCGTCGCGGAGGGACGCAAACACCGCTTTTGCCTGCTCGACTTCCTCCGGCGGGAGCAGAACGAGATCCCTGAACCGCCTGCTCTTCACTTCCTCGAACGAGTATCCCGACGTTTCCTGACAGGCGGCGTTGAAGCCGGTAATGGCGCCATCGGGGTTACGAATGACGATCAGGGCGCCGGAGAGGTCCAGAAGGGTGGCGGAGAGATCTCTTTCGGCCCGCGCTTCGTCGCGGGACAATCGCACCGTTTCGAAGCCGCGCTTCATGACGTCGATGTCCAGGAGCGCCATGAGCACGCCGCCGGTCTTGTTCTCGGCGGTCGTATGCGGCCTCATGCGAAGCGAATACCAACGCCCATCCCGCCCCTGCACGTCTCGTTCGACCAAGCGGACCTTGTCGATCACTTCCGAGATCAGCCCGCCCAGTTCGGGAACATCGATGTTGGGCTTGATGTCGCCGATGGGCCGGCCTACGTCGGAGGGGATCAGATTCAGCAACTTTTCCGCCGCGGGAGTGAAACGCCGGATGCGCCGGTCGGCTCCCAGGATCACAATGGGAATGTCGACCCCAACCAGCAGATTGCTCAAATCGTCGGCGAGTTGGCCCAACTCCACGTTGCGATTCTGTAGCTCCTCGTTCAGGGTGGTCAGTTCTTCATTCGAGGATTGCAGCTCTTCCTTGGCGGTCTCCAATTCCTCGTTGGTCGCCTCCTGGCTCTCGATGATCGACTGCAACTGCTCCCGGGTGGATGCCAGCTCGTGCCTGAGCACGGCGAAGTGCTCGGCCTCCCTGGCAGGGCTTGGCCCGGCGGATCCCTTCCGCCCGGCCTCCTCGATCAAAACCAGGAAATCCGGCCATTTTGCGCGGCGCCCATCGATCGGGATCACTTCCACGTCGACTGTTTTGAAATCGCCCTCCTGGTCGAGGCGGATCCCTTCCCGGCGAACCGGGATCTTCTCCTTTTTCGCGCGGTGCAGGGCCGCACGGAGGTCCAGCACCAGTCCTTCCCGCACCAGCTTGAAGAGGTGGAGGCTGGCCGCTCCCGTCGCCGGTTGCAGGTACGGACCGGTCTTTCCCTGGAAGTGAACGACCTGCAGGTCCGCGTCGACCACCAGTGCCGCCAGTCCACGCCGCTGCCAGACGAGACGCTCCACGGCCTTATGCAACTCAGGCGCGGCAGCGGCTTCCACGGGCGTGAGCGCGCGTATCGGCACTGCTCCGCGATCGGTAGCGGCCAGCCCCGACGGCACTGCTGCCGGCACCGGGTTCGGTGAATAGACCTTACGCTTGCGCTCTACGAGGGTGAACAGGCGGGCCGACGGGCCTACGGCTTCCGACTCTCCCAGCACGAGAAAGCCGTTCGGGCGGAGAGCGTAATGAAAAATCGATAGGACTCTCTTCTGCAACTCCGGACCCATGTAGATCAGGACGTTGCGGCAACTGATCAGATCCAGCCGGGAGAAAGGAGGATCCTTGCCCAGGTCGTGCCGGGCGAACACGCAACGATCGCGGACCGATTTGTTGATCTGATAATTCGCTCCCACTTTCGCGAAGAAGCGCGCCAGGCGCTTCGGGGAAACACCCGCGACAGCGGCTGCTGGATAGGCGCCCAGCCTGGCTCGGTCGAGGGCGGCCGCGCTGACGTCTGTGGCGAAAATCTGACAGAGGGTATCGTCCGCCCGCTTGTCCAGGAATTCCAGAAGTGCGATTGCGATCGAGTAAACCTCTTCCCCCGTGGAGCACCCGGGCACCCATATTCGAATCGGCTCGCCTCCCGATCGCGCCGCCAGCAGCTTCGGGAAGACGGTGTGACGCAGCGTGGCGAACGCTTCCGGTTCCCGGAAGAAGCTCGTCACGTGAATGAGGATTTCCTGGCAGAGTGCCTGCGCCTCGGCGGGGTTCTGTTCGAGGTGCGACGCATACCGTTCCAGACTCTCCATCTTCTGGAAGATCATCCGGCGAGCGACCCTCCGCCGGATCGTGCCAGGTTTGTAGAGACTGAAGTCGATGCCGGCGGCGGTCTGCAGCGCGTGGAGGATCCTGGCGACATTCTCCGCATTTTCGACCGGCTCAGGCTCGACGGCCACGGCCCTTTCCGCGTAGGGCGATCGCGCAAGCCGGACAAGCTCGCGCGCAATCGCTTCCGGAGGCAGAACCAAGTCCACACAACCTGCCGCGATCGCGCTCTCCGGCATGCCGGGATAGGGAGCCGACTTCGGCTCCTGAGCAAACGCGATTCCGCCCTCCGACTTAACGGCTTGGAGGCCCGCCGTCCCGTCGCAGCCCGTTCCCGACAGGACGATCCCGACGGCGCCCCTGGTCTGGTCTTCCGCCAGGGAACTCAAGAACCGGTCGATGGGCATATGCTTGCCGCCAGTCTGCTGCCGGGACAACAGCCGCAGCGCCCCCCGGCGCAGGGTCACATCGTGGTCGGGAGGTATCACGTAAACGTGATGCGGCTCGATGGCGATGCCGTCTTCAACTTGGGTAACGGGCATCTTGGTCGCTCTCGAGAGAAGCTCGCGCAATAAGCTCTGGTGATGAGGATCCAGGTGCTGGACCACGACGAATGCCATCCCGGAGTTGGCCGGCAGCGCCTTGAGCAGAGCCGTGCAGGCCTCCAGGCCACCGGCGGATGCGCCGATCCCCACGACGCGAAATGGGAGCCTGGACTTTACTCCGGAGTCCGGGCGCTTGGGCGATCTGGTCTTCCGCCTGACCACGTGGTCCTCCGCTGCAAAGTTATTCTTGGCTCCGTCGGGAGTGCCGTGTCAAGCGGGAGGGCACGGACGAGCGGAGTGACGTATCATGGTAGTTGAGCTGAGCGCGTCTGCTCCCTCTTCGGGCCGCCTGAACTAAGTCAGACCACCTGGACCTACTTCCCTTAGCGAAGCTGGAATCGGATCGGCGCCGGATTGGCGTCTTCGAGCAGGTTGAGACCGGATGCCATTTCACAATCGTTTTGCGCGGACGTTCAAGGCCGCCTCAATCCGGCGCGAGGCCCCGTCTTCTTCCGGAGTCTACGGCCTTTCAAACGCCCGGGAGTGGATCTACGTGGGGGAAACCAACGACATTCGGGCACGGCTGCTCGAGCACCTGGCGGAAACGAATACCTTCCTGGCGCGCGGAGCTCCGACGGGATTCAACTTCGAGCTTTCTCCTGCCGGTGAGCGGGTGGCACGCCAGCGCCAGATCGTTTTGGAACTCGACCCTGCCGGCAATAGCGGCTCCAGGCCGATGCGGAAGGACTCCTGATGGTCACTTACTACGCGTTGTGGCGAACAACGCACCTGCTCTGCGGAGCCGGCTTGCGCGACCAGGCTTTGCTCTGTTTGGTCGCCAGGGTCCCCTTCAGCTCGCCGGCGGATCGCGACATCGCCGCCATTTCCGAAGCTGGGGCGGAGAATTGCGTCATCGCGCTGGACGAGAACCTGTTCTGGTGCCGTATCGCGGTCCCCCAGGCCGAGAGGATCATACGCCTGCTCCGCTCCGGGCAACTCGCCTTATGCGTCCGCGCCTTTGAACCGAACAGCGCCCAAGTCCTGTCCGGAGCCCGCGCGCGGATCATGCCCGCCGGCGCAGCGCCGCTTACCGGCCTGGCAACTGCCCGCCGGCAGCCCGCGGGGGGCTTCACAACGCCGCACCACGTTCGTGCCAGCCTGAAACTCGGCCCGCAGGCAGACCTCGCAGGGCTCCGTCACGTACTGGACGGCCTGAGTGGAACCCACGTCCTGGCGTAGCGCCAGGAGATAGCCGGACCTCGGGCCGGACACCCCGCGGCAACCGCGAGGGTGCCCTGAGCCGAGCCCTTCCTACCAGTCCTACCAGCGCTTCCCGCGACCGGAGCCGCCGCCGGAGCGGAAGCCACCACCGCCGCCGGACCGTTCGGTTTTCGGACGGGCTTCATTCACGTTGAGATCTCTCCCCCCGTGCTCGCGGCCGTTCAGAGCGGCGATCGCCCGATCTCCCTCGGCATCGTCGGCCATCTCGACGAACCCAAAGCCCCGGGGTTGTCCCGTGTCGCGATCCGTCACTATGCTGACCCGTTGAACGGTTCCATGAGCTTCAAACAGGGCGCGGAGACTGTCTTCCGTGGCCCCAAAACTGAGGTTTCCAACAAATATATTCTTCATCGTAGGTTTATCCTTTTCCGATTTGACGGGCAGGCGAATTGGGCAGACGCGAGCGCGAAACGCAGTTGGGTCTTACCGTGAATTGGCGGGAACGATCAAATCTAGGTACAGTGTAGCACAGACCGGGGCCGGCACGCTCTGATTTAATCTGGCTTCGCGCTGGCGCATTTCTCAACCCCTGTAGCGGCCCCACGGCCAGCAATGTCAGTCCGTTGCAGCGCCGGGGCCGGGGCAGGGTCTGCCCGTCGACGCCCGAATTACAAGCGAAGTGCCCACTCGAAACTCCGCGCCCACACCAGGAGTCCGGATTAGTTGCAGGAGCGCATCGCAGGCGGAGCAGGCAATCTCCGTACGGAGCAGCCTCACAGTGGTCAGCGGCGGCTCGGTAAACTCGGCCATCTGGATGTCGTCGAATCCCACCACCGAAATGTCGTCGGGCACCCGCAGGCCGCATTGCCTTATGGCCCGCAGCGCCCCGATCGCGGTAAGGTCGTTGGAAGCGACGACAGCCGTCAGGCGCGGCGTTCGCCCGAGCAAGCGCAACATCGCCTGGAGGCCGCCATCGACTTTGTGGTTCCCCTCTTCCAGCATGGCCTCGGGATTTCCCAACTGCGCCAGGAACGCATCGCGCCTTTCGCGCACCGACTCCAGACGCAGCGGGCCGGAGATGAAGGCGATGCGGCGATGCCCCAGCAACTGCAGGTGCTCCACCGCCTGCGCAATTCCGTGGGCGTAGTCGACTTTCACGTTGCTCACGTCTCTGCCAATCCTGCCCACATCGAGGAAAACCAGCGGCACCCTGCGCCGGGAGAAGCTGTCCATAAGAGAAGGGTCGACTTCCGAAGTGATGATCGCGACCCCGTCGATCTTGCGTTCGATCATTCTTCGCACCGAGAGCGCGGTCCGCGCAGGATCGTAATTGGTGGAAGCGACGAAGACGTCGTAGCCGTTCTGGAGCGCGACCTCCTCGAAACCCTTGACCAGCTCCGGGAAGAACGGGTTCGTGATATCGGAGACGACCAGGCCCAGCATACGGCTGTGTCCAGAAACCAAAGATTGGGCGTTGATGTTGGGCCGGTAGCCCAGCTCTTCGATCACCCTGCGCACCCGCGCCGCGGTTTCGGGGTTAAGCCGGGGGCTGTTGTGAAGCGTGCGCGACACCGTAGCGATACCCACGCCGGCCCGCTTCGCAACATCCTTGATGGTCATCGTCCGTTCCTAGGTGCCAGTCTACATCAGAGCGGACTCAAAATTACGGCTTTGGCCGATCAGATCAGCTCCGGCGGCGCAGGCTTTACCTGAATCGCAACCGAGTGCGTTCCTAGAAAGGGATGCGTGGCCGTCAGACGGATAACTCCGGCGCTCTCCTTTGTCTTCACCCACACAGCGCCCGTGCCGCCCGCCAGCGCCAGAGGATTCTCGCCGATCAGGGCGCCGGGCCCCGTGAGCGAGAACGAGATCGCGGCCGAAGCGAAGGGTCTGATGTTGCCATATTCGTCGGTGACCATCAGCACGACGCGCGTCGCGTCGCGCCCGTCGCCGCTGAGCTCCGTGTCGTCCGGGAGGACTTTGAAATCGGCATCTTTTCCGCTTCCGGACAGGATCAGCGTTTTCGCCAGCTTGCCGCGGATGTAGCCCTCGATCTTCAAGTCGGTCCAGGGACTCGGCTCGGCAATTTCGACCATGAACGGCGGATACTTGAGATGAGGGAACGTCCCCCGGTCCGGGTCGGCTTCCTGCTGCAGTTTCCCGCCGCAGTAGATCTTCAGGTGGTCGCAGTTGGAGAGAATCGGCACCTTTCCCGGGCCGCCAGCCTCCGACTTGTCGCCCTGCGAGTAGAAGAAGCCCGCTTCGAGCACCACCTGTTGCTCCGGCTCGCACTGCGACGCGTAGAAGTACGCCGCCGGTTTGGGAATCCTGAAGATGTCGGTGACTCCGTGGTAGCAGATGTGGTCGCCGGAGCCGAAGTCCCGGTGCGTGTTGTAGTCGAAGGCGCACCATCCGATGCCGCCGGCATAACGATCGTCCGAGGCGAGCTGATTGTGAACCCGCGCGTGCCGGATCACGTGCTCGGCGACACGCGAGACGTTGTCGAACCGCTTGGTGGAAAACATGTGCCCGCAAAACTCGGTGTTCATGTACAGCGGGTGATTCGGCTCCTTCAACGGGAAGCCGAAGTCGTTCATCGTGAACACATCCTCGAGCAACTCGGAGTTGCGCAGGTAGCGGATGCCGCCGGTCTGCCGCGCGTCGTCGAGCGAATGGGCCAGGGCGTTCGTGCGCGTGTAGAGATCGTGATTGTCGACGGACTCGTTGATGCGCACTCCCCACAGGACGATGGAAGGGTGATTCCAGTCGCGCCGGATCATTTGGCCCACGTTGCGAACCGCCAGATCCTGCCAGGCTTGGTCGCCGATGTGCTGCCAGCCTGGAATCTCCTCGAGGACCAGGAGCCCCAGTTCGTCGCAGGCGTCCAGAAAGGCCGGCGACTGCGGATAGTGCGAGGTTCGCACGATATTGCAACGGAGGTCGCGATGCAGGATCCAGGCGTCGCGCCGCTGCACGCGCGCCGGCATCGCGCCACCCACGTAGGGGAACGTCTGGTGCCGGTTCAGGCCGCGCAGCTTGACGTGTTCGCCGTTCAGCATGAAGCCGGCCGGAGTGTACCGCGCCTCGCGGAAGCCGATGCGAGTCTGGTACTCGTCCTTCGAGCCGTCGGCGTTCGCGAGGTGCACGACCACGCTGTACAGCTTCGGATTCGTCAAGCTCCAAAGGTCGACTTCAGGGAGCGAGTCGAGCTGGACGTCGTGATACTCGGCCTCTTCAGCGACCTTCGTGCTAGCCGTCTTCAGGACCTTCGTTCCATCGAGCAGCTCCGCGGTGAGCGTCGCCCCGACCACCGCCGGACCCTGCAAATAGCAGCGCACCACGATCGCACGGTCAGCCGCCAGGGGTCGCACCGGCTTGGCGTACACGTTCTCGATAAACGTTCCCGGCACCACCCGCAGTTCGACATCGCGGTAGATGCCGCCGAAGGTCAGGTAGTCGATCCTGTGCCCGAAGGGCGGAATGTCGGCTCGCTCGGTCGAATCCAGTTCCACCGCGAGGACGTTATCGCCGCCGTAGTTCAGGTGCGGCGTCAGCTCGAAGCTGAACGGCGTGTAGCCGCCCTTGAACTCCTCGAACTTGTGCCCGTTGACCGTCACCGTGGAGGCAGTCATGGCCCCGGCGAAATCCAGAAAGACGCGTTTGCCCTTCCACCCTGGCAGGGCCTGAAAGTGCCGGCGGTACGCGGAGACGTGCTGGAACTCCCCTTCGTCGAAGCTGTGCCAGGGCAGGCGCACATTGGCATGAGGCAGCGTGATCTTCTGCCACGCGGAATCGTCGAAGCCGGGGGCCGATACTCCTGGCCGCGCTTTGCCGCCGGACAGCCAGTTGCGATTCAGTTCGTACACACGGCGATGCGGATCCGGGGGCGCGCCCGCACGCCTCACCTGAGCCCCCAGGACGCCGGCGGCGGCGGAACCGAGGAGGAACATGCGGCGATCGAGGTGTTTCATTGACCGCTAAGCTACCACAAGTCCGGTCGTGTCGGAAAGCGTTTCCACCCAGTCGCGGCGCTCATGCCGCGGCGGCGCGGCTTCCTTACGCGAGCGGTTCGGCCGACAGTCCGGAGGCCTGTCCCACGGGCGTGACCACCGCCGCGATGGCCGCGAAGAGAGCCTCCGCTTTGACTGGCTTGGTGACGTAGCCATCCATGCCGGCCTGGAGGCAGCGCTCTGCGTCGCCCTTCATCGCGTGCGCGGTCAAGGCGATGATGGGTGTGCGCCGGCCGGTCCCACCTTCCTTGGCACGGAGTGCCGCGGTCGCCTCGAAGCCGTCCATCTGGGGCATCTGCACGTCCATCAGCACGACATCGAAGGATTCCCGGTCGAACAGCACCAGTGCCTCATGGCCGTCACCGGCGACGGAGACCTTGTGCCCGCGCTTCTCCAGGAGCCTCCGGCCCAGGTGCTGATTGACTGCGTTGTCTTCCGCCAGCAGGATCCGGAGCGAGGAGAGGGACGGTTCCGCCTGCGGGGGAGATGCCGTTCGCAAGGGCGCGGCCGGCGCGGCGCGCTCGGATGGGTCTTGGAGCGCCTCGATCACGGTGTCTCTCAATTCGGCCTGGCGAACCGGCTTGGTGAGGAGGGCGTCCACACCTGCGTCCCTGCGCCGGGAGTCGCTGCATGCCCGCCCGTATGGCGCCAGCACCACGACGGCGCACTGCTTCAGTTCGGGCAGGCTCCGCACGCGTCGTGCCAGGGCGCAACCGTCCGTCTCCGGCAAGCGGGAATCCGCCAGCACCATCCGGAACGGCTCGCCGGATCGCGCCGACTCCGCGAGAATCTGGACCGCGCTGGGGCCGTCGGCAGCCAGGGTCACCTGCAAGCCCCAGCGCGACAACGCGTCCGCCAAGACGCGCCGGCTGGCGCCGCTCCCGTCCGCGACCAGGACGGGAATCCCCAGGAGACAGTCGATCTCCGTGTCCCGGTCGCCGCTCCGGTCGGGCGCAGCGCTAACGCTCGCGGTGAAATGAACGTTGCAGCCCCGGCCCGGCTCGCTCTCCACCCAGATCTTTCCGCCCATCATTCGCACCAGCCGCGCGGAGATCGTGAGGCCCAGGCCCGTTCCTCCGTACCGGCGCGTGGTGGAGGCGTCTCCCTGCGAGAACGCTTCGAAAATGAGCTTCTGCTTCTCCAGCGGGATGCCGATTCCCGTGTCGCTCACCGTGAAGTGCAGCCGCAGCCCGTCGCGGAAATGGCCGTCATTCTCCACCCGCAGGCACACCTCTCCCTCTTCGGTGAACTTCAGCGCGTTGCCCACCAGATTCGTGATCACCTGGCGCAAACGAGCTGCGTCGGCGTGCACCCGCCGCGGCGCACCGGGGCGCGTTTCCGATATCAGCTCGATGCCTTTCTCCGAAGCCCGCGGAGCAAACGCCCGGGTGGTTTCCTCGACGAACTCATGCAGGTCGAAGTCGACGCAGTCCAGCTCCAGCTTGCCGGCCTCGATCTTGGAGAAGTCAAGGATATCGTTGATGACCGTGAGCAGGGCGTCCGCGGAGCTGCGGGCCATGAGCAGGCATTCCTGCTGCTCGGGGGAGGGGTGGGCGTCGAGCGCCATGTCGATCATGCCCGCCACGCCATTCATCGGGGTGCGGATTTCGTGGCTCATGTTGGCCAGGAACTCGCCCTTGGCGCGGTTGGCCGCCTCGGCCGCGTCTTTGAGCGCGGCGGTCTGCTCCAGTTGGCCCTGGATGACTTCCGTCTGCTGCTTCACGCGATGCCGCAGCGCGACCACCCAGCCCAGCACGGCGAACGTGATCAAGAGCACCAGGCTGAGCACTTCCGCCGCGTGGACGGCACTCCACCAGGAAGGGCTCTCGGATACCACCACGTCCCGAGGCGACCGCAGCAGGATGCGGAACGCCTTGGGCAGCGTGTGCCCTTCCGTCATGGCGGCCTCTTCCGCGTCAGCCTGCACGGAGCAGATTCCAGTCAGCCGAAGCGTGCTGCCTTCCCGCCAAGCGTTCGCTTCGTCGCCTCTGCGCTCGCCCGGGAGGATCGCCGCGAAGATGAAGTTTCCCGACGACAACACCAGGGTCGGATTCTTCGCCGCCAGATCGCGGCCGATCAACTGGCCCTGAATCTGGACCAGTCGCGCGTCATACTCTCCTCGCAGAGCCTGCTCACCCGTAACGGGCGCCGGCGCGACCGGCTGGGCACTGCCCGCCACCCTGAAGGTCGCGTCCGTGAGCGTGGGTTTGTACTGTCCGATGGCGGGAAAGCCTGCCACTTCCACGACGTCTCCCAGTTTCACCGGGGTGGTTTGAGCGGTCGCGACGCACAGTCCCTGGCTGGCATCCGCAAGGCAGAGGGACCGGCCCGGCCACTGCAAGGCAACCCGTCCGCGAACATGCACCCGGCGCGGGAACGCGACATCGGGAGCGAAGGTCAGCAGATCGTTGATGGGGTGTACCGGCAAGACGAAGGGATCGGCGGGCGCCGGTTCCTCGATCGTCACCTCGCGCAGAGTTGGAAAGAAGAGACGGGCGCCTGTCGCCTGGCGGTTGTTGTTGAATATTTCACCGGCGGCGGCGCGCATGCGAATCCGCGCGTCGATCAACCGCTCGTAGTCCGCGCCGGCCTCCGCCACCGTCGTGGCGCGGATCACGCCGTCGGCCAGCGCCAGGTCGATGGTTACGGTCATGCCGGAACGGACAACCGCGTGCACGACGCCCTCGACCTCCACCCACTGCGAGTCGTCCGCCCCGATCCGCATCTGCGCGAGGCTGACGCGTGGAGCTTCGGCCGGCAAGCGGGATTGGCCGATCACGCGGATCTGAGGCAGGTCGACGACGGGAGCGAAGTCGCCCGGCCCGCTCACGCCCCACAGCTCGATCAGCGTACCCGCATGCAGCGAAAGAGGGGGGCCCGCCGGAACGGCAACGAAGATCCCGCCGGTCTCGTCGTGGACGAACAAGGCCCGGTGGCGCGTATCGATATAGGGATCGTAATACGTCACGACGGCTCGCAAATGGACCGGGTAACCCCGCCTTGCTTCCTCGAGCGTGAGACTGTGGGCCTCACGCGCCGTGGCAACCGTTCGCAGACCCGCCGCCGGGGCCCCCGATGCCTGGCCGCCTGCCATAACGCCACTCAGTAGCAGGGCCAGTGCAACGCTCTGAGGCAGGCGCCATCGACCCGGCGCCGGCTCTAAGGTTCGTGAGTCCATGCCATTCTGGGCGCCCAGGTCCGCCGGCGGCCGGGCGCGCGGCAAACTGGTCCCGCGTGTTACTTATCGGCTGACCGCGGGCATTGTTGCAGCCTAGGCAGGCGTCTGCCTGCGCGCAGCCCGGCAACACCGTCGCTCGAACGCAAACCACTGCCGGACAGGATCACCGCAAATTCGCCGAAAGACGTCCAAAACTGCGAAGGTTGGGCTACAGATCCCCGCGCCGCCGCCCGATAACCTTTACGTTGGTGACCGCCAGAAATCAGCAGGGAACCCTATTGGGGCTCTATGGAAAACATGCCCATGCAGGATCAGGAAGTGATTCGCGAGTTCTTGGTCGAGAGTCATGAAAACCTCTCTCGTCTGGATCGGGAACTCGTCGAACTCGAGAAGCACCCGAAGGATGCCGCCCTGTTGGCAAGCATCTTCCGCACCATTCACACCATCAAGGGCACGTGCGGCTTCCTCGCGTTTTCGACGCTGGAAGCGATCTCTCATCAGGCCGAGAGCCTCCTGAGCCAGTTGCGCGATGGCGAACGGGAGCTCACGCCGTCCCTGGTGTCCCTGATTTTGGAAACAGTCGATGCGACTCGAAAGGTGCTGGCCTCCGTCGAAGCGACCGGAGAAGAAGGCCCGAACCGCTTTGAGGAGTTGACCGAACGTCGGAGGGTCGCGGCGCGATCGAAGGCCGCTCCCGCCAGCGAAACCGCTCAGGCCCAGTCCGGCGGGGACGTGGTGCCTGGTCTTCCGGCGGACCCTCCGGACGACAGCAGCGAGCGTGCCGAGGGCAAGAAGCCCGAAGACGACTCAGCGAAGTCCTCCGCCGTGGCGGATGCGAACATCCGGGTCGGGGTTGGGCTGCTGGACAAGCTCATGGACCTGGTGGGGGAACTGGTGCTGACCCGCAATCAGATCCTCCAGTTCAACACCGAGCGCGAAGACGCCGCCCTCAACGCCACCTCGCAGCGGCTGAACCTGATTACCACCGAGTTGCAGGAAGGCGTCATGAAGACGCGTATGCAACCGATCGGGATGGTCTGGAACAAGCTGCCGCGCGTGGTGCGCGACATGGCGGTGGCGCTCGGCAAACAGATCCGGCTGGAGATGGACGGAGCGGAGACGGAACTCGACCGGACTATCATCGAGGCCATCAAGGATCCGCTGGTCCATTTGGTTCGAAACTCCTGCGACCACGGCATCGAGCCGCCGGAGGTCCGGGCTCGAGCGGGCAAACCGCCGACGGGCAGGCTGTCCCTGCGCGCCTATCACGAAGGCGGACAGGTCAACATCGAGATCGGCGACGACGGGGCCGGGATCGACGTCGCGCGGGTCAAGCAGAAGGCCATGGAGAAAGGGCTCCTGCGGCCCGAACAGGCGGAGAAGCTGAGCGACCGCGAGGCGCTGAACCTGATCTTCCACCCCGGCTTCTCTACGGCCGAGACCGTTACCAACGTTTCGGGACGCGGGGTCGGCATGGACGTGGTGAAGACCCACATCGAGAAGATCGGCGGCGTGGTCGACATCTTCAGCCGGCCGGGCGAAGGCGCCACGGTCAAACTCAAAATCCCGCTTACCCTGGCCATCATCCCCGGTTTGGTGATCACGAGCGGAGGGGAGCGGTTCGTCATTCCCCAGGTCAGCCTGCTGGAGCTGATCCGCCTGGAAGGGGATGGCTCGGAAAAGCACATCGAGCACGTGCACGGAACCCCGGTCTATCGCCGGCGCGGGAGTTTGCTGCCCATCGCCTACCTGAATCAGGTGCTGGGACTGATGTCGGCCGAGCGGGCCGAGGCGGTCAGCATGGTGGTCCTGCAGGCGGAGGACCGGCAGTTCGGCCTGGTGGTGGACGGCATCAACGACACCCAGGAGATCGTGGTCAAGCCGCTGGGCAAGCAATTGAAAGGGCTCACCGTCTACGCCGGCGCGACCATCATGGGCGACGGCCGCGTGGCCCTCATCCTGGACGTGCTCGGCATCGGGCAGCGTTCCGGTGTGCTGGCGGAGTCCCGCGAGCAGGCGCGCGCGGCGGCGGAACACAAGGCGCAATCGGGGATCGAACAGCAGCGGCTGCTTCTGTTCGAAGGCAAGCTGGCGGTGCGGGCCGACGCGGCCAAGCATCAGGGCGACTAGCGTGTTCAGGTTGTTCTTGATCTCGTTGAAGTCGCCGCTGTAGGCGTCGGTGATCTTCTTCCGCGATCCCGCCCATTATGAGGCCATACGCACTGGCCTGCTCCCTCGGCTGCGGGAGGCGGCGGGACAGCAAGAAGCTGTGGTTCTGGTCGGCCGCTGCATCGACGTGGCAGGAGGCTTACAGCCTGGCCATGCTCCTCCTGGGGTGCGGCGTGAGCGACTGGAACATTCAAATCCTGGGCACCGACTTCTCCTCGCAGGTCCTGGAGCGCGCCCGGTCCGGCAAGTACCAGCAAATCGAGGTGAACCGGGGGTTGCCGGCGGCCCTTTTAGTGAAGCACTTCTGCCGTTCCGGCGTGGACTGGCAGGTGAGCGAGACGGTGCGGCAAATGGTCCGGTTCGAGACCATTGACCTGCGAAACAGCATGCGCGCCCTCGGCCCCTTCGACCTGGTCTTCTGCCGCAACGTCATGATCTACTTCGACGCCGAAACGAAGAAGAACATCTTGAAACAGATCCACGGCACGCTGTTTCGAGGCGGCTGGCTGCTGCTGGGCGGCGCCGAAACGGCCTTCGGCGTCGAGGAGTGGTTTGAACGGCAGACCGTGGGAAGCGCGATCGTGTACGTGACCCGTTGAGAGGAGAAAACATGCCCACCGAATCGAGCGCAGAGATACCGCCGAGCGAACTGGCGCAGATCGTGGAGTCCGTCTTCGGGACCATGATGAGTCTGGAAGCGGGCGAGGGCGGAACGCCCTGGTTCCCCAGCGGGGACCGCGTAACGTCCGCCGTCCACCTGGCCGGCGATTGGAACGGAGCAGTGCTGCTCGAGTGCAGCCAGCGCCAGGCTTGCCGCTTCGCCGGCCGTTTCCTCTCCATGGATCCGCCCGAGGGCGTGGACGACGACGTGCGCGACGTGCTGGGCGAGCTGGCCAACATGATCGGCGGCAACCTGAAGTGCGTGTTGACGCGGGGGATCCGGCTTTCCATGCCCTCGGTGGTGGATGGCAGCGACTACAGCCTGCGAGTTTGCGGGGGCGAGGTCCGCCAGCGGCTCGCCTTCGGGTGCGCCGAGGGCCCCTTTTGGATCACGGTGCTCGCCACGCGACCGATAAGACAGACGTGAAAGCCATCCACGACGTGAGCGACGGGACCGAGGAGTTCAGCGTAAACGTGAAGTTGTTCGACATGCAGCACCGGCGCTTCCTGCGGCTGATCGCGCGGCTGGAAACGGCGATGAGCCAAGGGATTGCCGAACAGGAGCTGGCGGAGATCCTGGCGGACCTGGCCGACTACGCCAAGGAACACTTCGCCACCGAGGAGGCGGTGATGAAAGCGTACGAGTTCCCGTGGCGCGACCATCACGCCCTGGAGCACCAGCAAGCCATCGCGGACCTTGACGCCGCGCAGAGTCGATGCGCGTCCGGCGAGCCGGCCCTGGGCGTCGAGGTGCTAGACCGCCTGAGGGAATGGCTCCAGCGGCACGTGCTTGAATCGGACAGGGCCTACACGGAGCACCTCAACGCCCACGGCTTGTTCTAGGTCTGTGGAGCGCGGAAGCTCTCCAGCGCAGAAGGGTCCGCCAAGGTCGAACCGTCTCCCAGCGGTTCCCCAAGATAGCTCTGGCGGATGAGCCGCCGCACCACCTTGCCGCTTTGAGTCTTCGGCAGCGCCGCCACCACCTCGATGGTCCGAGGGCGGAAGGCCGGCCCCAGATTCTCGGCCACGCACCCCGCCATCTCCTCGAGAACGCCCGCCGCGATCGCCGCCCCGGGCTTCGCCACGACGAACGCAATAATCGCCTCGCCCTTGACCTCGTCCGGAACCCCGATCGCCGCCGCCTCCAAGACCGACGGATGCGCCATCAGCGCCCGTTCGATTTCGCCGGGCCCGACCTTCCGTCCCGCCACCTTCATCGATTCGTCGGCGCGCCCGTGCAGAAACCAGCAGCCGTCCTCGTCCACGCTGGCCCAGTCGCCGTGATTCCAGATTTCTTTCCACTTCGACCAGTAGGTATCGAGATAGCGCTGCGGATCGCCCCACACGCCGCGCGTCATCGAGGGCGCGGGCCTGGTGCACACCAGATATCCCGTTTGGCCGCGAACGGGCCGTCCCTCGCCATCCAACACCTCGGTCGCCATGCCGGGCGCCGGGCCGCCCAGGGAGCAGGCCTTCAGCGGCTGAATCGGCATGGGCATTAGAAAGCAACCTATGATCTCCGTCCCGCCCGAGATGTTGATAATCGGCAGCCGGCCGCCCCCGACGTTCTCGAAGAACCACCGGTACGAGACTTCGTCCCACGGCTCGCCGGTCGACCCCAGCAGTCGCAGCGAGCTCAGATCTGAACGCCGCGGCAGCTCGCTTCCATGCTTCATCGCCATCCGCACCGCGGTCGGCGAAACGCCGAACACGTCGATGCGATGTCTGGCGATCATTTGCCACAGCCGGTCCGGCCCCGGAAAATCCGGCGCGCCGTCATACAGGAACACCGTCCCGCCGAAGTGATGATTTCCGACGAGCTCCCAAGGCCCCATCATCCAGCCGATGTCGGACAACCAGAAGAACCGGTCTCCTTCGCGATGATCGAACGCCAGATACATCTCTTTCGACGTCTGGGCGAGGCATCCGGCGTGCGTGTGCACCGCGCCTTTCGGCCTGCCGGTGGTCCCCGAGGTATAGAGAATGAGCGCGGGGTCTTCGGAATCGAGACGCAGAGACTCGCACTCGTCCGGCCCGCATTCGACATCCTCCCACCACAGATCCCGGCCAGGGGTCCACTGCACGTCGCCGCCCTTGTAGCGCCACACGATCACCTTCTCGACGCCGCCCGGCGACGCAGCCAGCGCCTGGTCGATCTTGTCTTTGAGCGGGAGGAGCTTCCCGCGGCGCTCCAGCCTGTCCGCGGTGAATAGCACGCGCGCGCCGGAGTCCTCGATCCGGTCCGCGATCGCGCCCGGTCCGAACCCGGAGAACACCGGAACGGCGATCAGCCCCAGCTTGAAACAGGCATAGAGAATCGTGACCACCTCGGGAACCATCGGCATCGCCAGCGCCACGCGGTCCCCGGGCCGCATTCCCAGCGCCCGCAGGCCGTTCGCAAGCCGGTTCACCTGACCGGCAAGCTGCGCGTAGGTCACCGCGCGAACCGCCCCGTCCTCGCCTTCCCAAAGCACGGCGCAATCGCCCGCCCGCCGGCCTTGCGCGTGCCTGTCCAGGCAATTCCACGCCACGTTCAGCTTGCCATCGACGAACCAGCGGGACCATTCCACCCCGCGCGAGTCGTCCAGCACCTTGTCATACGGCTCGAACCACTCGATGCCAACCTCGCGCACCATCTCATCCCAGAACTCCTCGCTCCGGCTGCGGGAGAACTCGAGGAATTGCGCGAGCGTATCGAAGCCTAGCCGGCGCATGAACCGGTACACGTTGGTGGCTGCGATCCATTCTTCGGTCGGCTGCCAGATCCACTCGCCCGTCATCGCCGCTCCTCGACTCATGCTGCAATGCCACTCAGTTTGGTGGGGCGCGGACCCCCTGGTCCGCGAGCCGACCCCCCGGCCGCGCCATATCGAATCGGTCCGTCGTGCGCACGTAGGTCGGGCCGCCCATGCGCCCGATGGCGCGCAGCTTGTCCGGGTCGATCCGGAAGTCCTCGCACAGCGCCTCATCCACGTGGAAGCGCAAGACCTCCCCGAGCACCACGCTTCCGCCCAGAGGCTTGCTGCTCACGTGGACCACCTGGAGTAGCCGGCACTCCATCTGGATGTGCGACTCCGCCACCCGCGGAGGCTTCACCAGATCGCTCGGGACCGGCGTCAGCCCCGAGATCTCGAACTCGTTCACCTCCGGCGGAAAGTCCGCCGAGCACGCATTCATCTGCGCGGCGAATTCCTCCGACACCACGTTGACCACGAACTCGCCGGTGGCCTCGATGTTCCGCAGAGTGTCTTTCCGCCGACCGTCGCTCGCCCGCACCGTCGTGCTGAAGCAAATCACCGGCGGGTTGGGGCAAACTCCATTGAAGAAGCTGTACGGCGCCAGGTTCGGAACGCCCTCCGCGTTCACGGTGGAAACGAACGCGATGGGCCGCGGGACGATCGCCCCCACCATCAACTTGTAAATGTTCTGTGGGCTGTGTTCTCCGGGATCGATGATCACCGCTTCTCCATCCAGCTCTTCCAGTAATCGTCCCACTCCACTTCCCTGCCCGCGGGGAGCACCTGAATCGGATTCAGACCGTCCAGCATCACGGCGCATTCGTCCGTGAACGTCTTCTTCGCCTGGTTGGCCAGCGCCTTGGGATGCGGCCCGTGGTGGATGCCGCGCGGATGCAGCGTCGCCATGCCGGGCTTGATGTTGTCTTTGCTGAAGAAATCCCCGTCGTGATAGAAGAGGAATTCGTCGTAGTCCGTGTTGCGGTGAAAGAACGGAACCCGTAGCGCCTTCTCGTCCTCCTCGAGCGGCCGGGGCAGGAAGGTGCACACCACGGCGCCCTCGGTGACGAAGGTCGTGTGGGCGCTCGGCGGCAGGTGCACGCGCGGGCTGGTCAGCGGCCGTATGTCGCGCATGTTCAGCTTCCACGCCGTCAGATCGCCTTTCCAGCCGATCACGTCGAGCGGGTTAAAGGGATACACGACCTTGGAGATCTCGCCGTTCACCAGGATCCGCACCTCCCATTCCCGGTCGCCATCCAGGATCGGCGCCGGCTCGGGGACCGTGATCACCGCCGGATCGTACAGCGCGTGCTGCCCGATCAGCCCTTTCTGCGGCTGGTCGAACTCCGCTTTCGACTGGATGATCAGAAAGAAGTTGTCGCGGGTCTCGGGAACCACCCGGTAGGTCACGGCCCGCGGAAGGTTGATGTAATCTCCCTTCTCGAAGGGCAGCGGCCCGAAGTCCGTCTCGATCGTGCCCTCGCCCCGATGCACAAACACCAGCTCGTCCCCATCCGCGTTCCGGAAGTAGAACGGCATCGGCGCCGACCGCCGCGAAACGGACAGCTTCAGCTCGCCGTTCGCCAGGAACGCCGTCGGAAACCCGCACGGATCGCTCTCGTCCGAGGGTTCGAGCTTGTTCAGATCGAAGCAATGCGGCCGTAGCGTCCCCTCGAACCGTATCCAGCCCGTGGGCGGGTGCAGGTGATAGAGATGCGCGGATTTGCCGTAAAACCCCTTGCGGCCGTGCTCTTCTTCGTAGGCGCCCTCGGGCAATCCCACGTGCGCTTGTGTGGCGATCTTGCCTTTCTTGAGAGGATACATCCCAGCCTCCTCAACCCCTGATAACTCTGTTGCGCAATACGCCGATTCTCTCGATCTCGAGTTCCATCACGTCCCCGGGCCGCACCCAGCGGTCGAGCTCGAGCCCGCAGCCCGTGCCGACCGTGCCCGATCCGATTACGTCCCCCGGGTACACGGCATCGTCTTTGGTCAGAAACTCGATCATGTCTTCGAACTTCCAGTACATGCTTTGCGAATTGCCCCGCGACCAGACTTCTCCATTGATGCGCGCCGTCATCTCCAGCTTGTACGGATCGCCCACTTCGTCCGGCGTCACGAGGCACGGCCCCAGCGCCGTGGCCCAGTCCTTGCCCTTGGCCGGCCCCAACCGCACCTTCATTTCCTTGCGCTGAACGTCCCGCGCGCTGAAGTCGTTCATCACCGTGAATCCGGCGATGTACTCCCGCGCGTTCTCCGCTTTGATGTTGCGGCCCCCTTTCCCGATCACGGCGGCCAGTTCCAGCTCGTAGTCGAACTTCTCCGTAAAAGACGGCCAGAGCACGTCCGCCTCGGGGCCCAGAATGTTGCGGTGGCCGCCCTTGTAGTACACCGGCATCTCGTACCACTCCTGCGGCATGGGCTCTCCGCGCTTGGCGAAGCCGGCCTTCACGTGGTCCTCGAACGCGAAGAAGTCCCGCAGCGAGGTTGGGTTCGGCAGAGGCGCAAGCAGCCGCACGTCGGCCGGCGCATGGATGCCCGGCGCGCCCGGCTCGAGCGCGGCCAGCGCTTCGCTCGCGTAACACCGCGCCGTCGCGCCTTCCTCCAGGAACTCGAGCATGTTGTCCGGCAGCACCACCGCGGCCAGTTTCGCCGGGCGCGGCTCGCCCCTGCGCTCCAGCAGCCGCTCGCACGCCAGGTTGAGATCCACGATTCCCGCCTCCGTCACCGCTCCCACGCGCTGCCGCGGGCCCAGCGCCGTGCGGATTTCGAACGTGCAGAGCTTCATTCGAGATTGCCCCGGAGCGCCTGCTCGCGCTCGATCGCCTCGAACAGCGCCTTGAAGTTCCCTTTGCCGAAACCGCGGCTCCCCTTGCGCTGGATCACCTCGAAGAACAGCGTCGGGCGGTCCTCCACCGGCTTGGTGAAGATCTGCAGCATGTAGCCCTCGTCGTCGCGGTCCGCCAGTATGCCGAGTTCGCCCAGCCCTTCCAGCGGCTCGTCGATCCGCCCCACCCGCTGCTCCAGGTCTTCGTAGTAAGCGCTCGGAACCCGCAGGAACTCCACCCCCTGATGGCGCATTTTTGACACCGTGGAAACGATATCATTCGTCCCTAATGCAATGTGTTGGATGCCCGGCCCCCGGTAGAAATCGAGATACTCCTCGATCTGCGACTTGCGCCTGCCCGCGGCCGGCTCGTTGATCGGGAACTTGATGCGGTCGTTTCCGTTCGCCATCACTTTCGACATCAGCGCGGAGTATTCGGTACTGATGTCGCGGTCGTCGAAGGTCTGGTAGAGCCGGAATCCCATCACCCGCTCGTAGAACCGCACCCAGGCGTTCATCTCTCCCAGGGCGACGTTCGCCACCATGTGGTCTACGTACTTCAGGCCCACCGGACGCGCCACCGCGTCTTCGCCGGCGACGGCCGCAAAGCCGGGCAGAAACGCGCCGCGGTACTCTCCGCGCTCCACAAAAGTGTGGATCGTGTCGCCATACGCCGCGATCGCCGCCAGCTTCACATCTCCGTTCTCGTCGCGCAGCGAATGCGGCTCGCTCACGCCCCGCGCCCCGCGGCTCACCGTCTCGCGGTACGCCGACTCCGCGTCGTCCACCTCGAGCGCGATGCCGTGTACGCCGTCTCCATGGATCCGCACGTGCTCGGCGATGGGATCGTCCGGCCGCAGCGCGCTGGTCAGCACGAAGCGGATCTTGCCCTGCTGGAGCACATACGAAGCTCGCCCGCGCACGCCGGTCTCCGGTCCGCTGTACGCCGCCAGTTTCATCCCGAAGGCGGAGCGGTAGTAGTGGGCCGCCTGTTTCGCGTTGCCGACGTAAAACTCGACGTGGTCCGTCGCTTTCAGAACCAGAAAGTCCCTTGCTTTGATGGTGCTCTCTGCCACCTCTGCCATAGCGTGCTCCCCGTGAAGAATGCTTAAGCTCAGTGTAGCACCACCTCCAGGTGGTTGCTATTCTCCCGCGCCCTTGTTACTGTATGGACAAGGAACCACTCGGAGGGGCACTATGCCGCAAGCCGCCGGTTTGTCGACCCCGGGGCTCACCACCGGCCACGCTGCTTTCGTCGAGGAAGCGCGCTCCCGGGGTGAACTCTACATCGAGCAGGTCTATAGCCTCTATGCCGAACAGAACCAGGACTCTTGGCGCCGGCTGTTTCAGCGCATCCGCCCGCGCTGGGAGCGCTACGCCAACGACCATTTCCTGCGCGGAATCGAGCTGCTCCACCTGCCGCCCGACCGCATCCCCCGCCTCGCCGATGTCAACCTGACCCTGGAGCCGCTGACGGGCTTCCAGGCCAAGGCGGTCAGCGGCTACGTCCCGTCGTATCTGTTCTTCGACTGCCTGCGCCGCCGCGAGTTCCCCACCACCATCACCATCCGCCCCGAGGACAAGCTCGACTACCTGCCCGAGCCCGACATATTCCACGACATCGCCGGCCACGTCCCCATGCACACCGACCGCGCCTTCGCCGACACGCTGGTTCGCTTCGGCGACTGCGCCCACACGGCCGTCGAGACCATCGCGCAAGTTCGAGACGAGAGAGAGAAGTGCCGGCGCCTGACCAGCATCATGAAGGCGCTCTCCCGGTTCTTCTGGTTCACCGTGGAATTCGGCCTCATGCGCGGTCCCCGCGGCGTGTGCGCCTACGGCAGCGGCCTGCTCAGCTCCTACGGCGAGCTCGAGCACGCCATCGAATCGGACGAGGTGCAACGCTACCCCATCCAGCTCGAATGGCTGATCAACCAGGGCGCGGAGATCGACCACTACCAGCCGCTGCTTTTCATCGTCGATGGGTTCGACCACCTGTTCGACCTGGTCGGACAACTAGAGCGCTGGATGCGCGACGGCAAGCTAGACAACGTAGCCCCCGGCCTCCCCGAGATCTCCGAAAGCGACCTGCGCAGCTTCCTCGAAGCGGAAACCGCGCGGCACTGAGCACCGCGACCGTCAGGGAGCGGACCGCTCACTCAGTTAGTGGAAGCCGCAGATGATGAAGTGTTGCGCGGATCGCTCACGCGGCACAGTGAAAATCGTGTTGCCGTGCCACTCGGTATCGTTCAGTCCGTCGTAACAGCCCCACATACGTATCCGGCCGATTCGCCGGCCGTTCGCAGCCCTGTACAGGTCCACCGTGTATCTATCCCAGTCGATAAAAGCCGGACCCCACCCTTCGCCCCCCTGCATCTTCCTGGGTCCGTAGCTCATAACCGCCAAAAGGTGGCCGCCAGGAGACAATAAGCCCGGGCAGTTGGGCCAGTAGTAGTTCTCTGTCTTGTCGAACCTCTTGCCCGCGTACGTTAGGGGCCTTTCGTTCCAAACCCCCTCAAATGGCCCAGCGGACGAGAAATCTTGATAAGTGAGCGGCATCACGGCTGCCGCGGCCCACTCGGGCGGGGAGAGACGGCGCAGGCCTGTGATCCGCCGTTCCGGGTGTCCAGTCAGCGCGGGAAATCTGAACGCGTATTGTTGAAGGCTGGTGCGGTGAGGCGGAACGGGGCGGCCGAACGCAGGCCGGTTCGCAAGGGCGATAAGGACCTCTTCTGGGTCATGTGGCGATTTCCGGAACTCGTAATCCTCAAAGGTTTCGCCTGTCCTTTGGTCGTACGAGAAGAAGCGGTTCATAACGGGCTCACCATTGGGATATCTCCAGGGCTCGGGCAGGGAGACAGCCTCACACCCGCTGGACAGCGACTTGACGTGTAGCATCGGCCTCGACGCCCAGTCGTCGTGCCAGTAGCAATAGCATCTGTCCAAGGCCACCCACAGCAACGCCGCTGTTACCCCTAGCAGGCCTCCCAACCACCACAGGATCACCTTGCGTCTTCTTGACATGTCAGCTCGGGCTCCAGCCGTCGCTGCCCTTAAGGAACACCTCCGGCGCGAAGGCCGCTGCAGCAGCGGACGTAAGCGTATGCGCCCATGCGACGCGGGCCGCATGGTTGGCGCCGGCCCCGGTCGAGCCCAGTTCCGCGAACCAGGCGGTCTTCTCGTTCGCGGGGGTGTGGTTCCAGTTATCCCAGCCCTCGGGGCGAATGTGGGCTCCCATCCAGCAATCCAGGAAGATCGCCCGCGCGCAGGATCGCCAGGGCCGGCCTAGCAACACGCCGGCGCCCTCGGCCGCAGCGGGCGCGCCGGTCAATCGGCAATCTCGAAAGACGAACCCCGTGGGCTCGTCGGACCGTGTTCTGCGATGCGCCGCAATGTAGCCGGCTCCGCGGCTGTGGATCTCGCAATGATCGAAGACCGCCGCCGCGTTCCCGAAAATGAAATCGACATGGCCCTCGATGAAACAGTCGCGATAATACTGCCGGCCCGACGCGGCGTAGAGCGTGTCCTGCCAACCCGAGAACCGGCAGTTGCGGAACACGGCCCGGTCGGAGTGAATCGACAAGGCGACCGCCTGCGTCCCCACGCCGAAGCTGTTCTCGAACGTGATGTTCTCGGCCTCGAAAGCGGCGCCGTCCACCTCGATCGCCGGGCTGAAGAAGGTTCCACCGGCATTCGCCGCGCCCATGCTGTACGTGATGACGGTGGAAGCGGCATCGCGGCCCTGCAGGGTCACGCGCGGGCTGTCCTGTGGGACTTTCAGACGCTCATGATACACGCCCGGCCGGATCTCCAGAATCACGCGGCCCACCTTCTCCGGCGGGTGGTCCAGCACGTGATCGACGGCTCGCTGTATGGTCTGAAACTCGCCGCTGCCGTCGGCCGCCACCACCGCCCGGATCGTTTCGGCCGCCGCCGGGTTCGGCATCGCGGTCACAACCGCCGGCAGGCCCGCCGCCGCGAGGAACTCTCTCCGTGTTGGCATCACGAACAGCTTGTCAGATTCGCGAGGCTGGCGTCCAACTTGACATCGCCGGTGCGGGAAGGCCATATTTCGAAGAATGGCTCAGTCTCTCGGTATTCCTCAGGATGGCGCCCTGGACCTGGTGTCGCTCGGCGCGCTGGTTCACCGCTTGGACCCGGGTATCGTCCCGTTTCGCAAAGCCGTCCAATGCCAGATCCACGTCAGCGGCGGCGAGTTCAATGTCGCCGCCAATCTGGCGGACTGCTTCGGCCTGCGGACAGGCATCGCCACCGCCATGGTCGACTACCCCATCGGCGATCTGATCGCGGAGCGCGTCAAGGCAATGGGGGTTAAGCCCTTCTACAAGCGCTTCCGGCACGACGGCGTGCGCGGGCCGAACATGGCGGCCGTCTACAGCGACCGCGGGTACGGCGTGCGGCCGGCGGTGGTGTTCTACAACCGATCGAACGAGGCCGCGGCCCAGCTCAAACCCGGCGACTTCGACTGGAAGACGATCTTTCAGGGCGGCGTGCGCTGGTTTCACAGCGGCGGAATTTTTGCGGCGCTCTCGGAAACCACCGCGGAGCTGGTGATCGAAGGCATGCAGGCAGCCAAGGCCGCCGGCGCGTTCGTCTCCCTCGACCTCAACTTCCGCGAGAAACTCTGGAGGGTATCCGGAGGCGCGGACCGCGCTCAGGAAGTGCTGGGCCGCATCGTGAAGAACGTCGACGTTCTGGTCGGCAACGAGGAAGACCTGCAGAAGGGCCTCGGAATCCCCGGTCCCGCGGTCGCCGCGCAGTCCAAGCTCGACCCTAGCGCCTTCTTCGCGATGATCTCGCAGGTAGTGGAGCGCTACCCCGGCATCAAGGCGGTCGCCACCACTCTGCGCGAGGTCCACTCCACCAACCGGCACAGTTGGGGCGCGGTGGCCTGGGTCGCCGGCGAGACCTGCGTCTCGCCCATCTGTGAGCTGGACGTTTACGACCGCGTCGGCGGTGGAGACGGGTTCGCCTCCGGTTTCTTCTTCGGCCTGCTGGCGGGCGAGGCGCCGCAAGAATGCGTCAGGCTCGGCTGGGCCCACGGGGCGCTACTCACTACGTTTCCCGGAGACACCACCATGGCCAACGCGGACCAGGTTCGCGCCTTCGCCCGGGGCGGTTCGGCGCGCATCCAGCGCTAAGGCTCAATCCAACTTCGCGGGCGTGAGCGTGGGCGACAGCGCCTGCACGATGCCCAGCGCCACCAGGTACGCAAGACCCGCCACGATGAACAGTGGCACGTAGCTGTGGGTCCAGTGCACCACTTGCCCCACTGAAAGCTGGAACAGCACACCCGCCGCCGCCCCGACCATGCCGCCGAAACCGGTGACGCTGGCTACCGCCGACTTCGGAAACATATCGGAAGCCAGCGTGAAAACATTCGCCGACCATCCCTGGTGCGCCGCCATGGCCAGCCCGATCAGCCCCACCACCAGCCAGAGATTGTGCATGTAGGGAGCGATGATCACCGGCAGCACGAGCAGCGCACACAGCAGCATCGTTCCCTTGCGTGCGGCGTTGAGGCTCCGGCCGCCCGTCATCGCGAACCCTGAAAGCCATCCACCCGACACGCTTCCGATGGTCGAAATGCCGTAGCACACCACCACCGGCAGCCGATTGGTGTGGATATCCAGATGGAACGTCGACTGCAGGTAGGCCGGCAGCCAGAACAGGTAGAACCACCAGATCGGGTCCGTCAACGCCTTGGCGAGCGCGAAGGCCCAGGTCTCCTTGCACGGAATGATGCGCAACCAAGGCACGCTGGCGGCCGATGCATCCTCGCGGTCGCTCTGGATGTGCGCCAGTTCGGACCCAGAGAGCCGCGGATGCTCCTCCGGCCGGTGATAAAGCCACAGCCAGAACAGCAGCCAGATGAAACCCGATGCGCCGGTCACCACGAATGTTCCGCGCCATCCCACCCGCTCCTTCAGGAAGACGACGATGATGGGGACGACGATCGCGCCCACGTTGGCTCCCGAGTTGAAAATGCCGGTCGCCAGCGCGCGTTCCTTCTTGGGAAACCACTCGGCCACGGTCTTGATGCAGGCCGGGAAGTTCGCGGCCTCGCCCAGCCCCAGAAAGAACATGGCGATCGCGAACGTGAGGACGGAAGTGGCCGCTCCCGGAGACATGGCGGAGAAGCTCCAGAGAACGATGGCCAGCGCGAAGCCGAGGCGTGTGCCCAGGCGGTCGGTCAGCCTTCCGGCGCATACCAGCCCGATGGCGTACGCAGCCGTGAAAGCCGTGGTCATGTAGGAATACTGCCGGCTGTCCCACTTGAAGATGCCTTGCAGTTCCGGGTTCAAGTAGGCCAGTACGCCGCGGTCCACGTAAGCGATCACGGTCGCAAAGAACAGCAGCGCACACACGGTCCAGCGGAGATGCGTCATCCGGGGTACGGCGGTGGTCGAGTTCATGAGAGGTCAGGCGGACGGTTCACATGTATCAGCATACGCGCCTGCAAGCGGCCTGGGCGGGCGGAATCGCCTGCCCCACGGCACTGTAGGCCCTGCGGCCCTTCGAAGTCAACTCGGAAACGGTGAACCGATGCTTGAGCGAAATCGAACGATCCCTCATGCCACGCCGCGGGTGGAGTCCGGCGGCGGGCTCAGCGAGGCCTGCAGGAGCTTCGCGATGGAGTCCGTGAGTGGCCGCGGGTAGTTCGTCTGCGGCATAGCCAGAGCCTGCCTGCGGACCAGACGGCCGCCGGCCACCCGGAAGGTCTGGAACGCCTTCGGCCCGCGCAGGGCGAACTGCGGAAGGATCGAATAGCCGAACCCGGCTTCGACCAGCCGCTTGATGGCCTCCGTGTCGTCGGCCTCCATGACCACCCGCAAGCTCACTCCAGCCTCCTTGAAGAAGCGGTCGATAATGGACCGCATGTTGCTCCTTGGTGGGTAAAGAAGGAACGGAACGTGCGCCAGAGCGGCCGCCTGAAGCGTGACCGTGGTGTTGGCAACCGTTTGCGCGGGACGCGGGCGCAGCCCCAAAAGCTCCTCTTCGAACAGCGGCAGGATCCTCAGCCTCTCCTCCGGGTAAGGCAGCGAAATCAATCCCAGGTCGAAGTGCCGGTCGAGCAGTCCAGCCACGATTTCCTCCGTAGCGGCCACGGTCACGGTGATTTCCGTCTGTGGGAATCGCTTGCGCATCAGGCGCAGCGGCTGCCCCAGACGGTGAATCAGCGTGGTGGCGCCGGTGGCGAAACGAAAGGGGCGGGCATCCTTGGCCGGATCGCTCTCAAAGGAGTGGTGGATTTCCCGGAACTGCTCGATCACGCGCCGGGCGTGTTCGGCCAGCCGGAACGCGTTCGGCGTGGGCACAATCCTCTTTCCGGCGCGCACGAAAAGGTCCGCCTTTAATTCGTCGGACAGACTGTGGATCTGAACGCTGATCGCCCCCGGCGACAGGTTGACTCTCTCGGCCGCCCTGGTGACGCTCGACGATTCCATGACGGCCAGGAAGAGTTCCAGTTGGCGTATATCCATTCGATGCCTCCCGGCGGCCGGGCGGCGTTGCCGCCTGCGACGTTCGCAGCGGTAGAGGCCTGGCGCCGATCATTTAATGTTACTAAACGTTGCGTTCCGGCAATCGGGTTTGACAGCCCGCGGCAGTGCCACTATAGTTGCCCAAGGGATGCGGTCCCCCTCGCGGCCGCATCCTCGGTGCGATATGAAACGAAGCGTTTCGCCATGAGCGCAAGCCTCGGGCCATCGTCCCCCGGCGCGGGCGCGTCGCCGGTGCAGCTCGAAAAGCTCTCGCTCGGGGTGGGGGACCGCTTCGGGCATCAGGCTGGCGCCCAGCTCCGGGGCTGTATGCTGGCCGTCCAGGCCGGCGTCGCCGTCATTCCGGTCTGGAACAAGTCTAACCGCGAGCACGGGATCGTCGGATCCGAGCCTTCCGCGGTGCGGGCCGCGGCCGACCGGGCCGTGCGGGAACTGGGCTGGCGGCGGCCCTACCACGTGGACGCCGATCACATCACCTTACGGACGGTGGACCGCTTCATCCCGGTTTGCGATTTCTACACTCTGGACGTCGCCGACGCCATCGGACAACCGGCTGCCGCAGCGGATCTCGACGCCTTCCTCGCCCGGCACACCGAGCTGGCCGGCCGCATTCCGGTCCCGGGCATCGACGGCGATCTGAGGATTTCGCCCCGCTCGCTCCGAGATATCGCGCAGCGCTTCCTCCATCCGGTGCGGGAAGCCGGGCGCATCTATCGCTACGTCGAGGAGCGGACGAGCGAGGCGGGGTTCATCCCCGAAATCTCGATGGACGAGACGGACGCTCCGCAAACCCCCGCCGAGCTGCTGGTCATCCTGGCCGCGATTGCGGACGAGGACATCCCCATCCAGACCATCGCACCGAAGTTCGTGGGCCGCTTCAACAAGGGCGTGGATTACGTGGGCGGCGTCGCGGAGTTCGAGAAATGCTTCCGGAGCGATCTGGCCGTCGTCGCTTACGCGGCGAGGCACTATGCCCTGCCCGCGAACCTGAAGCTCAGCGTCCATTCGGGAAGCGACAAGTTCTCGATCTACGGACCGATGCGGCGGGCCTTGCGGGACTTCGGAGCCGGCATCCACCTAAAGACGGCGGGCACCACCTGGCTGGAGGAGTTGATCGGGCTGGCGGAAGCCGGAGGAGACGGCCTGGCGCTCGCCCAGGAGATCTACGGCGAAGCCTGGTCTCACCGCGAGGCGCTGTGCGCGCCCTATCTCTCGGTGATCGATATCGACGCCGATCGCCTCCCCGCTCCCGCCGAGGTGCGCAACTGGACTCCGGAACAGTACGTGGCCGCGCTGCGGCACGACCGTTCGAACCCTGCCTTCAACCCCGACCTCCGCCAGTTGCTGCATGTGGGCTACAAGATCGCCGCGAAAATGGGGCGCCGCTTCCTGGACGCGCTGGAGCGGTACGAGGAGCCCATCTCCCGCAACGTCACTCTGAACCTGTGGGAGCGGCACATCGGGCCGCTCTTCCTGGGAAACTGACCGGTGCGGCTCACCCTTGCGCTATTGGCCGCGGCCGCGGCGTGGCACGCCTGCGCCCAGGACACGCGCCACGTCACCGAGCCCGTCATCCCCCCTAGTTGCGCCGTGTTAGCGGCCAGGCTTGCCTCTGCCGGCGGCCGAACCCTGGCCGGGGCGGACGAAGACAAGCTCGACACTGGCCGCATCCAGGGCGCCATTGACGGCTGCGCCAGGGGCCGGGCCGTCGAACTCAAAGCCGCGCGCGGGCAGGACGCGTTTCTCTCCGGACCGCTCCAGCTGCGCGACGGCGTCACGCTGCGGGTGGACGGCGGGGCCATTCTTTTCGGGTCGCGAAACCCGCGCGACTACGACCTCCGACCGGGCAGTTGCGGCATCGTGGACCGGGACGGCCACGGCTGCAAGGCGTTGATCGGCGGGGATGGCGTCGCCCACGCCGCGGTGATGGGCGATGGCGTCATCGACGGCCGCGGATGGGCCACGCTGATCGGAACGAACGTCACCTGGTGGGAGCTGGCCGAGCGGGCGCGCGCTGGCGGGTTTCAGAACTGCCCCCGCCTGATCGTGGTGTCGCACAGCACCGATTTCACTCTCTACCGGATCACGCTGAAGAACTCCGGCAACTTCCATGTCTATTTCGATTCCGGAGACGGCTTCACGGCCTGGGGCGTCGTCATCGACACACCGGAGACTGCCCGCAACACCGATGGCATCGATCCCTCGCGTTCGAGGAACGTCACCATCGAGCATTGCTGGATACACACCGGCGACGATCATGTCGCCATCAAGGCCGCCGGCCATTCGTCTCACATCACGGTCGCGCACAATCACTTCTATACCGGGCACGGCATGTCCATCGGCAGCGAGACCAGCGGGGGCGCGAGCAACATACGCGTAACGGATCTGTCGATCGACGGCGCCGACAATGGAATCCGCATCAAATCGAATTCCGGCCGCGGCGGCGTGGTCGAGGACGTGGTCTACAGCGACGTGTGCATTCGCGGCACCCGGGACCCCATTCTGATGGACACCGATTACGCCCACTACGGCCGCGGCGGGACCAGCATACCGGTCTTCACGGGGATCGATCTACGCGATGTTCGAGTGCAGGGGGGCGGCAGGATCACCTTACAGGGCTACGACGAAACACACCGCCTCGGCATGACTCTGGACGGCGTTCAGGTGGATTCGGACCCGGCACAGGTAGTCGCGTCGCACGCGGACCTGGTCCTCGGCCCCGGTCCCGTGAACTTCCGCCCCTCCGGCCCGGACGTCACGCTCCGTGAGGCCGCGCGGGCCGGCGCCCCCGAGGCATGCCAGGGCAAGTTCGTCCCTATGCCGGGGGAAGGCCCCGATCAGAGATAGTCGAGCCGGGGAGGCGTGAACACGTCGATCACCACGGACGGCTCCATCGCCGACGCCTGATGCTCCACTCCGCCCCGGACCACGAAGCTGTCGCCCGAGCCGGCTTCGAACGTCCGGCCGCCGGCGGTGACCCGGAGCCGGCCTGAGGCGACGTAGACCACCTGATCGTGCGGATGGCTGTGCGCCGCGCCGGCCCAGTTCCCTTCCATGCGGTGCTCGACCAGGAACAGCTTATCGTTGTGGGCGCCCACGCGGCGCGTGAGGCCGGGCTCAGGATAGCTCGGGCGCACGTCGGCGCCCACAACCCACGCGACATCGGGGTATTCGTTTTTTGTGTCCATGATTCACCTGGCTAACCAGCCGCCATCGACCACCAGAACGTGCCCGTTGACGTAATCGCCGGCGGCGGATGCCAGAAAGACCGCCGTTCCGGCCACATCGCGCGGAGTGCCCCAGCGGCCCGCCGGAATGCGCTCCAGGATCTGGCGGCTTCGAACCGGGTCGGCGCGCAAGGCGGCCGTGTTGTCGGTGGCCATGTAGCCGGGCGCAATGGCGTTCACCTGGATGCCCTTACCCGCCCACTCGTTGGCCAGCGCCTTGGTCAGTTGAGCCACCGCCCCTTTGGCGGCCGCATAGGACGGCACGAAGACTCCCCCCTGGAACGAGAGCAACGAGGCGACATTGATGATCTTGCCGCGTCCCTGCGCCAGCATGTGCCGCCCCGCGGCCTGGCAGAGCCGGAAGACCGCGTTGAGGTTGACTTCGATCACGTCGTTCCAATCCCGCGCGGTGAACTCGGCCGCGGGCGCGCGCCGGATGATCCCGGCATTATTGATGAGAATATCGATCGAGCCGAACTCCCGCACCGTCCGCTCGACCAGCTCTTCGCACACCCCCGGTTGGGAGACATCGCCCACCGCCCGGGCGGCTCTGGCTCCGGCCGCGCACACGGCCGCGCACACTTCGTCGATCCCGGTGGCGTCCTTGCCATGGACCACCACGTTCGCGCCGGCCTCCGCGAGCCCCACCGCCATGCCCGCCCCCAGGCCGCTTTGCGAGCCGGTAACCAGCGCGTTCTTGCCTGTCAAGCCGAACGACTCGAGGTTCATTTCCGGCTCGCTTCCAGGCCCGACCCGCCCCCGGCGAAGGCGGGCTGCACGTTCACCACGCCGAACTGCCGGTCCTCCTTTTCCCGGTGCGCCGCCATGGCCCATAGGAAAACGATCCGGTGGCCTGGCACGGCAACATTGGGATGGTACCCGGCCGGCATCAGGACGGCGTCGCCGTCGCGGACCACGGTCACCAGCTCGGGGTATTCCGTGTCGTTATAGACGAGCTGGATGCCGAAAGCCGGTTCGGGCATGTCGAAGTAGACATACATTTCTTCCAGCATCGCGGTATGCTCGTGCGGCGGCCAGCTGGTCCAATTCCCCGGCTCCGAGAAGGTGAAGCCCGCCACCAGGCGGCCCGCCTCGACATTCTTGCCGAGCACGATATTGACTTGCCGCTGCTGCCCCGGCGTGCCCGCGGTGAACACCAGCGCCGGGTTCTTGGCCGCCTCCGAGTGACGGACCAGTTGCAACGGATACTGTCCCTTCACCGGCGCCGAGAACTCCGCGATATCCGCGCTCTCGCCGGCATCCACCCGCACCTGGCTCCAGCGCGGCAGGTAGATGCCATCGTACTGGCTCAGCACGAAGTCCTCGCCGCCCACGCTCAAAGCCGCGGCGCCCGACAGAACGATCAGGCCGGTCTCCTGGCTGTTGGTCTTGAAGGTGACGGATTTCGTCTCGCCCCGCAGAATGATTCGCCCGTAGGAGAGATGGCGATTCGTGCTGTTGGCGGGCGTCACCCAGACGTGCCGGCCCGCACGGGCATTCGTCTTTCGAAAGACCATCCTCTCCATTTGCGTCTGTGCCAGCGTTGCCATGGTGTTCTACCTCCCCGTGAAAACTGCGCCGTTGATCTTTACGTTCGCACACGTGAGACCCTCCACGTGCTCGATAATGTTCGGCTCCGCGATGTTGTCGAAGGTGCAGTCGGCTAGCCGCAGGTCCCGGATCGGCGCGTTCCGGAATCCTCGCAGTTGAAGAGCGTACTTGCTCTTCTTGCAGGTCACGTTGCGGACGTCGATATCGTGGACATTGGGGCGCTCCGGACCGTTCTCCCCCTCCTCGTAGTGAAAGTCGACCTGGAGAACGGCTTCGGAGACCTCGCCGATTTCGATGTTCCGGAAATACACGTGCTCGATCGTTCCGCCCCGCACCGCGTTAGTCTTGAAGCGCAGAGCCTGATTGAGATTGGGGCTGTCCAGGCGGCAGTTCTCGGCGAACACGTTGCGCACGCTTCCCGACATCTCGCTTCCGATGGTCAGGGCGCCGTGGCCGTCCTTCATGCGGCATCCCCGGATCACGACGTTCTCGGTGGGCTTCGCCATCCGCCGGCTATCCCGGTTGCGCCCCGCCTTGATGGCGATGCAGTCGTCGCCGGTGTCGAAGGTGCAGTTCTCGATCAATACGTCAGTGCAGGAGTCCGGATCGCAGCCGTCGGTATTGGGCCCATGGGACGCGATGCGGACGTCGCGAATCGTCACGTTGCTGCACAACAGAGGGCTGATTTCGAACATCGGCGAGTCTTTGACCGTGACTCCTTCAATCAGGATGTTCTTCGAGCGGCAGGGCCCCAGCAGGTTCGGCCGCAGGTAGTGCCCCTCGCCGAAAACGCGCTTTTCGATGGGGATGTCCCGGGCCCCCATCTCGAACAGCGCATTCCGCGCGTCGTCCTGCTGAGGAACGCCGGGGCGCCACCCGCAGTTGGTTCTGGCTTTCCAGGGCCACCAGTGCTCGCAATCGGCCTGGCCGTCGAGAGTGCCACCGCCTGTGACCGCCAGGTTCTCTTCGCCGTCGGCATAAATCAGGGGCGAGTAGTTCAGGCACTCGACGCCCTCCCAGCGGGTGTAAACCACCGGCAGGTAACGCTTCGCGTCGCGACTGAATTTGAGCGTCGAGCCCTCGGGCACGTGCAGGTTGACGTTGCTCTTGAGCCGGATCGGGCCGGTGGAAAAGGCGCCCGCGGGAAACGTCACGCGCCCGCCCCCGGCGCGAGTGCATTCCGCGATCGCCCGGGCAATCGCTTCGCTGCAGTCCGTCTTGCCATCGCCCAGAGCCCCATACCGAGTTACATCAAAGTCCCGCTTCGGGAAAACGGGCGGCTTAATGCGAGCCAGAATCCGCCCGACTTCATCGTCCCACGCCGACGCACGCGCCGGTTTCGCCAGCCAACCGGCCGCGGCCACACCTCCAGCCAGTCTGAGAAAGGTGCGCCTGCTCGAACCGCGATCGCCGATCATGAGAGAGGTCCCCTTGACGAGACTAGGTTCGCTCCCCGGATATGTCAATGCGAAACAACTGAAACCTCCGTTGAGCAACGGTGAACGATCGCGGGTCCGTTCGCGCTGGAGCGCCGAACCACGACTATACGGGAGCGGCCTCCGTCCCCAAGCGAACATTCCGAACCTGAATGTCGTACTTGTGATACTGTGGCCCCACGAGGTGAAGGCATGCCTGACAACAAGTACAACCGCCGCCAGATCATTCAATCCGCGTTGGCCTTGGTCCCCGGGGCCGGCCTGAATTGGGACGCCCTCCCGGCCGCGAGGTCCACCCCCTCGGGCGCGGATGAGTTCGACGCCGTGATCGTCGGAGCGGGCCTGGGCGGTCTGAGTTGCGGGGCCGCGTTCGCCAGGCAGGGCTTCAAAACCCTGATTCTCGAGAAGCATGACAAGCCCGGCGGCTACGCCACCACGTTCCGGCGGCCGGGCGGCTTTGTGTTCGATGTCTCGCTGCACTCGACCACGGTCGGCGAGCGCGGCGGCGTCCGCAACCTGATCCCCGGCTTCCCGGAGATAACGGATGTGGAGTTCGTCCCGCACCGCACGCTGTACCGCGCCATCTTCCCGGATCACGACATCCGCGTTCCGCCCCGCGACCTCCCCGCGTACATCCAGACCCTGGTTGGCCTGTTCCCCGCCGAGGAGGCGGGCATCCGGGCCCTGTTCGAGGACATGCGGGGCGTCACGGCCGACATCGGCAAGCTCTCCCAGGCAGCGGGCAAAATCGAAATGAGCCGGTTCCCGGTGGAGTTCCCGCACCTGGTGCGCGCCGCCGGCCAAACCTGGGGCGCCATGATGGACGCGCGCATCAAGGACGGCCGGCTGAAGGCCATCGTCTCCGTGCTCTGGCCTTACTACGGACTGCCGCCCTCTAAACTGGCAAGTTTCTACTATGCCCTCCCGACCATGGGCTATCTCGAGGAAGGCGGCTACTATCCCAAGGGCAAGTCGCAAGAGATCAGCGACGCGCTGGTTTCGCTCATCACCGCCCGGGGCGGCAAGGTGCTGCTCAACACGGAAGTGGCGAAGGTCCTTACCAAGAACGGCGCGGCCTACGGCGTCCGAACCGCCGACGGCCACGAGTACACCGCCAAGGCAGTCGTCGCCAACTCCAATCCGCACGACCTGTTCCATTCCCTGGTCGAAGACGACGGCCGCCTGAAAGACTACCTGGCGCGCATGGACCGCTGGACACCGAGCCTCTCGTCCTTCCAGGTGTTCCTGGGACTCAAGAAGGACCTGGTGGGCTCGCTGGGCATTCCCGATACCGAAATCTTCTGCGGCTCCGGATACGATCCCGAGGCCGGGTACGCGGCTGCGCTCAACGCCGACATGACCAATCCCAGCGTGGGCGTCACCCTCTACGACAACCTGTATCCCGGCTACTCCCCGCCTGGGAAGAACACCATCGGCCTCATCACGCTCCACGGCTACGGTCATTGGGAGAAGTACGAGGCCGACTACCGGCAGGGACGGAAGACCGCCTACCGGGCGGAGAAAGAGCGAATAGCGGACATTCTGATCCGGCGCGCGGAGGAGAGGCTGCTACCCGGCCTCTCGAAAGCGATCGAGGTCAAGGAAATCGGAACGCCGCTCACCAACGTTCGCTATACCGCCAACTACCACGGCTCGATTTACGGCTGGGATCAGACACTGGACAACTCCGGCATGCGCCGAATGGCCCACACCACCCCCATTGCGAACCTCTTTCTCTCCGGAGCCTGGACCCGACCGGGAGGCGGCTACTCCGCCGTCCTCATGAGCGGCATCGATTGCTTCCAGGAAGCGACCCGAAACTGGACCTGAGGCGGCCAGCCATCCGGCGGCCGCCGCCAGTCTTCGGGTATGGCTTGGCACGCCGGGACACCGCAGAATCGCCCCGGTCGACGCGTCATTGCCGGGGGTTGCGCCGCGACGTAACGGGCGGTGTAACGGGCGAGGTAGCTGCTTTAGCCTTGGTGGCGCACTCCGTCTGTCGCATTCTGACACTCGGAACGGGACACAGGTCCGCGGGAAAGCGAATACGGCAAAGGCGATTCTGAGAACGTTAGTTTTGGGGCTGGGGCGATCCAGTCAGAGAAGCTACCCGAAACCGGCTCTGAGGCGGCCAGCCATCGAGCCTGCCTGCCACTCATCCGCCGACCACCACCGCTCCTCTTGGATCGCTTGGCGCGCCGGGCCCGGCTCTGTACAATTGATCGGGATGACAACCGGCCGCACCCTTGTCGCTATCTGCTGCCTGGTGGCCGTCCTTGCCGTTCCGGCGGCGGCCTGGGTTAAGAAGAACCCATTCGGATCGTCCACGCCGCTCCCCGATTCGCTGCGCGGCGGCGTCTACCACATCGCCCCGTGGTCGCCGGTGCTGCCGAACTTCGAGCGTTTGCAGCCCGTCGGCTTCATTTATACCTACTCGCTCAACGTTCCCACACGCGACTACGAGGAAGGGATGCCCGGCGTCACCGACCGCATCGAGTGGTTCGCCATCGACTACGAGGGCGACTTCTGGATCGAAAAGCCGGGGAAGTATCGCTTCAATCTGATCTCCGACGATGGGTCGAGGCTCACCATCGACGCCAAGGTCATCATCGACAACGACGGCATTCACCCGACGACTGCCATGGGTGGCAGCGCTGAGCTGGCCGGCGGGAACCATCGCATCCGCGTTTCGTATTTCCAGGGCCCGGGCAGCGCGCTGGCGCTGGTGCTCGAAGTGGCCCCGCCGGGCCAGGAGTTTCGCGTATTCGACCTGCGCGACTTCCGGCCGCGTGCGGTCGCCCGCGCCGCCGCGCCGGACGACGCCCGTCCCCATGTGCGCCGCGATCCCGAGTTTCACGGCTCCGCTGCGTTGACCGGCTACGAACTGGCTGCCTTCGAGGCGATGGCGGTCCAGCCGCAGCCGCACGCCTTCGAGTTCCGCTCCGCGGCTTACCGGTTTCCGGACAGCGACGCCAGTTCGAGGTACGTCCTGGCCTTCGAGCTGCCGGGGACGGCCTTGGCCGCGACGCCGGCCGGTTCTGGGAAGCGGAAACTGCGCGCCGTTCTGCTCGCCCTGGTGAGGGACGCCGGCGGCCAGGTGGTTCAGAAGGTCAGCGAGGACTTTAGCCCCGAGGTGACGGAGACGCAGTTGGCGGCGCTCCGGGCAGCCACATTGTCCTACGCCCACCCCATCGCGCTTGCCGCGGGCCACTACACGGTCGCGACCGTGGCGCTCGATCGCGAAACCGGCCGGGCCAGCACGGGAGCGTTCGAAATCGACAATCCGGAGCGAAAAGGGCTGGCGCTGAGCAGCCTGGTGCTGACGCAGCGGTTCGAGCCCGCGCGGAGCACGGGGGATACCGACGACGCCGATCCGCTCCGGTTTCACGGCCAACGGATCGTGCCGGCAATCGACGCGAGCCTGCCCGCCAATGCGCAGCCGTTCGTGTACTTCGTGGCGTATCCCTCCAGGCTAAACAACGCGACTCCGAAAGTCGGCGTCGAGTTTTTGCTCGGCGGCAAGGTGGTCGCCAGCCAGACCGCCGACGTTCCACCCCCGGATGCGACCGGGGCGGCGGCTATGACCATCGAGGGCATCCCGAAACCGGGCAATTACCAGATCGAGATTACGATGATCCAGGGCGGCGAGTCGGTAGAGCAGAGCATCCGCTACTCGATCGCCGCCAGATAGAGGCACTATGCACACGGCAAAACACGTTTTCATTCTTGCGGGCCTGCAGATCGCGGCCCTGATACTCGCTTCCTCCTCCGCGTTTGCCCAAAACGCCAGCGGATCGTTGGCCGCAACGGTGAGGGACCCGAGCGGCGCGGTCGTTCCCAACGCCAAAGTCGTGTTGAAGAACGAAGAGACGGGAGCCATCCGCGATACGGCTTCGAACGGCAGCGGATTCTTCAACGTCCCGGCCATCCAGCCTGGCTCCTACACGGTGACGATCTCGGCGCCGGGCTTCGTCGCCTGGCAACGGGCCAGCATCGTCTTCAACCAGGGCGAGAGCAGAACGCTGCCGGACGTGACCCTTCAGGTCGGCGCGGCCGCCGAGCACGTGCAGGTCGAGGCGGATGCCGAGGCGGTCTCGCCTTTGGACACCGGCGAGGCCCGGCAGACCCTCGACGCCGCCATGGTGAGCAGGCTGCCGATCGAGGGCCGGGACGCGGCCGAGCTCATCAAGATCATGCCCGGAATGGCCATGAACCGGGGCCTCACCCAGAGCGCATGGAGCAGCCTGGTCACGCAAACCAACTCCGGCCCGATCGGCCAGTATTCGGCCAGCGGCACGCAGCCCAACGGCGCGATGACCATGACCATGGATGGCGCCAACCTGCTGGACCCCGGCAACCAGGGCACGCAAGTCGCTAACATCAACGTGGAACAGACGGCCGAGGTGACGATCCTCTACTCGGCGTATGGCGCCGAATACGCCAAGGGCCCGGTCACCTTCCAGGCCATCGGAAAGAGCGGCGCCGCTTACTTTCATGGCGCGGTCTACTACGGCGCCACTGGCCCGGGACTCAACTCCACGGACTCGTTCACGAGAGGTCAAGGCGGCACAAAGGCCATGTATGGCGGCTCGTATTATCCCGGCGGCGAGATCGGCGGGCCGGTTCTCATTCCCGGCACCGGCTTCAACCGGAAACGCAACAAGCTTTTCTTCTACGTCGCGCCCGAAGGCATGGGCCAGACGCCGGCGCCCACTTACCAGGAGTACTTCCTTCCGACCGCGCAGATGCTGGCCGGGAACTTCTCCCAGGCCTATCTGAACAGCCTCGGTGCCGGGTTTCTATCGGCCAAGGGCGGAGAAACCTTGCAGCCTACCGGACACGGCGCGGCGACCGCCTATCCAGGCGGAATGATTCCGCAAAGTCTGCTCGATCCGGCATCGCTGGCCTATGCGAAGACCTTCCCGCAGACCAACATGCAGCCGGCCGCGAACGGCAACAATTATCTCTACGGGTACAACTTCAATGTGAACCGTATCGAGTTCCGGATCCGGCTCGATTACAACATCAGCGACAATACGAAAGTGTTCGTGTCCTGGAACCGGCAGGATGAGTGGGATGTGAACCCGATCGGCGTCTGGTGGTACCCCAGTAACGCTCTCCCGTATCCGTCGACCATGCCGGCGCATCAGGTTGCGAACGTCTATAACGCGAACCTGGTGCATGTCTTCGGCCCGAGCCTGACCAACGAAACGGTGCTCTCGTTGGCGCAGTTTCTCAATCCGGTCCGGCTCGAGAACCCTGCCGCGGTCGATATCGCCCAAGTCGGGATGACGGGATACAAATCGCTGTCGCCGGACCCCTACATGGCGCAGATCCCGGACATAATAAGCCAGTCCAACCTCATCCCCGGATACTATGCGCCGGCATTCGGCAGCGCGTTTCAGAACGGAGATTACGGCAAGCTGTCGATCGACCCATCCATCGCCGACAACCTCTCCAAAGTCGCGGGCACGCATACCATGAAGTTCGGTGTCTATTGGGACTTCGCGCAAAACAAGCAACCCGGCGGCGGGGGCGACTTTCCGCAGGGCGTGCTCGACTTCGCTAACACGGGCGCCACCAGCAGCGGGAACTTAATGGCGGATTTCCTCACCGGCCGCGTGCAGTCCTTCCAGCAGGTGCCCGCCGTCAGCGTGTACGACCTCAAGTACAGCCAGTATTCGCTCTATGCGCAGGACCAGTGGAAAGCGCTCCGCAGGCTGACTCTGACTTACGGCGTCCGCCTCGACCATATGGGCCAGTGGTACCCGACAAGCGGCCAGGGTCTGGCGGTCTGGGACCCCGCCTCTTATAACAACACGCCCGCAGCGGGCCCGTGGACGGGTCTGCTCTGGCATGGCATGGACGGTAAGATTCCCATGTCCGGATTCCCTTCCAAGCTCTTCTTCCCGGAGCCGCGGTTCGGCTTTGCCTACGACCTCTCCGGCAACGGCCGGACCGTCATTCGCGGCGGTTTCGGCGTGTATCGTTACCAGCTTTCCTATAACTCGGCCGCGACTCCGGGCATCTACGACGAGGCCGCCGGCATCCCCAGCTACAACATCCTCAACCCTCCGAACCTGGGGTGGAATTTTGCGCAATACGGGCTCCCGTCGAGCGTACCCGGTATCGGCACCGACATCGGGGCCATGCAGGAGGGGGACTCGAGAACGCCGTATACGGAGAGCTACAATGTCATCCTCTCGCAGCGAACGCCCTGGCACGGGACGGCCGAATTCCAGTACAGCGGCAATCGAAGCCGCGACCTCCTGTTATCCGGGAACGGCTTCAACATTCCCTTTCTTGGAAACCTGAATAAGACCGCGCCCGGAGCTTACTTCCTGCCCGATCCCGTGACTGGCGCGATCAACGATCCGGCACTGGGCGGCGTGCCCAGCCAGGACTACCGTTCCTATCGCAACTATCAGACGATCTTGTTGGTGAGCCACGGCTCTTACCAGAACTACAACGCGTTCATAGCGACGTGGAACAAACAATCCGGGCCGGCCACTTTCATGGTGAATTACACGTTTAGCAAGGTTCTCGGAATCCGGGATGGCGAATCCGATAACGGCGCCGGCAACGGCCCGGCGATGGACCCGTGGAACCTCCAGGATAACTACGGCGTGCTGTCCTATGACCACACCCAGATATTCAATGCCTCCTACGTGGTAAACCTCCCCAAGCCCATCCGCACCGGCCTGCTCCTGGGAGGCCTGCTAAACGGATGGATCGTCTCCGGCATCACGCAGTTGCAGAGCGGCGCCCCCATTCAGCCCAATACCAATGGCAACCTGAATCTGAGTACCTCGGGCGGCTTGAACAGCCTCATGTGGCTAGGCACCGATTCCGAGAATCTCCTCCCCGTCCTCACCTGCGATCCGAGCAAGAATCTGAAGCCCGGCCAGTATTTCAATCCCAACTGCTTCGCGCTGGGGCCCCAGGGCACCAACGGGCCGACCGTCTGGCCGTACATCAAGGGGCCTGCGTTCTTTAACAGCGACCTTTCGATCTACAAGACTTTCCGATTCAAGGAGAAGCATCAGATCGAGTTCCGGCTGTCCGCGTTCAACTTCCTGAACCATCCGAACAAGCAGTTCAATGTGGGCGGGATTGCCGACCAAATGCTGTCGTTTGCGGCGCCCGCAGCCGGGACCACCAATTCCAACTTACTGACGACGGGATACCCTCGTTATACGACCGGTTATCGGGTGGGGCTCATATCCCTCAAGTACAGGTTCTGAGCAAAGTGGCAACCTGCTCAAGCCGGTACACCGCCGGCGCTGGCCGCGCATTCGACTACTGGCTCAGCTCCGCGCAGATTTCGGCCGCCACACGGCGCGCGTGCTCGACGTCGTCCTTCTCGAAGCTGATGGCGCCCACGCGCGGATGGCCGCCGCCCCCGTAGCGCTCGCAGATCGAGGCCAGGTTGTGCTCGAGCGGCGCGGTCGCCCAGGGATTCGATCCCACCGAAACCTTGGTCCGGAAACTCGCCAGGCTCACCGAGACCGTATACACCGAATCGGGAAACAGGTAATACGGGATGAACTTGTTGTAGCCTTCCAGATCGTAGTCGATCAGGTCGAAGTACACCACCTTTCGGCAGCAGCGCGCTTCCTTGCGGATGATGTCGATCGACTGCAGGTGGCGTTCGTAAAGCGGCCCGTACTCGCGCTGCACTTCCGGCCGGCCGATGATCTGTTCGAGCGGGCAGTGGCGCATCCAGCGGATAATCTCCTGCACCATCCCCGATCCTTTCACGCCCTCGATCACCAGCGTCAGCTTCATCGCCGGGGCGCCCAGCTCGACCGCCGACCTGGCGTCCGGATACTGCGCTCCGTCGATGATTTCCGCCCATTTCACCAGCTCGTCGAGATCGGGCGCGTGGAAGCCCCACTTCCCGCGGGCCATGGTGGCGATGAAGTTCGTGCACGAACGGAAGTGCGGATCGTACATCTTCTTCTCGCTCCTCTCCCGCTCGAAGTGCTCGGCGTCTTCGGCGCTCAGAAACGCGCTCTGGTGGTGGTCGAACCACCAGGTCAGGCGCGCGTTGGGCGAGTACTTGAAATCGACGATCGCGTTCTCGTCGCCGTCGAACATGTCGTCGTCGAAGAGGTGGTTGGCCTTGTGCGCCAGTCCGGTGAACGCGAACTCGGCGTCAGGGTGGAACTTCTCCTCGACGAACCGGCTGAAGAATGCCGAGGCGGCAGCTCCGTCGAAGCAGTGGTCGTGGTAAAGGATGCGTATCCGCATAGGCAAAGCCTTACAGCTTCCCTCAAAATGCCCTCCAAATGCAACTCGCCCCGGAAAAGGGAGGAAAAGGGCCGCTGGCGCCGCACCGAGAAGCGGTCCCATGGAGTGAGGAATGTGGCGTAGGCTTCAACGTGCCGCGGCGAACTTCAACTCGCCGTTCGGCGGACTTAGCCCTCGACTACCCTAAAGCGCGCGGCACCAAGACAGGGAGCTAGGACCCGTTCGGCAGCGCGAAATCGACTCCCCGGCTCTCATTGAGCCTGACGGAGCGCGCTCGGTCCACCATGCTGATCGGAACCTGACGCTGTTCCCCGTTCGCATCGACGTAGTACAGGACTCCGGACATCGCCCAATAAGACACGGCCGAGTGCGTCACGCCGTTCTTCAACGCAATGGAAAACTGTACACGGCTGGGCGCCGCTGGCGCCGAGGCGGTCGGGGCCCGATAGCTGTGCATCGCAGGCGGGTCGCTTGGCGGATCGGCTGGCGGATCGTTATAGTAGGCGTACGGCGACGAATAGCAGCCGTAGCCAGAGTAGGGGTCGCAGGCGTACGGATAGCCGTAACCGTAACCGAAGTAGGGATACCCGTAGCCATAGGCGCCCCAACCCCAGGGATAGAAGCCGCCGTAGAAGCCACGGTAGCCGCCTCGGTAACCGCCATAGCCGCCTCGGTAACCGCCATAGCCGCCTCTGAAGCCGCCCCCACCCCGGAAGCCACCGCCACTACCACGAAAGCTGCCGCCACCACCGTGGAAGCCGCCACCGCCGCCGCCATGGCCTCCGCCACCGCGCTGCCCAAAGGCCGCCGTCGCCAGAACCAGGCAGAAAACCGAACCGCGAATCAGGGTTCTCATACTCATCCCCCGGCTCTAGCGTAGCTCCGCCGGCCTACGGCGGCAAGGCTCTCGTCGATGTACAGCAAAGCGGACCTTTTTTACTGAAACAGGGACCGCCGATGGCTGGTGCCTTTACCCCGTGGTCGAGAAAGGGCCGGCGAACCTCTCCGGGACCTACTGCGCCTGCTCGGAGGGATACGTTACCGAAATGTTCGAACGCGTCTCGGACGTGCCGCTAAAGGTGGAGGTGGGGGTGCCGCAAAAGGCGTAGCCGGCGGTTCGATACACTGGGGGAACGAGGAGCGCACGATGCCTTCCGATCCCCCTGCCGAGAATCTGCCCGCGATGCCCTTGACGCTCGAAGGCGCGAGCGTGCTGCACCAGATGTTCCGTTTCCGCTGGCCGGCCTGGCGAGCGCTCGCGGCCGGGCGCCGCGCCGCCATCGGCGCCGCCGCCACCGCGCTTCTCGAAGGCATGGAGCGCGACGAGGACCAGCCGTCCGCCCTGTTCTCGCTCATCGGGCACAAAGGCGACTTGCTGTTCCTCCATTTCCGCAACTCGATGGACGACCTCAACCGCGCCGAGATGGCCATCGCGCAACTCGATCTGGCGGAGTTCCTGGAACCTTCGGCCTCCTACCTCTCCGTGGTGGAGCTGGGGCTCTACGATGCGAGCATCCGCCTGTACCGCTCGCTCGCCGAGCGCGGAATCGAGCCGCATAGCGCCGAGTGGAACCAGGAGGTGGAGGCGCAAGTCGCCACCCAGCGGAAGGCGATGGCGCCCCGGCTCCATCCCAAGATCCCGCCCCACCGCTACTGCTGCTTCTACCCCATGGACCGCAAGCGCGGCGAGGAGCGCAACTTCTACACCGTCCCGATTGCCGAGCGCGGGCGCATGATGCGCGAGCACGGCCTGGTCGGCCGCCGCTACGCGGACCAGGTCCAGCAGATCATCACCGGCTCGATGGGCTTCGACGACTGGGAGTGGGGCGTCGATCTGTTCGCCGACGATCCGCTCGCATTCAAGAAGCTGATCTACGAAATGCGCTTCGATGAGGTCAGTGCCGTCTACGCCCTCTTCGGCGCTTTCTACGTCGGGGTGCGCGTGCCGGCCGGGCGGCTGCCGGAGTGGCTGGCGGGCGAGTTGCCTGAAGCCGGCTAGCGCGCAACCGCCTCGCGGCGCTGTAACATCTGGTAGATATGGTGCGCCTCGTGGCAGGCCAGGTACTCCACCGCGAGCCGCACGTCGTAATGGCGGTATTCGGGGTGGATGCCGCGATGCCGCCAGTCGGCCGGCGAGAGCGATTCGAGCAGCGCCGCCAGTTCCTCGCGATCGCCCAGAAAGCCGGCCAGCAGGTCTTCCCAGGCGCTGCTCAACTTGGCTTCAAACTGCACGTCGCCTGCCGGGTCGTAGGAGGCCAGGGCCGGCTTGGTCTGGGTGAGCATCGCCTCGATACGCGATTCGAAAACCTCCTGCACCCGCCACAAATGGGCGACCAGTTCCTTCAACGACCACTTTTCGGGGGTCGGACGCCGGGACAGGGTTTCTTCATCCAACCCCGAAGTCAGCCGCTGGATATCATGGGCTTGGTCCCGCAGGCGCGCCGCCAGCCGGGCGTGCAGGCCGTCCGCGCCGCCGGGTTCAGAGTAATCGGGCATGCCCTGAGATTATAGAACTGGAGGGAATTATGCAACGGCTTCGAAGCCGTCTCGCTTTGGTGGCAGCTTGCCTGGCCGGCTACGCGGCGGGCACCTGGAATGGCGCGGTGACGAACGCGGCTCGCGATCCCTCGAAAGATCTGGTGGCGGCCGACCGCGAGTTCGACAGCTCAACGGCCGCCAATGGCGTCGAGGGATGGGTCTCGCATTTCGTCCCGGACGGTATCATGCTGCCCACCGGCAGCCCGATTGTGGCGGGCCAGGAAGCGATCCGGGCGTTCGTGTCGAAGACCATGACGCCCGAGTCCTCCATTCGGTGGGAGCCGATCGATGGCTTCGTCTCCGGCGACCTTGGCTACACCTACGGGCTTTCGAAATCGGTGCGTCTCGGAGCCGACGACAAGCCCGTGGTGTCCTGGGGCAAGTACGTTTCCGTCTGGCGCAGAGCGCCGGATCGGGCCTGGAGGGTCGTGGTCCACATCGACAACGCGAGCCCGGCGCCGGCGCCCGCCGCCAAGGCGCAATAGGCATGGAAGCCGACGAGCCGGTCCGCATCCCCGTTACCGACGTCTTCGACCTGCACAGCGTACCGCCCAGGGACGTCGAGGGCGTGGTCGAGGCGTATCTGGAAGAAGCGCAGCGCCTGGGGTTGAAGGCTCTGCGCATCATCCACGGCCGCGGAATCGGCGTGCAGCGGGAAACCGTGCGGCGCGTGCTGGCGCGCATGCCGTTCGTGCTGGCTTACGGCGACGCTCCGGGGGAGGCCGGCGGGTGGGGCGCCACCCTCGTCACGCTCCGGTAGCCCGCGGATACCGCCCAGCGAAACCGCAGATAATGTAAGAGATTCGAAATCCGATGGAAGCCGATACCGTCCTCGAGGTTCGAAGCCTTTCGGTGCAGTTCGGCGCGTTTGCGGCCTTGCGCGACGTCTCTTTTCGCGTGCGCCGTGGCGAGGCCCTGGCAATCATCGGACCAAACGGCGCGGGCAAGACCGTGCTGTTCCGCAGCCTGCTCGGCCTGCAGCCTCACACGGGGGAGGTGAGGTGGCAGAGCGGCGTGAAGGTGGGATACGTTCCGCAGAAGTTGCTCGTTCCCCGCGACGCTCCCATCACGGTTCGCGAGTTCTTCCTTCTGAAGTCGCCGCGGTTCTGGCGTCCGCCGGCGACGTTCACGGCCCATTTCGGGCACGAACTGGCTCTGGTCGGGCTGAGCGAGTCCGTACTTCCGCGCCCGCTGGCCGCACTCTCGGGTGGGGAGATGCAGCGCATCCTGATCGCGTGGGCGATGCTCAAGCACCCGGACGTGCTGCTGCTGGATGAGCCCACCGCGGGCGTGGACATCGGGTTCGAAGAGTCCCTGTACGGCATGATCCATGAAGTGCAGGTGCAGCGGGGCACTGCCCTCATCCTCATCTCTCACGACCTGACCGTGGTGTACCGGTATGCCCAGAACGTGTTGTGCCTGAACAAGCGAACGACGTGCCAAGGCCCGCCCGCGCTGGTGCTGAACGCGGAAACGCTGGCGCAGACTTACGGCGAAGCAGGTTACTACCAGCACGAGCACGGGACCTGACGGCCGCCATGGACAATCTCCTGCAGCCCTTGCTGATCGGCGCCTGCGTAGGCGCGGCGTCCGGTGCGGTTGGCGCGTTCATTCTGCTGCGGCGGATGGCGCTGGTCGGAGACGCGCTTTCGCACGTCGCGTTGCCGGGCATCGCACTCGCGCTGGCGTTCAAAGCGGACCCCTTCTGGGGCGTCCTGGCTCCTCTGGTTCTGGCGGCCGTCCTGATCTGGTGGCTCGAAGGGAGAACCAGCGTGCCGGCCGACGCCCTGGTCGGCGTGCTGTTCACTTCATGCCTGGCGATCGGCGTTTTGACGATTCCCAACACGGAGATTATCGAGTCCCTGTTCGGCGCCTTTCCGCGCCTGCCGGCCGGTTTTCTCGCGGGCATCCTGTTAGCGGCGGCCGGCCTCATGGCGGTGTCATTCCGCTTCGCCGGGAAATTCCTGCTAGTCATCGTGGACCCGGATCTGGCGCGCACCGAGGGCATTGGCCGAGGCTACGACCTGGCCCTGCTCCTGATCTTCTCGCTGGTTGTCGCGCTCGGCGTGAAGCTCGTGGGCACCTTGCTGATGGGCGCGCTCACCATCATTCCCGCCGCCATTGGCAGGAATCTCTGCCGGAGCATGCACGTGTACATGTTGGTTTCGGCCTTGGCTGGCGGCGCAACCGCCGTGGCCGGCGTGCTGATCGCGGACGCCTTCTCCGTTCCACCCGGACCGAGCATCATCCTGCTCGGCACGGCGGTTTTCCTGGCCACCCTGGTCTTCGCCCGCAGGCGCCACCACGTGTCGCGGACCGCCGGATCCTGATAAAATCGCTTGGCATGAGCCGCCGGGCGCTCCTGATGGTCTTGGCACTTTGCCCCGTAATAGCCCCCGCCGAGCCGCTCTGGCTAAAGGCAACCTCGGCGAATTTCGAACTGTACACGACCGCCGGGGAGGCGAAAGCTCGCGAACTCATCCGCTATTTCGAGCACGTCAACAGCTTTTTTCAGGCGGCCGTCCACGCGTCTAGATCCGGCAAAGGGCGGGTGCGGATTATTGCCTTTCAATCGGAAGCCGAGTACAGGCCCTACCGGTTGAGGGAACCCGCGCTGGCCTATTCCAGCGGCGACGCCACCCGCGATGAGATCGTGCTCAAAAGCTTCTCGGCCGAGGACTATCCCGTGGCCATCCACGAGTACGTTCATGTCCTACTCAAGCCGGTCAAGAACGTGCCACTGTGGCTGAACGAAGGGCTGGCGGAGCTATTCTCGAGCCTGCGTCCCGAAGGCAAGAAGGTGCTGGTGGGCACGCTGCTGCCGGGGCGTATGCGCGTGCTCCAGTCCAGCGGCTGGATGGACTTGGATGCGCTCTGCGCCGTGGACCTCGACTCTCCCTACTACACCTCGGATCACACCCAGCAGGAGATCTTCTATGCCGAGAGCTGGGCTTTGACGTACATGCTCGCCCTCAGCGACCAGTATCGGCCGAAGTTCCCGGAGTTCCTGCAACTGACTACGGGCGGTGAGCGGGTGGCCGTGGCGTTCGGGAAAGCATTCGGGAAGCAGATGCCGGACGTGCTCGCGGATCTGCGCCAGTACATCCGCGGTGAGAGGTTCACGGGGTTGCTCTTCGAAGCCGCGCTGGCCGCGTCCGCCGAGGATCCCGAGATCCGGCCCGTGACTCCGCTCGAATCCGGGCTGGTGCTGGCAAGCCTCCTGGAGGACATCCACAAAACCGACGAGGCCAGGCAGGCATATCGACGGCTCGCCGAGGAGAACCCCGCCAGCCCCGAAGTGCCCGAGGCACAGGGGTACCTCGCTTGGCGAGCGGAGCAGCGCGGTGAGGCCCTGGCGCAGTTCGCCCGCGCCGCCGAACTAGGAAGCAAGAACGCGCACATGTACTACGACTACAGCGCGCTCGCGGGCGACACCGACGCGGCCCGCTCGAAGCGCATTTCCCTGCTGCGCACAGCGGTCGCACTCGATCCGCGGTTCGAGGACGCGCGCTATCACCTCGGCCTGCTGCTGGTGGCCGAGGGGGAATACGAAAAGGCGCTGGCGCAGTTCGCGGGCGTAACGAACGCCCGGCCGGAGGAATCCTTCGAGTTCTTCCGTGCGGTCGCGTATGCCGCCTTTCAGACCGGCGACGAAGAGAAGGCGCATTCCGCCGTGAGGCGCGCCGCGGAGTATGCCAAGGACCCGATCGAGAAGGCTTCCGTCGCGCAACTGGCGGCCGCGATCGGCGAAGGCCCGAGCGAGCAGCCGGCTTCTCCACCGCCGGCCTCGCCCACTCCGCCCACGGAGCCCGCTCTCGATATGCGCTCTGCCGCCACGCCGGAAACGCTTCAGCAGCGGTTGCCCAGCACGGTGGAAGGCACGCTCGAGGGCGTCGAATGTCTGGAGCACGCAACCCGCCTGCGCGTGATCGTGAACGGGCGCGCGATGCGGTTTCTCACGGACAGGCGGCGGCCCGTCGAGATCCGCGGCAGGAAAGGCCGGCCCTTCGCACTTGTCTGCGGGCCCATGAAGACTCGATCCGCCGTCCTGGTCGAATACGAACCGGCGGTGAACGAAAAGCTCGGCACCGTCGGCGTCGTGGGCTCCATCGAGTTGAAGTAGACTGGCGTGATATGAAATACCGGCGACTTCTTCTAGGCCTGCTCGCGTTCGCTGGGATTGCGTCCGCAGAGCAGAGGTGGGTCAAAGCAACCTCGGCGAATTTCGAAGTCTACACCACGGCGGGCGAGAAGAAAGCGCGCGAAGCGATCCTCTATTTCGAACAGGTCAACAGCCTCTTTCAGAAGGCTGTCCACGCCGGCAGATCCACTAAGGGGCGCGTGCGCATCGTCGTTTTCCAGTCCGCGCGGGAGTACAAACCCTATGAGCCGTACGCGGGACGGCCCGCCTATGCCGGCGGCGACCAGGACCGCGACGAAATCGTGATGCAGAGCATCTCGGCGGAGAACTATCCCATCGCCGTCCACGAGTACGTCCACATCCTGCTCAAACCCGTAAAGAACATGCCGCTTTGGCTCAACGAAGGGATGGCCCAGCTCTACCAAACGCTCCACCCCCTCGGCAAGGGGATCAAGGTCGGCGACGTTCTGCCCGAAGCTCTCTACGTGCTCCAGCAGCAGAACACCTGGCTCGACCTGGCGACGCTCTGCGCGGTGGACCGTAACTCGCCCTATTACACCAACGACCACTCCAAAGTGAGCGTCTTCTACGCCGAGAGCTGGGCACTGACGCACATGTTGTCTCTCAGCGACCCGTATGCGTCGAAATTCCGGGAGTTCATCGCCCTCATCATCGGCGGCACGCAGCCGGCGGAGGCTTTCCAGAAAGCGTTTAACCGACCCATGCGGGAGGTGCTGGCCGACCTTCGCGCCTATGCTCGCGGGGATCGGCTCATGGCTCGTCTCATCGACGTCACGCTCGAGAAGTCGGCTGAGGCGCCGGAGATCAAGCCGGTAGCGGAGATCGAGTCGGGCCTGGTGCTGGCAAGCCTCCTGGCGGACATAAACAAGATGGGCGAGGCCAAACAGGCCTATGCCAAGCTCGCCGCCGAGAACCCTGCCAGCCCCGAGGTCCCCGAAGCGCTGGGATACCTGGCATGGCGCAAGGGAGACCGGAACGAGGCCCGGGCGCAGTTCGCCAAAGCCGTGGAGCTGGGGAGCAGGAATGCCCGCATGTATTTCGCATACGCGGCCATGGCGGGTGAGGCAGGCGAGCCCGCCCAGGCACAGATCAAACTGCTACGTAAGGCGGTGGAGCTCGATCCGGACTACTACGAGGCGCGCCTTCATCTCGGTTTTCAACTGATGTCGGAATCGGATTACGCCGGCGCCCTGGCCGTATTCGCCCACCTGAAGAAGGTCGAGCCGGAGTACGCTTTCCAGTTCTTCCACGCCGTTGCGTACGCGGCCTACCGGACCGGCGATAAGGAGGGCGCACGGGCCAACGCCAAGCGAGCCGCCGATTGCGCACCAGGGCCAGCCGAGAAAGCCGCCGTCGAGCAACTGCTGGCGGAACTCGATCAGCACCCGGGCGAGCGGCTCCGGGCGGTGGCGCCGGCGGCGGAACGGGAACCGGAAGAGGAGGAGCGGAGCGCGCGGCGGCCTGCCCTCCAGCACCGAGACAACCCTGAAGTCCCGCAGCTGCCCAAGCGGAGCCCGCTCACCGCGGTCGAGGGCACGCTCGATCAGATTGACTGCCTGGGAACCTCGGCCCGGGTCCGCATGACCGTGGCCGGGCGACCGGTTCGGCTCCTCATCGACAAGCCGAACGCAATCGAGGTCCGCGGCGCCAAGGGCGGCTCCTTCAGCCTGACGTGCGGGCCGCAGACACCGCGCCGCACGGTCGCGGTGGAGTACGAGCCGAAGGTCAACAGCGATCTCGGCACCATCGGCCTGGTACGCGTGGTGGAGATGAAGTAACGCGAAGGCCCTACTGCCAGCCGCCGCCCAGGGCGCGATAGAGTTGCACGAAGGAGAGCACCTCTCCTAGGCGCAGTTGCGCCAGCGACAACTGGCCCTGGAACAGATTGCGCTCCGCATCGAGCACTTGCAGGTAGCTGTCGAGCCCACCCTTGTAACGCATTTGGGAGAGCCGGGTGGTTTCGGAGAGCGCGGTCACGAGGCGCTCCTGCTCGGCCCGCTGCTCGCGCGTGCGGCGGTAACCTACCAGCGCATCGGACACCTCGCGAAAGCCGCTGTAGATGGATTTCTGGTACTGCAGCACCATCTCGCGCTTTTGCGCTTCGGTCAGGCGCACGCCGGCGCGGACCAGGCCGGCATTGAAGACCGGCATCACCGCGCTCGGGCCGCCGCTCCACAGGCGCGCGGGCCCCGTGAACAGGTCCGACAGCACCTTGCTCTGCCCGCCCAGGAACCCGGTCAGGGAGATCTGCGGGAAGTAGAGCGCCTTGGCCGCGCCGATTTCCGCGTTGGCCGAGATCAGCGCCTGCTCGGCTTGCCGTATATCCGGCCGCCTCTCCAGCAACGAAGATGGCAGGCCCGCCGGAACCTCGGGGGGAAGCGCGAACTGGTCCAGAGCTTTCCCGCGCGCGATTTCGCCCGGCGCCCGGCCCGCCAGCAGGCTGAGCGCGTTCTCCATCTGCTCGACGTCGCGCTGGGCGCTGGCGATCTGGGCGGTGGCGATGTAGAGGAACTGCTCCGCTTGGTGCACGTCCAGGGCCGTGGCGGCGCCGCGCTGGAAGCGCAACTCGACCAGCTTCAGGTTGTTCTCGGCGATGTCGCGCGTGTGCCGCGCGATCTCGAGTTCCAGGTCGCGCTCCCGCAGCGTGAAGTAACTGCCGGTCACGTCGGCAATCAGCGATACCACCACGCCGCGCCGGCCCTCCTCGGTGGCCAGGTACTGCGCCCGCGCCGATTGGGCCAAGCGGCGAAGGCGGCCCCAGAAGTCCAGTTCCCAATCCAGCGCGACGCCGGCCTGGGTGTAGCTCACATCCAGGTTGGAGCCGGGTGGAATGTCGTTGTTCGCGCCGATCAGGGGCGGCCGCGAACCAGTGAACGAGGCCTGCGCGGTCAGATTGGGGAACCGCTCGGCGCCCGCGATCCGGTACCGGGCGCGCGCCTCGAGGACCCGCTCCGAGGCGATGCGCAGATCGAAGTTGTTCTCGAGGGCCGTCGCGACAAGCTGGTGGAGCGCGTCGTCCTGAAAGAGGTCGGACCACTTCCGGTCCGCCAGCGACGCCGCGTCGCCGCCGGGAGCCGCAGCGCGAAATTGAGGCGGCGCGTTCACCGCGGGCCGCTTGTAGTTCGGACCCACCGCGCAGCCTGCCGCGAGCAACAAACACAAGAATATGGGCCACGAATGCACACGAATGAACACGGATGGCCAAGGCTGCCGGATCATCGCGTTCCCTCCGCCCGAAGTGCGTGGCGCACGCACTCCTGCGTGCCGCGTCCCCACTCCTGGGGACGCTCGGCCGGAGGGCGCACAAACGTGTCCGCAAGAGTGCGGACACGCCACGTTGAGAAGGTGCGCCACGTCGGCTGCGGAACCAAGCTCGCAGGTGGCGCGTTCACCAATTCGTGTTCATTCGTGTTCCTTCGTGGCCAACAATTTCGGACTGGCGCCGTCATACGCTCTCCTCCGGAAGGGCGTCCGCCTCGGGCGCCGGCTTTCGCTTGCCTTCGGCGATGCGCTGGATGACCACGTACAGCACCGGCACGATGAAGATCGCCAGCAGCGTGGCCGCGTTCATGCCGCCGAAAACCGCAGTGCCGAGCGAGCGCCGCGAGGCCGCCCCGGCGCCGGTCGCCACGACCAGCGGCACCACGCCGAGAATGAATGCGAACGACGTCATCAGAATGGGACGCAGCCGGAGCCGCGCGGCTTCGATCGCCGCCTCGACGATCGAGTGGCCCTCCTCGCGCCGCATCCGGGCGAACTCGACGATCAGGATCGCGTTCTTGGCGGCCAGGCCGATCAGCGTCACGATCCCGATCTGGGTGTAAATGTCGTAGGGGTAGGACCGCAGCCAGACCGCCGTCAACGCCCCGAACAGGCCAAGCGGAACCGCCATCAGCACGGCGAACGGAATCGACCAGCTCTCATAGAGCGCCGCCAGAAACAGGAACACCAGCACGGCCGCAAAGCCGAAGATCACGCCCTCGTGCCCCTGCGCCTCTTTCTCCTGGTAGGTCGTGCCGGTCCATTCGTAGCCGAAGCCGGAGGGCAACGTCGACGCCGCCAGCTCCTCCATCGCCTGGGTCGCTTCGCCGCTGCTGTAGCCGGGCGCGGGCCGGCCGAGCATCTGGATGGCGCGGAAGCGGTTGTAGCGGTAGACGACGTCGGGCCCCGCCGTCGCACGAACCGTGGCGAGCGTGCCCAGCGGCACCATGTCCCCCGCGCCGGTGCGCGTATAGAAGCGGTTGAGGTCTTCGGGCTTGCCCCGGAACTCCGGCTCCGCCTGCACCAGCACTTGCCAGGGGTGCCCGAACGCATTGAAGTCGTTCACGTAGAGGCCGCCCAGAAACGTCTGCAGCGTGTTGTAGGCTTCCGTGACCGGGATGCCAAGGGTCTGCACCTTGTCGAGATCCACATCGACGCTGTAGGCGGGAACGTTCGCCCGGAACGTGCTGATCAGGTTGCTCACTTCCGGCCGGCGCCGGGACGCTTCGATCAGCAGATCGCCGGTCTGCGCCAGGTCGTGGACGCTCGCGCCCATACGGTCTTCCAGCATGAATTGGAAACCGCCCGTGGTGCTCAAGCCAAGAATAGGCGGCGGGCCGAAGGCGAACGTGACCGCCTCGGGCACCTGGCTGAAGTCCCGCTGCATCCTGGCGATGATGGCCGCGAACTGCGTTTCCTTGGAGGTGCGTTCGTCCCACGGCTTCAGCCGGCAGATCAGCGTGGCCACGTTCGAGGCACTGGTGCGGGTGGCGATGTCGAGACCGCCCAGCGCCAGGTGCCCGGCGATGCCCGGCAGAGTGCCGGCGATCCTCTCAATCTTGCGCGTGGCGGCGTCCGTGCGATCGCGCGACGCGCCGTCCGGGAGCCGTATGGAAACGTAGATGGTGCCCTGGTCCTCGTCGGGAAGGAAGCCGGCGGGGAGGTGGCGGAACAACGCCCCGGCCGCCAGCCAGAAACAGAAGAGCGCCGCCAGCGCAAAGGCCGACTTCCGGATCAGCGCGCCCACCCCCGCCAGGTACTTGTTCCGGGAGCGTTCGAAAACCCGGTCGAAGGCGCCGAAGAACCGTCCCAGCGGGCCGCGCGTTTTCATCTTGGACCGCAGAAGGAGAGCGCTGAGGGCCGGGCTCAGCGAGAGCGCGCTGAACGCAGAAATCAGCACCGAGGCGGCGATGGTGAGCGCGAACTGCTTGTAGATCTGCCCGCTGATGCCGCCCAGAAACGCCACCGGGATGAAGGCCGCCGCCAGAATGCACGCGATGGCCACCACCGGCGCCGACACTTCTTCCATGGCGCGAATGGCCGCCTGGCGCGGCGTCAATCCTTCGTCGATGTGCCGCTGCGCCGCCTCCACAACCACGATGGCGTCATCCACCACGATTCCGATCGCCAGAACCAGCCCGAACATGCTGGTCATGTTGATGGAGAAACCGAGCAGCGGGAACAGGGCGAACGTCCCCATGATGGCGACCGGCACGGTCAGCAGCGGAATCAGCGTGGCGCGCCAGTTCTGCAGAAACACGAACACGACCAGGACCACCAGCCCGATGGCCTCGAACAGCGTCAACTGCACGTCCTTGATGGCGGCGCGCACGAACATCGTCGAGTCGTAGCCGATGATGTAGTCCATCCCCGCCGGGAAGCTCGGCTTGGTTTTCGTCAGGAAGGCTCGGACCCGCTGGGCCGTGGCCACGGCGTTGGCGCCCGGAGAGAGATAGACGATCAGGTTGGCGGCGTTGCGACCGTTCACGCGGTTGAAGCCGGCGTAGGTCTGGGCGCCGAGCTGGACGTGGCCGATATCGCGGATGCGCAGCAGCGATGTGTCCGGCTGCGCCCGCAGCACGATGTCTTCGAACTGGCTGGGATCGACGAGCCGCCCCGGCGCGCTGACCGAGTACTGGAAAGCCGTCCCCGCGGGCGACGGCGGCTGCCCGAACGTCCCCGCGGGGTTCTGCCGGTTCTGCGCGTTAATAGCCTGGCTGACATCGGTGGCCGTGATGCCGAACTTGGCCATCTTGTCGGGGTTCACCCACACGCGCATCGAGTAGATCTGAGCCGAGCCCAGCCGCGCTTCGCCCACTCCATCCAGGCTGGCAACCTGGTTCAGCAGGTTGATCTGCACGTAGTTGGCGAGGAACAGCGAGTCATAGCGCCCATCGGGCGAGTCCAAGCTGATGGCCATCAGGAACGCGGTCGAGACCTTCTTCACGATCACGCCCTGTTGCTGCACCTCGACCGGCAGGCGGGGCATCGCAATATTCACGCGATTCTGCGTTTGCACCGTCGCCATGTCGGGATTGGTGCCCAGCTTGAAGGTGATCTGAATGTTGAGCGAGCCGTCGTTGCCGCTGCTCGACAGGAAGTACAACATGCCGTCGAGGCCGATCAACTGGTCCTCGATCGGCTGGGCCACGGTCTTCTCCAGGTCCTGCGCGTTGCCGCCGAGATAGTTGGCGGTGATCTGCACCACCGGAGGCACCACCTCGGGATAGGCGGATATGGGCAGGTTCGGAATCGCGGCTGCGCCCAGGATGACGATCACGATGGCAACCACCATCGCGAAAACGGGATGGTCGATGAAGAAGCGCGCCATGGCTCAGTTCCCGGACTTCGCCATCTGCGGCGCAACCACCGCACCCGGCCGGACTCGCAATTGGCCTTCGACGATCACGCGGTCGCCCGGCTGGAGCCCTTGTTCGATCAACCACAGGCCACCCACGCGGCCGCCCGTAGTCACCGGCCGCAGGGCCACCGTGTTGTCCCGGCCCACGGTGTAGACGGTCTGGATGCTCTGCAACTGCTGCACCGCCTGCTGCGGCACCATCAGCGCGCCGCGGCGTTCGTCGATCTGGACGCGCACGCGGCCGAACTCGCCCGGAAGCGCGGTGTGGCGGGGATTCGGGAAGCGCGCCTGCATCTCGAGCGTTCCCGTTTTCGAGTCCACCTGGTTCAGCGAGTTCTCGATGCGGCCCTTCCACGGGAACTCGGAATTGTCGGCCAGAACCAGCGTGAGCGGGAGATCGCCGCCGGGCATGCTCCGGCCGCCCATGGTCCACTTGAGAACGTCGGATTCCGTCACCTTGAAACGCACCCAGATCGGATCGAGCGGAACGATTGTCGTCAACGGCTGCGGAGCGTTGGGGGGAACCAGGCCGCCGACCGGCACGAGCGTATCTCCGATCCGGCCCCCGATCGGCGCGCGGATGGTGCCGTATTCCAGGTTCAGTTCGGCCGTCCGCAGTGCGGCCCTCTGCGATTCGACCTTGGCCAGCATGGAGTCGATCTGCGTGCGCGTCGAGAGCGTCGCCTGATCGACGTTCGCTTTGTAAGCGTTCACGTTCGCTTCGTTGGCCCGGAGCGCCGCCACCGCTGCGTCCAGATCCTGCTGCGATGCGGCGCCGGCCTCCACCAGCGGCTTGAGACGCTCGTCGTCCTGCTGCGCCTTCACCAGGTTGGCCTGCGCCGACGCGAGATTGGCCTCCGCCTGCAACAGCGCCACCTGGCGCCGGGCAAATTCCAGGTCCGCCTCGCTCTGTTTCAGGTTCGCACTGGCCTGCTGGACGCTGGCTTCATAGGGCCGGAGGTCCAGAACATACAGGACCTGGCCGGCTTCGACCTCCGCGCCCGGCCGGAACAGCCAGCGTTCGATGTAGCCCTCCACCCGTCCCCGAACCTCGACCATATCGCGCGCGTAAGTCTGCGCCGCGAAGTCCGCGAAGATCGGGACGTCGGCCGGCTCGACTTGCACGACGACCACCGGGACCGCGGCAGCGCGCGCCGGGTCCTGCTTCTGTCCATCCGCCGCGCAGCCGGACATGGAAACCAGAGCCGCCAGACCGGCCAGCCCGCAAAGGATATGTCTCTTTGAGTTCGTCATCTTACATACCGCGTGGCGCAGGCTTCAGCCTGCCGTGCCGGCACTCGTCCCGCCACCTGGGCGTCGAGATGAGTCTCGACGCGGCACGCATGAGTGCGTGCGCCACAAAAGCGCTCCATAACTAGCCTTTCCCGCCCATGGCCGCAAGAATGATGGACGCCGTGGCTTCGTCGCCGGGTTTCGAGCTGACCAGCAGATCGTAAAGGTGCCGGTCCGCCCAGTCCTGGCCGAAATTCAGGCGCACGTAACGGGCGCGCTCCGCGTCCATCCCGCGGATCGTCTCGGGCACACCGGTTCCCGTGCCCACGCGACGGCCCACGCGCGCCGCCTTGTCCTCCCACGGCGCGTACACAAAGACGTGAAACGCCTCCGGACACGCCTGCAGGATGCACTGGCCGCCGCGGCCCACCACCACGCAGTTCCCGGTCTCGTAAGCATGTTCGATGAGCGCTCGCGTCAGTTGGGCCATGGTTTCGGCATCGAAAATGTCCGTCGTCGCCACCGGCGCGACGCCTTCGAAAGCTCCGAACCACAGCCCGTGGCGGCTCAGCCGGTGCATCCAGGTGTCGGCGCGTTCGTCAAACCGCCGCGCCAGAGCCGGATCGACGCGCGCGGCCCGGGCGATCTCGTCGATCAAAGCGTTGTCGAGTAGTTGCCAGCCCAGCCGCGCAGCCGCCAGACCGGCTATGCGGGCGCCGCCGCTGCCGTATTCCCTCGCCACCGTCAGGACTCGGTACATCCCGCCAAGCCTTTCCAAATCATTTCGAGCAGAAACTCGACGTCGTTCGCGACGCTCTCGCGCGACCAGCCGAACAGGCGTTGCAGGATGAGCCCGCGAATCATCTCCGAAATCGTAAAGGCCGCCGCGCCCGCGCGTAGGGAGCGAATATGGCCACTGGCGACCGCCTCCTCCAGCACCGCTTCCAGCATTCGGATCTGCTCCAGGTACAGGCTCCGACATTCCTTGTTGACCTGCGCCGCGCCGAAGTTGCCGAACTCCGAGTGGTAGATCTTAACCAGGTCCCGATGCTCCTCCGCGTAGCGCACCCGCGTTTCGACGAAGGCCCTGACTTTGTCGGCAGGCGCGGGGGCCGCGGCCACGTTCCGTTTCATCTCCGCGGTCAGCCGCGAGATGCCCTGTCTCAAAGCTTCGAGGTAGATCTCTCGCTTGGAGGGGAAGTAGAGGTAGACGGTGCCTTTGGCCAGACCGGCCGCTTCGGCGATCTCCTCCACCGTGGCGCCGTCGAATCCGCGGCGGGCGAACACTTTGCGCGCCGCTCCCAGGATCTCCGCGCAGCGGAACTCCGAGACCACGGCCTGCTTCGATTTGCGCGCCACCGTCATGAGAAATGACTAACCGGTCAGTTTACCATACCGGAGGGTCAGCGGCGCCCGCCGGCGCGATCCACTCTCCGCTCCGACGCCGCGCGCCAGCGCTGCCTGGGGCGCTTGGCGCACTGTCCGAAAATGGGACTGGGTTCTTGCTGCAATTTTCTGTTTTCACCGCGGGTTCTCCCCGCCGCGAGACCGGAGCGCGCTTGGGCGGAATTCGGCATCCGAGTGGAGCATAGCGCGGGCGGGTGGGGCGAGGAGAGGACGGCGGGGTGCAAGGGGTTGAGAAGATGGGGAAGAATTCCTTGTGAGGGTGGTGACTGCCCAGATGGCGGCGTTGGGCAGCCAGTGGGGACGGGGGCGAGGAGGGCGGGCTGACGCCGCTCGCGGCGGTTGCAGGGGTCGGGGACGATACGTCAACGTGAATTCAAGGAGCCAGAAGACCCGAGAGGTGAGGCGAAAGCTTTGTCTTGTTCTGGGACAGACTTTCGCAACCGCGCACTCAGCAGGCCCAGCGCCGCAATGACCACGATCTGGCTTCCTTTCCGCGACGGGTTTTTGAGACGCCGAAGTCCTTGGTTTCAAAGCGTTCCGCAGTTGTCCCGAAACTCACCCTCTGTGAAACGAATTACAATATCAATGGGATGAAAGCCAAGCAGCGGCAGCGCTTTGATGCCGGTGTCAGTGTCCGCGTGAAGAATCCGGGCGTGAATGGCGTCGTCACGCAGCTAGATTCCTCGCCCACAGGCATGGGAGAATACTGGCACACGATCCGTACAGAGCACGGCGAACGCAGGGAACCCGGATGCAATATTGAGCTGGTCCCGGATCCGTTGACAAATATGGGGCCAATGAGGACGCCAACACCGGCGCCCGATGAGCCTTTGTTATTGCCGGAGCAGGCGATTGCCATGCTGCGCGCTCAAGTGGAGGAACCCGTCGAGACCCTTCGGTACGGTCATTCCGATGTCGAGGCGTGGGAGCGAATAGCGCTGAGGATCGTTGAGCGCGCTTTCGGGGAGCATACGCGGAACGCGAATCACTTCGTCTGCTCGGTCAGTCACGCCCACCACACGGAAGAAGAAGCCCAGGAGGCCCACGTTCAGCATATTGCTTCCAAAAAGAGCCTGCTGCGCGCCTTCATCAAGGAGCTCGAAATCATTCCGCCTCATCGCCCTCAAGTCGATGTCACCAAACACGGCGTTTTCTTCGCGGGCCAGACCTTCGATGAGCTCTCGGCGGCAGCGCGTGTGCTGGCGATCGCGAAAACCCGGCTCATGCTCATTGATGGCTATCTCGGGGCCGATACGTTGAGCCTTTTGCCTACCACGGGCATTGCTCTCGACATCCTAACGAAGCCGCCGATCTCTCCGAAAGTGAAAACGCTCTGTCAGGTTTTCAAGGCACAGCACAGGTCGCTGGCTGTTAAAACTTCTTCCGCCTTCCATGACCGCTTCGTGGTGATCGACGATTCTGCCGTGTACCACTTCGGCGCGTCCATCAAGGATCTTGGGAAGAAGACCTTCATGTTTTCGCTCATAGAGGAACCGGGAATAGTTGCGGAACTGCATGCGAAAATCGCCGCGGAGTGGCGCGTTGCGGTGGTCGAGGTTTGAGACGTCTTCGGCCAATCACGTGACGCGCTCGGTCTGCGGCTCTGTATTGGCCGCAGCCGTCGCCGGTTGTGACTCCCGTGCTGTTGCTAGTCGAGCCTGGCGACGACGCGGCGGGAAGGCCTTCGTCTTCTTCGGCATTTTTCCAGGTCCTTTCTGTACTCAGTCTCTCGTTTCGACTGGTACAAAAAAGCCCGGTCACGTCAGCTCGTCAGCGCTTCCACTCATCGTGCGCGGCCTTGATCGCGCCGGGGAAGGCGATGATATCCGACGGGAAAACCTCAATGAAAAGGCCGTTTTTGCTTGGTCCCGCCCCACCTTGGGGGGACATGCCGTTGTGGAGCATCCGGAGGAAGGAAGATTCGCTGCACGGGATCGCGTTCTGCATCTCCTGTTGGAACCCGTTGCCGCCTCCGGAGCAGGCGGCGCCCTTGCCGTTCTTGCCGAGCCAAATGTTGGTCTGCCAGGCCGTCGGGATGCCGTTCGCGCGCGCAAGGCCCACAGTCCGCTGATCGGCCGGCAAAGTGTCGAGGAGGAAGGCATCTTGCAACGCCAGGTGCCCTGGGAGGGCCTGCGCCGCCGTGCGCACGAGATCCTCAAGGAGCTTGTTATTGATCCCTATCGCATTTTGCCGCGAGATGGGCGGCCCAACTTCACCGATGGGCGGGAAGGCGAACAGGACGATGATGGGGAGGACGACCTCCGTGTTCGGAAAATAGCGCTGATACGACGCAGCGAGCCCCTGCATAGCCTGAACGACGAGAGATGGCCGATACCCCACTCCGGCCCAGATGCCCGGACTGTGCGTGACGCACGGGTTCGGATTAGTGGACTCCTCAGGACGCTCGCTGGGCAACGCAAGTTCCTCCGTGAGGGTGTTCATGCCGGTCAGCTTGATCGCCGACACGTCGCGGTCATAGCCCGTCTCATGTAGGTGGCGGGACAACTGCGCCAACATGTCCGCAAACGCCTCCTGGTAGCGGGGATCCCAGGGCGGCGGCATCGAAACGTCCTGGCACGCCTCCTGGCCGCCGTGGTACGTCATCTTGAAATCGAGGCGCCGGAGGCCCAAGCCCAGTGGAGGCGCGGTGAACAACCATTTCGGGGTACCCTGGCCCGCCGCGACCGCGAGTTCCACAGCCAGATGGTGCAATCTCGCTGCCTCGAGTTGGCGGTCGATGGTTGTAAAGTCGTAGGTCTTGAGCGCGGGCGAAATCTCTGACCATTCCACGTGGACGCCGACCCCGTCGACGCCCGGGACGGCAAGGGCCTTGGCGAAGTCGCCATTCTTGACGGCCCAGTTGTAGGGCCACACGTAGATCCCGCGGGAGGCCGGCGGAGTGGTCAAGGCAGCGGCTGCTGGCGGCGCTGCCTGCTGCGCCCGCACGGAGAACCCCGTCATCAGCACCGACACTGCAATGGCCGCCATTACACGTGCCATTCGCATTCCCAGCGGAAAGCAGTTCCACGATTGCGTGCTGCGGGAATAGCCCGCGACGGCGAGCGCGATCCGCACATTCAATTCAGGAAGAAACGACGTCATGTGGCTTTTCATCCTTGGGAACCGAATCATGTCACACAAGCCTATCATTAATCCAGAAAGAACCGCGTCTCACCGTCTCCGCGCAGAATCACGTCGAAGCGGTAGGCCGGAGCAGATCGTAGGGAAGCTGCGGCAGATCGAAGTGCTGGTGAGCCAAGGGAAGACGGTGCCGCTCGCGTGTAAAGACAGCGAGATCACGGACGATGACGTGCCCTTCTGAGCATTGTGCCCGGATGATGTCGAGGCGAAAAACGTGGCGCGCCGTTCGGTCGTTGGCGCCGCTAAGCAGGGCGGTTTTCACGACACTAACCGAACCCTTGATGGTTTCGACTTTACCTTCAATCCGAAGATGAATCGCAGTCTGGTCTTTGATCTAGCCACCTGCGGCTTCATCGGCAAACGGGAGGATGCCCTGTTTCTGGGCCCAGGTGGGAGAGGTAAGAGTCATCTGGCTCAGGCCATCGGCCAGTCCGCCATTCTGCAGGGCTACAAGGTTCTCAATCGCGAAGCGCACGTGCTGCTCGATGAACTCGCCGACGCTGTCGCGGCTGGCGAGCGCCGGAGGTACGTCGAATCTCCGGCCACCGTTCCTCTGCTAATCATCGACGATTTCGGAGTACGCAAGCTGCCATTGACAGCGGCGGAAGATCTGCTGGAGATCGTCATGCGGCGCTATGAACGCGCGAGTACATTGTTAACTTCCAACCGGCCGGTGGAAGACTGGGGCAAGCTGTTGGGCGATACGGCCGCCGTCAGTTCGATGCTCGACCGACTTCTCCATCACGGCCACGTTCTCAAATGCGGCCCGCGCAGTTGGCGAACCAAGGCCGCTCCCGCGAGCACCACATGAATCCGGAATCAGCCTGCGGCGCAGGGAATTTGATCGCCCCTTTTCCCGTTTCCCCCTCCGGGGGGAAAGCCGGGGGCACCGCCGCCTCCGCTGCGCTGCGGCTCGGGCACGGCACCGACCCAAAGCAGAACGCTCATCCGCGTTCTGGGCCGGTAAGGAAATGGACATCTGGACGGGGCTTCGCCCCGGACCCCATCAAACTGTCCCTTGCCGAAACGACCGCGCCAGAGTAAGAATATGACTTGTCCTGATTGCATTCTCATTGGCCGGATTTCAGGTGGCCACCATTGGCCGGATTTGAGCTGACCGCCGAGGCGGCAGCGGACTTTGTGCCACACTATAGGCTTCGTATGCGACCCCACGTCTTCGCTCTTTCTCTGGCCGCCCTCTCGGGCGCTTTCGCACAACCCCGCACGATCGCCGTCGACTACGCCCAGATCCGCGGCAGCCACAGCAAAGTCTTCAAGGAGTGCATCGGCGCCGGCCGGGCCAACGAAGGTCTGCGTGCCGACTGGCAGGAGCAGCTCGCGCTCGTCCAGAAGGAAATCGGGTTCAAGTACATCCGCATGCACGGTCTGCTGCACGACGACATGGGTGTCTATAAGGAAGACCGGCACGGCAACCCGATCTACAACTGGCAGTACATCGACAAACTCTACGACTTCCTGATCGGCGTGCGGCTGAAGCCGTTCGTCGAGCTGGGCTTCATGCCCGCCGACCTGGCCAGTGGCAATCAAACCGTCTTCTGGTGGAAGGGCAACATCACGCCGCCGAAATCGTACTCGAAGTGGGCGGACCTGATCCGGGCGCTCACGCGGCACTTCGAGGAGCGCTACGGGCACGACGAGGTGAAGACGTGGTATTTCGAGGTCTGGAACGAGCCGGACATCGCGCCCTTCTACACCGCGGACCTCAAGGAGTATCTGAAGCTCTATCAGACCACCGCCGAGGCCATCAAGAGCGTCTCGGCCGACTACCGCGTGGGCGGGCCCGCCTCCGCGATGGCGTACCAGTTCGAGACCGCGCTGGTCGAGTACTGCGCCGCGAACCACGTGCCCATCGACTTCGTGTCCACCCACGCCTACGGCGTCAAGGAGGGTTTCTTCGACGAGACCGGCTGGAAAGGCACCGTGCTCGACACCGACCCGGCGTCGGTGAGCGGCCGCATGGTCCACTCGCGCGAGCTGCTCCGCGCATCCAAGCTGCCCAACCTGGAGCTGCACTTCACGGAGTGGAGCTCGGCGTACACGCCCACGGACCCGATCCACGACCAATACCACCAGGCCGCCTTCATCCTGGACAAGATCAAGAACGCGCAGGAGGCGGTGAACTCGCTCTCCTACTGGGTGTTCACGGATATCTTCGAAGAGAACGGGCCGCGCATGACCCCGTTCCACGGCGGATTCGGGCTGCTGAACTACCAGGCCATCAAGAAGCCGGCGTATTACGCCTACCAGTTCCTCAACCGCCTCGGGCCAACCGAACTGCGGAACGCGGACCCGGCCTCGTGGATAACCACGGATGCCGCCGGCGGCATTCAGGCGCTTTTCTGGGATTTCACGCCCATTGCGCCGCCCCAGGGCATGAACGACCAGGTCTTCTACAAAGGCGACCTGCCTCCCAAGCCGAAGGGCAAGGTGCGCTTCGAGATCGCCGGCGTACCCGAGGGCACTTACCTGGTCGAGCTATTCCGCACGGGACGCCGCGTGAACGACGCGTACGGGAGTTACCTGGCGCTCGGATCGCCGAGCCAGCTCTCCCCGGCCCAGGTAGAGGCCATCAAGCGCGCCAACGATGGCTCGCCGTCCTGGAGCGAAATTCTGAAGATCTCCGGCGGCCGCTTCGCACGGGACTTCGACATACGCGAGAACGACGTGTTTCTGGTGACGCTGACGAAGAAGTAGCGCGCACGCTTCAGCGCGCAATTGAAATAGCCCCCAGAAAAGGCGAGACATTGCGGGCCGCCGATGAACGCCGATAGACGCCGATTTAAAACGAATGATCCATCCGCGTGAATCGGCGTTTATCGGCGGCCCAGATTGTTTCTACGGCTGAGCGGCCGCGCCGGGCTGGTCTGCGACCGAATACCTGGCGCTCTGTTCGACCGAATCGTTGCCCTGGAGCGCGGTGACTTTCAACTCGTAGTTGCCGGGCTTGGCCGGAGCTCCGCCGATCACCACTTGGAAGGCGCCGGAGGGGTCCGGAGAGGCCAGGTCGGCGTCCTGTTCGGCGACCACCTCGCCGTTCAGCAGCACCTGGATCTGAACCGCCGGCTTTTCCGCGTTCGACTTGTCCGGATAGATCACAAAGTACAGGTAGGGCTGCGCGGTGGGGGGCAGGCTCGCCGCCATCTCCGGAACCACCCGCCGGCCCTGGAACTGGAACGGATCGGTTGGATCCCCCTGGCCGACGACCGCCTCGAGCTGCTTCACCAGCATGACGCTGCTCAGGCTGAGTCCCTTCCTTTCGGGGTTGTCGATCGAGATCACGCCGGTAGCGACCTTGCGCCCTTCCCGGTCCGCCACGACGGTTTCCACCGTGTAGCGCCCGGCAGGGAGATTGAGCGGATGCGAGTACGTGATGGGCGATGACTCGACCGCCGCCAGGTTGTCGTCCGCGACGTCGTAAGAAGAGTCCTGGCTGAATTTATCCACCACCTGCCCGTCCCCATCCTTCACCAGCCCGAACACGGAGAGGTGCAGCCGGTGCTTTTTCTGGTCGGCGATGGGCGTCGCCGTGAGGTTCGAAATCGGCACCTCGAACGCCACGGCAAATTGCGAGTTCTCGCCCTGAGGCCGGAACTGGTAGGCGCTCGCCCGGAAGTCGAAGGCGTGCGGCTCCGGCTTCTGGCTCAAGGCCATCAGCGCGACCATCTCGTAGGGCTTCATGGGCGAGCCCTTGAGATCAGGCATGGCGAAATACCCGGCCCGGCTGTCCACGGTCAGATCGGCCTTCGCCAGCTTGATCTCGAGTTTCCGCAGGCGGCCGTCCAGCTTGCCGGTCGAGGAACGGTAGATGGCCTCGTAGTGGGTGTCCAGGTCGTCGACGATGTGCTGGAACGGCTTCCGGAGATCGTTCGAGTTGGCGATCATGAAGCCGCCCGTCCCTTCGGAGAGGGCGCGGAGAGTAGCCTGAGGATCCGAGCCGCGCACCGCGTTGCGCAGCTCGTCGTCCTGCCGCATCAACGCCATACTCTGCCCGGCCCCTCCGGTCGGGGTGGTCTGAACGCTGCCGACGCCCGCCACCGTAGCGGTGGAGGTGCCCGTGCTCCCCTGTTGCTGCTGGCTCAGCGCGACGACGTGGCTTAGGGCCGCGCTGCTTGACATCGCCGTCGAGTTCTCGCCCAGGCCGTGAGCGTCCACACCGTAGAAGGTCATGTTGGCCTTGGCGGCGGAGGCGAGGATCTTGTGAAACCGGTCGGGATCCCCGGTGGAGGTGAGGCCCGGAGTGAGCAGCAGGATCGTCTTGCGGCCCGGCAGCGTTGCGAGCTGCTGGATCATGGTGACCAACTGGTCCGTCTGGCGCGACGCTTCGATGTGGCTGAACTGCCGGTTCTGCGACGCCAGATCGGCGCGTTGGGCGTTTGCGGACGCGCTCGTCTCCACGTTCACGTCCCCGATGGCAGCGCTGTTGATTTCCCCGCCGCTGACGTGTATGCCGCCCTCGTCGGCGGTCACCACCATCGGGTTCATGCTCAGGACCGTGTTCGCGGCGGCGACGAAATCCAAGGTCGGCCCGGCGAACGCGTTCTTCGCGGCCAGGATCAAAGCGTTGCGGTCGGTGGTGAATGGCTGGAGGACGCTGAGCCGCGCGCCGAGATTGAAGATTCCGACCCAGGAGTCCTGCGGCAAGTCGCTCTTGAGAAACTCCCGCACGGCTTCGACGGCCCATTTCTTCGTGTTCAGATCCAGACCCTGGAAAACGATGCAAACAACGTTCACCGCCTTCAGCGGCAAAGACAGCGGCTTGGTGGTGCCGGACGTGGCGCCCGGGACCGGCGCCAGTTCCTGCGCGCTTGGCCCGCTCACAAGCCGGAAGCTGAGGAGCTGCTGGCGGACGCCGTCCTCGTAGATCTCGACGTCTCCGGGCTTGACGGTCTTGACGACCTTGCCCTTCTTGTCGCGTACCACCAGGTCGAGCGCCACCTCGCTGACGGTGGTGCGGATCGTGACGCCGGATTCCACCGGAGCCGCGTTCTGCGGCGCAGCCATGCCGGCCACAGCCAAGCCAGAAGCGCAGAGAACGGCGAGACCTTTGATCTTCTGCATATCGCTACTCCATTTATTCCCGCTGGGAGGCCGCGCCCTGACTCGAAGAGCTGCCGGCTTCTCCCATATACTTGATTCCCGAAGTGGTCGTGTACTTGCGGTAGTTCTGGAACGCCCGGTCGCTCTTCATGGGCTGCTTCGAATTCGCCCCTACGTACAACCAGGTCGCGTGCTGCGGCACCAGATACCGCTTGCCCCCAATCCGAACAAAGTCGTAATCGACGGCGATGGCCGATTGCTGGATCGGGAAGTTCTTGGGCAGATCCACGGCTTCGACGACCACGCGCCGGATGGCCATGCTATTGGCGTCTATCTGCACCGTTCCCCGGTAGGCCGCCAGCACCTGAGATTGCTGGTCGCCGAGGGAAAGCATGTAGCCCGAGTTCGTGCGCGCGACTCGATACTGGAAAACGTGAACCCGGATGCCCTTCATCTCCGCCATGCCCTTCCACTCGATTTCGGCGAAGTGATGTTCGTTGAAGACCAGGCTCAGCACTCCTCCGAGCTCGCCGAAAAGATCGAGTTTCTTCATCATGGCGGGCACGTTCGCCACCTGCCTGCTCGTCAGCGTCTGGGTCTTCTCCTCGCCTTCGACAAACTGCAACAGATCGGTCGAGGAGATCGCCGGGGCCCACCCCGAGCCGTCTTTGCTTTTCGAGAACTTGGTCGTGGTGCGGGTGCAAACGAAATCCGGAAGAGCGTCCCGATAGTCGGCGGCCCGCTCCCTGGCGGCGGCGAGGATGCGGTTCAATTCCGCGTCTTCCGGCTTCGGGGCGCCCTCGATCAGCTTGACGTCCAGCAGAGCGGCGACTCCCTCGGACGGGGCGCCCGACTTCCCGGCGTCCGCCGGCAACGCCGCGATCACCGGGGCAGGCGGAGTCAGCACCTCGAAATTAAGCTTCCGCTCCAGCGACGCTTTGCCCTGAGCGATCCGGACCAGCAGTTGATAGTGGCCCGGCTCGAGCAGACTGCGCTTGAGCGTGGAGGTAACCGGAATCGGTGCGCCCGGACGGCGTTCGAGTGCTTTGATGGCGGGCCGCTCCACCACCTTCCCATCCCGCTGCACTTCGACGACGACACGCGGCGGCACCGCTATTCTGGCATCGGGCGAGACGAGGAAGAACGCTTGCACGTCGCGATCCGCTCCTCTCCAGACCGGAATCAGCAGAGGCACCACGCGCCCGTCCTGATAGCGGAGCGGGTCGTCCCGGTCGGTCGCGGACCACAAGGGCTCCAACGTGCGCACCAGGAACAGGTCGCAGACCGCCAGGTCCGGCGTCGCCGACAGCGAAAAGGAAGTGGTTCTCGAACTGAGCTTCTTGGCCTGCCGGTCCAGCACGGCGGCTTCCAAGCGGTATTCGCCGGGCGGCAGGGAGAAACTCCGGTCGAGCGTGTACACGCTGTTTCCCGCCGACTCCAGCCCTTCGCTCGCCATCTGATCGGGAACGTCCTGGCTGAACTTCTCCAGAACCTGGCCTGCCGCGTCTTTGATCTGCGCCAGCACCGAGAAGTGCATGTCGCACAGCCCCAAAGCCGGGTCCACCTTGCAGTTGATGCCCGCCAGCGGGAGTTCCAGCACCGCTTCACCGCGGGCTTTGCCCTGCGCCTGACCGAGATGCAGGATATCGATCCGGAACGGGATTGTCTCGGTCCGCTCCGGCGCGCTCAGCGCCTTGAGCAGCGGAACCTCGAACGGCGCCGTATCCGGTCCCGTATCCGCCGGCAGCGCAAAGTACCCGTCGCGGGATTGGAGGCGCGTCTGAGGCCGGCTCGTTCGCACCGACACCGCGCGGAACTGGCCGTTGCGCTCCTGCAAAGGCGCAGCGTAGGCCACCTCGTAATACGTCGTGAGGTCGTCGACGATCTTCCCAACCGACGGCGCCAGGTCGCTCGAACGGCGGATGTAAAGGCCGCCCGTCGACTCGGCCAGGTCCTTGAGCGGCAGTCGTGGGCCCGCGTCCGTGTCCAACTGGATGAACGTGAACGGGACCGAGCCGGGCGCCGGCTTGGCCGCCGCAGGCGCAGCGCTGGGTTGGCCATCGCTCGCCGCGGCGTTCGAATCCAGAATCGAGGATGCTCTCTTCTCGGCAGCCTCGCTCAGACCGCCGATATTGACCGTGTAGAGGACGACGCCCGCCCGGTTCGCGCTGCCGATGGCAGAACGGACCTGATCGGGCGGGCACGCCTCCACCTGAACGCCGTCCGAAAAGTACACGACGGCCTTGCGCCCATTGAGAGCCGTCTGCTGCCGGGCCAGGGCCACGAGAGCGGCTATGGGAGGGCGCAGCTTCTCGTCGCGCTCGATGCGCTCCCACCCCTCGAGGGTGCGCTGCGCGTTCAGCGTCAGGGGATCCCCAGCCGGCTGGGCCCCACCAGCCGGCGAGCCGGCAGTGGGATTCCTGGGCGGGCCCGTGGCGGTTTCGATGGCCCGGGTCAGCAGAGCGCCGTCCTTGGTGAAAGGCTGCACCAGTTCCAGCCGGTCGCTGATCCGCCAGACGGAAAACGAGGCGCCCGTGCCCACCAGTGAGTTCAACATCCCGGTCGCCGCTTTTCGCACCGCTGGAGAGGCATAGGTGTCCAGCCCGTCGAAAAGGAGGGATACAAGGCGCGGCGCCGCTGCCTGCTGGCCCCCGTTTCCGCCGTTGACCAACTGCAACCGCGCGATCTTCGCCGGAGCGCCACCGTCAGTGATCCGGATCTCCTCGGATCGCAGATCGCGCACGGGGCGGCTGTGGCTGTCGCGGGCGACAAAATCCAGCGTCACCTCGCCCGCACCGCTGACGGCTCCGGCCGGCGGTTCCCTTGTTGCGGCAACTCCCTGAGCCTGCGCAACCATGGCAGCTTTTAGTGAAACGAGCAGCAAGAAAACCACGACGCGATGATGCATTAAGAACCCTGAGCAGTTATGACCTAGCGTCCCATTCTAGTCGTTACCGAGGCGAATGTCTAAGGCCTGCGACGGGCGGCTGGCCGGGCGCCTGCTCCTATTTCGCAGGGACCGTGTATTTCAGGCTTCGCTCGAGCGCTGCGGCGCCCTGAATCGCAATGATCTTCAACTCGCAGTTGCCGGGCTCCGCCGGGGACTCGATGAGCATCGGGATCGCTCCGGTCGGGTCGGGGGCCGGCAGCTCGGACACCTTCCTCGCAACCACTTGCCCGTTGACTAGAAACTGCACCACGATGCGTGGTTGCTCCTGGCTCGCCTTGTCCGGATAGACCACGAAATACACGTACGGCTTCGCGCTTGCGCTCAGCGCTGTCGTCAGCTCCGGCGTCACCAGATTGTTCTCGACCCGGAACGGATTGGCCGGGTCCGGTGGCCCGGCCGCTGCCTCCACTTGCTTCACCAGCATCACGCTGCTCAGCCCCATCCCCTTGCGTCCTGGGCTGTCGAACGCCACCTCGTTGGCCGCCTCCCGGTTGGCCTGCCGGTCGAGCACGGCGGTCTCCACCGTGTAACGCCCCGGAGGAAGGCTGAGCAGGTGAGTGTATGGAACGGAGGCCGTCCCGATCGACGCCAGCTTGTCGTCCGGAATGTCGTAGGGGGCGTCCTGGCTGAACTTGTCGACCACTTGGCCGCCCGAGTCCTTCACCAGGCCGACCAAGGAAAGGTGCAGCCGATGCTTTTTCTGCTCCGGCTCGGGCGTCGCCGTCAGGCTGGACGCGGGCACCTCGTACGTCAAAGCGTACTGCGAGTTCTCGCCGTCCCCCCGGAATTGGAGAACCGCGGAGCGAAAATCGAAGGCATGCGGCCGCGGTTGGCGATCCAGGGCCAACAGGCCAAGAACATCGAAAGACGTCAGCGGGGCGGAGCCCTTGATCTCAGGCAGGGCAAAGTATCCGGGACGGCTCTCCACGGTCAGGTCGGCCCGCGCCAGCTTCACTTGGATCTTCCGCAGATGCCCGTCGTACTTGTCCGAAGCGGGCCGGTACACGGCTTCGTAGTGCGCGTCTATTTCCTCGACGACGCGCTGGAACGGCTTCTTGAGATCGTTCGTGCTGCCGATCAGGAAACCGCCCGTCCCTTCCGCCAGCGCGCGCAGGCTTGCCTGCGTGTCCGTGGTTCGCACGGCGCTGAGCAGGTAGTCGTCCTGCCGCATCCTTTCCATCATGACGGCCGGACCGTCGCTGCCCTTCCCCTGGGACTGGCTCAGGGACGTGACGTGCTTCAGGGCCGCAACGCTGGCCACTACGTTGGAGTTCTGGGTCAGGCCGGTAACATCGATGGCAAAGAAGCTGACGTCGGCTCGATTGGCCTTGTTGACGATAGTGTCGAACCGTTCCGGATCGCCCGTGGTCGCCAATCCCGGGCTGAACAGCAGCACGGTCTTGCGGCCGGGCAGTTTGGCGAGCTGCTCGATGGTCATCAGGATCGAGTCGGTCTCGCGCATTCCTTCGATGTTGCCGAACAGCCGCCGCTGGGCCACCAAGTCCCCACGCCTCATGTTGGCACCCATGGAGGTGGCAACATCCGCGCCGTTTATCGCCAGAGGATTGAGCTCGCCCCCGGTGATGGTCAAATCCGTGCTGACGCCTCCTCCGGGACCGCCGGACCCACTTTCGGTCACGCTCACCATGATCGGTTCTGCGCTCAACATGGCCTGAGCGGCGCTCATGAAGTCCAGCCCGGTCCCGGTGGCGACGTTCTTGATCGCCTCGCTCATCTCCCGGCGGTCGGTCGTGAACGGGTGCAGTGGGATCAACCGGTCGCTAAGGCTGAAGATCCCGACCCAGGTGCCGGGCTCCAAGTCGTCCTTCAGGAACTCCTCCGCGGCGTCAACCGCGTACTTCCTGGTGTATGGATCCAGATTGTGGAAGACGATGCAGACCACATTCAACGCGTGCAGCGACCGCCCCGGCGAAACCGCCGCGGGGCTCGGGACGGGCGCGTCGTGGCTGGCTGCGGGCGCGTCGTGCTGCTCCTCGCTCGCCCGCTGATCCTGCGCGCCACCGGGACCCTCCTCCAGGCGGAAGCTGAGCATCTCCCGGCGGACGCCGTCCTCGTAGATCTCCACCTCGGCGGGCTTCAGGTTCCTGACCAGGCGGCCGTGCTTGTCGCGCACGACCAGGTCCAGCAGCACCTCGTTCACGGTGGTATGGATCGTTACGCTGGGCTCGGCCGGCAGAGCATTCTGTCCCACGACCAGGCCAGGGAGCGTCAGGCATAGCGCAATTCCGGCGGCCGGGATGAACGTTCTGCGCACCCTCTCGTCCTCTGGCGGCCTCCGCCTCCTCGGCGCAGCCGCCGCGAGCCTCAATTCGCAACCACCGTGTACTTCACACTTCGCTCGAGCGATTCGGCGCCCTGCGTCGCAACGATCTTCAGCTCGCAGTTGCCCGGCTTCGCAACCGTACGGAACAGCTTCGGCACCGCACCGCCCGCGTCCGCCGCGGGCAGATCCTCGGCGTGCCTCGCAACGACTTGGCCGTCGAGCAGGAATTGAATCTCAATGCGCGCATGTTCGGAGCTGGCCTGGTCCGGATACACCACGAAGTAGATGTATGGCTTCGCGCTCGCGCTCAGCGTCGTCGCCAGATCCGGTGTCACCCGATCCTTCCCCACCAGGAAAGGATCGGCCGCGTCCGGCTGCCCAGTCGCAGGCTCCACCTGGCTCACCAACATCACGCTGCTCAGCCCGATACCCTTGCTTTCGGGATTATCGAACGCCACCTCGTTCGTGGCCGCTCGGCTACTTTCCCGGTCGATCACGGCGGTCTCCACCGTGTAGCGCCCGGGAGGAAGATTGAGCAGGTGCGTATAGGGAATCGAGGCGGTCCCGAGCGCCGCCAGTTTGTCGTCCGGAATCTCGAACGGAGCGTCCTGGCCGAACTTGTCGACGACCTGCCCGCTCGCGTCTTTCACCAGCGCGAACACGGACAGGTGCAAGCGATGCCTCTTCTGCTCCGGCTCGGGCGTCGCCGTCAGGCTGGACACCGGCACTTCGTACGTCACCGCGAATCGCGAAGTCTCCCCTCCCGGCCGGAATTGAAAAGCCGCGGAACGGAAGTCGAAGGCATGCGGCCGAGGCTGGGCATTCAGCATCATCAGCCCCGCCACATCGGCAGTCGTCAAAACTGGCGAGTCCGGCATGTCCGGAAGAGCAAAGTAGCCCGCACGGGCCTCGACGGTCAGGTCCGCCCGCGCCAGCTTCACTTCGATCTTCCGCAGACGGCCGTCGTACTTGTCGTCGGCCGGATGATACACCGCCTCGTAATGCGCGCCCACATCCTCCATGAGCTTCTGAAACGGCTTTCTGAAGTCGTTCGTGTTCGCAATCAGAAACCCACCGGTCCCTTCGGCCAGCGCGCGCAAGGGCGCCTGCGTGTCCGAGTTGCGCACGGCCTGATGCAGGTAATCGTCCTGCCTCATCAGTTCCGCGTCTTGACCGACGCTGCCGGTGGTGGTGCTGGTGCTGGTGCTCGTGTTGCCCCCCAGGTTGGTCTTCGTTTGCTGCTGGCTCAAAGAGGCCACATTCTGCAGAGCCTGATTCCCGGCCTGCACGTTGGAATTCTCGCTGAGGCCGTTTGTGTCCAAGGAATAGACGGTGATGTTCGCCTTGTTGGCGCCGGACAGAATAGGCTGGAAGAAATCGGGATCGCCCGTAGTCGCCAGACCCGGGCTCAGCAGCAGGACCGTCTTGTGGCCCGGCAGCGGCCCCAATTCACGAACCATCACTTTCATCTGATCCGTCTGGCGCATGCCTTCAATCCCGCCAAACTGCCGCTGCTGGCCGACCAGGTCCCCCCGCTGGGCCTCCGCGCCTAACCCGGTTTCGGCGGACACGTCCAGGGCGATGTTGGGATTGAGCTTGCCCGTCTGCAGCGTCTCGGTTGCTCCGCCCGAGGTTCCGGTCGCGAATCCCTCGACTACATCCAAATTGGGAGTGCCGCTCAGAATCGAGTCCGCGACCTTGGAAAGCTGGAAAGTCCCACCGGCGAAGTTGTTCGAAACAGCGCGCAGAAGCTCGGCGCGATTGGTGGTGAAGGGGTGGAGCACCGTCAGGCGCGAGGTGAGGTTGAAAACTCCGATCCAGGTGTCGGGCTGCATCTGGTTATTGAGGAACTCCTGGACGGCCTCCAGCCTGAGTTTCCTCATGGTCCCATCGAGGTTGTCCTGATTATGAAGAACAATGCAGATGAGATTGACCTTGCGCAGCGTCAGAGGCGTCGAGGCGGTGCGGTCGGCGGGCGCCTTCGCCGGCTTGGATGCGCTCGCCTGCGGTTGCTGGCGCTGCTCAACGGAGTAGCCCTCCGCCAGGCGGAAACTGAGGATCTTCTGGGGGACGCCGTCTTCCAAGACCTGTACGTCACCCTGCTTCAGGTTCTTCACGATTTTGCGGTGCTTGTCGCGCACGACAAAATCGAGGAGCACCTCGTTGGCTGTTACGTGGAGGGTTGTGCCGGATTGGGCCGGGGTCGGAGCTTGAACTCCGGCCGGTGTGCCGAACTGCGTGCATAACAACAACGCAGCCGCCGGAATGAGCAACTTTCGCATGGGCTCATTCTAACGCTTCCCAGCGCCATCTGCTACCTGTAACAGGTTTCTGTAACGGGTGTCTGTAACGGGTGTCGCCAGACCGCGCGCTCGACTCGGCCGAAATCACGCGCTTCGAAACCGCGCGCTATATTCAAGAGGCATGCGTTTCCGGGTTCTCCTGTTTTGCGCCCCGCTCTTGGCTCTGGCGGGAGGCGCGGCGCTCGGCCCGATCAGTTTCGAGGACATCGCGGAGCGCGCCGGAATCCACTTCGTGGCCAACGGTTGCCCGACGCCCCTGAAACACCAGCCGGAGAGCATGGTCGCCGGCGTGGCGCTCTTCGATTACGACGGGGACGGCTACCTGGACGTCTATCTCGTGAACGGCGCCGACATGCCGTCGCTGCTGAAAATCGACAGCCGGTACAAGAACCGCCTGTTCCACAACAACCACAACCTGACCTTCACCGACGTCACCGACAAGGCTGGCCTGGGGGGCGCCGGCTTCGGCATCGGCGTGGCCGTGGGAGACTACGACAACGACGGACGGCCCGATCTCTACGTTCTCAACGTCAACGGCAACCAGTTGTTCCACAACAACGGCGACGGCACCTTCACCGATGTGACGGCCAAGGCGGGCGTGGCCGGCGCCAGTTACTACGACCGGAAGATGTGGTCCACCTCCGCGGCGTGGGTGGACTACAACAACGACGGCCTCCTCGACCTGTTCGTGTCCAACTATTGCCATTGGGATCCGGACACGGAGCCGCCCTGCATCGTGAACGGTCAGCGCGTCTCCTGCAATCCGCGCCTGTACAAGCCGCTTCCCAACACCCTCTACCGCAACAATGGGGACGGCACCTTCACCGACGTTTCCGCCGAGACCGGCATCTCAGAGCACCTGGGCCGCGGGATGGGCGTCGCTGTGGCCGACTACGACGGCGATGGTTTCCCCGACATCTTCGTCGCCTGCGACGACACACCCAACCTGCTCTTTCACAATCTCGGCGGGAAGCGCTTCGAGGAGGTGGCCCTCAAGGCGGGCGTCGCGCTGGCCGAGGACGGCGATGTGATTTCGGGAATGGGCGCGGACTTCCGCGACATCTTCAACCGCGGCCTGCCGGACATCTGGGTAACCGCGATCGAAAAGCAGACCTTCCCTCTGTTCCGCAACATGGGCCGCGGTCTGTTCGCGGAAACCACGGCGGCGGCCGGTCTGGCGCTGGACACAAGCCAGATGTCGGGGTGGTCCAACGGGGTCTTCGATCTGGACAATGACGGATGGAAGGACCTGTTTGCGTCGCGATCGAATACCATCGACAACGTCGCTCTTTTCGCTCCCCGCCGGTACGAGGAGCCGAATGCGGTCTTCCGCAATCTCGAAAACGGGAAGTTCCAGAACGTGAGCGCAACGGCGGGCGCGAGCTTTCAGATCGCGGCCGCGCATCGGGGCGTCGCTTTTGGCGACCTGGACAACGATGGGCGCATCGACGCCGTGGTGTCGGTGCTCAATGGCCCGGCCCGCGTGTTTCACAACACCACGCGCAACGCCAACCATTGGATGCTGCTGAAGCTGACCGGCACCAAGAGCAACCGCATGGGGATCGGCGCGAAGATCCGGCTCACCGCGGCGGACGGTTCCGTGCAGTACAACCACGTCACCACCAGCACCGGGTACGGGTGCTCGAGCGACTCGCGCGTGCATTTCGGTCTGGGCTCTTCCACTTCGGCTCGGGAGATTCAGATCGTTTGGCCGAGCGGCATCCGGCAGACGCTGCGCAACGTGGCCGCGGACCGCGTGATTCCGGTTACCGAACCGCGCCCGTAGAACCGCCCGCCCGGCCCGGCAGGCTGAGCGGGTCCTCTTGCGCTTTCAGGCGCAGGAATTCGGTTCCTTCTCGCTCGGCCTCGGCTTGCCTCCCGGCCAGGCGATAGGCCTTTTGAAGGGAGAAATGCAGCGACGAGTTGCTGGGCTGGAGTCTTACGGCTGTTTCCAACTCCGGGATCGCCTTCTCGAACCGCCCTAGGGCCAGAAGGGCGTTCCCCATTTGAGCGTGGCAAACCCAGCGCTGGCCTTCCGGCACCAACCTGGCCGCCCGCTCGATGAGCTGGATGGCGGTCTCCGGCTGGCCCCGCTTGAGCTCGAGCATAATGCTGAATAGCAGCGAGGGCCATTGAGTTGGATCGACCTCGAGTTCCTTCTGGAACTCGGCCAGGGCGGCGCGCTGGTCGTAATCCATCAGGTACACCCCATGGGCGTAGTGAACCCCCGGCTCCTGCGGGTACTTCTCCAGCAGCTCGCGAAAGGCGGACTCGGCCTCCGCGGAGCGCTTGCTCATGTTGGCCCAGAGCGCCTTGCCCGCCAGATCGACCACCGGGCGCTTCGACGCCGGAAGCTCCGAGGGCAAGCGCGGTATTGCCAGCGCGCACAGGCCGAGGGCTTCGATCACGGCCGGGGAGTCCGCCTGAAAGTCCATTAACAGAGGCCGCAATTGCTCGACGGCCGCCACGTCAAAAGCTTTAGCGTGGATCAGAATGAGGGCGCCGCGAACCCGCACCGCGGTCTGGAATTCGCGGTTGCCGCCGAGACCCAGGGCCTCTCCCTTCCGGATGTCGGCTAGCGCCCCGTCGGAATCGCCCAGCTCGTATTCGCAGAGCCCTAAGAAGCCCCATGCCGTGCCGTTGCCCGGAGCCAGAGGGATTCCGTTGCGGAACGCGTCGCGTGCCTCCCGGTAACGGTTCAGTTGATACAGCTCGGCTCCCAGGTAGAGCCATCCATCCGCCCACGACGGCCGAAGCGCCAGCGCCTGCCTGAACAGGGCCACGGCTTCGGCGGGCTTGCTGTCCACGGCCTCCTGGGCGCGGCGCGCCAGTTCGTCGAAGCTGGGATCGGGCGCCTGCGCTCGCACAAGGGAAGCCGCCGCCACCAGCAAGCACAAAACTCCAGCGGTCCTCGTGTCGCAAGAGGTCACGATAAGCTTGATTTTAGCCTGCCAGGGGCTATGCTGGTAACGATGGTGGTGCGCCTCACGTTCCTGGCCGTTCTCGTCCTGCGCGCCGCTTTCGCGCAAGGCGCCGCTCCGGAGCAGCTCTTCCGGGAGGCCGTCGAGGCGCAACAGCACGGGGACGACGCGCTCGCGGTCGCCAAGTACCAGGAACTGATCAAGCTTCGTCCGGACATCGTCGAGGCGCACGCCAATCTCGGCGCCGCGCTCTCTCATCTGCGCCGTTTCGACGAAGCCATCGCCGAGTACGAGCGTGCCCTCAAGGGCGCTCCGGACCGCATCCAGATCCGGGCGAACCTGGCCCTGGCGTATTACAAGGCGGGCCGTATCGACCGCGCCGTCACCGAGTTCGAGACTTTGCACAACCTCGCGCCGCAGGAGAAGCGCTTTACCCTTCTGCTTGCCGACTGCTGGCTCCAGCAGGGCGAAAACCGCAAGGTCATCGTTCTGCTGGATCCTCTCGATGCGCAGAATCGGGACGACCTGACGTTTTCCTACCTCTATGGCACAGCGCTGATGCGGGACAACCAGATCGAGCGCGGCCAGCAGATCATGGACCGCATCCTGAAGAACGGCGATTCGGCCCAGGCCCGTGTCCTCATGGCCTCGGCCCGGATGCGGATGAAGGATTGGCAGGGCGCCAAAGCGGACCTGGAACGGGCTATCGAGATCGACCCCAACCTCCCCGGAGTCCACTCCCTCTACGGCGTGGTGCTCGATGAGGCTATGGATGACAAGGCCAGCGCCCAATATCGGAAGGAATTGGAACTAAATCCGAACGATTTCGCGGCCAATTTCCACCTGGGCGTCTATGCGCTCCACGATAGCCAGCTCGATGCGGCCGAGGCGTATTTGAACCGCGCCCTCGCGATCCGGCCGCAGGACCCCGGGGCGCTGCTGCAGTTGGCCGATCTCCGCTCCGAGCAGGGCAAGCGCGAAGAGGCCTGCCAGATTCTCGAGAGCCTCACGAAAAGCTACCCGGATTTCCGCGAAGCGCACGTCGTGCTGGCCAACCTCTACTACCGTCTGAAGCGCAAAGCCGATGGCGACCGGGAGCACGAGATCGCGCAGAAGCTGAGCCCGCCCCCTCCGACTCACGTGCATTGAGCGCAAGCCCCGCGGGCTCGGGGCGTCAGCTCACGATTCCCTTCCCTTCCTGGATCGTAATGTACCGATTGATGGGAAGGGACGTGAAGCGGTCCACGCGCTTGGACGGCAGAGGCCAGCGGATCTCGAGGAAGTCCAGTTTCTTCGCCTGCCCGATGCCCAAAACCATGCGCGGATCGTGCGCCGAGAGATAGCTTCCGCCCCCGACTTTGAGCTGCGACCGCGTCGTTCCTCCGAATCCCCAGGTCGCGCGAGCGCCCACGGCGTCGATGTTGGCCGTGGTCCCGATCAGGCGTACGCCCAGCCAGTTGTTGCGCGCACCCACCTCGTTGTGGAGCAGCAACGGGGCGGCGCCGTTGTTGTTGATCAGCACGTCCACCCCGCCGTCGTTGTCGAAATCCCCGATGGCCAGCCCCCGCGCCGTCCAGTGGGAGCCGAAGGCCGGCCCGCCCTGGCTGCTGACATCGGTCCAGCGCCCGCCGTCGTTGTGAAACAGGAGCAGGGGCTCGGCGGTGGTCACGTTGTCCACGAACTCCTCGATCATGTCGTTGGGATGGCCGTTGGCGAGGAACAAGTCGACGTTGCCGTCGTTGTCGTAGTCGAAAAACTTCAGCCCCCATCCGCTCAGAAAATACGACTTCTTGCCAATTCCGGTCCGGTCCGCCACGTCGGTGAAGCTCTCGCCCCCGTCGTTGTGATAGAACCCAAATCGCTCCCGGTCGATGTTCGAGACGAACAGGTCCTCGCGGCCGTCGTTGTCGTAATCGGCGGAATCGACTCCCATGCCCGAGCGCGCCAGGCCGTCGGCGCTGTAAGCCACTCCCGCCGAGAGGCCGATCTCCTCGAACTTCCCGTTGCCCCGGTTGACGTACAGAAAATTGGGCACCAGGTCGTTGGTCACGAAGAGATCCATCAGGCCGTCGTTGTTGATGTCGGTGGCCACGACCCCGTGGCATTTCCCGGGGTTCTTTCCGATGTCGGTGAGGTGCCCCGTCTCCGTAAACGTGCCGTCGCCATTGTTGTGATACAGGGTGCTGTAGCGCGAGTCGAACATCGAGGGAACGCAGTAGTAGCGCTTCTTGGCCTGGTTTTGACCGCAGGTCTTGGGATTGTCGCCGCCATAATCGACGAAGACGCCGACGAACAGGTCCAGCCTGCCATCGTTGTCGTAATCGAACCACACCGCGGACGTCGTCCAGCCCCCGTTTCCTCCCAGGCCCGCCTGGGCGGTCACGTCCGTAAAGGTACCGTTGCGGTTGTTGCGATACAGAAAGTTGCCGCCGTAGGAGGTAAAGAGAATGTCCTGGTACCCGTCGCCGTTGTAGTCGCCGACGGCCACGCCTTCCCCCCAGCGCGCGGCATCCAGTCCGGCCTGCTTGGTGACGTCGGTAAACGTGCCGTTGCGGTTGTTGTGATACAGGGCGTTGCGCCCCGGGTTCTTGGGGTGATAGAAGACGGACGGCCCGGTATTGATCAGCAGGATGTCCATCCAGCCGTCGTTGTCGTAGTCGAGAAAGGCGCAGCCCGAGCACATCGCTTCCGGAAGCCAGTGCTCCGGGGACTTGCCATTGTCGTGGACCCACGCGATGCCGCTCTTCGCCGGCGGGACGATTTGAAAGATGGGGCCCGGCGCCGCGGCGTCCCCCGGACGCGCAGCGCGGGCGAGACCAAGTGCTCCGAGGTAGGCTAGAAGTTCGCGGCGGGAAAGCTGCATCGAACTTTTCATTGTAGCCGACGTGGGCGGCTTTGCTCCGGCCGGCACGGCCCGGCCCGCACAAACAGCGGCGCCGTCGGACGTTTCTCCAGCGCTCTCTGGCCGATCTCGAACCGTTTGGGTTGGGGTATACTGTTACCCAGCAGGGGACCCAAGATGGAGGTATCAGTGCTGAGCGAGTTTTTTGCGCAGCGGTCCCGTAGATGTGCTGCGCCCGTCATTTTGCTTCTGGCAGCCGGGGTTTCCGGGTCTGCCGGAGCCCACAAATCGCAGACCCCCGAGCCTCTGCCCCCGATCGTCGTCGACTACCCCGAAGAAGGCTCCCTTTTCCCTTGCGACATCATCCCGCCGACGTTTCTGTGGCGCGACGCGAACCCGGCCGCGACATCCTGGTTCATCCAAGTCGTCTTTGCGGAGCGAGGGCCCCATATCGGAGCGTGGTCCCGAGGCGAGAAGCTGCAGGTGGGTGAGATCGATGCGAGAATTCCCAGGTTCGTCCCGCCTACGCTGACCGCGCAGGAAGCGGCCGACCACACCTGGAAACCGGACGCCAAGACGTGGGCCACGATCATCAAGCATTCCGAGCGGCGGCCGGCGACCGTGATCATCACCGGTTTTCGCGACCAGAAGGCACGGGAGCCCGTTTCCCGCGGGCAGGTCGGAATGGCGGTCTCGCCGGATCCGGTCGGCGCCCCGATCTTCTACCGCGACGTGCCTCTGGTGCCGCCTCGTCCCGAAGATAGGGAAAGAGGGGTCATCAAGCCCCTGCCCGATTCGGTCCTTCCGTTGATCCGATGGCGCCTCCGGAGCGTATCCGAGCCGACCAGCAGGGTCATGCTGGAGAACCTCCCGACGTGCGCCAACTGCCATTCGATCTCGCACGATGGGAAATGGCTCGGCATCGACGTGGACGGGCCGCAGAACGACAAAGGGTTGTACGGACTGATCCCTATCCGGAAGGTCACCTCCATCAGCAATAACTACGTCATCCGGTGGAGCTCGTTCACCGAGGAGGGATCGCCCAAGCGCTTCGGGTTCATGTCGCAGATATCGCCGGACGGGAAATACGTGGTGACCTCCATCGAGATTCCCCATTCGCACGGGCCCCGCGCGGTCGATCGCATTTTTCAGGGCCAGTACAGTTACTACGGATTCGGTCAGGTCTTCTATCCCACCCAAGGCATTCTGGCCTGGTACAGTCATGAGACCGGAAAACTGCAACCCCTTCCGGGCGCCGACGACCCGCAGTATGTTCAGACGGCGGCGTTCTGGAGCCCGGACGATAAATTCCTCGTGTTCTGCAAGGCCAAGGCTCAGAACCCATACTCACCCGGGCAAAAGCCGCCGGAGTACGCCAACGATCCGAATGAGCTCCAGATCCAGTACGACCTCTATCGCATCCCGTTCAACGACGGCAAGGGAGGCCAGGCGGAGCGGATCGTCGGCGCCTCCGAGAACGGCATGAGCAACAACTTTGCCAAGGTCTCGCCGGACGGCAAGTGGATCGTCTTCGTCCAGAACAAGACCGGCCTCTTGATGCGCCCCGACAGCAAGTTGTATATCGTTCCGGTGACGGGCGGCGTAGCGCGTGAGTTGCGGAGCAATCTGCCATCCATGAATTCGTGGCATAGTTTCTCGCCGAACGGCCGCTGGCTGGTCTTCTCGTCCAAGTCCCCTTCTCCCTACACCCGCATGTATCTGACGCACATCGACTCGGATGGCAACAGCACGCCGGCGATTCTGATCGAGAACGCGACTGCGGCGAATCGCGCCGTGAATATCCCCGAGTTCATGAACGTCAAGCCGGGCGACATCGAACGCATGGAGGCGCCCGCCGTCGAGTTCTACCAGCTTTTCGACGTGGCCATTCAACTGGCGCTGAAGAAGCAGTACGACGCCGCCGTTCCCGCGTGGCGCACGGCTTTGGCTCAGGTCCCGGATGACTCCAAGGCGCACAACAACCTGGGTATCGCTCTTAATGCCACGGGAAAGGTCGACGAGGCCATTGCCGAGTACCGGCGATCCTTGGAGCTCGAGCCCCACAGTTCCCAGACCAACAATAATCTCGGGAGCGCGCTCGCGGAAAAGGGCAGGATGGACGAAGCCACTGCCTATTTCCAGAAAGCGCTGGAATTGGATCCGGACAATCCCAAGGCGCAAGTCAATCTGGGGGGCGCGCTGGCCGAGAGCGGCCGGCTTGCCGAAGGCATTGAGCATTTGCAGAGGGGCGTCCAGATCGAACCCGATTTCGCGGACGGGCAGAATAACCTGGGAGCTGCCCTGGCCAGGTCCGGAGCTCTGGATGAAGCCCTGGCCCACCTCGAGAAGGCAGTAACCCTGGCTCCCCGGGACGTCGGATATCGTTACAATTTCGGGCGGACTCTGGCGGCTAAGGGACGATTCGCCGATGCCGCGACTCAGATCGAGGAGGCGGCCAAGCTCTCCGGGATGAAAGAGCCGGTGATTCTCCAGATGCTGGCCGCGATGTATTCGGAAACCGGACGGTATCCGGAAGCGGTGACAACCGCGCAGCATGCGCTCGATCTGGCTGCGGGAGAGCGAAACCAGGCGCTGGAAACGGCCCTCAGGGCCGATCTCGATCATTACGAGGCCCTGGCGCAGAAGGGCCGGCAGCCGGCAGGTCCCGGCCAGCAGTGACCGAGCGCGGCCGGCAGAGTACTATTCTGTAAGGTGATGCGTGCGGCCCTTGTGCTGATCGTTCTGGCGGGCCTCGCCCGGGCGCAGGACTCCCCCGAGCAGCTATTCCGGGACGCCGTGGAGGCGCAGAAGCGGGGCGACGACGCGCGGGCCGTTCGCAAGTACCAGGATCTGGTTAAGCTCCGGCCCGACGTGCTCGCGGTGCGCGCCAATCTCGGCGCCGCACTGGCTCACTTGGGCCGTTTCGATGAAGCCATCGCGCAATACCGCGCGGCGCTGGCCTTGGCCCCCGGCCACCCCGGCCTGCGGCTGAACTTGGCGCTGGCATATTACAAGAAGGGCGACTTGCCCCATGCGGCCGCCGAGCTGAGCTCTCTCCACGACGGCGATCCGGACAATTTCCAGGTGGCCGTGCTGCTCGGCGGCTGCCACGAGCGCCAGGGCCGTCACGCCGACGCCATCGCCGTTCTGGCTCCCCTCGAGGCGGCTCACCCCGATGATCTCGACCTGGCCTGGGCGCTTGGGTCGGCGTTGATCCACGCGGGCCGCCTCCGCGATGGCCTGACCCGGGTTCAGAAAGTCGCCGAACGCGGCAACAGCGCGGAGGCCTGGTTGCTGGCGGGCGATACCTCGCTTCGCCTCAACTTCTTCGAGCAGGCGCGCCGCGACGCCGATGCGGCCATCCGCCTGAACCCGCGGCTTCCCGGCGCCTATACCTTGCAGGGAAAGACGCTCCAGTATCTCGGCGAAAACGAGGGCGCCACGGCCGCCTTGCGGAAGGCGCTTGAAGCCAACCCCGCCGACTTCGAAGCGCAACTGAACCTGGGAGCCGTCTTGAACTCGACACGGGACCTGGAAGGCGCGCGGCAGCACCTGTCTCGCGCCCTCGAACTCCGTCCCTCCTCGTCGCTGGCCCGCTTCGAGATGGCGCGCCTGGAGCGCACCGAGGGGAAGCTGGAGGCGGCCGTGCAGGACATGGAGGAAGTGGTGCGCGCCGACGCGAACTGGCTCCAGCCACACATCGAACTGGCGGCCCTCTATTACCGGGTGAAGCGGCCGGAAGACGGCGCCCGGGAGCGCGCCATCGTCGACCGGCTCACCGAGGAACAGCGGCAGCGGGAACTGCGCACACTCACTCCGCCGCCTCCTTCACCTTGAGAACGCGGTCGGCGGGCACGTTCCGCAGCGTCTGGACGATGCCGGATGGCCAGTGGATCTCGATCGATTCCGCCCTCTGGTCCGCGCCCAGCCCGAAGTGCACCGGGCCATAGCTGGAAGAGGCGAACCCCACACAAGTGGTCATGTGATTGTACTGCGTGCCGCCCTTGGCAACCAGCTTGATGCGGGCGCCGATGCCGTCCCGATTGCTCTTGGTCCCCTCGAGCGCGATATCCAGCCAGTGCCCGCTCGCCGGGCTGCGGTTCATCCAAATCTCCGCATCCGCGCCCAGCGCCGTGGTCACCACGTCCACGCGGCCGTCCCCGTCCAGGTCGCCGAATGCGCAGCCGCGGTGACGCCCCGCGGGAGCCGCCGCGAGCCCCGCCTCTTCCGTGAGCGCCTGCCATTTCCCGCTGGCGCCCAGGTTCCGAAACACCGTGTTGTGCTGCTCCACCACGGTGGCGGGCGAAGGGCGCGAGAGAACGTCCCCGCGCGTGACGAACAGGTCCTTCCATCCATCGTTATCGAAATCGTACAGGCCGGCGCCAAAACCCGACATCGGCCAGCTCAGCGCCCGCATCCCGCTCTGGGCCGTAACCTCTTTGAAGCCGTGCCCGCCCAGGTTCCTGAAAAGCGGGAAGGTCTGCCCCTTGAGCGCCACGAACGCGAGGTCTGGATAGCCGTCGTTGTCAAAATCGCGAAAATCAAGACCCATTCCGGAAATAAAGTTCCCGTCCTCTGCCAAGGCCACGCCGGCATCGAAGGCAATTTCCTCGAATTTGTTACCGAGATTATGAAATAAGAAGTTGTAATCCGCGTCGTTGGTGACGAACAGGTCGGGACGGCCATCCAGGTCGTAGTCCGCCATGCCCGCACCCATGCCCTTGCCGATGTGAGCCCGAATCCCCCACTCCTTCGAGACGTCGCGGAAGGTCCCGTCGCCGTTATTGAGAAACAACTGGTTGGGCAGCCCCTTGTAAAACCTCGGGCTGCAGTAGTCGGGCGCGCCTTTGTACTCGCACAGCGGTTCGGTGGCGTAGTCCCACTTCAGGTAGTTCACGATGAAAAGATCGAGCAGGCCGTCGTTGTTCACGTCCACCCAGACCGCGCCGATGGCCCACAAGGGGCCGTATTCGGGGTCCAGCCGGTTGATCCCTGCCTTCTGGGTGACGTCGGTGAAAGTCCCGTCTCCGTCGTTGTGGTAAAGCGTGACGTGGTGCGGGCCGCCCACGAAGAGGTCGGGGTAGCCGTCGTTGTCATAGTCGCCCACGGCCACGCTGCCGTCGTAGCCGCTCCCCTCCAGGCCCGCCGCCTTAGTCACGTCCGTGAAGACACCGTTGCCGTCGTTGCGGAACAGCCGGTCCGAGTACTTTGGCGAATCCTTCTTGAGCGTGGCGAGGTTGGCGCCATTGGTAAAGAAAATATCGGGACGGCCATCCCGGTTGTAGTCGAAGATCGCCACGCCGCCGGCCATCGTGGCCGGAACGTGCCGCGCCGTGGTCTCGCCGTGTTCCAAGTGGAACGGGATGGCCTGAAGCGAAAACCGGATGGGTGATGAAGGCCCTTCCGTGCGGCTGAAGACGACGGACGCGCCAAAGAGCGCGAGAGCGGCCCCGGCTGGCGCCCACGGCGCCCGCCGCCCGGCCCTGAGAAGCGCTTGAACCACGAAGAAGCCTCCGGACAAAAAAACGGGGGCGGCTTTCACCGCCCCCCATATTGTACTGCGCGGTCTTAAGACCGGTCTAGAAAACGTACTTCAAGCTAAACATCAGCACTCGTCGTCCGCCAGTGTTCAACGCGTTCCCAGTGGTCAGAGTATTCTGGTTGGTCTGCGCGATCACGTTGTTGTGGTTGAAGCTCAGGGCGATGTCCGAGTTATTCAGGGTCAGATCCGCATTGGGATGGTTCAGGAAGTTGTAGGTCTGCATCCTGAACTGGAGCTGCTGATGCTCCTTGAAGTTGAAGTTCTTGTAGATCGAGAGGTCGCTGTCGATGTAGCCCGGCCCCTTGATATACGGCCAGATGACGGTGCCATTCTGACCGAAGGTGGACGGTGGCGCGAAGCAGGCGGGGTTGAAGTACTTGCCGCCGCCACTGCGCGGATCGCAAATGACCTGCGCAATCGGTTCCCCGTTCGCGTCCATGTTGGTTCCGAGCCAATCCTGCGAGGAGTAGCCGGTTGGCCAGTTCGTGTTCAGAGAGGTCGTATTGGGCTGAATCGGCGCGCCGCTCTGGAGCTGCGTGACACCGGAAAGCTCCCAGCCGTTGACAACGCCGCCCAGGAACATGTTGTTGTGAATCGGGCTGGGCAGGTTGATCACATACGCAGCATTGAAAATGTGCGTGTGGTCGAACGCGAGCACGCCGTAGTTGCACGCGAGGCAATACGCGTCGACCGCGGCGCCCTGGCCGTTTCCGTTGTCGGTTTCGCCGTCACGGATGCCAAGGACCTTGCTGAAGGTGTAGTTCGCCGTAAACGTCACGCGGCCAGTCTGCTTCTGCCACGTCGTGATGAACGCGTTGTAGTTGGAGTAGCTGCCGTGGCCGACCATATTCATGCTGCCCGAGCCGCTAATGTAAGCGTACAGCGGGTAGTAATCTTTCACGTCAACGTTGTTGGCGCAACCGGGCGCCAATACGGCGCAGGGGTTTGCACCCGTCAACGGATCCGGCCCAAAGTACGCTTGGTTCGGCGTCTTGTTGATCGTAAAGATGTTCCAGTTGTTGTCGATCAACATGTCCCGGCTGCGATTGCCCGAATACTCGAATTCCGCCACGGAATTCCAGGGCACGCGCTGGGAGACGGTGAAGTTGAAGGTATAGGTATGGGGCGTTCTCGAGTCGCCTTCCTGCAGAAGTCCGGCCGGGAAGGAGCCAAAGCCCGTCGTGCTGCCCACGCTGGTGGACGTAGCACTGAAGGCGCTGCTGCCGGGTTGCCACGCCTGGTAGCCAATCGTGTTGGCCCATGTCCCTGACGTGAGGTAACCCAGCGGAGCGCTGTATGCGCCACTGGAGACGCTGTTATAGGCAAGCTGGTAACGGTATTCGCCGAAGCCGCCGCGAAGGACCGTCTTGCCGTTGCCGAACAGATCGTAAGCCACGCCTACGCGCGGTTCGGGGAAGAAAGCCTTCGACGGGAATCCGGACATCGGAATGCTGGGGTCGATGGCGTGATACTCCATGCCCGTCCACGCGGTGGTGTTGACCGCGCAATTGCCGTTGACCTGATTGTAGATGCTGCAGCTAGCGGTGGCCGTCGGCTGCTTGTAGCTGGCCCAATCCCAAACTCCGAGACCGGGACCGGTGGCCGGCGCCCAGTTGCCCATGTGATCCATACGGAGGCCGTAAGTGATGGTCAGCCTGCGGCTGACCTTCCAGGCGTCCTGGCCGTAGAACGAGTATTGGTAGTACTTGAAGTCGGACGTCGGGAAGCCGTTGGCCTGTTCGAAATTGGCCCGGCCCGTCACGAAGTCGGCCAGCGCATTGCCGCTGCTGTTGGGCAGGTAGTTGAAGAACTCGAGCGTGCCCTGTGCGGCGGGGGCGATGCTGCCATTGGTCTGCCAGTTCCGGTTGTAGTCCCAGTAGAAGCCGGCCTTCACCGTGTGAGTGCCCCACACCTTACTGACGTTGTCGGAGATGTTCGGGGCCTGAGACGTCTTGCCGAATTCGGCTACGTAGCCCTTGATCCCCATCGTATAGGCGCTATAGCCCGCAACGCCCGACGAGCTTCCGGACTGGTCATAGCCGGAAAGAAGGTTGGGAATCTGCGGGATGTAGGGGTAGGTGCCCGAGAACAGGTTGTTGACGTGAATATTCAGCTTGCTCGGATCCACCGCGGCAGGGTTCGAAAGGTTAATCGGGTTGACGAAGGTGGCGTCCGCGAAAACGAATTCGTTGGTCAGGGTCGGCGAGAAGACGTGCGTCAGGTTCCCGCTATACACGTTGGAAACCTGGTTCGCCGGCATGCCCGACGGATACGGCAACGCCCCGCCCGAATACCACCAAATGTTGACCGGGTTCTGATCGGCCTCATCCTGTTTGTTCCAGGAGAAGAACAGCTTGGTGTTGTCGCTGATGTTGTAGTCGCCGCGAACTCGGAGCTCCCAGCGATTCTGGGGCGGGTTGACCAGCGTCTGGTAGTTGGCGCCCAGGGTGTTCGCGGTCGTGGAAGTCAGGGGGGACGCCAGGTTGTTTAGTTCCGTCTGCCAGTAAGCAATCGAGTTCGGATCGACCAGGGTCGCCGGGATCATGCCGCCGGGGTAGATCGTCGAGCTGCAGTTGCCGCTGTTGGCGCACGGGATTACGTTCATCTGGCTTTCGCCATTGCCGTAATGGTTGTTCCAGTTCGTACCGAGGCTGGCGATGTAAGCCGGCGAGAAGTTTGCGGCCGTAGTGGCCACGCCGCCGGTGGGGTTGCCCATCATGGCCGGAGTGGCGATGAAACGGCTCAACAGATAGCCCGCCTGCTGCTGCCGCATATCTTCAAAAGCGGCATAGAAGAACAGCTTGTCGCGGTTCTTGTTGAAACGCGTGCCCGGAATCAGAATCGGTCCGCCGATGTCGCCGCCGGGGTAGTAGTAATGGTCGTCCGGCTTCGCAGCGCCCTGGCTCTTCAGGAAGGAGTCTTCGGAGTTGAACACGCCATTGCGGGCATAGAAGTAGGCCGACCCGTGGAACTGGGCTCCGCCACTCTTGCCGATGGCCTGGAAGGTTACCGGGCCCTTCGCGAATTCGGCGCCGTAAGCGGAGGTCAGCAGCGTAACTTCCGCCGTCTGGTCGGCGTTGATGTTCGCTACCTGCGTCCCCTGGTTGCCGGGATCGAGCAGGTTCGCGCCGTCCGACGTCATCGTCATACCACCAAAGGGCTGAGTTCCGTTGGCGGCGTACATGCCGATCGGGCCGGAGTTGTTGGCCGTGCCCATGGTCGGGTCGAATGAGCTGCCCTGGGTCAATCCATGGTTGAAGCCCATGCCCGGCATGATCTTGATCAGCTCGGCTGCGTCGCGGCCTGCGATCGTCATCTGGCTGATCATCTGGCTGTTCAGCGTGGTGCTGGCCTGGCCGGTGTCAACGGGCACAATCATCTCGGAGGCCGATACCACGGTGACCTCCTGCTTGGCTCCGCGGACGCTCAGCGTGATGTTCGGAAGAGTGGCGCTGGCGCCCTGCGTGATCTGGATGCCCTTTCCTTCCCAGCTCGTAAAGCCGGGCGCCGTGACCGTCACGGTGTAAGAGCCGACCGGAAGGGCCTGGAAGTCGAAAAAGCCGCTGTTGTTCGTGACGGAATCGCGGAGGGAGTTGGACGCCTCATTCTTCAACACGACCTTGGCGTTCGGGATGACCGCGCCGCTCGCGTCGTAGACTGTGGCGCTCAACCTACCGGTACCGACCTGACCAAAAGCGGGTAGTTGAGTGAAAATCAGGACTGCAACAAGCAGCCCTGCAAGGACTGTCGCGTGTTTCATTATTTGGGACCCCTTTTTGTCAAACACTGATGTGAATAGCCCGGCGCGGGACGAGGCCGATGCAGCGGCTTCCTGGTTACCGCTCCAGTGAGCCGGATGCCCCGGATTAGGAAACAAGGGTGCGCCTCGATACCAAGTTGTTTGGGAATTGAGTTTCGAGCTTCGATCAGAATCGCTGTGGCACGTCGATCCGTGCCATTCGTGACTGGAGCGGCCGCGCCGGCTGGACCCGCTGGAGTGAACCTGGGCGCCAATGGTCTGCCCAGGACCAGTCACGGTAGGATTGCCTGCCGTGGAGACGGAAATAGAGCACTGCCCCCCCGCTTCACAGCAGGCGTAACAGTTCAACTCTGCGTTCCCCATAACGAAGCAAGACCCTTTTGCGAGACTAGGCTAGAACCGTGACGCAAACCGCAGGCCCTCGATTCTTGCCTTAGTAGAGATTAGTGCGAATGTACTAGAGAGTCAAGTAAAATCTTGCACCAAAAACCATACGTTAACGATCATTAAGACTATGAAAAAACATAGTTCTAAATAGCTGAAAACAAACACTATCTGTCCTGTACGCGCGCGGCCGTTTTGGGGGCAGTTTCGCGCTATCCTGGGTCCCATGGAGCCCTTCCGGTTTGCCTGTGTTCCGGCCTGCACGAGTTGTTGCCGCCAGAAGGGATTTGTCTACCTGAGCGAGGAGAACCTGAGGCGGGCGGCTGCCTTCCTGCGCCTCAGTTCGGCCGCCTTCGAGCGGAAGTACGTCTACCGCACCAAGAACCTGCTGCGGCTCCGCAAACCCCGTGGCTCCCAATGCCACTTCTTGCGGGAGCGGGGCTGCGCGATCCATCCCGTGAAGCCGGCCCAGTGCGTCGCCTTCCCTTTCTGGCCCGAACTGGTGGGCTGTCGTACCGCCTGGGACCAGGCTGCGGCCTATTGTCCCGGCATCGGTTGCGGGCCGCCGGTGCCCGTCGAAACCGCACATCGCATCGCCGCCGAGATGCGGGAGATCTACCCGGGAGTCTACTGGCCCGCCGGAACGCGGTGATCGGCCGCCGGCGACCGCACTCTTGTCTCGCGCCAGTTTCTTGGCGCCCCGCCGGTCTATAACTATCTGAAAAATACTGCCTTCAGCTATGGACCTGCGTTTGCACGGGCGGCTGCGATGCTCGATCCAGTGGCCGGAAGCCTGGAACGTTACATGGATCTGCTCGCCGCCCGCCAGAAACTGGTTGCGTCGAACATCGCCAACGCCGAGACCCCCGGCTACCGGACCGTGGATATCGACTTTGAAAGCGAGTTCCGCAGCCTGGTGGAGGGCGGCCAGCCGCGGGTGGTCGAGGTCGCCGGCCTCGAGGTGAACCATGATGGCAATAACGTAAGCCTGGACCGCGAGGCGCGGATGCTGGCCGAAAACGGTCTGCGGTTCGACGTGGCGGAGACCCTGCTGAAGAGCCAGGTGCAGTCGGTGCGGGAAGCCATCTCGGGAGGCGGAGGCGGATGAGCCTGTTTTCCTCGCTGTCGGTCAGCGCTTCGGGCATGGCGGCCGAGCGGACCCGGGCGGCGCTGCTGGTCGAGAACCTCGCCAACGCGGACACGACCCGCACGCCCGAGGGCGGTCCCTATCGCCGCAAGGACGCGGTATTCGCTGCCGAGCCGGTTGCCTCGCCCTTTGGCAGCGAGTTCGCCAATGCGATCGGCGCCGAGGGCACCGGGGTCCGCGTCGCCGAAGTCATCGAGGACACCAGCGCGCCGGAGAAGCGCTACATGCCCGGGCATCCCGACGCCGACGCCGATGGTTACGTAGCCTTCCCCCGGGTCAACCCGGCCGAGGACATGGTGGACCTGATGTCGGCCTCTCGCAATTACGAGGCCAACGTGGCCGCCATCGCCGCCGTCAAGGACATGATTTCGCACTCGATCGATCTGCTGCGGTAGGGAGGCGCGCATGGTTTCGCCGGTGGGTCCGCTGGGAGCCGTAACGGGGGCGGCCGTCGCGCCCGCGACGGCGGCCTCCAGCCCGGGCACGGGATTCCAGGACGTGTTCGAAAAAGCCATCGCCGGGGTGGACAACCTGCAGCAAACCGCCGATCAGGGAATCGAGCGCTTTCTGGCCGGCGAAGGAGAGGAACTGCACTCGGTGGTAATGGCCACGCAGAAAGCCGACCTGGCCTTCGAGCTCTTCCTCCAGGTGAGGAACAAGGTAGTATCCGCGTACCAGGAAATTATGCGGATGCAGATATAGAGCGTTGCCGGAGACATGAGCCAGTTCAAAGCCCTCATCGCGAATCTGAGCCTGCGGCAGCGCATCCTGATCGTGGCCGCGGCCGTTTTGGTGGCCGGCGGTCTGGTTGCCTTCACGCACTGGAGGCGCGAACAGGACTTTCGCCCGCTCTACACCAACCTGGCGGCCGAGGACGCCGGCGCGGTGGTTCAGAAGCTGCGCGAGAGCGGAACCGAGTTCCGCCTTTCGGAGAACGGCACGACGGTGCTGGCGCCTTCCGAACGCGTGGCCGAGCTGCGGCTCCAGATGGCTTCGGCGGGCCTGCCCAAGAGTGGCCGCGCCGGCTTCGAGCTCTTCGACAAGACCAACTTCGGCGTCACCGACTTCGCCGAGCACATCAACTTCCGCCGCGCCCTGGAGGGCGAGCTCGAGCGCTCGGTCATGGCGCTGGCCGAGGTTGAGAGCGCCCGCGTCCACCTGACTTTCTCCAAGGACTCGGTGTTCCTCGAAGCCCAGCAGCCGGCCAAGGCCAGCGTCCTGGTGCGGCTGAAGCCGGGAGCGCGGCTGGCACCGGCCAACGTGCTGGCCGTCTGCCACCTGGTGGCGAGCGCGGTCGAAGGCCTGGCGCCGGAAGCGGTGTCGGTCCTCGACATGAACGGCAATCTTCTCAACCGGCCCCGCGCCACGGCGCCCGACGGCGAGCAGCCTTCCGAGGCGGCGCTGGATTATAAACAGCAGGTCGAGAAAGATCTGCTGGCCAAAATCAATACCACGCTCGAGGCCGTGACCGGCCCGGAGAAATACCGCGCGGGCGTCTCGGTGGAATGCGACTTCAGCGGCGGCGAGCAAACCGAGGAGGCCTTCGATCCGGCGCGTTCGGTCATGACCAGTTCCCAGAAGACGGAGGATGTCAGCGGCGCGAACGCCGCTTCCGGGGTGCCGGGGACCGCGTCGGCCTTGCCGCGGCCGTCCTCGCGGCCGGGGTCGAGCGGCCTGGGGATGACCCGCCGCACCGAGAGCATCAACTACCAGACCAGCCGCACCGTGCGGCACCTGCGGCTTCCGCAGGGCGTAGTGAAGCGGATCTCCGCGGCCGTTCTGCTCGACTTCGGGCTGCGCTGGGAGGGCAGCGGCCCGCGGGCCAAGCGCATTCTCGAACCGCCTTCCCCGGAGCGGCTCACGGCGGTCCGGGACCTGGTGGCCGGCGCGATCGGCCTCGACAACGCGCGCGGCGATCAGTTAATCCTGGAGGCCATCCCCTTCGAGCAGACGCTGGCCATCGAGCCGCCGCCGGCGCCCGCGCCGCCCCAGGCGCCGGCGCCTGGAACGGTGGCTTTGCCCCCCTGGCTCGAGCGCGTCCTCTCGCAGAAGGTGTACGCGGCCGCAGTCGCCGGCGCCGTGCTGCTGCTGGCGGCCGTGTGGTTCTTCATGCGCCGCAAGCGGCAGCAGGCGAACGTCGGCATGGTCGCCGCGCTGGCGGGCCGTGCAGCGGGAGAGATCGCGAGTCCGGCCGACGCGGCGCAGCGGGAGCTGGAGTCCCGGCTGGCCGAGCAGCAAGCCGCCAAGCAACGCCTGGAGGCCGAAGCGCTCAGCGCGTTGAAGCTCCCGCCGGTCACCACCAAGAAAGCCGAGGTGCTGACCAAGCACATCGCCGAGACCGTGAAGAAAGATCCGGTCGGAGCGGCGCAGATCCTCCGGACCTGGCTCAACGACATGGAGACCTGAGGCATGGTCCTCAACACGCAGTACTCCGACGAACGGGTTCCCGGCATTCAGAAGGCGGCCATTCTGCTGGTGATCCTGGGAGACCAGGCCAGCGCCGAGATTCTCAAGCAGCTCGACGAGGAGGAGGTCCAGGAAGTCAGCCGCGAGGTGGCGCGCATCACCCAGATCACCAACGAGCAATCCGAGTCCGTGCTCGAAGAGTTCCATCAGATGACCCTGGCGCACGACTACGTGCTCAAGGGCGGCCTGGACTACGCCCGCAAGCTCCTGGTCAACGCCTTCGGGCCGGATTCGGCGCGCCGGCTGCTGGACCGCCTGGTGAAGACCCTGGGCGCCGACATCACGACCTTCGACGCGCTGCAGAAAGCCGATCCGCAGCAGCTCGCCAAGTTCATCCACAGCGAACACCCGCAGATGGTGGCGCTCATTCTGTCGCACCTGAGCGCCTCGCAGGCGGCCGCGCTGCTGGTTTCGCTGCCCTCCGAACTGCGCGCCGACGTGGCGCTGCGCATGGCCAGCCTGGACCAGATCTCGCCGGAGATCATCTCCAAGGTGGCGTCCATCATCGGGCAGAAACTGAAAGCGCTGGGCGAATTCAGCCGGGAAACGGTGGGCGGCGTGCGCGCGGTCTCGGAGATGTTCAACCGTCTGGATTCTTCGACCAGCAAGGACATCCTGGAGAAGATCGACCACCAGAACGGAAGCCTGGCCGAGACCATCCGCCACCTGATGTTCGTCTTCGAGGACCTGCTTCTGATCGACCCGGGCGGCATCAAGGAGATCCTCTCGCGCGTCGACCGCAAATTGCTCACCATGGCTCTCAAAGGGACCAGCGACGAGCTGAAAAAGCATTTCATGGACTGCATGTCGCAGCGCGGCGCGGAGATGATGCGGGAGGACATGGACGCACTCGGCCCGGTCAAGATCAAGGAAGTCGAGGCGGCTCAGCAGCAGATCATCGCCATCGTGCGGCAACTGGAGTCGGAGGGCATGATCGACCGCCGTCAGCAGGAATCGCGACGCATCATAGATGAAAGTGGTTCGGCCGAGGTCTACCCGTTTTCGCCCCTGGGCGATCACGGTCACACTCGGCTCGTAGGTCATTGAGCACGGAGCGGTAGGGGCGGTCCGTCGAACGAGCGTCAGGCCGGGAATGTCCGTAACCCGTTTCTCTGCCGAGCCCATGAACAAGGCAATCTTGCGAGCCAGCTCCGCCCGCAATTCGTGTGCCCGATCTGACACCGGAGCGGCGTGTCCCCTTTGGTTCTTCATGGATCTCCTCTGCTTTAGGATAACCACTGCTTCTGTGCGCGGATCAACAGTGCAAGAGAACTAGGCAAGAAATCGGAAGGATCGGGATACCGCCTCCAGGGCTCTCGATCTAACCTAGAGATGAGGGGAAACAGTTCCTAAGGAGAAACAATGCAGAAGCGCAAACTTGGAAACAGCGGCCTGGAAGTGTCGGCTCTCGGGCTCGGCTGCATGGGAATGAGCTTTTCTTACGGTCCGCCCAAGGACACGCAGGAGATGACCTCTCTCCTCCGGGCAGCCGTGGAACGCGGCATCACATTCTTCGACACTGCCGAGGTCTACGGCCCGTTCTTGAACGAAGAGTTGGTGGGCGAAGCTCTCGCTCCGTTCCGCGACCGGCTGGCGATCGCCACCAAGTTCGGGTTCGACGTCAGTCCTGATTCCGATCCCCGCGGGATGAAGGGCCCCGCGCCGGCCCTGAACAGTCGGCCGGAGCACATCAAGCAAGCCGCCGAGGGCTCGCTCAAACGGCTCAAAGTCGATGTCATCGACTTGCTCTATCAGCACCGGGTTGACCCGAACGTGCCAATCGAAGACGTAGCGGGAGCGGTGAAGGACCTGATTCAGCAAGGCAAGGTCAAGCACTTCGGCCTTTCCGAAGCAGGGGTGCAAACCATCCGCCGCGCGCACCGAGTCCAACCGGTCACCGCTCTCCAGAGCGAATACTCGCTGTGGACGCGGACTCCGGAGAAGGAAGTGATACCGACGCTTGAGGAACTCGGAATCGGCTTTGTCCCCTATAGCCCCCTGGGCAAGGGCTTCCTCACTGGCAAGATCGACGAAAACACCAAGTTCGACAGCACCGACTTCCGCAGCACCCTGCCTCGCTTCACGCCGGAGGCTCTCAAGGCGAATCAGGCCCTGATCGATCTGCTCGCCAGCATCGGGGAACGGAAGAAGGCGACACCCGCTCAGATCGCACTCGCCTGGCTGCTGGCCCAGAAGCCGTGGATTGTACCGATCCCAGGCACCACGAAGCCGCACCGCTTGGACGAAAACATCGGAGCAGTCTCAATCGAACTCACGCCCGACGATCTCCGCGACATCGAGAGCGCCGCCTCAAAGATCACGGTGCAAGGCGCTCGGTACCCCGAAAAGCTGGAGCGGATGACCGGCCGCTGAGCGAACACGCGAAGGAGTTCAAGAAATGGAGATCAAACGAAGCGGCTCACAGCCTTCCGGCAAAGGACCGGCGGAGTACTTTACCGGCACGGTGCGCATTGACCCGTTGTTCAACCCGCCCGCTCCGGCCCGCGCGTTCGGCGCCAGCGTGACGTTTGAGCCCGGCGCCCGGACGGCATGGCATACGCACCCGCTGGGCCAGACCCTGATCGTGACAGCCGGCTGCGGCTGGGCACAGCGTTGGAGCGGACCAGTGGAGGAGATCCGGCCGGGTGACGTCGTCTGGTTCGCGCCCGGTGAGAAGCACTGGCATGGGGCCACGGCAACTACGGCGATGAGCCATATCGCCATTCAGGAGAAGCTCGACGGCAAAGCGGTTGACTGGATGGGACAGGTCACCGACGAACAATATCAGGCCTGACTAACGGGCCGGCGAGCGACCGAAGGCCCGGAAGTACTATAGGTCAAGGAGTAGGAAGCCGTGACCGAGCGTCAACACAAGGTTCACACTCAACTCGGCCGAGCCGCAGTCCGGATCTTTGCCGCCAACGAGCGCATGAACCAGGTTCTTATCGAACATCTTGACCCTGCCGCCTGGAGAGCCAAACCGCCCGGCAAGGCCCGCACCATTGCGGCGATCTTCACGCACATGCACAATGTCCGGTCCAAGTGGGTGAGGCTTACAGCTCCGCACCTGGAGGTTCCACCACAGCTCAACCGCGCGCACTCGACGCCGCAGCAGGCCCGTGCGGGATTGGCCGAGAGCGCCGCCCGCTGCGCGGAGATGCTCGCCGAAGCGCTCGGCGGTAGTGGGGGCCGCGTCGAAAAGTTTCGCAGAGACGGCTGGGCTAAGCCTTGGCCGGTCGGTCCGGAAATGCTGTGCTACATGCTTTCTCACGAAGCCCACCATCGCGGGCAGGTGTGTATGCTCGCGCACCAGCTCGGATTCCCGTTGCCGAACGCGGTGGCGTGCGGGATCTGGAATTGGGAAAAGCTGTGGAAAGAGTGCGGGGCGCCGGACGGCCCCGGCTGCGATTCTTGAGGAATCGCTCAAGGGCGCGGGCTGGCGGCGGCGCGCGCTTGGCCTGAGATACCATGGGGAATTCCGGGGGGCACCCATGAACTTCAAAACCATCGCAATTCACGCCGGACACGATCCGCAGGCGCACCTGGGGGCCGTGATGCCGCCCATTTTCCAGACCTCGACGTTCGCCTTCAAAGGCGTCGGCCAGCCTGGACCCTTCGACTACTCGCGCTCCGGCAACCCGACCCGCAAGGCGCTGGAGACCTGCCTGGCCGCGCTCGAGGGCGGCGCCGCGGGCTTCGCCTTCGCCACGGGCATGGCCGCCGAAACGACGCTGCTGATGATGTTCGCGGCGGGCGATACGATCGCCGTACACAACGACCTCTACGGCGGCACCTACCGGCTGTTTCAGTCCGTCTTCGGTAACAAGCAGATCCGCGCCGAGTACGTCGACCTGCGCGACCTGGACGCTCTGGGCGCCGTGTTGGCCACGGGCGCCAAGGCGGTGTGGATCGAATCGCCCACCAACCCGCTGATGAACCTGGTGGACCTGGCCGCGGTGGCGGCGCTGGCGCACGAACACGGCGCCCTCGCGATTTGCGACAACACGTTCCTCTCGCCGTATTTCCAGCGGCCGCTGGAGGCGGGTGTGGACGTGGTGGTGCACTCCACGACCAAGTACATCAACGGACACTCGGACGTGGTGGGCGGCGCACTCGTGGTTCGGGACGCGCCGCTCGGCGAGAAGATCGGCTTCCTGCAGAACGCGATGGGCACCTGCGCCGGTCCGCAAGACTGCTTTCTGGTCCTGCGCGGCATCAAGACGCTGGCGGTGCGCATGGAAGAGCACAATCGCAACGCCCTGGCGGTGGCGGGGTGGCTGGAGCGCCATCCCAAGATCGCCGCGGTCTTGCATCCGGGCCTGCCGAGCCACCCGCAGCATCGGCTGGCGCTGAGGCAGATGCGCGGGTTCGGCGGGACGTTCTCTTTCCGCGTCGCCGGGGGTGAGCGGGCGGCCCTGCGTCTGTTGGGTGGCGTTCGCGTCTTCACCCTCGCCGAGTCGCTGGGCGGCGTGGAATCCCTGATCGAGCATCCGCTGACGATGACGCACGCTTCGGTGCCGCGCGACGCCCTGGACGCTATGGGAATCACGCCGGACCTGATCCGTGTCTCGGTCGGGCTGGAAGACGTCGAAGATCTCATTGGGGACCTGGAGAGCGCGCTCGCGAGCGCCTGATCCGGACCGCTTCCGGCACGTATCTGCGTAATCTATATCTGTATACTGAACATTGTAGCCAACAAAAGTTTTCTATCTTTTTCAATTACATAACAGACTGACCCGCCCCCCGCGCTAAACTTCTGCTTGCGCTCCAGCCCATAATAGTCCTATACTCTATAGGAAATGAACCCATTCCATCGTTCCAACTTAGGAGACATCATGACAAGCCTTCCTTCTCGCGCGTTGTTTCTGGCCGCTCTCGTGGCGGCCGGCACGGCTTCGGCACAGAGCCTGAACTGGGAGGGGCAGACCGGCGTCTTCATCACGCCGCTGGCCTACACCGCCGCTTCCCCCAACAACAGCATCGGCAAGCCGATCGTCGCTTATCACTTCCTGGACGCGGGCGACGTGCTGGGCGAGTTTCACACCGCCTCGGCGACCGTCGGCCTGTTTTCCAGGGTCGAGGTCGGCTACACACGCACCTTCCACCAGGATGGGGATACGGCGGGCCTGAGCCCCCTGTGGAAGGGCGGCTTCAACATCGTCCACGCGAAGGCCAACTTAGTTAAGGAGAACTCAGCCGGGCAGAAGTGGCTGCCCGCCATTTCCGCCGGCTTTGTCGTGCGCAGCCAGGATCAAAACGTGAGCGGCGTGCTCGCCAGCCGCAACTACACCAACGCCGACTTCTACGCGGTGGCGACCAAGACCGTGACGCAGGTCAAGAAGCTGCCCGTCGTGCTAAACTTCGGCTACAAGGCGACGAACGCGTCGGTCTTCGGATTGGCCGGTAACGCCCCTGGGTATAAGGGCCGGGCCTTCGGCGCTGCGGCTTTCGTCGTCAAAGGACCGGCAAAGTCCACCTTGATCTTGGGCTCCGAGTTCGCACAGCAGCCTCGCCAGGTCCTCAATCTGCCCGGCGCGGACGTGCCCACCACGATCACCTATGCGGCACGGCTGGTTCCGTTCGGCGAACGCAAGTTCAACGTAGACTTTGGCGTGGCGCAGGCGGCGGGCAAGATCCTGCCGGGCGTCGATTTGAACGCCAGGCACCAATTCGCGCTCGGCGTTTCCTACGGCTTTTAGGAAGGGGAGATCCAAATGGCGGAAAAACAACCGAGAACGGGCGTTGCAGTCGCTGGCGCGCCCAACCTGTACGCAGACAACTCGTTGAGCATCGGCAAGACGCCGCTGGTCAGGCTGAATCGCGTGACCGATGGCGGCCGCGCCACGGTGCTGGCCAAGATCGAAGGACGGAACCCGTCCTATTCGGTGAAGTGCCGCATCGGCGCAGCGATGATCTGGGACGCCGAGGAGCGCGGACTGCTCAAGCCCGGCGTCGAGCTGATCGAGCCCACCAGCGGCAACACCGGGATTGCGCTGGCGTTCGTGGCGGCGTCCCGCGGGTATCCGATCACGCTGACCATGCCGGAGACGATGTCGCTCGAGCGCCGCAAGGTGCTCAAGGCTTTCGGCGCCAACCTCATCCTCACCGAGGCCGCGGGCGGAATGAAGGGCGCCATCGCCAAGGCGGAGGAGATCTACGCCTCCGACCCGAAGCGCTACCTGCTGCTGCAGCAGTTCAAGAACCCGGCCAATCCCGACATCCATTTCCGGACCACGGGCCCCGAGATCTGGGACGATACCAGCGGCGGAATCGATGTTCTGGTGAGCGGCGTGGGGACCGGCGGCACCATCACCGGCGTCTCGCGGTTCATCAAGGGAAGCAAGGGCAAGCCGATCCTCTCGGTGGCCGTGGAGCCGGAGACCAGCCCCGTCATCACACAGAAGCTGGCCGGCGAGCCGCTCAAGCCGGGGCCCCACAAGATCCAGGGCATCGGCGCCGGAATCATCCCCGATACGCTCGACCTGTCCGTGGTCGACCGGGTGGAAAAAGTATCGAGCGAGGAGGCGATCGAAGTCGCGCGGCGCCTGGCCCGCGAGGAAGGCATCCTCAGCGGGATTTCGAGCGGCGCGGCGGCAGCGGTAGCGGCCCGCCTCGGCAAGCTGCCGGAGTTCGAGGGCAAGACGATTGTGGTGATTCTTCCCGACTCCGGCGAGCGTTACCTCACTTCCGTGCTGTTCGAGAGCGTCGTCTGATCGATCGAGCGAGGCCGGGATAGGAGGCTGGCGCCTCCCGCGGGCTGCAAACCCGTTGCGCGCTCCACTCGAGTGGGCGCGGCTGGGTTCGATTCCCAGACCGGTCTCCAGAGAGCGGCGGCTGGCTACGGCGCTTCCCACTCCAGCGCGTAGATCTCCCGGGTCCCGGTGTCGCGTAGCGACAGGACGGAATCGTCGGGGGCGAGACCTGTCCAGACGTCCAATGCCCGGACCAGGCGTTGCTCTTCCTTGTCGCTGAAGAGCTGCTCGAGCTTGTGGTCGCGCACCCGCACGCGATGCCACGACCGCGGCCCGCCGCCCGTGAAATAGATGAAATAGACCCATGCTCCGTCGTGCGACCAGGCAGGGTATCCGGCGCGCAGCGCGGCCAACTCGGTCCGCCTGTGCGCGGCCAGATCATAAAGCTGAACCTTCCATTCCGGGGCCGACAGACCCAGAATGGAACGCCCATCGGGAGACCAGCGCGGCGACCACATCGCCTCCGAGCCGGGCAACACGGAGATCTGGCGCGTTTTCAGATCGATCAACCGGATCGCCATCCGGTTGGGGTCCGCCGCCGCAGGCACCGTGACGCCGGGGATGGCGCCGAAAGGGCTTCCGCCGAAGGCGAGCGAGTTTCCATCGGGCGACCAGGTTGGATCCGCATCGCCATTCTCTCCGGCCTCGCCGTTGGTGATCCTCTGGGGGTCGCCACCGTCCGATGGCAGGATGTAGATCCGCGACGGGTTCCCCGGAGCTTGTCCGAAGAAGGCGATCTGCTTCCCGTCGGGAGACCAGCGCGGCAGTCTGGCCTGAAGCGGCGGGTAGGTCAGTTGCACCCGGTCACTGCCGTCCAGAGAGCTTCGCCACAAGGTTCCCTCGGGATACGCGACGTAAGCGGCGCGCTTTCCGTCGCGTGAGAAACTCACATCCTGAGCGGAAACCCCGCCGAGATACGGGGCGAACTGACCGGAGACCCGGTTAAGAATGACGAGTTCGTCGCGCATCTGCGACCCCACGACGTAGAGACGCTTTCCATCCGGGCTCGAAACCGGGTACTCGAAGTCGATCGGCCCGGTGGTCAATGGAACGGGCGCCTGGCTGGTGCGCCTGAGGAATCCGGTTTTCTCGCGCATGGCCCAAACGTTCTTCGTGTCGCCGCCGAGAACGGAGAAGACGAAGTACTTCCCGTCCGGCGTCCAGACGCCGCAGCAGTGCGCTTCGCGCAGGCCCGGAAAGAGGCGTGCCGGATGGCTTCCGTCCGCGGCCACTGCCCAGATGGCATCGGGCGCGGAGCCCCCGCTCAGCGTAAAGCGCACCGTGGCGCCGTCGGGCGACCAGCGCGGAAAGTAGACGCGGCCCGGGAGGGTGGCCAGTTGCCGGATCTCCGTTCCGTCGCTCCCTGCAATGCTCAACTGGTTGCCGTTCGCGTAGACCAGTTGCCGCCCGTCCGGCGACCAGGCCGCGCCGCCGGGTGCGACGATGTTGCCGAGGCGGCGCGGCGAGCCCCCCGGCAACGGTTCCGCCCACAGCGCCGTCGGCGAATAGGGTCCGTTGCTTCTGCGAAGAAGCAGCAGCTCCGAACGATCCGGCGAGAGATCGACGACGAAGGCGTTCTTTAGAGACGCCGGAATTGGGATCGACTGCCCGCCCCGGGCCGATACCTGCCACAGCTCATCGGTCGCATCTTCGCGCGTCGAGGTAAAGTATACCCGCGCGCCATCGGTCGCCAGAGGCTGGCTGCTGGCGCGGCGGTCTTCGGTGATTTGCACGGTGCGCAGGACCCTGGGCGGGGGCGCCGGACGTGACAATAGGAGCGCTGCCGCGGCCGCGGCCATGACCGCCGCGATCGCCGCCGCAATTCTCCAGCGGGACATCCGGCGCGTGGCCGGGCGGGCCACCGGCGCGGCCAGCGTGGACAGCCGGCCGGACTCCGTGTCGCGCTTCAGCCGCTTCAAGTCCGCGCGCATGTCGGCGGCGCTCTGATAGCGGGTGTCGGGGTCCTTCTCCAGCGCCTTCAGGATGATCTGTTCGAGGGCCGCCGGCAGGGCCGGGTTCACCTGGCAGGGCGGGCTCGGCGCCTGGTGAAGAATGGCGGCCATCACCACGGCGGAGGTCTTCCCCTCGAAGGGCATCTTTCCCGTGGCCATTTCGTACAGCACGACGCCCAGGCTGAACAGATCGGTGCGCAGGTCCAGATCGTCGCCCTTGGCCTGTTCCGGAGAAGTGTATCCGGGCGTGCCCGCGGCCGTGCCGGGCGTGGTCAGAAGGCCCACCGCCAGGGTCGCCGTCTTGTCGCTGGGAAGGGTGGTCGTCAGCATCCCGGCGGACGCGGGCTTGGCCAGTCCGAAGTCCAGTATCTTCACCTGGCCGTTGCCGACAAGAAAAAGGTTGGCGGGCTTGATGTCGCGGTGGACGATGCCTCGCGCATGGGCCGCGTCGAGGCCGTCGGCAATCTGTATGGCCCAGGCGAGCAGAGAGTCGAGGGGCACCGGGCGGCCGCCCAGGCGCTGCTTCAGCGTGTCGCCCTCCAGCAGCTCCATGGCGAGGAACGGGTGCCCGTCGTGCTCGCCGGCTTCGTACAGCGTGCAGATGTTGGGATGGTTGATGGCCGCGGCCGCGCGCGCCTCCCGCTCAAAACGCTCCAGGGCCACGCTGTCCTGCGCCATTTCGTCCGGCAGGAACTTCAGGGCCACCTGCCGCCCCAGCTTCAGGTCCTCGGCGCGATAAACAACGCCCATGCCCCCGCCGCCGAGCTTCTCGATGATCCGGTAGTGCGAGACGGTTTGGTTGACCATGGCGTGGCAACGACTTCAGCAGCGCCCGCAGCCCCTTCGTTTTTACCCTGCCGGCCGGGTGAGATCACGCCTGCTTCAATGGTCGCACAAACCATCTCCCACGTCGTCCCAATGGTCAGGCGATCATCCCAACCAAAACTCGAACCGGCCCTCCGGCCACAAGACCCGCGACTATGCTAGCTTCTTAGCTGGAATGCGACATTCGTCTACGTTGAGGATCGGCGTCTTGATCGCCGCTATCTGCGCTTGCGTGCACGGGCAAAACGCGCCCACCGAAGGGAAGGGCATGCCGGCTAGGGCGACTCCGGCCGACTATCAGACCCACGTTCAGGCCGGCACGTTGACGATCGCGGCCGATTTCGACGGACACTCGATCCCCACCTTGGACGGGACGACCCTGTCCACGCCGGAGTATGTGGTGGTCGAGACGGCGGTGTTCGGACCGCCGGGTGCGCGGATCAAGCTATCCATCGACGACTTTGCGCTCCGCATCAAGGGGAAGAAGGTTCCCTTGCCCAGCGAGCCGTACGGATTGGTGGTCAAGTCCGTCAAGGATCCCGAGTGGGAGCCGCCGGAGGTGGCCCAAGCGAAGGAAGCCAAGTCGAAAACCAGCTTGAGCAGCGGCGAAGAGGACACACAGGTTCAGAAGGGTGAGCCCAAGGCGACTCCCACCCCGGTGAAGGTCCCGGTAGAGGTACAACGCGCGTGGGCGCAGCGCGTTCAAAAGGTCACGCTTCCGGAAGGCGACCGCGCCCTTCCCCAGGCAGGAATGCTCTTCTTCCATTACTGGGGCAAGGTCGAGAAGATCCAGTCGATCGAACTCATTTACACTGGTCCGGCCGGAAAAGCCACCCTGACGCTCCAGCCATAGCGACACAACCCGCGTGCTTTACGGCGCGAAATACCCGTTGATGTCGAGAATCACGTCGGTGCGGTTCGTCACAAACACGCTGATGGCGCCGCCGGCGCCGGCCGGCACGATGGCCGCGTTCGCCACCACGCTTCCGTCAAACGAGTTCAGCGTGGAAACCAGCGGCTGCGCCGATCCCGCCGGCCACACCGTCAGGTAGTAGAGCGGCCCTTGGGGCACCACCGTGACGTTGACCGAATATGCTGCTGCCGTCGATGGGACGAAGCAGCCGCTGGCTGGGATCGCGAACGAGCGCGTCGTTCCGGCGTCCGTGGTCGGGCCGCCGAAAGGCCCGTTAGTGCCGCGCGTGTCGGCGACGCGGCACGGCGTCACTGGGTAGAAAGAAAGGGCCCCCAAGCCGCCGGGCGGAGCGAAGTAGCCGTTTGCATCCAGGATGACGTCGGTGGGATTGGGAACAAAGACGGAGATCGCCCCGTTGGTTCCCGCCGGAACGATGGCGGCATTCGCCACCACCTTGCCGGTCCAGGAATTCAGCGTGGAGACGTTGGGCTGCGGCTGTCCCGCCGGCCAGGTGGTCAGGTAGTAAAGCGGCCCCGGAGGCGCCACCGTGACGTTCAGGGAGTAGGCGCTGGCGGCGGCAGGAAGCTCGCAGGGACTCGAGGGCACGGGGAAATCGCGGCTCTGGTTGGCGATGAGGGACGGCCCGCCGAGCGCGCCGGCGGAATTGCGGGTGTCGGCCACGCGGCACGGCAAGGTGGGATAAAACGAAACCGCATTCGGGCCGCCGCCGAGGCCCAGCGCGAGGCCGCCGGGGCTCCCGACCAGGGCGGCGGTTGCCGGGCCGCCGTCGCCATTCCCCGTGACGCTCTGTGACCAGCTTGACGGTGTCCCGCTGCCGGCGACAACCGTCACCATGCCGGCTGCGTCGAGTTTGAACACGCCGTTCAGACCCCAACTGCCGAAGTAGACATTCCCGAGGCCATCCGCCACAACGGCCTGAGGGAACCCGACCGAGATCGAAGCGCCCGCCGCCGGCAAGGTGGGCCATGCGCCGCCCGCGTAAGTCGAGATGGCGTACTGCTGCGCCCAGGAAGGGGTCCCGGAAAACCCGGACAGAAGCGTTGCGAGCATCGTCAGTCTTGGGAGATTGAGGTCGGTCATTCGGTCCCCCTTGATGCTGGTGCCGTGCGGCGGGGAAAAATCGCAGCGGAGAACCGAATTTCCTTCCCATAAGCGGAGACCGGCCGGTCCCTCCCGCCTCGCAAGCGCGCGCCGGCGGGCCCGCACGAAACCGAAACCCCCGGCCCGGCGCGAACGTCAACGTGAGGACTGATAGAATCAGGCGATGGTGCGCCTCCACTTACTCGTGCTCGTGCTGGTGGCGGCCGCCGCGGCTGCGGCCGGCGACGCCGATGAGAGCCAGCGCCGCTTGCGGATGGTGTGGGAGCTGAGCGTGGCGCCGCTCACCGCCAATCCCGAGCGGGGAGCGCCCGACCTGCTGGCGCTGCGGTTCTCTCCCGATGGCGAGTGGATCGCGGCGCTCAGTTCGCGCATCACGGCGGAAGGGGAGCGCACCGAGTTGCTGCTGGTTCCTTCGAGCGGCGACGCCTCGAAAGCGCGCCGCCTCGAGATCCGCGGCCAGGCGCTCAGCACGCCCCTGCACACGGGCGTGCATTGGTCTCCATCCGGCGAACACATCGCGGTCGAGACCACCAACTTCAGCACCACAATCCTGCGCGTTTCCGACGGCTCGCGTTGCGAGTTGCCGCGCACCACCGTCTTCGGAGGCTTCATCGCTCCCGATAAGGTGATTGCCGCGGATTGGGAGGCGCCCAGCGACCCGGCGTCGATTCCGGCGGATTTCTCCACGCTGACAGTTTACGGCGCCGACTGCGTGCGGCAGAAAACGTGGCGGGTGTCCGGGCAGGTGCGCGAGATCGAGACCAGCGCACGCACGGGACTGATCGCGCTGCGGCCCGAGGGGGCCGATATTCGCATTCTGGATGCGACCGGAGCCGAGCGTGGGCGCGTGGCGGCGGGGTCGGGGAGCATGCTCCGCTTTGGCGAGAAGGGCAAGGTGCTGTGCAAGGCGGATTACCCGGCGCACGGCTCGCTGGCCTGCTACGATTTGGACACGGGCCGGCAGTTCAGCCACCCTTACGTCATCGGCGGCGCTCCGTTCGACGTCTCGCTCGACAGCTCGATCGTGGTGGCGACGCACGGCACCTCCTCCTACAACCTGCTTTCCGGGAAGGATTCGGGCGGGCTGAGCCACTGGGTGGTGTGGAACTACCGCACGGGGGAGGAGATCGGGCGGTTGCGATACCGGAAACAGCGGCACGCCTATGCGTTCTCGCCGTCGGCGGTGGCCCCGGACGGGCGCCGTTTTGTGCTGGGCGCGGGCGGCACGCTGCGCATGTACGAGATCACGGGGGGATAAGATGCGCACGCCGGCTCGATGGCTCACGCTCGTTGCCGCGTTCCTTGGGGTGACCTTTCAGGCCGGCGCGGAAAAGAAGGAGTGGGTCAAGGTCTACCATGCGGCCACCCTTCCGGTGCTGGCGGGAAGCCGGGTCGTGTTCGGCCAGGTTTCCGGCGACTGCGCGCGCGAACTTGCCGGTCTTTTGGCCGCGGACCTGGCGCTTCACAAGATCGGCGTCGTGAGTCCGGAGGAGCTGGCGGGTCTGCCGCCGGGCATTCCCGTCGTGAAGATCTCGGTAGACGTTTCCCGCTGCCAGTCGCTTCCGGTGCCACCCATAATAGGCAGCGGAATGCCGGCCGTGCACATCTCGCGCACGGAGGGACGGATTCTGGCCACCATCCGCGTGGTCGATCTGGCAAGCGGCGCGGAACTGGCCGCGGAACCGATTCGTGCCGAGGCCAAGAAGGAAAACCAGGCCCAGACCGGACAGCCCGAATGGCCAGGCGCCCCCGAGGTGAAGGAGTTGACCTTGCGCCAGGCAGTCGCCGACGCTCAGCATCTGTACCTGCCCTGGCTCGAGACCAGGGAAGTCGTGTTCATGGATGACAAGGAGTGCAACCTCAAGGCGGCCTTCGAGCTGTTGCACACGGGCGACTATGAAAAGGTCGCCGCGGTAGCCCGCGCCAGCGCGGAGGGGTGCAAGGCGAACGCGAAGGTGGCCGCGGGCGCCTGGTACAACTTGGGCGTCGCCTACATGCTGGTCCGGAAGTACGACCAGGCGCTCGCGGCGTTGGCCGCATCGCAGAAGCTCCACGAAAGCAAAGCGGCGGCGGAGATTGTGGCCGCATGCCAGCAGAGCAAGGCGACGGCGGAGGCCGAGGCCCGGCGGATGGCGGCGCAGGCGCCGAAGCCGTCGGAAGGCGAAGTGCAGACCGGCATCCTGCTCACCAACGACTTCATCGTCAAGCTGGTCGAGGGCAACGTCGCGGAAGAGGAGATTCTCAAGATGATCGCTTCGCAGCCGGCGCGCTTCTCGCTGGCTCCCGACGATGTGCTCAAGTTGAAGCAGGCCGGCGTGAGCGATTCGATCCTCGCGGCCATGCGCGGGAAGAAGTGAGCGGGCGGACGCGGCACACGGCACACGCGGACGACGATCCTAGGTGGTGCGCCCGCGAAGGGCATTTGTGGCCGCTCCGGCGGCGTTCGCACTGGGCGGCGGCGGCTTTGCCGCGCCGAGTGTGGCGGTGATGCGACGTCAACCAGGGCAGCGGCGACTATTCGGAGTGGGGGCATTACGAGCTGTGCGACAAGGTGCGCAAGCTGCTCGAGGAGCCGAATTGGGGCGGCAACGCCGCCGAGTACACGGGTGCCACGGCAGGACTGGAAGCGGCGCGGTACGTGGTGGATACTTACTATGCGAAGCGCAACCGCTCCGCACATTGCGCTCGCCGGGCAACTACCGGGAGTGGATCGACGCGGCCAAAGGCGGCCGGCCGGGCGGAGCGAACGTGGCCGTGCGGACCTGGGAGAAGCTGGAGTGGGACGGGAAGAACCTCAAGGTCACGAACGTCGCCGCGGCCAACGATCTGCCGCTCAGGCCGTACCGCGAAGGCTGGACGCTGTGAGCCGGCCGCCCGCGCTGCTCGACATGCGGCGCGTTTCGGTGATGCGCGGCGCGTGGACCGTGCTGCACCGCATCGATCTGCGCATCGGCGTGGGCGAGCACGTAGCCATCCTCGGTCCCAACGGCTGCGGCAAATCGACCCTCATCAAGACGGTTACGCGGGAGTGCTATCCGCTGATGGAGCCCGGCTCGTCGATGACGATTCTGGGCCACGAGCGCTGGGATGTCTTTGAGCTGCGCGCGGTCCTGGGCATCGTCTCGAACGACTTGATGTCGGCCTGCACGCGCGGCATCACGGGGCGCGACGTAGTGCTCTCGGGCTTCTTCAGCAGCATCGGCATCTGGCCCCACCAGCGGGTGACCGCGGCGATGCGGGAGAAGACGGAGCGGGCGCTGGCGCGGCTGGAGGCGTCGCACCTGGAGGGGCGCTTCGTGAGCGAGATGTCGTCTGGGGAGGCGCGGCGCGTGCTGGTCGGCCGGGCGCTGGTGCACGATCCCAAGGCGCTGCTGCTCGATGAGCCGAGCTCGAGCCTGGACGTGTTTGCCCAGCACGAACTGCGGCGTATCCTGCGCGAGCTGGCGCAGTCGGGGATGGGCCTCATCCTGGTGACGCACCACCTGGCCGATATCATTCCGGAAGTGGAGCGCGTGGTTCTGATGCGGGACGGATGCCTCGTCGGGGATGGCGCCAAAGCGCAGGTGCTGACGGCGGCGAACCTGGGGCGTCTGTTCGGACTGCCGGTGACGCTGGCCCGGCGCGACGGGTACTATCATCTGTGGTGAGTGGTTCAGACCGGAACGCCCGCCGCGGCGCAGGCAATACGCGCCACCGTTTCCTCCAGCACCTTGCGGCTGATGGGCTTGGTGACGTGATCGTCCATCCCGGCGTCGAGGCAGCGTTCCCGGTCGCCGCCCATGGCGTGCGCGGTCATGGCGACGATGGGTACGTGGGTCCCCGCCTTCCGCTCCCGCTGCCGCAAGCGGCGGGTGGCTTCGAAGCCATCCATCTCGGGCATTTGCACGTCCATGAAGACCAGGTCGAACGCGGCGGTGTCGAAGGTGGCGCACGCTTCGGCGCCGTTATTGGCCAGCGTGACCCGGTGTCCCATCTTCTCCAGCATGGTGGCAGCCAGTTTCTGATTCACCGGGTTGTCCTCGGCCACAAGGATGCGCAGGGAGCGCTGTGGGGCCACTGCTGCCGCCGCCGCGGCAGCCGGCGCCTCGTTCTTCCGCGCGCCGCCCAGGGCCTTGCGGATGGACCACAGGAGCTCCGCCGGCGCGATGGGCTTGACCAGGTAGGCCTCCACGCCCAGTTCGCGGCAACGCTCCGCGCTGGCGCTTTGGCCCGTGGAGGTCAGCATCAAGATGGTGGCGGCGCGCCAGGAGGGATGGGCGCGAATACGCTCGATCATCTCGAAACCGTCCATGCCCGGCATCAGCTCGTCCAGCAGGATCAAACGGAACGGCTGGCCGGCGTCCGCCGACTGCTCCAGTTGGGCGAGGCCGTCGGGACCCGATTCGGCCTCTTCCGCCTGCATTCTCCACTGCTGGGTCGCTTTCCGGAGAATGCGGCGATTGGTCGCATTGTCGTCGACAACGAGGACGCGCACGCCGTTCAGGTCCTCGACCGGCGCCGGGGCGTCCTCGCTTTCCGCGGCCGGGGCCACCTCCATGCGGGAGGTGAAGTGAAAGACGGAACCCGCCCCGGGCGCACTCTCCATCCAGATCTCTCCCCCCATCAGGCGCACGATGCGCGCGGAGATGACCAGCCCCAGCCCGGTGCCGCCGTACTGGCGCGTGGTGGAGGAGTCGGCCTGCTCGAAGGCCCGAAACAGCCGGTCCTGCTTCTCCGGCGCGATCCCGATGCCCGTGTCGCGCACCGATACGTGCAGCTTCACCGCGTCTTCTTCGCGCTCCGCGACGTGTACGTGGACCGTCACCTCGCCGCGTTCCGTAAACTTGATGGCGTTGCCGGTCAGGTTCAGCAGCACCTGCCGCAGGCGCACCGGGTCTCCGATCAGGTCCGGTGGCACGGATTCGAGGTCGAACGCCAGCTCGAGCCCCTTCTTGTGCGCGGTGACCGCCATGCTCTTCATCGCCTCCCCGACGACCTCCGCCGGCTTGAAACGGACCGGGCTCAGGACCATCTTCCCGGCTTCGATCTTCGAGTAGTCGAGAACATCGTTGAGGATGACCAGCAGGCTCTCGGCCGAAGACCGCACCAGGGACAGGAACTCCCGCTGCTCGGCCGTGAGGTTGGTGGAGAGGGCCAGTTCGGTCATGCCGAGGATGCCGTTCATGGGGGTGCGGATCTCGTGACTCATGTTGGCCACGAATTCGCTCTTGGCGCGGATGGCCGCTTCCGCCGCCACTTTGGCCGCGCGCAGTTCCTCCTCGACCCGCTTGCGCTCGGTGATATCCATCGCCACACCGAGAACCTGCACTTTCCCGTCTGCGTTGACGATAGGCCGCTTGACGGTCTGAATCCAGCGGGTCTCGCCGGCGGCGTTCTGGAACTGTTCTTCGGGCACCACCTTCTCCTGGAGCGTCTCCAGAACCTCGCGATCGGCGCGGGTGAAGGCCTCCGCCTGCACCCTTCGCGGATTGACGTCCAGGACGGTCTTGCCGATCATGCTCTCCACCGTCAGCCCGTAGCCCTCGGCGATGGCCTGGTTGGCCAGCGTGAAGCGGCCCTGGGAGTCTTTGACGAAGACGAAGCTGGGCAGAATGTCGATCACCTGCCGCAGGAAGGCCCGCTGCGCCCCCAGGTCTTTGGTGCGTTCATCGACGACCCGGGCCAGCTCCTCCGCCCGGGCGCGTAGCCGCCGCGTGTAGAGTCTCTGCAGGGCCACGACCGCCAGCAGTAACACCAAGGCGCAGACGCCGCGGAACCAGCCAGTCTGGTAGAAGCGCGGCTCGAGGAGGAACTGCAAGGAGGCGCCCTGGAGGTTCCATACCCCGTCGTCGTTCGAGGCGATTACCCGAAAGCGGTATCGGCCCGGAGGAAGACGCGTGTAGCTGGCGAGGCGGCGAGAGCCGGCGTCCACCCAATCGCGGTCGTAGCCTTCCAGGCAGTACTTGAACCGCACTCGAGCCGGAACCAGCATGCTCAAGCTCGTGTACCAGATCTCGATCCGGCCTCTGCCCGGCGGGATCCGAAGGCCTGCCTCGAGGGGAAGCGCCTCGCCGTCCGCGACCACCCCCTCGACCGACACCGGGGGAACCAAGTCATTGCGCGCCAGGCGCTTGGGATCCGCCACGACGATTCCTTTCTGCGTGGTGAACCAAAGCCTGCCATCCCGGGTTCGCCAGCCGGCCGGTCCCGCCGCCGGATCGGACGCCTCACTGGTGCGCATGCCGTCGTCCGTCCCATACCGGACAGTTCCGACGGTAGAGGCACGCCCCTCGGCCACATCGTCCAGGTCCTTCCGGCTGGCTACGTATATGCCGTTCGGAGTGCTGATCCAGAGGTTCCCTGATGGGTCCGCGAGAACGCGCGAAGGGTAGCTGTCGAACAGCCCCTCCCTCTTTCCGTAATGGGTGATGCGGCCATCCTGTATGCGGAGCCTCGTGAGGCCGGGTGTGCGGCCGCCCAGCCACAGGCTCCCCCGCCCGTCTTCGGCGATGGAAGTGACGGCGAAGTCGATCTGTTTCTGGCGGGCCTCGCGTGGAGAGAGTCCTTTACCGAACTTGAAGAGCCCCTGCGCCGTGCCGAACCACAGTGTCCCGTACGAATCGCGATCGATCGCGAAGGTGTAGTGGCCGGGCGTCGAAAGCGGCGTCGTTTCTCCATGGATCGTGAAGGGGCGGACTCGGCCTTCCTGGAAACGCACCGCGATCGTTCCCGCCAGGATCAGACTCTCATCGTCTTCGCCGATCGCGGAAATGAAGAAGGGGAAGCGCCCCCCGCCGCTATATTTGGTCAGCCGCCCATTCTTGTAGCGGGCCAGGCCATTGGTGGTGGCAATCCACAGGCTCCCGTCCCTGCTGGCGAATAGCGCATGGCCATAGGGTCCGGGGAGGCCGTCTTTCTGGGTGATCGCGGTAACGGCGCCGTTCTTGATGCGCGCCAATCCTCCGCCCTCGCAGAACACCCAGAGGCTGCCGTCCGCAGTCTCGACGGCGGACCGGGTATCATTCGAAGGAAGGCCCTCCTTGACCGTGAACGTGGTGAGCTTGGTATCGCGGAAACGGTCCAACCCGCTGGACGTACCGGCCCACAGGCTCCCTTCGCGGTCTTCGAACAGAGACAGCACGCGGTTGTCGGTCAGCCCGTCTGCCGAGCTGAACGAAGACACGCGGCGGTCCGCGATTCGGAAAATGCCCGCGGTCTTTGTCCCCGCCCACACGTTGCCCGCGCGGTCTCCCAGAATCGCGTGCACTTCGTACCGGATACTGCCCCCCGCCGCAGCCGCGAATTGGGACCGGTCGGGGCCGATCCGGTAGGGGCCTCCCCGCGTGGCGACCCAGAGGGTCCGGTCGCGTTCCTCAGCCACCGCCTCGGCCCCGACTTGGCTCAGGTCGCGTGGGAAGGTCGAGAGCTTTCCGCCGCTATACAGGAACAACTGGCTCGAGCCGCCGATCCAGACCGCCCCGGCCCGGTCTTCGAGAAGCGAAAAGATCCATCCGGTCCCGCCCCGGAGCACCCGCGGCCCTCCGCGCTCGATCAGGTAAATGAAGTCGTCGGAACCTACGAAGACCTCGTGCTCCCTGCTTTCGAACAGCGTCTTAATCTCCCCGTCGGGAAGGGGGGCGGGTGGGCGGTAGTCCGAGAAGACCCCGTCCCTGCGGATCACCGTTCTCGAGGTGGTGCGGATGAGCAGGTTGCCGTCCGCGCTGAAGCAGATGGCTTTCACCGGCTCGTTGAGCGCCTCTTTGCCCACCACGGGATCCACCAGGACAAAACGCTCGCCGTCGAACCGCACCAGCCCGGCCGAAGTCCTCAACCACAGGTACCCGTCGGGGCTCTGGAGGATCTGGTACACGGCCTCTCCAGGAAGACCGTCTTGCGCGGTCCACGTCTCATGCGCGTATTGATCGATGTGCTTGTCCGGATCGAGAGCCAGGGCGGCGGTCGCCTGCCAGAGACCCGCAAAGAGGAGGGCCACGGTGCGCTTTCGCAGATGAGTGCGCCGTTGCGACATGAGGCGTCGCCTAACCTATCGGCCACAATTGAGCTCCGCTTTAACGGAGTGCCCGCTTGCTTGCGCCAGTAGCGGCGCGGGCGCGGCTGAGGCGGGGATACACTGGAGACTGGCGCGTCGGGGCGCCCGGGAGGTCGCATGCATCGAGCGTGGAGCGCGTGGGTGCCGTTGTTGGCGGCGGGCGTGCTCCTGGCGCAGCCCCGGGACTTTACCGGCTGGCCCGCCGGGACTTCACCCCTCGAAGTCGGCAAGCGCGTCGCGGAGCATTTCGTCGCCAGTCCGCACCAGGACCCGTCCCGCATCGGCTACCCCGAGACCTGCACCTGGTACGGGGCGCTGACCTTCGCTCAACTCTCAGGAGATCGCGACCTCTCGGCCCGCCTCCTCGCGCGTTTCGCGCCGCTCATGACGCCCGCGGGCGCTAGCCTGATCCCTCCGGAGCGGCACGTTGACTCCTCGGTCTTTGGGGCCATCCCCATGGAGATCTTCCTGGAGACGAAAGAGCCGCAGTATTTGGCGATGGGCCGAGCGATCGCCGACCGGCAGTGGGAAAAGCCCACGCCGGACGGATTGAGCCCGGAGACCCGCTTCTGGATCGACGACATGTACATGCTCACCATCCTGCAGGTCCAGGCCGCGCGCGCGACGGGCGACCCCGTTTACCTGGAACGCGCGGCGCTCGAGATGTCGGCTTACCTGGACAAATTGCAGCAGGCAAACGGGTTGTTCTACCACGCGCCGGACGCTCCTTTCTACTGGGGCCGCGGCAACGGCTGGGTGGCGGCGGGAATGGCCGAGCTACTGCGGTCGCTTCCGGCGGACCATCCAAGGTGGGCGCGCATTCTCGATGGCTACCGGAAGATGATGCGGGCGCTGGCGGAGTTTCAGGGCCGGGATGGGATGTGGCGCCAGTTGATCGATCGCCCGGAGGCATGGCCGGAGACGTCCTCGACGGGCATGTTCGCTTTCGCGATGATCACCGGCGTCAAGAACGGCTGGATCGACGAGAAGATATACGCCCCGGCCGCGAGGCGCGCCTGGCTGGCGCTCGCTGGCTACATCGACCAGAACGCCGACGTCACCTCGGTTTGCGAGGGCACGGGTAAGAAGAACGACCTCGACTACTATCTGAGCCGGCGGCGGAGGACCGGGGACCTCCATGGCCAGGCTCCGGTCCTGTGGTGTGCCTCGGCGCTGCTGCGGTAGGCGGCCTTCGCCAACCCGTTACTTGGCGCCATCCACGGGCGGGGGCGGAGTGCCAGCGACAGTGAACGGCACGCTTCGCGTGATCGTGCTGCGGCCCTGCCGGATCGAGATGACCGCCTCGTAGTCGCCCGCGGGGAGCTGGCTGAACTTCATGTCGGCGAGGTAGGGGAACTCGTGCGCGTGCCCAGGCGTCATGTCGGCGATCTTGCCTTCGACGGCCGTTTCCCGCATCTTGGTCTTGAACGGCAGCGCCCCTTGGGCCGCCACCTGGTCGCCGCGCTTCAACTCGAGCTTCATATCCGGTGGCGCGCCCTGGATGTCCGGATAGATCACGAAGAACATCTGCATACCGAACTGCCGTCCGGCGGGGAAGACCGGATCGAGCATCGGCGACAGGGCGTTGCCCTCGTAGCTGATCACCTGGTCGGCTTCGAACTTGTCGACGGCGCCGTCGAATTTCCGCACGAAGAACGCGTCGCTCGCATGCAGTCCGGGTGCGCCCGCGCCTACTTTCAGCGGGTTTTGGATCGTGCCGGCGCTGCCGGCCGCTTGCAGGTCCTCCACTTTGCCTTCCACCGTGTACGCGGAGCCTCCAGGGAGCGTAACCTCGCGCAGGAAGAAGAGGCTGCCCTGACGCCGCGCCTCCAGCTTGCCCTCCTTGCCACGAATGGTGCTTTCCTTCTGCTGGCTCCAGACGGCACGGCCGTCCGAGTTGAAAACCGTCGCGGTAACCCGGGCGCGGGCCAGGTAGTTGCCCTTATCAATCCCGAACTTGAGCGCGCTCAGAGGAACCTCGACCACCACCACCCCGTGCAGGGGGGTGGCAACCTCGTTGGAGCTGCCGTACAGAAGCTCTCCCTGCTCCGATGTGCTTCCCGGAAACGTCTGGGAGGTCTGGTCTGCGCGTTGCACGACGCTCGAAGACAACGTGCCGCTCAGCGAGGTGCGGACGAAGCGCGTGTAGACAGGAATCGCAGTCTGCGTTTCCAGGGCGACCCCTTGTGCGTCTTGCCAGGCCGCCAGCGCGGAGCAGGAAAGCAGGAGGCCGCCGAAGACGGCCACGACGCGGTAATGACGATAGGCTCGCATAGTTAGAATCTCCAATCCGGGCTCATTATCCTCTTTGGCGAGAATTGGTGTCAAGAGGTTACCAGGCCAGGGGCCTTTTACTCGGGTTTCTCGTACCGGATCGCCGAATTCGCCCCGAAACGCTTGTAGTCCGCGTAGCGGATATCCATACGCGTGCGCAGCGGCCCGGTGCGGAAGTCCAGCGTATCGTCGGAGTAGGTGTGGACCGGGAACCGAAAACCTCCCTCCACGGGCTCCCAGAGCGTGGTGAAGTGCGGAAACAGGTTCTCGGCCTTCATGCTGCGGATATCGGGCACCGCCTTGCCCACGGTCCGCACGATGGAGTAGTCCTCTTTGCTTGCCCACAGCAGGCCGTCGAACAGCCTCTGGCCGTCCAGGATCTGCTGCGGCCGAACCTGGAGCACGTAGCACTCGACGCCGTCCACCGTCTCCTCGCCCTTGAAGCGCGTCTCGTAGGCCCACAACTGGTCGGTCGAGAACAGGAACGGCTGCACTTCGCGGATGTCGCGAAAGTCCTCCTCGGTGAGCTTCAGGTGGACGAGGCGGTCCAGCGGTTTCCCGGCCGGCTTCTCGCTGCGCTCGCCGCCGGGGGAGAAGACCACCTCGCGCACTTCGCGGTACTCACCGGTCTGGGCGCCCATCGGCGAGAGCTCCACCACGGTGACGCTCTGGCGGTAGGTGTACTGGTCGAGCGCGGCCCGCGTCTCGGTGGCCCGCGCGGCTACGCGCTTGGCCAGACCGGGCGGCGGCTCCTGGGCTCGCGCGAAGGGCGCCAAGATGGCGGATGCTAAGATGATCCAGATGCTCGCCGCGCGGCACGCGCTTCGCAACACGTTCGTGGGAATCGCGCTGGCGGTTTCCGTGGCCGGACTCGTGTATGCCAACATTCTGAGTATACCCGCGCCCGTCGCGGCCGCTCTCGCCGCCGCCCTCGCCATCGAGGCCTGCCTGTACGCGTTGCCCGGGATCGAGGGTGCGCGCAAGCGTCTCGAGCAGCGGCTGCGCCGGCCCGCCCTGGCGCTCTTGATGACGGCCAGCGCCGCCCTGCCGTATTGCGTCTATGCGCTGCCGACGGGCGTGTTTCGGCCGGCGTCGCTGGCCGCGATTCTGGCGCTGGCTTCGGTGGCATCGTTCTGGTACGTCTTCTTCCCGCGGCGGCCCGCCATCGACCTGGCCTACGTCGCCGTGGTCGGTGCGGTGATCCTGCTCTATCCCTTCGCGCGCATCTATGCAACCCCCGTGCCGCGCCTGCCGCTCTTCATCCTGGGCCAACTGATGTGGACGCGGCTGGCCATCTTCGAGTGCCTCTCCGTCGGCCACATGCACCCGGAGGGCTTCGGATTCCTGCCGCGCCGCCGGGAGTGGGCGGCCGGGGCGATCAACTTCCTGCTGTTCCTGCCGATAGGGGCGCTTCTCGGTTGGGCGCTGAAGCTGGTGCGCTTTCACCCGCGGCAAGGAGACTGGCGCATCACGGCACTTCTGGCCGCCGCGACTTTCCTCGGAATGTTGTGGGTGGTGGCGTTGCGCGAGGAGTTTTTCTTTCGGGGCCTCGTGCAGCGCTGGCTCGGCCGCTGGCTGAGGAACGATTGGGCCGGACTGGCGGCGGCCTCGATCCTGTTCGGCCTGCTGCATCTGCCCTTCCGCGGGTTTCCGAACTGGCGCTTCGCGATCCTGGCCGCCGTTGCGGGAGCGTTCTATGGCCGCGCCTACCTCACCACCCGCAGCGTGCGGGCGGCCATGGTCACCCACGCGCTGGTCAATACGGTGTGGCGGGTGCTGTTCTGGTGAGGGTGGATTCCGTGCGACCGCTGACCTTCCTGCCGCCGTACAATGGGGGCTGGTGAAGGTACGGGACTTGATGCGGCTCGTTGAGTCGGATGGATGGCGGCACGTCCGAACGACGGGCAGCCATCGGCACTACAAGCACCCGTCCAAGCCCAACGTCGTCACAATCCCCGGGCACGCGGGCGATGACGTTCCGGTCGGCACGCTGAGTCCGTCTTGAAGGCCAGCGGCTTGGAGGCCAAGAAATGAGGCAGAAATACGCCGTGATTTTCGAGCAGGCGGAGGGCAATCGGGCCGCCTATGTTCCGGATCTGCCCGGATGTATCACGACGGGGGCGACCCTCGACGAAACTGAGCGGGACATCCGGGAGGCGATCGAGGGGCACCTGCAAACCCTCCGCGAATTCGGCGAGCCGGTTCCGCGTCCCACCAGCCTCGCCAGAGAAGTCGAGGTCTCCCCGGCCGCATGACGTGCGCGCACCGTGCGGCGCACGCTTCAGCCCAAGCCCTCGCACGTGGCGTGCGGGTGGAACAGCGATGCGCCCCCCTTCCACGCTCAGCCAGACGCTCAGACGGCTCGCCGGCGGTCGGAGAAATGGCCCCGTATCTCGTTGCAGGAGAAGCGGGGCACAGATGAGCGTCCCGCGGCACGCGCTCGTCAATACCGTGTGGCGGGTGCTGTTCTGGTGAGACCTACAGCACCGTCCTGCTGCCATCCTGCCATTCGATCCACTCGCCATCGATCTCGTACCGCTTTTCGAAGCGGGTGATGTCGCATTTTTCGCAGCGCAGCTTGACTATCGCCGAGTCCGGCGATGGCGCGGCGCCTGCGTAATGTACGCCGTCCTTGGTCTCGCCCATCGGCTGATGGCAGGAGTTGCAGAGAAGCTTGCTGGACCCGTAAGTGACCTTGACCTTCGCCAGCGGGCGATAACGGATGGTTGCCCGCTGTTGCTCTATGGCGAACGTGACCTCGTACTGTCCCACCCTCTTGCCGATTCCCAGCAATCCCTTCCGGGGGCTCCGCACGCAGGCCACCGTCGCGATCGACTTGTATCCAGCCTCGTGGCGCTTTATCTGCGATCCCGCTTTCGCGGAGGCATCCTCCTCGGCAAAAGCCTCCAACCTCGAGGTCTCATGCGCCGTCGCCGCCACCACGTCCATACCGAGGACCTCCGCGCCCGAGGGAGCCTCCCTGCTCGCTCTCTTGCGCGCCTCATCGGGAGAATCGGAATTGACTACCAGGCTCTTGGTCGCCTCCGCACCGTCGCAGAGAACTTCCTCGTGCAGAAGGCACATCTCATCGCCAGTCCGGCTTGCCTTCTCCCTGACTTCGTCCAGCGACTTACCCGTGATTTCGGCGGACCGTTTCGCTTTGCGCACTTCGCCGCCGAGTTTGGCGCCATCCGCCTTCAGCAGCAGGGGCGTCCGAATATCCTCCACATTCGCGTCTTTGAATCCGGCGGTTTGCAGAAAGACCGAGTAACATCTGGGTCCCGTGCCACTATAGCCGAACGTCAGCAGGGAGAAAGGATCCGTTCCACCCAGCTCGGCAGCCACTCGAATGGCATACGCTTCGCGCCGCAGGTCGTAGCCATGACTTCGGTGCTGAACGGGAAGCTGTGTTCCGTCTGAGAAGACCAGTATGCTGTTCTTGTTCGCTTCCAGGAAAACCACCGCTTGCAAGGGGCCATGAAGCGCGACCGCTCCGCGCGACAACGCAACCATCTGACTGTCGTAAGCCATTCCAGAGGACTCCTGTCCGATCGGCCAGGATTCTCATCTTGGGTCCCGGCCACCTTCGATTGTACGTCCGTCCACCTCCATCGGACCGCCCTTCCTGGGGTGGTAGCATCGCTGTGATGGTGCGACTCGTCTGCGGTTCGATGCTGCTCACGGCACTGGCGGCCTGCGGCGCGGCGCCCGAGATCACGCTGAGCCACCTCCGGGGCCCTCTCTACGTCGCGGAAGATTCCTACTACACGAAAGAGAACGCGATGGTCTACGTTGGGGCCAGCTTCGTGACCGTCATCGGAGCCACCTGGACTCCGGAGACCGCCCGGCTGCTGGCAGAAGAGATCCGCAAAGTGACGCCCAAGCCGGTCAAAGAAGTCGTCAATACCAACTACCATCCCGACCGCGCGGGAGGCAACGCCTACTTCAAGAGCATCGGCGCGAAGGTAGTCGCGACGCAGATGACCTATGATCTTCTCGAGCGGAACTGGGCGAGCGTGGTCGACTGGACGCGGGCCGCATTTCCCGACTACCCGCGGCTGCCGCTCGTCTTGCCCGACGTCGTGCATCCGGGCGACTTTGAACTCCAGGATGGCCGCATTCGCACCTTCTACCTAGGGCCCTCTCACACGCCGGACGGAATCTTCGTGTACTTCCCCGAAGAAAAAGTCCTTTATGGCGGCTGCATTCTCAAAGAGCGCCTGGGCAATCTCGATTTTGCGAATCTGGTTGAATACCCCAAGACTCTCGCCAGGCTCAAGCGGCTGGACCTTCCCATCACGACGATCGTCGCTGGCCACTGGTCGCCCCTGCACGGCCCGGAGTTGATCGACGAGTATCTGAAGCTCCTCGACCAACACTCCCACGAGCAGCGCTGACGGCCGCGCGCTACGCCTTCACCCGCGCCCCCACCTCCACCCCGGCCTCCGCCGGGACCCGGTCCAGCGCCCGCTCGAAATCCGCCACCACGTCGCGCCAGTCTTCGATCCCCACCGAGACCCGCACCAGGCCGTCGGTGATCCCGATCTCGGCGTATTCCTCCGGCGTCAGACCCGAGTGCGTAGTGGTCTTGGGGTGGCAGACCAGCGTCTCGACGCCGCCCAACGATACGGCATTGCTGCCAATCCGGGTGTTGCGCAGAAAGGCGAAGGCGGCCTCCTTCGTTCCTAGATCGAACGAAAACAACGAGCCCGGAAACTCGCACTGCGCCAGCCGGATGCGGATCTGCTCGGCGTCGGTGAACAAGGTCGGGTAGTGCATCGCCAGGATGCGCGGATGCCGCGCCAGCCGCTCTGCGACGCGCTGCGCGTTCTTGCTCTGCTTGTTCATGCGCAGCGACACGGTGGGCAGCCGGCCGTCCATCAGCCAGCATTCGTCGGGCTGGAGGATGTTGCCGAACAGGATCCGCGTGCCCCGCATCTGCTGGATCAGTGCCGGGTCCCGCGCCAGCGCCACCCCGCCCAGCATGTCGCTGAAGCCGGACAGGAATTTCGTGGCGGAATAGAGGATCAGGTCCGCGCCCAGCGTCAGCGGATGCTGGAAAATCGGGCCCAGGAACGTGTTGTCCACCATGATCAGCGGCCGCCGTGCCCGCTCGGCCGCCGTCGCCGCCGCGCGCCGGATGTCGACCATCGTCATGGTCGGATTGGCGGGCGTTTCCAGGAACACGACGCCCAGGTTGTCCGCGCCTCGGATGGCGCTGTCCAGATCCGCGCTCCGTCCCGCCGCGACGCCGATGCCCGAGACGCCGAACAGGCTCAGATAGTCGTGGATCAGGTGCATGCTGCCGCCGTACAGCGGTTTGGTGTAGACCACCGTGTCGCCCGGCCGCAGGAACGTCATGAGCGCCGTCATGATCGCGGCCATTCCCGAGTTGAACACCAGCGCCGACTTCGCACCCCGCTCGAGCGGAACGATCTGCTCTTCCAGAATCTGGGCGTTGGGATGCGAGATGCGCGAGTAGATCAGCTCGACGTCCTCGCCCTCCCGCTCCTGGGCCCGGCCGGTCGCCACGTCGAAGGCGCGTTCGGCCGCCTCGGGACTCGAGAAGACGTAGGTGGAACTGCGGAACACCGCGGGCCGCGCCGACCCCAGCGAGAGCCGGGGATCGAATCCGCGCGTCAGGACGGCCGTCGCCTGCCTATGCGCGCCGTCTTTTGGATCTTTGTGATCGGCCATTGGCCCACCCCCATTTCGAGTGTAAACCCGGAGTTCCAGGGAGCACCAACGAAATGTGGTGGTGGGGTCTATCTGCCCGGGTTTGGCTCGAATTTGCGATGCGGTTGCACCGCGCCGGTATCAACAAAGACTCCGACGTTCTCTGAGAGGGACACCGGCGTTCCGGCGGGAGGCGCCCGGCCTCCACCTTTACCCTCCGTCGGCTTTCCGGCCGCGAGTGCCTCTACTACTCCTATATCCAATTGGATATAATTGAGACGTGCGGCCAGTGCGCTTCCTCGGCGACTCGCTCAAGTGCCTGCGAGACTTCCCTGAGTCCGCGCGACACGATGCGGGCTATCAGTTGGACAAGGTACAACGTGGCGCGCAGCCCGACGATTTCAAACCGCTGGCCGCCGTTGGCAAGGGTGTCGAAGAGGTTCGCATAACGGACGACAGCGGCGCTTACCGCGTGATCTACGTGGCCCGGCGCGCGGAGAAGAAGTCGCAAGCCACCCCGAAGAAGGATATCGACACTGCAAAGAGACGCTTCGCGCAATTGTCGGGAGGCGCGAAATGAAAAAGTCCGAAAGCGACGCCAGTGTTTGGGACGCCATCGCGGACACACCCGGGCAGGCGGCGAACCTACGGGCGCGGGCCGAGCTGATGCAGCAGATCGCGGCCTTCGTGAAACGGCGGGAGTGGACGCAGGTCGAGGCGGCGAGCCACTGCGGGGTGACGCAGCCGCGGATTAACGATCTGCTCCGCGGCCGGGTCTCGCGCTTCTCGTTGGACGCGTTGGTGAACATCTCCACGGCGCTGGGCTGCCGCGTGCGGGTCGATCTTGAGGCCGCCTGAGCGGGAGCTGCTCGCCCTACTCCTTCCACACCGCCACATTGACCAAGTTGGGTGGCCTCCGCCCTTCGACCGCGCTGGCGCAGTTCGCGGCCGCCAGCATCGACATCGCGCGCCGGGTATCGATCGAGGCGCTGCCGATGTGCGGCTCGAGCACCACGTTATCGAGTTCCAGCAGGCGCGGATCGACCTCGGGCTCGCGTTCGAAAACGTCCAGACCGGCGCCGCCGATGCGCCCCGCCGCGAGCGCCTCGGCCAGCGCCGCTTCGTCCACCACCGGCCCGCGCGAGGTGTTCACCAGGATCGCCGTCGGCTTCATGACGGCCAGCTCCCGGGCGCCGATCAGGTGCCGCGTCGCCTCCATCAGCGGCACGTGCAGGCTGATGAAGTCCGATTCCCGCAGCAGCCGATCGAGGTCCACGAATTCCAGGCCCAGCTCGCGCTCGAATCCCTCCGGCGCGCGCTGTGCGTCGTGGTACAGGAGGCGCATCGAGAAGCCGCGCCCCCGCCGGGCCACCGCCTGTCCGATCCGCCCCATGCCCAGGATCCCCAGCGTCTTGTGGTGCACGTCGTGCCCGGCCAGAAGATCGATGGCCCAGCGCCGCCACTGGCCGGAGTGAACAAACCGGTGCCCTTCGACGATGCGCCGCGCCGTGGCCAGCAGCAGCGCGAACGCCAGATCTGCCGTCGTGTCGGTCAGCACGTCCGGCGTGTTGGTGACCAGGATGCCGTGGCGCGTCGCCGCCTCCAGGTCCACGTTGTCGTAACCCACGGCGACGTCGGAGATCACGCGCACACCCTCCAGGCGCGCGATCTGCTCCGCGGTGAACTTGTCGGTGAGCTGGCTGACGATCCCCTGTTTGCCGCGCGAGCGCGCGATCAGCTCGTCGGGCGAGAGGGCGTCGTCGGAATCCACGTATTCGACTTCGGCGCGCTCCCGGAGGAACTCAACCGCTTCGGGGAAGATGCGCCGGGTGACTAGAACCGCAAGGCGCGCCATGCCCTTAGCATTTACAATAGGACAGCAGCCTGTCAAACCATGATTGTTGCCATCGACGGTCCGGCCGGAGCCGGTAAGAGCACCATCGCGCGGCGGATAGCGGCCCGGCTCGGCGCGGTTTATATCGATACCGGCGCCATGTACCGCGCCGTGGCCCTGCTCGCGCTGCGGTCGAACACGGACCTGGCCGATGCGGCCCGCCTCGAGGAACTGGCCCGCGCCGCCGATATACGGTTCGAGGCGGGCAGCGCGCGCACGTTGCTCCACGGCGAAGACGTCTCCGAGGCCATTCGCAAGCCCGAGGTCTCGCCGGCGGCTTCCAAGGTTTCGGCCATCCCGGGCGTGCGCCGGGCGCTGGTCGAAAAACAGAGGCGTATGGGTGCGGCCGCGAGCGTGGTCATGGAAGGCCGCGACATCGGGACCGTAGTGTTCCCGAACGCGGAGGTGAAGATCTTCCTCGACGCCGATCCCGAGGTGCGGGCTACGCGGCGTCTCCGCGAGCTTCAGGAAAAGGGAACGGCCCCGCCCGCGGCCGAGGTGGCCCGCGAGATCCGCGAGCGCGACCACCGCGACAGCACCCGCGCCGATTCGCCGTTGGTTCCGGCCACGGACGCCATCCGCCTGGACACCACCGCGCTTTCCCTCGACCAGGTCGAGCAGGTTATCCTGGAGGTCATTGAGAGCCGTCAGCCGTCAGCCATCAGCCATCGGGAACGGCGCGAGCCTCCGGCTGATAGCTGATCGCTGACGGCTGATGGCTTCTTCCTATGCCCAACGTCCTCGTAATGAAGTTCGGCGGCACCAGCGTCGGCTCGGCCGAGCGCATGGCCGTGGCCGCTCGTCTTTCCGCCGAGCAGCGGACCCGCCGGCCCGTGGTCATCGTGGTCTCGGCGATGTCCAAGATCACCGACCTGTTGCTTGAAACCATCAAGCGCGCCGAGGCCGGCGATCAGGCCGGCATCGATTCCGACATTGCCAAACTGCGCCAGCGCCACCGGGAAACGTGTCTCGATCTGCTGCCCGAGGACCGGCACGCGGCGGTGCTGGCCCAGATCGACGCCATCGTAGCCGACTTCGAACGCATCGCCAACGGGATCTGCCTGCTGGGCGAGGCCCCTCCGCGCTCGGTGGACGAGGCCGTCGCCGCCGGCGAGCGCCTCTCGACGCTGCTCGTGGCTGCGCGTCTGGAGTCCTGCGGAACGCCCGCCGTGCCGGTCAATGCCGGCGAGCTCATCGTCACCGACGCGGTGTTCGGCAACGCGACGCCCCTGCTCGAGCCGACGCGGGTGAAGGCGTGCGCCCGGCTGCGGCCGCTGCTCGACGCCGGCGTGCTGCCGGTGGTCACCGGGTTCAACGGCGCCACCGCCGACGGCCGCCCCACCACGCTCGGCCGCGGCGGTTCCGATTTCTCGGCCTCCATTCTGGCCGGTGCGCTCGAGGCTTCCGAGCTCTGGATCTGGACCGACGTGGATGGCATCATGACCGCCGACCCGCGTCTGGTGCCGGACTGTGCCGTCCTCGAAGAAGTCACCTACCGCGAGGCCGCCGAGCTGGCTTACAACGGCGCCAAGGTGCTCCATCCGCGGACGCTGGCCCCGCTGGTGGACCGCCACATTCCGGTCTGGAGCAAGAACAGCTTCGCTCCGGAGAAGCCGGGGACCAAGATCGTCCCGCACCTGGAGGTCTCGATCGGAGCCCGCGCCGTCACTTCCATGGCCAACGTCGCGCTCATCTCGATCGAGCCGGCCTCGGCCGTGCTGAACGGCACCCAGGTGATGGGGCGCGCGCTCGACGCCCTGGGCCGCGCCAACATCGAGGTGTTGATGTTGTCGAGCTCGTCCTACCAGCAGAGTTTCTGCGTGCTGGTGCGCGGCCAGGAGCTGCCGATGGCGCTCGAAGCGCTGAAGGGGGCGCTGGCCCTCGAGCTAGAGCACGGCTACCTGCGGCCCTTCGAGGTGGATGAGAACGTGGGCCTGCTGGCGGTGGTGGGCGAAGGCATGCGCGGCACGCCCGGCCTGGCGGGCCGGATCTTCACCGCCATCTCGCGCCAGGAAATCAACATCATAGCCATCGCGCAGGGTTCGAGCGAGCTGACCATCTCGATCGTGGTGCACCGCGAGGGCCTGGAGAAGGCCGTCCGCGCCGTGCACGCCGAGTCCCGCATGAACGAGCAGGCCCAGTCGCGCCGGGCCGAGGCGGGGTAGGGGCTCGCCGGGAGCTTCCTCGCCATCCGAGCACGGCCGGTACGCGAGGACCCGCCCCCAAAGAGCCGGCGGAGTTTCTGGGGAGCTCCGACCCTCCTTCTCTTGACCGCCGGGGCGGGGGGTTGTAAACTTCTTGAACCGACGAAACGATCTGTTGTGGCGCAATGCTTCGGAAGAAGGGCGCGCCCAGGAGCACCAATGCGACACTGCCTCGGGGAATGCTCGACGAAACGCCAATACTCCTCCTCGGTCATCGTGGTTCTGCTCGCTTCCGTTGGCTTGGCGACGGCCGCGCCAGTCAGGATTCGCGTAACAGATCCAGCCGGGGCGGAGGGCCTCGGCAAGGTCCTGATCATAGTCCAGGCGTTGAACGGAAAGGGTGAGGTCTCGCGGAATCTGAGCGATTCCAACGGCTGGGCGCCAGCCATGCAACTCCCGCCTGAGGTTTATAGGGTCATCGCCACGTTTCCATACGGGTACTGGTTTACGCAGGTCCGCGAGTTTGTAGTTGCAGACTCCCCGGTGGAAATCGTGCTGCACATGGATGGCGCGGTGGTGGAGAGGGTGCAGGTCCCGGAACTGGAAGCCCGGGTTACGGTCATCGACAAGGACGGTAAACCAGCCGAAAACGCGATTGTCCTTGGCCGAGATCCTGAGGCGATCTTCCACTATTGGACGACAGCGGACGCAAATGGCCACGCAACGGTGAAGATCGGCGTGAATGGAGCGGATATCGTCGCCATCTACAAAGGGCGAGTGGTCTCTAAGTGCGTGGACGTTCCCTTCGAAGATCCCGGATGTAGAACGGATGGCGAGTCCTTCCAGCGGCGCCTTGAGAAGTCTCGGCAGTCTCTCCGCGAGGTCACCCTCCAGTTCCAGTGAGCCTCCCGTACCCGCTGAAGCTACGACACGTCACCCACTGCTGAATAAGCGGCGGGTCCGCCTTGGCTGATGGCTCGACGCCTCCGTTGCCCTCGCGTTGCCCCTCGCGCCGCGCCCCTGCCCCCGCTCGGCTATACTGGAGTGTCGGATATTCCCCGAAGGAGTTCTCCGTATGTTTGATCTGTTTCGCAGCCGGGCGAAAGCTGTGCGTATTTTCATCGGCGCGTTGATGGTGCTCATTGCGTTATCAATGGTGACGTACCTGATTCCAGGCGGCTTCGGCAACCAGGGAAGCCAGGACCAGGTGCTCGCCGAAATCGGCAAGCAGCCTCCCTTGACCGTCGCCGACTTTCAGCAGCGCCTGGAGATGACCCGGCGCAACAGAAACATCCCCCCGGGCGCCGCCGCCATCTTCGCGCAGCAGATGCTCGACCAGATGATCAGCAGCGAGGCGCTGGCCTACGAGGCCCAGCGCCTGGGCATTACCATCACCGACGCGGATCTGGTCCAGGACTTGCGCGCCAAGCTGCCGCAACTGTTTCCCAACGGCCAGTTCGTTGGGACGCAAGCTTACGCCGAAATGCTCGCGCAGCAGAACGTGACCATCCCCGAATTTGAGTTCGAGATGCGCCGGGACTTGCTGATCGGCAGGATCACCGGCCTCGTCGTCGATAACGTCGTCGTGACGCCCGAGGAAGTGGTCCGCGACTATCAGCGCCGCGAGCAGCGGGTCAAGCTGGATTACGTCGTGCTGGCTCCCGCCAAACTCACCAACCAGGTCAGCATCACCCCGCAGGAGGAGCGAACTTACTACGACGGCTTCAAGTCGGCGTATCGCATTCCGGAGAGACGCAGCTTCCAGATGCTGGTCGTCGACGCCGCCCTGGTCAGCCAGAGGATCGCCCTCTCGGACGACCAATTGCGCCGCTTCTACGATCAGAATAGGGACCAATACCGCATTCCGGAGCGCGTTCACATCCGCCACATCCTGCTCAAGACAACCGGCAAGCAGCCCGCCGAAGTGGCCGCGCTCGAGGCCAAGGCCCAGGACCTGCTCAAGCAGATCAAGGCCGGCGCCAACTTCGCGGATCTGGCCCGCAAGTACTCCGAAGATCCTGGCTCGGGGGCTAAGGGCGGAGATCTGGGCTGGATCGTCCGAGACCAGACCGTCAAAGCCTTCGAGAATGCCGCTTTTTCCCTCAAGCCCAACGAGCTCAGCGGCGTGATCAAGACCGAGTACGGCTTCCACATCATCCAGGTGCTCGAAAAGCAGGAGGCGCGTGTCAAGCCGTTCGAGGAGGTCAAGGACCAGATCGCGCAGGACCGCAAGCAGCAACTGGCTTACGACACCATGCAGCAGCTTGCGGACCAGGCTCACGACGATCTGGTGAAGCACCCGCAGCAGGGGCACGAGATCGTCAAGCGGCTGAACATCGGGGGGCTCCAGGTCACCGACGCCGCTCCCGGGCAGCCGGTCCCGTTCTTCGGGACGAATCCCGATTTCAGCGACGCCATCGCCAGCCTCGCCGTGGGCGGGGTGACGCCGGTCATGCAGGCGCAGGGCGACAGGCTCGTGGTGGCAGTCGTCACGAGCGTCACGCCCTCGCGACAGGCCGAGCTTTCCGAAGTCGAGGGCCAGGTTCGCGCCGCGCTCACGAAGCTGAAGGTCAGCGATACGGCTAAACAGACGGCCAACGAGGTCCTCGCCAAGGTGAAAGGCTCGGGTGGCGATTTCCAGAAAGTCGCCCAGCAGATGGGCCTCGAGGTCAAGACGACGCAGGCCTTTGGCCCCGACGGCGCCGCCGACGGCATCGGTACTGCCAGCTCGCTCCCGCTCGCCTTCGAGCAACCTGCTGGCAGCGTATTCGGCCCTCTCCTGCTTGACGGCAAGCAGTTTGTATGCAGGGTCGCGGAGAAGGTTCCGGCCGACATGACCAAGTTCGAAGCCCAGCGGGCCGACATCCAGGCGGCGCTCAAGGAACGCAAGGGCCGCGAGCAGGTCGAGCTGTTCGTCGATTCCGTGCGCACCGCGCTGATTCGCGAAGGCAAGATCAAGATCCACCAGCAGGTAGTCGATCGGGTGATTGCGGCCAACCGCAGCTAGCCGGGCGCGGGGATGATTACAGCGCTCTTCGAGTTTCTGCGCACGCTCACCACGCCGGAGCGGCTGATTCATTTGCTGACCAGCGTGCTGACCGGGTGGCTCGGTTACGGGCTCCTGTTCGGCGTCGTCTTTGCCGAAACCGGTCTGCTCACCGGGTTCTTTTTGCCCGGCGATTCGTTCCTGTTCACCATTGGTGTCGTGGTGGGCGCCGCCGGCCTCGACATGCGTATCGTCCTCCCGCTCCTCATGGCGGCGGCCATCGCCGGCGACAGCACCGGGTATTTGCTGGGGCGCCGCTCCGGGCCGCACATCTTCAGCCGCCCCAACTCCCGCCTGTTCCGCCGCGAGCACCTGATCCGCTCGAAGCATTTCTACGACCGCTACGGCGGCAAGACCATCGTGTACGCCAAGTTCGTGCCCATCATCCGCACGTTCGCCCCCTTTCTGGCCGGAGTGGCGGAGATGAACTACGGCCGCTTCCTGGCCTTCAGCGTAGGCGGCGTGGTGGCCTGGGTGTTCTCGATCACGATGCTGGGCCACACCCTGGGTGCCGTCCCGCTGGTGCGGCGGCACTTCGACAAGGTGATTCTTCTGATCGTCGTCGTTTCGCTTATTCCGGTTTTTCTGGAGTACTTGCGTTCACGGCGCGCGAAGGCGAGCCCCGGAGAGCAGCCCGTCGGCCCGGCCTAGCGGCCGGTGGCCGGGGCAATTTGACCCCATGCCCCGCGATTCTATATCCTGAAGTTTGTTTCGATAGAGGCGCGGAGGCCATCAGTAGCCGGGTCTGCGGTTCCGGGGAGCTCCGGAAGGCCCGCGCGAAAGGGGTTCGCAATCTCCGCCGAAGCCGCCGCGAGAGTCCGCTTCGCGCCGGCTGGGGGGCCGGGCTAACACCCGCCCACTGTCATTCGGGTTTTCGAACCGGATGGAGCGCTATCGAAGGGACAGCTTGTCTCGACTCCCTTCCTTTCCGCTTCCATCCACGGTCAAGGCCATGAACATATTCGAGCTGACGCGAGCGCTGGTGGATATCGAATCCATCACGAACAACGAGGGCGAGGTGGGCGCCTGGCTGTTCGACCATCTCTCAGGCGTTGCCGGGCCGACGGGCGGCACCGTCGAGCGCATGGACGTCGAGTTCGGCCGCTTCAACGTCTTCGCCTCCTGGGGCGAGCCGCAGGTCACGCTCACGTCGCACCTGGACGTGGTGCCGCCTTTCTTTCCCTCCCACGAAGATGACGGCTACATCTACGGTCGCGGCGCTTGCGACGCCAAGGGCATCATCGCCGCCATGATCGGCGCCGCCGAGAAGCTGCTGGCGAAGGGCCGCCGGGGGTTCGGCCTGCTGTTCGTGGTGGGCGAAGAACGCAACAGCGCCGGCGCATTCACCGCCGCGCGCAACGGGCGGGGCTCGCGCTACCTGATCAACGGCGAGCCGACCGAGAACCAGCTCGCGCTGGGGTCGAAAGGCGCTCTGCGGTACGAGGTCGTGGCGCGCGGGCGGATGGCGCACTCGGCCTATCCGGAGCTGGGCGATTCGGCCATCGAGAAGCTCCTCGACGTGCTAGAGAAGATCCGCCGCATCCCCATGCCCCAGGATCCGGTGCTCGGCGGCGGGAGCCTGAACATCGGCACCATTTCCGGCGGCCGTGCGCCCAACGTGATTCCGGACAAGGCGCGGGCCGAGATCATGATCCGCCTGGTGGCGGATGCGGGCCCCATCCGCGCCGCGATCCAGGAGGCGGCGGCCGGGCGCGTGGAGGCGAGCGAGGTCATGTCGATCCCCGCCATCCGGCTCAACTCGATTCCGGACCTGCCCACTACGGTGGTTTCCTTCACCACCGACATCCCGGCGTTCGGGCCGGCCTGGGGCGAGCCCTTCCTGATCGGGCCGGGCAGCATTTTAGTGGCGCATACGCTCGATGAAAAGGTTTCCAAGCGACAACTTGCGGAGGCTGTCGACATTTACTGCACGATGGTTGAAAGGCTGCTGGCATGAACAAGATCGAAGTCGGCGTTCTCGGCGCCACCGGCATGGTGGGCCAGGAATTCATCACTTTTCTACAGAATCATCCCTGGTTCGAAATGAAGTGGGCGGGGGCGAGCGACCGCTCGGCGGGTAAGAAGTACCGCGATGCTACGAGCTGGCGGCTCGACGGCGTCATGCCGGAGAACGTGGCGGATCTCACGGTCGAAGAGTCGAAGCCGGGCAACGCGCCGAAGCTGCTGTTCTCGGCCATGGACGCCTCGGTGGCCACCGAGATCGAGCGCGCCTTCGCGGCGGCCGGGCACACGGTGGTCTCGAACTCGCGCAATCACCGCATGGAGCCGGACGTTCCGCTGCTGGTGCCGGAGGCCAATCCCGATCACCTGCGGCTCATCCCGGTGCAACAGCGCAATCGCGGGTGGAAGGGGCAGATCGTCACCAATCCCAACTGCTCGACAGCCGTGCTGGCGCTGGCGCTGGCGCCGCTGACGCGCTTCGGAATCGAGCGCGTGATCGTGACCACGATGCAGGCGGTTTCGGGCGCGGGCTACCCGGGCGTGGCCAGCCTGGACATTCTGGGCAACGTCGTCCCCTTCATCGGCGGGGAAGAGGAGAAGATGCAGCAGGAGACGCAGAAGATCCTCGGCGATTTCCGCGGAGACCATGTCGAGCCTCTGGCCGCGCGCGTGAGCGCCCACTGCAACCGCGTGCCGGTGGTGGATGGCCACACGGAAACGGTTTCGATCGGGCTGGTGGCCAGGCCCTCGCGAGAAGAGCTGATCGAGGCCCTGGCGTCGTTCACCGCCCTGCCCCAGGAGCGAAAGCTGCCCAGCGCGCCAGCGCGCCCGGTGATCTACATGGAACAGCCGGACCGGCCACAGCCGCGCCGCGACGTCGAGCGCGAGAACGGGATGGCCTGCTTCGTGGGCCGCCTGCGCCCCTGCCCGGCGCTGGACTGGAAGTTCGTCGCCATGGGCCACAACACGGTACGCGGCGCGGCGGGCGCGGCCGTGCTCAACGCCGAGCTGATGCACTCGGAAGGAATCCTGGACTGATGATCGTCATGAAATTCGGCGGCTCCTCGGTTGAATCGGCCGCCGCCATCGAAAGGGTCGCCGGGATTGTGGGGGCGCGGCGGGAGCGACAGCCAGTGGTCGTGGTTTCGGCCATGGGCAAGACCACCAACCGCCTGTTGGCGCTGGCTTCGGATGCCGTCGCCGGGCGCCGCGACGAGGCCCTGGAGCAGTTGCGGACCCTGCGCGAGTACCACTTCGAGAACGCGTTGCCGCTCGCGACGGAGGCCGACGAGGTCGAAGTCGAGCGCATGCTCGACAAGCATTTCCAGGAACTGGGCGAGCTGGTCAAGGGCCTGGCGGTGCTAGGCGAGCTGACGCCGCGCTCGGTGGACGCTATCTCGAGCTACGGCGAGCGGCTCTCGAGCCGGATCGTCACGGCGGCCTTCCGCAGGGCGGGCCTGGACGCGGTTCACGTGGACGCGCGCCGCGTGATGGTCACCGACGGCCGCCACACGCAGGCCGCGCCGCTCGTCGAGCAGACACGCGAGCGTCTGTGCGCCGAGGTGGCGCCGCTGGTTCAGGCCGGCAAGGTGGTGGTGATGGGCGGGTTCATCGGCGCGACCGAGGATGGCGTCACGACGACGCTGGGCCGCGGCGGCTCCGATTTTTCCGCTTCGGTCGTCGGCGCGGCGATGGGCGCCGAAGAGATACAGATCTGGACCGATGTCGATGGCATGCTCACGGCCGATCCCAACACCGTGCCCGGCGCGCGGCGGCTGAAGATAATCTCCTTCGCCGAGGCCGCCGAGCTGGCCTATTTCGGCGCCAAGGTGCTGCACCCCTCGACGGTGCTGCCGGCCGTGGAGCGGAACATCCCGGTGCTGATCCTGAACTCGCGCCGTCCGGAAGTTCCCGGCACGCGGGTGGTCCGCGAGAGCGTGCCGTGCGCCAACCCGATCAAGTCGATCGCCTCGAAACGGCCCATCACCGTGGTCCACATCCACTCCACGCGCATGTTGATGGCGCACGGTTTCCTGCGCCGCATCTTCGAGGTCTTCGACCGCTACGAGACGCCGGTGGACATGGTGGCCACTTCCGAGGTCAGCGTCTCGGCGACCATCGACAACACGGCAAGGCTGGCCGAGATCCGCCGCGAGCTCGAAGCGATTGCCGAGGTCGCGGTGGAGCACGACCGGGCCATCATCTCCCTGGTGGGGGAAAATATTCGCTACACTCCCGGTATCGGTGCGCGGATCTTCCGCGTGCTCGAAAAGGTGAACGTGCTCATGATTTCGCAGGGCGGGTCCCAGTGGAACTTCAGCATCGTGATCGCCGGGGAGAGCCTGAAGGAGGCGGTGCGGCTCCTGCACGGCGAGTTTTTCGCCGCGCTCGATCCGGCCGTGTTCGATTGACATGACTGGGCAGCGACCGCCAAGACATTGTGAGCCGCAGATGAACGCCGATAAACGCCGATTGAACTGGGCAGGCGGAGGTGTCTGCCCCACGCCGCCGGGGTCGGTATGAACCTCGCTATCGTCGGCTACGGCAAGATGGGGCGGCTCATCGCGCAACTCGCGCCCGAATACGGCGCGGCGGTCTCGCTCACCCTCGACGAGTTCAACAACGCCGATTTCGCCGGTATCACGGCGGAGAACTTCCGCGGCGTGGACGTCGCTGTGGAGTTCTCGATTCCTTCGGCCGTCGTCGCAAATGTCGAGCGCATCGCGGCCCTGGGCGTCAATCTTGTGATCGGCACGACCGGCTGGGGCGATCGCATGGACGAGGTGAAGGCAGCGGTCGAGCGCCACGGCGTCGGCCTCGTCTGGAGCCCGAATTTCTCGATTGGTGTGAACGTGTTCGCGCGCCTCGCAGCGGAGGCGGCGCGGCTTCTGGCGAGCGAGCCAGACTACGGCGCCTGGGCCTGGGAGATCCACCACTCGACCAAGAAAGATGCGCCCTCGGGAACGCTGCTCAAACTGGTGGCCGAGATGAAGAAGGCCGGGTACACGCTGCCGATCGACACCGCCTCGAACCGCGCCGGACGCCACCCGGGCACGCACGAAATCGGTTTCGATTCGGCGGCCGACACCATTACCCTGCGGCACACCGCCCGCAGCCGCGAGGGTTTCGCCCGCGGCGCTCTGCGCGCCGCCCAGTGGATCGCGGGAAAGAAGGGGATGCACGAGTTCAGCGAGGTGCTGTTTGGAAAGTAGGACGGCAGAATACAAAAACCGGCAAGTGTAGATTATTGCCGTATTCGGGAGTATACTACGGCTGTGGAGAGCTACACGGCACGGCTCGAGAAGTCCGGCAGGATACTGATCCCATCCGCCATCCGGCGGCAGCTGGGCCTTTCCGAGGGCTCTCAAGTCATTGTCAAGGTTGAGAAATCCGGAGCGATCCGCGTCACCTCGCGGTCTCAGGCGCTGGCCAAGGCGCGTGAGGAGATTCGGAAGTACATTCCGGCCGGCCGGGATTTGGCGGCAGAGTTGATTCAGGACCGCCGTGCAGAAGCTCAGCGCGAGGATGAAGAGGCCACCCGCTCGTGAAAGACGAGTTTGTGCTCGATGCCTCGGCGGTGTTGAGTATCCTGCTCACGGAGCCGGGTCACGACCGCGTCAATCGGATCGTCGACCGTTCCCGGATCCATGCCGTGAACCTGGCCGAAGTGATAGGGCGGCTGGTGAGGTCCGGGATGCCGGCCGACAAGGCCGCGGCGGTTCTTCGCGGGTTGTATCTTGAGGTGGATCAGGAATTCGGGATCGAGCAGGCCGAGCGCTGCGGCACTCTGCTGGGGACGCGGCGGGATCTCGGGCTGTCCCTGGGCGATTGTCTATGCCTGACCGTGGCGGCGGGCCTGGGAGCGGTGGCCGTTACGGCGGATCGCAGATGGAAGGAACTGGACGGCGCTCGCCTGGGCAGCCGGACGATTCGGGTAGAGGTTATCGGGTGAAGAACGGGCGAGCCGGATTGCCGTAGGAATGGTATTGGTATTCTGGGAGGCGTTGGGTCGGGACCGCTTGCTTACGCGCGCGGTTCGGTGCCGCTGGGGCACCGCGACCGTGAGGGAGAGGACATCGTGAGGTGAAGCGTATGTTCACAGGCTGCGGGACGGCGCTGGTGACGCCGTTCCGGAAGGATCAATCACTGGACGAGGAGACGCTGCGCCGGCTGGTGCGGCGGCAGATCGAGGCCGGCATCAACTTCCTGGTGCCCTGCGGCACCACCGGCGAGAACCCGACGCTGGCGCGGCGCGACCACCTGCGCGTGGTCGGGATCACGGTCGAGGAGGCTCGCAAGGAGCACATCCCGGTGCTCGCGGGCGCGGGCGGTTACAACACCGCCGAGGTTATCGAGCTGGCCAGAGAGGTGAAGGCCGCGGGAGCCGACGGCATCCTCTCCGTCACGCCCTACTACAACAAGCCCTCGCAGGAGGGCCTGTACCAGCACTACAAGGCCCTCGCCGCGGCCGTTTCCATCCCCATCGTGGTTTACAGCGTGCAGAGCCGGACCGCGGTCAATATCGAGCCCGCCACCATGAAGCGGCTGGCCGAAATCGACAACATCGTGGGCGTGAAGGAAGCCTCCGGAAACCTGGCGCAGGTGGCGTCGATCCTGGCGCAGGTGCCCGACCGCTTCAACGTTCTCTCGGGCGACGACGCCGTGGCCCTGCCGGTGATCGCGCTGGGCGGCCGCGGGCTGATCTCGACCACTTCGAACGAAATTCCCGCGGAGATGGCGGACCTGGTCGACAGTTCGCGCCGCGGCGATCTGATCGCGGCGCGCCAGATCCTGCGCCGCTATCTGCCGCTGATCGAGGTGAACTTCATCGAGTCGAATCCGATCCCGGTCAAGGCGGCGATGGCGCTGATGGGCCTGATGGAGCCGGTCTGGCGGTTGCCGCTGGTTCCTCCCAAGCCCGAGAGCCAGGCCAAGATCGAGAAGGTTCTCACAGCCCTAGGACTGATGCCGGTTCATGCTCGAAGCTGAGATCGAAGCGCTGTTCGACCAGAAGCCGGAGACGTACACTGCGGAGCACTTCCGCCTGTTCGCGAGCTTCAAAGAGGCGCTCAACGGGGGCGAAGTGCGCGCGGCCGAGCCGGACGCCGCCGCCGCCAGCGGCTGGCGCGTGAACGCCTGGGTGAAGAAGGGCGTGCTGCTCGGGTTCCGTATGGGCGCGCTGGTAGATATGTCGGTCGACCCGGTGCGCCAGCCGTTCTTCGACAAGGCCACCTACCCCGTCAAACAGCTCACCGTGGCGAGCGGCGTGCGCATGGTTCCGGGCGGATCGAGCATCCGCGACGGCTGCTACGTGGGCCGCGGCGTCACCTGCATGCCGCCCATGTACATCAACGTGGGCGCATACGTGGGTGAGGGAACGCTCGTGGATTCGCACGCGCTGGTGGGCAGTTGCGCGCAGGTGGGCCGGAATTGCCACATCTCGGCGGCGGCGCAGATCGGCGGCGTGCTGGAGCCGGTGGGCGCGCTGCCGGTGATCGTCGAAGACGAAGTGCTGGTGGGCGGCAACTGCGGCATCTACGAAGGCACGGTGGTAAAGCGGCGCGCCGTGCTCGGCACCGGCACGGTTCTCAACCGCTCGACGCCGGTCTACGATTTGGTGCGCGGTGAGGTCTACGTGGCCACGGATGCTGAGCCGCTGGTGATCCCCGAGGAAGCCGTGGTGGTGGCCGGCGCGCGTGCCATCCAGCACGGGCGCGGCAAGGACTGGGGCATCTCGCTTTACACGCCGGTGATCGTGAAGTACCGCGACGCGCGGACGGACTCGAAGATCCAGCTCGAGGACTTGCTGCGGTAGGGGAGATTCTTAGCGCTGGACCGCACCGGGTGCGAACTGGCGCGGCTTCAATCTCGGAACTGTTTCAGGAATTCGGGCCCGCGGAGTTGCGGAATGGTCACCAGCACGACGCAGAACTCGGGAAAGCGCTTCAGCGCGCGGGCGGCGGACTGGCTGAAAAGGCGATCGCGGGTAAGGATGCACCGGAAACCGGCTTGCGTCGCTGCTTCCACTAACGCACCGTTGGTCAGACCGCCCCAACCCCGGTCGTCCGCACTGCGGGCCTCGATCCCAAACTCGCGGTGACTTGAATCATAAAATGGCCGTCTTAAACCATAATGTGGCCGGCGATTCTGACACCCTACCGCCGCCAAAGGTAAACCGCCCAGAGCTGGATCGGTAAACCATACGCGACTACCGGGGCTGCCACTCCGCTTCGACGCGATGGCCGCCCGCCAGGGCCAGCGGCAGACCACTTCTGCCGCCTTCCAGCTTCACGAGCTTGTTATCCTTGAGTTGCGCACAATGATTCGATCAATGAACAGATACCCACGCACCAGCAGCCTTGCCGCCCTGTTGGGCTTGCTGGCTGCAACACCTGCCGCGGGACAACTCGTGCAGGATCCACCGCCCGAACTCTCCTTTCTTTCGACGATTCTCAAAGTCAGAAAGAACATTCCCTACGAGATCTGGGGGGAAGTGAAGTTCCCAAAAGGGGACGGTCCACGCAAACAGGGCAAGCATTGGTTCATTTTGGCCGAAACCGCGAACGGCACCGATCCGGTGACGGAATGGAACAAGATCAAGCCGGCGTTCCTGCAGAACGGCTGGGCCCTCGTCAAAGAATACCGAACGGGCGGATTGCTGGAGGTGCTGCAATACGCGAAGGATGGCGTGCAGGCCTGGGCGAACGTGGACACCGACGGCTCGCCGCTCATCTTTCGTCTGGACGTGATCGAAATCGCTCCGCTGCCCTTTACTCTGACGCTCGCCGCTCCTGCAGCGACACCCGAGAATATCGCGACCGATAAGGGAGACTTTCCGTATCTGGCGCCGCTCCCCGGATCGAGATTTCATCGCGGCGGCTGGGACGACACACCTTACCGCGTGCAGCCGCGGGGCGCCACAGAGACGGAAATCGTGGCGAACGGAACGCTCTATCGAGACTACGATTTTCCCGAGATTTCGAACGTGCTGCTGACCACGGCGTATCGCGACGCGCTAACCAAAGGCGGCTGGACGATCGTGCAGGAAGGGAGCAGCGTCATCAGGGCTCATTACGCGCAAAGGGGCCGGAACATCTGGGCCATGGTGTCGCCGAATGGCCCCGGCGCGTACACCGTCAACGTGGCAGACGCGGGGTTGGTGGACCTGGGGGCAAACCTGGCGAAGGCGTGCCACGTGGCGCTCTACGGCGTGTTGTTCGACTTCAACAAGTCGACCTTGCAGCCGTCTTCCGACGCGGCGCTGCAACCGGCGGCGAATATCATGGCGGCGGATAAGACGCTGAAGCTGGAGATCCAGGGCCACACCGACAACGTCGGCAACGACGCGTATAACCAAACGCTTTCGGAAGCGCGGGCGAAGGCGGTAGTGACGTGGCTCACGCAACACGGCGTGGCAGCGGACCGGCTCACGGCCAAGGGCTACGGCAAGACCAAACCCGTCGCCGACAATGGCAGCGACGAAGGGCGCGCAAAGAATCGCCGGGTCGAGATTGCCGATCCCGGATGCTCGCCTAAAGGCAATTAGAATCGGCGCGAGGCGAGTTTTCACCGCGTCCCTCGGGCGCGGCTGCATCGATGGGCTGCTCTGACACTTGCGGTGCATGGCGCGAATACACCATGGCCCAGATGCTCTAGCTGAATTGGCGAAGATTGAGGGTTAGCGCCCTCGTCCAGCGTCCCGGACCGATTGGAGGATCCAAGGGGCTATTCTGGGCGGAAGCGAACGCCGATAGTCTGCTATGCGGCAACCGGCGCGGCACGCCTGCACCGCCCTCTTCCGCCTGGCGGAACGGGCCGGGGTCCACCTGACGCCGAGACATTACTATACCCCGGTGCCGGACGTGTGCTGGCTGAGGCAGCACGCCCCACTCTGGGAGGGCGCCGTCACGCTGGCAGGCGTCGCGTGGGATCTCGACGCCCAGTTGGAGCGACTGGCCGGCATTTCGGCGCCGTACATTCACGAGGTCGCCGGGCTGGAGTTCTTCGATCGGGTTACGTCGGACGAGTGGGGGCCGGGGTACGGGCCCATCGAGTCGCAGGTGCTGCATTGCTTCCTGCGGGCGCACCGCCCCAGGCGGGTCATCGAAGTCGGGAGCGGGGTGTCCACGGCCGTCATGCTGCACGCACTCGAGCGCGAGACGGAGCCGGCCGAGCTGACCTGCATCGAGCCGTTTCCCTCGCCCATGCTCCGCGAGACGGCGGGCGCGCGGCTGCTGATCCGGGCCTGCCAGGAAGTCCCGCTGACGGTCTTCTCGGAGTTGGAGGACGGCGACCTGCTGTTCATCGATTCCAGCCACGCGGTGAAAGTCGGCTCGGAAGTGCCGCGCATTTACCTGGAGATTCTTCCCCGCCTGCGGCCCGGCGTCTTCGTTCACATCCACGACGTCTTCCTGCCGTATCTGTACCCGCCGGACATTCTGACCTGGCCGTTCTGGGCGTGGCAGGAAACAGTGCTGCTGGCGGCGTTGCTGACCAATAATCCAAAGCTAGAAGTGCTGTTCTGCCTTTCGGCCCTGCATCACTCGCTGCCCTACGAAGTTCGCACCCTGCTGCCCGATTACCGGCCTCGCGCCATGCAGGGCGGGCTTTTCGCCGACGGCGGTGCGGGGCATTACCCGTCGAGCATCTGGCTGCGGACCAGGGAATAAAGCCGGCTGGGCGCGCGCTCCGCGGCTACAATGAAAGTACCGTGAACAGGCGCCTACCATTCTGGCTCCGCCATGTCATGTTCAACCTGCGGGGCGGTTTTCTGCTCCGCCCGCTGATCATCACGTTGACTCTAGGTTGTGCGGGCGCTGTGCTGTCGTGGCTGGAAGAGACCTTTCCGGACCTGGGCGACTTCGTTCCGGCGGCGCTCTTCCCGTCCCACTCCGATCCGCAGGTGGCGCAGGTGATTCTGGGAGGGATTTCCTCCTCTATCATGACCGTGGTCTCCATCGTTTTCGCGATCCTGCTGATGACGCTCACGCTTGCGTCCATGCAGTTTTCGCCGCGGATCATCGTCAGTTTCTCCAAAGACCGCGTGACGCAATGGACGCTGGGCATTTTCCTGGGCACCTTCTGCTACTGCATGGCCGCGCTTCCGACGGCGCGGTCGCTGCCGCACCCGTTCGCCCCCGTACTTACCGTTTTCGGAGCGATGTTGCTCGCGCTGGCCTGCGTGGGATGGTTGCTGTACTTCATTCATCACATCTCGCAGTCCATCAGCGTCAGCCATATCGTCGACCGGATCGCGGCGGAAACGGAAGCCATGATCGATGACGTCATGCCGCAGCCGCGCGGAAACCGGATGTCGCCGGAGAGCGAAGTGGTTGAACTGAGCGCTTGGGACATGCCGCTGCTGAGCGGCGCGTCCGGCTATATCCGGTTCATCGACACGGGCCGTTTGGTCGCCCTGGCTAAGTTGCATCACGTCAAGATCCGCGCGGTGCGGCGAGTCGGTCAGTTCGTTCCCGCGGGCACGCCGATGCTGCTGGCCTACAAGGGGGATCGGCTGTCTCCCCAGGGCAGAAGCGAGATTCTCGGCGCGTTCGACCTGGGCCCGTCGCGAACGCTGCAGCAGGACGTCGAGTTCGGGGTTTTGCAGATCGTCGATATCGCGCTGAAGGCCATCTCGCCGGCGGTCAACGATCCGACCACGGCGGTCACCTGCGTCGACCAGTTGAGCCGCATCCTGATCCGCTTCGCGTCCCGGGAGCTGCCCGCCGCCGTCTTCTACGATCCGCCCGGTATGGCCCGCGTGAGTATCCCACAGATCGGTTTCGAAGGGCTGCTGACGTCGGCATTCGAGCAAATTCGTCTGTACTCGAAATCGGATATCGCCGTCAGTCTGCGGATGCTGCGCGCGCTGGGCGACATTGCCTGGACCAGTTCGGAGCCGGCGTTCCGCCGCGCCCTCTACGAGCAGGGGAAACGAATCGTGGAGGGTTGCGCCGAGAAGCTCGGCGACGAGGAGCTGAGGCCGATGCGCGCTCGCCTGTCCGCGCTGGAGAGACTTGTTAGCGCCCCGGTGACGGCCGATCTAATCAAAGCCCGAACGCAGAGGGATACTTAACTGCACCGTGAATACCCGCCAGCGCACCCTCCGAGAGTTCCAGCGCCATGAATGCCTCGGGAGGAAACGGGCTAGCCAGATGGCGAGCCTTCTCAGGCGTGAAGCCGAATCGAGGATAGTAGTCTTTGTGTCCGAGCACGACGACGATGCGTTCGCCCCGGTCGCGGAGCTCGGCAAGCCCACGGCGAACCAGTTGGCTGCCAACCTGCCGGTCTTGATGATCTGGCAGAACGGCGAGCGGAGCCAATGAAACCGCTGCCACGTGCGCTTGCTCCGATTCCACCTCCATTCGACTGAACAGAATGTGGCCGACGACTTGGCCGTCAAGTTCGGCGACAAGCGAAAGCAGGACGACGCCTTCCTGCCGCAGCCGATCGATCAGGTCCGCTTCGTCGCTGCGTCCGAACGCGGCCACGTTGAGTTTGCGGATCTGCTCCCGGTCCCGCGGCTGTTCCTCCCTGACAAGCAGGTGCGACTCTGAGTTCACCTTGACCGTCCTTACCCCGCCGCTTCCCTTACCACCGCGAGCGTCTTTACGGCGGTCTTCTCCCAGGTGAACTCCGCCGCTCGAGGCGGGCCTGCGGCGGCCAGACGGGCGCGGAGGGATTCGTCCGATGCCAGCCGCTCGAGCGCCTGGTAGAGGGCGTCAACGCTCGCGGGCTCGAAAAGCAGCGCCGCGTCACCGGCCAGGCTCGCCAGCGGCTCGATGGACGAGCAGGCCGTCGGGATGCTCGCCGCCAGCGCCTCGATTACCGGCAGCCCGAAACCCTCGAAGGTCGAGGGGTACACGAACGCGAAGGCGTGGCGGAACAGCTTGTATAGCTCCTCGCGCGGCAGCCAGCCGGTGAGCTGCACGGCGTCTGACGGGCCCACGGCGCTCTCAACAGCCTGGGCGTGGAAGCCGCGCACTCCGGTGATCACCAGGCGGAAGCCGGGCCGCTCACGCGCGAAGCGGGCAAACGCGCGGACGAGCGGGACCAGTCCTTTGTGCGGATGCGAGGTCGAGGCGCACAGGAAATACGGCTCGATGACCGCGGTCCGCCGCGCGCGGGCGATCTCGAAAAACGCCGGATCCGCGCCCAGCGGCGCCACGCGGATGCGCTCCGGGGCGAGGCGATAAAAGCGCACGAGATCCGCCCGCGTCGCTTCCGAATCCGCAATCAGGAGCCGGGAGCGGTGCGCCGACGCCCACAAAAGCGCGCGCCAGAAGGGCAGGTCGAACCAGCGGAAATACTCCGGGTGCCGCTTGTGCTGCAAGTCGTGGAAGACCGTGACCTCGGGGCATGCACAGAGGATGGGCGCCGTGAATCCGGGATTGAGTAGGACATCCAAGCGCCGCGCGGCCGTCGCGAGCGCGAGGCCGGTCTGCTCCCAGAGGATGCGCGCGGGCCGGAACCTAGCGCGCACCGGTTGCGGGACGGCGTGGAAGTTCGCCGCAGCGGGGACCAGGGCGGCGTCCGTCTCGCGGTTGGTGAAGACGAAATACTCGTTCTCGCTATCGATGGCGGCGAGCGCGGCCAGCAGGTGACGCAGGTAGATCTCCGTCCCGCCGACGCCGCCGGGGATCAGGTAGAGCGCGTTGACGCCGATCCGCAGCCGGGACATGTCAGCGCGCCGCACCCAGGCGGGCGAGCCCATCGCGCGCCACTTCGTTGGCGGGATCGAGGCTCAGCGCGTGGCGATACTCTTTCGCCGCGGCGGCCAGATCGTTCCGGGCAGCGTAGAGGTAGCCGCGGTAGGCGTAAGTTGGGGCGAAGCTTGGATCGAGCCGCTCGGCGGTGTCGAGAGCCTGGGCCGCCTCGGCGTACCTCCCGGCTCTCAGGCAAGCCAACGCCACCATCGAGTTGGTGTTCGCGTCCGGCAGAAGCGCGGCCGCCTGCCGGAGCGCGGCGATGGCTTCGTCGTGGCGGCCAAGATACTCGTAGTCCTGGCCCAAATCGACCAGCACGGCGTAGGTCCGCCCGCCGTATCTGGCGGCGGCCTCGAACTCCGGCAGCGCGGCGGCGTAACGTTGCTGGGCAAAATAGACGAAGCCGAGCTGGAGGTGCGGCCGCCCTTTCGCGGGCGACTTCGAAACCGCATCCTTCCACAGCGCCTCCGCGTTACCCCAGACGGCGCTGCGGCTATACGTCAGCACGGCCATCAGCGCCAGGACGCCGGCCAGTGCCGCCGCCACCCGGCGTGGAGGCGCTTTCCAGCGTCGCACGACATCCACCACGACCAGCAGCAGTCCGATGAACGGCAGGTAGAGCCGCCGCTCGGCCACCACGTCGAGGATCGGCACAAACGAAGAGGTCGGCGCGAGCAGGAGCAGGAAGGTCAGGAAGCCGTAGGAGCCCAGCGGGAAGCGGCGGCGGTAATAAACGGCCGCCGCCACGGCCAGCAATAGGGCGACCAAACCGATTGCCGCTCCGTGCGCGGTAGGCGTTGTCGAAACCGCGAAGTCGTGGTCGACGTTCTGGCCGTAGGGCAGCAGTAACAGGCGGATGTAGAACCAGATCGCCCGGCATTGGGTCCAGAAGTACTGAACCCACGTGAAGGCCTGGACGGAGAAGCCGGCGGTGTTGTTCCCGCGCAGGACGTGCCACACCATCCGCAGCGCGGGCGCCACGGCGAGCGCGAGCGGAACGTAGAGACGCCAGTTCCGGCGGATGGAACGGAGGGAGCCCCAGAAGACGTCCGTCAGCAGCAGGAGCGCCGGAAGCACCGCGGCGTGCTCCTTAGTGGACACCGCCGCCGCGAACAACGCCAGCACGCCCAGCGCCTCCAGCCATCCGATGGCCTCCGAGCGGCGATATAGGAAGAGGGCAAACGCGGCATAGAAGAACATCACGCTGAGCGTCTCGGACCGGCTGGCCACGTAGGCCACCGACTCGGTCTGGAGCGGATGAAGCAGGAACAGCCCCGCGGCGAAGGCGGCCAGCCCGTCGCGCTTCCAGCCGCTCTCGCCGGCGCGGTCCAGGAATTTGCGCACGATCAGAAACGAGAGCGCGCCCGTCGCCAGGTGCAGCAGAAGATTCAGGAAATGGTACGAGAAGGTCTCGAGCCCGGAGATGCGGCAGTTGATCCAGAAGGTGAACATGAGCAGCGGCCGGAGGCCGCGCACCCAGTGCAGCAGGGGCGCGCCGGCAGATTCCGGTGCGGTGAAAGGAAGGTAGAGGTCGTCGAGCACGAAAGGCCCGTCGACCGCCGGCCAGTACACGATGCACACCGCCAGGAACGCCGCCCCCAGGGCCGCCCAGTAGTGCCAAGGTTGGAGCATGGGCCCGGCGGAGACGGCCGCGGCCCGGCGCTTGTCAGTTCTCGGTCTTGCTTGCTTCATGGACCGATTCGATTTGAAACTCCAGGATTGCGATGCGCTGCGTCAGGGCGATGTTGGCGTCCTTGAGCGCCGAGATGATCACCGACAGCCGGAACAGCACCAGGAGGAACAGGCAGCCGACCAGGGTCAGCAGCGCCATGGGAGGCGAGTCGATGCCCAGCGCGGAGGCCAGCCAGTTCAGCAGCCAGCGGCAGCGCGCGAGCACCAGCAGCGCCAGCGCGGCCGCGAGCCAGCTCACAGAGTACTCGACCCGGGTGTGAGACCGCCGCACCGAGACCAGGACCATCAACATCAGCAGCAGGCTCAGGCCGGTCAGGAAATTCAGGAGTCCTTGCATACAGGTTCACCTAGCGAGAGTAAGCGGGTCCAGGGGGACCCGCGCGGACCAGGGGGTCCGCCCCACGGCCGCTCACTTCCGCTTCCGCTGGCGCCTCCCCTCGTATTTCAGCACGTTGACGAACACTCCCATCAGCACATGGAAGATGTAGTAGAGCGACTTGCCCGCGGTGATAGAGCTCCGGCCCCCCAAGCGCGCGCGCATGCGGCAGGGGATCTCGACGAACCGGAAGGCCTTGCGCTGGAGGACGACCAGGGCCTCGATTTCGGGGTACTCGAGCGGAAAGCTGGTGCTGAAGACCTGGAGCGCCGCCCGGTTCACGCCCACGAAGCCGGAGGTGGGATCGTGGACCGGCTTGCCGAGAATCGGCCGCAGCACCAGCCGGAAAAAGCGGATGCCGAGGCCCCGCAAGAAGCTGGAATGACTCACCGCGCCGTCCTCGAAGCGCGACGCGATCACCATCTGGCAGGAGCTGGTCCGCAGCGCTTCGTAGACCTTGGCAATATACGTGGGGTCGTGCTGGCCGTCGCCATCGAGGCGGATCACAAACTCGAAACCCAGCTCGAAGGCCAGCTTATAGCCCGCCTGCACCGCGCCTCCCAGACCCAGGTGGAACGGCAGCCGCAACACCTGTGCGCCGGCCGCGCGGGCCGTGCTGGCCGTGGAATCCCTCGAACAGTCGTCCACGACCACCACCGGAACGCCCGGCGCCGCCTCGCGGATCTCCGCAACCACCCGGCCGATGGCGGCCTCTTCGTTAAAGGCGGGCACGAGGATGAGCAGGGAGTCCATACTTGGCGAGGGAAGGCTCATAGCTCCGCCACCTCGCGCGGGCTGATGAAATACCGGGCGACGAGCTGCTCGAACTCCGGGGCGCCGATGCGCGCCAGGCGACGGATGGCCCGCCGCTGCCGCAGCAGGCGGGGTCCGTGCTTCAGCAGTACAAAATGGGCGCGGACCGCGATGTACGCCAGCTCGATCGGATTCGAGTTCTGTTTCCGGAACCGCGCCGCGCTGCCGTGGCCGGTCAGCGCCGAGACCAGGTGCCAGAAGTAGCGCGAGCTCGAAGCGGCGGGCACGCGGGCCAGCAGGCGAATGGGGAAGTTCTTGAGCAGAACGAACAGGCGATTGCGCTCCACATAGTAGGCCTTGAGCCAGGAGTCCGCGCCGGCCGTTTGCGAGTAGCGGTGCTCGACGCCGGCGTCCGGCGCGTACAGGCAGGTCCAGCCGGCCCAGCGCCCGCGCAGTCCCAGGTCGGTGTCCTCGCAGTACAGGAAGAAATCCTCGTCGAACAGGCCGATCTGGTCGAGCATCTCGCGCCGGTAAAGCGCGGCGCAGCCGCTGGGACAGAGAACCTCTTCAAGCGTGGCGTACCGCTCGGGCGGCTGGAGGTTTCCGCGCTGCTTGCTGCTGCCATCGCTCGAGATCAGCATTCCCGCCGAATCCAATTGCGTGCCGCCCGCGAGGCGAATGGCGGAAGCGCACATGCCGGCGCCGGGGCTGGATTCCATGGCCCGGAGCAAGGCCTCCAGCCACCCGGGGTCCGGAATGGCGTCGTCATTCAAGGTGACGAAGTACGCCGATTTCGAGCGCCGGAAAGCCTGGTTGACCGCGGCTCCGAAGCCCCGGTTCCAGTCGTTCTCGATCACTGTCACGCCGTGCCAGGACTCGGCCATCTCGCGCACCAGCCCCTTCCCGCTATTGTCGATGATGACGGCTTCAAAGTCGCGGCAGGTCTGGCGTTCCAGCGCCAGAAGGCATTCCCGGAGAACCGGGGAGGCGGTAAGGGTCGGGATGGCGATGGTGACCAGCGGGTCGGGCAACCCTCGATTCTACAATTTGTTGGGCAGGGTGCGGGCGGGGTTGCCGCGGCAACCTCAAGGCGTGAGCCGCGAACAGTTCTTTACTGGGCGTACTGGGCGATCGGATGGCGACGTCGCCACCACTCTTTGAAGGTGCCGATGGCAACCACTGCGGCGGCTATATCGACCAACGCGCCGAGGGCGACGAAGATCATGGCGAAGCCCGGGATGTCTGAGTCGTCGCCAAAAAGAAGACGTGCGCGGCCCACCAGGCTTAGGCCGCATAGCGCGACCAGCACCAGCGACCAGACCGGGATTCCTCGGGACTTTCTAACCATAAGCCACGCGACGCCCAGGACGGCGAGCAACGCGAAGGCGACGGTAGCCTGCGGCGTCAACTCCACGGTTTGAGTTCCCCATGCAGTCCGAGTCTGCATGGCGCTCACCGCCGCTATCGCACCGAACATCAGTTGGATTCTTATCCACGTTGCGAGAGCGGAGCAAGCCGCCGTGAACGGGTCCGGGGCGAGAGACGTGGCGCAAGTGGGACAGGCCCCTTTGTCGGTGGGAGTGACCAGCGCGTGGCACTTCGGGCATGTCTTCTGCTGCGCGCCGCCTTTCGTTTCCGATGCCGTCGTTGGGTCTCCTTCCGATCCACGATCCATCTTGAATTGGCCGTCTATTGTTGCAGCGGGACGAACCTGACCTCGCGCGCGCCTTCGATGCGTGCCCTGTCTTCTTCCCAGGCAATGACAAGCTTCGGCGGAGAAACGGCCTGAGAGACAAACACGTCCGGCGTCGGAACCATGGAGAATCCAACCTGGCTAGTCGCATCCGCAGAAACCGCCCCGGACATTGTGAACTTGAGTGCGAAGGTGGAGAGCGCCTCGCCCTTGTCTTTCGCTGGGTTGATCGTAAGAGCCACAAGGCCCTTCGGCCCCAGATCCTTGAAGGCTGTTAGCGGCGATTTCGCCGAGGTGAGAAATACGCTTCCCGGTGGACGCAGGGCCTCTATTTTCTGCAGAAGTGCCTTTGGCACGTGGATCGTCACCGGATCGGGTGCTCGGCTGCACCCCGCAGCCATGCCAACTACGGCGCTCAGAACGGCCGACACGCACAAGCCAACGTGCCCCCTGACGGTCGCGGCTCGGATTCGGCTTCTGTCTTCGGCAACTATTGCCACGGCATCACCATCTTCGTCGTTCAGACCCCGACAAGAGGAGTAGTATAGCCCAAAGTCGGATTGGGCTGGGTCAGCCCAGCGCCTGTTCGAGGTCGGCGAGAATGTCCTCGGCGGCCTCGATGCCTACCGAGAGGCGCACCAGGTTGTCGCGGATTCCCATGCGGCGGCGCTCGGCGGGCGACACCTCGCGATGGGAGCTCATGGCGGGATAGAGCATGATGCTGTGCACGTCGCCGAGCGAGGTGCCGCGGACGATCAGCTTCAGCCGGTCCATGAAGCGGAAGATTTCCGCGCGCCCGGCGCCCTGGATCTCGAAGCTGACCATGGCGCCGCCGAGACCGGGCGGGAAGAGGCGCGCGATGGTGGCGGCGTCGGGGTGGGCCGGGTCTCCGGGGAAGTGGACCCGCTCGATTTGCGGATGCCCGGCCAGCCAGGCCGCGATCCGGCAGGCGTTGGCGCATTGCCGCTCCATGCGCAGCGGGAAAGTCTTGATGCCGCGCATGGCGAGGTAGCTCTCGAAGGGGCCGAGCACGGGGCCGTAGGCGCGGGAGAGGGTGCGCAGGTTGTCGTAGTGCTCCCGGTCCGACGTGACCGTGCCGCCCAGGACGTCGCCGTGGCCGGCCAGGAACTTGGTGAGGCTGTGTACCACCAGGTTGGCGCCCAGCTCGAGCGGCCGCACCAGCAGGGGCGTGGCGAAGGTGTTGTCCACCACGAAGGCGGCGCCGGCCGCGCGGGCGATCCGGGCCAGGCGGTCGATGGCGCCCACCCGCAGCAGCGGGTTCGACATGGTCTCCATCAGCAGGCAGCCCGGCTTGCGTTCTTGGACCGCCTTCTCGACCGCCCGTTCGTCGCAGATATCGACGTAGACCACTTCCACGCTCAGCGGCTCGAACACCTTCCCGAGCACGCTGATGGTGGCGCCGTACAGGGCGTTTGCCGCGACGATCGACTTCGGCCGGTCCACGAGCGCGGTGAGCAGCGCGATCTGGACCGCGGCCATTCCGGAGGCGCAGGCCAGCGACCCGTGGCCGTTTTCGAGCGCGGTGACCAGCTCTTCGAGCGCGGCGTTGGTGGGGTTGTCGTAGCGCGAATAAGAGTAACCGGGCGCCTCGCGGCCGAAGACGCGGTCGAGCTGCTCCATCTCATCGTAGAGATAGGTGGAGGCGGTGTAGATCGGCGTGGTCACCGGCACGGCCGGGCCGGGCTTCTTGCGGTCGCCGGCGTGGACGGCCTTGGTGTGAAGGTTCATCGGTCTTCCAGACTACTTCACTCTACCGCCCTTGGCATCGCATTTCGAAAAGAGAGAGAATGCTCTTGATGGAAAGGGTGGGCGGGCAGCCAACGTCAAAGCGAGAATTCGTCGTCTTGCTGGTCGCCATCGCGGTTGGCATCACACTCCTTCCAAGTCCATTGACGGATATCCCCTACGGCATCCTGGCTGTCTCAATCTTGATAGGAGGGGTGGTGCAGGATAGCCTAAAGGGGAACTGGACGGCGTTTTGGGCCACCTCCTCTGTCCTTGTTACAGTTGTCCTCTGGGGCGTCGCAGCCGAGATCGCTGCCAGGCGTTGGCTTATGGCGCTTCTCTTCCTTGGCATTGGGACCTTGCTTTGCCTGGCGTGGCGCAGAGAATACCTGCGCCGGCGGAACGCGCCTCAGGTGGCCCCCTAGCCCCGCTTCCAGCGCACGCCTTCCTTGGTGTCCTCGAGGATGACGCCTTGGGCGGCCAAGTCCTTGCGGATCTGGTCGGCGCGGGCGAAATCGCGCGCCTTGCGCGCCTGGTTTCTCTCGGCGATGGCGGCCTCGATCTCGGCGTCGGAGATCCCGGCCTGCTGCTCGGAAGGCCGGATCACGTCGAACACGGCGTCGAAATGGGCCAGGAAATCGAGCGCGGGTGCGGCATTGCCGGCTCCGAACTCGCCCGCATCCATGGCGCTGTTCGTTTCGCGCACGAACTCGAAGGCTGCGGCCAGGGCCTCGGCCGTGTTCAGGTCGTCGTCCATGGCCGCGTCGAATCGCTCTTGAGCCGCGCGAGTGCGCTCGATCAGAGCCTCGCTCGCGCCTTCCGGGAACTTCTCCTTCTCCAGCCGCCACTTGTAATTCCGCAGCCGTTCGAGCGAGGCCGCGGCCGAACGCAGGCTGTCGAAAGTGAAATTCAGCTTCTTGCGATAGGGCACCGAGGCCAGCAGGTAGCGCACCGCTTCCGGCGGGTAGCCTTGGGCCAGCACGTCGCGCAGCGTGAAGAAGTTGCCGAGCGACTTCGACATCGTCTGCTCGTCGATCAGCAGGTGCTCGGAATGCAGCCAGAAGCGCGCGAAGGGCTTGCCGGTGAGCGCCTCCGATTGGGCGATCTCGTTTTCGTGGTGCGGAAAGGTGAGGTCGATGCCGCCCGCGTGGATGTCGAGCGTCGGGCCCAGATACTTCATCGCCATCACGGAGCACTCGATGTGCCAGCCGGGGCGGCCCGGACCGATCGCGGTCTCCCAGAACGGCTCGCCTTCCTTGGGCGCCTTCCAGAGCGCGAAGTCGCGCGCGTCGGCTTTGTCGTAGCGGTCGGTGTCCACGCGCGCGCCGGCCCGTATGCCGCTGAAGTCGGCGTGCGAAAGCTTGCCGTATGCGGGGAATCGGGCGATGCGGAAATAGATGGAGCCGTCGCTCTGGTAGGTGTAGCCTTTCTCGCTGAGCTGGCGGATCGCTTCGGCCATGTCCTGAATATGCTCGGTGGCGCGGACCAGGTGCTCGGGGCGCTCGAGGCGGAGCGTGGCGCAGTCGTCGAGAAACGCCTTCTCGTAAACCGCGGTGTACTCCTGGAGGGACTGGTGGGCGGCCAGGGCTTGCTGGATGATGCGGTCGTCCACGTCGGTGATGTTCATGACGTGGTCCAGGCGGTAGCCGCGCGCGCGCAGCCAGCGGCGCAGGAGGTCGACGAAGGTGAAGGTCCGCAGGTTGCCGATGTGGGCGAAGTTCCAGACGGTGGGGCCGCAGGAGTACATGCGGACCAGGTTGTCGTCGAGGGGGGCGAAATCCTCCACCCGTTGCGTGAGCGTGTTGTAGAAGCGCAGGGACATAGGGAGAGAAGTTACCATCGTAGCAGGGCGTCGCCCGTGGAAAGCGCTCGTCGCTCGTGGCTCGTTGCCTGTCGATCCCTTGCGGGCTTTGTGCCGCTTCGCCGTTGGGATGCATCATGGGGCGCCGGCCCCTAATCGCCCGCGCCTCCTCCGCCGATCCACAGGAGCGTGAGCTTCCGGCGGCTGCTCGTGCCTTCGCACTCGGACTGGCTGTTCGCGGCGCTGATGGTGTGGCTGTTCGTGGCCGGGAGCGGCTGGCAGGTGCTGTTGGCCGATGGCGATACGGGCTGGCACATTCGCGCCGGCGAATACATTCTGACGCATCGCCAGGTGCCGCACAGCGACCTGTTCTCGTTCTCCCGGCCCGGCGCGCCGTGGTGCGCCTGGGAGTGGCTCTCCGACGTCCTGTTCGCGCTGGCGAACCGCGCGGCGGGGCTCAAGGGCGTGGTGCTCCTGGCGGGCACGGCCATCGCCGCCTCGCTCACCCTGCTGTTCCGGCACATGCTGGCGCGCGGGAGCGGCTTTTTCGTGGCGCTCGCCACCTGCCTCGTGGCGGCGGGAGCCTCGGGTATTCACTTCCTGGCACGGCCGCATGTCTTCACGCTGCTCCTGCTGGCGGCGTCGCTGTGGGTGCTGGGCCGCGACCGGCGGGGGCCTGGCCGCGCGGTATGGTGGCTGATTCCATTGACGGCGCTGTGGGCCAACCTGCACGCCGGCTTTGTGGCGCTGCCGCTCTCGATTGCGGTGCTGGTGGCGGCGGCGGCGATCGAGCGGCGCTGGGACCTGGCGCGCCGTTATGCGGCGCTGGCCGCGGCCTGCTCGGCCGCCTCGCTCGCTAACCCTTACGGCATCGGGTTACACCGTCACATCGTCGAGTACCTGCGATCGGACTGGATACGGCAGGCGGTGGACGAGTTCCAGTCGCCGCGATTCCGGTCGGAAAGCTCGGCGCACTTCGAGATTCTGCTGTTTGGCGGGTTGCTGGCGGCAGCAGCGCTTCTGCGGCGGGCCCGTATGGGCGAGGCCCTGCTGGTGGTGGCGTGGGCGCACGCGGCGCTGGTTTCGGTGCGCAATGTGCCGGTATTCGCGGTGGTGGCGTCGCCGATCCTGGCGGCGGAAGCAAGCCGCTGTTGGAGTGGCTGGGCCGCCGGCAGGCCAGCGCGGTCGGTGGTGGCCATCCTGGACCGCGTCGGCGCCGGATTCGCCGCGAGCGCCCGGCATACGAGCGTGTGGCCCGCGGTGTTCCTCTTAGTACTGGCGATGGTCCCGGGGCACTGGCCCCGGGATTTTCCCGAGAACAAGTTCCCGGTGGGGCTGATCGGACGGCACGCGCGCGAGATTGCGGGTGCGCGGGTGTTCACTTCGGACCAGTGGGGGGACTACCTGCTCTACCGGTTCGGGCCGCCTCAGGCGGTTTTCATCGACGGGCGCAGCGATTTCTACGGGCCGCAAATCGGGGATTTGTACCTGCGGACGGTCTACGGCCGCGGCGACTGGCGGGCGATGTTGGGGCGGGACAGGATGGTGCTGGTGCTGGCGCCGAAGGAGTGGCCGCTGGCCGACCTGCTGGGATCGAGCGGCGGCTGGCGCCTGGTGGACCAGGACGGGCAGGCGGCACTGTTCGAGAGCCCCGCGCCGTTCGAACCTAAAGAAAACACCTCAGCTTGCCGAAATAGTCTTCAGGGAGCGGGCGAGAAATGAGAACCGCGAGAAAGAAGTCCGCCCGGGCGGCGAAGCGGGTCGCCCCAGCGGACCCCGGGCCGCAGCCTCCGGCGCGGTGGCGCCTGCCGTCCGGGCAGCCGCTGGCCGAGTTCGCTCTGCGATCGGGCCTGCTGGCGCGGCGTCTCATGGCGCCCGTGCCGAAGAGCGCGGCCCGCCGCGACCGCGCTGGCGCGAGGGCAAAAGAATGGACCGCAGATTCGTCGCCGTACTAGCCGTCAGCCTGCTGTTTGCGCTGGTGATTTCGGGGGTGTTCTACCAGGTGGTAGCGGGATCGAACCGCGGCCCGGGGCGCCCGCACAAAATCGAGAGGCGCGACCTGGTGGTGGCTGCTCACGTCCTCTCGGTGGGCGGAGTCTTGAAGGCCGAGGACCTGAAACTGACCCAGGCGCCAGTGGACGACTTCCCGGCCGGCTGCTTCTCGCGGTTCGAAGAGTGATCGGGCGTCCGGTGGCTTCGAGCATTCTGGCCGAGGAGCCGATCCGCGAGGGCCGGCTGGCTTCGCGCGGGAGCGGTCTCGGCCTGGCGCCGGTGATTCCCAACGGAATGCGGGCCGTCGCGGTGAAGGTCAACGATGTGGTGGGCGTGGCGGGATTCGCGCTGCCAGGGATGCGGGTGGACGTGCTGGCCACCGGGCGGCCGGAAGGCGACAGCGCCGGCTCTGTCACCAAGACCATTTTGCAGGACATCCTGGTGCTGTCGGCGGGCCCGACCATCGAGCCGAGCGCGAACGGGCAAGCCATCAACGCTCCCGTGGTGACTCTGCTGGTAACGCCGGAACAAGCCGAGACTCTCACGCTGGCGAGCGAGTGGCGCATTCAGCTTGTGCTCAGAAACGGCAGCGACCGCGCCATCGCGAACACGCCCGGCCGCGAGCTGTGGGAACTCTCGGGAACGACCCACAGGCACGCGGCGCCGGCCGCAACGCCGCCTCCCGGTCCCAGGCCCGTCGTGGTCCGGCTTCCGGCGCCGCGCCCTCCCGAAGAAGTGGTGGTTTTTCGCGGCACGCAGAGAACCGTGGAGCAGGTCGGAGTGCGAAACCCATGAGAAACGGGATGTTGTGGATGGCTCTTGTGGCGCTGGCGGCCGCCGCGGGATGGGCCCGGGGGGACGGCGCGAACCTGGAGGTGGTGGCGGGCCGCAGCCTGGTGATCGATTACGCGGGCGATATCGGCCGCGTCGCCGCCAGCAATCCCGACGTCGCCGACGCCGTGGCGGTCTCTTCGCGCGAAGTTCTCGTCAATGCCAAGACCCCCGGAACGGCCAGCATCGTGATCTGGTCCAGAGACGGCCTCCGCACCCTGTACGGCATTACGGTCGAGCAGAACCTCGAGTCCGTGCGGCAACTCCTGAAGAAGACCTTCCCGGACTGCAACATCGAGGTTCAGGGCGCCAAAGACTCGCTTTCCCTGACCGGCACGGTGCCGAACCAGGCTGCGGCCGACCGGGCCGCGGCACTGGTGGCGCCGTTCGCCAAAGCCGTGGTCGCGAACCTGCGCGTGGTCTCGCCGGGACCGGACAAGCAGGTCGTGTTGCGGGTGAAGTTCGCAGAGCTCAACCGCAGCGCCGCCACTTCTTTGGGTGTGAACCTGCTGTCGAGCGGTGTGGGCAATACGCCCGGCCTGATCTCAACCGGGCAGTTCCAGGCCCCCACTCTCGATTCGATCCAGACCCCGGTTGCGGGCAGCGGCGTTCCGGCGATCAGCAAGTTCACCGTGAGCGATGCGCTCAATATCTTCGCCTTCCGGCCCGACCTGAACCTGGGGATGTTCATCAAGGCCCTCCAGAACGACGGTGTGCTTCAGATTCTGGCCGAGCCGAACCTGGTGACCAGCGACGGCAAGGACGCCAGCTTCCTGGTGGGCGGCGAGTTTCCCGTCCCGGTGGTGCAAGGCGGCGCGAACGCCGGGGCGGTGACCATCATCTTCAAGGAGTACGGAATCCGCCTGACGTTCCAGCCCCATATCACGGAACACAACACCATCCGCATGTACGTGAAGCCCGAGGTTTCGACCATCGACCTGACCAACGCCGTCCTGTACTCCGGGTTCACGATTCCGGCCCTGGCGTCGCGCCGCATGGAGACCAACATCGAGCTGGGCCTGGACCAGAGCTTCTTGATCGCCGGTCTGATCGACCAGCGCGTGACCGAGCAGTTTTCGAAGATCCCCGGATTGGCCAGCATCCCGGTGCTGGGGACGCTGTTCAAGAGCCGTTCGGAGCAGAAGTCGGCGGAGGAGCTGATCGTGATGGTCACTCCGGAGATCGCCACGCCCGTGAGCCGCGAGGACGTGCAGCCGCTGCCGGCGATGCCGCGCAAGTTCATGCCGCTGGTGCTCCATCCCGGCCCGAGCGCTGCGCCGCCCGTGGAGAAGCCCGCCTCCGGCGGGAAGTGACGGAATCCGTATGCCCAGCGCCAGGAACAGCGCCGCCCGGCAACTCACCGCGCTCATGATCGCGCCGGACCGCCAACTGGCGCGGCAGTTCGAGGAGAGCGCGACGGCGACGCGCGGCTTCCAGATCCTGGCCGATCTGAAGTCCTATCCCTCGCAGCAGACCCTGGACATCCGGTTACGGCAACTCGAGCCCGAAGTGGTGCTGCTCGACCTGGCGACGGATCTCGAACAGGCGGCCGCGCTGGTCCGCTCGGTCACCGCCGCCAATCCCGCCATCCACGTGATCGGCTTGCACGCGCGCAACGATTCGGCGGCCATTGTCCGGTCGCTGCGCCAGGGAGCGAGCGAGTTCCTCTACGCGCCCTTCGAGGCCGCCATCCAGGAGCAGGCGCTGGCGCGCATCCGCAGGCTGATCGAGCCGCGGGTGCAGGCGCCACATGAGAGCGGAACGGTGGCCGTGTTCGCCAGCGCCAAGCCGGGTTCGGGGGCCTCGACGCTGGCCGCCCAGACCGCCTTCGCCCTGCGCCGCGCCTCCGCCGGCCGCGTGCTGCTGGCCGACCTGGACCCCATGAGCGGAACCGTGACCTTCTACCTGAAGGCGGCCGGGGCGGCCACGGGCGGCGTGGTCCCGGTGCGGCACGGGATCGACGTGTTTCCAGCCGGGATGGCGCCGGGCGATTCGCTGGATATCGCCCGCCTGCGGGAACTCCTCGGCCGCGCCCGCCGGGAGTACGGCTGGATCCTTCTGGACCTGCCCGCGATCTTCCATCGCGCCACCCTGCTGGCGCTGCGCGAAGCCGACCTGGCCTTTCTGGTGACCACCTCCGAGCTGCCCAGCCTGCACCTGGCGCGCAAGGCGATCAACCTCCTGGGACAGCTCGGCTGCGGCAAAGACCGGGTACGGGTTCTGGTGAACCGCGTGGCCAAGCGGAGCGGCCTCGCGCCGTCGGATGTCCAGAAGATCCTGGGAGCGCCGGTCCACCACAGTTTCCCCAACGACTACTCTTCGCTCGACCGCGCGCTGACCGAAGGCGAGCCGCTGGGCGCCGGCTGCGAGCTGGGAGGCGCCATCGAGGAGTTCGCCGGCGGCCTGGCCGAGACAGCCGCGGCCGGGCGGCGGAATCCGGCGGCGGAAGCCTCGCCCGCCCCGGCGGAGGTGCGTGCATGAACTCCACGCTGCAAAGCGGCCCGGAACGGAAAACGCCGCTCACCTGGGACCAGCGCATCCTACAGAACGCGGGCCGCCCCAGGACCTCGCTCAAGCCCGAGTGCCAGGAGCTGAAGTTCTCGCTGCACCGCAAGCTGCTCGACCGCATCAACCTGGAGGCGCTGGCCACCATCGACAACCAGCGCGTGCGGGGCGAGGTGCGCCAGGCGCTGGTCTCTCTGATGGACGGGGAGCCCACGCTATTGAGCGCGCTCGACAAGCAGCAGGTCATTGACGAGGTGCTGGACGAAGTGTTCGGGCTGGTTCCGCTCGAGCCGCTGCTCGAAGACCCCACCATTTCCGACATCCTGGTCAATTCGCACCGCCAGGTGTACGTCGAGCGCAAGGGCGTGCTGGAGCTGACCAGCGTGCGCTTCCGCGACGACCAGCACCTGTTGCGGATCATCGACAAGATCGTCTCGCAGGTGGGACGGAGGATCGACGAATCGACGCCCATGGTGGACGCGCGGCTGAGCGACGGCTCGCGCGTGAACGCCGTGATTGCGCCGCTGGCCATCGACGGGCCGGTGCTCTCGGTGCGCCGCTTCAGCGCCGATAAGCTGATGCCGGCCGATCTGGTGGAACGCCGGGCCATGATGCCGGCCATGATGGAGCTGCTCGAGGCGGCGGTGCGCGCGCGGCTGAACATCATCATCTCGGGTGGCACCGGTGCGGGCAAGACCACGCTGCTCAATGCGCTTTCGGCGTTCATTTCGCCCAAGGAACGCGTCATCACCATCGAGGATGCGGCCGAGTTGCAGCTCAAGCAACCGCACGTGGTGCGCCTGGAGACGCGGCCTCCCAACCTGGAGGGACACGGGGCGGTGCGCCAGCGCGAGCTGCTCATCAACAGCCTGCGCATGCGTCCCGACCGCATCATCTGCGGCGAGGTGCGCGGCGAGGAAGCGCTCGATATGCTGCAGGCCATGAACACGGGCCACGAGGGTTCGCTCACCACCGTCCACGCCAACACGCCCCGGGATGCCGTGGGCCGTCTGGAGGTGATGGTCACCTTTGCGGCGGCCAACATGCCCATGATCTCGATCCGGCAGCAGATCGCGAGCGCCGTGCACCTGCTGGTGCAGGCGGCGCGGCTGAGCGACGGTTCCCGGCGCGTGGTCAGCATCACCGAAGTAACCGGGATGGAGGGCGACATGCTGACCCTGCAGGACATTTTCGTTTTCGAAAAGCTGGGCATCGCCGAGGACGGGCGCGTGCTGGGGCGTTTCACCGCCACCGGCATCCGGCCGAAGTTCTGCGAGAAGCTCATGGCCGCGGGCATCCGGCTCCAGGCGGGGATGTTCGACGAAATGATGGAGGTCTGAAGGGGACCATGCGGGATCGTTGACGATGTTGCCGTTTGTCGCAGTCACGGTAGCTTTCTGGGGCCTGATCGCCTTCGCGTGGTGGACCTGGTCGCGCCGGCGCTGGGGGCCGGATCTCGAGCGCGTTCGGGCGCGTCTGGCGAGCGGGGAGCGCGCCACGGGAAAACCGCGTCAGGGGCCGGCGCTGATCGAAAGGGAGGAGCAGGTTGCCGGCAAGATGGTAGCCCGCCTACTGTTGCGGCTCCGGCTGAACGAGCGTCTGAAAGCTCTGGTCGAGCAGGCCGGGTTGAAATGGAACGTGGCGCGAACCATCCACGCCTCCCTGGGACTGTTCCTGGCGGGGTTTGCCGGCGTCTGGTTCCTGCAGCCGTTTTACCGCGAGGCCGCGCCGGTGGCGGGACTGATTCTGGGGGCGTTGCCGGTGAGCGCCGTCCTGCGCCAGCGCAAGGCGCGGCTGCACAAATTCGAGGAACAGTTCCCGGAGGCGCTGGAGTTCCTGGCCCGCGCCATGCGGGCCGGGCACGCCTTCTCGGTCTCGCTCGAGATGATCCACTCCGAGTTCCAGGACCCGGTTGCGGGCGAGTTCAAACGCACTTTCGACGAGCAGAACCTGGGCATGCCGCTCGATGCGGCGCTGGTCAAGATGGGCGAGCGCGTACCCCTGCTGGACGTGCAGTTCTTCATCTCGGCCGTGACCTTGCAGAAGCGCACCGGCGGAAACCTGGCGGAGGTGCTCGACAAATTGGCCTCGCTCATCCGGGAGCGGTTCAAACTGCGGGGGCGAATCAAGGCCATCAGCGCGCATGGCCGGATGACGGGCGCCGCGCTGACCACGATCCCCATCGCGGTGGGCATCCTGATGTGCTACGTCAACCCGGGCTACGCGCAGTTCTTCGCCCACGACGAAACCGGCAAGACCATGCTGGGAGTGGCGGCCGCGCTGCAGGTGGTCGGCTACGCCGTGATCCAGAAGATCGTGACCATCGAGGTCTGAGCATGGAACTTCTGGCCGCGCTCCTGCTGTTTGCGACCATAGCGGCCGCCTTCATCTTCGTGGGGTCGCGCTACTGGGTGCGCCCCAAAGCGGCCATCGAGCGGGTGACCGAAGGTTCGCCCGGATCGAGTGTGCGCGGGCGGGTGCACCCGGGCGCCGCCTTCCGCGGCTTGATGGGTCGGTTGGGGACGGTTCTGCCGGCTTCGGCGCGGGACGCGTCCCTGGTCGAGCGCCGGCTGATCCGGGCCGGATTCCGCGGGTCCGGCGCGCTGAAGACGTTTTACGGCAGCAAGGTGTTCCTGGCGGTTCTGCTGCCCGTTTTGACGCTGGCGATCGGACCGCAGGCCGGACTTCCCGAGGAGAACCGCATGCTGGCGGTCGCGCTAGCCGTGGCGGCTGGGTTCCTGGGTCCCAACGAGTTCGTCCGCATGAGCGGCCGGTGCCGCCAGAGGCAGATCCGGCGGGCGCTCCCCAACGCGCTCGACCTGATGGTGGTGTGCGTCGAATCGGGTCTGGGGCTGGACCAGGCCATCATGCAGACGGCCAAGGAGTTGCGGCGGGCCCACCCGGAGATCAGCCAGGAGCTCGCCCAGGTGAACTTCGAGCTCAAGGCCGGCAAACGCCGCGTCGAGGCGCTGCGCAATCTGGCCGAGCGTTGCGCGGTCGCCGAGCTCAAGAAACTGGTGGCGGTGCTGGTCCAGGCAGACCGTTTCGGCACCGGCATCGCGCAGACGCTACGCGAGCACTCCGATTACATGCGCGTGCAGGCGCGGCAGGTGGCCGAGGAGAAGGCGGCCAAGCTGGGAGTGAAGTTGATCTTTCCGATTTTCTTCTGTATTCTGCCCTCCCTATTTGTCGTGACGGTGGGGCCGGTATTCGTCCGCATCTCGCGGGAACTGCTTCCGATGATGCGCAACATGTAGCCAAGGCGCCGGTTTCGGCCGGCCCGAACCTAAAAAGGAGACTCTATGCAACCGGGAACGATTCGTCTGATCTGTGCGCTGCTGGGCGTATTGCTGATAGCGCTGATCGTCTTGCGCCGGCGCAAGCACGCCGAATAGCGGCGCGTCGATGGCCGGCAGCCGATGCCGGATCGCCGATGGCGAGGGGCGCCCGCAGCCCGATCCGGGCGCCCGACTGTTGCAGGCTCGAAGACTTGTGCCGTTGGTCCAGGCTGCCGCGGCCGAGGACGCCCAGACTTGACGCCTCTCTGCGCGAGCTGTGGGAGGCCGCCGGGCCCGCGGACCTCCTCCTCCAGCCGGCAGTCCTGAACGATCCAACCGCCAGATCGACTCTCAGCTCGGTTCTCGTTCCGATGCGGCGGCCCGGCCGCGTGTACGATAGAGTCTCGGAGGTCCCTTGCAACTATCGAGTCTGAAGTGTGCGGGCGCGCTCGCCCTCGTTCTCGTCGCATCCGCGCCGGCCCAGGACGAGGTCAACCGGCGCGCCAACGCGCTGCTAGCCGAAATGACGCTGGAGGAAAAGATCGGCCAGCTCAACCAGCTTTTCGTGTTCGGGCCGCCGCCAGAAGGCCTGGTACGCAAGGGCGCGATCGGCTCGCTGCTGTTCGTCTCCGACCCGGCCGTCGTCAACCGGCTGCAACACGCCGCCGTCGAGGGGACGCGCCTGCACATCCCCATTCTCTTCGGGTTCGACGTGATTCACGGCTGGCGAAGCATTTTCCCGGTCCCCATCGCCATGGCGGCTTCGTGGGACCCGGCGCTAGTGGAACAAGCCCAGACGGTCGCCGCGCGCGAGGCCTACGCGGTTGGAATCCGCTGGACCTTCGCCCCGATGGTGGATATCGCCCGCGACCCGCGCTGGGGCCGCATCGTCGAGGGCGCCGGTGAAGATCCCTTTCTGGGTTCGGCCATGGCGCGCGCCCAGGTCCGCGGATTCCAGGGGCCCGTCATCGGTAGCACCGACCGACTGCTGGCCTGCGTGAAGCACTTCGCCGCTTACGGCGCCGGCGACGGCGGGCGCGACTACGACTCCGTGTTCCTTTCCGACGATTCCCTGCGTAACGTCTACCTGGAGCCCTACCGCGCCGCTGTCGAGGCCGGGGCCGCCAGCGTCATGAGCGCCTACATGGATCTGAACGGCGTGCCCGCCACGGGCAACCGCTTCCTCCTCCAGGACGTCCTCCGCCGCGACTGGGGCTTTGAGGGCTTCGTGGTCAGCGACGCCTTCGCCGTGAGGAGCCTCACCATTCACGGCTTCTCCCGCGACGATAGCGACGCGGCCGTCCGCGCGCTGACCGCCGGCGTCGATATGGACATGGGTGGCCGCAGCTACCTCACGGAACTCGCCGCGCTGGTCCAGGACGGGCGCATCCCGATGGCGACCGTCGACGATTCGGTGCGCCGCATTCTGGCCGCCAAGATTCGCGTCGGGCTCTTCGAGAGCCCCTATGTGGACGAGGCCAGGGCCAAAGAGGTACTCAGCGCGCCGGAGCACCGCCGGTTGGCGCGCATCGCCGCCTCCCGTTCCGCCGTTCTGCTGAGGAACGAGGGGCAGCTGCTCCCGCTGGACAAGGCCAGGGTCTCGTCGATCGCAGTCATCGGCCCGCTGGCCGACTCCCGCATAGACACTGCCGGCTCCTGGACCTTCGCGAACGACCCCGCCGAGACCGTCACGCTGCTTGAAGGGATTCGCAAGAGCGTGCCCTCCGGCGTTCGCGTGGAGTACGCCCGGGGAGGCGAGATCCGGCGCACGATCCGCGGGCCCTTCGACAGAGGGCCCATAGCCGCTCCCGCGACGGCCGCCCAGACCGACGAAGAGATCCGGCAGGCCGTCGAGCTGGCCCGCCGCTCGGACGTGGCGGTGCTGGCGCTGGGCGAACTTCAGAACATGAGCGGCGAGGCCGCCTCCCGCGCCTCGCTGGACCTGCCGGGCCGCCAGGAGCAGCTTCTCGAGGCGGTGACCGCCACCGGCAAGCCGGTCGTGCTGGTCCTGATCAATGGACGCCCTCTCGATCTCTCCTGGGCCTCCGGGCACGTCCCGGCGATCCTCGAAGCTTGGCATCCCGGCGCCCAGGGCGGCAACGCCGTGACCGACCTTCTCTTCGGCGACGCCAATCCCGGCGGCAAGCTGCCCTTCAGTTGGCCGCGCAGCGTGGGCCAGATCCCTATCTACTACGCGCACAACCTGACCCAGGACCCCGAAACGCGCCCGGGCTTCACCTCGCGCTATTGGGACCAGCTCAGCTCGCCACTCTACCCCTTCGGCTTCGGTCTCAGCTACTCGAAGTTCGCGTTCTCGAACCTCAGCCTGAGCCGGGCGCAGGTACCGCTCGGCCAGCAGTTCGAGGCATCCGTCGATGTCGAGAATACCGGCTCGCGGGTGGGCGACGAAGTGGTGCAGCTCTACATCCACCAGAGGGCCGGCAGCACTTCGCGCCCCGTGCGGGAGTTGAAAGGCTTCGAGCGCCTCGCCCTGGCGCCCGGCGAAAAGAAAACTGTGCGCTTCACGCTCGACAAAGCGAGGCTCAGTTTCTGGAGCACGCCGGAGAAGAAGTGGGTACAGGAGCCCGAGGCCTTCGACCTCTGGATCGGCGACGATTCGACGGCATCGCTGCACGCAGGCTTCCAGGTAACCCAGTAGGACAGGCCTTCGGACCGCCGTGCCAAACCGATGGCGCACGGTGCCACGCGTGGCACGTTCGTGGCACCGGCCCAGCGCGCCCTCGCGTCGAAACAAAGACATCCGCGTTGGCTCCCAAATTGCCGAACCCCTCGGCGGAGACCAGCTTTGTCCGCATCGGAGACGACACTCAGGGGACTACCAAGTGCCGCGCAGGCCGCGCCCGGCCGCGCGATTCGAACCCAGCGGCTGGACGCCGGCTTCCTGGCCGGTTTGGCGATTTCGGCGGTCGCCGCCGTCGCGGGAATCGCGACCACCGGAGTCGGGCTGAGTTACTTCCTTCAGCCGGCCGGGGCGCTGATCGTGCTGGGCGGCACGCTCGGCGTGGTCTTTCTCACCACCCCCATTTCGGGCCTGCTCCATACAGTGCGGCGCGTCAGGGAGCTGTTCTCCGCGGACCCGGCCGATCGCGAGGCCTTGATTGGGCAAATCGTCCGCAGCGCAGTGGAAGCGCGGTACACGGTATTGCTCAAGATGGAGCCGGAGATTCGCCGCATCGAGAACGCCTTCCTTCGGGAGGGGCTGCTGCTGGCCATGGACGTAAAGAATCGCGCGGAACTACAGGCGGCGCTCGAAACCGAGATCCGCATGCGGGAACGCCAGGGGGAGGCCGACGCCAGGGTCCTCGAAGTTGCCGGGGGGTTCGCCCCCACGCTCGGAATCCTGGGCACCGTGGTGGGGTTGGTCGACGTGCTGCGGCAGTTCTCGAGCGTGCAGTCGGTTTACGGCGTCGGCATGGCGTTCGTCTCCACGCTCTACGGCTTGGGTCTGGCGAACCTCGTGCTCCTCCCGGCGGCGCAGCGGATCCGGGCCCGCGCCAGCGAAGATATCGAGATCCACGAACTGATTGCCGATGGCGTCCTGTGTGTTTTCGACCAAGTGCATCCGTACTTGATCCGCCAGCGCCTGCGCTCCTTTTTGCGCCCGGAGGAGCGCGATTCGACGGCGCCGCGCCCGGCCGTTACATGACGAACTACAGGCCCCTCCCTTACCGCGCCGGCGCAGGCCCGCGCTGGATTTTCAGCTACGCCGACATGATGACCATCCTGCTGGTCCTCTTTGTCGCGATTTCGGCGAAAGACATACGCAAGATTGAGGCGCGGCCTGCCGCGGCGCCTCCGGCCACCGCACCAACGGCCAATGAGGCGACGGCGCCTAAACCCGCCGCCCCCAAGCCAGGCGACGACCTCCTCCGGGCGCGGCGCATCCTGGAAGAACGAGGGCTGCACCCGCGCCTCGAAGCGCGCGGACTGGTGGTGAGCCTTCCTCAGGCGATCCTGTTCGCGTCAGGCCAGGACCGGCTGAGCCCCGAGGCGTTTCCAATGGTTGGCCAAATCGCCGAGGCGATCCGTGGAATCCCGAACAGCGTGAGCCTGATTGGCCACGCGGACGCCGTACCGATCCACAATCGTCGCTTCCGGGACAACTGGACACTCTCGGTGGCTCGGGGACTGAGCCTGCTCGAGGTGCTGAACAAGCGCTTCGGAGTTCCGCAAGCGCGCCTTTCCGTAGCGGGCTATGGCTCCTACAGCCCTCGGGAACCGAACGACAGCGCGGAAAACAGGGCCGCCAACCGGCGCGTCGAGATCGTCATCCTGCGCGAACCGGCGCAATAACGTAAGCCCTCACCGGGAACGATGCCCCGCCCACCCAGGCGATCGGCGCCGCGTGCAGGCGGCCGCCGGTCGCGGGAACCGCCGCCAGGTTGGTCATGTGCTCGCAAACCGGCACGCCCGCCCCCAGCAGCTTCGTGTGGGCCGGGCGCGAGGGGTCCAGCGTATCGTCGACGTTGAGCGAGTCGATGCCCACGAAACGCGCGCCGGCGGCCACGAGCGCGTCGCAGGCCGCGGCGGTCAGAAAGGGGGCGGGCTCGAAGTAGCGCGGCGTCCGCCAATGCCGCGACCATCCGGTGTTCACCAGCACGGCGCACCCCCGAAGCTCCAGGCCCGCGAACGCCTCCGGGCCGATGCCGCGCCCTCCCCGTCCGTTCACGCGGACCGCAGGCAGGTCCGCCAGCGACTCAAGCGGCAGGTGCGCCAGGTCTGCGCCGCCCCGGAACCGGTGTACCGGCGCGTCCACGTAAGTCCCGGTGTTGCCGCACAGGTAAAGCGAGGCAATGAAGAACTCGGCCCGGTCCTGATATCGGGGGCGGGAGGCGTCGTAATCCAGCACCGCCTCGGCGCGCGGCGCCGGCAACCCGGGGTAGGTTCCCATCCCCGGTTCGATCGGGTGGCTGACTTCGATGAAGCGGCTTGGAACGGTCACCTTCCAGCCTCCGTCTCTTGATTATGCGGTCCGGCCGGAAAAAACGCGATTTCTACTTGCCCGACGGAGCGTTTCGTTGGACACTTGAGTATCGGGAGGACCATTGAGCCAAAAGGTTCCTGAAAGTACGCTTGTGCGCGAACCCAGCGACCGCTGGACCATGGCGGACTCGAGCGAGCTTTACGACGTGGCCAGTTGGGGAAAGGGCTATTTCTCCGTCGGCCAGAATGGTCACCTGTACGTGCATCCGTCCAAGGATCCGGCCCGCGCGGTGGACCTCAAGGAGCTGGTCGACACGCTGGTGTTGCGCGGCATCTCCCTGCCCATCCTGATCCGCTTCGCGGAGATCCTGCGCCACCGCCTGAGCGAAGTCCACGACGCCTTTCAGTCCGCCATCGCCGAGCACGGTTACAAGGGCAGCTACTGCTGCGTGTATCCCATCAAGGTCAACCAGCAACGCCAGGTGGTGGAAGAGGTCTTCAAGTTCGGCCGGCCGTTCAAGTACGGTCTTGAAGCCGGCTCGAAACCCGAGCTGCTGGCCGTGCTCGCCATCGCCGATAACGAGACCCCGATCATCTGCAACGGGTTCAAGGACGACGAGTACATCGAGATGGTCATGCTGGCCACCAAGATCGGCCGGCAGATCACCACGGTGGTCGAGAAGTACACCGAGCTCGACCTGGTGGCCCGCCACGCGCAGCGCATCGGCGTGCGCCCGCGCATTGGCCTGCGCCTCAAGCTGGCCAGCCGGGGATCGGGCCGCTGGAAGTCCTCGGGCGGCTTCCGCTCCAAGTTCGGGCTGACGGTCAGCGAGGCCGTTCGCGCGCTCGATCAGCTCAAGCAGTTGGGCATGGCGGACTGCATCGAGCTCCTCCACTTCCACCTCGGCAGCCAGATCACGAACATCCGCCACATCAAGCAGGCGGTGATCGAAGGCGTGCGCATCTACGCGGAACTGGCGCGCGCCGGCGCCGGCCTGAAATACCTGGACGTGGGCGGCGGCCTCGGCATCGACTACGACGGCTCTCAGACCGACTTCGAATCCAGCGTCAACTACACGCTTCAGGAGTACGCCAACGACGTGGTCTACCACGTGCAGAACGTGTGCGACGAGGCTGGTGTGGCGCACCCCACCATCGTTTCCGAGAGCGGCCGCGCGGTGGTGGCCTACCACAGCATGCTGGTCTTCGACGTTCTCGGCGTCAGCGGCTTCGGCGAACAGGATACGGCCCCCGAAATCTCCGACGAGATGGAGCAGCCGCTGATCGACCTGCGCGAAACCTACCGCGGCCTCAGCACCAAGAACCTGCTGGAGAGCTTCCACGACGCGCAGCAGGCGCTCGACCAGGCGCTGAACCTGTTCAGCCTCGGCTACCTGCCCATCGAGCAGCGCTGCCTGGCCGAGAACCTCTACTGGGCCATGTGCCGCCGCATCAAGCGGCTGGCCGCCGATCTCGAGTTCTTCCCCGAAGAGCTGGAAGGCCTGGACGCCATGCTCTCCGACACCTACTTCTGCAACTTCTCGATCTTCCAGAGCATGCCGGACAGTTGGGCCATCAAGCAGTTGTTCCCCATCATGCCCATTCACCGGTTGAGCGAGCGGCCCACGCGCGCGGCCGTTCTCGGCGACATCTCCTGCGACTCGGACGGCAAGATCGACCAGTTCATCGACCGCCGCGACGTCAAGCGCACGCTGCCGCTGCACCCGTTCAACGGCAGCGAGTATTACCTGGGGGCCTTCCTCATCGGCGCCTATCAGGAGATCCTGGGCGACCTGCACAATCTCTTCGGCGACACCAACGCCGTCCACGTGAGCCTCAACGGCAACGGCGAGATCATCCTCGACAACGTCATCAAGGGCGACACCGTTCGCGAGGTGCTCGATTACGTCCAGTTCCGCGCCGAATCGCTGCTCGGCCAGTTCCGCAAGGACGTCGAAGCGGCGCTTCGCGAAGGCAAGATCGGTTATGAGGAGTCCGGCCGGCTGCTGCGGTTCTACGAAGAGGGGCTGAACGGGTACACGTACCTGGAAGGCTGAGCGCCGTGGCGGGTCCGCCGCACGATACAATCGGCACAGCCATGACTCGAACGCTCATTCTGGCAACCCTGCTCGCAGCCGCCGCACAGGCGCAACAGCCGCCGGTCGTATTGGAACAAGGCGACCGCACCATCGCCCTTGAGCCTTACGCCCCCAACATCGTACGCGTCACCATGAGCCTGCTCAAGGAGCCGGTTCTGGCGGGCCCAGGCTACGGATTTGTCGGATCCCCGGCTGCCCAGGGCTGGAGCCGCGAGGAGAGCGATGCGGGCGTGGTCTACCGGTCCTCCCGCCTGGTCGTCACCGTCGCCGCCGACCACCCGCGCAAGCCGATGGCCACCGAGCTGGACATCGCGAAGTTCTTCGGTCGCTCGGCTCCGCCCACCCACATCCTCATCCGCACGCCCGACGGCAAGACCCTGCTTGACATGCAGGAGTGGTCGATGTCCTTGCCGAATCACAAGGACGGCGACGCCGGCATCCTGGCGGACCGGCGTCCCTCCGATCCGGAGTTCTACCAGGTCGGAGCGGTTTTCGCCTCGCCCGCGGACGAGCACTACTACGGCCTGGGCCAGAACCACGAAGGCTTTCTCGATCATCGCGGCCACACGGTGCGGTGCTGGCACGACTACACGGCGACAGGCGGCCCCAGCGTGGGCATCCCCTTCCTGGTCACCAACCGCGGCTACGGCGTGATCTGGGACAACCCCTCGAAGACCACCATCGAGCCCGGGTTCAACGAGCAGACCCGGTGGCTCTCCGAAGTTGGCGACCGCGTCTCCTTCTTCGTGATCGCCGGCAACACTACCGACGAGATCTACGCCGGCTATCGGCTGCTGACGGGCGCGACGCCTATGCTTCCGAAGGCCGCCTATGGCTACATACAGTGCAAGCAGCGGTACCGTTCGCAGGACGAGGTTCTGGCCGTGGCCAAGGGGTACCGCGAACGCCACTTGCCGGCCGACGTGATGGTGGTCGACTGGTTCTATTACACGAAGATGGGCCAGATGGACTTCGATCCCGCGATGTGGCCCGACCCGGCCGCCATGAACCGCCAGCTTCACGACATGGGTTTCGAGACGATGATCAGCGTCTGGCCGCGCTTCACGCACGGCTCGCGCTATTACGATTTCCTGCGCCAGAAAGGCTGGTTCGAACACCTGGCGGATGGCAGGCCCACGGACGGCCTGCCATACGATCGCGCCGGCTCCGACATCGACACCACCAACCCGCAAGCGGCCCGCTGGTACTGGGACACGATCCGCGACAACATCCTCGGCAAGGGCTTCGACGCCATCTGGGCCGATGAGACCGAGCCCGACCTACCTCCCAACGGCAGCTACTTTTACGTCGGGCCGGGCACGCGGTACTTCAACGTCTATCCCCTGTTTCACACGGGCGCGATTTACGATGGCTTCCGGCGCGACGTCAACCACCGCGCGCTCATTCTCTCCCGCGACGCCTACCTGGGCGCGCAGCGCAATGGCGCTTTCTTCTGGTCTTCTGACATTTACCCGACCTGGGATACGCTGAAGCGCCAGATTCCCACCGGGCTCGACTTCACGGCCTCCGGCTTCGCCTACTGGAGCAATGACACCGGCGGATGGCAGTATCTGCCCGCCGAGCACCATCCGGCGCATCCACCGCTGCTCGATCCCTCCGACGCGCGCGACAACGTCGGCGGCTATGACGACTACCCCGAGCTCTATACGCGCTGGTTCGAGTACGCCGCCTTCCTGCCTATCTTCCGCACTCATGGGAGCCGCCTGTACAACGAGGTCTGGTCTTACGGCAAAGCGGCCGAGCCGATTCTGGAGAAGTACCTGAAGCTGCGCTACGAGTTGATGCCCTACATCTATTCGCTCGGTCATCGCACCTACGAGACCGGCGCTCCGTTCATGCGCGCGCTCTTCATGGATTTTCCCGGCGATCCCAACGTCGCCGCCATCGCCGACGAGTACATGTTCGGTCCCGCGTTTCTGGTCGCCCCGGTCACCGAGCAGGGCGCCACGAGCCGGATGGTCTACCTACCTGCGGGCACCGACTGGTACAACTACTGGACCAATGAACTCGTTCAGGGTGGGCAGACCATCAGGATGGATGCCCCGATCGATGTGCTGCCGCTCTTTGTGCGCGCCGGCTCGATCGTCCCGCTCGGCGAGCCCGTCGAGAGTACGCACCAGACGCAGAAGCTGGCTAAGCTGCGCGTGTACCCTGGCGCCGATGGCGACTTTACGCTTTACGACGACGACGGCCGGACCTACGACTACGAGAAAGGCGCCGGCACGGTCACCCACTTGCACTGGGATAACGCCGCCCGCAAGGTCACCCCCGCCTCCGAGAACGCGGAGATCGTAGGCCGCCCAGTGACTCACTGATACACTGGTCTGAGTGCGATTTCGATTTGCTTGGTGTTTGCCGCTGCTGATGCTGCCATTCCTCGCGGTTGCGCAGGAGAAGGGAGCATCCGACACGGTCCTCGAGACGATGAAGAGCGAGCTGAACCGCTCTCTCACTGCGCTCAAGGAGCAGCCCGTCCCGCCCTACTTTGTTTCGTATCAGCTCACCGACAACCGCGCCATCAACGTGCAGTCATCCTTCGGAGCGCTCACCCAGAGCAACGACCAGCGCACGCGGCTGCTCGACATCGATCTGCGCGTGGGGGACTACAAACTCGACAGCACGCACGGCGGACGGCCAGGCACCGTCGCCGCCGGCGCGATCCCCATCGAGGACGACCCGGGCGCGCTCGCCGTCAGCCTCTGGATCGAAACCGACCGCCAGTTCAAGGAAGCGCTGCAGCTTTACGAAGCGGTGAAGACGAACCAGGACATCAAGCTCGCGGCGGAGGACAAATCCCCGGATTTCTCCGCCGCGGCGGCCGACAAATACCTGGAGCCTCTGGCGCCGTTTTCGTTCGACCGGCCCGCCTGGGAGGAAAAAGTCCGCAAGTACGGGCGCGGCTTCCGCGGCCATCCCGACATACTGAGCGCCGAGGTTTCCGCTATCGGCGAGATCGAGACGCGCCGCTACGTCAGTACCGACGGCGCGGAAATCCGGATGTCGATGCCGTTCTACCGGCTGTTAATCTCGGCCTCGATCCGCGCCGCCGATGGCGAGGTGATGGGTCTCAATCGAACGTTCATGTCCTTCCATCCCGGCGGACTGCCCGGCGACGAAGAAGTGCTGCGCACCGTTTCCCAGATGGTGGACATGCTGCTCGCGTTGCAGAAGGCGCCGGTTGGCGAGCCCTATACCGGCCCCGCCATTCTCTCCGGCCGGTCCAGTGCCGTGTTTTTCCACGAGATCTTCGGCCATCGCGTCGAGGGCGCGCGGCTGAAGGACGAAAACGACGCCCAGACCTTCAAGAAGAAGATCAACCAGCCGGTTCTGCCGGACTTCCTCTCGGTGTATTCCGATCCGACGCTCCAGAGCTTCCGCGGCGCCGATCTGGTCGGCTACTACCCCTACGACGACGAAGGCGTGAAGGCTCGACGCGTCACCGTGGTGGACAAGGGCGTCTTCAAGACGTTCCTGATGTCGCGCTCTCCCGTGGACGGCTTTGACCAGTCCAACGGCCACGGCCGCCGGCAGCAGGGCTATGCCGTGGCAGCGCGGCAATCGAACCTCCTGGTGGAGGCGTCGAAGACGGTAGCGCGCGCGGAGCTGAAGAAGATGCTGATCGAGAGCATCCAGGCCGCCAACAAGCCGTACGGGCTGCTGTTCGACGACATCGAGGGCGGGTTCACGTTCACTTCGCGCCAGTTGCCCAACTCCTTCAGCGTCATGCCGACCGTGATCTACCGCGTTTATGCGGACGGACGCGAGGAACTGGTGCGAGGCCTCAATTTGATTGGCACGCCGCTTATCGCCTTCAGCAAGATCGTAGCCGCCGACGACGATCCGGAAGTGTTCAACGGTGTCTGCGGAGCTGAATCGGGTTGGGTGCCGGTGTCCGCCGTCGCTCCGGGGCTGTTGTTGGCGCAGATCGAGGTGCAGCGCAAGGAGAAATCGCAGGAGCGCCCGCCGATCCTGCCCGCGCCCGTTGCGGGGGACGAGAGGAGCCCTCGATGAGACGCGCATTCTTCTTGCTCGCGCTGTCCATGGCTGCTTTCGGCCAGGAGGACGTCGTCGTGAAGGCGATGCGCCACGAGCTGGCGCGCTCGATGGCGCAGCTACGGCTGGAGAATCTCGACAAGCCTTACTTCATCTCGTATCGGGTCGACGACACTACCGGTCTGGCTGTGTCCGCCACCCTGGGCCAGCTCACCGCCTCGAACTTCGGCCGCACCCGCTTTCTGGGTGTGCAGGTCCGCGTCGGCGACTACCAACTTGACAACACCAATTTCTTTTCCGGCCGGCCTGCGGGCGCCACTGTCCGCGGGCTGCCACTGGACGACGACTACGAGCAGATCCGCAGAGAGATCTGGCTCGCCACCGATGCCGAGTACAAGCAGGCGGGCGCCACCCTCGCCGCCAAGCGCTCCGTGCTCGAGCGCCGCAAAAGTGCTCCCGCCCTACCCGATTTCACCCGTCAGGCGCCCGCGACCCTCCATGAGCCGGCGGCTGCCCTGAACATCGATGTGCCGGCCCTGGAGAAGCTCGCGCGCGACCTGTCCGCCGTATTCCGCGGCTCTCCCGAGATTCTGGGCTCGGACGTGGAGATCGGGGCGACCAACGAGAGGATTGTTCAACTGAACAGCGAGGGTGCGTTCTTCACCGAACTCCTGCCCGGCCTGCAAGTCCGGGTGGGCGCACGGACCCAGGCCCCAGACGGCTCTGCTGTGGTCGATTCTTTCCACGTCTTTGGGCGCTCCACGGACGTGTTTGGCAGCGAGGAACTGCTGGCGCGGACCCGCGCTCTGCTGGCCCGGCTGAAGGCGCTACGCGCCGCCCCCGCGCTCGACCGGTACAACGGCCCGGTGCTGTTTGAGGACGAAGCCGTGGCGCAGGTGGTCGCCCAGGTCTTCGCGCCCGCCGTGAGCGCCCTGCGGATTCCGATGAGCGGCGATCCGCAGGTCGAGAACCAGATCCAGCAGGTCCTCGACCAATTCGGCGTTTCGCTGGCCGACCGGCTCGACGGCCGCGTCCTGCCGGAGGGCTTCGACGTGACGGACAATCCTCTTCTGACGGCTTTCGCCGGCGTGCCCTTGGTTGGCTCGCACGCCATCGACAGTGAAGCCGTTCCGGCCCGCGAGATCAAGCTGGTCGAAAACGGCAGGCTCAAGACGCTGCTGGCGACCCGCACTCCGACGGCCCAAACCGGGGCTAGCACGGGCAGTGCCAGTGGTCCGGGGATGGCCGCTCCCAGCAACCTGTTCGTGACCGTCGGCAAGTCCACGAACGCCGCGGAACTGCGCCAGGAACTGCTCCGGATCGCCAAACAGCGCGGCTACGGATACGGGATCGTCGTTCGTCACGTCGGGGAGGTCGGGCTGAACGGGCTGATGCGGATGGCGATGGGCCGGATGTCCACCGACGCCGGCGCGACGATCGCCGCCTACAAGCTGTTCGAGGACGGGCACGAAGAGCTGGTGCGCGCGCAGATCGCGCCGGTCCCGGTGGCCGCGTTCCGGGACATCATTGCCGCCGGCGACAAGCCGGGCGTGTACTCCATCGGCTCGCTCCTCTTCATGGGCTCGCTTACGGGGGGAACCCCCAGCATCGCCTGGTCCTCGTTCATCGTGCCGCCGCTCCTGTTTGAAGAGGTTTCTCTCAAGCAGCCCACCGGTCCGTCGCCGACTTCGCCGGTGGCGCCTTCGCCCATGGCCGCCGCGGCGAATTAAGACTAGGTCACCTCGCGTAAGTGCGCTGGACCTGGGCCCGCTCGCTGCGGCCGCGGTTCAGCAGACACCATGCGTCCCGAGGAGTCGGGACGCGGCACGCTGAGAGCGCAATGCCACTCACTTTTCGAAGGCTCGATCTATGCAATACATTCCTTTAGGTTTATGTTTTGTGAATGGACGCATCGGCGATTTTCGAGCTGTACCAACAGTTGGCGCCTGCGGAACTATTTCG
>DASWZN010000061.1:0-47125 GCA_036404435.1 Bryobacteraceae bacterium
GGCCTTCTTCAACACCACCAGCCGGTCTCTGTCCCGCTGGGTCATGAGGAGTTCTCCTGGTTCGGACACCTCCCCAGCCTGACCTTGTCAAGGGGACATTTCTACTTGGCACAAAGGGGACATTATCACGTGGCGCCGACATCCTACGGGCCGGCGTTGCGGAACCCGCCTCTTCGGGGTATCCTTTGTCAGAGCGCACCAAGGAGTATCGCAGTGGAAAGTAGAATTCACATCATCGGTTTGGTGGTTCCCGACCTGACCGACACGCACTTCGCCCGCGTGGCCAGCGGCGTCGCCCGCAGCATGCAGCCTTCCGGCTACACGGTCCTGATTTCGAACTCGGAGGGCGACGCCGAGCGCGAGCGGCAGGCGATCCACCTGCTGCTGTCGTGCTCGCAGGTGGACGGGATCGTCCTGGCCTCGGCCCAGGCGCCCGGCGAGACGGCGCTGTTCCGCCAGCTCGAGAAGCACAAGATGCCCTTCGTGCTCGTCGATCGCGACTTCCCCGCGATCGCCGCGAACTACGTCGGCGCCGACGACGAGGAAATCGGAACGGTAGCCACCGAGCACCTGGTCGCTCGTGGCTGCCGCCACATCGCTCAGATCGAAGGCCCGGAGACCTCCAGCGGCGCGGCCCGTTCCAGGGGGTACGTCGCGGCCCTGCGCGGGCACGGCCTGAAATCGGCGCCCGGCTACGTCGTGCGCGGCGGTTCGAGCGACGCCTCCGGCTGCGCGGCCATGCGGCAACTGCTTTCGGTCAATCCGCGCCTGGACGGCGTGGTGTGCTTCAACGACGCCGTGGCGGTGGGCGCCATCAAGGCGATTCTCGAAGCCGGCCTGGAAGTGCCCTACGACATCGAAGTGGTGGGCGCGGGCAACGTCCACTATTCGGATATTCTCCGCGTGCCCCTCTCGACCATCGACCTGAGCAGCGCCGCGATGGGCGAGCGTGCCGCGGAATTGATGCTCCGCATGCTCGAATCGAAGGAGCCGGTCCCGCCCGAGCGCGTCATCGTCCCCTTCGACCTCATCGCCCGCGAGTCCAGCAAGGCGCTAGCGGTTTAAGCACAGCGTCATAAGTAGTTGCGCATCCGCTCCCTCACGGTCGCGGTTCGGAACCGCCTCCGCACCGAACCGCGCGCGTTAGCAAGCGGTTGTCGCGCAGACAATAACGTCGCCATGTTTAGATCACTTCCCCGTCACCGCCCGGCCCACGCGGCGCATCCAGGCCAGCTCGTCTTCGGACATGGGACCGCGTTTCAGAGCCTCCAGCGCCTGGTCCATCTCGGCACTGTTGGCCGGGCCAGTCATGCATACATCCACTTCGGGCCGCGTGAGCACGAAGCGGTAGCAGTCCGCCGCGGTGGGCGCCTTCTCGTCCGCCGGAACCGGCCGCGTGCGCTGCATGCGCGACTGGAGGGTCTTCTTGCCGAGCAACTGGCCCCAACTGGTGGCCGTGTACGCCACCAGGCCGGGCAGGTCCGCGGCCGGCAGATGGGGAAAGATGTCCTGCTCCGCGCCGGGATGGGCGGCATTGTAACGGAAGTGGACCACGTCGAAATCGTTCCGCGCCGCAATCTCGGGAACCAGCACGCGTTTGTGCGTCGAGACCGCCAAATGCTTCACCAGCCCGCGCTCTTTCAGCCTCCGCGCGGCGTCCAAAATGCGCGCCGACACGGGCTTGTTCCACAGCCCCAGCAACAGGAGATCGGAGTGGTCGAAACGCAACGCGCGGAGCGCCTTCTCCACGCTCCAGGCCATCAGCCCCGCCGCGCGCGTGTACGACTGGATCATCAGCACGAACCGCTCCCGTTGCGGCGCCAGGTGGCGAAGCGCCTCTCCGAAGGCCTCCGTGCGCGCGCTTCCCCAATAGAAGTAGTTCACGCCACGGTCGAAGGCCCGCTCGACGGCGTCCGTAGGAACTCCGTAGCTGGACGCCACTCCCAGCCGGCCGACGCGCAAACCCGTGCGCCCCAGAACCGTGCTCTTGTAAGTGCGCAACTCGTTTTCAGGCATCACAGCCATGATACTGTGAACTCATGGGGCACGAGGACGAACTCAAAGAAGCGGCCGAGAAGGCGCGCGAGCCTTTCGACCGCATTGTCGGCGCCACTATGGCGATCGTCGCCGCGGCACTGGCGCTGGTCTCCGTTTTGGGGAGCATGAGCGTCACCAAAGAGCTCCTGTGGCAACAAAAGGCCTCCGACCAGTGGGCCTACTACCAGAGCAAGTCCATTCGCCGCTACCAATCGGAATCCGCCGCCGACGTGCTCCGCGCGCTCCCCGGCCCCGCCGCTGTGGAAGGCGCCAAGAAATACGACGCCAACGTGGACCGCTACCGCCAGGACTCGGACGAGATTTCGCGCAACGCGCACGAGTTCGAGGACAAGAGCGAGGCCAACGGCAAGCACGCGCTGCGGTTCCACGTCGCCGAGGTCTTCCTCGAAATCGCCATCGTCTTCTGCTCCCTGTCGCTGCTGACGCGCCGCCGCTGGTTCTGGTCGGCCGCCGTGCTGCTTACGGTAATCGGCGCCGGCGCCGCCCTGACGGTACTCGGGATCCACTGAACCGCACTCTGAGATATTACGATCAACTCAACTGAAACTCGTTGGGGCTTTGCTCCGTCCCACGGGGTGTGAGGCGATTGATCGACACCATTCACGCACCGCTGGAAACCGGACTCCATCACGCCAACCGGCCTCTCCTTCCGGTATTCATAACTCATACGGCCGCAGACTCCGGTTCTTCATATTTCATACCGTCTCCAGCCTCGTGCTTCCTATCTCGTCCGCGAAGCGGCTGAGCCGCAGCCGCCTCGCGGACGAACAATTACGCCGCGAATACCGCGTACCGCGTCACCGTCCGGTATCCCAGCCTCCGGTACAGCAACAGGCCCGCTTCGCTGGATTCGAGCACGCTCGGCCCGGCCCCGCCCGCCTGGGCCAGCGCGTGCCTCATGATCGCTTCTGCATAGCCCCTGCGCCGGTGCGCGGGCGGAGTGCCCACCGCGTACACTCCCACCGCGGCGCCCGTCGCTAGCGTCGCCGCGCTGGTCACCGCCACGTTCCCGCAGTACCCCAGCCAGCCGGTGAGACCGCCGCTCCACGTTCCCTCCGACTCGTAGATCTCGCGCGCCACCGCCGGCGGGAGTCCGAAGGCGACCGTCATGATGTAACTGAAATCGGCCCGCGTTGCCGCGTCCGAGACCCGCCGGTATTCGAGCGCCGGCAGGGCGCGGGCCGGCGGCGCCAGCCCCTCGGCCTCCATGCCCGGCAGCTCGGCCACCTCGTGCAGACCGCAGCGGTAGAAAACGTCGGCGACGATAGAGCGAACCCCGCTCTCGATCCAACCCTGGCAAACCCAGAAGGACCATCCCAATCCGCTCGCCGCAAAGAATCCAGCCGCCGTCTCGATGCGCCGCTCGAGTTCCCGCGGGCTGGAGACCGGCGCGGCCAGCACCGCCGAGTTAAACATCGAGTATTGGACCGCCGACGACGTGACCGCCACTCCCGCCAGCTCGCGCGTCTCGCCCCATGGCTTGGCGCGTCCGAAGGCCGCCAGCGTTGCGTGCAGGTTCTCCTCAATCGCCTCGAAGCCGGCCATGGCCAGTATCACAGCAGACCATAGCACCGCCCGTCAACGTAGGACAGGCCTCCGGCCTGTCGGTCTCACTTCGCGCGGAAAACGACGCTCACGGCCAGGTCGTCGCGGTGGCTGCTGTAATCGGCCATCTCGAAGAACACCTTGTCCAGCATGTGGCGCTCGCCGTCCGGCTGCTTCTTCGAGGCCTCCGCGAACGCGGCGCGGACTTTGTCCTTCGCGCCCAGGTCCGGAAGTGTGGTCACCTGCCAGACGAAGCCCGGTTTCATGGTGTGGACGGCCTCGGTGAACAGCCCGTAGCCATAAATCACGCCGTCCGCCACCAGTTTGTCCAGGACCGGCTTGTCGTACTTCCGGAACAGCTCGAGGTATTCTTCCATTCGTTCCGGCTTGACTTGAACCATATCGATGTCCTCGACCGGCATGGCGCCCGCCGGCGCGGAGCGGTGAGCTTCCTCCCGGGCGCGCAGCACATAATCGCTGTGCGTCGACGGATCGCTCATGGCAAACAGGTCCGCCATTACGGCGGGATCGCTCTTGATGAACTCGTCGATGGCCGCATCCGCCTTGGCCAGCGCCGTGAAATCCGCTACATCCGCCCAGAACACGACGTTGTTCACGCCCGGCACGTGCAGCATGTCCACGTCGATGCCGTAAGCGAGTACGACGCCGGAGTCGACGAGCTTGTCGAGGACCGGAACGAAGGCTTTGCCTCTATTCACGAACGCAGCCTCCTTGCCCGGGGCGACCTTAAACGTTGCGAGCGAAGTGAGGTGCTTGTATTGCTGCGCGGACAGAGACGTCGTCGCGAGCAGGAATGTCGTGAGAGTGAACATACGTGTAGTCATGGTGCTTATACCCTTTCTGAGTGTGGAGTCACTGTTCCCAGCTACTCGGGAGTATAGCGCGAACTTCGGCGTATATCCCTAGCCACGTTAAGCTATGCCACTTACCGGCACGCCTTCCAGATCAGCAGCGCGGCGCCGGCCAGGAATCCCGCCAGCGCCTGGTATTCCTCGTTCTTCCAGTACAACCGCCACTCGAACCGCCCGCGGGAGCCGCGCGGCGCCAGGCGCGGCCACAACATCCGCACACGCTCTGCATAGGCCGGATAGTCGGGGAACAGCTCGGCCAGATACTGCTCCTCCAGTTCAATGGCCGGAAGATACACCAGGCTGAAGACCGCCGCGAACAACACCGCCAGCAGCGCCTGCCGCGAAGCGATGGCCAGTCCCGCCGCCGCCAGCGCGGTCCCCAGATAGAGCGGATTGCGCACGTAGGCGTAGGGTCCGCCGGTCGCCAGACGCTGGTTCTTGGCGAGGTGGCCGGCGGCCCACGCCCGCAGGGCCAGTCCCAGCGCCGCCACTGGCAGGCCCCAGGCGAGCGACCGAGCGTTCGGGTCTGAGAACCAGGCAAATGCCGCCACGAGCGCGAATCCGAAGAGTACGCGCAAGCGGGCTACGGTGTGCGCATAGGGCTTGGGAAACGGGATCACTCCGAAACGCACCCCGCTGGCCTGCCCCTGGCCTGCAACCGGGCCTTCAGCGCTTCGAAGACGGCGTCCGGCGTGATTCGCAACATGCTGGCGTCGGGCTCCGGACGGCGCTCGTAAGTGGTTGCGGCCCCTGGCGACCGTAGGACGGTGAAGGTGTCTCCGTAGGGGCCGTTGCGGGCGGGATCGGTCGGCCCGAAAATCGCTACGCCCGGTTTCGCCAACGCCGCGGCCAGGTGCGCCGGACCGCTGTCCAGGCCCAGCACGGCGGCCGCCCGTCGGGTGGCGTGAATCAAGCCGGCAAGCCCCGACGAGTGAACGAACGCTCCATCCACCTGTTCCAGTTCGCGGACCCTAGCCGGCGGCCCGTTCAGCACCAGCGCCACGCCCAGTTCTTCGTTGAGGCGCCGCGCCAGGCCGCGGTAAAACTCGAGCGGCCACTGTTTGCCGCCCCAGCCCGCCAGTGGGCTCGAGAGAACGAAATCCCCACCCGGCAGATCGCCCTCGGGAGCGCCCTCGGGCAGCGGAAAAGTCACCAGCATAGTCGAAGCCCCGGCCGCCGCCGCCAGCTCCAGGTTCGAATCCACCACGTGAGCGCCCACCGTGCGCACCTCGTTCGAGTAGAACGCCGCCGCGGCCTTCTCCCGCACCTGCGTGCGATGGAACCCGTAAATCCGGTCGGAACGCGCGAACGAAGCGATGACCGCCGACTGCACCAGCCCTTGCAAATCCACCGCAAAATCGTAGCGCTGCGCGCGCAGCAGCGGCCAGGCCTCGCGCCAGCTCTTCAACCGGCGGCGATCGAACGGAACCAGCCGGTCGATGTAAGGGTTCCCTTCGAGCAGCGGCGCCCAGCGCGGCTGCACCACCCAGCTCAGCACCGAGCCGGGAAAGCTGTGCTTGAGCGTGGCCACGGCGGGCAGGGCGTGAATCACATCGCCCATCGAGCTGAGGCGGACCACCAGGATGCGCGGTCCTTCGCCCGAACCCTTAGCTCTGCCGTTCTTGAACATTCCAAATCAGATCCTGCGTGCGCCCCGCGTCGGCGCTCTCCTCCCGGTAGACCTCGTCCGGCTGGAGGGGCGCATCGCCGAGCACCACGTAGTCTACCACTCCCAACGCCGCCACCAACTCCGCGCGCGCTTGCACCGGGAGCAGCGGGCGGAGCGGCTCGCCGATCGCGACGAACAATACCGCACCATCGCCGGCGATCTCACGCAACCTGCGGGCATGTTCCGCCAGTACCGGATCGAAGGTGCCCGCGACCAGTTTGACGGTCTTCCCCGCCCGCCTGGCCTCGTCCGCAGCCTTGGCCGCCGCCCCGGCATCGAGGATCTTGGTCCTGGTATCCACGATCCTCTATTTCACCAATTCGAGCGCGGCCTCCGCTACCCGTTCCGCGGTGATGGCGGTCATGCAGCGGTGGTCGATGGGGCAATCCCGCAACATGCACGGGCTGCACTCCACCGGCTCGCGGACGATGCGCGACACCGGGCCGGCGGGCGCGGTGGCGGCAAAATCCGTCGGCCCGAAGACGGCGACCGTGGCGACGCCCAGCGCCGAGGCGACGTGCATAGCGCCGGCGTCGTTGGTGAGGAACACGCGGCAGGCGGCGGCCAGATCGATGAACTGGGCCAGCGTGGTCTCTCCCGCCAGACTCAGGACCTGCACGCCGGCACGCCGGACCGCCCCGGCCATCCGCTGGCACAGCGCGCGCTCCGCCGGCGAGCCGAAGATGGCGACACCGCCGCCGAGCGCCGCCGCGATGCGCACCGCGCTTTCCGCGAAGCGTTCCGGAAGCCACTGCTTGGCGCGGCTGTTCTGCGCGCCCGGGCTGACGCCCACGACGGGCCCCTTCATCCCCATCTGGTCGAACAGCGCAAGGCCCGTGCGGCGGGCTTCGTCTGCGGCGTGGAGCAGAATCGGCTCGGCCGGAGGCAGCGCATCGAGGATCCCCGCCCGCCGCAGCAGCTCCAGGTAGTAGAAGCGCTCGTGCGGCGGCGTCTCGCCGGGCTTGGGTGGCCGAATGCGGTCGGTCAGCAGGAAGCCGCGCCCGTCGCGGTTGTAGCCGATCCGGCGCGGAATCCCAGCCAGCCGGGCGTCGAGCGCGCTCTTAAACGAATTGGGCAGCAGCATGACGGCGTCGAAGCGCTGTCCGCCGAGCGCCAGCAGCACTTCGTCCACGCACGGTTCGCGCCGGTAGAGATCGGCCACCCAGCCCCGCGCCAGCACCGCGATCCGCGCTTCGGGGTACCGCTGGCGAAGAGCGCGCAGCGCCGCGAGCGACATCACGGCATCGCCGAGCCAGTTCGTCCCCCGCACCAGGATCTTCGTCCACGCCACTCGACCAGCGTACCTCTTTGAACGGCGTCTGGCCCGGGCTCGACGCCAAATTCCGTAACTATTCGTACCGCGCCGCCGAGCTCGCACGTCTGAGTGGATGTAGAGCGGCTTTGAAGAGGTAAGTTGAACAAAGCGGCTCCGTAATCATAAGTATCGATAAGGAGGGTCAAGTGCGACTCAGATTGCTATTCTCTCTAGTCATTCTCGTGGCGCTCGGGGCGATGTCGGCGGCCGCGCAGGCTCCGGACACCCTTCAGGTCACGATCCCGTTCGCGTTCACAGTCCACAACGTTGCCCTGCCCGCTGGCGACTACCGCATCAGCCGTTCCGCCGATGGCAGTGGCCTTCTCGCGATGCAGAACATCGACACCCGCCAGACGGTTCTCTTTCTGGCCAGCCAGACCGGACACAGCGCCGCTGCGGACCGATCCAGCGTCGCATTCCTCTCCGGAGGTGCGGACTACTCGCTGGCCGACATCTGGTGGGCCGGGTACGCTTCCGGAGTCCAGTTGCAGGCGTTGCACGGGCCCGTCATTACAGCCAGCGCGCGGGAGGAAGCAATACCGCTCCCGCTCCGCTAACCAAGCTGCAAACACCGGGCGCGGACTTCGGCCCGCGCCCGCTCGCATCCGCCACTACTCCACTTTTTCGTCGCGCACCTGAACCTACCCAGGGGATTGACAAGCGACACTTGTCACTATACAATCGGGTGTGATCCGAAGCTTCCGCCACCGGGGCCTCAGGCGGTTGCACGAAGACGATGATCCGAGCCGGATCGCTGCCGCCTTGCGCGGCAAGGTGCGGCGCATTCTCTCCGCCCTGGATGCCGCCGAATCGCCCCGGGCGCTCGACCTTCCGGCCTACCGGCTGCATCCGCTCAGAGGCAGCCTGGCCGGTTTCTGGTCGGTGGCTGTCAGCGGCAATTGGCGAATCATTTTCAGGTTCGAGGACGGCGACGCTTTCGATGTCGATCTCCTCGATTACCACTAAGGGGTGCATCCATGCCTATGAAGAACCCGTCTCATCCCGGCGCCATCGTCCGGTACGACTGCATCGAGCCGCTCGGTCTCACGGTGACGGAGGCCGCGAAGATCCTTGGCGTGACCCGGCAGGCGCTGAACAACCTCGTCAACGGCAAGGCCGGCGTCTCGGCCGAAATGGCGGTACGGCTCTCGAAGGCGTTCGGCGGCGAGCCGCAATTCTGGCTGCGCCTGCAGATGAACTACGACCTGGTCCAAGTCCGCCAGCGCGAGCATGACATCAAGGTGAAGCGGTTCAGGAAGGCCTCCTAAGGCCTCTGAGCCAGGCCGCCCGCGCAGCCCACTTCGCTCGTAAGACGGATCGGCTGCGACGAGCGACGGGCGTCAGCCCCTGCCATAATGAACTCGGTGGGCCGCATTTACACCCGAGAGCAACTCCTCGCCGCCCGGGCGGAATGGAAGCGCCAGGGCAAAACCGTCGTGTTCACGAACGGCTGTTACGATATCCTCCATCCCGGCCACGTGCGGCTGCTCGAAAAGGCGCGGTCGCTCGGAGACATCCTGATCCTGGCCCTCAATAGCGACGCCGGCGTTCGCCGCCTCAAAGGCCCCGGCCGGCCGATCGTCTGCGAACGCGACCGTTCGGCCCTCGCGGCAGCCCTCGCCGCCGTTGACGCCGTCACCATATTTGACGAAGACACGCCGCGCGAACTCATCGCCGCCGTGCTGCCCGATATACTGGTCAAGGGAGCCGATTGGGCTCACTGGGTCGCGGGCCGCGAGGAAGTGGAGGCCGCGGGCGGCCAGGTTCTGACGCTGGCTCTCGAGCCAGGCTACTCCACCACCGGAATCGTGGAAGAGATCCTCTCGCGTAAGTGACTCACCCCGCCATTCGAGACTTGTTCAACGGGCTGGGACGCCACGCTGCGTTCCAGGAACTCGTGCGCGCACTCCTGGCCGCTCACGAGCGCGACGCGCCGCCCCGGCTCGGCCTCTCCGGCCTCACCACCACCGCCAAGGCACTCTACGCCGTGCTGCTCTGGCAGGCGCTGGAACGGCCGCTGGTGGTCGTGGTGGACGGCAACCGCGAGGCCGAAGCGCTGGCGGAATCCATCGAGACGTTCTTCGAGCTGCTGGTTTCCGGACGTGGCATCCCGCACCCGCAGCTTCTGCCCGCGCTCGATGTCGTGCCCGGCCAGCGCCTTTCCCCGCACGCCGAAATCAGCGAGCAGCGCGCGCGGAGCCTCTGGCGCCTGGCCACCGAGCGCGTGCCGGTCACCGTGACGCCGGTCTCCTCCTCCCTGCTTCGCACCGAGCCCGCCGGCTTCTACCGCCAGCTCGCGCTCACCCTCCGCGCCGGAGAAGAGATCGCGTTCGAAGACGTCGTCGCTCATCTCGAGAGCATCGGCTACGAGCGCCGCGAGCCGGTCGAGATGGCCGGCGAGTATTCGGTGCGCGGCGGCATCCTGGATGTCTTCCCGCCGGACGCCGGCCGGCCCTACCGTATCGAGTTCTTGGGCGACCAGGTCGAATCGCTGCGCCGCTTCGAGCCCGATACACAGCGTTCTGTGGTCAGGGTGCAAGAGGCGAGCCTCCTGCCCTTGATCGAATACCCGAAGTCGCCGGCGCTATTCGCCGAACTCGCGGAAGCGCTCGGCAGCGAGGTCGCCGGCCAGCCCTTCCCCGGCTGGGAGCTGATGGTGCCCCTCGTGCGGCCACGCGCCGGTTCCCTGCTCAACCTTCTCGAGCGTCCCATCGTCCTGTGGGATGAGCCCGAGCAGCTCCGCGCCGCGGCCGAGCGTTTGTGGAAGCGCCTGGAGGACCCCGAGCGCGAGCCGCTGTGCCCGCCCGAGAAGGTCTTCTTCCGCTGGGAGGAGTTCGAAGCGCAGGCGTCGCCCTGGGCGCAGGTGGCGCTGCGCGAGCTCGATGTCTCGCCCGATGCCGGCGCGCTCCACATTGCCACGCGCCCGGCCATGACGTTCCAGGGCAACGTACAAGTCGCCGTGGCCGAGGCGCGCGGAATCGTCGAGAAGGGCGGGCGCGTGGCTTTCTTCGCCGCCACTAACGGCGAGCTCGAGCGGCTGGCCGATATCCTGCAGGAGTACTCGGTCCCCTTTCAGCTCGGCCTGGAGCCTTCCGGCGCCACTCCCTCCTATCTCGCCGAGCGCGCCTACCTGGCCGGCTCGGTGGCCAGCACGCACCTGGTGCGCGGCCTCGTCCGGCGCGGCGTGACGTTTTCCGAAGAGCGCCTGACCATCTTCGGCTCGGAGGATCTGTTCGGCGCCTCGGACTGGGGCGCCAAAGCGCCTTCTTCCAAGGGAAGCCTGGGCGCCTTTGCCGCCGACCTCGCCGACCTCAAGCCGGGCGACTATGTGGTCCACGAGCAGCACGGCGTGGGGCGCTTCCTCGGCCTGCGTCAGATCGCGCAAGGCGAGCAGAGCGGCGACTACATGCTGCTCGAATACGCGGGCGAAGCGCGTCTCTACGTGCCGCTCACCCGCATGGACCTGATCCAGAAGTTCCGCGGCGCGGGCGAGCAGCCGCCGGCGCTCGACCGCCTGGGCGGCGCCACCTGGGCCCGCACCAAAACCCGCGTCAAGGCCCGCATGCGCGACATGGCCGACGAGCTTCTGAAGCTCTACGCCGAGCGCAAGCTTTCCGAGGGCTTCGCCTTTTCGGCCGATGGCAACTGGCAGCGCGAGTTCGAAGATGCGTTCGAGTTCTCCGAGACCCAGGACCAGCTCACAACCATCCGCGACATCAAGCGCGACATGGAGCAGGAGCAGCCCATGGACCGCCTGCTCTGCGGCGATGTCGGCTACGGCAAGACCGAGGTGGCCATGCGCGCGGCTTTCAAGGCTCTCGGCGATGGCAAACAGGTGGCCGTGCTCGCGCCCACCACGGTCCTCTGCTTCCAGCACTACGAGACCTTCCGCCGGCGCTTCGCCCCCTTCCCCGTGCGCGTCGAGATGCTGAGCCGCTTCCGCTCGAAAAAGGAAATCCAGGCCGTGCTCGCCGATACGGCCGACGGCAAGGTCGATATCCTCATCGGCACGCACCGGCTGCTTTCGAAGGACGTCGAGTTCCGCGACCTGGGCCTGCTGATCGTCGATGAGGAGCAGCGCTTCGGCGTCCGCCACAAGGAGCGGCTGAAGCAGATGAAGAAGAACGTGGACGTGCTGACCATGACGGCCACGCCCATTCCGCGCACGCTGCACATGTCGCTGCTGGGGTTGCGCGATCTTTCGGTCATCGAGACACCGCCCAAGGACAGACTCTCGATCCAGACCGTGGTGGCCCACTTCGAGCCCGGCCTCATCAAGGCGGCCATCGAGCAGGAGCTGGGGCGCGGTGGCCAGGTCTATTTCCTCCACAACCGCGTGGATTCGATCTGGGCGCGCGCGGCGCTGATTCAGGAGCTGGTGCCCGCGGCCCGCATCGGCGTGGGCCACGGCCAGATGGGCGAGGCGGAACTCGAGAAGGTGATGCTCGGCTTCATGCATCACCAGTTCGACGTTCTGATGTGCACCACCATCGTCGAGAACGGCCTCGATATTCCGCTGGCCAACACCATGGTCGTCGAGAATGCCGAGCGCTACGGGCTGAGCGAGCTGTACCAATTGCGCGGGCGCGTGGGCCGCTCGAACCGCCGCGCCTACGCCTACCTCCTGATTCCCCCCGACACGGAGCTCAGCGAGATCGCGCGCAAGCGCCTGGCGGCGCTCAAGGAGTTCAGCGACCTGGGCGCCGGCTTCAAGATCGCCGCGCTCGACCTCGAGCTGCGGGGCGCTGGCAACCTGCTGGGCGGAGAGCAGCACGGGCACATCAACGCCGTGGGCTTCGACATGTACGTCCGTATGCTCGAGGAGACCGTGCGCGAGATCAAGGGCGAGGAGGTCCCGGTCGAGATTCACGCCAATATCAATCTGGGCCTCGATCTGCGCATCCCCGCCGACTACATCGCCGACGAGCACCAGCGCCTGCACGCCTACAAGCGCATCGCCGAGGCGGCCTCGCCCGAGCAGGCCGGCACCATCCGCGGCGAGCTGGCCGACCGCTATGGCCCGCCGCCCGAGGCCGTGTCCTACCTGCTCGAGTACTCCGTGGTCAAAAGCCTGGCCGAGCGGATCGGCGTCGAGCACATCGACCGGCGCCAGGGCGTCCTGAACGTCAAGTTCCACGCGGAATCGAAAGTGGACCCGGCGAAGCTCATGGCGCTGGTCGGCGCCACCCGCGCAGCCCAATTCACCCCCGCCGGCGTCCTCCGCCTCCCGCTCGACGGCATGACCACACCCGACCGCATCCTCGAATTCCTCAAGCAGCGCCTGACGGAGCTGGGAGGGCGGACGTGATCCGAGCCGTCAAGGTCAAACCCAACTCGAAGAATCCGCGCATCGAGGAGGCGCCCGACGGCAGCCTCACCGTTCACCTGAAATCTCCGCCCATCGAGGGTCGCGCGAACGAAGAGCTGATCGCGCGCCTGGCCGCGCACTATGGCGTTCCCAAATCGCGCCTCCGCATCAAGTCGGGCGCCGCCTCGCGGAACAAGCTGGTCGAAATCGACCAGGGCTGAAAGGCCCGACGACGGCCTGCGGTATACTCGCAGGAATGAAACAGGCTCTACGTTGGACCGCCTTTGCGATTGTTCTTGTGCTGACAATCGCCGTTCTGGCCCTGGCAACGAACGGGGCGGTACGGAACAGAACTTGTCTCGTGCTCGCACGCGTGTGGCGGTCCGACGGCGGCAGAGGAATGCCCCTCGGCCTGGCGCGCTTGTTGCGGCCGGCCGTTCCCGTTTGGGTCGAACTCGAGCCCCATGTGCACATGCGCCTCGATCCCAGCGATTACCTCGACCACACCATTCTGGTAACGGGAGCGTGGGAGCCGGACACCTGGAACGGTCTCTCGCAGAGTATTCCAAAAGGCGGGGTCTTCGTGGACTTGGGCGCCCACGTCGGCTATTACTCGCTGAAAGCCGCGGCTATGGTGGGCCCGAGCGGCCGTGTGCTGGCGGTTGAGCCCAACCCGGAAACGCTTCGCAAGCTCCGGGCCAACATTCGGGAAAGCGGAGCGGCCCAGGTAGTAGTCGAGCCGGTAGCCTGCTCCGATTCCGAGGGCGTCGTAGATTTCTTCGCTTCGCCGCGCGAAAACACGTCGGCCAGTTCGATGTCGAAAGTGAATGCAGCCCAGGGCAACTCCGTGAGCGCGACTTATCGGGTGCGCACTCGCCGGCTGGACGATATCGTCCGGGAAAGCGGGGTGACCCGCGTGGATGTCATCAAGATCGACGTGGAAGGAGCGGAACTGCTGGTGTTGAAGGGCGCCGGAGAAACGCTGGACCGCTACCACCCGGTGGTTGAGGTGGAATTGATCGACGAGCAACTCGCCAGCATGGGCGCCAGTTCGGCCCAGGTGATCGCGTTTCTCCGCTCGCACGGATACGCGGTCCGGCACGTCTACGGCGAATTCCACAACACCGAATTCGCGTTCGCGCCCGGCGTGACGGGAGTGGCGAAGTAATTCCCCTGGTGGGACGCGGCGCGTAGTATACTTGCGGGGAACCGAACCATGCTTCGACTCTTGCCCTGGACTTTGCAGCTTTTGCTAGCCGTCGTAGTCGTCGCCGCCAGCTATTACGACATACGCTACCGCCGCATCCCCAACTGGCTCACGCTGCCTTGCGTGATCGTCGGCTTTGCGCTTAACGCCTTTCTCGAGCCGCCGGTGTGGCACGGCCTCGGCGACGCGGGCCTCGGTGTGGCGCTCGCTCTGCTCTTCAACTTCCCGCTCTACCTGTTGCACGCGCGTGGAGCGGGCGACGTTAAGCTGCTGGCCGCTATCGGCGCTCTGGTCGGCTGGAGGGACTGGCTCGCGATCTTCATCCTCTCCGGCATCCTGGGCGGCGTGCTCGCGGTCATTCTGATGCTCGCCAAGGGCCGTTTCCGCAAGACGCTCTGGAACACCGCCGCCATCATTTCCGAGATGGTGCACTTCCGCGCACCGCACCTGAAAAGTGAAGAGTTCGACGTCAACAGCCCGCTGTCCTTCCGCCTGCCGCAGGGCGCAGTCATAGCGCTCGGCTGTTGCGCCTTGCTGGGTCTTCACGTTTTCTTGCGGCGATAGCGACTCCGGCAAGCTGGCCCCCCGCACCTCAGGAATCATCCCCGGTGAATCGTAACTATGCTATATCTGAAGGACTCTTCTCGGGCGCAGCGGCGCGCGGGGCGTATATGCCGAAATGGATCGCCTGGACCATCGCCGTCATAGGCGTGGTGTCAATGCTAGTGTCCTGGTCCGGGAAATTTGGCCAGATCGCCATCGGGGGCAACGACTTTCTCGACCTATACGCCGGTGGCAAACTCGCCGCGGACCCCGGCCTGTATAATCCCGCCCGCGTCTCCCAAGTGCAGTTGGAGGCGGCCGGAATCTCGGGCCCGGCCTTCCTGTTCTCCCGCCTCCCGGCGTTCGCGGCGCTTTTGGCTCCGCTCGCTCGGCTGCCCTACCGTACCGCCTATTTCGTGTTCCAGGCCCTCGCGCTTCTCGCCGTCGTGCTGGCCGTATTCATCTGGCCTAATCGCGAAGACCGCGGCGCGATCGCGCTGGCCTGCTGCTGGTCCCTTCCCCTCTCGACAGCGTTCGCCAACGGTCAGGACGTCCCGTTCCTGCTCCTCTGGCTGTCGATCGTGGCGCGCCTGATCGACCGCCGCCCGGCACTGGCCGGCATCGTCGCCAGCCTGTCGATGGCCAAGTTCCACTTGTTTCTCTTGGTGCCGCTCTGGATACTTTCTCAAAAGCGCTGGCGGTTCGGCGCTGGGCTCGCCGCTGGTGTTCTGGCCTGTTTGGCGGCCTCATTTGCCCTTCAAGGCCCCGGCTGGATTCACAGGTATATCCAACTGGTATCCAACCCCATCGAGAACACGGACCAAGCCGTCATGCGCAACCTGCACGGCCTCTGCTCCTCGCTCGGGCTGCCTCTGGCGGTCGAGTTGGCGATGTGCATAGCCGTGGCATGGGTTGTTTGGCGGGCGTGCCGCGTAGCTCCCGAGAGCGCCTGGCTGGCAACGCTGGCCGGTGGCTTGCTGATCAGCCGGCACGCCTACACGCAGGACTGTCTGATTCTGCTGCCGGCGTTGGTGGCCACGGTGCGTGCGGAGGAGAAGGCGTTTGCCGTCCGCGCGCTGGCAGGGATACTCCTGTTGCCAGCTCTCTACTTGCCGGCGCTAACCGTCTCCGGACCTGCCGCCATTCTGCCGGCCGTGATGCTGGCGCTGGTAGTGATGTGCTCGGTGCGCCCGCCAGTGGCAGCGCGACCGATTTCAGTTACGGCCACGGGCAGTAGAACTGCGGGATGAATCCAACAACCCTGACCCGATTCAGGAACTCGCCCGCGTGGCTCCGGAACGGAGCGCAGAGACGAACACAGCCGCGGCCCATGCGAGCGGATACACCGATTGCACACTCTTAGACCGCGGGGTTGGGAGGCGGCGACGCAGGCCCGCGCTCTGCGGTTCCTGAGCTGCCGCCTCAGTTTCAAGTTAACCGCCCGGGGAACGCCCTAACTGCGGGCTGCATGCGTGCCGAAAAATGCCCCGCTTCCCCGAGCCGAACGGTTCCCTCCACGACCTCAGCCCTGCATCTTACGCTTGCGGCGCCGCATGATGAGCAGGATCAGGATGACTCCCGCCGCGACCCAAAGAACCACGGGCAGAATTTGTGAACTGGACATCGTTGTTATTTCTCCTTTCCTTAGGGTGACGCGCTCTCAGACTCCCAGACTAATAAGTCCCCACCTTCATCAACCGTGACATTCCTCGAATCAACTGCAGAACCCCAGGGCCCGCTGCCACCAACATCATCGCCGGCATGATGAAGAAAAAAATCGGGAATGTCAGCTTCACGCCCACCTTGGCCGCCCGTTCTTCGGCGGCCTGCCGGCGCTTGACGCGCATGAACTCGGAATGCGTTCTGAGCGACTCCGCGACGCTGGTTCCGAACCGGTCGGCCTGCACCATGGTGGCCACCAGTTTCCTCAATTCGGGTTCTCCCGTCCGTTCCCCCAGATTCTTGAGGGCCTCCATACGCCGCTTGCCTGCGCGCATCTCCAGCGTTACCAGGCCGAGCTCCTCGCTGAGATCCTTGTGCGTGAGGAGCAATTCCTTGCTCACGCTGGAGATCGCCTGATCCAGGCCCAGGCCAGCCTCCATGCAGACTACCATCAGGTCCAGCGCGTCCGGCAAAGCGAACCGGATTCGTTCCTGCCGGCGGCTGACCAGCATGTCCAGGCCCAGGTTCGGCAAGTAGAAGCCGGCCGCTGCGAGCGCCGGCCAAACCATGAGGCGCAGCATGGGGTTACTCAGCCAAGACCAGACGAACCCGGCGAAGACCACGAACACCAGCGCCGAGACCACCTTCACGCCATAGTAAATCGTGACCGCTCGATCCGAGCGGAAGCCGGCAGCGAGCATCGTCCGCCGCACCACGGAAGCTTCCAGGGGCGAGAGCGGCACCTTCTCGCCGATCGTTTCGACGACGCGCACGATCCATGCCCGGTCCGGCGCACCGGACGAACCGAGCGTCACCGCCGCTGCTTCTTCCAGCGTGCCCAACCGCTTCTGGAAGCGCGACGGCCGGGCATACATCCAGTAGCCCACCGCGGAAATCATGAGCGTCAGAGACAGAAACAACGCTAAGCCAAGTACAGTGAGCATGACTCACACCTTGATATTCACGATCTTTCGAATAGTGAAATGCCCGAGGATTATCCCGATGATCACGCCGACGATCAGTTTCTGGCCGAGCGGGTCGGAGACCATACTCTGGAGGTAGCCTGGGGCCACAGCCAGCATTCCGAACATCAGAATCACCGGCATCAGTGTCAGAATTGTCCCGGTCATCCTGCCGTGCGCGCTCGCCGACCTCACCTGTCCTTTCAGCTTAAAGCGCTCGCGAATGACGTGCGCCAAGTTGGTCAGGATCTCCGCCAGGTTGCCACCGGTTTCACGTTGCAGCAGCACGGCCGCCACGAAGAAGTTCAGGTCGAGCAGCGGCATGCGCTCCGTCATGTTCCTCAACGCTACCTCGACGGGCAGGCCGAGGTTGCATTCGTTGAAGACTTTGCGGAACTCCCCGGCCAGCGGCTGCGGCGATTCCTCCGACAGCATCTCCAGCGCAATCGAAAATGCGTGTCCGGCTCGCATCGCCCGTGACAGGAACTCCAGCGCTTCCGGGAATTGCTCCTCGAAGGCGGCCAGCCGTTTCGTCCTTTTCCGCAGCATGTACATATACGGCAACATGCCGGTCACGATGGCCGCTGCTATGATGCTCGGCGCCGGATACAGCAGAACTCTGAACTTGGCGCCCAGCAGCGCCCCCGGAATGGTGAAGAGGACCATCATCAGCAGAAGCGTATTCAGGCTCCATCCCATGCCGGATTGCTGAAGCTTCGTCTCCATCCTCTGGGCGAAGTTGAAACGGCTGACAAACCGTATCAGGGCGGAGGCGGCCTCCTCCGCGTCGAACAGCACTTTGGTCTCCGTCTGCTGGGTTTGGCCCACGGCAGTTTGGAGCATCTCGCTGACTTTCTTCTTCTTCTGCGCCTCGAGCACGTTCGCGCCGAAGGCAATCACTACCATGACGACGACGAACAGTAACAGGAAAATCACCACAATGCCTGTAGCAGACATATGCGTCCTCAGTGGATTTCAACTGCCGTCTGGAAGACCGACGTAGCCAGCTGAATCCCCGCTGACTTCAGCCGCTCGTAGAACTTCGGGCGGATGCCGGTGGGCCGGAACCGGCCCAAAACCCTTCCGTCTTCCCGGACTCCCGTCTTGTCGAAGACGAAGATGTCCTGCGTTGTGACCTGGTCTCCTTCCATTCCGACGCACTCCGTCAAATGCGTAATCCGGCGGCTGCCATCGCTGAACCGCGCGATCTGAATGAACAGGTCTACCGCCGAGGCTACCTGCTGGCGAATGGAACGCACGCCCATGTTCGCGTTGGCCATGCCCACCATGACTTCCAGGCGCCCGATGGCGTCGCGCGGGCTGTTGGCGTGAATGGTCGTCAACGACCCATCGTGGCCCGTATTCATGGCCTGCAGCATGTCCAGAGCTTCCTCGGAACGAACCTCGCCCACCACGATCCGGTCCGGCCGCATACGCAGGGCGTTCACCACCAACTGGCGGATGCGGATGGCCCCCTGTCCTTCGATGTTCGGCGGCCGCGCTTCCATGCGCGCCACGTGCGTCTGCCGCAACTGCAACTCGGCGGCGTCTTCGATGGTGACGATGCGCTCGTCTTCCGGAATGTATCCCGAAAGCACGTTCAACAGCGTTGTCTTGCCGGCGCCGGTGCCGCCGGAGATGATTATGTTCAGCCGGGCCTTCACACAGGCCTGCGCCACTTGCAACATGCCCTCGGTCAGCGACAGGTTGCGCACCAGCTCCTCGGCTTGGATGGGATCCCGCCGGAAACGCCGGATCGAAAGCAGCGGGCCGTCCACCGCTACCGGCGGAATGACCGCGTTCACGCGCGAGCCGTCCGGAAGCCGCGCATCCACCAGCGGCGATGACTCGTCCACCCGGCGTCCTACCCGCGATACGATCTTCTCGATGATCCGCAGCAGGTGAGCGTTGTCCTTGAACTCCACCGGAGTGCGGTGAAGTTTTCCGTGGCGTTCCACGTAGACCAGACGCGGCGTCGTCACCAGGATGTCCGAGACCGTGGGGTCCTGCAGCAAGGGCTCGAGCGGTCCCAGACCGAAGACCTCATTGAGGACCTCTTCGGTGATGCGTTCCTTCTCGAGCCGGCTCAGCGGCGTGCTCTCTTCTTCCAGAAGCTTGGCCACCGCCGCGCGGATTTCGCCGCGCACGCGCTCGCCGCCGAGCGCGGAGAGCACCTCCAGGTTGATTCGCTCCAGCAGCTTGCGGTGGAGGGCGAATTTCAACTCTTGGTACTCGGGCGAAGGGGCCTGGGCATTGAACAGCCGGTTCACCCATCCCGAGTCGGCGGACTTGCTAGTCACCGCAAAATTGGTCGTCATCTGCTGCGAAACCCTCCCTGCAAAAAGTCAAAGAAACACCCGGCTCCCCGGGGCCCCGGCAGGGGTTTACCATCTCTCTGCCTGCTGCACGCCTGCGTTGCCGGCCGGCGTTGCTGCCCTTCTCTCCGGAAGCCTTCGGTGCGAGGTCCCACCGCCTCGCACGCTAGAAGATGGAAAGACCCAGTTTCTGCTTTCCCTTCTCCTTCGGGGCCTGAACACCCGCGATCTTGCCCGCCAGTCCGCCCAACGCTTTGCCCAGCTCCGTCCCCGCCGACAAGAGGTTGCCTTCCGAATAGGCCTCGAACAACTCCGGATAGGCGTTGGGCAGCATGTCGAAAATCGGCAGGCCCAGGACTTTCTGCACCTGCGCCAGATCGAAGTCGATCCGTTTCGGTGCGCGGTTCACGATGAGCCGCAACCGGTTGCGGGCATAGCCCGTGTCGAGCGCGGCCTGCACCACTTGCTTGGTCTGGTGCAGAGCCGGCAGATCGAGCGTGGCTATCAGGTACATCTCGTCGATCTCTTCGAGAATGCCTGCTGTCAGCGTACTCAAACCCCTGCCCAGGTCCACAACGATCCAATCGTAGACCGCGCGCGTGAACTGCAGCACGTGCCGGAATGGATCGCCTGTCAGAGGCTCTCGCAGCGTCGCCGTGGCCGGCGCCGAGATCACTTCCAGTCCTGGTATCCCGTTCGAGACCAGGGCCTTCCAGTAACTTTGGTCCAGACGGTGCACGTTACGGACTGCGTCCAAGACCGTGTAGGAGGACTTGGACTTCATCAGGAAGCCGATCAGACCGGATTCCATGTCGAAGTCCGCCAAAAGCACTTCCTGCGCCGTGGCGCGCTGAATCTCCACCGCTATGTGGGAAGCAACCGTAGTGGCCCCGCAGCCGCCCTTGGCCGAAATGAAACCCAGCGTCTTACCGCGGTGCCTTCCCGGCGCCGACTGCGCCTTCGTGCGGTCGGCCGAAAGCCGCTCCAAGGCCCTGCTCAGCCCCGCCTCAATCGGCGGGTAGAGAAACTCGCTGGCGCCCGCCCGAATCGCCCCCAGGATCACCTCGGGATCCGCCGTGTCGTTCAACGCGATGATCTGGGGGGGCGCGGAAAGGGTCTTGATTCGCCGGACGATGTTCTCGAAGGGCTCGGATAGCCGGGTGAGGTCGATCACCAGGACATCCAGCCGCAACTGCTCGACTTGGTCAAGGAATGCCGCGGTATCGCCCAACGCCGGTTGCTGCAGCAGCACCCGGACGGCCAGGCTCTTCAGGCAGTTCTGCACCTCCTGAAACAAGCCCTGCGTAGCGATTACCAAGCCGATTTTGAGCGGATCCATCTCTCCTCGCTAAGGCGCTGGCGTCGACGGCGTCGGCAAAGGCGTCGTCATAGTTCCCGCATTCTGAGGCGCGGCGACCGGAGGCAGGGCGATCAACTGGATCGGCTGAGCGGCCGATGCCGTAGGCACCGTCCCTGCCTTCTCCAGCGCCTTCAGGTCCTCCACCGGCACGGCCTCCGCCCCCGGCGGCAGCCCGACCGCTCCCGTCACCGAGATCGGCGGCGTCCGCGGCGCTTCCTTGTCAGATTCTTTCAGCGGCAACACCGGCAGCTTGATGTCGGGCAGCGGCTGGCCCGCCGGGATCGGCCGGACGAGTTCCGGCGTCACGATCACCAGCAGCTCCGAATTCGTCTTGTTGCGCGACCGCGACTGGAACAACTTCCCGAGCACCGGTATGTCGCCGAGCCCCGGAATCTTCGACAGCGTCTCCGTCGTCCGGTTGTCCAGCAGTCCGGCGATGGCAAAGCTCTGGCCATCTTCGAGTTCGATCTCGGTCTGCATCCGGCGCACCGAGAGGGCCGGCACCGAGAACCCCGAAAGCGTAATTCCGTCCGCTGGGTCGAGCGAGCTCACCTCGGGCGCTACCCGCAGCCGAATGGTCTTCCGCGGCGTGATCGTGGGAACGAAGTTGATCCTAACTCCAAACTCCTTCCACATGATCGAAACCGACCCGAGACCGCCGGCCGCACTCTGCACGATCGGGATCGGAATCTCACCGCCGGCCAGAAAGCTCGCCGCCTTGCCATCCATGGTCAGCAGGTTCGGTTCGGCCAGGATCTGCGACAGCCCACGCGTCTGCAAGGCCTGGATGGTCGCCATGATGTTCTGCTCCGGCCGCCACAGGAATATGTTCCCCAGGTTACTCAACTGCCACTGCTGGCTGATCGTGCCGCCCTTCATGTTGAGCGGTCCCTGCTGTTGGATCTGGTTCATGCTCGGCGGGGGAAACTGCCCGGTCGACACTTGCCCGATCGTGTTCGTCGCCCCCAGACTGGTAAAATTCAATCCCAGTTGCTGCGACACGTTGCGGTCCAGGTCGATGAACCGTACTCTCAACAGGATCTGCTGTTGCACGGCGGGCAACTTCACCCGCAGTAGATTTACGGGCTTGCCCAACGCCCCGGCGATCGCGATCGCCCGGTCCGCGGACGTCATGTCGCTCACCGTGCCCCGGACGAAAACGCTTTCGCCCTCCTCGGCCAGGCTCACTTCCTGCCCCGGCAACTCCTTCTCGATCTGCTGCCGCACGACCTCAAGGCGTTCCGTGCCCGGCCGCACCCGCAGGTCGAACATGAGACGATTCCCACCCGCCTGCCAGACGATCAGGCTGGTCTCGCCGGCTTCCCTGCCGTTGACCAGGATCTGTCGCGGCGTCACGGCCATCGCCTCGGCCTTCTTGGCGTCGCCCACCGATATGCGCTCGATGTTCACGGGACTTTCCACCACCAGCGATTTTCCCACCGTGACGAACAGGTCGCGGGCGGTCGCCGCGGGCGGCGCCCCGGCCTGCGCCCCGGAAGGGGTATTCTCGGCCGCCCGGAAACTACCGGGCAGCATCAAGGCGGCAACGGCTCCTAGAATGGAACAACCCAGCTTCGTGCGGCTCACCGGCTCTCCTCCTTAAACGTCACCGTGCTGCGGCTAGGTCCCTGAATCACCTCGACCGTCAGCGGGGGGGGCTCCTTCACAATGGGCACGACCACCACGGGCTTCACCACGCGCGGCGCCCTCTTCACCACGTCGTCTCCCGCGCCGGGAGCCTTTACGCCCAGGAACAGACGTGCCATGGACGTCCCTGGCGTCTTCACTTCCTTGTCGTCGGTCGGATTCCGCAGAACCAGTTGCACTCTGGTCTCCTTGGTGGCCAGCGTCAGCAATTCTGCGTCCTCCGGGCTCACCAGAAGGTTCACCACGGTCACGGAAACAGGCTTCCCTTCGGGATCCTTCTCCAGGTTCTGTCCCGCCGAGAGCACCTCCACGTTCTGCAACAGCGTCTTCTCGAGCGTGCCGGTCGCCGCTGCCCCGCCTGGAGGCGTACCGGAAATCAACACGTCCACACGCTGCCCCGGTACGACGAATCCGGCCACGCCGATGATCTCGTCGACCCTCACTGCGACCGCACGCGACCCAGGGGGAATCTCGGCGGACAAGCCGGCCCCGGCGCCCTTGGGGGCGAGACGAGCCTCGACGATGGGCTCGTTCTGAAAGATCCTGGTTGTAACCCCCCTGCCTACCCAGGGGCACAAATCGCCCGCCTTCTGGGCAGCGCCCTGCGGGACGGCGCCCGGCCACTGGACTGCTGCCACATCCAAGGGCTGCACCATCGAGCCGACGGCCAGGTCGCGCGATGCCGCCCAGACTTGCACCGTCGTGACTCTGCTCTCCTTGGTCGCCGCGCCACCGACCACCTTGACGACTATCAGCGAGAAAAGCCCGGCGACGCCGACCGCGATTAGTACAACGGGAATGAGCCGCTTGTTCATAATTATTCCTCACCCCTCCGGTGCCCACCGGCGGTTTCCTTGGCCGAGCGCGAGCGCCTCGGCACGATGACCAACGGAGGGGCATGCTGTGCATGCCCCTCCCCTTGTTTCTGGTTAGCTGGCGCTGGTGGCACCGGCCGCCAGTCTGGAACTAGCAGCGCTCCAAATCTGGCTGATGCTCGTGCTGGCGCTGATGAACAGAGCCGCGGCAGCGAGCGCAACGAAAGCGAGCAGCAGGGTGTACTCAATGAGGTCCTGGCCTTGCTCGTCTCTCATGAAATTCTTAAGCATTTTAGTTTCTCCTCGCGTAGGATTGTGGTCTCTCGACCACGGGTTGAAGTGTTTGCGATCGCGCGATCGCGGTTGGTCCGCCGTTCTGCACGGCGGAATTCGTTGTCCCCTGCGGCGGCGCAGCGGCCTGCGGGCCGCCCGTCACGCGCTCGAACAGGATGGCCACGTGGTCGTCATACACCACGCGCCAGCGGTGGGATTCCTTGAGAGCGCTGGTCACAGGGGTATCCACGGGCAGAAGCACCGTCTGCACGCGGTACTGGTCGAGTGGCTTCTCCCAATTCCACTTGGCATTCACCACTTCCAGGTACCGGTCCGTGAACTTCTCTCCGTAAAAGTCGCTCCTGCCGTCGATGAAGACCTTCATGTTTGGATAATGGCGATAGATCAGGTAGTCGCCCCACTGGTCGGTCGAGAACACTCCGGATGCGTATTCCGGGCCGCGCAGCCTCTCGGCCGCTGCGACCGGGAACAGCTTGGGGTCGAAGCCGGCCTGAAACTTATCGCCCGCGCGCAGCCAGAACAGTCCCGCCAGGAGCAGGATCGCAACCGCGGCCACGACCGGGATGCGCCCGATCCGCTCGATCGCCCCTATTTCGTCGTTGAATCCAGCCAGCCCCCGCATCATCCCGCGCAACCAGGCCGCCACCTTCGCGCCGCCGGCGAGACCGCCCAGTTCCGTCGCCGCAACCGCCACGATCGGCGCCGCCACGATCAGGAAGATCGGGACGTGCCTCCTGGAGAACAGGCCCGCATGCGCCCACATGACCAGCAGGATGGGGTACACGAAGCGGCGTTGATAGACATTCCAGGCCGCGGCAACGCCCGCCAGCAGCACCATCGCCTCCACGTATCCGGCCATCGGACCCTGGAAGCTGTACGGCAGGAACTCCATGATCCCGGATTGGATCGACGCGTCCGTCAGATACTTCGCAATATGGATGTGCAGGTTCCAGCCGTCGGGGTTAATGAGACTGGCCGCCGCGCAAGCTGCCATCAGCCATCCATACCGGCGCGCACTGGCCCAGGCTCGCACGCGTATGCCCGGTGCCGCTTCAATCGCGGCCGAGATGACCTCGCCCGCCGCATAGGCTCCCAACAGCATCAATCCTGCGACGAAGCCGCCGTGCAGGTTGGTCCAAAACACCGTCAGCACCGGCAGCCACCACACCGCGCGCGTCTTGTCGGCCCGGTCGTGTTCCAACAGCCAGTAGAACAGGATCACGAAAAGCCAGGTGGTCAGATGAGGGCGTGCCAGCCAATGCAGCGCCGAACCGGCAACCGCGGCCAGCGTCACGGCAATCGACACCAGCGCGTTTCGCGACTTCCACCACGTCAGCTTGTATACCAGCGCGAAGACCGCACCGATCAGAATTGTGTTGACCAGCGCCACGGCCGCCAGTCCCCCGTGCAGGTGCAGCCAGCCGAAAGCCACGTCCCAGAGCCACTCCCAGGCGAACCACGGCTGGCCCGCTCTGGTGAACGAGAAGATGTCGCTATCCGGCACTCGGCCGTGAGCCAGGATCCACTGGCCGGTTCTGAGGTGCCAGCCGGTGTCTGCGTCGCTCAGGAGCGTCCTGGCGCCGTCCCCGCGCACGTAGAGGAAGATGATGGGGATCAGGAAGGCGACATCGGCGAGCGAGGGCAGGAAGCGCGCGATAGGGTTCGGCGTGGATACTGCGTTCCGATCCGGCACGGAGGCAGACACGGGGGCTGCTGCCGCCACCATCTCGCTCTCCTCGCTCTCGGTTTGAAGCACCATGCTCTCGCTCTAGCGGGCTCCTACATCACCGAACATCTGGCCTCGCCCTGGGTTCCTTTTGCGTTGAATCTCCCGTTGGTGTAACTTCGGAACTGCATTTGATTCACCTGCATCGCAACCAACGGCTCGCCTTTCGCTCCCGCCGATACCCGCGCCACCACGGCCTGGCAGTGCATGCACCTGCGGCCAAACGAGTGATTCGCCGGCAGCTCGATGTCGACGCTGAGCAGGTCGCCAGGCTTGGGCAACTCCGCTGCCATGCCGTCCGCATTCCACGCGACCAAGATGCCGCTTCGGCTCATGTTCTCCGTCAGGCCGACGCACAGACGGGACCGAGTCCTCGCAGACTCGACATGACACGCGAGCCTTACCTCCACCCGAGGATCCGCACGTCTATCCATTGAGCCTGTTGTAAGGGATACACCCGATGAACCGGGCGATCAAGACCGTAAATAGATTACATATTTATGTTGACTGTGGTTAACCAGAGAGTATAAGATCAGAAATGCCCTTAGAACCTCGGGCTTACGAGCCAGTTGGGGGCTATCGAGGCTCCCCAGTATGGGGAAACTGCGATTAACCAAAGTAAATGGATTGCTACATAGTTAGCCAACTTTCGAGGCCCAGAAGCGGGTATGTGATACCCCCCAATGAAGACTTGCCTAAAGACTTGGAACTTACCACCGCGGAAGGGACTTTAGTACCGATTCCCCAGTTCCTCCTGGCCTCGCTCTCACGAAAGATTGACCCACTCCGCCCGTCCTCGAAAGGGCGGCTCTCGGTAGTCGGCGCATGGAAGGCTGAATATGGCTTGCGTACTTTTGTTCACGGATGAGCCCGTTCTCGCGAAGGGCTTCGTTGCCGTTGTTTCGTCAGTGCCCGGATTCGAAACTGTCTCCGTGTGCCACACGACTGCGGAACTCGCAGAAACAGTCCCAACTCTTAAGCCGGACGTTCTCCTCATCGACCTCACTCCCGAGGTCACGTTCGGCATTCTGACCCAGTTGCAGCGCGACATTCCCAACTGCCGTATCATCCTCTGGGTCCGCACGATCTCCACCGAGCTGGCCTATCAAGCCATGGAGCTCGGGGTGCGCGGCGTTCTGCGTAAGACCCTGGGCCCCGAGCTTCTCATCAAGTGCCTGAGCAAGGTCTGCGAAGGCGAGCTGTGGTTCGACAAGAGCCTCACCGCCAGTTTCCTGTCTGCCAAGATGGTGGCTCTAACCAAGCGCGAGAGCCAGTTGGTCGCCCTTCTGTCGCAGGGTCTTAAGAACAAGGAGATCGCCAGTACCCTCCAGATCTCCGAAGGCACCGTCAAGGTTTACCTGTCGCGTCTCTTCCAGAAGGTCGGCGTCAAGGATCGCTTCGAGCTCGCCTTGTACGGCCTGAAGAACCTCCAGAATATGGCCGGCGACGCCCCCGGCGACGGCGGCGCGCCGCCCAGAATGCTGGGGCGAAGCCGGAACCCGGCGCACGCGCAGTGGTTGCGGTCTCTGGTCATGGAGAAGCCCGCCGACCGGGCGGCCGACCAGGTTCCTTTCTGGACACCGCGCTCCTGATCCTGTAAGTTCCTGCCAAAGAACTGGTTCCGGGCCAGGCGCCGGGGTTGTACGGCGCCTGGTTACGGACCCCTACCGATTTCCGCTACAATTCGTTGAACGAGGAATCTTGGGTAATGCAGTTGTTGTCCCTCCAACCTCGCGCTGGCGCGACCCTGCCGCAGACGGCTGGCGCTGCTAGCCCCATTTTCGCCTCCGTCTCCCCGCAGAGATCGAATCGATGGCCCGGATTTGCGACTTCACTGGTTTTGCACGTACTAGGAGTACTGCTGGTACCTCCATTAACCATTTTTCTCTCAGACGACTCCGGTCAGGAGTCTTGGCTGCGTCACGTGAGGATCGTCGAGACCCTGCGGATTCGCGTCCCGGAGAACCTATATGTGGCCTCGTCGGGCCTCGCGGTCCCCTCGCAGAAGAGGCCTGAGGCTCTGCGGCAGCCTCCCGTGCAGATTAAAAAAGATGCTCCATCGGCTCCGGCCGCCGCGCGGCGGGAAGACCGGAAGAGGCCCCGGCGACGACGCTTCCAGTTGCCCCAGATGCCGCGCCGGCTGGAGACGGCTCAAACCATCCTCCAGCCCCAATTCGCCCCCGATTTGACGCCACCCACGGCCATACGACTGCCGGAGGTGTTCTTCTGGGCTCCGCGGAAGGAACTGCCGCGCTTCGTCAAGCCATTCGTGGAGCCTGGGCATGAGACCGCGCCGGCCCAGCCGCGCCTGCTCGACGCGCCTCCCAAGCTGGAGTTGCCGGCTTCGGAACCCGCCGCGCTGAGTATTCCGCAAATCCCCGATTCGCACGACGCGCTCAGGCTTGTTACGCCGCCCGCATTGCCCGTTCAGGCATCGGAGCCTCAGAATGGCGCGCCGCAGACCGGCGTCTCGGCAGACCGGACGTCGGGCGACCCGACGAACCTGCTCTCGCTCGCTCTCGACCCGCAGCGAATGCGCGAGTTCCTGAGCGTGCCTCCCGGCAATCAGCTCGGCCAACTGCCGGAAGGCGGCGCTTCGGGCCCCGCCGCGCTGACGGCGGCTTCCGGCAGCGGAGACGGGAGTGCGGGTTCGGGCTCGGGCGCGAGCGGCGGCTCGCATGCCGTCAAGCCGGTCGAATCGGCCCCCGTCTCGCCTGCCCAGGCCGGCGCCGCCAAACCGGTTGAATCGGCCGTAGCCCCACCCGCACCCGCCGACTCCGCCGAAGCCGGTGCCGCCTCCGCAGCCGCATGGCGCGCGATGGCGCTCGCCGCCGCCGCACCCACGCGCATTGTTAACCCCGCCGGCGGCGTTTTTGACGTAGTGGTTCAGTCTGATGGCACAGAGGGCTTCCCGGAGAGCGCCGGCACGCTCTCGGGCAAACCGATCTATTCCGCCTATGTCCGGGCCGGCGGTGGCAAAGACTGGCTGCTCCAATACTGCATTCCTGCCGAAGAAGACGTCGTTGCCGAAGTGTCCGGATACGTCGTCCGTCTGACCACCGGCGCGCCCCTCATCGCCCCTTATCCCCGAGTGACCATGCGGCCGCCCGTGAAGCCACGGCCCGGCCACCACGTCATGGTGCACGGATACATCACGGTCGAGGGCCGTTTCCGCGACCTGAAAGTGCTCTCCGCCAGCGCCGCCAGCGAAGCCGAGATGGTCGAGGCCGTCCTCGAGCAGTGGGAGTTCCGCCCGGCCAGCCGCGACGGCAAGCCCCTCCAGGTCGAGATCCTGCTGGCGATTCCCGCCGAGTGAATGGCTGCTCCGCGACGGCCCTACTCGTCTTCCGGAAGCGGCGGACCCGGTTCTTCGCCCAGATCGGCGGTGCGGTTCTCGAACCGGGTGCAGTGCTTGAGGAAGACCATCTTCACGACGCCCGTGGGGCCATTGCGCTGCTTGGCCAGGATCAGCTCCGCAGCGCCGCGCAAGTCCTGGCGCTCGGGCTTGTAGACTTCGGGGCGGAAGATGAAGCCCACCAGGTCCGCGTCCTGCTCGATGGCGCCCGAATCGCGCAGATCGCTGAGCTGCGGACGGTGGTCCCCCTCCTGCCGGATCTCGGGAGCGCGGCTCAACTGCGAGAGCACCATCATGGGGACGTCCAGCTCCTTGGACAACAGCTTGAGTCCTCGCGAAAGAGTGCTGATCTCCTGGTTGCGGTTCTCATAGCGCCCGCGCCCGCTCATCAACTGCAGATAGTCGATGACCACCAGGCCCAGGCCGTGCTGCTCGGCCTTGAGCCGGCGCAGCTTGGCGTGGATGTCCATCAAGTTAGCGCCGGAGGTGTCGTCGATGAAAAGTGGCGCGGCGGAGATCGCAGTGGCCGCCGCGGAAAGCCGCGCCCGCTCTTCCCGGTTCAGGAAGCCGGCCCGAAACTTCTGGCCGTCGACGCGCGCCGTGGCGCACAACAGGCGCGTGAGCAGCGACTCCTTGGTCATCTCAAGCGAAAAAATCGCGACCGGCCGCGGATCCTTGGTGGTGGCGACGTGCTGCGCGATGTTGAGCGCCAGCGCGGTCTTTCCCATGGAAGGCCGCGCGGCCAGAATGAACAGCTCGCCCCCGTGCAGGCCGCCGGTCATCTCATCCAGCTTCGGAAACCCAGTGGTGAGACCGTTCAGCCGCGTACTCGGGTCCAGCAGGGCGTTGAGTCCGCCCTCGTACTGATCGATGATCTGGCGCGGGCTGGCGAGGGCGGCCTTGGCGCCGAGGTCGCTGATCTTGAGCAGCGATTCCTCGGCGCCCGCGAGGATGTCATCGGATTCGTCCTGACCGAGCAGGCAGCGGTCGATCAGCTTTTGCGACGTGAAAATAATCCGCCGCAGGACGGATTTCTCGCGCACGATGCGGACGTAGGCGTCCACATTGGAGATGCGCGGCAGGCCGTCGTCGAGCGAGATGAGATAGGTCAGGCCGTCGCAGGACTCGGACTGATTGTGCTTGAGCAGTTCGTTGTAAACGGTGACGCGGTCGATCCGCTCGCCGCGCTCGTGCAGCTCCTCCATGCGATTGAAGAGAATGCGGTGCTTCTCGATCGCGAAGTCCTCGGGCTGGAGGGCGCCCGCCACCTGCACGAACAGCGAGTCGTCCAGCAGGATCGAGCCCAGGACGAAGCGCTCGGCGTCCAGGTTGACCGGAAGACCCTTATCGAGGATGATGTCGGAGGCAGCCATCGGCAAGCAACTGTTCCATTAAATAGGGCTTAGACCCGACGTGCAAGCGATATTTCTCTCACGGTTTCTGATAGCTACACTGTGAACCGAACGGTGCAAAACCTGTGTGCGCGATTTCCTCAGCCCGCGCCCGCCCGAACTCGATGAGGAACAACGCGCTGCGACCACGGCGCCTCTTTCGTTTTCCTCAGAAACCGCGCAAACAGAACCCTCCTAAAATGTTTGTACACCAAAACGACGGCGAAAGAAAGGGGCTCGAAAGGACCACCCACCAGCCGGGGGTGGCCGCCGGGGCGCCTACTCGGATGCCTCCTGAAGCTCGGCGGGCAGAAACTCCGGCGGGCAGTCCTGGAAGCACACAGGCCGGCAGAAGCGCTGAATGGCCGCCGTTCCCACGGAGGTGAAGCGCGGATCGGTGGTGGCCGGGTAGGGGCCGCCATGCTGCATCGCCGCGCAGACTTCAACCCCGGTTGGGTATCCGTTGAACACGAGTCTGCCCGCCTTGCGCGTGAGCAGCGAGACGAGCGGTCGGTTCTCGCGCAGATCTTCGACCGTGCCATGAATCGTGGCTGTTAGGCTGCCCTCCAGATGCCGTGCGAGATCCAGCATCTCGGCGCCGGACCTGCAGCGGACCAGCACCGTGGCGGGCCCGAACACCTCGCGGCGCAGTTCCTCGTGCTCCAGGACCGTCGCGGCGCCAGCGTCGAACAGAACCGGCCCCGTCCGGGTCCCGCTGCTGGTGCTCACCCCAGGGATCGATTCGATGCGCTCGATCGCCTTGCGGTACGAATGTGCGATGGCGGAGGTCAGCATGACGCCCGGCGCGCCTCGGAGGAACCGGTCGCGCAGTTGCGCGGTGAACCGTTCCAGCGCGGGGCTTTCCACCGCCGCCACCAACCCAGGGCAGGTGCAGAACTGGCCCACGCCCAGGTTCACGGACTGGCTCAAGCCATCCGCAATGGCGTCGCCGCGTTCCGCTAAGGCTCCCTTCAGAAGGAACACCGGGTTCACGCTGCCCATCTCGGCGAAGAATGGAATCGGAACGGGGCGGCGCGCCGCGGCGTCGAACAGCGCCCGGCCCGCGCGCAGCGAGCCCGTGAAGGCGCCGGCCGCGATTTTCGGATGCCGCACCAATGCGAGACTGACCTCCGCACTGGCGCCTTGCAGCATGGAGAAGATTCCAGCAGGCAGCCCCAGTGCGGCAATCGCCTTCCCCATGGCCCTTGCTGTTAGATCGGAGGTCCGCGGATGTCCCGGATGCGCCTTGACGATGACGGGGCAACCGGCCGCGAGCGCCGACGCCGTGTCGCCCCCCGCCACCGAAAAAGCGAGCGGGAAGTTGCTGGCGGCCCAGACCGCCACGGGGCCGATCGGGATCAGCGTCCGTCGCAGGTCCGGGCGCGGGGCGGGCTTGCGATCCGGCAGGGCACGGTCGATTCGCACGTCTTTCCACGAGCCTTCGCGCACCACATCGGCGGACATTCGAAGCTGGGCCGTTGTGCGCGCCCGCTCGCCTGTGAGGCGCTGGGGCGAAAGCGAGGTCTCCGCAACAGCGCGATCAATCAGCTCGTCGCCCAATGCCTCGATCTCCACGGCGATCCGGTCGAGAAGCGCGGCAATCTGCGAAGGCGGCAGTGCCGCGTAGGATTCCAGGCAATCTTCGGCCAGCGTTGCGGCGCGGTCGATATCGGCGGGCGTAGCTTCCTTCATCACGCTTGCTCCACGGTGTTGGCGAGCGACCCGATGCCATCGATGCGAATCTCGATGCGGTCCCCGGGCATGAGGGTAAAAGTATCGGGCGGCACAATGCCGGTCCCCGTCATGAGAAAGCTACCGTTCGGGAAAGAGCTTTCGCGGTAAAGAAACTCCACCAGCTCCTCGAGACGGCGCTTCATGTCGGACAGCATCGTGGCGCCGGTGAAAACCGCTTCGCCCGCGCGCCGGATTGTCAGATGGATGCCGGCTGAGGGCGCCGGCGGCTGGCGAGAAACCAGGATGGCCGGCCCCAGCGCGCAGCAGCGGTCCCAGGTCTTGGCCTGCGGCAGATAGAGAGGATTCTGGCCTTCGAGATCGCGCGAGCTCATGTCATTGCCGATGGTGTATCCCAATATCTTTCCGTTGGGCGAGACCAGCAACGTCAGCTCCGGCTCGGGCACATTCCATTTCGAATCGCGCCGGATACGGACCGGGGATTCCGGCCCCACCACGCGGTGCGGCATCGCTTTCATGAACAGCTCCGGGCGCTCGGCGCTATAGACACGGTCGTAGAAATCGCCTCCGCCGGCGCTCTGCGCCTCCGCCATTCGGGCCGACCGGCTGCGGTAATAGGTCACACCCGCCGCCCAGACTTCCTGCGCTTCGATGGGCGCGAGCAACTCGCGCGGAATGGGTTCGGCCCCGGCGCCGCTCCCGGTCAGCTCTTCCAGGTATTCGCACAAATCCTCGCGGGTGGTGAGCCGGTCCGCGGGGTTCGGGGGCACCCGGATCGCCAGGCCCGGCGCGGTCTCGACCAACCAGCCCGAGGCACTGCGGTAGAGAAGCGCCATGGTTAGATCATAAGCCGTGGCGCGGCCCCACGACCGGGCGGCCCGTCGTTCGCGGCGACCGCGCTGTTGCGCCTCGGGAGCGTTTCCGCACGCTTGGCGCAATTCCCGAGGCCGGACCGTACCCATAAAAGATGCCCCGCCCGCCATTGCCTACATAAACGAGGTCCTGGGTTCGCATGTCGCCCTCGAGGGCATTGATCTCGCCGAACTGCATGCGCGCCGGGTCACTGATCCCGGTCCAGGTCGCGCCCATGTCTTCCGATTTGTAGATGGCGTCGGCCGCGGCCCCAGGAATTCGCCCATGGACATAGAGGAACGGCGTAGCCGCTGTAGCTCCCTTTCCGAACGCAACGTAGTTGGCGCTTGCCAGCGAGCTTATGGGGGAAAACGTCTTGCCGCCGTCGGTGGAATGCAAGAGCTGGTACGTCCACGGCTGGTCGGAGTCCGGCGCAAACGACATCCAGACGTCGCCAGCCGTGACAGGATTCGGGACGATGCTGACATTGAGGACCCAGTGCGGATCCTGTGGCCAAGTGGTGTTGCCCAGCGTCCATGCCGCTCCGCCGTCGGTGCTGTAGTAGAAGTTGCCGTTGTCGAAGTAGTAGAACGTGCCTGGCGCCACCAGGTCCGGAGCCAGCACGTCGCCGCTCCACCACTCGTTGCTTAACTGCCAGGACGCCGCGAGAGGCGCGCCGTTGTACACAGCAGGCTGCCACGTCGTGCCGGCATCGCGAGTGTACTCCGGATTGGCGTTATAAGGCGCCCAGACCATGTTCGCCGGGTTGTCGGACGCCATGGCAATCTTGCCTCCAACCCCCGGATTGGTGTTGGGGATGTGCTTCCAGGTGAGCCCGTTGTCGGAAGTGATGCCGGACATCGGGGCCGAAACGTTGGTCTCATCCCAGCCGACAAAAGCGGCGTTCTGGGGTTGGGAACCGCAGTAGGTGATGCCAGTGCCTTGCGCCACGTAGAGGAAGCTGTCGATGGGCGCCTCGGGAACCATGTCGCGGCTGGCATACCGGAATCCCACCATGTCGGCGGCGACGCTAAACAAGTCGGCTCCGGCCTCGACCGGGGGAACCTTGATCTTCTGCACGACCAACTCTTCCAGATTGCTCATCTGCCACGTCCAGACCGTGGAAGCGGCGGTAATGTCGTCGGTCTCGATGACGCCGTAGCCATTGGTCTGCCAGACCCGCTTCGGGTCCGCGGGATCGATCGCCAGCGCGGCGTTTCCCCACATGCCGGCGCCGGACGGGTAATACTGCGGCTGATAGGAAAACGATCCCACCACGATGGCGCTCCACGAGTCGCCCTGGTCGGTGCTGCGGAATATCTGCATGTTTCCGTTGACCGCAACCGCGACTACCGCCGGATTAGTCGGGTCCGAAGAAACTCCGGAGTAACTCTTGCCGTTACTCTGTGGAGTAACATCGGTCCACTTGCCGCCTTGGTAGCGGCCGACGCTCCCGGTGGTTCCGCCCTCGTCGCCGCCGAATGTGACGAACAAGGTTCCGTCCGTCGCCACCGCGGCGCGCGCGGGATTCGCGGTGCTGCCGATCTGGGACCATGAGATTCCGCCGTCCACGCTGGCCCAGACGCCGCTCCCGTAAACGCCGGCGTACAGGTTGCGCGTAGCGCCCGTGCCGGTGACGCCCGCGCTGGGGTCGAACAGAACGAAGCTGACGCCGGGGGATACGGTGCTGGCCGGCAGTCCTCCGCCAACCTGCGACCAGTTCTTTATGGGCGGAGCGGAGGAGTCGATTCCCCGCCAGAGGCCATTCTGGCGGCTGGCGAAGTAAACCACGCTGGGCTGGTTTGGATCTACGGCGAGACGTTCGCCGGTGGTGCCGCGATAGTCGTCATTGGCGCCGATATACAGCGCTTGCGGCGCGAGGCCCGTGTCGCTCCAGGTTGTGCCGCGGTCGTGCGAGACCAGCACCTCGGCGGGCGAAAATACATTCGAGCCCGTTATGGTTCGACCGTGGGCGGCCGCGATATAGACGGTGTCGATATCGGCCGGGTCGGTTGCGATGCTCTCTACGCCGTAGATTTCCGATTCGAGTCTGCCGTACTGGTCCAGCAGGGGAATCCAGTATTGGTTGCCGCGGTCGAACCGGTAGGCGCCGCCGACATCGGTGCGGATGTAAATGTCATTGGGAACCAGCGGATGCGCGACCAGTCCCGTGACGTAGCCCATGCCCTGGGTGTCGACGCTCTCCCACGAGAACCCCGCGTTCCCGGGCGTGACCAACCCCACCGAAACGAACACCTGCAGATTGGCGCTCAGCGAATCGAAGGTCGCCGCCACAGTGGCCGAGCCGCTGGAAACAGCGGTGAGCAATCCGGAGTTGGAAACACCGGCGACGGACGCGGGCGTTGAGCTCCAAGTCGCAGCGGCGGTCACGTCTTTGGTGGTGCTGTCGCTGTATGTGACGATGGCGCTGAGCTGAGCCTTGTCGCCAACGGTCAACGAGGTCCCTGGAGCTGTCACTTTGAGCGATTGCGGCGTCGGGGTTGGCGTCGGGGTCGGGGTTGGGGTTGGAGTCGGAGCTGGGCTCGACGAACCACCACCGCCGCAGCCACTGAGAGCAATCCAGGTGAAGGCAACAAGAATGCAAAAAAGTGGCCGTATCCTATCCACTCGGATCATAGGGGACTTCCACGATATCGCAGGCGGGGGCGGGGCTGCAGGGTCGCCGCGAGCCGAGGGTTCGCATGAGAAAGAGCGCCCGCTCTCCCCACTATCGTCTGATTGCCTCTCTTTCGCACGCGTAGCGCGGCCGTCTTCGGCATCGACGCGCACCCGATCGACGTCGAGGTGGACATGTATCCGGCCGGCTCGGCGCGCGATTTCGTGACCGTCGGCATGTCCGACACGGCGGTGCGCGAGAGCCGCGAGCGCATCAAGAGCGCGATGATGAACTCCGGCTTCGGCTATCCCAACAAGTCGGTGACCATCAATCTGGCGCCGGCGGACCTGCGCAAAGAGGGCGCGGCTTTCGACCTGCCGATGGCCCTCGGCATCCTGGGCGCAATGGGAGTTGTGCGGCGCTCGGACGAATATCTGCTGACGGGTCAACTGTCGCTCGATGGCGGGATACGCCCGGTGCGCGGCGCGCTTTCGATGGCCGTGAGCGCGCGACGCGAGCGGATCGCGAACTTCGTGGTCCCGGCCGAGAATGCGGCCGAGGCGGCGGTGGTGGAAGGCGTGCGCGTGTTCGGGGTGAAGCACCTGGCCGACGCCGTGGCGCTGCTCAACCAGCCGGAGCAGTTCGCGCCGGTGGAGCGCAGCGTTCCGCCGGCGCCGGAGCAGGATGCGGCCGGCCTGGACTTCCGCGACGTGCGAGGGCAGACCACGGCCAAGCGCGCGCTCGAAGTGGCGGCCGCGGGCGGGCACAACGTGCTCATGATCGGTCCGCCCGGCTCGGGGAAGACGATGCTGGCCAAGCGCCTGGCGGCCATCCTGCCCTGCCCCGCTTTCGCGGAGGCCCTCGAAACCACGCAGATCCACAGCGTGGCCGGAATCCTGCCCAGCGGCACGGGCCTGGTGGCGCAGCGTCCTTTTCGCGCGCCACATCACACCATCTCCGACGCCGGCATGATCGGCGGCGGCCCCGGCATCCCGCGCCCCGGCGAGGTGAGCCTGGCGCACGGCGGCGTCCTGTTCCTGGATGAGCTTCCGGAGTTCCCGAGGAACGTGCTCGAGTTGCTGCGGCAGCCGATCGAGGACGGAGCGGTCACCTTGGCGCGCGCGGCCATGACGCTCTCCTTCCCCGCCCACTTCATGCTGGTGGCGGCGATGAATCCGTGTCCGTGCATTTCTCAACTGCACTGGGAAAGCGGTAGGCCACGGTCACGATGTTCTCTCGTTTCTCGCCATTCCGAATCGTCTCGATCCGAATCCCGCCCACCAGCAGCTCGACTTCTTGGGGAGATCCAGTCTTCTGGGGCGCTGTCAGTGGGCGGTGGTCAGTCGGTGGCGTTTGAATTCGACCCATTCGCAAAGTGTAGACGTGCGCTCGATGAGAAAGCGGTTCCCCTCAACGTTCAACGTCACGGGATCGGCGGCTGGATAGGGAGCGCGAACGCGCCCCGGAACACCAGATAGCGGGTGGGCCGCCAAGCAGAGCTCGTTGTGGGTGCTGGAGAAGCAGCCACGACGACGGCCGGCGGTCCGATGCTCCCGCGCCAGTCCTCGCCGCACCCTCCACGCCCACTCCGTAGGTGAGCGCCTCCCGCACGGGGAGGTCTCGGAAGGAGGGCTACACCGCCACCCGCAGCTTTATCCCGTCGTTCGGCGCATGGACCAGATCCTGCTTGGTCCCCAGGTAGCGCTCGGTGGTCTGGACCGACGCGTGCCCCAGCAGCAGCTGGATCTGTTCAAGCTCCCCGCCGGCGGCTCGGCACATTTTGGCGCAACTGCGCCTCAGGTCATGGGGTGCGATTCCGGGGACACCCGCAGCCACCGCGTACGGCTGCAAGAGCTGCCAGACGACCTTCTCCGTCATGCGCTCCCCCTGAACTTGGTCGCCGCGCGTTACCGGGCGCAGCACGTGGCCTTCTGTCAAGCCGGCCGCTGCGGTCCAGGCGTCGATGGCGACCTTGACCCAAGTCGGCATCGGGATCGTGCGCACGCGCCCGTGTTTACCCACGAGATCCACGATGCACCAACGGTTGTCCCGCTGCTGGATGTGCCGCACCGTGAGCGCGGCTACCTCGGACCGGCGCAATCCGCAGCCCAGCAGCACGGCCAGCATCGCCCGGTCGCGCAGTCCCTTCTTGGTAGTCACGTCCGGCGCATTCAGCAGCTTCTGGGCCTGCTGGATGGATAGCCAGTTCCCGACCCGCACGCCCGTTGACTTGGCGCCCTTGACGCGCGTGATGCCGGCCGCGAGTTCCGGCGCCAGCAGCCCGTTGTCTGCCGCCTCGACCGCCAGTTTCCGAACGGCGGTGATCCGGACGTTGATGGATACCGAGCCAAGGCCGCGGGCCTCCAGTTCCGTTCGCCACGCGTTGACTGTGGCCTTCGTGAAGCCGGGCCGCGGTGCCTGGCCGTACCAGGCGATGAACTCGTCCAGCCCGAGATTGTAGACCCGCCGGGTAATCGGGGAAGAAACGCTATCCAGGACCAGAGCCTTCAGCCGCTGCCAGTCTGAAGCTCGGTTCGCCAACGTTAACTCGTTCATTTCAGTCCTCTTAATGGGCCATATCGCTAGCTAACTGGACCTTACCTCGGGGTGGCGAGGACATCAAGCCAAAACGTGGAAACGGCTGGATTTCTCCAAAACGAAGCTAGTGGCAAGGGGATTTGTCGCCAGGGAAATGGGCCGATTGGACGATTCTATCTCTGCGGACTCAACGACCCGTTGTCGATCCTCGTCGGCAGCGCCAGTCGCCGCAACGGGTTCCCCAAGTTATTGACTTGAGCTGGCGCCCGCCGACACGTGTACCGCAAACGGGCCAGACCCTGGATACGGCCCGGCTCCTTGGAAGCCTGATTGCATAGGCCGGATAGGGTGTGGCGGCGAAGGGGAACCCAACCGGGCGAAGAAGGCGGAACCAGTCCCCACCCGGGCCGCCGGAGTCGCTCGGGATGAAAGGGAAGTTCTGCATCAGACGCGTAGGCCGGAGCAGGTTCGGCATTGCGGCCTTCGGCGGTCTGCTTCTCGAACGTTGCATGCACAAGGAATGTGGTTGCGGCATCCTGGACCCCGACCATGTGAACCGATAGCGAGATTAACCGACTTTGAGTTTGTACGAACCTAAGGATGAGGTGTCCGATGCGAAAGCTCTACACAATCTGTTTGACGTCCGCGCTGCTGTGTATCGTCGCGTACGCCGCCAAGAAGTACCCAATGACTGCAGCGTCTATCGTTCCTGGTGCTCGGGCCGAGGTCGCGATCAGCAAGGACGACAACGGCAACACGAGACTGAAGATGAGCGTTCAGCATCTCGCCAATCTTGAAAACCTGACGCCACGCGCATCTGCATATGTTGTTTGGTTGCGGGAACGGGACGGAAACGCCCAGAATCAGGGCCAACTGAAAATGGATAAGAACCTAAAGGCGACCTTCGAAACCTCCACTCCGTTGAAGAGTTTCGATGTGTTTGTTACCGCCGAGCAGGATTCGAGGGCGACAAGCCCAAGCGGGCCGGAAGTCCTGAGGGCGACTATTCAACCGTAAGAGATGCAATCGCTAACAGAGAACCGAGGCGCCCGTACGGAGATGCAAGCATGACCCCTTCCGGCCAGGGGGCGCGCTCGGGCGGAACCGGCAATTTGCGCGGTATCAAGGGCGGAGGAACCTGTATACGGGTGTGATCGTCGCCGCGTGCAGAATTCGCCACGGCGAGTGCAGTCTTTGCTGCGCCAGCCCGGTCGTCAAGCCTGCGGTCCACGACCACCTTCGCCAGATCCTCAGATCCCGCCTCGGTCAGGGAGTCTGAAGAAACCGTGGGGACATGCCTGCCCGGGTGTGGGAAGCCGAACATTCGGCGTGGCCAGCCCGGTAGGGTCCCGCGGGTCACAGAACGGTACCGCGCTTGCTCCGCGCCGGAGCGCTCCGAGCACGGGCACGAGATTCCAGCAGGTCTCGTTCCTCCGTACTCAGCACCACTGGTCGCGCCACACGCATCGTCTTTGATCTCCCATTGTAAAGACGACGCGCGAAGGATAATCGTTACTATTTAGGCCGCACTACACTAGAATGGGGAGACTTGGGGAAAATGAATCTTCAGCTTATAGCAAATGAAGAGAACCAGGATCGCGCCCAGTGTGGAAAAAATGAGGCCGGCGGGATGATATCGTTCGTTTGTCGGGCGCGAAAACATGTGGGTAACGCCGCCGCCGATGATCGATCCGATGATGCCGAGCACGATCGTCCAGAAGATCGTCATGTGCACGTGCATCACCGATTTCGCGATCACCCCCGAGATTAGCCCGATAAGAACATACCAGAGTAAGTGGAACATACTTTTTGCTCCAGCGTTTGCCTTCAGCCGGAATTTCCATTTTGGACTGCCGGCTAGTGTCGAGTATACACCCAGCCGCCATCTGTTGATCCGGCGAGTTACGCTCTTTTTTCTGAGAGCCGTCTTCGCTCCAACAAGGCGCGGTTGTCGCCCTGCCAGAAAAACCCAGAACCCGGAAACCTTGTCTTTTCAGCGCATTCCACAAACACCTCGCCAACCCTCACCTCCTGGCCGCCTGCTTTCGGTGCGCCCATCGCCTACGTCTACCCCGTCGGCACCGGCAACACGGCGATCCTTCCTACCATCGCCCCGAAGAGCCGCCTGGTCAGATGGCTCTGGGCCAGCAGCAGCCAGTAGTAGCGAGTCTGCCTCACCAGTCGGCATGAAGCGGCGGCAAAGTTCGATTACTCGCCGTGGCTGGAAATCTCGACGAAAGTCCAACGAGGAACCGTTCATTCAGGCGCCCCTTCGACCCCCGCGGCTGCGTGATGCTCAAGGCGGATCAAAAGGGAACCATTTCCGGAGTTCCCAGAGAGAGGGTCCCTTGTTTTGCTGGGCGTCAGACGCGGCTTGCAGCGGCCGCCTCCGCGACAGCGCTTGAGGTCGCCCTCGGCTTGCCTTCCCCGCAGCTCAGGAGTAGTCTTAGGCGTGGTTACCGATTTGGCCGAAGTCTTTCGGCTCGGAACCGCGAAGGCGGAAGAGAACCTCGCCTTTCGCCGCTACCTCTGTGCCCACCATTACCCCGACAGGCCTTTCCGTATCCTGGCTAGCAACGTGCAGCGGCACGTTGACTGCACCGCCTGCGCGAATTGCTGCCGCCACTCAGTGGTTTCCGTCAACAAGCCGGAGATCGAGAACATCGCCTGGCGCCTGGGCACCAGGCCGGAGGCAGTCGCCCGCCTTTACACAGCGCCTGATCCCGACGCGCCCGCCTCACGAGCCCTGCTGAGTTCGGGGGAAGGGTGCGTGTTCCTGGACGGCAACCTCTGCATGATCTACGAAGCCCGCCCAAAGATGTGCCGCGACTTCCCCCACGTCGCGGTCGGCACCCACTCGCTTGGCGGCCGTCCGTCGTCGCTCGCCCGCTGGGCCGCGCTCTGTCCGATCCTCTACAACGCGCTCGAGAGTTACAAGCACCTCACCGGCTACCACCCGCATCCGCCGTTCAGTACAGCTTCCAAGCTGCCCGCTTGAACTCCGGCGTCATCTCCCTGCCGAAACGCAGCGCCGCACTGTTGACCCAAAGAGTCTCAACTCCCACATGATCGGTCATCCGGAAGTTGGCCGAAACGACGGTCCGGCAGAATAGGTCCCGCCTTGTCGCGCAGCGTTTACCGATTCCTGGCGGCAACAGCCCTTCCGTCCACCGAAAACAGAGGCAGGCAGATGTACACTGATACTGCAGCCAGGAGTCGAGAGACGACTGGGGAGGCGGCCCATGCGAGTACTCGTAGCGGACAAGTTCGAGCAGTCCGGGCTGGACGGCCTGGCCGGGCTCAGGTGCGAGGTTTCCTGTGAACCTGGATTGAAGGACCAGACGCTCGCCGAGCGGGTCGCCGAGTTCAAGCCGGATGTGCTGATAGTGCGCTCGACCAGAGTCGGTGAGCCTGTGCTGGCGGCCGGACCGCTCAAGCTGGTGGTCCGCGCGGGCGCCGGCTACAATACCATCGACTTGGCGGCGGCGTCCCGCCGGGGCATCTACGTCTCGAACTGCCCCGGAAAGAACTCGATGGCGGTGGCGGAGTTGGCGTTCGCGCTGATTCTGGGGCTCGACCGGCGCATAGCGGACAACGTGATCTCGCTGCGCGCCGGCGAGTGGAACAAGGCCGAATTCTCGAAGGCTCGGGGGCTGTTCGGCCGCACTCTGGGCTTGCTGGGAGTGGGCAGCATCGGCAGCCAGATGATACCGCGCGCGAAAGCCTTTGGGATGCGAGTGGTGGCGTGGAGCCGCAGTCTCAGCGCGGAAAGAGCGGAAGCGTTCGGCATTGAACGGAGAGATTCGCCCCGCGGAGTCGCCGCGACGGCCGACATCGTGAGCGTGCATCTTGCTCTGGGGCCGGAAACGCGCCGGCTGTGCGACGCCGGCTTTTTTGCGGTCATGAAGAAGGGCGCTTACTTCATCAACACGGCTCGCGGCGAAATCGTCGACGAGGAAGCACTGAAGGTCGCGATTCGGGAAAAGGGCATTCGCGCGGGTCTGGATGTCTTCGCCGATGAGCCAGCCGGCGCGACGGGCGCGTTCACAAGCGAGATCGCACAGACACCGGCGATCTACGGCACTCACCACATCGGCGCGTCCACCGAAGAGGCACAGGAGGCCATTGCGGCGGAGGCGGTACGGATTGTGCGCATATTCCAGGAGACCGGCAAGCCGCCGAATGTCGTGAATCTTGCCCGAAAGACGCCCGCCACCTGCGCGCTGGTGGTGCGGCATCTCGACCGGCCGGGCGTGCTTGCCTCGGTGCTCGATGCCATCAGTGCGGCAAAGATCAACGTTCAGGAAATGGAGAATGTGGTCTTCGAAGGCGCCGAAGCGGCCGTTGCCCGACTAAACCTCGAAACCACCCCCCCGGAGGCCACTCTTCAACTGGTCCGCACTGCGAATCCGGACATCCTGGAGTTGAGCCTCATCCACCTGTGAAACGGAACGATATGCGGCCTTATCGGAAGCTTTCCTCGCGGCGGCAAGCGCACCACGTTGTGCCCGTTGTGCGTCGGACGGCAACCTGGCGCGGCGGCACGCGGGCATCCGCAGGATTGTTTCCGAGTGGCGCGTGATCCAGGGCCAACCGCCGGTGGATGGCAGCAGGGGTCACTTCGGGGAGCAGGGCGAGGCGGATCGTAAACGTTGACCCGCTCTGGTTCGGTTGTGACGCCGCCCTAATCCACCGTGACGACGATGAGTGACGCGTCATCCTGGAAGTTGCCGTTGCAGAAACGCGAGGCGTCCTCAAGTACTCTGGTCCGGATGCCCTGCGCACCCAGGCTCCGGGCGGCGCGAGCTGATGCCGTCACCCGTTCGGCGCCGAACTCCTCGTCGCCTTCGTTCGCTGCTTCTGTCACCCCGTCTGTCGTCAACAGCAGGCAATCGCCCGATTGCAGAAGGAAGCGCCGCTCCTCATACTTCGCATGCGGGAATAGCCCCAGCGGGGTGCCACCTTCAGCCAATACGATCGCCGCATCGCCCCGCAGCACGATCGGCGAACAATGGCCCGCATTCTCAAAACGCAGCGTCAGGGTTTCGCTATCGATGACGCCATAAAACAGCGTCACGAACTTCCCGGGCGCCACGCTGCCGCACAGGACTTGGTTGAGCTTCTCGCACAATGCCCCGGGTCCGGTGATGCCCGGCGAGAACGCCCGCACCGCTGCCTGCAGATTCGCCATCAGCAGCGCGGCAGCGATCCCCTTGCCGGAAACATCCGCGAGGCAAACAGCGAGCTGCCCGGGCGCCAATGCCAGCACGTCGAAATAATCCCCGCTTACGGAGCGCGCCGGCTGCCACGCACAGGAAACCTGCAAACCCGTTACCTGCGGGATTTCGCGAGGCAATAAATGGGCCTGGATTTCATGGGCCGCCGTGAGATCCTCCTCCTGCGTTTGCAGCTGGATCTGTCCCAGCGTGACCTGGTTTTCGAGTTCTCGATTGCTAGCCCGCAGGCGGTTGCGGCCCTTTACCGACACGTAGATCGACACCCCGGCAATCAGCGACACGAACGTGCCCATTTGAATGTCATCCCAGTCGCTCCCGAGCAGGCTCCCGGCTCCCCGCCCCGAGACGAGGCGCCACGCCAGAGAGGCCAGATAACTGCCGATTACGCTGCCCGGAATGAGAATGGCAAGAAACACCAACCAGTCCCAGGGGAAAGTCTGGCGCTGGTAGACTTGTGCGGTAACCCTCATCCAGATGGATATGAAGTTGCCGGCAATGAGGGCGAAAAGAAGGGGCGCAAGGCTTGCGCGGCCGAGAATCAGCCAGTACAGGCCCGCGACCGCGAGGCCCACGGCCAGAAGCATGAGCTGAAATCTCCAGAAACTGATTGCCTGGGATGCTTTCATGCCGGTAGCTGGCTGAAGTGGCACGCTCATCAAGGGGCCCTTTAGCATCATCCCATTTTCAGCCGGTCAGCTCCTGAGTGGTCCACTCGGAAGTTGGCCGAGCCATCGGGACCGATTGAGTGGAACATTCGGGCGGTCTCCGGAGGTCTCTCCAGAACACACCGCCCGACATCTTCGGGCCTGGTAGTCAGAATCGAGTCTGGACTTGTCGTATGCGTCTTGCATGGCCGCAGGCCGCACTCTGGGGCAGATTTCGGTTCGGCGTGACCCGTCCGAGTGGCGTCGGCAGATGAGCGGCGGGAAGCCGACGTGGCGTTCCCAGTCCGCCCTTCATGTTCTCAAACAGCGCAACGCACCTTCATCGCATGCAGGAAGCCTCGACCGCGATGGAATACCTGCTGCGCGGCATCGCCGCGAGTGGCAGTGTCCAGTGAACTGGAGTCTCCTTTTTGGGTTTCCGGACCATACATCTGGCCGTCTTTCCCGGGCGTGCCGGCCTGGCTTTCAGTCCGGGTCTTGCGGGGCGCTGGCCCCGGCCGTAGCCAGTTCCATGAAGAACCCCGACGCCAGCCGGACTTCGCGGAGTGCATTGAGGGCAATCCGGTCGAGCCGCAGCAGGGTCCCGATCCGGCCATGGCTAACCTGCCAGCGCACGCCAATCCAGTACTTCGCCAAGTCGCGCCGCGTCTCGCGAAGGCGGCCGGCGCGCCCGAGCGAAACGTTCTCCCAAAGCAAGCTGAGGCGCGAGGGTACCACAATGGACGGGATGTAAGCCTTCGCCCGGATGTAGGCCGCCTGGAGTTCCGAGATCCGCAAGCTGCGGCGAACCTCGGCCCGCATGCGCGCGAGTTCCTCCAGCACGCGGCGTTCGGTCTCGCTGCGCTTGCGCGTCGCGAGCCATAGCTCCTCCATTTCCAGGGTGAGGCGGAGCGCACCCCGTAGGAACCCGTACCAGTCGGAGATACGGCGGCGCAGGTGCGCGAGCCTGCTCTCCTGCGGGAAACACGCCCTCCGGCTCACGCGATCTTTCAGGCGAACGAAGCCGGCAAGCATGGGATGAGTGCCCTCGTTCGCGATGGAGTTTTTGTACCAAAAGAAGTTGTAGAAGAGATCCCAGTAACGCTTGGGGTGCGTGCGGGAGAGGATGGCCTTCATGTTCTGGAAGCTGTAGAACTTCCGCCACGCTTCGCGAAAGGCCCGGGTCCAAGCCCCGTCCCTCATTTGAGGGTGAGGCATGCTCTCGTGGAAGGAATCGAAGCAGTTGTAGTCGGATTCGATCGGGGCTCCGTCTCGAAGCATGCGCTGGTGGTCTTTGGAACCGGGCAGAGGCATCATCATGAAGAAGCTGGCCTGATCGGGCTGAATCTCGCTCATCAGCCGCTCGATGTCATCCCTGACGCTTTCCTCGGTGTCATGCGGGAAGCCGATGATGTAGCCGACCAACGTTTTGACCCGCGCGTTGTGCCATTCCGCAATGGAGACCTTGTATTCCCGCACTCGGTTCTGAGTCTTACCCGCAGCCTCGAGATTCCGCGGATTCAGGCTTTCCATCCCGATGAAGGCGGCGCAGCAGCCGGCCCGAGCCGCCTTTTCGACAAAGCCGGGAATCTTATGGGCGAGGATATCCACCTGGATGATGAACTCGATCGCAATGCCTTCATGTTCGCGGAGGGCGATGAGTCTGTCGAAGATCTCTTCCCAAGCCGGGTTCCGGGAGAAATTGTCGTCGGTCAGGAAGTACAGGTTAATGCCGGATTCCCGAAACGAGTGCCGGATTGTGTCCACGACGCACTCCGGGGACCGGTAGCGGCTCTTGCGTCCCTGGACGTTGATGATCGTGCAGAACGAGCAGTTGAAGGGGCAGCCGCGGCTGCAGTCGATAGTGCCGTAGTTCGAATGAACGAACTTCGCCGTGGACCGTTTGTCGATGATGGGGCAAGGAGCGTGGCGCAAATCGGGGGGGTCATCCAGGAACCGATAGACTGGTAGGAGGCGCCCTTGATAGGCCGCCAGGAGCAGGTCCGCCCAGCGATGCTCCACCTCGCCGGCCACGACGCTCACGCCAGCTTCCGCGAGTTGCTGGATCTCCGGCGACAGCGCGGGAAACATAGCGAGCATCCCGCTTACATGAAAGCCGCCGATCATGACTGCGGCGCCCTCTCGCCGGAGAGTCAAGGCGATGTCGGCTGCCCGGCAGAACTGGTTCGTCTGGACTCCGACCAGGCAGACCAGGACTCGCTCTCCAGTTCGGTGGCTCAAGCGGCGGATTTTGTCCAGCGGGATCCTGATCACGGCTTCATCCACCACATGAATTCGCAAGTCCACGTCACCGAGCAGACGTCGCTCGCGAACGTCCTCGGTCAGGCCGTGCAGACAAGCGAGGCTGTTGCTGGGCACCACGGCGCGCCAGTGACGGATGACAAAGCCTTCGTCGTCGTACTTCGAGGGCCTGACCAGGAAAACGTGAAAGACGGGGGGGCACCCAGCGGGATTCATACTGACCTTCTCAACCAGGATTTCCGTTTTGCCATCCTGGCTGGCATCGATTGTACCTCCAACCGCCTCCGTTGGTGACGCCACTTCGACGCCAGCGTTAAGGAGCCTTATCGGTAGCGATCCGGCCAGCGCCAGACGCCGTCGGCTCCGCGTAGCGCCGAGATCAGCGGCGAAGTGCGAGTCGGCATCCAACTCCGCCTTGGCCTAAGTCTATCCCCCTACGGCGCGAAGTACCCGTTGATGTCCAGAATCACTTGCGTCGGGTTCGTCACGTAGATGCTGACCGCTCCGTTCGTCCCAGCCGGCACGATCGCCGCGTTCGCCACCACGCTCCCGTCGAATGAGTTCAGCGTGGAAACCAGCGGCTGCGACAAGCCCGTCGGCCAAGCCGTCAGGTAGTACAGAACACCGCTGGGCACCACCGTCACGTTGAGGGAATACGCCGCCGCCGTACTCGGAATGTTGCAGCCGCTGGCCGGGATCGTGAACGAGCGCGTGCTCCCCCCCGCCAGCTCCGGTCCCCCGAACGGCCCATCCGCATTGCGCGTGTCCGCTACCCGGCACGGAGTCACCGGGTAGAATGTCAGCGCACCCAAACTCCCCGGCGCAGCGAAGTACCCGTTGCCGTCCAGAATCACGTCCGTCGGGTCGGTGACGTACACCGAGATCGATTCGTTGGTCCCCGCCGGTACCAGCGCGGCATTCGCCACGATCTTGCCCGTCTCGGAGTTTAGCGTGGAGACGAACGGCTGCGCCTGTCCCGTCGGCCACGTCGTCAGATACCCGAGAGGACCGTCCGGAACCACCGTCACATTCAGCGAATAGGCCCGCGCCGCGGGCGGAAAGCTGCAGGGACCTACGGGAATGGGAAAGTTCCGAACCTGGCCGCCGAACATGGAAGGCCCCCCAAACTCGCCGGTGGCGTTTCGCGTGTCGGCGATGCGGCACGGCGGGGCGGGATAGAACGAATACGAGGTCGTGCCGCTGGTTGCAGCGAAGTAGCCGTTGATGTCCAGGATCACA
>DASWZN010000062.1:0-105666 GCA_036404435.1 Bryobacteraceae bacterium
CTGCAGATCCGGGCGGGGTACGAGGATTCGGGGGCGGCGCCGGGGAAGGACACGACCTGGCAGGCGGTGCAAAAACTGAAGCCGCAGACGGTGACCAAGGAAGAGGTGGCGGAGCGGACCAGGCGGAAGCGGCTGCTGTTCTTGGTGCCGGTTCCGGGGACGGAGAAGCAGGTGGGGCTGACGAGCTCGAGCGCTCCGGCCGGCAGGTAGCGGAACGACAGCGCCGCTTCACTCGCCGCGCAGCGCGCGCACGGGATCGATCGAGGCAGCGCGGCGCGCCGGGATGAAGGCCGCGGCGAGCGCTACCGCCGCCAGAGCCGCCACTGTGGCGGCGATCAGCAGCGGGTCGTGAGGCTTCACCCCGTAGAGCTGCGACTCCACCAGCTTTCCCAGCGCCAGCGCCGCGGGCAGGCCCGCCGCTGTCCCCGCCAGCAGCAGAATGCCGACCTCCTTCAGCACGATCCGGTAGATGTCGGTCCGCTCGGCGCCAAGCGCCATCCGCACGCCGATCTCGACCGTGCGGCGCGCCACCGAATACGCCACCACGCCGTAGAGTCCCACCGCGGCCAGCAGCGTGGCCAGCAGGCCGAACCCGGCCGCCAGCGTGGCGATCGAGCGCTCGATGGACACCGATTCGTCCACGCGCGACTGCATGGCCGCCATGCCCATGACCGGCAGGTTGGCGTCGATCTGGCGCAGTGCGGCGCGCACCGCCGGACCCAACTGCGGCCCGTAACCCCGGACGTAGAACACGGTCCGGTCCAGCGGGTGCCGCTCGAACGGAAAATAGAGAAACGGTTTCGCGGCCTCGCGGAGCGAGCCGTGCGCCATGTCGTGGGCCATGCCGACTACTTCGTAATCGACGTGCGATCTCGAGCCGCCAACGTGCAGACCCAGCAGGTTCCGCCCCGGAAAGTACTTCTTCGCAAACGCCTGGTTGATGATGGCGACCTTCGGCCCCGCCGCGTTGTCGCGCTCGTCGAACTCGCGGCCGGAGACGATAGGGATCCGCAGCGCGTGGAAAAAGGCGCCGCTCAGACTGTCGGTGCTGGCTTCGTCGTTAAAGGATGTCAGGCGGCCTTCCACGTAAACCCCGGTGCCCATATTTCCGTCCGCGAACGGTCCCAAGCCGGCATAGGCCACCGTCTCGACCCCGGGCAGGGCCGCCAGCCGTTCCCGCACGGTACGCAAGAGCGCCATCGCGCGCTCCTTGTCGTAGCCGTTGAGCCGCGGCTCGATCGCAAACCTCAGCACGTTGGCGGCCTCGAAGCCGGGGTTGGTGTGCTTCAGGTTGGCCAGAGTTTGGGCGAACAGGGCGGCGCCCGCCAGCAGCACCAACGCCAGGGCTACCTGGGCCGCCACCAGCACCTTCCGCAACCGCTGGCGCGAGGACGAAGCGGTGGTCCCAGCCTGCTCTTTGAGCGCCGTCACCAGGTCGAGTTTCCAGGTTTGGAGCAATGGCGCGCAGCCGAACACCAGGCCGGCCAGCGCGGAGACGGCTAGCGTATAGGCGAACAGCCTGAAATCGAGGCCGGCGCTGAGCCAGCTACGGTCGTCCCCCTCGGAAATCAGCCACAGCAGGCCGGAGACCGCCCAGTTCGCCAGGAACAGCCCCACGAACCCGGCCGCCAGGGTCAGCGTCAGGCTCTCGGTGAGCAGTTGGCGGAGAATTGCCGCGCGGCTCGCGCCGATGGCGGTTCTTACTGCCATTTCGCGCTCCCGTGCGGCGGCCCGCGCGATGAGCAGGTTCGCCAGGTTCGCGCAGGCAATCAGCAGCACCAGGCCCACCATGGCCATCAGCACCTGGAGGGGCTTCCGCCAGGATTCGCCCAGCATGTTGATGCCTTCCGCGGCCGGATGAAGATCCATGGTCCGGCTGTTATAGTCGGCAAGCATGGCGGGGTCCATTTTCCCGATGCGCGGGAGATTCTCGTTGCGCACTGCTTTGAACAGGACCCGCGTGGCGGCCTGCGCCTTCTCCAGCGAAACGCCGGTCTCGATCCGTCCGATGACGTTCAGCCAGCGAAAGCTGAGGTCGGCGAAGGCGTCGAAGCCGGGGCTGATCTGCTGCTTCATCGCCAGGGGAACGTAGAAATCCGGCATCTGCCCGCTCTGAACGCCCAGAAACCGCCGGTCGAGGACGCCGATCACGGTCATGGGATGACCGTTCACGAGAATGCGGCTATTGAGCACGGCGGGATTGGAACCGAAGTGGCCGCTCCAGTAGACGCCGCTGAGCACGACGACGGGGTTGGCGCCCGGCGCGGCGTCGTCGGAACGCACGATGGTCCTTCCCATCGCCGCGTGGACTCCCAGAACTTCGAAGAAATTCCCGGAGACCACGTCGACCTTGGCGTTCGCCGCCCCGGCCGGCTCCATCACGGTGGCCGAGCCGCCGGAGCGGGCGATCACCCCGTCGAAGACCTGGCTGCGGTCCCGGAACTCCTTGTACATCGGGTAGGAGTAGACGGTCTCGAAGTTGTCCGCCGTGGCCGTGCCGGGGTCCTGGCCCTCGCTATGGAACAAAACCAGTCGGCCAGGATCGGCCACCGGCAGCGACCGCAGGAGCACCTGGTCGAACAGCGAGAAGATGGCGGTGTTAGCGCCGATGCCGAGGGCGAGCGAAGCGATGGCAATCGCGACGAAACCCGGACTGCGGCGAAAGGTTCTCAGTGCGAAGCGGAGGTCGTTCAGCATAGGCGATGCCTTGAAGACGCACGCGCGGTGCCATCCGTAACACCTTGGGAACACAGGCTCACGGGCTCATGAAGCGGCGCCCGGAGTGTCCGTTTTTGGGACGGGGCGTCCGGTACCGCGAGGCGCGGCCGCCGGGTCAGGGCTTCTTGGCGTCCGGCCCGAACCAGATACTCCCGCGGTACGACCTCACAAACTCCTCAAAGGCCGGCAGCGATTCTTCGAAGAGAGCCTTGCGCTTGGCGCTGAGAGCGAGGATCAGAACTCGGTCCGCTTCGCCGGCGTATGCAAGTCGCTCGAAAGCGCTGAACTGCTCGCCGCTCTGGAAAGTCCATACTCGCATCTGCCCTTTGACATGGGCCAACTTGATCGGCGCCTCTTCTTTGATGGCAGCCTTCTTGAATCTGGCTCGGAAGCCCTCGACGTCTTGCTTGATGAAATCCTCGACGCCCTGCTTCGGGTCGGTGGACGACGTGTTGATGTAGATCAGCACCTCAGCGCTCTGCGAGTCGCCGTCGCTTTTGCGCAGGAAGGCCGCCAATCCGGGGCCCTCGCTGCGCACCCAGCCTTCTGGTGCGTCGATCGCGATCAGCCCCTCGTTAGTCATCAACATCTGTGGGGGCTCCTTCGAGTTGCCGGGAACCTCCTTCTGAGCGAGTGCGGCAACCGCGAGGAGCAGGATTGCGCTAGCGCGGTAAAACGCCTGACGAGGAGCCATCGTTGGAAGTCTACTACACGTCAGGGGCTCGAGCGGTGCGGCCCTCGATCGCTCAGTTCCAGAACTTGAATTCCGGCCAGGCTTCCGAAAGCGGCTTCTTGAGACCGTGGCAGGTCAAAACGTCGTAATACTCCCAGCCCATGCCGTAGTAGGGAGCGATGGCCGGCCCCCGATCCACGCTTCGGCACCAATGCTCGGCGCCCTTGAGGCTCCACTCCAGCAGGATGATGCTCTCGCCCGTGTACTGGCGCGGTCCCCAAAAGTAGTAATTCTGGTGCGCGCTGATCGCTTTCGGCAGCCCGTAGCGCGGGCCGAAGAAGTCGATCGCACCGGCTTCGCCATAGTTGCCCGCCAGGATCGCCGTCTTCGCGCGCTCCTCGGGGGGCAGCGAGTTATAGACGCCGGCGACGGTCTCGACCATCTCGGGCCACCCGAACTCGTCGCCGAAGTGCTGCGGCAGCCGCCCGCTCATGCCCGTCTCGGTCCGCGGGAGCTTGATGCCCAGCCGCTCCATATACGGCCCGATCTTCTCAGGCGGCAGAATGGGGAGAACCAGCGGCGCCGCCACAACTCCCGCGGCCACCACCACGGCGGGGACGGCGACGCGCAGCCAACGGAGCCCGCGGCGCGATTCCGCCCACTTTTCCCAAAGCACTCCGCCCGCGGCGAATAACATCGGGTAAATCGGGGCCAGGTAGTAATCCTTCCCTTTGAGCGCCATCATCATTGCCAGGAAAGCGAGGTAGCTCACGCCCAGGGCGCGGTACCGCTTCCCCTCGCGGTGGAACAGCAGGAAGCCTAGGCCGGCGATCCACACCACGGCGCTCGCGGGCAGGAGCATCATGATTTGCTGCCGCAGAAATGGCAGCGGCGGCAACTCGACGTTCTTGTGGAGCGCCTTCACGTTTCGCAAATCCTCGAGCGTGGGGAAGTGATGCGCGTACTGCCAGACGGCGTTAGGGAGCGCGATGAGGAACGCGATTGCGGCAGCCATCCAGAACCACCGGGTGGCGATCAGCCGCCGGTCTGAGGTTGCCAGCAGGCCCACCACCAGCGCGCCTAGAAAGAACACCGTCGAGTGCTTGTTCTCCATCCCCAGACCCAGCAGTACGCCGCACCACAGCAGCAACTTCGGCTGCTCCCGGTTGATCGCCAGCAGCACAACATAGATCGAGCCCATCCAGAACAGCGGCTCCAGGGCGTTCATCGCCAGGCGGGCGCCGTTGGCGAGAATGACCGGACACATCAGGACCGAAACACACGCCAGCAGCACCGCCCAGCGCCTGCCGCCCAGCTCCCGCGCGATGGCGCCGGCGAGGACGACCTCCCAGCCGTTGGCGAGCGCGGGCAAGAGGCGGATGGCGGGCAGTGAGTCGCCCGCCGTGGCGCGGACGGCATGAGTCAACCACGCGATCAGCGGTGCGAAATCGACATAGCCGAAGGCCAGGTGCTCACTCGCGGCCAGATAATAGAGCTCGTCGCGGAAATAGCCGTAGCGCAAGCTGAGCAGCATTTGCACGGCCACGGCCAATGCGCCCAACGCCCAGGCGATCCGCATGTCCTTCGCACGTTCTTGCGGCATCTGTGATAGGCTCTCTTCCGAATGTTGGTCCACACCCTAAAGATACTCGTTCGCCTGTTCTGGCGGCCCGCGTCGGCCATGAGCGAGATCCTGGATCGAGGCAGCCTGCTGTGGGCCAGCGTCGCGGTGCTCGCGGTCTCGCTTCTTCTTCAGGCCAGCGTAGTGCCGGTGCTGATGCGCGCGCAAGTAGCCGCCGAAAGCGCGGCAGCCGTCAAGACAGGCGTTGCCGCGCCAGCGGACGAGGGGATTCAGCCGCCACCGGCCCGCCACTTGCGGTCCGTCTGGTTCTCATTCCACTTCTACACGCCCTTGCTTCTGTTGGCGATTTTCTACGTTCCGGGCACGCTCCTGTTGAGCAGCCTGATCGCGGGCCAGGGCGCGCTCGGCACTGTTTTCCGGCGCGACTATTCGCCCTTGATGACTTGCACTTCGCTGGCCTGGGCGGCCGCGAATGCTCCGCTGGCCCCGGCCGCATGGCTGTTGCCGCTGCCCGCGTTCGGCATAGTCGCGGCGCTCGCCTATCTGTATTTCGGCGTCCTGATGTTCTTCGCCGTCCGAACCGTCTCCGGGGTCGGTAACTCACAGCCCTTCTGTCGGCGATCCCGGCCGCCGCGGCGGTCGCTGCCGCCGAGCCGCTCGGGGCCATGCTGGGCTGGGTCGCGTCGCCGTTCTTTCTGTTCTTCGCCTATTACTATCTGGGCGGCGAACTTAGTAACTTGGGCGCAGGAATGCGCAGCCGCCAGACCTTCCGCCGCATGCTGGACGCGTCCACGCTGAATCCGCACGACGCCGACGCCCAGTACCAGCTCGGGCTCATCTACCAGCAGCGCCGCGCGTACAGCGAGGCGATTCAGCGCTTTCAGAATGCGGTGGCGATCGACCCCCGGGAGACCGACGCGCACTTCCAATTGGGCCGTCTTGCGCGCGAGCAGGGTCGGCTTAAAGATGCCTTGGAGCATTTTCAGACCGTGCTGGACCAGGACGAGCGGCACAGCTCGAACGAGATCCTGCGTGAGATCGGCGAAGTCTATTCGGCCGCCGGCCAGCATGCCGATGCGCGCCGCGAACTGGCGGAGTACATCGAGCGCCGCCCGTACGACGCCGAAGGACTCTATTACTACGGCCTCGCGTTGGAGCGCACCGGCGATCCGGCCGGCGCGCGCGAGATGTACGCCCGCGCCATCGAAGCCGCGAACACGGCGCCACACTTCCGCCGGCACGCCACCGCCCGGTGGGGCCGCCTGGCCAGCAAGCAGGCACGGCGGCTTCCGCGCTAGTGACGGTAACCCGCGTTCATGCGGGGGCGTCTAAAATGGTGTCTGGGAACGGTGTGTTGGTCCGAGACCCTGGGATGTCACGAAGGGCGGTACGGTTTTGACATGGATATTGCTCGCGGCCGCGCTGCTCGGGCCTCCGCCCGTAACGGCCGCCCCGGTCCCGCCATTGCTTGACCAGGGTTACGGGCAGTTGTACGATCTTCAGTTCGACGACGCCCACCGCTCCTTCCGCGAATCGCAGCGGCTGCACCCGGAAGATCCCATGGGACCGGTGTCGGACGCAGCGGCCTATCTCTTCGCGGAGTTCGAGCGGCTGCACATCCTGCAGTCCGAGTTCTTTCTGCACGACGATGGCTTCCGAACCGCGCGCAAACTCCGGCCCGACCCGGAGGTCAAGCGCAGCTTCGAGGCCCAGCTCGAGAAGAGCCGCCAGCTTGCAGAGCGCATTCTGGCCCGCGATCCTCAGGATCAGAACGCGACCTTCGCCACCGTCCTGCGCCTCGGCCTCCACTCGGACTATCTGGCCCTGGTGGAAGAGCGCTACGTGGCCTCGTTTCGCGAGATGAAGAGCGGGCGCATTCTGGCCACCAAGCTGCTCGCCGCGAACCCGAATTTCTACGACGCGTACGTGGCCATCGGCGTGGAGAACTATCTGCTGAGTCTGAAGCCCGCCCCGGTCCGCTGGATCCTGCGGATCGGCGGCGCGCAAATCGACCGGGAGGAAGGACTTCGCAGGCTGCGCCTCACAGCCCAGCGGGGCCATTACCTGCTTCCGTTCGCGCGGCTGCTGCTGGCCGTGGCAGCGTTGCGCGACGGCGACCGGGCTCACGCGAGAGAGCTGTTGCAGGGCCTCGCGGCGGAGTTCCCTCGCAACGATCTCTACCGGCAGGAGCTGGCCCGGCTGCGCTAGCCCACGGATTTACTTCTGAAACTGGAATCGGCGGCTACGCGTCTTGGAATACACGACGCCGCAATTGGGTATGTTGAAAGTGGCTGGGTTCCTTCACGACTATGAACATCGCAAGCGCCGCTACGGCATTTCCGAAGCACTATTATCCCCAGAAGGTTCTCAGCGCGGCGTTCCGGCGCTACTGGGACGATAAGCTCGAAGACGCGGATCTTTTCGAGCGGCTGCACGCGCACGTCGGCGTAGACGGGCGCTACCTCGTCCGTCCCCGCGAAGACTACGAAGCGTTTTCGACGTTCGGGGAGACGAACGACGTTTGGATACAGGCCGCCACGGATCTGGCTGAGGAGGCGACCTCGTGCGCGCTGGCGCGCGCCGGTCTCAAGCCGTCCGCTCTCGACGCCATATTCTTCGTCTCCATCACGGGCGTCGCAAGCCCTTCCATCGATGCGCGGCTGGCCAACCGAATGGGCCTTCCTTCCCGCATCCGGCGCACTCCGATCTTCGGGCTGGGCTGCGTCGCCGGAGCCGCGGGCCTGGCACGCGCGGCGGACTACGTTCGCGCCTACCCCGCGCAGACGGCCCTGCTGGTCGCGGTCGAGCTCTGCTCGCTCACCATTCAGCGCGACGACCTCTCCATCGCCAACCTGATTTCCTCCGGCTTGTTCGGCGACGGCGCCGCGGCCGTGATCGTGGCCGGCGCGGAGTGCAACCTTCCCGGCCCGCGCATCGTCGCCACTCGATCCATCTTCTATCCCGGCACCGAGGACGTGATGGGCTGGAACGTCTCCGAGAAGGGCTTTCGCATCGTCCTGTCGCCGGAGGTGCCGGAAATGGCGCGCAAGCACCTGGGCCGCGATACCGACGAGTTCCTGGCCGGCGAGGGGCTCGAGCGTAGCGACATCGGCTGTTGGCTTCTGCACACCGGTGGCCCCAAGGTCCTCGAGGCCATGGAAGAGGCGCTGAACCTGCGCGACGGTGAACTGTCGGTTTCCTGGGACTGCCTGCGGAAAGCCGGCAATCTCTCTTCGGCATCGGTTCTGCAGGTGCTGGAGGAGACCATGGAGCGGCGCCGTCCGGCTCCCGGGACGTGGGGCTTGCTGGCGGCGATGGGTCCGGGCTTCTGCTCCGAGCTGGTTCTCTTGAGGTGGTGACCCTGAACCCGTTCTCCGACATCGATGTCTTCGTTGCCGGTGGAGGGCCTGCCGGCCTGGCCGCCGCGATCGCCGCGCGGCGCAGGGGCTTTCGCGTCGCGCTAGCCGACCCGGGCCATCCACCTATCGACAAAGCCTGCGGAGAGGGCCTGCTGCCGGACGGCGTGGCCGCTCTCGCGGAGCTCGGCGTGGCTCTCGCTTCCGCCGATGCCGTCCCCTTTCGCGGGATCCGATTTTTGGAGGCCCCGCTCTCGGCTGAAGCGTGTTTCCCCTCCGGAAACGCCGTCGGAGTTCGCCGCACCGCGCTGCATCGGGTCCTGGTGGAATGCGCGGAACGGGCGGGCGTGCAACTGAAATGGGGGACCTCCGTCACGGCCATCGGTCCGGAAGGCGTGCGCCTGGGAGCGGGGACAATCGTTCGATGCCGCTGGATCATCGGCGCCGATGGCGAAAGCTCGCGCGTGCGAAGTTGGGCCGGGATCGATTCCCCGGCTCCGCCCCTGCGCCGCTTTGGCTTCCGCCGTCATTACCGCGTCGAGCCCTGGACCGATTTCATGGAGATCTACTGGAGCGACGCGTTTCAGATCTACGTGACACCAGTTGCGCCCGGCGAGATCTGCGTCGCCGCGGTCTCCCGCGATCCGCATTTCCGCCTGGAAGACGCCCTGGCGCGCATGCCCGACTTGGCCGCTCGCCTGAATGGTGCGGCGCCCGTCACCACGGAACGCGGGGCCGTCTCCGCGTCGCGCCGGCTGGCGGCCGTGTGGCGCGGCCGGGTGGCGCTGGTCGGCGACGCCTCCGGCTCGGTCGACGCGATCACGGGCCAGGGCCTCAGTCTGGCATTCCGGCAGGCGCTGGCGCTGGGCGCCGCGCTCGAGGCCGGAAATCTCGCGCGATACGCCGCCGAGCACCGGCGCCTGGCACGCCGCGCCGGGCTGATGGCTTGGTTCCTGCTTCTGACCGGCCGCCGCCGGGGGCTCCGCGAAAGGGCGCTGCGCGCGCTGGCCGCGCATCCGCAGGTGTTCGCCCGCCTGGTGGCGGCTCACGCGGGTGCGGCGTCGCACGTCGATTTCGCTGCCGCCGGGATGGCGCTGGGATGGAGAATGCTGACGCCGTGAAGAAGAACCTCATGATCGCTCTCGTGCTACTGGCAGACGCGGCCTTCGCCCAGCCCACGGTGATCGAGCTGGACCCCGCCCAAACGCGGATCGAGTTCACGCTCGGCGCTACGCTGCACACCGTCCACGGATCCTTCCGCCTCAAGCAGGGAACCATTCGTTTCGACCCCGCTACCGGAAAGGCGAGCGGGCAAATCGTCGTGGATGCCACCAGCGGCGACAGCGGCAACGGAAGCCGCGACAGCAAAATGCACAAGAGCGTCCTCGAGAGCGTCCGCTGTCCCGAGATCGCTTTCACGCCGGATTCCGTGGCGGGCGCGCTCACCGGCCCGGGCCCCTGGCACGTCGAGGTGCACGGGTCGTTCCGAATCCACGGCGTCGAGCACGAGATGACGCTGCCCGTCGAAACGCAGGTGGGGCCGGACCGTTTCACCGCAACGATGCGGTTGGTGGTCCCCTACGTGAAATGGGGCATGAAGAACCCCAGCACATTCCTGCTCCACGTAGACGAGGAAGTCGGCATCGAGATTCACGCCGCCGGCCGCGTCGTCGCCAAGTAGGGCAAGCTTCAGAGGGTGCTGAAGAAGTCCCGGAAGACAATCTGGGCCGCCGATGAACGCCGATCAACGCGGATAAATCACTTGTTTCCAATCGGCGTTTATCGGCGTTCATCTGCGGCCCACAATGTTTTGGCCTTTTTGGGCTTTTTCATCAGCCTCTTCAGCTTGTCCGGTGACGCCTCCGGCCTGTCGGCCCAATCTCCGGAAACCGGGACGCCTCGATGCGCATCCCTTCAGGTGGGTACGGGGCCGGAGGCGCCTTTCCTAATGAAGCCTGCTTTGTTGTTTCTGCTCGTAGCGGTGCAAGTCCCGCTGTTCTCGCAGGTTGGGGGGTCGGGACTGCCTTGGCCACACCACAAGAGGGACGAATCCAAGAATGCCATCACCCACCGTTCTACGGGGAAACTGACGAAGGTGGACGAGCAGTCGCTCGTGGTCGAAGTCCCCGACGGGCGCGTCCTGACATTCAAGCGCACGGAGACGACAAAGTTTTTTCGCGACGACAAGGAAATCAAGCCCGCGGAACTGAAGCCCGGCGATCGAGTCACCGTGGAATCGACGGAGGACAACGAGGGGTTCCTGACCGCGGTAAAGGTCAGCCTCGTACCGGCCCCTCCGCCGGAGGCGCCGGCAGAGAGCGCCAGTCCGCCTGCGGAGAGTGGCGGGCGCGGCGCCGGCAACAGCCCCGCCTCTGTGGATCCCGACGCACCGGGACCGCCGAGGCTCAGGCGCGGCGTTCCGGCAGCGCGGCGGGATGAGGAACTGGAGGACGCTTCGGCTCCCACTCCCGGCGCGCCGCGCGAAGCGGACGAGCCGGCGCCCAGCGCCGACCCGCTGATCGAAAAGGCGCGAGAGGCGACGGCCACGTTTACCGAGAAACTCCCCAACTATGTCTGCAAGGAGTTCATGGCGCGTTACGCGAGCTCGGGCCGGCCGGCCGACTGGAAACCGCTCGATGTCGTTTCCACCAGCATCGTGTACGAGGAGGGCCACGAGAGCTACCGGGATCTGGCGGTGAACGACAAGCCGGTCCACAAAGGGATGGAGGAGATAAGCGGCGCGTGGTCCACCGGCGAATTCGGCACCATGCTGCTGGAAGTGTTCGATCCCTGGACCAGGGCGGAGTTTCGTCTCCGCCGGCGAGCGTCCGTAGGCGGTGTCGAGACCCGGGTCTACGATTTCGAAGTCGAACGCGCGCGCTCGCACTGGCACATCCAGGTGGCGTCACAGTCCATGCTCCCGGGCTACAAGGGATCGGTCTGGATCGAGCCCGAGACCGGCCGCGTGCTGCGCCTGGAGATGCAAGCGCGCGCGCTTCCGCAGGAGTTCCCGGTCGACACGGTCGAATCGGCCGTCGACTACGATAGCGTGATGATCGGCGGCAAGAAGTTCCTCCTGCCGGTGCATGCGGAGACCCTCGCTTGCCAGCGCGGCTCCAGCGATTGCAGCCGCAACACCATCGACTTCCGCAACTACCACAAGTTCGAGAGCACCTCGGACGTCACCTTCTCCAGCGACAAGTAAGGGTCACGGAGCCGGCCGACGGCCGGCAGGCCTTCCGTGGAACTGAAGTTCACGCAGCAACGCCGCTCGGCGACCCGCCGCGGTCCCGCCTGAGCGATCGATACGGGTACCATACAGAGGAGAGTTTTGACGGCAATGGAGCATAGATTACGGTGCGTTTTCGTATTAGCCATCTGTGCATTCGCGGCACGCGGTGTGTGCGTTGCTAGCGAATCAACTTGTGGGCCCGGCTCCGGGACGGAGCAAACGAACCATAAGGGCGTCGCAACTGTTTTGAATTCAAATGAGATTGATGGTCAAGAGGAAGTGATCTCGCCTCCTCCAGCGACAAGTGTGGGGGTCACAGAGCCGGCCGACGGCCGGCAGGCCTTCCGTGGAACTGAAGTTCACGCAGCAACGCCGCTCGGCGACCCGCCGCGGTCCCGCCTGAGCTATTGATGCGGGTACCACTCCGAGAGCTGTGCCAGTCGTGCGAATTTCTGCGGTCAACGAGAAAGATGACATCATTGTGAAGGTAGAGATCGCGAATCGCGGAAGCACGCCCTACCAGCTTTTGGAGTGGAACTTGTCAACCGAGGGGTTGCCGATGAAGACTGTGTTTCGCGTTTACAGAGGCAACCAGGAGGTTTTTTACAAGGGGATCTTGATAAAGCGACGGATCTCGGAGAGCGATTTCATCACCGTGAATGCTGGCTACACCTGCACGACTGAGATCGGATTGGGCCAGGTATATGACATCAGGCCCAAGGGCCGGTACAGAATCCACTACGAGACCGTGAATGAGCGCCTCGAAGGGGAGCGTGTGGACCGGCTTAAGTCAAACGTGATTGTCGTCAAGAGGAAGTGAGCCCGACGCCTAGTCCCAGATGCAGGCGACTCTCATGTTCTCCGAGGCATGGCGGCGCGCCTTGATGCCTTACCTGGCCCCCACCTGCCCCAGCGCCCGCGTGGTCGCCTCCAGCAGCGCCTCCGGCCCCACCGGCGCGCCCGTGGCGCCTTGCATCCACAGGTCCGGCGCGATGCGTCCCTGCCGCGCCACACGCTCCACCTCCGGCCCGATCTTACCCACGCTGCGCATGTGTTCCTCGAGTTGGTGCGCGATGAAGTACCCGATGGGGTAGTCGGGCAGGTACAGGAACGAGTCGATCATGTGCGAGTAGACCCCCAGCAGCACCACGTCGCGCTGGCCGAACACCGGCGCGTAGTACCGGTTCCAGGTTTCGGCCGCGATGCGCACGGTAGCGTCCTTCAACTCGGCGGCGGAGGCGTCCGGATGCTCGTACATCCAGTGCCACACCGCCATGTCCACCAGCCCGACCCCCGCAATCCCGTAGGTCGTCCAGAAATCGTTCAGCGTCCGCAGCGCCTCTGCCTCCGCGCCCGGACTCGCCAGGCCCAGCAGTTCGAGATCCTTCGCCTGGAACACGAACGCAATGGCCTCGGTGAATGCGGTGTTCGGCACGCCGTTCAGCAGCCAGTGGTCGATCTCGTTCAGCGAGAAGGTCTGCTCCACGTTGTGGCCCATCTCGTGGACGGCAATGTTGTAGCCCTTGTAATCCATCCCGTTCGGACCCACGCGCGTGCGCAGATGGGCCGGCGCGGAGCGCAGTTGCGAGCCCCAGGCGTGCCCCGAGCCCCGCGCCGCGTCTACCACGATGTTGGCGGCCAGGTAGCGCGTCTTCTCCGCGCTGAATCCCAGCGCCTCGAACATGCGCGGCATGTCCTGGTGATAGGCCTCCGGCGTGGGATACTTCTTGCGGGTCATCTCGTCGAGTTGCGTCTCGGTGTAGGCGCCGCGCGACTGGAAGCCGCTGTACCAGATGTCGAAGGGCTCGAGCGGCCGGCCCAGGCGCTGCTCGATCAAGGCGGCCACTCTGGGAACCAGCGGTGACGACAGCACCTGCTCGAACATCGCCCGCACGCGCGCCTCGGGCAGCTCGCGCTCCTCGTCGAACTTCCGCGCCATGTGTGTGGGCGCGGCCGGCGAGTAGGGATCTATGCCTTTGATGGCGCGGAACCCGGCCAGCAGCACCGCGTAGCGCGTGTCCGGCTCCGGCGCGTTGGTGACGCTCCCGGCGGCGGGCCGGTCGCCGTCGTAGTCCTTCTCCGCGGACGGCTGCACCTGGTTCGTGTACGGGTTCCAATCCACCGCCGGGTTATCGACCACGGCTTGCGGAATGCTCTGGCGGATGATCGCCTCCATGAGCCGCGCGATCATGCGCTGCCGCGCGAGGCCGTCCTTCTCGGCGTAATCCGCTTTGATATGGTCGCGCAGGTTCCAGTGCGAGAGCAGCCGCATACGCGCCGGAAACAGACGCTGGCCGCGCTCGTCGACCAGGTGGTGCATCCAGATGTTGTACCCGGAGACGTACTGCTCGGATCGCGAGACGGCCTCGGCAATCGCCAGATTGACCGCCGCGGGAACGCGCCGCGAGAACCGCTGCGCCAGGCGCGCCTCCGCCCATTGGCGTCGCGTCCAGTTGCCGCCGCCGGCCAGCCGCTCCTCGAGCGTGGTCAGCGGGAAGTTCAGTAGAACCACGAACGCCAGCTTGTTGGCAAACAAGTCGTCGCTCGCGTGCGCGGAGGGATCGTAGCCCGCGAAGACCTCGTCGTAGGGCAGGATCGGCCCGCGGTCCAGGTCCGTCTGTGTGCGGAATTCGCGGACGACCTCCAGCATGTGGCCGTCGAGCTGTTCGAGCAGAGTCTCGTAGCGCGTGAACAGCGCATCGAGGGCGACTTGGTCGCCGGCGAAATTGTGCCGCACGAATTCGTCGAACGCGGCCTGGTCGCCGTCCCCGGCCCGCCAGAATTCCCCCGCCTGCTTAAGGCCGCGCGCGGCGCGCCCGCGTTGCGCCTCGCCGTACCGCCCGGCGAGCTCTTTTTCGAGCCTGGTGGCCGAATCCTTCAGCCACGCCGGCGTCCCCTCCTGCGCGCGCAGCGGCCAGCCCGCCAGCGCGCCCGCAATCAGCACCAATGAGCAAAACCCGAAGCCGTGCATGGTGGTTCCCTCCTGTTTCAATTCGGGAGTATAGCGCTTCGGGACGGTCCCTACGTCGCTGCGGCCTGCGGATAGAAACGAAGCCCGGACCACTCCTCGCAGAGAAGGATCGAGTTGGCCGGATTGTGCGCCAGGTACTTCAGTGTCGCCGGGCGCTGGATCAGCGTGCGAGGGTCCTCAGGCAGCATGTCCGCGAGCGCCGAGACGTCCTGGAACGCCGTGTATTCGACGCCGCCGACGAAGTACGTGTAGCAGAGGACGCCGTCGTGGAAGTCCGTGATCGTCGCGCCGCCGGTGCGGCCTCTGACGTTGACCGCCAGGCGCCGCCGCCGCTCGCGCTCGGCAGGCGACCGCCGCGCCGCCGGAACGAACCACGCCGCCACGCCCGTGAGCGCGCCCGCCACGCCCGCCATCAGGATCCGCCGCTTCTTCATGACCGTGTTTCGTGGAAGGCTTTGTCGTAGTCCTTCAGGAACTGCTCCAGTCCTCTATCGGTCAGCGGATGATTGAACAACATATCCAGGACCTTAAAAGGCATGGTCGCGATGTCGGCTCCCGCCAGAGCCGCCTCCAGCACGTGCACCGGCGAACGAATCGAAGCCGCCAGAATCTTGGTCTTGAATCCGTAGTTCTCGTAGATCGTCTTGATATCCCCAACCAGCGCCATGCCCACCTGGCCGATGTCGTCGAGCCGCCCGACAAACGGGCTGACGATGTAGGCCCCGGCCTTGGCCGCGAGCAACGCCTGCGGCGCCGAGAAGCAGAGTGTCACGTTCACCCGGATGCTCTCTTTCGTAAGCGCGGCCGTGGCCTTGATCCCGTCGCGCGTCAGCGGGCATTTCACCACCACGTTGGGATGAATGCGGGCCAGTTCGCGCCCCTCGGTGACCATGGCGCCGGCTTCCGTCGAGACGACCTCGGCGCTGACGTCCCCGCTGACGATCTCGCAGATCTGCCGGATGTGCTCCCGCATCGGCTGCCCCTCTTTTGCGATCAGGGACGGGTTGGTCGTCACACCGTCCACCACGCCCCAGTCCGCTCCCTTCCTCAGCTCGTCGAGGTTTGCTGTGTCCAGGAAGATCTTCATATCTCTACGTTACATCCGATCGCAGCACCGGCGTACGGGCGCACGCTTGTTGTGGCGCTCTACGGCCGGTAGGTCGCCGTGGCCGTATCGGTCTCCCAGATCTTCACTTCGGCCACGCGCACGGGGTTCGGCCGCGCCGCGGCGTCGAGGCGGCGGCTCATTTCCTGGTGGAAATACTGTGCCATGTTTTCGGCCGAGGGATTCAGTTCGTCGAACGGCGGAATGTCGTTCAGGAACCGGTGGTCCAGCTTCTCGATGATGGCGCGCAGGATCTGCTTGAGGTCCACGAAATCGACCAGCAGCCCCGCCGCATCGAGCGCCTCGCCCGCGATGAGGGCGCGCACGCGGTAGTTGTGGCCGTGCACGTTCTCGCACTTGCCGTGATAGCCGCGCAAGGCGTGCCCGGCGGCGAAGGTCTCTTCCACCGTCACTTCAAACATCGAAAAAGCTCTCCACGTCGCCGATCTTGGTAGTGAACCGGTATTCCGGCAGGCTGTCGAAGAACACCTGGCCGTACCGTTGCTTGCTGATTCGATTATCCAACAGAACCAGCACTCCCCGATCCGAGCGGCTGCGGATCAGCCGCCCGAAGCCCTGCTTGAGCGCCAGCGCCGCCTGCGGGATCTGGTACTCGTAGAACGGCTCGCCTCCGTCGTCGCGGATGGCGCGGATGCGGGCCTCCACCACCGGATCGCTGGGCACCGCGAAGGGCAGCTTGTCGATGATGACGCAGCTCAGTTGGTCGCCCGGCACGTCCACGCCCTGCCAGAACGAGGAGGTCGCGAACAGCACGCAGTTGGGCGTCCGGCGGAACTCTTCGAGCAGCGCGGAGCGCGGGCCGGTGCCCTGGAGCAGGGCCGTGTATTCGAGGTCGAACGAGACGCGGTCGTGGACGGCGCGCATCTGCTGGTGGCTGGTGAACAACACGAACGCGCGGCCGCGACTGGCCTTGAGGATGCGCGCGATCTCCTGGGAGGCGTCGCGCACGAACGACGGATGGCGCGGGTCGGGCAGGTGCTGCGGCACGTACAACAGGGCCTGGTTGGCATAGTCGAAATGGCCGGGGACGATCAGCGTGCGCGGCGATTCCAGGCCGAGGCGCCGGCGCGTGTAATCGAAGTTGCCCGCCACCGCCAGCGTGGCCGAGGTCAGCACCACCGTATCGACCTTGTTGAAGAGCTTCTCCGCGAGGATTCCCGACACATCGATGGGTGTCGCCTGAAGGAACGTGCCGCGCCCGCGCCGCTCGATCCAGTAGACCAGCCGGCGGTCGTTGCCCGCCATCCACGTCTCCAGGTTCTTGGCCAGCGACGAGCACCGGTTGAACAGCGGTCCGACCTCTTCCGGCGCCTCCTTGATGAGTTGCAGGTGCGCCGCGATCAGCTCCAGCCCGTGCAGCACGTCGGCATACTTTTCGCGGTGGTTCTCCAGAAACTGCTCGTGCTCGCGGAAGCCGCTGCGTCCCTTGCAGGCGTCGAAGAGCGCGAAGAAACGGGCGGCGACATCGTACACCGCGACCAGAATGCGGTCCAGCTCCTCGGTGGTGAACCGCTTCCGCCGGGCGATGGCCGAGATGTCGCGCAGCAGCTCGTCGAACTGGTAGTTGCTTACCGAGATGCCGAAGTACTGGCCCACCACGTCTTCGATCTCGTGCGCTTCGTCGAGCACCACGGCGCCGTACTCGGGGATGATGCCGGCGTACTCCTGCTCTTTCACCGCCAGGTCGGCGAAGAACAGGTGGTGGTTGACGATGATGATGTCGCTCTCGTGCGCGCGCTGGTGCATCCGGGTGAGGAAGCAGCGCTCGAACTGCTGGCATTTCTGGCCGCTGCACAAGTCGCGGCGCGCGTCGAGCTTGGCCCACGCCGAGGTGCGCTCGGGCAGGGTCCGGATTTCGGCGCGGTCGCCGGTTTCGGTGGTCTTTTCCCACTCGCGGATGATCTCGAAGTCGGCGACCTCCTCGAGGCCTTCGAGCACCGGCTCCTTCTCCGCGTCGTATATCTTCTGCCGGCAGGCGTAGTTGTTCCGTCCCTTCATGTAGCAGACGGCGAGACCGTCGCCGAGGTGCTTCTGGAGGAACGGCACGTCTTTGTAGAAGAGCTGCTCTTGCAGGTTCTTAGTGCCGGTGGAAATAACGATGCGTTTGCCGGACAGGATGGAGGGAACCAGGTATGCGAGCGTCTTGCCCGTGCCGGTACCCGCCTCGACCAGCAGATGCCGCCGCTCCGCCAGCGCGGACTCGACCGCCTCTGCCATTTCAAGCTGGCCGGGCCGGAACTCGTAATTCGGGTGGCAGCGTGAAAGCACTCCTGCACGCGAGAAAAACTGGCGCACCGTGAGCTCGCCGGTCCGGGCCATCCTTCATCAGTATAGGGGGTGGGGCTGTGGTGCTCAGTACCGGTATTCGGCCGGCTTGATGCCCTTCACGCGCAGGTAGACGATGCACTGGGCACGGTGGTGCGTGGTGTGATCCGCGGCGAGCATCAGGACGCCGAGGCCGTTCGTCTTCATGCCTTCGGCTTCGACCTCTTTGTCGAGCTGCGCCGGCGTCAGCGCGCCGATGGAGGCGATCACGTAGTCGTAGGAGTCGTTGAGCAGCTTGATCACCGAGGCCTTGTCCATCTTCTCCGGCTTGCCGATGTGCGAGGGCGTCCCGACGACCTTCGCAACGAAAAACCCGTTGGCAACGGCGAGGTGGACGAGCTGCCCGCCGAACGTCATCTCTTCCGGGCTCGGCTTGAATGCGTAGCCGTCCTCGGGCATCTGTTCCGCGATCGCCAGAGTGTACTCTTTCGAAATCTGCCAGTGTTTGACCAGCTTGGAAATCACCGCGTCATCCGCGCACAAAGCGGGGATGGCGAAAGCAACGAGGACCGCGAGAAGTCGCTTCATACGCCTATTTCACCACAACCTTCGCCAGCGAGGCGTTGTCGTATTCGTCGGTGACGCGCACGGCGATGGTACATTCACCGGGGCGGGGGCGGTCGAGTGTGAGCAGGTAGTCCTCTTCCTTCGAATCGGAGAGGCGGCCCGTGGGTTCGACCGGCGTCCAATCGCCTCCGTTGACGGAGTATTCGGCGTGGTCGATCGCGCTGAGGGCGTCGGCTGCGTGCCAGCGCACCGTGATCTTGTTGCCCGCGACTGAGGCCGCGAGGCCGGTAATGGCGGGCGGGGTGTTATCGATGGTGAAAGAATCGCTCACGAGCTGGGCGGTGAGCGCCTGGTCGGGCGGATTGGACGGCGAATCGGAGGCCGTCACGCGAATGCGATACTCGCCGTCCGGGAAGCCGGTTGAATCCCAGCTCAGGCGCTTCTCGGTGATCTTGTCCTTGAGCGGCTTCCACTCGGTCTCGTTCTCGCCTTTGATCTCGACGGTATAAGTCAACTCGTCGCCGTTCTCGTCGGACGCCATCCAGCGCGCGCCGATGTAGCCTTTGGCGTATTGCATCGAGACCGCGCCGGAATCGCCTCCCGGATTGAACGGCGGCGTGGGGGCGTGTCCCGTCCTGCTCAGGGGCGGCAGCGTGAGAGGCGGATTCGGCGAGAGGATCAGTTGCGATTGCTGAGGCAGACGGTAGTTGGGGGGCGTGACTTCGATAAGCTGCACTTCGGGCGCGACGTTCTTCGCAAGATAAGCGGCGTCCACCTGGCGCAACTCGGGCGAATCGCCGGAAGGCGAGGCTTCGAGCACGGCGCGCCATTGGAGGAATCGGGCGGCGGGCGAAGCGATGCGCGCGCCATCGGGCGAGGTGATGGCAGCGGACCAGGGGCTCCAGTCGTCCTGCGGGCGGTCCAGGTTGCCGCTGCGCGTCTCGATGGCGATGCGGCCGCCGCGGGCGTCGCTGCGGAACGAGAGCCGTCCCCAGTAGGAGAACATGCCGGCGTCCAGCACGTCGCTCTCGATGGTGCCGCGATTCGCGGGGGCAGGTCCGATCCGATAGACCTTCCCAACGTTGCCGGTGGCCGCGAAAAGCCTGCCGCCGGAGTTCTGCCAGAACGCCGTGATCTGGGTCGGGGGCGCGCTGAGCAGTTCGGTCGAAACCAGCGGCGAATCGATCCGGTACACGGTCCCCTTGTTGCCGGCGCCGACGAGCGGGTGGCCCGCGGCGTCGAAGGCGATGGCGTAGGCGATGCTCTGCGGATGGCTCCAGACGCGGCGTGGCGCTCCGTCCTTATCGATACGGTAGACGTCCGAGCCGCCCGCGATCGGCGGCGGGGCAACGGGCACAGGGGGAACCGCCGTAGGGGCGGGCCGCTGCATCATCGGCTCAGCGGCGCCGGGCTGCGCTCCGTGCACGGGGACGGCCGCGGCCGGCGGAGCGACGGGCACAGCGCCGCCAGGGCCGAATCCCGGCGCGGCGCCCGGCGTCTTGTTCCCCACTCCGGCGGCGTAGATCGAGCCGTCGCGTGCGATCGCCACCGCCGTGATCTCGCGCTTGGCGGCCTGGTAGAGCACGAACCCTTCGCCTTTGGGCGAGACGCGAACGATGAGGCCGCTGGGCTCGGTCCCCACGATCAAGTTGTCCTGGGCGTCGATCGTCATCGAGCGCACGTGGGTTTCGGGCGTCTTGTAGAACACCTTGCCCTGGCCGGCAGGCGTTACCACGAACAGCTCGCCACGGTCGCCGGTGGCGACGAACAGGTTGCCGTGGCTATCGAAAACCATTCCCCAGATGTACTTGGCCTTGGGATCGAAGAAGACCTCCGGTTTGGCGGAAGGCGAGAGGCGGTAGACCTTGCCGTCCGGAGACGTGGCCGCATACACGCGATCCTGGCTGTCGACGGCCAGCGCGTGCACTTCGAGGCCGTCAAGCTCCGCCAGCACCTTGCCCTTCCCGTCGGGCGGGATGACGTAGACGCGCGCGCCCGGGCCGCCGGGACCTCCGCCGCCCGCGTACAGGTTGCCTTTGGAGTCCCCGGCCAGAGCCCAGAGGTAGACCGAGGAGCTGTCGAGGATCTCCTCGAACTGCGGCCCCAGGCGGAGGCGGCCATCGCTCGAGAGCGACAGGTTCTTGCGGTCGCCTTTCTCGAAGTCGGCCTGATCGGCTTGGGTCCAGACCTTGGTTTCGGCGGCGGAAAGGAGGGAAGCCAGAAGAAGCGTCGGCATGAGTGCCGACGCGGCACGCAGGAGTGCGTGCGCCACATGGGGGCGCAGAGAAGGGATGTTCATTTCACGGTGACCTTGAGGGCGAAGCTGCCGTTGACCACGTAGTCGAACGGAATCGCGGCCTGCTCGAACGCCGTTTCGCCGGAGGTGGCGAAGGGGCGGCTGGCCGCGCGGCCGGTCTGCATGACGTTCAGCACCGAAGCGGGAAGGCTGGGAAGAGTCTTGTCGTCGTAGTAGACCGTCGGCCGGGACTCGATCAGCGTGACGTACAGCTTGTCGTTGCTCCGCTCCTGGTTGATCAGCGAGACGATCTGGGGCACGTCGATGAAGCGGTTCATGGAAGCCGCCATGTTCTGGATGCGGTTCAGCGTCTCGGCGTCGCTCAGCAGAATGCGGTGCTCGCCCTTGGCCATGGTCGCGGGGATGGTCAGGTCGAAGACCCGCTCGATCTGCGGCCCGCGGTATGGCCGCAGGAAGACTTTGACCGGGACCTTCTCGCCGGGCGCGACCTCGCTGGTGGGGATCCAGGCGTTCTCGATGGTGGCCACGCGGCGCTCGGGCAGCAGATCGACCGTGGCGTCCACGCTTTCCAGATGCGGCGTCTCGACGGCGTTTCCGAACAGGCGCAGGAACTTGTCGCCCCACCATCCGGCAAGGATCATGGGCGCGGGGATGGCCATTTCGCCGGGCGCCTGCATGGTGGAGAACGACATCCGCTGCCGGCCCGCCAGCTCGATCTTGCCATTCACGCGGTAGGTGGCCTCTTCCATGAAGTCGTTGAGGCTGGAGATGGAGTTGAACAGCGTGATCATCATCAGGTAGGGGGTCCACTTCTGCTGCACGAAGACGTTGAAGTGGAACTCGCGCTGCTTACGGATGCTGTTGTCCTCGGCGAAGGAGCGGACGTGCAGGCTGACGGGCACCATGGCGGCGGTCTCGCCGAGCACGCCCATGATGCCGCTGTGGCGGTCCTGATGGAGCGCGCCGACGACCTCGGTGGCGTTGCCGAACTTGTTGGGCTGGAAAGCCGAGGCGTGGGTGAACAGGATTTCGCCCGCGCTCATGGGCATGTCGACCGGGCCCAGGCCGAAGAACGGGTGCCCGAAGGCCAGCACGCGGTGGCCGTCGTTATAGGTGACGGTGCCGAGGCCGGTGATGCTCATATCGCCCGAGACCACGACGCCGGCCACGGCATCGCCGGGCTGAAGCGCATGCTGCCATCCAGGGGCGGGCTTGGGGCTGTCGAGCGCGGCGCCGGCGCCGCCTTGAACCGCGGTGAAACCGAGATCCCGAAAGAGCGGCCCGAACTGCTGGAGGACAGCCGGATCGAAGCCCGAGAAAGACAGCGGCGTCTCGATAGCTGTCATCTGGGCCGTCTGCGGCAGGTTTGCGGAGCCGCCGGCGGAGACCACGCGAGCCACCATATCGTCTGGCAGCGCGAGCGAGGCGCGGGCCGCGGCCTTGTCGGGCGTGCGCGCGTCGGCGGGGAGAGTGCCGTCGTAGTCCTTGACTTCAAGCATCAGCTCGATGGGCGTGATGCCGCAAATGGCATCCGGGGAGAACATGCTGAGGCGCAGGGCGACCGCGCCGATGAGCTTGCCGTCAACGTAGACCGGGCTGCCGCTCATGCCGGCGGCGACGCCCGTGCGGAGCGCCTGGCCGCCCATTTTGGCGAGGATGATGTCCTGCTTCGGGCCCCAGGCGTTCTTCCACAGCCCGAGGATCTCGACGGGAATGGGTTCCGGTTCTTTGCCGATGAGCACCGTCCAGGCGGTGCCCTTCATGCCGGGGCGCAGATCGGCGGCGCGCATGATGGACGTCGGGCCGGCCTTCGGGCGCGGGGGCTCCAGCGGGCTCTGCGCCAAAGCAGGCAAGGCGGAAGCCACGACGATGGCGAGCGTCGCGGCGCGGCGGCTTTTCATGGAGTACGTTTTCCTCGAGAATCGGCTCCGCATCCCGGGGCCTCATGCATCCATTATCGCCCGAGCAGAGGCGGAGAGCGGTAACCATAAGATTGGACGCGGATTGGGGGTGGGAAGTTGCGGGGGTGGCCGGCGGCCGCCGCTCGTCGCCGGCGGGTTTTTCGAAAGGTGTAGAATCCGATGAATTGTGATGAGCGAACGGACCGAAGCTCCGCATCCAGGATAGAGGGCGAGGCGCGGTTGTGCGCAGCGCTGTCCAGTGTTTTCAGGGGGTTAGGGACGAGCGGAACGGCGTGACTGTCCGCTCGGAATGTTCCAACCGGGGAAGCGCGTTTATCGGGTTTCCGGCTTTTTTCTGGGCCATGCGCAGTTCGTAAAGGCTCTGCAGGTTGAGCCAAAACTGTGCACTCGTGCCGAAGAAGTGAGACAGGCGCAACGCGGTGTCTCCCGTGATCCCGCGCTGTCCGTTCAGAATGCCGGTGATGCGGTTGGTCGGCACATTCAGCTTGCGCCCCAGCTCGGCAGCGCTCATCCCGAGTTCCCTTAGTTCCTCGGCCAGATGCTCTCCCGGATGTATTGCGTTCACTGCCGTCCTCCTGGTGATAATCGACAATCTCGTCTGGCGGCCGGTCTACCAACCCTAGCGCGGCTGCTGCTGGGTCAGGCAGTGCAGGGTGCCGAAGCCCAGGACCAGGTCTACCGCATGGATGCCGACCACGGGGCGGTCGGGGAACAGGTCGGCCAGGACGCCGAGGGCGCGGCGGTCGTTGGGATCGTTGAAGGTCGGCGCCAGGACCGCCGTGTTCGAGATGTAGAAGTTGGCGTAGCTGGCCGGCAGGCGGTCGCCATCGAAGAAGAGGGGCGCGGGCGTCGGGAGCGCCACCACCTCGGGCTTCGAGCCGTCCTCCAGGCGCAGGTCCTGGATGCGCTCCCAGTTCTCCGTCAGCGGACGGTAGTTGTCGTCGCGGATGAGCGCGACGGTGCGCGGGTTCACGAACCGGCAAATGTCGTCGACATGGCCGTGGGTGTCGTCGCCCGCCACTCCGCCGGCGAGCCAGAAGACGTTGGTGACTCCCAGGTGCTCCCGGAGCGCGGCCTCCATTCCGGCGCGGCCGAGGCCGGGGTTGCGAACCTGGATCTTGGGATCCAGGTAGCACTCCTCGGTGGTGAGGAGGGTGCCGCGGCCGTTGACTTCGATTCCGCCGCCTTCGAGCACGAACTCGCGCCCATCCACCCGCGCGTCGAACAGGGGCACGCCGAGGCGCTTGGCCGCCCGCTCCGGCACGCGGCGGTCCTTCTGCCAGTCCTCGTACTTGGCCCAGGCGTTGAAGTGGAAGTGGACGATAGCGATGTCGGCGCCGCGCCGCACGAAGATGGGGCCGCTGTCGCGGGTCCAGCCGCGGTCGGTCGGATGGATCACGAATTCGACACGCGCAGCATCGGCCCCGGTCCGGGCGAGATAGCGGCGAGCCTGCTTCTGCGCGGCGGCCGAGTTGACCAACATGCGCACGGTCTCCCCGGCGGAGATCTTGCGCACGATCTCGGTGTAGACCCAGCGGATGGTGTCGAGCTTGTCGGGCCAGTCGGTCGGATTGTGGGGCCAGGCCAGCCAGGTGGCCTGGTGTGGCTCCCATTCGGCCGGCATCGAGAAGCCGAGGGCGGCGGGCGTGGTCGCGGTGGTGGGGCTTCGAGTCACCATACTGGTATTGTGGCCGTATTCCGAGGGCGCGCGCAGAGTAAAATTGGATCTTAACCATGGCCAAAACACCAAGCAAGAACCGCCGCTACCGGGAAGACCTCACGGAAATGCCGGAGTGGCTCAAGAAAAAGAAGTGCCCGCAGCGCGACGCGTACATGTCGGGCCAGCGCATACAGCCCAAGAACCTCACCGGCCGCGAGAAGCTCGCCGACGTCATCGACACCACGTTCCTCGCCTACAATTCGGCGCGGCTCAAGGAGGGCTGCCAGCTTTTCGTGCAGAAGATGCTGGAGCCGGACGTGACCATCGGCATGAGCCTCTCGGGCGCGCTCACACCGGCCGGTCTGGGCTGCTCCTCCATCGTCCCGCTCATCAAGGCGGGCTTCGTGGACTGGATCGTCGCGACCGGCGCCAACCTTTATCACGACCTGCACTTCGCGCTGAACTACCCGGTGCGCGTAGGCAGCTTCAAGATGGACGACACCGCGCTGCGCGACAACGACATCGTCCGCGTCTATGACGTGCTGCTCGGCTACAGCGACTGCCTGATGGCCACGGACGAGATCCTGCGCGGCATCCTGGTGCAGCCCGAATTCCAGAAGGAGATGGGCACGGCCGAATTGCACTACCTGCTGGGCCGGTACGCCGCCGAATGGGAGCGCAAGGCCGGCCTCAAGGACGTCTCGGTGCTGGCCGCGGCCTACCGCGCCGGAGTTCCGTGCTACACCTCGTCGCCGGGCGACTCGACCATCGGGATGAACGTGGCCGGCGTCGAGCTGCGCGGCAACAAGCTGCGCCTCAATCCGTCGATCGACGTCAACGAGACCACCGCCTTCGTGCTCGCGGCCAAGCGCGCGGGCGGCCGAAGCGGCGTGGTCCTGTGGGGCGGCGGCAGCCCGAAGAACTTCATGCTCCAGACGGAGCCGCAGATCCAGGAGGTCCTGCGCATCAAGGAATTCGGCCAGGATTTCTTCCTGCAAGTCACCGACGCGCGCCCCGACACGGGCGGCCTGAGCGGCGCCACGCCGAGCGAGGCCGTGAGCTGGGGCAAGGTGGACCCGGACCGACTGCCCGACGCCGTGGTCTGCTACACCGACACCACCATCGCCATGCCGCTGCTGACGCACTACGCGCTGGCCCGGCACAAACCGCGCAAGCCGCGGCGGCTCTACGATCAGCGCGACAAGCTGATTCGGGCGCTGACCAAGGAGTATTTCCTCCACAACAAGGTGAAGATGGTGGACGGTTCCGATCCGGTGCTCGACTGATGACCGCGCGCCAGTTGCAATCCATCGCCCGGCAGGGCGGCACGCCCGTGGTTGCTATCGACCACGACCTGCTGCGCCGCAATTACGCCAGCTTCAAGAAGCACCTGCCCAAGGTGCAGGCCTACTACGCCGTGAAGGCCAACCCGGCGCCGGAGATCATCCGCACGTTCTACGAGGCTGGCGCCAGCTTCGATGTCGCTTCGCTGCCCGAGTTCATGATGGTGTACGAAAACATCAAACACCTTCCGGCCAGGGAGCGGCAGGATTTCATCTGGGACAAGATCGTCTACGCCAACCCGATCAAGCCCAAGGAGACGCTGGAGGCTCTGAACCAGTACAAGCCGCTGGTCACCTTCGACAACCTGGCCGAGCTGCGCAAGATCCAACAGTTCGCCCCGAGCGCCGGGCTGGCGCTGCGGCTGCGCGTGCCCAACACCGGCTCGATGGTGGAGCTATCGTCGAAATTCGGATGCGATCCGGGCGAGGCCGTGGACCTGGTGGAGGAGGCCTTTCGCGCCGGACTCGTGGTCGAGGGCCTGAGCTTCCACGTGGGGAGCCAGTGCACCAACTTCCAGAATTTCGTGCAGGCACTGAATATGGCGGCGGCGGTCATACGGGAAGCCAAGACGCGCGGGCACGAGATCAAGATCCTGGACATCGGCGGCGGCTTCCCGGCGCGGTACAACCGGCACGTGCGGCCGTTCAGCCTGCTGGCGAAGCGGATCAACGCCGAGATTGCCCGGCTGTTTCCGGACGACATCGAGATTCTGGCCGAGCCGGGGCGATATCTCGTGGCGACGGCGGCGGTCGCGGTGGCGCGCGTCATCGGCAAGGCGGTTCGCGACGGCAAGACGTGCTACTACATCGACGACAGCGTCTACAACACGTTCTCCGGGATCATCTTCGACCACTGCCAGTACCACGTGAAGGCGTTCAAGAAGGGCCAGACCGAGATTTGCGCGGTGTTCGGCCAGACCTGCGACGGGCTGGACGTGATTTCGCAGGCCGAGGAGCTGCCCGACTTGGAGATCGAGGACCTGGTCTACTCGGAGAATATCGGGGCGTACAGCAATGCGTCGGCGACGTGGTTCAACGGTTTCCCGCCGGCGCGCGTGGTGCACGTGAACCGGTAGCGATCACCTTCTCTAGTTTTTCAATCCAGGTCACCGGGATCAGCGAAACCAGGACGATCACTACTCCGAGCGAAACAGTTGTCCCAGCATAGACGAGCGCCCGGGGATCGTACAGCCAGGTGAACGCACCGGCGGAGATGGACACCACTCCCATAACTCCGATGCCGAGCCGCCGCTTGGCCGAGAACGTGATGGGTGACTTTGGCCTCGGCTTATGTCCGCCCACGTGAAACGGCATCGTCCTCTTATCATCGACCTGCCGCGGTCGCGAAACAACACCGCGAAACAACACTCTCACTCGTACGGCCATTTCCCGTCGACGGGCCATTGGAGGCAGAGGCCGAAGCCGTCGGGATCGGCGACGTAGAGCTGCCTCATGCCGTAGTGCGTGTTGGCCGGCTCCTTCACTTCGAGCCCCAGGGCGCGGAGTTGCCGGTAGGCCAGGTCCACATCCGGACAGCCGAAGTACAACGCCGTGTCGCCGTGCGCGGCCACTCGGGCGGGCTCGGGCGCCGGAGGCCGGTGCTCGTCCTCGTAAGCGGTGTTGAGCATCAGGTCCACGCCGTTCAGGCGCAGGAGGGCCCAGTCGAAGTGGTCGCCTGGGCGAGACGTGGCGACGAGCTCGAAGCCCAGCAGGTCGCGGTAGAAATGGACCGATGCCGGCATGTCGAAGACCTGCAGCAGCGGAGCAAGGCCCTGTATGTCGAGTGGCATGGGACCTCCTTTGCTGTAATTCTACTGAGGTTTCGTCGGTGTATCCTATTTCAAAGGCGGATGGATGCATGAGTGGCTCCAATCGGGACCTTGACGCGGCGCTCGCCGGGGATGAACCAATCCCCCGGGAAAAGGTCCTGTTGTGGATTGACGCGGGGCCGGATCTGACAAGCCTATCGAAGCTGTACCGCCTTACTGGGGAAAGCTATTACCGGATCCAGCCTGAACTCGGAAAAGACAAGACGTGTGCCCTCATTCAGCGCTATCTCTTGGAGTGCATTCGTCAAGATGTAACCAGGGACGAGCAAATACAAAGCCGGTGGGAAGCTGCCGAGACGCTTCACCTGTGGTTCCGCAGTCTGGTTGAGACGGAAGGCACGGCTGACGTCCTCATGAACGCGGCGCGTGCCGTAACTGAACTCTTTCGGGCAAATGGCGATGAAGTTCGTGCGGCCATCGAACAAGGCTTTCTAGAGCACGCGCTTGAAACCAGTGCTCTCCGGCCGTATTTCGAACATTGGTCCTCGGAGCCTCAGCTCCACGAGGCTTGGAGCAGAGCGCTTGAGTGGGGCAAGGCTCATCCGGACTTCACCTGGAAACTGCTCCAGCGGCTCCCAAGAACACAGGAAGAGTGACGTTAAGGACGCGACCAAGCCATGACGCGCCAGTCACGCCGGATTCTCTTCTTGCAAGTCCTTCTATAGACTCGCGTTGCACGTTCTCACCGCCTGACGTCCTGGACAGCCGATGATACACTCACCGCGGTTATGTCCGAATCACCGATTCCCGCCGTCAGCGTGGAGATCGTCGCCGAGATGTTTCCTGTGACGCCGGTCGTGAACATCCGTGCGCACCTGCCCGCTGTTTTGAACGCGCTGGTGGCGCCGGGACTCGCTACGAAACAGATGATCCTGACAGCCCTGGCGACGATACGGGCCGAAGCCGAGTCTTTCGTGCCGGTGAGCGAGGGCGTCAGCCAATTCAACACGTCGCCGGGAGGGCAGCCGTTCGATCTTTATGACCACCACCCAGGCCTCGGCAACCTGGGACCTCCGGACGGCGAGCGTTTCCACGGGCGGGGTTTCGTGCAACTGACCGGACGCGCCAACTACCTCCAGCACGGGCGGGCGATCGGGATGGGAGAGCAACTGGTCGCCAATCCGGAACTGGCAAACGACCCGGAGATCGCGGCGCGGCTGCTGGCGAGCTTTCTCAAGAGCAGGGAGAAGGCGATCCTGGCGGCGCTGGCGAAGGACGACCTGCCCGCGGCCCGCAGGCTCGTCAACGGCGGTTCCGCCGGCATCGCCCGCTTCAGCGACGCTTATCGCCGCGGACAGGCCCTGATTCCCGAAATGCTCGAAGCGTCCTGAACTGCGCGGACCGCTCCCTCTGGTCGCGGCTCGGTATCGGACTACACTGAATCGAGTCTCCCGCTTCAGTCCTAAGACGCCGGCGGGCGGCCCTCGTAGGCGGCCACGACGTCCGCCAGCGGGCCGTCGCGCACGACGGCGCCGCGATCGAGCCAGATGGCGCGCTCGCAGAGGTCTTCGACGCCGGCCGCATTGTGTGAGACGGCAATCAGGGTTTTTCCCGCGCGCTTGAATTCCAGGATCTTGGCGCGGCACTTGGCCTGGAAGGCATGATCGCCGACCGCCAGCACCTCGTCGACGATGAGGATGTCCGGGTCCATGTGCACGGCCACCGAGAAAGCGAGCCGCATCATCATCCCGTTGGAATAGGTCCGCAGCGGCTCGGCGATGAAATCCGCGATGCCGGCGAAGTCGATGATGCTCTCGAAGACCTCGCCAGTCCGCCGGCGGGTGAGGCCGATCAGCGCGGCGTTGAGCCAGATGTTCTCGATGCCGGTCAGATCGGGATGGAAGCCCGCGCCGAGCTGCAGGAGCGCGCCGATGCGCCCGTTGACGGTTAACCGTCCGGCATCCAGTTCGGCCAGGCCCGCGATCACGCTCAGCAGGGTGCTCTTGCCGGCGCCGTTGGTGCCGACCAGCGCCAGTCCCCCGCCCGGCTCGACCCGGCAACTGACGTCCTTGAGCGCCCAAAAGCGTTCCTTCCGGCCGCGCCGGAACCAGCTCTCGACGTGTTTGCGCAGGAGCACACGGCCGGTGTGCCGGTAGAAGAACTTCGAGATTCCACAAAGCTCGACGGCGGGGCTCATAGATAGTCGTAGAACCTTCGCCTCAAGAGGCGGAACATCGCCAGGCCGGCCACAAATATCAGCGTGGAACTCACCGCCAGCTTGCCTAGAAGGGGCGCCGGGGGCGGAATGCGATCGAGCAGGATGTTGCGGGCGGCCAGCACCAGAGCGGCGACCGGGTTGAGCTGGTAGATTTCGTGATACCGCCTCGGAACCAGCGCGAAGGGGTAGACAATGGGCACCAGCCAGAAAAGCACCACAGTCGCCGACTCGATCACATAGCGCATATCGCGCACGTAGACGTTGAGGCTGGAACACAGCAGCGCCAGCCCGCAAACGAAGACCACTTCGCAGGCAAAGATGAACGGCAGCCACATCCAGTACCGGTTCACGCCTATTCCGGACAGGAGCACCGCGGTGAGCAGCAGGCCGATCTGGATCAACAGGTGAATGCCGATGGAGAGCACCGAGGAAATGGGGATGATCTCGAGCGCCACCGGCACCCGCTTGATGAGAGCGGCGTTCTCCAGCAGCGACCCGGTACCCGTGTTCCAGGCCAGCGTGAAGAAGTTGTACGGCACCAGCCCGCATAGGACGAACGCGGCGAAGTGCGGAACGCTGTTGTTGATCATGATGTGGGTGAAGATGAACCACAACACGCCCATCATGATGAGCGGGTTCAGCAGCGACCAGCAGACCCCTAGCGACATGTTGCGGTAGCGGGTTCTGAAATCCTTGAGGATGAGCTGCCACAGCAGGAAGGAGTACTCGCCGTGCCACTTCGGGCCGGTGTTTTTCGGGGCGCTGGTTGCTTCGGGCTGGTCGGCTGCTACTGGCAAATCGGACTCCTGGCAATCGCCCGCGGGGCCTGCGCTCCGCGAGGAATACAGTTCAGGGTAACAAAGATGGGTGGGGCGGAGGCTCGGCCGAGGGTGGCCAAAAGGGGCGGCAGTTGAGCGAGCGGGCAGGGTCGCGTCGTACACTGGCAAGGCGAGGGCGAGATGTCCGATCCGAACCGATCCGAAATCCTGCTGTACCAGAGTCCGGACAAGCGGACCCGCATCGACGTCCGGCTGGATGGCGAGACCGTGTGGCTGTCGCAGGCCCAGATGGCGGAATTGTTCCAGACGAGCAAGCAGAACGTCAGCCATCACGTCCTTAACGTGTTCGAAGAGGGGGAGTTGGACGCTGCCTCAACTGTCAAACAATACTTGACAGTTCAAACGGAGGGGGGCAGGGAGGTGCAGCGCGCCATTGATTTCTACAACCTGGACGTCATCATCTCCGTCGGGTACCGGGTGCGTTCGCATCGGGGCACCCAATTTCGGATCTGGGCCACCCAGCGGCTGCGCGAGTACATCGTCAAAGGGTTTACGCTCGATGACGAGCGCTTGAAGGACGGCGGTCGGCGGAACGACTATTTCGACGAGCTGATCGAGCGCGTCCGCGCGATTCGAACCTCGGAGCGCAACTTCTACCGGAAAGTCACGGACATCTACAGCACCGCCTACGACTACGACGCCAACGCGGAAATCACGCACGAGTTCTTCGCTACCGTGCAGAACAAGTTCCATTGGGCCATCCACGGCCACACCGCAGCCGAGGTGATTGCCGAGCGGGCAGATGCGCGGAAGCCCAATATGGGCTTGACGAACTGGCGGGGTGACGGCATTCGGAAGGCGGACGTCGGGGTCGCGAAAAACTACCTCACGGCCGAAGAACTGTCGATGCTGAATCTCATCGTGGATCAATACCTCTCGTTTGCCGAGCTTCAGGCCCGGCAACGGAGACCGATGTACATGCGCGACTGGATTCGAAAGCTCGACGACTTCTTGAAGCTGAACGACCGGGAGATCCTGGATCACGCCGGGAAGGTCTCCGCGGCGCTCAGCGAGGAGATGGCGCAGCGGGAATTCGAGAAGTTCTCCGTGCACCAGCGCCAGATTGAGGCTGACGCAGCAGTCAAGGCGTTAGACAGAGAGGTCATCGACGCCGCGAAGGCCCGACGCAAGCCGAAATCAAGCTGACCCCTCGGTCTCCGTGCGCCCCAGCTCCGCCAGGATCCGCCCCGCCGCCTCCTTGCCGCGGTCGCCGATCTCGCCCACCGGGCCGACGCAGCTTGGGCAGCCCGATTCGCAGGGGCAGGCGCGCAGCAACTCCGCCGCGTGGGCGATCAGCGCGCGCGTCATCTTGAAGAGCGGCGCGCTCTGGCCGATGCCGCCGGCGTAGGAATCGTACAGGTACAGATCGGGCTGCCAGGCGACGAGACCGCCGGCTATATTCTCGCCGAACGCCACGCCCAGGTCGCGCGGGTCCGCCATAAGCAGGAAGGCCGCCGCCGTGCGCAGGACGTTGCCGAGACCGGTCAGACCGTTCTGCCGTTCCGTGGGCGAGAGGTCCGGAAAGCGGGCCATAAACGCTTCGGGGAAGGTCAGCCAGAAGGCGGTGGTATGCATCTCCTGCTCGGGCATCGAGAGGCTGCCCGCGCCCACGTTTTCCATGGTGTAGAACTTGATCTTCTTGAAGCCGACAATCTGCCGGTTCACGCGAACGTCGCCATGGGCCGCGCGCGCGCCCGCCAGCGGCGCCGTATCGAACTCCTCAAGCACCTTGACCTGCGTGTAGTCGATGGCGTCCGTGTAGTAATCGCTCTCGACGCGGCGGACGTAGGCCTTCCGCCCTTCGTAGTCGAACTTTTCCACCTGGTATTGCCGCGCCTCGTGCAGGTAGATGGCCTTCTCGTAGAGCGTGGTGAGCGCCGAGGGAAAATCGACCTCCGCGATGACTTGCGGCTCGCCCGTCGTATCCACCACCACGAAGTTGTCGCTGGTGATGGAGCGCAGGCTGATGGCGTCGGCCGGGTAGGTGTCGGAGGTCCAGTGCCAGGCGCCAGCGGAGTGGTGAAGGAGGCCCAGCTCGTCGAGAAAGGCGCAGAGCTCCGCTGTGTCGTGGCGGCCGAACTTCTCGCCGTCCCGAATCGGCAGTTCGAAGGCGGCGCACTTCATGTGGTTGAGGAGGATCTCGACGTTGTCCGGGTTGATGTGCGCCTGCTCGGGCGAGGAGCCGAAGAAGTAGTCCGGGTGCTCGACGATGTACTGATCGAGCGGCGCGCTCGAAGCCACCATCACCGCGGCCGAGGTGGATTGACGCCGCCCGGCGCGGCCCGCGCGCTGCCAGGTGGAGGCGATCGTGCCCGGGTAGCCCGCCATCACCACGGCATCGAGCGAGCCGATGTCGATTCCCAGCTCGAGCGCGTTGGTGGCCACCACGCAGCGGACGTCCGCTTCCCGCACCTTGCGCTCGATCTCGCGGCGCTCGCGCGGAAGATATCCGCCACGGTAGCCGCGCACGGCGTCCGCGCCCGCGGGCAGCCGCGTGGCGGCATCCTTCAAATAGGTGATGAGGACCTCGGTGGCCAGCCGGTTGTTGGCGAAGACGAGAGTCTGCAGACGGTTCTCCAGAAACTCCAGGGCAACGCGCTTCGATTCCTGCAAGTAGCTGCGGCGGATGCCGAGCGCCCGGTTCACGTAAGGCGGGTTGTAGAAGATGAAATACTTCTCGCCCGAAGGCGCTCCGTTGCGCGCGACCAGCTCGAAGGGCTCGCCCGTCAGCGCCTCGGCCAGCTCGCGCGGATTGGCGATGGTCGCCGAAGAGCAGATGAACTGCGGCTTCGAGCCGTAGAACTCGCAAATGCGCTTCAGCCGGCGGACGACGTTGGCGACGTGGCTGCCGTAGACTCCGCGGCAATAGTGAAGCTCGTCGATGACGAAGTAGCGCAGGTTCTCGAACAGCTTCGCCCACTTGGTGTGGTGCGGGAGAATGCCGGCGTGAAGCATGTCGGGGTTCGTCAGGACGATGTTGGCGCGCTCGCGGATGGCCTTGCGCGCGTCCTGCGGCGTGTCGCCGTCGTAGGTGAAAGCGCGCAGGTCGGAGCCGGCGGCGTCGAGCGCTTGTTGCAATTCGTGGAGCTGGTCCTCGGCCAGAGCTTTGGTTGGGAACAGGTAGGCGGCGCGGGCGCCGGGGTCCTCCATCAGGCGATTCAGGACCGGCAGGTTATAGCAGAGTGTCTTGCCACTGGCGGTGGGCGTGACCACGACCGTGTTCTTTCCGGCAGCGACCAGGCCGAACGCCGCGGCCTGGTGGCTGTAGAGGCGCGTGACGCCCTGGTGCGCGAGCGCGTCGCGCAGCTTCGGGTGGACCGCTTCGGGCACCGGCTCGTACTCACCGGCCGCAGCGGGCTGGTATTGGATGGCACGGATCACCGAGTCGGGCTTCAGCCGGAGCTTCTCGAAACGCGCCAGCGCCACGTTGAGGCCGGTGGGGCGGGCGAGGCCGAGTTCGGGCGGCTCGGGAAAGCCTAGCGTCAGGTTCTCAGACATTTTCTTCGCCTTTTGTTTGCTCCAGTATAACCCGAATGGAGCGCGCGGGGATCACGGATTCGCGGGAGTCGTGTCCGATGGGCAGGCGTCGCCAGGAGTGCGTGCGCCACTCCGTTTGGGCGACTTTTCGGTATGCTTGGGAAGCAATGGGCCTCAGCCGCCGCCGTTTTCTCGCCGGTTCCGCCGCGGTCCTGGCCGCGCGCGGGCAGACGGTGCGGCCGCTCGTCGCGGTGTTCTGGGAACCCGGGTTTCCGGCGGTGGACATCGCGCCGATCGAGAAGGCGGCGCTGGAGGGGCCTGGCGTTTCGTTCGTGGGCGACGCGGAGCTAGCCGATCTGACCCGGAGCAGCCTGCTGATCACTCCGTACGGGTCCGCCTTTCCGAAGGCGGGCTGGAAGCACATCTACGAGCATCTGCGGCGGGGCGGCAACTGGCTGAACTTGGGCGGCGTGCCGCTGTCGGTCCCGATGGTTCGCGAGGGCGCCGGATGGCGGCCGGAGATCCGGCAGACGGCGTATCACAAAGCGCTTTCGATTACCCAGTCGTTCGCCGTGCCGGCGAGCCGGATTGCGTCTTACAAGGGCCTGCATGGCTTCCAAGCCGAGGAGGTCTACGAACTGTATCTGCGGCTGACCAGCACGCGGGACAACCCGACTGAGATCGGGACGGCGGGCGTGCGGGACGCTACGATGCAGGCGCTGGTCTACGGCCTGGACGCAAACGGCTGGCCGGTGGCGGCGCCGTTCGTTCAGATCGACAGGTTGGAGGGTCCGTTTGCCGGCGGACGCTGGGTGCTGGCCAACATCAAAGGCTCTCTCACGCCGGATGCGATTCACGCGCTGGCCGCGATCGCTAGCGAAGGCGCTTCGGAATTCGAGGTGCGCCCGAGTTTCGCCTGCTACTACGGCGAGGAGCGTCCGTCGTTTGTGGTCCGCCTGGAGCGGCCTCGTGGAGACGCGGAGACGTGGGCCGGGCAGCGTTGCGATCTGCAAGTCCGGGACGAGGCTGGGAAGATCGTCGGGGAGCTGCCGGCGCCGCTCATGGCGTCCGATGTGCTGGCCATGGGCTCTGCGGAGACAATGCCGGCGCTCGTCCCGGGACTGTACCGAGTCGAGGCGAGCCTGGGCGCGCTGCGCTGCCAGACCGGATTCTGGGTCGCGCGCGGACCCGGCAGTCCGGGCGGGAAGCCGTTCACCGCGAACCGCGACTACCTCCTGCGTGACGGCCGGCCATTCGTCGTCACGGGCACTACCTATATGGCCGCCGATGCCCAGCGGAGGTTTCTGCTGGAGCCCAATCCCGCGCGGTGGGACGGTGACTTCGCCCAGATGAAGCGCGCCGGAGTCAACGTGGTCCGGACCGGAATCTGGACCGGCTGGAAACAGATCATGCCGGAGGTCGGCCGCGTCGATGAGGGGTGCCTGCGGGCTCTGGATGCGTTTCTCGAGACCGCGCACCGGCACGAGATCGCGGTGATCTTCAACCTGTTCGCGTTCCTGCCGGAGATGTGGGGCGGCGAGAATCCCTACCTCGATCCCCGTTCCGTCGCCGCCCAGAAGGAATTCGTGTTCCAGCTCGCTGCGCGCGCGAGCGGCGCCGACGATCTCACCTGGGACCTGATCAACGAGCCTTCGTTCTGCTCGCCCACGCAGGCGTTCCGTTGCCGCCCCAGTTACGATCAGTACGAGCGTGGTGCGTGGAGAGAGTGGCTGAAGGCGCGGTTCGCGGACGAAACCAGGCTGCAGGAAATCTGGGGGCTCACTTCGCTGGACGCGATCGACCTGCCGGCGCTCGAAGACTTCACCGATCGCGACATCTTCGACCGGACGTCGCGGCCCCTCGCCGTTCTGGAGTACCGGCTCTTCGCGCAAGAGATGTTCAACCGCTGGGTGACGGAGATCTCAGCGGCGATCCGCGCCAACGGGAACCGGCATCAGCTCATTACCGTGGGCCAGGACGAGGGGGGCCTGTCCGCGCAGCCGAGCCCTCTGTTCCACGATGCGGTGGTCGATTTCACTTGCGTTCACAACTGGTGGTTGAACGACGATCTGCTGTGGGACAGCGTGCTGACCAAATCCCCCTCGAAGCCGAACCTGATCGAGGAGTCGGGCATTATGTTCTACGAAACGATGCGCCGCGCTCCGGGCCGGACGGAAGAACAGGCGCGCAACCTGCTCGAGCGGAAAATCGCGTTCGCGATGGGCGCGGACGGCGCCGGATTCGTTCAATGGCTGTGGAACACGAATAGCTACATCGCCAACGACAACGAAGCCAGCATCGGCTTCTTCCGCGCCGATGGGACAGCCAAGCCGGAGTTGGAGCCGTTCCTTGCCATGGCCGCGTTCTGGAAACAGCACGGCGATTTGCTCGCGGGAAAGCAGCTCGAAGACGTGGTCATGGTGGTGCCGCAGTCGCACATGTTTTCGGTTCGCGATTTCGCCACGCCGGCAACCAAGCGCGCGGTGCGAGTGATGCACTATGAGTGCCTGACGGCAATGCGTGCCGCGGGCGAATATGCGCTCGATCGCGCGTTTGTCCCCGCCAAGCTGATCCTTCTGCCGTGTCCCCAGGTGCTCGCCGTGGGGGCCTGGAAGGTGCTGCTGGAGGCCGTCCGGAACGGTTCGACCCTGTTGATTACCGGTGTGATCGACCGCGACGAGCACTGGATTCCGGTGGAGCGGTTGGGCCTCGGGGCGGCGATCGCGCCGGTGGCGGAGGAGGAGACGCTGCGCCTCGATGGGGCGGACGTGCGCGTCGCCTTTCATGGGGAGAGTTTCCAGCGCGTGGAGAAGGCGCTCGTTGCGGGCGAGGAGCGGGTCGAGGTACGCACCATTCCGATGGGCGCGGGCAAGGCGATCTGGTGCCCGCTCCCGCTCGAGGTGGGCTCGGAGAGTGCTCCCGTCGCGGCTCTCTACCGGTATGCCTTGAAGCAGGCCCACGTGGCGCCGGTCTTCTCGGTCGAGACCATAGATCCGTCGGTGCTGATCCGGCCCAGCATTTTCGAGCAGTGCGTGCTGTACACCATGATCTCGGAGTCGGCCGTGCCGAAGCGCGTCGCGCTGACGCACATGGAGAGCGGCGCTCGCATCGGGGTCACTCTGCCGCCCCAGCGCGCCGCCCACGTTCTCCTCGACCGGAAGAGCGGGCGTATTCTGGGACAGTTGCTGCCGGAGTAGCTACCCCGCAACTGCACGACTCGGCGCCCGTGTTCCTGCGGCGCATGGCGCCGATCACAGCGGCGGCGCAGCCAACGCCCGACGAGACCGCGATCGCGTTCAGCGCGCAATTCATCCGGCAGGCTCCGCACTCCATGCACGCCTCGCGGTCCACAATCGCCGCCTTGCGATGGATGACCGAGAACACGCCGTGGGGGCAGACCTCCTCGCACCGGCCGCAGCCGTTGCAGAGAGCCGCATCCAGGGTCAGCGAATGGCCGTTCAAGAGATACCGCATCTCAGACGAACTCCCCGGCGATCCACAGGACGACGCCCGCGCCCGCCGCGATCAGGATCGGCGGTAGTGCGCGGCGGACCTCGAGGCGCACGCCGGCCAGAGTGGTAAATGTCGTCGAGCCCGTGAACGTCATGGCCATGTAGGACGTGATGGCTACGACCAGGAGCGCAACGCCCGCCGCTTCGACGGCCCCTAAGGGCAGCCACCATAGCATTGCGGCTGCCACGAGCGCGCCCGCCACGGCTCCCTTGAGGGCAAAAGTCCTGAATGGGAGCCAGGGCAGGAGCCACGGAACCAGCAGCCCGCCCGTCAGCACCGCAGCCAGGAACGGCGCCATGCCGGCGAGCGCGTGCGTGGTCGGGCGATGATGGCGCAGAACGTCAAGCGCCGCCACAAAAGCCGTGACGCCCAGCAGCGGTCCAAGCGCCGCCACAATCTCGACGGGCGCTACAGCCAGCCGCTCTTTCCACCCGAAGGTCACACGGCGCATGGCGGGTGTGGCCGTCATCCCCGCCGCCAGATAAGCGGGAATGTCGCGGGCCCGAACCGGACCGTAGTGCACCGAGAAACCGGTAATCCGCTTGACCTCGTGCGCGGCCACGCCGGTCGCGCCAAGCTGCGGCACAACCAGCTCCGGGTGTTTCACGACGTCGCGCAGGTTGGCGGCCTGGATCCGGCGGACGAGTTCCTCAGTGCCGAACGTTCCCTTGCCCGCGGCGCACCAGACGTTGACGCCTTTCGTATCCAGCACCAGCAGCCATACGTCGAGACCAACCAACGAGCGGCGCACGGCGTCGACGGTCAGTTTGTAGTTGGCCGTGACCAGGACCGGGGAACCGGAGTCCGGCGCCCCCAGGCGATAGAGGCCCGGGGCGACCGTATACCGCGCGCGCCCGAAGCCCCAGCGCACCTTCCAACCGCCGAGCACGTCCCGCCAGGCGATCGTGGTAGTGAGCGTCCCCGGCGTCTGCCCGCAACCGCAGTTAGTTCGACTCATTTGAAACCGTCACGGCGCAGCAGGCCCCGCCCTCTCCAGGCGCGGTGCGATGGGCCCGCATAAGGCCGGCCAGCAGCTTCACCGCCCGTACAACGCACTTGCGGTCCCGCTCGTTCATGTCGTCGAAGAGACCCTGGTAGTAGCGGTCGCACATCCCGTCGATCTCGGCCACCTTGTCGCGACCCGCCGCCGTGAGAGCCAGGCGGACGGCCCGGCGGTCGGTGGCGTCCGGGGTTCGCTCTACCCAGCCCGTCTTGACCAAGCCGTCGACGGTGCGGCTGAGAGTGCTGGGGTCGAGATCCAGCGCGGCGGCCAGGCTGGTGAGCGAGGAATCCGAGAACGACAGCTCGAGCAGCGCGTGGCATTGGCCCAGCGTGACACCGCAGCAGCTCGTCTCGCCCTCGAGGTGGCGCACGGCTTCCCTCTCGAGAACGCGGAGGTCGCGCCGGAAGCTTCGAAGCAACTTTGTTTGCGTCACACAACAATTGTTTTACACAATTATTGTGCTTGTCAAGTTTTTTCTGGTGGCCGCGTCGCGGGCCGTCCAGCCCTCGCTAGAGGCGATGGATCTCGACCCGCGCCGGGTCCAGCTCGTAGCCGTCGTCTTTGGCGGCGGCCACTGCCAGGGCGCGGATCGCGGCTTCTTCGGCATCCCGCGCGTTTCCGAGGTGGCGGAGGATCACCTCCGCGCCCACCTGGATGCGCACGGTCCATCCCTTCTTGCGATCCCGATCGCCCCAGGTCACTTCGGCCTTGTCTGCTTGTGTCATCGGTATCTCGAAACTGAGAGCAGCGTAGCGCGGGTGGGCAGCCAAGTCAATGGGCCGATCTGACCGGCACGGACCTCGAAGTTCCTACACCTGGAGCTACGAGACTGGAAAACGAGCGGAGGGGCACGTCGCGCACGCGCCTCCGAGCTCGTGGCTAGCTGGCGCTCGCGGCACCCGCAGCGAGTCTGGAGCTTGCAGCGCTCCAAATCCTGCTAATGTCAGTGCTGGCGCTAATGAAGAGCGCGGCGGCGGCCAGTGCGACAAAGGCGAGGAGCAAGGTGTATTCGATCAAGTCTTGGCCTTGCTCGGCGCGCATGAAGTTTAGCATCATTGGTTTCTCCTCGCGTAGGATCGTGATCCGTGCGACGCAGGTTCGCCGTTCTCGCGGGAGCCCTCCGGGACGTCACAGAACAGCAGGACTGCGAACCCGGCCAAGCGCACCATCACGGCATCTACGAGGCAGGTTGAACTTACTAAGTTGGTGGGGGCCACTTTCCTGTTGCGAGAGCTGGCAGTCACCCACCGGCCCATCAGCCGAGCATGGTCTCGTCCGCGGATAATCTCCCAGTGGGCAGGAGAAACCCGTCGTGACGGCGCCATCTCACCTCCACAAAAAACAATCGGACTGCTACAGAATACCAAGGGCGGGCACAAACGGCCCGCAAATCTCCTGCAGGCGCGGAGATTTGGGTACCACCGGGGCGGCCCAGTCCTTGAACCGCGAAAGTACCATCCGCAGCGCATGCGCGGGTAGAGTGGCGATTCCCTGCGGTGATCTCCGCCGCCCCGCAGGGGTCGTTCGCCGGCGCCGCTTGACTCTGCCTGTCCGTTCCCCGAGTGGAATACAGCCCCTTCCTGCATTCCCGTGCTACGCTGAAAACTCAGCGGTTATGAGCGAAATCACCATTACTCTGCCCGATGGGAGCCGGCGAGAAGTCGCCGCGGGCTCGACCCCTCTCGATATCGCCAGGTCCATCAGCCGCCGTTTGGCGGAGGACGCGCTGGTCGCCAAGGTCAATGGCGATCTGGCCGACCTCACTAGCCCTCTCTCGACGGACAGCACGCTTCAAATCCTGACGCCGAAGGATCCCGAGGCTCTGTACGTGTATCGTCATTCGAGCGCGCACCTGCTCGCCGCCGCGGTGCTGGAACTGTATCCCGAGACCAAGCTCGGCATCGGCCCGCCCACCGACTCCGGCTTCTTCTACGACTTCTATCGCGAGCAACCGTTCACGCCGGAGGACCTCGAAAAGATCGAGGCCAAGATGGTCGAGCTGGCGCGGCAGGACCTGCCGTACGAGCGCAAGATGACGCCCAAGCCCGAGGGGTTGAAGAAATACGCCGAGATGGGCGAAGAGCTGAAATGCGAGCTGATTAAGGAGAAGGCCGACGAGATCTTCTCCGAATACACGCTCGGCCCCCATTTCATCGATTTCTGCCGCGGCCCGCACGTGCCTTCGACCGGGAAAATCAAGGCGTTCAAGCTGCTCTCCATCGCGGGCGCGTATTGGAAGGGCGACGAGCACAATCGGCAAGGCCAGCGCATATACGGCACGTCCTTCTTCAGCAAGAAGGAGCTCGACGACTACCTGCACCAGCTCGAAGAAGCCAAGAAGCGCGACCACCGCAAGCTGGGTCCGGAGCTGGACCTGTTCAGCATTCAGGATCTCGCCGGGCCGGGCCTCATCTTCTTTCACCCCAAGGGCGGCACGGTGCGGCGCATCCTGGAGGACTGGATGCGCGACCAGTACGTCCAGCGCGGCTACTCGCTGGTCTACACGCCGCACGTCGCGCGCGGCGACCTTTGGGAAACCTCGGGCCACTACGGTTTCTACGCGGCGAACATGTTCAAGAAAATCGAGCTGGACGATGCCGAGTACCAGCTCAAGCCGATGAACTGTCCGTTCCACATCCTCATCTACCGCGACCGGATGAAGAGTTATCGCGACCTGCCGGTGCGGCTGGGAGAACTCGGCACGGTGTACCGTTACGAGCGTTCGGGCGTGCTGCACGGCCTGCTGCGCGTGCGCGGCTTCACGCAGGACGACGCGCACATCTTCTGCACCCCCGAGCAGATCGAGGACGAGGTTGTAAGCTGCCTCGAATTCGCCCGCGACACACTGCACACCTACGGTTTCAACCAATACGAGGCCGAGCTCTCGACCTGGGACGGCGGCGCGAGCGGCAAGTACGATGGCTCTCCGGAGCAGTGGGCGCTGGGCGAAGGAGCGCTCAAGAAAGCCGTCGAGCGCGTGGGCATGAAGGTCAAAGTCGTGCCGGACGAGGCAGCGTTCTACGGGCCGAAGATCGACGTCAAGCTAGTGGATGCGATCGGGCGCCTGTGGCAGCTTTCGACGGTGCAGTTCGATTTCACGCTGCCGCGGCGCTTCGGCCTGGAATACATCGCCGAGGACGGCAAGGCGCACCAGCCGCTGATGGTGCACCGCGCGCTCTACGGGTCGGTGGAGCGCTTTTTCGGGATCCTGCTGGAGCATTACGCCGGGGCGTTTCCGGTGTGGCTGGCGCCGGTGCAAGCCGTTGTGTTGCCCATCACGGACCACCAGACGGAGTATGCCCGCCAGGTCACCGCGCGCCTGGCCGGCGCCGGCCTGCGCGTGCACCTGGACGACCGCAGTGAGAAGGTCAACCTCAAGATCCGCGAAGCCCAGCTTCAGAAGATTCCGTACATGCTGGTGGTGGGCGGGCGCGAGGCGGTGGCGGGAACGGTCGCGGTCCGCAACCGCAAGCACGGCGACCTGGGGGCGAAGCCGGTCGAGCAGTTCCTGGCCGAGATCCGGCAGTTGATCGACTCGAAGGCGCCCGGCGAGTAACTCGATGGCGGCGGCGGCCTGGATCCTGCTGGCGCTGGTAGCCGGCGCGACGGTGTATGCCGCGCTGGTGGTGGCGGCGGCGTGTAGCTACCTGTTCCGACCCAAGCCGGCCCTGGTGCACCCGGAGCCGATCAGCGTCCTCAAGCCTCTGGCGGGCCTGGACGAGGGGCTCGAAGAGAACCTGCGGTCCTTTTTCCGGCAGGACTATCCCGAGTTCGAGCTGCTGTTTGCCGTGAGGGACGCGAGCGATCCCGCCGTGGCGGTGGTCGACAAGCTGCGCGCCGAGTTTCCCCACGTCCCCGCACGGCTCGTGCTGACCGGAGAGCCGTCCTGGGTGAACCCGAAATGCTACTCCCTGGACCGCATGCTGGCCCAGGCTCGTTACGAGTTGATCGTGATGAGCGACAGCGACACGCGCGTGGGACCGGATCTGCTGGCAACGCTGGCCGCCGAGTTCGGAGACCCGGGCCTGGGGCTGGCAAGTTGCCCCTACCGTGCCGTGGGCGGCCGCGACTTCTGGTCGTGCCTCGAAGCGATCGGCCTGAACACGGAGATGCTGGCGGGCGTGCTGGCCGACCGCATCCTCGAAGGCGTGAAGTTCGGGTTGGGGCCGGTAATGGGAGCGAGGCGGAAAGCGATCGAAGCCGCCGGCGGTTTCGCGCAGTTCCAGAACTATCTGACCGAGGACTTCCTCATCGGGCGGCGCATTGCCGAACGAGGTTTCCGCACGATTCTCTCCTCGTGCGTAATCGAGCATCGGCTGGGGACGCAGGGCTGGCGGGAGAACCTGGCCCACCGGCTCCGCTGGATGCGCGGTGGCCGGCGCATGCGGCCGGCCGGCTACCTGGGGCAACTCTTTACCTACGCCCTGCCACCGGCTCTGGCGCTCTGGGCCGTGAGGCCGGGGTGGTGGCCTGTGGCGGTGGCGGCGCTGGCAGTCCGCTTGGCTTCCGCCTGGGCGTCGGCGGTCCTGGTGGTGCGCGATGGCTCCATTCTGAGGCGCCCCTGGCTACTGCCGGTGCAGGACGTCCTGGGGTTCAGTCTGTGGATCGCTGGCTTCTTCGGCAATACCGTAACCTGGCGCGGCCGGCGCTACGTGCTGAACCCGGACGGCACGTTTCGGCCCGCCGCTGGGGCATCCAGCCCGGTGGGTGGGTGATCTCGCGCTCGCCGGACCGGCCGCAGGCCTTCAAAATCCGGCAAACGAGTATCTTGTCGTTTGGTCCGATAGCTGCTACAATGAAGTCAACCATAAGTCGTCATCGACTTATTAGCATCCCCGGCGATGGGGCCCAGCCCATCGCCAGCCCCTCTGAGTGAAGCCCCGCGCACCCAAGCACGGGGCTTCTTCTATTTCCAGTAACCCGCGGCGGGAAGGGTAACGCCATTCGATAGAGGGCCAATGAAGACCAAACTCTGCGCGATTCTCTTTGGGATTTCGATGATGCTGGGGTGCGCCGCCAAGGGGCGGCTCTATCCGGTGCAGGGTCCACTGGCTGCTCAATCGCCAGTGTCGGTTTACATCGTCAAATTCAACGGAGCGTTCGCCGCCTCAGGGAACGTTACGATCACTATCGACGATGGCGAGGTCTGCATAGGACGCTGGGCGCCGGTGCCTCGCAATCAACCCGCTGCCACTACGCCAAACGAGGCGGCGCAGATGTGGGACACGGTCTACGGGGCGGGATTCTACGTGGCTCACGTGTTGGGCAACCCGCTCGTGCGGGCCGTGATCACCGGAGACCAGGGGACCATCCTCAACGTGGAAGTGTCCAAGTTCCGGAACGAAGCCGGCGGCTTCAGCGGCGTTGCCAGAGATAACCGGGGCAACATCTACAAGCTGGATTTTTGATCACAGCACCAGCCGCTGGTCGCCGTCGCGGCGCGTGATGCGCTCGCGGTCCAGATACTCGAGCAGCGGAATCGCGTACTTGCGCGAGACGCCCGCCAGGTCCTTGAACTGCGGCACGCCGAGCCGCTGTCCCTTGTAGGGCGCCAGGCGTTGGCGCAGGTCGTCGAGCGCCGAGCGGTGGAAGACCAACTCGTCGCCTATCTTCACGAGGCGGCCCTGGCGCAGCAGGATCTGGAGCAATGTCCGCGCGCGCGCCGGGTCGACGCCCGATTTCGCCAGCACTTCACTCACTGGCGGGACGGTCAGGCCGGCCCTCTCGAAAAGCGCTTCCATGGAGGCCGATGCCAGCTCTTCCTCTTGCTTGAGCACTACCTGGTGAGAGGCCAGGCGCAGCATTTCGCCTTCGGCCACCAGGCCGCCTGCGGGCGCGACCAGCGCCTCGAACAGGAACGGCGGCGCGCCGGGAAACTCGCGGCTGCGGAGCTCTTCCCGTGCCATGCCGGGCGCGAGCGGATGCTGCCGATGAAAGTCACCCAACACGTCCGTGACGCGTGCCGCCGCGCCGCGCGACCATTCCCGATCCACCAGCCACAACTCCGGCTGGCGGAACGCGAGCAGCGTCTCGGACTGGGCGGCCCGATCAATCTCGGCTTCTCCCAGTCCGGTGGCGGCGACGAGCTCGGCGGCGCCCAACCCGTATTGCGATTCTCGCACCAGCAGGGCCACTCTTTCGGTGGGCGTGCCGCGCTCGAGCATACCCAGCCGCTCGGCGGCCCGATCGCCACGGCGGTACCGCCGGCCGGTGATGTCGATGACCACGCCTCCGCCGATCGTCAACACCGGCGAGAACATGCGGATGATAAACCGGTCGCCGGGCAGCAGCAGCAGCGGTTCGCGGAGGATGAAACGCACGTAGGCCCGCGCGCCTGGCCGGAGAGCGTCGCCCTCCTGCAGGAGCCGCACCTCCGCTTCCACCTCCGCCGTTCCCGCATGAAAGTGAACCGGCGCGCGGTTCTTGAGGGGCTTGGCCGACGGCAGCAGGTCGAGCGCGCAATCGATGCGATTCGTTGTGTGGAAGCGTCCGGGTTCGGCCAGCACCATGCCGCGCGCCAGGTCCTGGGGCTCGATTCCAGCCAGGTTCAGCGCGGTCCGCTGGCCCGCCTTCGCGCCTTCCGCGGCTTGTCCATGCACCTGAATCCCGCGCACGCGCAGGCGCCGCCCGCCGGGGTGAAGCTCGACTTCCTGCTCCCGCGCGACCGAACCCGAAGTCGTCGTGCCCGTGACGACCGTGCCGAACCCGTGCATCGAGAACGCCCGGTCGATCGGCAAGCGGAAGTGGCGCGAGGAATCCTTCGCCGGAATCTTCGCGGCCAGTTGGGCCAGCCGCGCGCGCAACTCGTCGAGTCCCTCGCCGGTGGTCGAGCTGACCGCCACCGAAGGCGCGCCTTCGAGGAAGGAGCCCGCCACGAGGTCCTCCACCTCGAGCCGGGCCAGCCAGAGCATGTCGCGGTCCACCAGGTCCGCCTTGGTGAGCACCACGATGCCTTGCCCGATCCCCAGCAGGCGGCAGATATCGAAGTGCTCGCGGGTCTGGGGCTTGATGGATTCGTCGGCGGCGATCACCAACAGGACCAGGTCGATGCCGCCCACTCCGGCCAGCATGTTCTTGACGAAGCGCTCGTGGCCGGGAACGTCGACAAATCCGATGCGCAGCTCGGGCGCGAGATCGAGGTGCGCGAAACCGAGGTCGATCGAAATGCCGCGGCGCTTCTCTTCCTCCAGACGGTCGGTGTCGATTCCGGTGAGCGCCTTCACCAGGGCCGTCTTGCCGTGGTCGATGTGCCCGGCGGTGCCAGCTATGATGTTCTTCATGCGCCTGCTACCCATCCTAATCTTACTGAGCAACGCTCTCGGCCAAACGCCGGCCGTGCCGGGCATCCCTTCTCCCCAGCGATGGAGGAACGCCCCGGCGTCCGTTCAAGTCGATCGGGACGGCAACCTCAGCATCACCGGCGGCAAGTCCACCGACTGGTTCGTTTCTCCCATCGACGGCCGCACGAGCGCGAATTCGCCGGTTCTGCTGTTCAAGGCCGGCGGGGAATTCACGCTGCGGGCGAAGGTGACCGTGGACTTCCACACGCGGTGGGATGCAGGCTGCCTGGTGGTCTACGGCGGCGAGGCGACCTGGGGCAAGTTCTGTTTCGAGATGACACAGTGGATGGAGCCCACCGTCATCTCCGTGGTCACGCGAGGCCGGTCGGACGACAACAACTCGATTCCGGTCCCCGGAAACAGCGTCTACCTGGAAGTCGCCAAAAGTGGGCAAGGGATCACGTTCTATGCCTCGAAGGACGGCCGGACGTGGCGGCTGACCCGTGCCTTCGACCTTGGAGCGGCCGGCCCGCTCGAACTCGGCTTCTCTTCGCAGTCGCCGGTTGGCGAGGGTTGCCGGTCGGTCTTCTCCGAGATCCGATACAGCCCCAAGCCGCCGGCCGACTTCTGGAGAGGCGAGTAGCGCCATTCAGGCCGCGCCGGCGCCCAGCTTCTTCAGGCGCTCCGGCGTGACAATCACGAGCAGCCTTAGATCGAGCGCCGCGTGGACCACCATGGGGACCACCAGGCTCCCACTGAGAACGTAAAGCATCGCCAGGAAGAGGCCCACCACGGCGGTGAGAACCACGCCGCGAATGCCCTGATACAGGTGCCCGAGGCCAAAGGCCGCGGAAGACGCCAGCACCGCTACGGACCTGCCAAGGCCGGGCAGGAAGATCGCGAAGTAGAAGAGCAGGAATCCCCGAAAGGCCAACTCCTCCGAGATCCCGGCGCCAACGGCGACCACGGCAAACAGCCAGCGCTCCGCGGTGGACACGGGAAGCAGCGGGCCGGCCATTTGGAGCACGCGCTTGAGGCGACGATCGCCTTTGTAGCGGAGCACCAGACTCGACACCAGGACGGAGATCAGAAATCCCGCCAGGGCGATGGTCATCAACGGTGCATTCGCGGGCGCTATGAGCCCCAGGGCCTCGGGCGCAATCGAGCCCAGCCGCCAGATGGCCAGGACAACGAGAACCAGCCCCAGTTGGGCGGCGAGTACCCGCCGGTAGAAGCGCAACCTGGCCTCGGAGCGTCCCGCTTCGATTTGCTCCTTCAGCCAGCGGTACCTGGCACGTCCCAGCCAGGGTAGGACGCACACCAGATACGCCACGAGCAGGTGCGAGATAACGGCCGGCACTGGAACCGAGTCTATCATTCGGGACAGTACTCACAGCGGCCGCGGTGGTACCAGTGGACTTGACTTCGCAGCGGGTTTCCTCTTCAATGAACGCGGGGGAGCAATGGCGATACCCGAGGACTGTGCAGCGCGCCTGAACGAGATTCGGAAGGACAGGGCGAGCGGCGCCGCCCGCCTGGCCGTGCGCGGCGCCACACTGCTGGTGGAGTACGCCGAGTTGGCGCCGGGAGACATTCCCGAGATCGCGCAGGCGCTCGTCGAGGCCCAGCCGTCGATGGCGCCGATGTACAACTTGGTCCAGCGCGTGCTGGCTTCCTCCGACGTGAAGGCCGCCTGCGTCGAGTTTCTCGAATCGATGGAGCACAGCGCGGCGCGCGTGGCTGAGATCGCCGCCACTCTCATCGAGGAGGGGATGACGGTGATGACCCACTCGTTCAGCTCCACCGTGCTGGCCGCCTTCCGCGAGGCCCACCAGAGCGGCAAGAGCTTCACGGTGATTTGCCCGGAATCCCGCCCGGTTTGCGAGGGGATCGCCCTGGCCGCCAGCCTGGGCATGGGTGGCATCAGCGCGTCCGTGATCGCCGACGGGGCCGCCTACCGCCTCCTGCCCGGGGTTCGGCTCGTCTGGGTAGGAGCGGATGCGATCTCCCTGCGGGGGGTCTCCAACAAGACGGGAACCGCGCTCATTGCGCTGGCGGCGCGCGCGTTGGGCGTGCCCTTCTACGTCCTATGCAGCTCCGACAAGTTCCTGCCGGCATCCTACAGCCCGCCCCCGGAAGCGCCGAAGAACCCCGCGGAAATCCTGGACCGCGAGCTGCCTCAGGTTACCGCCGTCAACTATTACTTCGACCTGACGCCGCTTTCGTGCGTCTCGGGTGTGGTGACCGAGAGCGGCATTCTGGCGCCGGACGAGTTGAAGCGGATACTCGGGTGACCGCGCGGTCCGCGGCTACGTTCCCCCCGCGCGTGGTTCTATACTGTGGGCTATGGTGCGTCTGATTTCCGCGGCGGTTCTGACGATGGCTCTCTCCGCCGGAGCCTACGGGCAGCAGCGCCCGCCCATCCTGGGCGTCGCGCACATTGCGCTGAAGACCAACGACCTCGCCGCCGCGCGGGAATACTACGGAAAGTACCTCGGCTTCGCGGAGGCTTTCACCATCCCGAACGCCGACGGCAGTCCCGAGGTCATTTACTTCAAGGTGAACGACCGCCAGTACATCGAGGTGTTTCCGGGATTGAAGAGCGAAACGGAAGACCGGCTCTCGCACATCGCCTTCGAAACCACGAATGCGGAGCAGTTGCGCGTCTTCCTGGCAAGCCGCGGCGTCAAGGTCCCCGCCGCGCTGCGCACGCTCCCGGACGGGAACCTCAGTTTCTGGATCCGGGACCCGGACGGCCACGCCATCGAGTTCGTCCAGTACGTGCCCGACGGGGCGCTGGGGCGCGCCTTCGGCAAGTTCCTGCCGGCTTCGCGGATTTCCGAGCACATCGGCCACGTCGGCTTCACGGTCAGCGACCGCGCCGCGGCCGACCGCCTGTTCCGGGACATCCTGGGCTTCCATGACGTCTGGCACGGCGGGATGACGGACGACGGCCCCACCAACTGGGTCGACATGCGGGTGCCCGACGGCATGGACCACCTGGAGTACATGCTCGAGGTGCACGATCCGACTCCCCGGACGCTGGGCATTATGAACCACCTGTGCCTGCTGGTTCCGAGCGTGGATGCCAGCTACAAGACGCTGCTCGCGCGCGACATGAAGATCGGCGAGCCGCCCAAGATCGGCCGGGATGGCAAGTGGCAGCTCAATCTCTACGACCCGAACCTGACGCGCGGGGAGCTGATGGAGCCGAAGCCGGTCCAGAAGCCCTGCTGCTCGCCGATGCTGGACCACTAAGGGACCGTTACGAAACAACACCATCGTGGCGGACGCTGCTGAGAAAGTCCCTGGGCAAGCTGAAGCATGCCCCACGTGCGCCTGCAAGTCATTAGTTTGCTATGTGGGATAAGCTTCAGCTTGTCCTCTCCCAACCTGCGAGCTTCAGCTCGCCCAATGTTACTTCGTATCAGACCCAAGTCCGGCCCGATTCCTCGCGGGATACGGTCGCAACTCGGGTGGCTGAGGGCCGGCTTCGAGGAGCCAGGCTTTCCGCGAGCGAAAGTATCGCAGCAGCTCCTGGTTCCGCTCCGCACCCATGTCGCGCGCCCAGACGATTTCGGATCCATCGATATCCGCCCCATTGAACACATACTCCTTGAGCGGATCGTGGCCGGGCTGGTAGTGCACGATCACCAGGTGCCGGCCGCCGTAAGAATGAAGGCGTTCCACGATGCGCTCGCGCCCGAGCGGCTCCGACCACGTGGTGGCCCACGTCATGTTGTAAGTCAGGACAAAGGGGATCGGCGACAGCGCCATGCCTGCGCGGACGGCCACCATGACGACGCAAATCACGGGGATGGAGCGGACGATCGCCGGACGCCAGTGGCGAAGAACTCGCATTCCCTGGATGAGGAGCGCCCAGATCAGCGCCGTCGCCGCGGCGGCGTAGTGGGGCATGAACCACGGGACGAGGGCCGCCGCGGCGGCGACCACCGCGGCCATCGTGAGGAAAGCGCGTGTGCGGCGGCTGCGCCAGGTCCACAGGACGGCAAAGAGAGGCAGGGTAAGCACCGGACCCACGAAGAACAGCCAGAGCCTGCTCAGCTTCAACCCCAGCGTGCCCAGGTATCCCACCGGCGTGCGCGAGCGCACGAAGTACGGCACTTCCCAGCCCACGAAGAAATCGCGCAGGCTCGGGTGACGGTAGTGCGGTTCGGGCGACGGTGCCTGGAAGACGTACGCTCCCGCCACGGCGTAGGTTGCGCGGTTGACGGTGTAGGGCAAGGTCAGGGGGCTGCCGTAAACCCGCCAGTTGTAGTACGCCATCCACGCGCCAGCCGCCAGCAGGACAACCAAGGCCGGGGGGAGAATTGTGCGGAATCTCACGCGGCGCAGCCGGGGGATGGCCGCCAACGCCACCGCCAGGGTGAACGCCAGTCCTTCGTAGGGCCGGGTATTCGCAAGCATGACGATGCCTACGGCGCCCAGGAAGGCGTCGCGCGGCCGGCTGTTGCGAACCAGGCGCGGTAGAGCGCCGAATACCAGTGCGCCGCCGGTGGCGGTCAGCGCGCCGCCCCAGTAACTATCCGCCCAATAGCTGAACATGCCCAGCCGGACGGCCGCCAGCGATCCTCCGAGAAACGCCCAGCCCGGGGAAAACCAGCCGCGTAACGCCCAGCAGATGGCCGCGCACATGGCTCCGATGGCTAGCCAGACACCGGCGAAGGCGATTCCCGTCAAAACCAGCCCGGCGGCCAGCACCAGTCCTGGCAGCGGAGGATACATCGACGCGTAAGTCGGCTGGTGCTCGACCTGCATGGTTTCGAAATGCTGCCAGAGCGGATGGGTGGCGTTCGCCAGGCGGCCGTGAACGAACGTGTCGGCCGCCAGCAGGTAGCTGAATTCATCGTGGATGGTCGGCGTGGGGACGGGCTCAATGGGCAGCACGGCCAGGCGCAGCGCCATCGCCAGCAAGCCCACCGTGAGAGGCGCCGCCTTGTGTCGGGCCAGGCGGCCGAAAAACATCTCGGCGGCCGGGAAACGGCAGGTGCATCTCCATAAAAGCGCCACCGCAGCCGCTTCCAGCACGAACAGCAAATACATCCACACCCAAACGAAGACCTGCATGGAAGGGAAAGGCTACCACGAAGGAGGTCAGGCTGGGAAGCCTTACCGCGCCAGCCACAGCAGCGGCGCGAGCCCGGCCGCCGCCAGAGCGGCCAGAAGGCTCAGGCTCAACACGCCGGTCTTGCGGTCGCTCAGCGAGTAGGCGTAGATTCCTTTGACCAGATTATTGCTGGAAGCGGCAATCAGAATCCCCGCCGCCGCCACGCCCAGCGGTGCGCTGCCGCCGGCGGACTGGGTCATCCCCATGATGAAGGGATCCACGTCCGTCACGCCCATCAGGGCCGCCAGCGAATACACCCCCGCCTTGCCCAGGTAAGTCACCACCAGGTGCGTGGCCACCAGCATGACGACGAAAAGCACCGCGAAGCCCAGGGCGGCGCGCAGCTCCAAGGGGTTTTTCGGTTCGAACTCACGCTCTACGTCTCCGGCCTTGGCATCGGGAAACCGGCTCCACAACCATCCGCACGCGATGCCGGCTCCCGCGAGAACGAGAAACGGCACTCCCAGGAGCGTAATCAGGTTTCGGTTGAAGATGGCCACCAGGCCGGCCAGCCGCAGATACATCATGCCGGAGGCGACCAGCGTGACTCCGGAAAACAGGTGCGGCCGGTTCTCCTGCTTGGCGCGTTTGGCCAGGACCACCGTGGTAACGGTGGAAGAATAGGCGCCTCCCAGCAAGGCCGACAGCATCACCCCGCCCTGTCCCTTGGTGAGCTTCTGGATCACGTAGCTGCCGTAGGAGACGGCGCTCACCGCCACCACCACCAGCCAGGCCTTGGCCGGGTTGATGGCGAACGGCCCAAACTCGCGGTTGGGAAGCACCGGCAGAATCACCGCCGTGAGCAGCAGGAACTTGGTGAAGGTGAAGATCTCTTCCGGCGCGATGCGCTGGGTGAGTCCTTCCAGCGCGCCCTTCAGCTCCAGCAACAGCATGCTGGCCACGGTGAGAGTGGTGGCGATCCAGAACTGTTCGCGATACACTAGCGCGGCTGCCACGTAGGTGACCAGCGCCGACATTTCGGAGGTCACACCCGCCGTTCCGGCGCCTTGCAGCTTGTTGCGGTACGACAGCATCAGGAAGCCCGCCACCACCGCGAAGCCCAGGGTCACCGGCAGAATCTCTCCTCCGGCCAACAAGGAGATGCCATAGGCGATGAGGCCGATGAGAGGATACGTGCGCACGCCGCCAAACGAGAACTGCCCGCCGCCGGCGCGCCGCTCCTCGCGCTCCAACCCGGTCAGGAAGGAGAGGAACAGGACCAGCAGAATCTTGACGCCTTCCGGCGGCAACAATCGATAGAGATCGGTGAACACGAATCAGTACAAGCATATCCGATCTCCGCACGGGGAGCGGAGTGGCAACCCGAAGCGTTCACTGAGCGAGCGGTCTCGCGCGCCAACGTTCAAGCGGGGATTGATTCTAAAGGGCTAATGGTAGGCCACCGAGATTCCAAGTGGGACCATCCGCTCCGCTCCCCGCCGGTTACGCCCTGCGCCAGATTCCTGCGCACATCCCACAACTTCTCGCCTTATTATGGGTTTGGATTCGATAGGCTGCTGACAGGCCACGCGCCAATATGCGTAAACGCGTTTCTTGTGCGTCCAGAGTGCCGGCGCCCCTGCTTCGGGCGGCCATCGGTTTCATTCTGACTTCGATCGGCGCGGCAGCGCCGCCCGGCGCCAGCACGACTGCTCCGTTCGAAATGCAGGGCCAGATCAAGCCCCGGAACAGGATCGACGAACTGGTTTTCGCCCGTTGGAAGGAGCTGGGTATCCAACCGGCGAATCTGTGCTCGGATAGCGTGTTCCTGCGCCGGGCTTGGCTCGACGTCACCGGCACGCTGCCCACAGCAAAGCAGGCCGCGGAGTTTCTCGACAGCCAGGACCCGAACAAACGCGCAGCCCTCATCGATCGGTTGCTGGAGCGCGACGAGTTCGCCGACTACTGGGCCATGAAGTGGAGCGATGTGCTGCGGGTCAAAGCGGAGTTCCCCATCAACCTGTGGCCCAACGCCGCCCAGGCCTACTACCACTGGATTCGCGGCTCTCTGGCCGAGAACAAGCCCTACGACCGGTTTGTGAGGGAGATACTCATCGCAAGCGGCAGCAACTTCCGCGAGGCGCCGGTGAATTTCTATCGCGCCATGCAGAACCGCGAGCCGCGAGGGATCGCCCAGACCGTGGCCGTGACATTCATGGGAGAGCGCGCGGAAAAGTGGCCCGCGGAGCGGCTGACACGGATGGCTGCGTTCTTCTCCCAGATTGGGTACAAACACACGGATGAGTGGAAAGAGGAGATTGTCTTCTTCGACCCGGCCAAAGCGGCGGGCGACCCCACGCTCACCTTCCCGGATGGAACCCGGGCCCGGCTCGCGCCCGGCCAGGACCCGCGGGAAGCATTCGCCGATTGGCTGACCAGCGCGAAGAACCCCTGGTTCGCGCGCAATATCGTCAATCGGGTGTGGTACTGGCTATTGGGCCGCGGAATCATCCAAGAGCCGGATGACATCCGCGGAGACAACCCGCCGGAGAATCCGGAGCTGCTGAGCTGGCTGGAAGGCGAGTTGGTGGCCTCGCACTACGACCTGAAGCACATTTACCGCCTGATCCTCAACTCCACCACCTGGCAGCTTTCCCCGATTCCGCGGGCCGCGCCCACCGCGGCCGCCGCTCACTTCGCGGCCTATCCTCTGCGGCGGTTGGATGCGGAAGTGCTCATCGATGCTGTGTGCCAGATCACGGGAACGAGCGAAACCTACACCAGCGCCATCCCCGAACCTTACAGTTTCATGCCCGATTTCCAGCGCGCCATCAGCCTCCCGGATGGCAGCATCGGCAGCCCTTTTCTGGAGCTGTTCGGGCGTCCGGCGCGCGACGCGGGCCTGGAATCGGAACGCAGCAACCGGATCTCCGACGCGCAACTGCTCCATATGTTGAATTCGAGCCACGTGCAGCGGAAGATCCAGCAGGGACCGAACCTGGCGGCCATGATGCGCGACACCAGGAATCCGCGGGACCTGGTGTCGCAGATCTATCTGACGGTTCTTTCGCGCTACCCGACGGACGACGAGTGGAAGCTGGTGGCGGCGCACTCGCAATCCGGCGCCGCCAGGGGCCAGGCGGCCGTCGTCGATCTCGTTTGGGCTCTGATGAACAGCGCCGAGTTTCTCTACCGGCATTAGGAGACACCTCGATATGGACGCCAACCTTCGTTTGCTGCCAATCTCCCGGCGCGAGGCCTTGCGCGAGGGGTTTTTCAGCGCGGCCGCCGTGCTGCTGGGCAGCCGGATGGCCGGGGCCGCGAGCGCCGTCTCGTCCGTCCGGGCGAAGTCCGTCATCCAGATTTGGATGTGGGGAGGGCCCGCCCACCTCGATACCTTCGATCCCAAGCCGGAGGCCGGCGAGAACTACTGCGGGCCGCTCAACAGCCCTATCGAAACCAACGTGAGCGGCATCCGCATCTGCGAGCTGCTCCCGCTCCTCGCCAAACAGGCGGACAAGTACTCGCTGATCCGCGGCATGGCTCACGGGATTTACGCGCACGAAACGGCTTCCTACACTGTGCAGACAGGCCGCATTTCGGGCGGGCATGACGTGTACCCCAGCGTGGGCGCCGTGGTGTCTCTGTTCAAGGGCTACAACGCCGGATACAAGGGGTTGATTCCGCCCTACATCGTGCTGACGGAGCCGCAGGGCCGGTTCTCCGAAGAGGGCTTCCTGGGGCCGCGCTACAAACCGTTCGCAACCGGCGGCGATCCGGCGCAGGAGCGCTTTGCGGTCGAGGGCATCGTGGCGCAGGGCATCACGGACCAGCGCCAGCGCGAGCGCCGCGAGTACCTGCATCGACTCGATACGCTGGGGCGCCTCATGAAGGGCGATGCGCAGTTGGCGGCCCGCGACGATGCCGAGCGGGTGGCCTACGAATTGATCCTGGGCGACGCGGGAAAAGTCTTCGATCTGTCACAGGAGAAGGACGAGTTGCGCGAGCGGTACGGGCGGACCACCTTCGGCCAATCGTGCCTGGCGGCCCGCCGGCTGGTGGAACGCGGAGTCCCGTATGTCACCATCAACTACCAGGGCGGATGGGATACCCACAAGCAGAACTTCCAGCTTATGCGCCGCAGGCTGCCGGAGATGGACAAGGGGCTCGCGACGCTGTTGCAGGATCTCTCCGACCGCGGCCTGCTGGCGAGCACGGTGGTTTGGTGGAATGGCGAATTCGGCAGGAAACCCAAGGTGGATTGGGAGGAGCCTTGGAACGGCGGCCGCAACCACTGGGGCAGCGTGTTCTCCGCCCTGCTTGCCGGCGGCGGTTTTAAAGGCGGTCACGTGGTGGGGTCCTCCGACGCGAAAGGGGAACAGGTCCGGGACCGCCCGGTGTATCCCGCCGACTTGATCGGCAGCATTTACGAGCTACTCGGCATCGACCCCGAGGGCAGGCTGCCGCATCCCGAGGGAATGGCGGCCCGGGTAACGCCCACCGCGGCCGATGGGTTGCCGCTCGCCGGACGGCTGAAGGAGATCATGTGACGTCGCGGGCGCTCTCGGTCGCGGTGGCCGGAATCGCCCTGGCGCCGATTCTGGCGGCCCAGCAGCGCACGCCGCACGCGGGATACGTTTATCCCGCCGGAGGCCGGCGGGGCACGAGTATAGAGGTCCGTCTCGGCGGCGAGTTCTTGAATGGCGCGAGCAAGGCGTACGTGTCCGGCCGCGGGGTCGAAGCGCAATTGATTCGATACGTCAAGCCGCTGACCCCAGCCGAGGCCCAGACCCTTCGCGACCGGATGAAGCAGTTGAACGAAAAGCGGGCCGCTGCGCACGCGCCGCCGCCGGACGGTTCCCCCGCGCCGGCCTTTACGGCTGAGGATCGGAGAACCCTGGCCGAGACCCGGGACAAGCTGGAAGATGTCCAACGCAGGCGGTCCATTCCGTCCATTGCCGAAATCGTCATTCTCCAAATCGCCATCGCGGCGGATGCCTCGCCAGGCCAGCGGACGCTGCGAGTTGATACGGCCGCCGGACTCACCAATCCCATCGTGTTCTCGGTCGGCGAACTGCCGGAATTCTCCCGCAAACCGGCCCGGGTGGCGCCGGCGTACAACGTGGTCAACGGTGCGACGCCGGTGCCGCGCGCCGCGCCTCGCCAGCCTGAGCCGCCCACCGAGATCACGCTTCCGGCCGTGTTGAACGGTCAGATGATGCCCGGAACGTCCGATCAATATCGCTTTCACGCAACAAGGGGACAGCAACTGGTGGTCGCGGCCAGCGCGCGGGAACTGATACCTTACGTTGCCGACGCCGTTCCCGGCTGGTTCCAGTCGGTCCTGACGCTGCGCGATGCCCAGGGGAAAGAACTGGCATCCGCCGATCACTACCTGTTCCATCCGGACCCGCTGTTGCATTACGAGATCCCTGGCGACGGCGACTACGTGGTGGAGATCCACGATTCGATTTATCGCGGGCGCGAAGATTTCATTTACCGCATCGCGATTGGCGAGTTGCCGGTCATCACCGGCATTTTTCCCTTGGGCGGAAAGGCCGGGAAGCGCACGGCGACCGAGATGTACGGCTGGAATCTGCCGGCAGCGCGGGTCACCGAGGATTTCAGAGGCAAGGTGGAAGGCGTCTATCCGGTGTCCCTGCGCAAGGGCGACTGGACCTCCAACAGCGTACCCTTCGCGCTGGACTCGCTGCCGGAAACCATCGCCAAACCGGGTATCGATCGCCGGGAGAAAGCCCAAAAGGTGAAGCTCCCGCTGATCGTAAACGGCCGCATCATGGAGTCGGGTGAATCCCAGTTCTTCCGCTTCGGCGGCCGCGCCGGCGATGAGATCGTGGCCGAGGTCTCGGCGTGCAGATTGGGCTCGCCGCTCGATTCCGTGCTTCGGCTGAGCAACGCGGCGGGGAAAGAGCTGGCATTCAACGACGACTTTGAGGATAAAGGCGCGGGGCTGATCACCCACCAGGCGGACTCGCGCATCTCCTTCAAGCTGACAGCCAAAGGCACTTACTACTTGCAACTGGCGGACGTCCAGCGCAAGGGCGGACTCCAGTACGGCTACCGATTGCGCATCAGTCATCCGCGGCCGGATTTCGAATTGCGGGTGGCGCCTTCGAGCCTCAATCTCCGGGTCAGCGCAACCGCGCCCCTCACGATCTACGCGCTGCGCAGGGACGGTTTCGCGGGCGCGATCGCGTTGAAGCTGGCCGATGCGCCGGCCGGCTTCACGCTCAGCGGTGCGGCGGTTCCATCCGGACAGGACAAGGTGCGGATCACCTTGACCGCGCCGCGCACTCCCGTTGCACTGCCGCTTTCACTTCGCTTGATGGGGCAGGCCACCATCGACGGCCGCGAGGTACGCCGCATCGCCGTTCCGGCCGAAGACATGGAGCAGGCATTCGCCTACCATCACCTTGTGGCCGAGGATGCGTGGATGGTCCGGGTTATCGGCGCGGGGAGCGGAGGAGTTCCCTGGCGAACGATTGACAAGCCCGTCAAGCTCCCCGCGGGCGGCGCTGCCACGGTCCAACTCTTCGTTCCTCCGCGCTTCGCGAAGGGAGTGCAGATGGCGTTGAACGATCCGCCGGAAGGGGTCTCCATTCAAAGCGTAACTCCCGCTGGGGACGGCGTATCGATCGTCTTGAAGGCTCAGGCGGACAAACCGAAGCCCGGGCTGAAAGGGAACCTCATCGTGGACGCGTTTCGCGAGGCGGCCGCGGACTCCGCCGGCCGCCCGCCCGTCCACCGTCAACCGCTGGGAACCTTGCCGGCGATTCCGTTCGAGGTGGTGGAACCCGCTCGCTGACGGCGGAAATCGAGTAGAAGGAAGCCGGCTTAGCGCCAGTGCTGCCGGGGGCTCACGAACAGGACCGGTGAGTTGCCGATCGTCACCGTGGTTCCGCCGATGGGCGTTGCGTTGCCAAAGATGTCGTATTGGGAAACCAGGTCCAGGGCGCCGGGCAGGGCGAACTGCACGGTTGCCGTGGGATTCCACAAAATCAGCCCGTGGTTGCCTCCGGGCAGGAGCGGCCCGATCGGCCGTATGCCGGGCGCATCGTCAGAGGCGCTGGTGAAGGCGCCGTGCGGCCAGTTCAGCCCAATCTGCCATGTGCCGGAGGCATCGATGGAAGCGCTGGTGAGCGCGGCGCCCTGCAGCCAGTTCAGCAGGACGCCGAACGCCCGGCCGGCTTCGGTCAGCACCCGCGGATCGTTCTCCTCGGTGCCCACGCAGAACGTGGTGGCCTTGCCCCAGGCGTACCAGTCGAAGCGGATGGAACCGAACGCGAGATCGACCAGATACTTGCGCACCAGATAGGCCGCCGCCAAGTCCTCCGCCACCGTGCTGTCACCCGAAGCGCCTTCGGTATCCCAGAGCGGAATCGCTGCGGCGCCGTCCTTGGCCATCGTCAGACGGACGTTGAAGATGGCGGCGGCGGTGGCCTCTGGCGGTGTCTGGTAGAAGTGAAAGGCGATCATGTCCACGTTCGACCCGATACCGGCCTGCAGGAGTTGATCCAGGTATCCCGGCTCATAGGCAGCCGGCGAAAGGACGGTGTTACCTGGGTCCACCGACTTGAGGATGCTGTAGGCCTCGGCGGTAAGCTCGGCCAGCTCGGCCACGGTCCCGGTGTAGTAAGTGGTATCGTTCGGCTCGTTCCAGATCTCGTAGTAGCGGATGCGCCCTTTGTAGCGCTGGGCAACCGCGGTGATGTAGTCGCGCCAGTCCTGATTATCGGCGGGCGGAGCGGGGGCGCCCGCGCCGACGTAATTGACGTCGTCGGGATTGGTGGATGCCCAGGCCGGCGTCTGCCCGAGCGTGAGCAGAATGTCCGGAACGCCGTGCTGTTCGGCCGCCGCCACCCAAATGTCGAGGGGCTGCCAGTTCCAAACGCCCTTCTGCGGCTCGAGTGAGGTCCAGGCAGTGCCGGAGTCCCACAGCCGCAGGGTGCCGAACCGGGCCGTGGGCCAGGGCACGCCGCCCGAGACCGGAGCGCCGGAGGAGTTCGTAAACTGCACGTCGTCCACCCAGAACGTTCCCGCTTGCGGAGCCTGGAACATGAGCAGGATGCTCCCCGTGTCGTTCACTTGCCCCTGGGTGGTGAACTGCTGCCAGACGCCGGTGAGCGTGGCGGGCGTATCGGCGTAATAGGTGTACGGTGCTATGGCGTCCTCCAGGATCAGGTTGACCCTCATCCCCGCATCGCCCCTCAACCAGGCGGTGAGCGTGTAGACCTGGCCCGGAATCACGGTGAGCGATTGGACCAGTTGCACCTCTGTGCCCGCGGGCACGCTTTGTACGCTCACCTTCTGGGACGATGTGCCGCCGTGCGGGTTGTTGGTGTCCTGGGAGTACGTCACCGTGGGATTGGGAACGCCCCACGAGGAATTGTCGTTCCAACTCACCGCGATATTGCCCGAAATCGGGTTGTTTACGCCAACCGTTACGTAGGGCGGCTCGAATCCGCTGTTGAGGAGTTGGCTCGTGATGAAGTTCTCCACGTGCATGCCGAAGAACGAGAGCGGAATGGGGCCGAGACGGGGCGTGGGCGCGATCGTTCCGGACGCGTAGGACAGCGCAAAGTCATCCGCCCACAGGGTGCCGGGAACGCTCATGGCGATCATCAGATACGCGCCTTCGGTAGTGCCGCTGTAGCCGGTGGCCGTGATTTGCTGCCAATCCGCGGTTAGAGCGATCGACTCTTGGACGTAGGTGGCGTAAGGGGACGCGGCCTGCTGGATCACCAGGGAGGCCTGAACGCCGGGCGTCCCGCGCAGCCAGACCGAAGCCGTGTAGACGTTGCCGGCCTGCAACGAAATGGGCTGAATGAACTGCGCCCGCCCGGTGCCCACGCTCGCGACGACCATCTTCTGGCATGCCAATCCGCTGTGTGGGTTGCTGGTCTCTTCGGAGTATTGGACGGTTGGGTTTGCCCAGGCCGAGTTATCGGACCACCCGTTGGCGAGGGCCCCTGAGATGGCACCGCCGTTCAGATCCACGGTGTCGTAGGGCGCTTCCATGCCGGGATTCGTCAGCTCGACCGGCGTGTCCGCGCGCGCTACGCCGGCAGCGCACACCGCCGCGAACAGGAGCGCGGCACAACGCGGAGCGCGCGTCCCGCTACGCCGCTTAGTCATGCGTCCACCTCTCAGAGCCCCTTCAGTGGCACCGTGAGCGATCCGATCATCCCGGACCCCGCGTCGCGCACCACGATTCTCAGCGCCTCGGCTCGCGGCGACGGCGCCAGCGTTCTCTGCAGCGGCAACCCGTCCGTCGTGAACTTCCGGTACGTATCGGCACGCATATTCAGTTCAATCGTGTTCTGAGTGTTGGGAGGCCCGTCGATCTGGTTTCCCCGGGAATCGAGCTGGACGATCAACATGTCGAGCCGGCCGTCGTAGCGGTCGCCGTCCTGCTTCAACAGCACACCGTCGGGTTGGACCGTTACGAGCAAGTCGAGACCGGGCGTCGCGGCCGACCGGGCGGCGTGCACGGTGAGGCCGAGCTCCGTCGCATCGAGCGGGCTCCATAGCGCGTCGTGCAATTGCAGCATGCGCTGCCGTTCGTCCGGCGACGCGCGCGGGACGTCCAGGTAGCCGCTGCGGTAGTGCAGGCTCACGTGCCGCCGCGCGGTTTCGATCTTGATTTTATGGAAGTCTCGGTCGTCCTTCTCGTCCGTTGGATAGAATCCGATGGTGTAAGTGAGCGTGGAATCCGTCACCGCTTCGTGAATCGCCCGCGCGATGTCGTTGGTGTTGTAATAGGCGTGTCCGCCCGTGCGTTGCGCAATCTCATCCATGGTGGCGTGGGCGGCGATCTGCCGGCTGCCGGCGCCGCCACCCGTCCGGGGCGCAGGGGCGGGCCTATTGGATATCCCCGGACCGCTGCCCGGCGACGTGGGGGCGCGGTTCGCGGCGTTGTTCCTCGAACCGCGGCTGGCATCGAAGCCGGGCGGGGTCGTCAACCCGCGCGCGTCGATCGGATACACCGCGACGTTCGCTTCGCTCAGCGCGCGCACGGTGGCGTCCACTTCCTCGGTGTAGTTCTCCGCCATTTCGTTCTCGTTCTGGTAGCCGAAGATCAGCGGAAACGCGCCCGACACCCATATCAAGTTCTTGCGGCCCGGCACGCGCTGCAAATGATTCGCGATGAACTTGAACACCGCCAGAGTGCCCATGACCCGATTCCGCATGTAGAACTCGCGCTCCTGCAGGTTGCCTCCCCGGCCCGCGAACGCCGAGTCGAATTCACTCTGTTCCCGATCCAGAGCGCCCGGCGTCTCCGTGCCGCTCACACCGATCAGCCGGTTTTTCGCGTCGGCGAGTTTTTTCTGGAAGTCCGACATGTCCGCCGTGTAATCGTGCAACACGCGCAACCGGCCGCCGAAGACGTAGACCCCGATGCGATCCTGCGGCTGAATCTCTTCGAGGTACTTGATGAGCTGTTGCCGCGCGAACATCCGATCGACCATGCGCGTATTGACCAGGTCGAGCAGGACCACGGTGATCCCGTTGATCACTTGCCCGCGCGCCGCCAGGATGTTCGTGAACGTGCCGGGCGGAAGCGTGCTCGCAGCCGGTGACACTCCGGTGGATTCCGCCGAGAAGAAGCTGATCTTCTGCGGCCGTCCGTCCACCAGGACGCGGAAATCCTCGGCCTTCAGGCCCGCGGCAGGCTCGCCGCCGCTCTCCTTGGCGACTACGCTGACCTGCACCAGGCGCGTCGTGGCGGTGATGACAGGCGGCGGCGCCGCTTTTCCCCCCTCGGGCGCGTTTTGCGGTAGCCCCGCGCCGGCCGCGATGGCCAGGGCCAGGACTGCGCGAGCCAACCGAAGTGAGCGATCCATGATCTCCTCCTGTCAAGTCGTAAAGTGCGCGGCACGGCGAGACGTCGTGTCCGCCCTCGTTCCAGAGTATACGACTTGCGGAGAAGCAGTCCGGGGCCGAGACCTAGCGCTGCGCCCAATAGCGATGGCGGGCTTGCACGACCAGGCCCGGCTGCCTCACCGTCAGTTGGATGGTGCGAAACTCGGAGACGGCGACCGGCTTATCCGACACGTAGCCCAGATTGTACTGGTTGCGCAGCTCCTCCTGCAGGATCTCGAACATCTGATCCACGGTGTGCTTCTTCGAAACTTCGAAAAAGCTGCCGCCGCTGTCGTTCGACATGCTCTCTAAAACCCGCTTGCCGTCGCCGCCGCCTCCGAAAATCCCATAGGCGCCGGGGTCGGAGTACAAAATGGAATAGATGAGTGTATCGGCGCGCTGTGCAGCTTCCACCGCATCCTTCACAGTGCCGTCGCTGCCGAAGTCCACGCCATCGGAGAGCACGATCAGGGCCTTCCGGCCGGTCAGCTTTCTCATCACCTCGTCGCACGCGAGGACCACGGCATCGTAGAGCAGAGTGCCGCCGCCATTCCGCATTTGCACCTGCTGCTTCGTCTCCGTGTCCACATAGGCCAGCGCATCCTCCAATTTGCCGACCGAGGACGTGAGGGCCTGGCGCATCTGCACAACGGTGTCGAACTGCGTAATGAAAACCTGATCCTTGTTTTCCCGAACCACCTGATCCAGGAAGCGCATACTGGCGCCGCGCTCCGCGTCCAGCACGCGCCGCTGGCTGCCGCTGGTGTCCACCATCAGGCCGAGCGTCAGCGGCAGGTCACTCTCGCGCGCGAAATAGCGGATGGTTTGCGGGCGGCCGTCTTCCGTCAGCGAAAAGTCGTCCTGGCTGAGATTGCCGACCAGCGATCCGGTCTTGTTCCGCACCGTCGCCAGAACGTTGACCACCTTCACTTCCGTGGAGAAGACCGGCCCGTTCTGACCGGAGGCAAACCCGGCGCCGCACAGAGCCGCCGCTGCCTGGACAAGCTCGCGTCTGGTGAAATAGCCCCGCATGGGATGGCGCCGCTGTCCCGTTAGACGCGGCCGGCAAAGGCGCGTTCCAAGGGTGCGCACAGTTCGTCTATTAGCCTATTGCATCGTGACCAAGGACACAAGAATCATCCGTGCTGCCATATCCGGCGTTAGCGAGACTCCACGGACGCCGCGAACCGACGGCCATAGTAACCCGTCGCAGGCTCCGTACGCCATACAGTATGTGGAGAAGAAGCAGGAGGCTTGACATGAAGGTCTTGATGGCTGCTTGTGCCCTCTGTGGTCTCGTTGGGTTGCCAGCCGCGGCACAGCGCGGCGGAGTGTCTGGTGTTTCCCGCGCCGCTTCGTCGGTGGGAACCTTCAGCGCTCCAACGGTTGTGTCAATCCCGCGGCTGGCGCCCCGGTTCGTGCGCAACGGCAGTCTGGGCTACGGCTACGGGAACCCGGGCTACCTCCTTGGCGGCGGCTATCAGAATCAGGACGGCTCCTACCAGGCGACGCCCGGCATAGTGATGGTCGGGCCGGAGCCCGCCCAGCCCGCGCCGCCGCTCCGGCCCGTGCAAGCCGAGGTGCACGATTACGCGACGATGTATCCTGCCGGGCCGGCGGACGGGCCGTCGGCGCAGTTCTCCATTGTGGGCAAGGACCACGTCACACATGCGGCCCTGGCAGTGTGGGCGCAGGGTGGCATGCTGCAGTATGTCGAGGCGGGCGGTCCGGGCGGGCAGATGCCGCTCAGCGCCGTGGATCGCGATGCGACGCGGCAGGCCAACGCCGCCAAGGGGTTGCGGCTCCAGGTTCCAGCGGAGTAACCAGGGCCTGACGTCTGCTCGCTTCATGCAGACGCGGTCTCCTGGAGAGGCTGAAGCTGGTCCTTGACGCGAACAAAATGGGGGCCGTAAACTAACGACCCCCAAAGAGATATTTTGGTGCGGGGGGGGGGACTTGAACCCCCACGGGATTGCTCCCGCTAGCACCTCAAGCTAGTGCGTCTGCCAATTCCGCCACCTCCGCAGGGCGAATCTCGATCTACTTCTGGGCTGGTGCGGCCGGAGCCTGATTCGCTGGCGAGGCCGGAGCCTGCTGCGCCGGCCCGCTCGGTTGAATCGGGATTGTTACCGGCCGTCCGCCCCCCGGCATCTGAACCTGTACAGGCGGGACCGGCCTGGGTTGCGCCGGCATCGAGCGCACGGGCTGCGACCCGCGGGCCGGCAGCTCTTCGAGTACCGTCGTGCCCGGTCCCCCGGTGCCACGTGTCGCCATGATCGCCAGAGTCATCGACGTTATCATGAATAGCGTCGCCGCGATCCGGGTCAGCTTTGACAGAAGCGTCGCCGTGCCGCGGGGTCCGAAAGCCGTTTGCGAACCCATGCCGCCGAACGCTCCGGCGAGGTCCGCGGCCTTCCCGCTTTGCAGCAAGACCACAATCACCAGAAAGAAACAGATCACAACGTGAATGAAAACCAACAGACTGTAGACCATAGGGAACCCCCGGGCAGGCGGGCACACGCCGATATCCAGAACCCGGAACTCCCAGTATAGGGGACGCGCGGTGCGGAATCAACGCGCAGAACAGGCCGTCGCCGCTGCCGTCAGCCTCCCGCCGGATCGCTTCCGCGCCCGGGGAGACAAATTGTCCGTGCGGGCCGGCTCGGACGCGGGTGCGCCCCGCCCGTCTTTCGGTCGCCCGCACAGGGCGCACCAGCCCGCCTCTCTGTCGTATACGCCGCATTGATTGCAGCGGGTGTACACCGCGTAAGTCTGCACCGCCATCTCCGGCCCAGGATACCGCGGATCGCGAGGCGCCGGAACATTTTTTGTAGTTTTTGTTCAGGCGCCCCGAGGCCTGCCGAACGCGAACCGGATGGCGCCCGACGGGCAGTGGTCCACGCAGTTGCCGCACAGCACGCACTCGTCGTTCCGCATCGATCCCCGGACGGCCATGGCGCCGACGTCCAGGCTCATGGGACAGGTCTCGTTGCAGGAGGCGCAGGCCAGGCAGGCGTCCGGATCCGCGCGCAGATGCAGCGAGGGCCAACGGAAGCGGTCCTTGATCCGAGTTCCGATCACCATGAAAGGGGCGATCCAGCAGAGGTAATGGCACGAGGCCCAGCGGCCGAACAGCGCGGCCAGGGGCAAGATCAGCAGGAAAGCGCCGAAGTGGAGCAGAACTCGCGGCGGCCCCGAGCCGGCGCCGGTGCCGAAGAACGGATCGAACCTCCGCAGCCCGCCGGCATGGATGGCGGCCAGTACCAAGGAGGCCGACCACAACCCGCAGATCGCGTACTTGATGCGATCCCGCCAGCCGCCCTTGGCGGGCTTCTTGACGACCAGGTACGCGAGTTCCTGGATGACGGTCCCCGGGCAGAACCAGGCGCAGAACGCCCGGCCAAGGACCAGGGACGCCAGGAACAAGGAGCCCGTAGGTCACTACGCTGGCCGCCAGCACGCCCCGCGACGCCGCGACGATCGGCAACACGGGCGACATGAACAGGTGCAGCAGCGGGATTTGGAACAGAAGGAATCCGGCCGCCGCCAGGGTCCTGCGAATTCGCTGCCGCCGCTTCGTCATCCACTCCTATTACCGGACGCACGGCACGCCGGTTTCTTTTTTGATAGATTGACGGAGGCCATGCACAATCCCTTTCTCGAGACCGCAGCCGAGCCTCCGGATGAGGAACTGGTATCGAGCGCGCAATCCGGCGACCGTGCGGCGCTCGAAGGCCTCCTGGCCCGCCATCAGCCCTGGATCTTCAACGTCGCGCTCTGCATGTTGTACCGCCATGCCGATGCGGAGGACGCGACCCAGGACATCCTGATCAAGGTCCTGAAAGGTCTGCCCGCATTCCGGGGCGAAAGCCGGTTCCGCACCTGGCTCTACCGCATCGCGGTGAATCACGTCCTGAACTCGAAGAAGGACAAGTGGGCCGCTTCCGATGCCGTGTGCTCGTTCCCGATCGCCGCCGCCGGGCTCGCGCGCACTCCCGACCTCGATCTGCCGGACCCGCGCACCGTTCCGGTTCCCGTTGAAATCCTCATCGAGGAAACCAGGATCAACTGCACGGTGGGCACCCTGCTGTGCCTCGACGGCAGGCAGCGGCTGGTTTTCATCCTGGGCGAGATTTTTGGGGTGAGCGACGAGGTCGGCGCCGAGATCGCCGAGGTCACGCCCGTCAACTTCCGCCAGATTCTGTCGCGCGCCCGCCGCGATCTGTACGAGTATCTGCGGGGCAATTGCGGCTTGGTCGATCCCGCCAACTCGTGCCAGTGCGCGAAGAAGACGCGGGCGTTCGTCCAAGGCGGCGCCGTGGATCCGAGGAACATGCGATTCACCGCGGAGCACCGTCGCAAGGTCCGGGAGGTTGCCGATGGCCGCGCCAACGAGCAGAGCGATGCCTACATGAAGGTGGCCGCCGACGTGTACCGCAACCACCCGTTCTACGAGCCGGCCGAACAGGCGGCGATCCTGCGCCGGGCTCTCGAGACGGTGTCTCTGGTGCCGACGGCGTGATTTTTTCTGCGCGCCGCTGTCACAGCGGCCGCCGGTCGTTGTCCTATCTGGTGGAGGTGAGCACTTGAAGAAGATGTTAGCGATTTGGGCGGCGGCGGCTGCGTTCGGCTGTGCGCTGGCGGCCGCGGATTCCGATGTGGAGATCGCGCGCCAGCTCCTGGCGCTCGCGCGGCAGGCGATGGATGGCTGGATGAAGGGCAATCCCACGAGCGACCTGGCTCGCTCGGACTCCACGGTCACCTACTTCCATGCCGCCGCGGACAAACGGCTCGAGGGCTTGCCGGCGGTGACAGAGCTCTTCGAGAAATACCGCGGCGCGCCCCTGTTCGACAGCTATGAGATCATCGAGCCGAAGGTGCAGGTCAGCGGCGACGTAGCGGTCCTGACGTTCTATTTCGAATGCCGTAACGGGACCGAGACCTCTCGCTATTACGCAAGCGAGGTGTACCAGCACAAGAAAGAGGGCTGGCGCGTCATCCACGCACACTGGTCGAAGGCGAGAACACAATGAACACGGCCCAAGAGTTGGCGGCGGAGGTGCGGGCTTACTGCGTTGCACACCAGGACCCTAAGAACGCCCAGAAGTGGGCCCGCTATTTCAAAGAGGGCTACGACGCCTGGGGACTACTCGACAAAGAAAACCCGCTCTGGAACGAGAAGCAGCGCGAGTGGATGGAGCGGTACCGCGCCCTCGGGCTCGACGGCTTGGCGAAGGCGGGCGAGATCCTCCTCGCGAGCGGCAAGTATGAAGAGGCCAGCATGGCGATACGGTTCCTCAAGGAGCTGCGCGACCAGTTCGACGGTCGCATGGCCGCTCGCCTCGCCGGGTACTTCCGGGCCGGCATTCGGAACTGGGGCCATACCGACGTGCTTTGCGGAGAGGTCATTGCGCCGCTCCTCGCCGCCGGCCGGATCGAGCTGAAGGGACTGGCCGGTTGGCGCGGTTCGGATCTGAAGTACCAGCGCCGGGCGGTTCCGGTGGCGATGTTGGGATTGTTGAAGGCGAAGCTGCCGGCCGGCCCGTTGCTGGAGTTCGTGCGGCCGCTTATGCTGGACCCGGAACGGGTCGTCCAGCAGGGTCTCGGCTGGTTTCTGCGCGAGGCTTGGAAACAGGCCCCCAAACCAGTCGAGGCGTTCCTCAAGGAGTGGAAGGACCAGTCGCCGCGATTGATCTTCCAATATGCGACCGAGAAGATGACGCCGGCCCAGCGCGCGCGGTTCCGTTCGTCCGCGGGACGCCGCCGATAGTCGCGGCTCAAACAGCGGCGGCCTTGGCCGAACGCGCGACCCGGAGCATGGCGTCCAGGCTGCGCCCCACATCTTCTTCGGTCGTGGCCCAACCGGAAACGCTAATGCGCATGGCGGCGCGCCCATGCCAGACGGTGCCGCCGCACCAGCACGTGCCGTCCTCCTGAATGCCCGCGATCACGCGGTGCGTGGCGTCGTCGTCACCGAAGGAGACCAGGACCTGATTCAGCACGACGTCATTGAGCACTTCGTAACCGGCCGCGCGAAGGCCTTCCGCAAAGCGGGCCGCGTGGCGGCACGTGCGCTCGACCAGGTCGGCGACGCCCGAGCGGCCCAGAGACGCCAGGGCGGCCCAGATCTCGACGCCTCGGGCCCGGCGCGAGAGGCCGGGCGTGTACGTCCAGGGGTCGCGCCGCTCGCTGCTCACCAGGTAGGCAGCGCTCGCGGCCATCGTGTCGCGCAGGTGACCGGCCTCGCGCACGGCGACGACCGCGCTGTCATAGGGCACGTTCAGCCACTTGTGCGCGTCCGTGGACCAGGAATCCGCGGCCGCGATGCCGCGGGTGAGGTGTGCGCGTCCGGCCGTCGCCGCCGCCCACAGGCCGAATGCGCCATCCACGTGAACCCAGGCTCCGCCCTCGTGCGCCGCGGCGCAGATCTCCTCGGCAGGATCGAACGAGCCGGTGTTGACGTTGCCGGCCTGTATGCACACGATGGCAGGCCCGCCCAGGCGCGGCAGCGCGTCCGCGCGCATGCGGCCCTGCTCATCCGTGGGGACGCGTACGACCCGCTCCCTCCCCAGACCGAGCAAGCCCAAACATTTGTGGACCGTCATGTGCGCCTCTTCGCTCACCACCACGGCGATGGGAGGCGCGCCGAACAGGCCCTGGTTCTCGACGTCCCAACCCTCGCGCAGAAGCAAGGCATGGCGGGCTGCGGCCAGCCCGCAGAAAATGGCTTGCGTAGCGCAATCCACCAGGCCCGCGCCGGATTCTGGCGGCAGGTCCAGGATTTCCAGAAGCCAGCGGATCGCGACTTCCTCGATCTTCGCCGCGGCCGGCGACGTCGCTGCCATGACCGCATTCTGGTCCCAAGCGCCGGCCAGCCAGTTCGCCGCCAGGGCTGCCGGCAGCGCCCCACCGATGACAAAGCCGAAGTAGCGGCCGCCCGCGCTCGCCACCGTGGCCGGCGAACCCAGGCGATCGAGCTGGTCGAGAACGGCCTCTGGGTCCGACGGTCCGGCCGGCAGCTCCCCGTCCAATTGCGCCAGCGCACTGACCGCTTCCGCCGCGGGCGCTACACGACGCTCGTCAAGCTCGCTCAGATACCGGATCGACCGCGCGGCCGCGGATTCGAGCAGCTCCCGATTCATGACACCCTCGTCAGCCACCCGTGGACATCCGGCCGGCTCCCTCTGACGATCCCGAGAAACTCGTCTTGCAGCCTTTCGGTCACCGGCCCGCGGCGCCCCGGTGGGACAGGCCTCCGGCCGGTCGCGGACAGGCCGGAGGCCTGTCCCACCGGTATGTGGTCCACCGACCGCGCACCGGCGTGATCTCGGCGGCGGTGCCCGTGAGGAAGACCTCGTCGGCGATGTAGAGCATCTCGCGCGGGATGGGCGTCTCCGCGGCGGGGATGCCGAGGTCGCCCGCCAGTTGCAGCACCGCGTCGCGAGTGATGCCGCCCAGCACCGAACTGCCGAGGGGCGGCGTTGTGATCCTGCCATCGCGGACCACGAAGACGTTCTCGCCGGAGGCCTCGCTCACTAGGCCGGAGCAATCCAGCGCGATGCCCTCGTGGTAGCCGTTGGAGACGGCCTCCATTTTGATCAGTTGCGAGTTCATGTAGTTGGCCGCCGATTTCGCGAGCGCCGGCAGCGTGTTCGGCGCCATGCGGTTCCAACGGGCGACGCACGCGTCCACACCCTCCGCGGCGGCTTCGTCTCCCAGGTAGGCGCCCCACTCCCAGCACGCGATGAAGACCTCGACCGGGTTGTTGGCGGGGTGCACTCCCACGGCACCGTAGCCGCGCAGGACGATGGGGCGGATGTAGCAGGCGCTCATGCGGTTGATGTGCACCAATTCGCGGATGGCCGCCGAGAGTTCGCCGGCCGTATAGGGCGCGTCCATGCGGCAGATCCGCGCCGAATCGAGCAGCCGGCGTATGTGCTCATTCAGCCGGAAGACGGCTGGCCCGGAGGGCGTCGCATAGCAGCGGATGCCTTCGAACACCGCGCTCGCATAGCTGACGACGTGGGAAAGGACGTGGATGCGGGCCTCGTCCCAGGGGATGAAGGTTCCATTGCGCCAGATCTTCTCGGTAGGAGTCATGACATTTTCAGGATAGCCGGAGTCCGTGATGCAGAACAGATGCAGCGCTGACGATTTGATACCATAACAGTTGCATGGACCCGCAAGAGCAGCCGTTCCTGTACCGCAGCGTTTCCGGCAAGATCGCCGGGCTGATCGAAGAGGGGGTTCTGCGGCCCGGCGAGCGGGTGCCCTCGGTGCGCCGACTCGGCGCGCAGGAGGGCGTCAGCGTCTCGACCATCCTGCAGGCTTACACGCTGCTCGAAAGCCGCGGCTACATCGAAGCCCGGCCGCAGTCCGGGTTCTACGTCCGTTCGCGGCGCGAAAGCCTGCCTCCCGAGCCGCGCACTTCCGCGCCGGGGCGGCCGGCCACGCGGGTCGGCATCAGCGGCCTGGTATCGAGAGTGCTGACGGCGGTGATGGATCCCGAAGTCGTCCCCTTCGGCGCCGCCTGTCCCGCACCCGAGCTGCTGCCGGGACGGAAGGTCAATCGGTTGCTGGCGGGGCTGATTCGCCGGTCCGGCCGCGAGATCAACGGCTACAACTTCCCGCCGGGCCTTTACGACCTACGGCGCCAGGTGGCGCGCCGCTCGCTCGACTGGGGCGGGAGGCTGGCTCCGGAGGAGATCGTCGTGACCTGCGGCGCCACCGAGGCCTTGCATCTGTGCCTGCGGGCGGTGGCGCAGCCCGGCGACCTGGTGGCCATCGAGTCGCCGGCCTATTTCGGGACGCTTCTGCTGCTCGAAGCGCTGGGGATGGAGGTGCTCGAGATCCCGTCGCATCCGCGTCACGGGATGTGCCTCGACCTGCTCGCCGATGCTCTCAAGCGGCACCGCATCCGCGCCTGCATCGCTTCGCCCAATTTCAGCAATCCACTCGGCAGCTCGATGCCGGACGAAGGCAAGCGGGAACTGGTGGCCATGCTCGCCCGCCGCAACATCCCCCTCATCGAGGACGACCTCTACGGAGATCTGTACTTCGGCCAGGTGCGCCCGCGCTCGGCCAAGGCTTTTGACCGCGAGGGGCTGGTGCTGCTCTGCTCTTCGTTTTCGAAGATGATCGTGCCGGGATACCGCGTCGGGTGGTGCGCGCCGGGCCGCTTCCAGGCCAAAGTCGAGGCCCTCAAACTGACCACCACCCTGGCCACGCCCACGCTGCTACAGGCCGCCATCGCGGAGTTTCTGGAGAGCGGCGCCTACGACCGCCACCTGCGCAAGATGCGCGCGGCCTTCGCCACGCAGACCGAGCAGATGATCGCCGCCGTCGGCGAGTATTTCCCCGCTGGCACCAAAGTGACGCGCCCGGCCGGCGGCTTCGTGCTGTGGGTGGAACTGCCGCACGACGTGGACTCGCTCGAGTTGCAGGAACGCGCCCTGGCGGAACGCATCAGCATCAGCCCGGGGCCGATCTTCTCGGCCCGCCAGCGCTACCGGAACTACATCCGCCTGAATTGCGGCTATCCATGGTCCGAGCGGCTCGACCAGGCGCTGCGCACGCTGGGACGGCTGGCGGGCGGGTGACGACCCCGGTGGTAGACTAAGTAGCGCATGCGCAGGACCAAGTTCCTTCCGCTCCGCCCGATGTCGAAGCAGGACGTTCTCGACGCCATCCGGAATCACTACCGGCTTCTGGAGCAGTTCGATCCGAACGTGGAAAAGGGCGCCAACCTTACCTTCGACACCTGGGTCGACGACTGGTGCAGTGCGAGCGACCTGCCACTGGGAGAGAAGCTGGGCTCGACGCTCAACGCTCGGTTCGACGTTGAAATCAGCCGGGAAGAGTGGCGAGCGACCCTGGAGCCGAGGACGGCTACTCTGGGGAGCGTCTGTGAACTCCTGGCCTCGCGGGCGGAAATGCCCGACATCAAGCCGTTTTCAGTGTGCGGAACGGAGTGCCTGTCAGCCGGGGCCTTCCTGGCGGTTCGCACTGCGCTGGAGCGGGAGGGCGTTCCCGTCGAGGGCCTTCGCCCTTCTGCGCCCATCGAACCCCTGGCCCGCGCACATTTGGGTTCGTTTGTCACAGCGTTGGGCAAGATTGCGCCGAATGCGCTGCCGGCGCCGGAGGTGACGTACAAGTTCGCCCAACGAATGGGTGTGTGGCTCTTGATGGGTGGCGTCATCTCGCTGCTGGCGGCCGCCCTGGCGGCCACACCCAAGCTGGCACATTTGGGGATCTCACCCACGCTCGCATGGTTGGGGCTCGTGTCCATACTGGTGAGTTTCCTGATGTTCTACCTGGTCAGGGCGGATCCGTTCAAGACGCTCTCGTTCTCTGCGGTGAAGACCTTCCGCGATCTGACACAAGTCGTCATCCGCCGGACGTAAACGCGCCCATCCCCGCCCCGCCGCACACCTCTTCGTAATACCGCTCGTACTGCGGAATCGTCAGCGAGGAGCAAAAGCGGGTCTCGGCCGTTCGCCGCGCCGCGCCGGACATGCTCTGGTAGAGCTTCTCATCGGTCAGCAGCTCGGTCACCCGTGCCGCCTGCGCCTGGACGTCGCCGACGGGCTCCAGGAACCCGTCCACGCCGTGCGTGATCAGCTCCGGCAGGCCGCCGCCGCGGGTCGCTACCGCCGGCACGCCGCACGCCATCCCCTCGAGCGCGGCCAGGCCAAACGACTCCAGGTCGCTCGGCATGAGCAACACGTGCGCCAGCGGGAGCAGCCGCTCGACGTGGCTCTGCTTGCCCATGAACGTCACGTGCTCTTCGATGCCCAGCTCGCGGGTCAGCGCCTCGGCCGGTCCCCACTCCGGCCCGTCCCCGACCATCAGCAGGTGCGCCGCCGCGTGCCGCCGCACTTCGTGCAGGATGCGAATACAGTCCGTGACCCGCTTCACCGGCCGGAAATTCGAGATGTGGATCAGCACCTTGTCGCCCGCCGGCGCCACCGTCGCCGCGCGCCGCCGCTCCGGGTCCGGCTGGTACATCTCGCAGTTGACGAAATTCTTGATGACGCGAATCTCGCGCCGCACTCCCAGAACCTCCGCCGTAGCGTCGCGCAGGTAGTCGCTTACCGCCGTCACGCCGTCCGATTCCTCGATCGAAAACCTCGTGATCGGCAGATAGGAGCGGTCGGCGCCCACCAGCGTGATATCGGTCCCGTGCAGCGTGGTGATGAACGGCAGCCTGCGGCCCTGCCGCCGCAGCATATCGCGCGCCAGCAGCGCCGAAATCGAGTGCGGAATGGCGTAGTGTACGTGCAGCAGATCGAGCGCGTACCGCTCCGCCACCTCCGCCATGCGCGAGGAGAGCGCCAGCGCATAAGGCGGATACTGGAACAGCGGATAGGTGGTGACTTCGACCTCGTGGTAGTGGATGCGGGGGATTCCGGGGTCCAGGCGGATCGGATTGGCGTACGCGATGAAGTGGACCTCGTGGCCGCGGTTGGCCAGCTCCAAACCCAGTTCGGTGGCTACGATACCGCTGCCGCCGTACGTCGGGTAACACGTGATGCCGACTCTCACGCTACTAGGCTAGCAGGTGTCACCGGACACGCCGGGGCTTGTTGTGGGGCGGACGCCCTCGTCCGCTCCACAAGCGCGTGCCCGACGGTGTCACCCCGGGATCCGGACCTTGATCCCCGAACCGTGCCCCGGCCGCGACTCGATCGAGAGCTCGCCTCCCAGGCTCCTCACCCGCCGCCGGATACTCGCCGGCCCAAGCCGCAGCAGGTCGAGCTCGTCCAGGTTGAACGTGCCGCTGAAGGGGAAGCCCGCCCCGTCGTCGTCCACCGAAAGGTCCACCGCCTTGCCGGCTTGCTCGAGCGAGACCACCACCCGCCCCGCCTTGGAGTGCTTCTGCACGTTGTGCAGCGCCTCGCGCAGGATCTGCAACAGCTCCAGGCTGCTCTCCTGCGCCGCCTTGATGGTGGTGTCCGAACAGACGAACCGCCCCGCGATCCCGGTGTCCTTCTGGAAATACTCGACGATCCGGCGCGCCGAGGACACCATGTCGCTGGCATCCAGCTCGGACGGACGCATGCCGCGTAGAAACGACCGCACGTCGCCCACGATTTCCTTGGACAGCCCCTGCAGCTCCTTGAGCTCCTGCATTCCCGCCGGCGGATCGCGCTTCAAGATGGTATTCAGAATGTCGAGCCGCACCTGCATTCCGATGAAGCTTTGCAGCGGGCCATCGTGAAAATCGCCCGCGATTCGCTGCCGTTCCTGGTCGCGGGCCTTTTCCGCTTCCATGCTCAGGCCCTCTTCACGCCGGATGCTTTCCCGCAGCCACTCTTGCAGCTTCTTCTTCTGGTACGCCATGGTGCAACCGAGCAGCCCGGCGATGAGCACCACGCGCCGCAGCACATCGCCCCCCGATGGCGTCACGAACGAGAAGAACGCCAGCGAGGCGCCCACCACGATGAACACGTCTCCCCAATCGTGGTTGACTACGGCCGACATCATCAGGTACAGGAAGAAAAAGCTGCCGATCCAGGCGCTGGAGTCGGAGCCATAGGCCGCGAAGGCCACGAAGAACACCGTTTCGAAGAACAGGCCGGCGAGCGAGCCCTGAATCCGCTCCAGTTTGGGTCGAAGCAATGCGCCGAGGCTGTATACCGAAAACACCACGGCAAAGAGGGGAACCACCAGCGTCCCACGCGGCGGCGGGAACATCTCGGCGTAAAGGCAGGCGAACGCCAGCACGGCGCGGAGCACGTTCCGCATCCGGCGCCACTCTCGGGCTAGCGCTGCAGGATCGTAAGCCATAGCCATCCAAAAAAACGGCGCCGCCACGCGGTCCGTGTCCCACCCCTAGCGGCGGTACAGGTACAGCGTATGACTGCGGCCTTGGCCGTCATCCTCGATATATTTTGTCGCCTCGGGAGTCCAATCGGCAAACTCGAAATCATGCGCGACGACGCGCGCGCCCTTCTTAAGCTGCTTCTCCAGTAACGGCCGAAGCTTGTCGTTCGATCCGGGCAGCAGGTAGACGGTCAGCAGGTCGGCCGAGCTGTAGTCCTGTTTCATCAGGTCGCCGTGGACGATCCGCGCCCGCTTCTCCAGGTCCAGGCTCCGGATGCGGTCCGTGCTCTGTTTCCAGAGGTCGTCGTCGAACTCGACGCCCGTCGCGTCGGCCCGGAACTTCCTCGCGGCCATGATCACGATGCGCCCGTCGCCGCTTCCCAAGTCGAACATCTTCTCGCCCGGCTTCAGTTCGCCGAGCCTCAGCATTTGCTCGACGATCCTCTCCGGCGTGGGATAGTACGGCGCGAGCTTCTCGGTCCCCTGGCCGAGCGCCGCCCCTGCCACGAGCGTCCCGACTATCGGCAGAATCGCTACTCGTCTGATCAAACCAACCCCCCGGACTAGCAAGTGTACCTCATGGCCGACGCCTCCGGCGCCACAGCATGTAGCCGGCCCCCAGAACCACGACCGCGGCGCCTGCGACGACAAGCCCGGTCTCGTCCGCCAGGTCGGATACTCGCTTCCACTGGTCTCCCAGAAAGTAGCCCAGAGAAATGAAGGTGGCGGACCACAAAACCGCGCCCGTATACGCGAACAGCGCGAACGTCCGCGCCTCGAGCTCGGACGCTCCGGCGACGTAGGCCGTCAGATGCCGCACACCCGGGACGTAATACCCGAAGGTCAGCGTGATCCCCCCGATCCGGTGGAACCAGTCGTGGACCCTCCGCACGCGCTCCATCTTGATGTGCAGCCTCGGTCCGTACTTCTCCAGCAGGAAGTAGCCGGTCACGCGGCCCAGCGTGTAGCTCACGGTGATCCCGCACGCGCTGCCCAGCAGGGCGGCGCAATAGGTCGGTACCGGCTGGAGTCTTCCTCGGTAGATGAGATAGCCGGCGAAGGCGAGCAGCGTTTCGTCCGGAACCGGCAGGCCGACGATCCCCAGCACCAACAGCGAGAAGATGCCGAAGTAGCCGTAACGCGAGATCCAGTCGAAAATCAGTTCCATCGGGCCCGATCTACAGAGTAGCCGACCGGCGCGCTACAATCCATCCAGACGCGATGAAACGGGACGACAACGTTTGGGTGCAGGTCAGCCGCTACACTAGCCTCGCCTTTATCCTGCCCGTAAGCATGGGTGTCGGCTGCGCCATCGGCTGGGGGCTGGACAAGCTGTTTCACACGCACTTCCTCTACCTGATCTTTCTGGCTCTCGGCCTGGTCGCGGGCTTTATCGAACTGCTCCGCCAGTTCGCGGTGGAAACGCGGCGCGATGGAGTCTGAGACGGGGTTCTACCAGCGGGCCATCCGGCGCATCTACCTGAACATGGCGTGGGTCGCGGCCCTGGGCGCCGCCGGAACGGGCCTGTGGAAAGGCTGGCGGTTGGGCCTGGCCTTCCTGCTGGGCGCGGCCGGCTCGTATCTGAACTTCCGTTGGCTCCATCAGGTTGTGGGAGCGATGGGGCCGGACGCGCGCCCCGCGCCCAAGCGCATCTACGTCTTCTTCGCTCTCCGCTACCTTCTGCTCGGCCTGGGCGGATATGTTATAGTGAGGGTCTTTGGCATGAATGCGATAGCGGCCTTGGCGGGCCTCTTCGTGCCGATTGTCGCGCTAATCTCGGAAGTCTTCTACGAGCTAGTTCATGGAACATGAAATCTGGCTGACCGCCCTGTTCAACAAATACCTGGCCGGACCTGGAAGCACGGTGCTTTCTTGGGTCGGAATGAAGGCCGAAACACCGGGGCACCCCTGGGCCAACTACGTCACGATGGAAATCCTCGTCGCCGCCATCATCGTGGTGCTGTTCGCTCTGTTGCGGCCGCGCCTCTCCATGGACCGGCCGGGCAAATTCCAGCACTTCTTCGAGTTGATCTTTGGGTTTGTGAGCGACCAGACCGACGATGTGGTCGGGCACGGCGGGCGCCCGTACATGGCCTACTTCGGCGTCGTTTTCATCTTTATCCTGTTTGCCAACCTGATTGGTCTTGTCCCGACGCTCGAGTCGCCCACGATGTTCCCTCCGGTTCCGCTCGGCTGCGCTCTGGCTACTTTGCTCTACTACAATCTGGTGGGCATCAAGCGGCAGGGCGTCTTGCGGTATTTGGGGCACTTTTGCGGCCCGGTCTGGTGGCTGGCGTGGCTGATGTTCCCCATCGAGATCATCAGCAACATGGTGCGGCCTCTGTCGCTCACCGTACGTCTGTACGCCAACATGTTCGGGGGCGAGAAGGTGACGCTAGCGTTCATGGGGCTGCTGCCGTTTATAGTTCCGATACCTTTTATGGGCCTGCACATCTTCGTCGCCGTTGTCCAGGCTTACGTATTCATGCTGCTCACCATGGTGTACGTCGGCGAAGTGCTGCCGCACGAGGCGCACTGATTCATACCGGCATAATGCCGCGCCAGCGTGAGACCGGCGGCCCCGAGAGGCACGCCGGGAACCACCTCCTGGAGCGAGTTCATAAGAAGGAGACCACGTGAAAACGAAACTGTTGATACTGCTGGCGGCGATGATGGTGCTTGCCAGCCCGATGTTTGCTCAAGGCGGCGCGGCCGCCGGGGCTGCCGACAACCACTACTGGATCTGGATCGTCTCCGGTTTTTCCATGGCGTTCGCCTCGGGTCTCTGCGGCCTGGCTCAGTCTAAGGTCGCCGCCGCCGCTTGCGAGGGCATGGGGCGGAACCCGGGCGCTTCGGACGGCATTCGCCTGGTTTTGATTCTCGGCCTGGCGTTTATCGAATCGCTCGCACTCTTCACGTTTGCGGTTGTGTTCGCCAAAGTTGTGTAAGTAACGGCCGATGGCGGAGCCGCCGGCGGCTCCGCCCTTCCCACGCCCATGAAGCTTCACGGCATCTTCCCGCCTGTAACAACCCCCTTCGACCGCAACGGCGAGCTCTATCGGGCCAAAGTCCGGCACAACGTCGAGAAGTGGAATCTCACGGCGCTGGCCGGTTATATCGTGACCGGCTCGACCGGCGAGAGCGTCCTGCTCACAACCGAGGAGAAGCTCCAGCTCTGGGGCTGGGTGGCTGAGTTCGCGGCGGCGGAAAAGACGCTGATCGCCGGCACGGGGGCGGAGAGCGTGCGGGAAACCGTCGCGCTCACCAACCAGGCTGCGGCGCTGGGTTACAAGGCCGCGCTGGTGCGCACGCCGCACTACTACAAGAACGTCCTGAACAACGCCGCCGCTCAGATGCTCTATTTCCGCGCCGTCGCCGACCAGTCGAGGATTCCCGTCCTGATCTACAACTTCCCCGCGGCGACAGGCCTCGACATCGCGGCCGAGGCGGTGATCGAGCTCTCGGCCCACCCGAATATCATTGGGATCAAGGAGAGTTCTCCCAACATCGAGAAGATCATGCGCATGGCACGGGAGGCGCAAGCGGGCTTCCAGGTGCTCGGCGGATCGGCGGCGATGCTGTGGCCCGCGCTCATGGCGGGCGCGGTGGGCGCGATCCTGGCCTTCGCCAACGCGGCGCCTTACTCGACCATCGCCATCTGGGAAGCCTGGCGCGCCCGCGAGTACGAAGCCGCCGCGGACTGGCAGAACCGCATCGCCCGCGCCGCGGCGCTGGTCCCCGCCCGGTATGGCGTCCCCGGCCTGAAACACGCCATGGACCTCAACGGTTACTACGGCGGCCCGCCCCGGCTGCCGCTCACCCCCGCCTCTCCCGAGGCCAGACGCGAAATCGAGGATGCCTTCCAGGATCTGAAGGGGTGACTGCCCCGCGGCGTGGACCGGTCCGCTCCCTGACGGCCGCGGTTGAGTGCTCCAGCGCGAACGGCAGCACCGAACCGCGCGCGTCAGCAAGCGGCGCCCGGCCCGTTTACCCCTTGCGGCTCGAGTACTTGTTCAACGCGTCGAGGAACTCCTTGGCCGCCGCCGGCGGCGCGATGCCGGTTTGAACGATCTCCTTGTTTTGCAGCGTCCGGCCGTAGATCGCCTTGTTCGTGTCCACGTCCTGCCGCAGCGTCGCTCCGGAAAGCGAGATCCCGGCGAACAGGCCGCGCGAGCGCGAATAGGTCAGGATCTCGGCCGTCATATAGGCGTCGGTTTGGGCCGTGGCCGAACGTCCCACCGGGCCCGCCGCCGCGGTTGCGTCTCCGCCCAGGGTGAACCTGCTCGACAGCAGCCGCTCGGCCCCGCGCTGATTCATCACCAGCATGATCACGTCGGTCTCCGATCCGCCGATCTGGAATCCGAAGCTGCCGCCTTCGATGCGGATCGCCCCCGGCGCGCCCCAGCCTGTGCCTCCCTTGGAGCGGCAAGAGAAAAACCCACGCCCCCACTGGAGTCCAACCACAAAGGCTCCCTTCTTCAAGCCCGGAACCACCACGATGCAGGCCGATCTATCCAACAGGTCCTGCGGGACGCCCTTGTCCGGCGCCGCCATGACTTCCTGGAAAACTTCGGCCGCGCGGCCCAGCCGTTCGGCATCGGGATCCCTCTCGGCGGCGCACATCAGGCACGCGCTGGTCAACACGAACACCGGCAGCACTCGCTTCATCGCTTGCTTGCCCTCCTAGAGATTGTGTAGCACAAAGTGGAGCGGTGCGCGGGGATAAAAAAAGGGGAGCCCGAAGGCTCCCCTCGAATCGTCACAACTCCCAGCCGGCCCCCAAGTGGGGCTCGGCCTCAGAACGTGAACTTGGCGACGATTTGCGCCGAGCGCGCGTTGCTGGGGACGAACTGGTCGTATTGCCCGAACGAAGAGCTGCTCGGAATCAGGAAAGCACGCGAGGTTCCGTTGGTAGTAAACGGCGTTACGTCGGACAGATAGCCGCCCGTGAACTGCGCGTGATTGAACAGGTTGAACGTCTGGATGCCGAATTGCACTGCCATCCGCTCTTTGATGTTGAATTTCTTTTCGATGGACGCGTCGATGTTGTTAACGGGAGCCAAGGGAAGCGTGTTGCGTCCGCCGTTCGACAGGGCGCCGGGTCCAGCCACGATGTAACCCGCGTTGGGGTTATTCGCAACGTAAGCGACGGTTTGGCCGGCGGCGTTCAGCACCGGGGTGACGTCGCTGCCGATACTGTTCGAGCCGGCCGGGTTCACAATGGCCCGGTCCAGGGCATCGCCATTCAGGTTGGAATCCACGCCGCTCTGGACCGTGGCGTATTCCGGCGATTGATACGTATACGTCGCCGAGAACTTCCAGTTGCCGACCAGATTCTTCAGTGCCCAGTTGCCGTTCTGGAATGGCCTGAAATCGTAGATCGGCGTGAACGTGAAGCGCAAGCGGCGGTCAAAGGCCGAATCGGCCCATTCCGCCGCCATGTTCTGGTAATCCTGCGCGCGGCGCGGCGAGAGAATTGTCGAGAAATTGGTTGCCGCGGAGTCGTCCTGCGCATGGCTCCAGGTGAAGGCAGCGATGTACTGGAAGTTGTTCGAAAAACGCTTATTCATCTGCAGCGCCAGGCCGTTGTACTTCGAGTTGCCCCGCGGATTGTATCCGGTGATGTTGTTGGGGAACCCATACTGGGCCAAAAGATTATTCGGGTTCGTCTCGATTTGCGCGAGGGTGGTGGTGAGCCCGGCGATCGTCGCAGCGGAGGGCATGGTCAGGTATGTCGGGAGATAATCCGTCGGCGTCACCTTCGAAATCTTGTTAATGCGGTCCTGATTCCACAGGTGGACGCCCTTGGTGTAGACGTAGCGCGCCTCAACCGTGTAGTCCTTGCCCAGCGAGCGTTGCACGCCCAAGGTTCCGGTCATGGCGTAGGGGCGCTTGGTCTGATCGAACGTATAGGACGCGACGGCCGCACGTGCGTCCGCCGGAGTGGCCCATCCCCCTGCGGCCCCAGTGCTATGCAGCCCGCCACTGGCCAGGAAGTTGGTGGGCGGACAAGAGGGGTCGGTGGTGTCCCCAAATGAGCCGGTGCAATCCAGGGTGGTGGCAAAGAACGGTGGAGAGGCATTCTGGTTGAGGTTGATGTAGGTGTTGTCGAAGGACCGTGCCAGGCCGCCCCGGATCGACCACACGCCATTCGTCCCCGGCGAATAGGCAAAACCGAGGCGCGGCGACCAGTCGTTCTTGCCCGTCTTGGGCGCGGCAAAATTGATGACGCCGGGAACGTCCGCCAGGGCGCTCTCCGCCTGGTAGCGCGAGCCTACCGGCACGTTAACGTACTCGTAGCGCACGCCCAGGTTGAGGGTCAGGTTCGGGCGAACGCGGAAATCGTCGTTGAAGTACCCCGCCTGCGACAGGAACCCGAACGGCACGTTCGCGAACCCGGCGCTACGCTCGCCCGATACGCCGCTGAGGTTGCCGCCCGTGGGCGCGTAGTCCAGCAGGTACTCCTCGAGCGAATCATAGTCGTAATCGCCGCGGACGCGTTGCACGAAGTACCCGGCCATTATGACGTCGAAAGCGCTGTAGCCCGCTTTGAATGTGTGCCGGCCCCAGGTCTTGGTAAGGTTGTCCTGCAGCGTCGAAAGGTTCTCGATGGAGCCCGAGGGAGTATTCGGATCCGGCCCCACTTGCAGGTTCAGGTCGTCATAGGCGAGGTTCGGGAACATGCTCAGGCCGGGAAACGCGAAGCTGCCGGCGGTGACGTTGGCGTTGTTCCGGCTGTACGAAACACGCAGCTCATTCTGCAAGGTGGGAGAAAAGTTGTGGAATTCCGAAAAGGAGCCGCTCTTGTTCACGTTCGGTTCGGGCTCGAAGAACACCGGCAAGTTGGCATAAAAATCGAGGCCTTGGCTGTTGTTGTAAACGAACCGGCCGCGAAGCTGATCCTTGTCGCTCATGTTGTAGTCGACGGCAACCACCGCGTTGTAGCTGTTGAAGTAGCTCGGCGAGGCGAAGCTGAGATTGCCGACAGGAATGGATATCGCCGGACAGAGCGGGCAAGGGTGGCCCAACGCACCTGTCGGATCGCCGCCTTCTTGCAGTACGCCGGTTTGCGTCGCCGCGACCGGCACATACTGCTCGAAGACCTTCAGGTTTGTCGCGTTAACCCCGGGAAGGCCGGCCAGCGCGGTTAAGCCGGCGGCGGTGGGCGCGGTTACCACTCCAGCCGGGTTTGCGGTCTGACCAATTGGGTTGTACTCGAAATCGCCGAAGTAGAAAAGCTTGTTCTTGATGATGGGCCCGCCGACCGTGGCGCCCACGCGGTTCGAGTCGAAACGTGGCTGGGAGGTGTCGCCCGCGATACGTTGCTGCTGGTCGAGAGCGTTCAGGTCGCGATTTTGCAGGTACTCGTAAATCGACCCGTGGATCGTGTTGGTCCCGGACTTCACGCTGACGTTGAATACCCCGCCCGAGGCTCCGCCGAACTCGGGGCTGAACTGGTTCTGCAGCAGAGTGAATTCGCCCACGGCATCGTTGGGTATGGTGACCTGGGGACCGGTCACGTAGTGGTTGTCGTTCACCACGCCATCGATGTTGAACGTGTTGTTCTCCGGCCGCTGGCCGGCAATGCTGGGGCCTGTGCCTTGTCCAACGCCACCGGACGACGCCACTCCAGCGCCGAGGAGGCTGAGGTTCCAGATCCCCGACCCGTTTACAACCTTGGAGGTTGCGGCAATGCCCATGTCCTCCGCGATGTTGGTGGTGTAGGTGGTCGACAACTGCGCCGACGAAGTGTCGATCAGCGCCGCCGCCGCGGTAACCTCTACGGTCTGCGAGAGCTCGCCTACCGGCAACGTCAGGTTGACCGTAGCGGTATGGTTGAGATCCAGGGCGACACCCGTCGTCTTGGCGGCCGCAAAGCCCTTCGCGGCCCCCGAGACATCGTACTTTCCAATCGGAAGGTTGTTCAGCCGGTATTCCCCGGCCGAGTTGGTTGTTGCCGTGTACTTGACGCCGGTGGCTGTATTGAGGGCCGTGACCGTCGTATTGGGCACCGCCGCCCCGCTGGCGTCGGTAACGGTCCCGACGAGAATGCTGTCCATGGCCTGCCCGTAAACCGCCGCCGTCAAGAGCAAGGTTGCAGCCAGAAGCACACACAGCCTGGTCGCAAGAAAACGAATCTTCATCGTTGGTTTCATATTTCCCCTCTCCTTAGATTCCGTAGATCGCCGCGTTCAGAACCGCCGCTCCGGATGGACCGAAGCCGGTTCCTGCAATCCGTCGGGTTCCCGTTTGCGCGATGAGCACGGTTGTGGGCACAAACGGAGCGAAAATGAACTCCAAACTCTTCATGCTTCCCCTTAATTGCCCGCCCGCCGCCTGATTCACGGCCGGCTGGACCTCCTAACTGCCTGGATTCCGCGACGATCATTCGAGCGGACTCCCTCACTCTCACCGGTACCATTCACAAGATCCGGCTTCCCTGCTCGGAGCAAAACCAGCCCCGCTCAGAGGCAGATCCTCTCGACTACATAACCTTCGCACAACTCGGTGCTCGTGCTGCAACACTAGTCGTCTGTCGAGTATATAGCGAAAAAGCGCATCCTGCATGACTTACGCGTACCGCGGCGAACTTTCTGCGACGTCCGCCGTCAAACTCCCCGGGAAAAGTGCCACCAGCGCATTCCGCTCCAGGCCGGTTCTCCCGCGATCCGCCCCACGCACATCCCCGCCGCCATGAGCGTTGGGAGAGGCGAATAGACTACCCGCCAATACACTAACCCCCTTTAAGGTGGGTCTACCCATGTCCACGAGCCGTAGCAGCTTCGGTACCAAACGTGCAAGTTGCTCACCCTTAAGCACTTCATACGGTTACACGGCCTCAGGCTCTGTGGTTTTTGGTAGCTGAGAGGCCTGCCCCTACCAGAATCGGTAACATGGGGCTTTAATCTCCCGGCTCCTGGAGGTCGATCAAAGGCGAGCCACGGCACCCCGCCGCAGCCACTCTGGTGCATAATTGAAGGAACGCATGGCCGAACAAGCGGAGTCCCAGTCTGGAGCGCCGTCCGAGGGCAAAGCGCAGGGCGCGGGAGAAACCAACCTTGCTTGGCAGCGCGTGCAGCTTGCCCGCCATGCCAAGCGCCCTCACTCCCTAGATTACATACAACGCCTTTTCACTGACTTCCAGGAGATTCACGGAGACCGCCGTTTCGGCGACGATCCCGCTATCGTCTGTGGGATGGGCTTCTTCGAGGCACAGCCCGTCATGGTGGCAGCCCAGCAGAAGGGCCGCGACACGAAGCAGAAGCTGTACCGCAATTTCGGAATGCCCAAGCCGGAAGGCTACCGGAAGGCCTTGCGCGTGATGCAACTTGCGGCCAAGTTCCGCCGCCCCATACTTACTTTGCTCGACACTCCGGGCGCGTATCCCGGCATCGACGCCGAGGAGCGCGGGCAGGCCGAGGCCATCGCCTTCAATCTGCGGGAGATGTCACGGCTCGGCGTGCCGGTCATCGTCATCTGCATCGGCGAAGGCGGCAGCGGCGGCGCCTTGGCGCTGGGGGTGGGAAACCGTATCCTGATGCTCGAAAACGCCGTCTACAGCGTGATTTCGCCCGAAAGCTGCGCCGCCATCATCTGGCGCGATTCTTCCAAAGCCGCTCTGGCCGCCCAGGCCTTGCGCTTGACGGCACAGGACCTGCTCGGCTTCGGACTCGTCGATGAGATCATTCCTGAGCCGCCAGAGGGCGCCCAGGCGGACCCGGATCGGGCCGCCGGATTCGTCCGCGACGCCCTCCGTCGCGCGCTCGCGGAATTGTCGGGCCTCTCCGCGAACGAGCTCATCGAGCAGCGCTACGCCAAGTTCCGCGCCATGGGCGCGTTCTTCACCGAGCCGTAGGGCTGAGCGCCGTAAAGCCAAAACCGAAGAAGCGCCCCGGCTCCGCGTTGGGCAGCGTCCAGATGGTTAGAGTGCTGGCATTATCGTCCACAGCGGCAAGACGGATTGTGTCGCCGGCCGTCACCAGTCCGATCCCGAACGAACCGCCCTGTGCCAGATCCATCGAGAGCTCTTTGACGAACCGGCCTTCCCGTGTGAACTCAACCAGCTCGCTCGGCTGGTTGGGGTCCGGGTTAATCACGTCGGCATTGCTGACGATCAGGTCGCCGTTCGGAGCCAGCACCAGGCCGAGCGGCCCATGCAGATGCGTGTTGTCCGTGTAGATGACGGCCCCCGGACCGTTGTCGGCAGTGGCGTGGCCGGCGCCCCAGACCGCATAGACGGCGTTGTCCTCAGTGGAAGCGACGTAGAGGATGTCCCGGAACGAGTCGTAGGCCAATCCTGTCGGGCCCACCACCAGAGCGGCCGGATCGCAGCGGTGAGAGTACCCGGAGGCAATCTGGAGCGACTTCGTGACCGTCACTCCGGTTGGCCCCGCGGACAGGTCGAACCGTGTGACGCCGCCGCTGAGCGCGTTCGAAACGAATAGCTGCACCCGGCCGCCCCGGTCGAAGACGGCCGAGTCCCACGGCCCGTTAATTAGCTTGGAGTCGGTGAGGGTCGTTAGCAGGTTCCCGCTGCGGTCGAGCACCAGCAGCGAGCCCGCCGTCGCGGTGGCGCACGAACCGTCGGCGGTGGGAAGGTTGCCGACGATCACCAGCCCGGCCTCGAGGACGTTCAAAGCGGTGGTGAGGCCCAGGCCGGAAGCACCCTGGAAGAACACGGTGGTCGGGCCCGTCTTCGGAATCCGGACAATCGTGGTTCCGGTTCCCTGAAGGTTGGCGCTGTTGTTGAAGTTCGAAACCAGGATGTCACCCGGACTGGTGGTTCCTCCCGTGGGGAAACCCGGGGGCACGAAAGCGACCCCGTAAGGGTTCACGTCGCCATTGGGCGGGACGGTGGAAACGATGGCGACGGGGTCGGGCAGAATGCCCTGGTCCATGTTGCCAGCGGCAACCGCTTGGCCGGGCCCGGCCAAAGCCAGCGCCACGCTGAGCACACCGGCGGCAACCCTCCCTGCCCTCTGTTTCTGGTTCGGAGCGGCGGATTCCAGCGCTCCCGATGACACCACTGTCTGTTCATGCATTGTCACACCCCTCTTGTGTGGTCCGATTGGGTTATTCTTCTCGAGCCGGTCTCGGCTCCCAGACGAAGACTTACTGGAATCAGGATACCGGGGAACCCCGGCCCAGTTGTTAGGGAGTGGTAAAAGTCTGGTAAGAACTCCGGCGGCGGACTCTTCAGAAACCGCGTTCACCGGCTGCGAGTTGTGCCATAGTGGTGGTGAAAAGTGCGCCGGTTCGCCGGGGAGGTGCCGCGGATGGTGCCCGTCTCAATCCTGGCTGTGAGTCCCGCCGAAGAGGACCACGCACTGCTGGCGCACGTGTTCAGCCACTCCAACTGGAGATTCGACCGGGCCCGGACGTGCGCCGGGGCGCTGAAAGCTCTGCAGAGCGCTGGGATCGCGGTCGTCATCTGCGCGGCCGAGCTGCCGGACGGAACTTGGAAGGACCTGCTGGCCCGCCTCGCAGCCGCGTCCGTCCCGCCGCGCCTCATCGTTGCGTCGCGCTTGGCCGACGATAGCTTGTGGGCCGAGGTGCTCGACCGCGGCGGCTACGATGTCCTCAGCATGCCATTCGAGCCGGCTGAGGTGATCCGCGTTGTTAGTCTGGCCTGGCGCCAGTGGCAACACGAATCCGAGCGTCCGCCGAGCCGTTGAGGGTGAAGACCCGTTGTGGGGCGGGCGTCCACGCCTGCGCGGGACGTCCACGTCCCGCCCCTGCCGGACCTGGAGGACCGCCCCACGACAGGAGTTAGTTAGACACCAACTCCTTGTCGCACCGAGCAATCCTCCGAGGTCCGGGTCAGGTTCGGGCTGTAATAGGGGTCGGCGTCCAGCAGATCCTGCCAGCGGGCGCGCAGGGCCGCGTAACCCGCAGGGTCGAATGTCAGGTTGCGCGGCGCGCGCGTGAGCGATTCGTGATGCCGCAGCAGAGCGTAGGGCGTGTAGAGGTTCCTCAACCCCAGCCGCCGGAGACGCAGGCACAGGTCGACGTCATTGAACGAAACCGGAAATAGGGCCTCGTCGAAGCCGCCTACCTGCTCGAAGGCGGCGGCGCGCACCAGCATGCACGCGGCGGTGACGGCGCTAACGTTGCGAATCACGTCCGGAAAATCGAAGTAATAGCGACCCCGCCCATCGAGCCCGCGAAACACGTGCCCGCCGCTCTCCAGAATGTCCAGCGCCACGCCGGCGTGCTGAATGCGGCCGTCGGGAAACAGCAGCCTGGCGCCGATAGCGCCGGCCTCCGGGCGCGCCCCCAGTTCGATGAGCGCCTCGAGCCAGCCCGGCTCGATGATCTCGACGTCGTCGTTCAGGAATACCAGCAGCGGCGCATCGCACTCGCGCGCCGCGGCATTGTTCATCGCGGAGTAGTTGAACGGCCGGCCGCGCCAGTCGAGGTAACGGACCGCGTGTCCGCCCTCCCAGGAACGCACCAGCCGCTCGATCCGCCGGCCCCGCGAATTGTCGATGACGAAGACTTCGTAGTCCGGATAAGCGGTCTTCGCCGCCAGTGATTCGAGGCAGGTGCGGAGCGCCCCAACGTGGCCGCCGGAGGGGATGAGAATGGCGGCGCGCGAGCCGGGCGGGACCGGGTAGCGCACCCGCAAGCGCCCGGGCGCGCAGCCCGCCACGACCGCAGCGCTCAACCCGCGGCGGCGCAGATGGTCCTCGACGGCCCGGCGTTCCGCTTCGGCGGCGTGGGGCTTCGCTTCCGGATCCGCCGCCGACGAGCCCGCCCCTGTGCGCCAGTGGTAGAGCACCCGGGGGATGTGCGCCACCTCCGCGGTCAGCTCGGACAGCCTCAGGATGAGGTCGTAGTCCTGAGCGCCGTCGTACTCCGGGCGGAAGCCGCCGGCCCGCTCGACGAGATCGCGGCGCGCAACCAGCAAGTGGCCGCAGTAGTCTTCCGAAAGCAGCAGATCGGGTGACCAGTCCGGTTTGAAGAACGGGGCCCAGCGGTTCCCGGCGGCGTCGAGTTTGTCCTCGTCCGAATAGAAGAAGCCGGCCCCAGGATGGTGGTTGATCGCATCGACGGCATAGAAAAGGGCGTCCGGCGAAAGTTCGTCGTCCTGATCGAGCAGCGCGACGTACTCGCCGTGGGCCAGCGCCAGGGCGGCGTTCGAGGCGGCGGAGATGCCGCCAAGGCTCGCCAGAGCCGTCACCCGGATGCGGGAGTCGCCGGCCGCGGCGCGCGCCAGGATCTCCGAGATGTCCGGCGAGTCCGAGCCGTCGTCCGCCAGGCACAGCTCCCAGTTCGAGTAGCTTTGGGCGCGGACGGACGCGATAGCGCGCTCGATGTCGGCCGGCGTGGGCCGGTAGACCGGGACAATCACGCTCACGAGCGGGTGCTGGGCGAACGCGCGGAACTTGAGCCGCATCAAGGAGTCGTCGCGCCGCTCGAACCCCTTTATCCAACCCGCGTAGGCCACCAGGCCGGAGTCGGTTTCGGGCCCGGTAACGCCCGTGGGGCGAACCAGGGCGGCCACCCGGAGCAGGGGGGCGCCGCAGGCGCATAGGGTACGCCAGATGCGGCTGTGCAGGATGTCTTGGGCACGCCTCCCGGCCAGGGAGACTTGCGCCCCCAGGCGGTCGAGTGAGATCCGCTGGCTTTCGAGCGCGTCCGCGACGGCTCCCAGATCGCCCGGCGCGCCGCCCGTCCGGCGGAACAGCACCCCGCCGCCCAGGCAGCCGCCCTCGAAATCCGGCTGCGGCAAGAAGCCGAGACCGCTGAGAAGGCGCAGCGCCGCCAGCGGCAGATCCGCGCCGGCAAACAGAATCGAGCCGGATCGAGAAGCGAGGCCGGCCGCGGTCGCGGCGTCGGCAGGGCCCATCGAGACGGCCAAATCGACCGGCCCGCTTGTCACGCCCTCGACGCCGAGTGCGCTGAGAGCGCCGGCGAGAGAGTCCGCACCCGGGCCGGCGCAGCAGACCCGGCGCGGGTGGAGCGCCCGCACAATTTCCGCCGCGGCGGCCGCGGGATCGAACCGGAATGGTGCGCTCATATCAGCGGCCCATCTTCACCAGGCGCCCCAGCGTCCACCGCCGCGCGCCCGTTCGTTCGCCGCGCCACGGCAGCTCGTTCAACAGCTCGGATAGGTCCTCGCAGTGGGAGCGCAGCATGGCCTCGATGAGGTGCTTGTTGTCGTCCGATAAGAGGGTGGCGGAGCGCCTGTTCACGCCTTTGTTGAACCGGGTTCCGGCAGGTCTCGTGGCCAGCAAACCCCGTAACCGGGCCTCGTCCAGCGGGCGGCCCAGCGCGCGGATGACGGAGCTGAAATAAGCGAATGGGTCCGCAGCCAGATCCTCGTAGTGCGTTTCGATGACGGGCAGATCGGGCCGGATGCCGCGCCACGAAAGGTAGAACCCTATGTACCACGGCACCGCGTGCTGAATCAGATAGAAGTAGCGCTCCTGCACGGGCATGGCCGCATAGCGCGCGCGGTCGTGTATGTAACACACCGGGTTGCGGTGGTCTTCGTTGCAAACGTGGTCGTCGAAAGAGACGATCACGTCGCCCAGGTTTCGCCAGACGTAGACCACGGAGAGGTTCTGCTGGCGGATGATCTCGACGTTCGGCACATGGGGCCGGAGGTGCATCTGGATGACGAAATCGCGGTCGAGGTACGGCTCCAGCAGGTGCTCGTCGAGGTGCTGCTCGAGACGGCCCCAGTAGGGGACTGGCTCGATGCGCTCCGCGTCGAAGTACAGCGCCAGCACGCGCGCGATAAAGGTGGACCCACTTTTCATCGAGCACGCTACGAGAATGCGGTTACGGTCTGCCGGGTTGCTCAACTCTGATGAGGTAGTCTAGCACGCTGGCTGGAAGCCTGGGCCTTCTTGTGCGGGCTCGGTGCGGGCTCTTTCAGCAACGCTTCGATCTGGTCCCGGATGTGCTGCTCGATGTCGCCCCTCAGAAAGTCGTCGCCTATGCCGCCGTGCTGGGCGCGAATCATGCCCGTGCGGTCGACGAAGACCATCTGGGGAACATACAGCGGCTCCGCGTAGGAATGTTGCAGGTACTCGTGCACGGTGTCGTTTGACGTGACGCCGACCGGGTAAGTGAGCCCCAGCATCTTCACGAAATCCGGGACCAGCAGCGCGGCGTTATCGTTGAACGCGACGCCCAGGGGCTGAAACCCGCGCGGCCCGTACTCTTTGTAGAGCCGCTCCACGATGCCTGAGGCGTTCTGGCAGTGCGGGCAGGTCGTGTGCACGAAATCGATCATCACGACTTTGCCGCGGAACTGGCTCAACAGAAGCTGCTCCCCGCCGACAAGCTGCACCGCCAGCTCGGGAGCTTTGCGGGGAATGTCGCCGGCCTGAAGCGCCGCCAGGGCGAGCGCCAAACCAATACCGAGTGAGATCGAGCGAGCAGTCATCGTCTTCAGTTTAAACGATAGAGGCCACTTTGAGGGTCCGCTCCCTGACGGTCGCGGTTCGGTGCCACGGTTCCCTCCAGCACCGAACCGCGCGCGTAAGCAAGCGGTTTGCCGCCTACCAGGCTAGTCTCCGCCACCGGCAGGCCCTCCAGGCTGGTGACGCGCGCGCCGTCGAGGCGCAGCAGAAAGTAACCATCGTCGCCGCGGCCCGCCACGGCATCCGCGGAGCGGGACGTCACTTCGAAGGTCTTCCATTTTCCGGCCAACACCTTCTGGTACAGCTCGAAAACCTTGCGGGCCTGCGCCGGGCCGCTCCATTCGGAGGCGTACGCGAGCACCATTTGCCGCCAGTCCGGTGGGCGGTGCTTGCGTGCGAAAAGGCGGAAGGATCCGCCCCTCCACTCGGCCGCGATGGCGGCTGCCTCCTTTTCGCCCGCATACGGGGCCAGCAGAATCGAGTGATTGAGCTCCCCCAGCTCGCCCTCCGTGAAGCCCCGGTAGTTCCGCTCGGATGCGAACGCCGGGAGCGGCGGCCACACCGGCTTGGGGTGCTGGAGGTAGATCTCGGGGTGAAGGACCTGCTGCGTGTTCTCCGGCGGCCGGCGAAACACCTCGGTGAACGCAGCCTTGTCCATCTTCTCCACCAGCGCCTGCTGGAACAACATGCCCTGGGTATACGGGAACAGAAGCGTCTCCTGGAGGTAGCGCGGGGCCCGGTCGAAGACCGGGTACTGTCCCGAGGCGGCCCCGTTCATGTTGCTCATCGACTTGACCAGGTCCGGCGAGTTCTTGAGCGTCCGGCCGGTCTCGCGCGCCACGTACTCGGACATCAGCCAGGTCGCCTGCCCCTCCATGACGGCCAGCCGCGCCAGGGAGCTGTCGTCGTTCTGGCTGGCGCGGTCCATGAATTTCTCCAGATGGAAATGCTGGTCGGCGAGGGCGTGGGCCAGTTCGTGCACGAGCGCGTAGCGCTCCTCCATGCCCGCCCGCGGATCGATGACGAAGAGCTTCTTCTTGTGGAAGTCGTAGAACGCCGCGGCCTGCTCGGTCAGCAGATCGATGCTCGTCTGCTTGAGGTCGAAATCGGGCGGCGCGAAGCCGAACTTCTTGAGCACCGCCTCCTCGGCCTGGATCTCCACGGGCTTGACGGAATCGCGGATGCGCTGCTCGAAGAGTCCCTTGGCGTGCTCCCGCGAGATGCGGTCGTAGCGGATCTTGGCTAGCGGCTCGAGACCGGAGATGTCTCCGAGCTCCGAGACGATGCCGTCGATCTCGCTGAAGAGCGGGTCTTTGGCTGGCGCCTGACCCGCGGCCGGCGCCGCGATCCAGAGCGCGGCCAGAAGTGGCCAGACCAGGAGTCTTTTCATTTGAACGAGCCCGCCAGTCGCCGCACCCGATTTCGGAACAGGGCCGCGGCGACGAGGACCAGCCCGCCGCTCAGCCCCAGCGTCCACCGCGCCCCGATGCGGCCGGCCAGAGCGCCTGCCGCCAGGCTCCCGAAGGGACCCACGCCCACGATCATCATCGAGTAAAGAGCCATGATCCGTCCCCGGTAATCGTCCGGGATGAGCGTCTGGATCAGGGTGTTGGCGGATGCGTTTTGCCGCATCACGCTGAAGCCCGCGGCCGCGATCACCACCAGCGCCACGTAGAACGACGTGGACGACGCGCATACGATGAAGGCCGCTCCCAGGATGAGGGCGCCGTAGAACATCACGTCCGTCAGGCCGGCGATCCTGGTCCGGCGGGCCAGCGCGAGCGTGCCCACCACGGCTCCGATCCCCATCGCGCCCATGAGGAAGCCCAGGCCGCGCGGCCCGCGATGGAACACGGTGTCGGCAAAAACGGGCATGAGCACCATGGCCGGCATAGTGCAGACGGAGATCGCAGCGACCATAACGAGCAATGTCCTGATGTGGGCAGCGCGATGAACGTAGCGGAAGCCTTCCACCAGGTGCTGCCACGGCGATGCGACCGCGCCGCGCACGAAGCGCGGCAGGCGCATGGCCACAAGCGCGCCAATCACCGCCAGGAAACTCAGCCCGTTGATCAGAAAGCAACGTCCTTCGCCCACGGCCGCTACCACCAGGCCCGCCACGGCCGGCCCCACCACGCGCGCCGAGTTGAACATCGCCGAGTTCAGGGAGATCGCGCTCAGCAAATCTTCCTTGCCGGTCATTTGGATGAGCAACGACTGCCGGCCGGGCATATCGAAGGCGTTCACCACTCCGAGAAACGTGGCCAGAACGAAAACGTGCCAGACCTGGACCCGGCCGCTGAGCGTGAGTGCGGCCAGCGTGAACGCCTGCAGCATGGCCAGCGTCTGCGTGACGACGACGATGCGGTGCCGGGAGTAGCGGTCCGCCGCCAGCCCGCCGATCGGCGCCAGAACGAATACCGGAATCTGCGCGCAGAACCAGACCGCGCCCAGCAGCCACTCCGAGTGCGCCAGCCCCCAAACCAGCCAGCCCTGGGCCACCGTCTGCATGAACGTGCCCACCAACGAAACGAGCTGGCCGCCGATAAACAGGCGGAAATTGCGGTGGCGCAGCGCGCGAAAACCAAGACGCCACCCTGCGGCGGCCGAAGCGCGCTCCGTTTCCAGGAGCAGCTCCTCAACCTCCGGCGACGACGATGGATCTGAAGGCCCGGCGGGATCGAACGACACTGCCATCCTTCAGGATAAACCCAGGTGCGCTAAAATGGCTCTTCGGCTGGGCAACGCCCTCTAAGGAGATCCGATTTGGCAGACGACAAGACCTACCGTTCCACCAATGTGGGCAGCGGCACGTTTATCATCAGCAAACCGAAACGCAAGCGCGCCAAGCTGCGGCAGTCGCGCGTGAAGAACCCCCAACGCGGCGCCCGCAAGTAAGAACTCACGGCAATTCAGGATCGGAAGAGAGAGCCCGGAGTGTTTGCGGGTTCTGGAGGGGCAACAAGAGGGGTCTGGATGGCTCTATCAGTGGGAAAAAAGGCTGGACCGCACTCTCTCTTCCGGCCACGAGCTTAGTCCCGCCATCAGCGCGACTCCGAATCGGCGCGCGCCAACCTGTTGTTTCGAGGCGAGAAGAAAAGTTCAAACTGCGGTGACTCGCTCGCTCAGCGAGCCAATCGTTGCAAGGTCAATCCTTCTTCTTTGCGGTGGGCTTCGGTTTGAGCGAACCTACGTACTCGTAACTGCAGTCGAAGAACCGCTTCAATTCCAGTGTCGAGGAGAGCAACGAGTCAGGAACCTCGACGTACTCGGGCTGGACCCTACCATAGGCCTCGCACAGCTTAGCCTTGTACTTCTTAAGAAACGCCTCCCGCTCTCCCGCCGGCAGCCGGAGAGCCAGCTTGCCCTCTTTGCTGAGGTAGCTGAACATATGACCGTTCAGCGATGTGTAAGGCACGGTCGCCCCCTTCCGTTCGACACGCGGATTGGTGGCCACCAACGTTTCGTACAACGTGAGCTTGTCTAGCGGAACGACTCCGGCTGCTGGCTTCGCCATGCGAACGGTCCTCCTAACTCGATCCAAAGGCGCCCGCCTCGGAGGAACGCTGCGCCAGCCTGCGCAGCAGGCCCTCTGCGTAGAGCGCGCCTTCCGGCGTCTCTTCGTGCTTGAAGAAGACGAACAGGTCCTTCCCGGCGCCGAGCAATTCTCGGCACTTATCCCCGATCGCGGCCAGGTCGGCCGGCGTGTAATCCGGTTTGCGCAGCCGGAAATAGACGAAGTCCGCCGTGATCACTTGCGGCACTTCGAGCTTTTCCGATTCCGCCAGGCACAGGCACGCGTTCCGGGCCTCGAGCAGCCCATAGGTTGCATCGTTCAGCCACGACGCGTGGCGGAATTCGAAAGCGAAACGGAGGTCGCGCGGAAGCAGATCGAGGAATCCGGCCAATAACGCGGAATCCGCCTGCAGGTTGGGCGGCAACTGGAACAGAACCGGTCCGAGCTTGCGCGCGGTGCGTAGAGGATCGATCGCCTTCAGGAAGGCCTCGGTCGCCTCCCCCGCGTTCTCGAGCCGGCGGATATGCGTGATCCGCTGATGCGCCTTGAGCGCGAAGAGGAAGCCGGACGGCGTCGAGCCGGCCCAGTTCTCGAGCGTGGCCGCGGCCGGAGTCCGCCGGAACGTATAGTTGATCTCGACCGCGTTCAGCCGCGTGGCGTAGTGCTCTAGAAACTTCTTCTGCGGCACGTCCTGCGGATAGAAGCCCGGTTTCCACTGCGGATAGGCGAAGCCGGAAGTTCCGGCAAACAGGTGCGGCATAGCATCCCCCAAGAGCCGCAAGGTGCGGTGCTTTGATTATAACGGTGCGGGGGGCGGCCTGCGGCTCTCACCGCCCCGCCAACAACCGCACGGAAACGCTCGCTGGCGAAGCCCGCTCGAAGCGGATGCCCGGCGGAAGCGCGAGGTCCCTGGCCCGGATGTTCACCGTGCGCACCCCGGGCTGAGCGCCCCTTAAGTCCAGCGTCGCAACCAGGCGGCCGAGCGATGCCGCGGCCATGCTGAAGGGGTTGCCGCGGAGTTGCACGTCCACTTCGAGGGCGGATTGCGAGCCGACGTTCATTCCCGCCGGGACGTTGCTGAACACCACGGGGACGGTCACGGTGCGGACCGTGGTTCCGGCGGTGTAGAGAGCCAGGCCCCAAAGGGCGGCGGCGATGCCGGCCGCAGCCAGCTTGAGCCTCAGGTTGCCGGTCATGGCGAGGCGCACGCGCGCCGGCCAGCTCGCCGGCGACTCGGTTTCGAGGCGCCTCAACAGCTCGGCCAGTTGCTCTGGCCCCGAAATCGCCTGAGACCGGCCATCCTGCATCAGCGTCACGGTTCCACGCTCTTCGGAGACGGCGATTACAAGCGCGTCGGAGCGGTCGGCCAGGCCCATGGCGGCGCGGTGGCGGGTGCCGTAGAATTCCGGAACGTCGGAACGCTGCGTGAGCGGGAGCACGGCGCCGGCGCGCGCGATGCTGCCGGCCTCGACGATCGCGGCGCCGTCGTGCAGGGGCGAAGACTTCTGAAAGATCGCCTCGAGTAGCTCGCGCGTCACCTCCGCGCCCAGCCGCGTACCGCCCTGGATCAGCTCCGCGATCGACGCGCGCCGCACCAGGACGATCAGTGCGCCGATGCGCTGCCCGGCCAGGCTGAAGGCCGCTTCCACGATCGCCCGGCGCGCCGGCTCCGCCGTGCCGCGCTCGCGCCAGCCGGAACGCATGACGGCGTCCAGGCGCATAAACGTGTGCCGCAGCTCGGGCTGAAACACGACCAGTAGAACGGCCACGGCCAGCAGGCCCGCCGCGCTCAGCACCCAACTGGTGATGGCGAGGTCGTAGTTGCGCGCCGCGAGCGCGCCGGCGTTCAGGCCCAGGATGGCCAGCGCGATCCGGACCGCCCGCGCCTGCTTCGCCCAACGCAACAGCACATAGATGGCGGCGGCGAGCACGACGAAGTCGGCCGCGCTCTGCCAGCGGATAAGGGGCATTCAACGACTATTATCCGGAAAGCGCGGGCATCGTGCGCACCGGGCGCTTTTGGTGTACCATCCTGAACAGTGGCTCCGGCCCCCGGAGTCAACTCAGAGGAGGATGCACATGCGAAACACTCTATTTCTGTTCGCTACGGGATTGCTGCTGGCAGGTTCGGCCGCCGCCCAACAAAAAGACCAATACCTCGACATCCTGGTTGTCAAGGTCAAACCGGAAAGGCGCGCCGACTTCGACGCCCTGAACAAGCGCTTCGTCGAGGCCAATCGGACCAACGGCGATACCTGGCTCGCGCTCAGCACGGAGTACGGAGAGAACAACACCGTCTCGTTTGTCTCGGCGCGCACCGGCTATGCCGCCATCGACCAGGGCTACGAGGCGTTCATGGGCGCGGTGAACAAGGCCTTCGGGCCGATCGAAGGTAAGAAGGCGATGCAGGACTTCAACTCCATGATCGTGAGTTCGCGCGGTGAGCTGCGCAAGCGGCGGCCGGACCTGAGCGTGAACTTCCCGTCCGATCCCGCCGAGTGGGCGAAGTTCGTCGGCGGGTCGCGCTGGGTGCGGATCAGCACGGTACACGTGCGGCCGGGCCGCTCGCTGGAGTATGAAGCGCAGATCAAGCGGATCAAGGAAGCCTGGGAGAAGAACCCACAGAAGGTCACCATCGCCGTATCGCAAGGCATGGAAGGCACGTCCGGCCCAATTTATTATATCGCCGCATACGGAGCGAGTCTCGGTTCCTTCGACGGGCGTCCGGCCCTGCGGGAAGTCCTGGGCGACGAGGGCTTCCAGGTGTATCTCAAGGCCACGAGCGAGCTGGTAACCGAGTCCCAAAGCGAGCTGCTGCGATACCTGCCCGAACTGAGCAACCCGCCCAAGGAAGTTGTGGCCGCGGCCCCGGATTTCTGGAATCCGAAGTCCGCGGAACTAGCGACCGCACAGTAGGCGGTGCAGGCGCAGGCCGGCCCTATGCCCGCCGGCCTGCGTCCAGGTTCATGACGCGCAGGATCTCCGAGTAGAACTCCAGCGCGACTTCCGTCTCCGAGTGGTTGGATCCGACCGCCTTCTCCAGAATGGCGATCGAAACCTCGAGCAGCCGCTTGGTTTCGCTGAAGCGCGCTTCTTCGCGGTAGGTCTTCGCCAGGTCGCGCAACGCCGGGACGATCTCGGGATGCTTGGAGCCTAGAGCGCGCTTGAGCATCCCGAGCGCGTTCGCGAACAAGGGCTCAGCCTCGTAGAACTTGTGCTGGGCGCTGTAGGCGTAGGCCAGGCGTTTGAGGTCCTTCGCCAGGGTCGGGTTCTCGTGGCCCAGAATCCGGGCCTTAATCGCCAGCGCCCGACGCAGAAGCGGCTCCGCTTCGTTGTATCGCCCGCCTGTCAGGTAGAACTCGCCCAGCTTGCCGAGCGTGACGGCAGTGCTCCAGTCGTCCCGGCCCAGAACGCCTTCCTTGATGGCGAGGGCGCGCCTTAACGCGAAGAGCGCGGCCGGGCGCCGGTTCAGGCCCAGGTAGATCTCTCCCAGCAGGTCCAGCACCAGCGCGACTTCGGGCCGATTCGGCCCCTGGGTCCGTTCGGTGATGGCCAGCGCCCGCTCGCAGCAAACCACCGCGGCATCGTACTTGTGCTGCAGCTTCGAGACGCCCGCCAGGTTGTAAAGCACGGTGCCGAGGTCGGGATGGATCGGTCCGTACGCGTGCTCGTAGGCGGCTGCCGCCTTGCGCAGGAGTCTTTCCGCCGTCACGTGATTGCCCGCCTTCGAGTGCATCACCGCCAGCGCATTCAGGCTCTCGGCGAGGTGCGGATCGTTGCGGCCAAGCTCGCCGGCGACCTCGGCTGCCCGTGACAGGTAGCGCATCGCCTGTTCGTCCTGGCCCAGATTGAACAGGCCTTCCGCGGTGTCCATGTAGAAGCGCCAGGCCGCTTCCTGCGCTTCCGCTGAGGGCTCCGGCACGCGCAACGGCGCGGCGGGCTCGTTGTCCGGAGGCTGCCAGAACTGTGTGGCAAGTCTCATCGCGAGTCCTTCCAAGTGCGGGTCGATGAGTTAAACACTTTTAAGCCCGCTTTTCTTACGGCCCCAGTATAGAACAGCCGCCCCGCAGATTTACACGCACTAGTAACATTTTGCATGGGGTTAGTTACCGGTACGTATAGTACTTAGGTCCCTAGGACGCGGGGGAGAGGCCTGCCCTACTTCGCTTCCTTGCGGCCGGATTTGGCGGGGACCGGCACGACGTCGATCACCGGGATCAGCGATTTCACTCTTTCGCGGCTGGGCGCAGGCATGCGCGTCGCCAGCTGCTCGTTGAGTGTAGCGACGAACTCTTCCACCTGGTGCTCGATGGCCGCCATCTTCTCGCGCATGTTCAGGATGATCTCGACGCCCGCCAGGTTCACCCCAAAATCCCGTGTCAGCTTGAGAATTACCTCCAGGCGCGCGATGTCCTCCTGTGTGTAGAGGCGCGTGTTGCCCTCGCTGCGGGAGGGTTTGAGCAGGCCTTCGCGCTCGTAGAGCCGCAGGGTCTGCGGATGGATCTGATACTGCTCGGCCACGGCCGAGATCATGTACGCGGCTTTGCCCTTGGTCTTGGCCATGGATCAGACCTGGCTCCAGATGTGCTCGCGCGGATCGTCGGGGTTCAGCCTCGCCAGCTCGCGCAGGATCTCCTTGGTGCGCTCGTCGCGCACCTTGGGCGGCTGGACCACGACCTCGACGATCTGGTCTCCGCGCACGTTCTTCCGCGAATTCAGCACCCCTCTCTCCCGCATGCGGAACTTCTGGCCGCTGGCGGTGCCGGGCGGAACCTTCAACAGTGCCCGGCCGTCGATGGTGGGCACTTCGATTTTGGCCCCTAGGCCGGCCTCGGTGACGGTGACCGGAACGCGGATCTCGATGTCGTCTCCCTCGCGCCGGAAGAACGCGTGCGGCTCCACGCGCACCGTGATGTAGAGATCGCCCGGAGGAGCGCCCCCGGTTCCGGCATTGCCCTTCGCGGCCACGCGCAGCCGGGTTCCGGTCTGCACGCCCGGCGGGATGCGAACCTCGACCGTTTCGCTGGCCGGCAGGCGGCCGTCGCCATGGCAGGTGGGGCAGGCGTTGGGAAGCTTGCCCGAGCCGCCGCAGCGCGGGCAACTGATGTTGAAGCGCATCGCGCCGGCCATCTGGGTCACGGTGCCTTTGCCCTGGCACTGCGGGCACGTTACGGCTCCGGTGGCTGCCGTCCCCGTCCCGCCGCAGGTGCCGCATATTTCCTGGCGGCTGACGTTGACCTTCACCTGGGTGCCCCGAATGGCCTGCCAGAAGTCGATATTCAGCCCGTACTCGAGATCCGTGCCCGGCTGCGGCGCGGGGCGCTCCTCGGCGTGAGCGCCTCGGCCAAAGAACTGGCCGAAGAGGTCGCGGAACTGGCCGGAGAACCCACCCGCCCCCGCTCCCGCTTGGCCCCCGGAGGCATAGTCGGAAAAGTCGAAGCCGCCGAAGTCCATGCCCGGACCCGCCTGCGGGCCGGGGCCCGGCTGCGGCCCGTGCTCCGAGTAGTAGCCTACCTGATCGTACATCTGGCGTTTCTTCGGTTCGCTCAGGACGTCATAAGCCTCTTGAACCCGTTTGAAACGCTCCTCAGCCGCCTTGTCCCCGGGGTTGAGGTCGGGATGGTGCTTGCGCGCGAGCTTCCGGTACGCTTTGCGGATCTCATCCTGGCTGGCGCTCCGGCTTACGCCCAGTGTCCCGTAGTAGTCTTGGGTCGTTGCGGCCATGGTCGCTTGAACTAGCCATCAGCCATCAGCCATCAGCCCTCAGCGAAAACGGAACCGTACTGACGGCTGATCGCTGAAGGCTGATGGCCTCCACGCTGACGGCTTACTTGTCCTTCTTCTCGTCCACGTCGACGAATTCGGCATCGACGACGTTGTCTTTCGGCTTCTGCTCTTGAGGGCCGGCCGCGCCGGCGTCGCCCTGCGGCCCAGCGCCCGCGCCTGGCGGCGGGGTGGCCGCGCGGTACATCGCTTCGGCCAGGCGATGGCTGCCGCTCTCCAGCTTCTCGCGCGCCGAGTTGATCCGTTCGACGCCGCCCTCCTTCATCGCGCTCTTGGTGTCTTCCAGCGCGCGCTCGATCTCGGCCGCATCGGCATCGCTGATCTTGGCGCGGTGATCTCGAAGCATCTTCTCGACGTTGTAGACCATCGCGTCTGCCCGGTTGCGGGCGTCGATCTCCTCGCGCCGCTGCCGGTCTTCGGAGCCGTGCGATTCGGCGTCCTTGGCCATCTTGTCCACTTCGTCCTTGCTCAGGCCGGAGGAGGAGGTAATGGTGATCTTCTGCTCGTTGTTGGTGGCGCGGTCCTTGGCGGTCACGTTCAGGATGCCGTTGGCGTCTATGTCGAAGGTCACCTCGACCTGCGGCACGCCACGCGGGGCGGGCGGAATGCTGGCCAGTTGGAACACGCCCAGCAACCGGTTGTCCGAAGCCATGGTGCGCTCGCCCTGGAACACCTTGATCTCGACCGAAGTCTGGTTGTCCGAGGCGGTCGAGAAGACCTCGCTTTTGCGCGTCGGAATGGTCGTGTTGCGGTCGATCAGCTTGGTGAATACGCCGCCCAGCGTCTCGATGCCCAGCGACAGCGGGGTGACGTCGAGCAGCAGCACGTCCTTGACTTCGCCGCCCAGCACGCCGCCCTGGACCGCCGCGCCGATCGCCACGACCTCGTCCGGGTTCACGCCCTTGTGCGGCTCCTTGCCGAAGTACTCGCGCACCATCTCCTGAACGCGCGGAATGCGGGTCGAGCCGCCCACCAGAACCACTTCGTCGATTTGGGACGGGTTCAGGCCCGCGTCCGAAAGCGCCCGCTTCAGGGGCTCCAGCGTGCGGTTCAGGATGTCCTGCATCATCTGCACGAAGCGCGCCCGGGTCAGCTTCTCGAGCAGGTGCTTGGGGCCGGTCGCGTCGGCCGTGATGAAGGGCAGGTTGATCTCGGTCTCCAGCACATTGGAGAGCTCGATCTTCGCCTTCTCGGAGGCTTCCTTCAGCCGCTGCAGCGCGGTCTGGTCCTTGGAAAGATCGATGCCGTTCGCCTTTTTGAACTCCTCGATGATCCAGTCCATGATGCGCTGGTCGATGTTGTCGCCGCCCAGGTGGGTGTCGCCGTTAGTGGATTTCACCTCCACCACGCCCTCGCCCACTTCCAGGATCGAGATATCGAACGTCCCGCCGCCGAAGTCGTAGACCGCGATGGTTTCGTTCTTCTTCTTGTCCAGGCCGTAGGCCAGCGCCGCCGCGGTCGGCTCGTTGATGATGCGCTTCACCTCCAGACCTGCGATCTTGCCGGCGTCCTTGGTGGCCTGCCGCTGGGCGTCGTTGAAGTACGCGGGAACGGTAATGACCGCGTCGGTCACCTTCTGTCCCAGGTACGCTTCGGCCGCTTCCTTCAGCTTGGTGAGGATCATGGCCGAGATTTCGGGCGGCGAGTACTTCTTGCCCATGGCATCCACGCGGGCGTCGCCGTTATCGCCCCTCACCACGTGGTAGGGCACCAGTTTCATCTCGTCCGTGACTTCCTCGAAGCGGCGCCCCATGAACCGCTTGATGGAATAGACGGTGTTCTCCGGGTTGGTGATCGCCTGCCGCCGGGCAATCTGGCCGACGAACCTCTCCCCGCTCTTGGTGAAAGCAACCACGGACGGGGTCGTCCGCGTCCCCTCCTGGTTAGGAATGACGACCGGCTGGCCACCTTCCATCACAGCCACGCACGAGAACGTCGTCCCCAGGTCGATTCCGATGATCTTGCTCATTTCCTTCCCAGCCTCCTACAATAAGAACAAATGACTTCAGGCCCGAAGAGCGGCTCGGCCGCCCTCCTTAGCACAGTCCCATTATGCAACTTGAGTGCCCTACTGTCAAGTTCCATTCCGCTTCTTTTGCTGCTTTCCACCTCATGCGCCGTCGCGCAAATCCCTCAGAGAAACAGCGACTTACTAGTAGCGGCTGCCGCCGATCTCACCGGGATCGAGCAGCCTGTGACTGAGATGTTTCGGTCAATCACCGGCCGCAAGGCCAAGTTCGTCCTGGGCGCCAGCGGGCTCCTCGCCCGGCAGATCGAGCAGGGCGCGCCTTATGACGTTTTTCTATCGGCGAATGAACGGTTTGTGGCGGATCTGGCGAAGAGCGGACGCCTCGTTCCCGCCTCCGTGCGCGTCTACGCCTACGGCCGCCTGGGGCTGTGGTCGCGCGATGGGTCCCTGACCCGCCTGGAACAGCTCCGCGACCGCCGCATCGTCCACCTGGCCATGGCGAATCCGGCCAGCGCGCCCTATGGTGCGGCCGCAAAGGAGCTGCTGGAGAGCGCGGGGCTCTGGCCCGCGATCGAGACCAAGGTGGTTTACGGGGAGAACGTGCGCCAGGCTCTCCAGTTCGCCGAAAGCGGGAACGCCGACGCCGCGATCACCGCCTGGTCGCTGGTCTTCGATCGCGGCGGGATCCTCCTGCCGGACAGCGGACACAAACCCATCCGTCAGGCAGGAGGCGTGGTGGCGGGCAGGCCCAACGAAGCGGCAGCACAGCGCTTCCTGGACCTCCTGGCGAGCGGCGAAGGCCGCAAGATCCTGGCCGCCCACGGGCTCGGCCTGCCGTAGGACAAGCTTCAGCCTGTCCCCCGAAAGCAGTTCTGGCTGCCGATAAAGGCAGATAAGGCATTTGCTTTCAATCCGCGTTTATCGGCGTTCATCTGCGGCCAGCAATGTCTTGACCTCTCTTGGCATCTTTCATCAGCCTCTGAAGCATGCCCTACTTGGGCACGAACCGCCAGATCGCGCAGCGGGCCTCCATGGCCATGGCGACAAGCCGCCCGTCCCCGCCCCAGCCAACCACGAAGTAGTCGGCCGTCTGTTGCACGGGAATGCGCGTCACGACGCCCGTCGCGGGGTCCAGCACGCCCGGCGGGTAGAACCACGAGTCCGGAGCGGCCAGCGAAAGCGCGATGCGGCCGTCGGGACCGACCGCGTTCGGCGCCAGCGGCTCGCCGCTGACGGCGACGCGGGCTGGCACATCCACGGCCCGGCCGCCGTTCAGAGGCACGCGCTTGAGGCGGATCCCGTCCTTGTCGACCAGTTGCACCAGGATCGCGGCGCCGCCCGGGTACATCGCCATCGAGTCGCCCGGGCACACCGAGCGCGGCTTGCCTCCATCGAAGGGCACCGCCCAGATATTGCCGGCGGCGGCGTAGTACGCTTCTTTGCCGTCCTGCGAGAGCGCCACGCTCTGGATCGACTCCTCCGGGATCCGGACTCTTTTCAGGAGCCTGCGGGCGCTCACGGACGCCACACCGATCTCGAGTCCCGCCGCGCTCCGCAGCGTGAGGACGACCTGGTCCGGGCCCGCGAGGGCAACGGGCGGCTGGGTCTGGTCGGCCGTCTCGAGGAGCGGAGTCGAGTCCTGACCGGGCTCGACCAGCAGCAGGCTCTCGCGGGCGCCGGTCGGTCCGGGTGCCACCACGCCGCCGTTCGGCAGAGGGACGATGCCGCGCATGCCCTCATGAAACGAGCCGGAGATCCGCTCCGGAACTCCGCCCGTGACCGGGAACCGGAGGATGTCCACGGGGCGGTCCATCTGGTCCATGTAAAGGCTGCCGTCCGCCGAGGCATCGATGTCCCACGGAGTGGCGGTGGTGGTAAGCAGAAGCGACTCTCCGGCGCCGCCGTCCCGGGGCACGGCAGTGATCCGGTGCAGACTTCCGGACATGACGTCGACGATCACGGAACGGCCGTCCCGCGTGACCGCCACCGGGAAGCGCGGCCCCATCACCCGGCGCAACTCGACGCCGGGCGCGAGTTTGCGGGTTTTGTTCGTGGCCAGGTCGAGCGCATACAGGTGTGGATCGCCGCCCGCCAGAGGCCGGCCGTAGAAGGCGACCTCCTTGCCGTCCGGGAAGGCGCGCACCGAGCCGCCCACTTCGTACTGCATCAGCGCGGCCGCAAGCGGCTGCAACCGGCCGGAGTCGGGCCAGAAACGGTGGAGCTGGACCTGGTGGTCGGGATTGATGCGGAGGACGATCATGCTGCCGTCGGGCAGAGGCTCGGGATCCGCCGCGGCTTCGAGAACCTGCCGTGGCTCGCCGCCGAACAGCGGCACGCTGAAGACGCCGTGCGGGGAGTCCCAGACACGATCGAAATAGATGCGGCTGCCGTCGGGAGACCAGGAAACCGTGTCCACCAGGCCGGCATCCCGCGCGTGCGTCAGCACCGTCCAGTTGCCGGTTTCGGGCTTCATAACGGCCACCTGGGTGATGCCGTCGACCAGCGCGGCGAAGGCAACCAGGCGCCCATCCGGCGATACCCGCGGCGCGATGGCCATGCTGGGGCCACCGAGGAGCACCCCGGACCAGCGCTCGGCCGCCTGCTTCCGTGGCCACCACCAACCTGCCAGGAACGCCAACAGTACGCCGGCCAACAGCAGACCGGCAACCAGCGGACTGACGCGGGTCGGGCGGCCCGGTCGCGCCGTTGCGTGTTCGACCGGGGCCGCGGCGATGGCTTGGAGTTCCGCCGCCAGGTCGCCCGCGCATTGCCAGCGGGCGTCCGGGTCCTTCGCCAGGCAGCGGCGGATGACGCGGTCGATCACGGCCGGTGTCGCCGGTGAGACCGCCGCGAGCGGCGCCGGCTCGCCGGTCATGATCGCGCCGATCAGGCTGGCCGCGCTCTCGCCCGTGAACGCCGGTTTCCCTGCGACCATTTCGTAGAGGACGCAGCCAAATGCGAAGATGTCCGTGCGGCCGTCAACCTCCTTCGCCTCGAGCTGCTCCGGCGCCATGTACTGGATCGTTCCCGCGATCAAGCCTTCCTGCGTGGCTGCGGCCGTCAGGCCCGAATCGAGCGCCGCCGAATTCTTCGCCAGCCCGAAATCGAGGAGCTTCGGGCCCGACTTGGTCAGCATGATGTTCGCAGGCTTGAGGTCGCGGTGAACGATGCTCTTGCGGTGCGCGGCGGCGAGCGCCTCGGCGATCTGTATTGCGATGGGGAGCGCCTTGTCGAGCGGCAACGGACCCTTCTTCAGGCGCGCGTCCAGCGTTTCGCCTTCGAGGTATTCGATCACCAGGTAGCTCGGTCCGACGTCGTAGAGGGTGCAGATGTGCGGATGGTTCAGGGCGGCGATGGCGCGGGCCTCGCGCGCGAAACGTTCGGTGAACTTCTCCTTGGAGATCTTCACAGCGACCGTGCGGCCGAGGCGGGTGTCGCGGGCCCGATAGACCTCGCCCATCCCGCCCTCGCCGATCAGCGACACGATCTCATAGGGTCCCAGGGCAGCGCCAGGCGCGAGTGACATGTATGTAGCCATTGTAAAGCGCACGGGCATGGCTTGTGTGGTGTGACGTTCGAGCGGCAGAGTCCCCGTTCGTCCTGCTGGGCTACATCGCGGGGGCTGGAAGGCAGTCCACTACGGCGCCACGGGAGAGCTATCCGTTGCCGCGTCGGCGTGCCACGTGTCAGCAATGGGCGTTATCCATCCAGTTGACGTGGACGGGACGGGAGGAATGTTGTGCCGGGCCGAGGAACTGTTTCGTTTTCCGAAAGCTAGCGCGTTTCTCGTTCCTAATCCGCCGGTACCAATGCAGGTCCTGGCAGATCAGCGGCTTGGACGTGATACGTCCAAATGAGTGCGCGTTTCCAGCTCGATTGAACGTTCCGACCGCGCCGCCGTGATCAATCCCATGTAGAACCGTGCTCTGGTAGCAGCGGATCTTTGCCCCCGGGGCTTTCGAAAACCCAACCCTCCCGAAAGTGCTATGCTCATCGCACGGATGCTCGGCAAGACCTTCATTCATTACCGCATCCTCGAGAAACTGGGCGGTGGCGGCATGGGTGTGGTGTACCGCGCCGAAGACATCCGGCTGGGGCGCCATGTGGCGCTGAAAATCCTCCCCGATGAATTCGCCACGGACCCTGCCGCGCTGGAGCGGTTTCAACGAGAGGCCCGTGCTGCCTCGGCGCTTAATCATCCTCATATCTGCGCAATTTACGACATCGGCGAATCTGAGGGCCGGCCCTTCCTGGTGATGGAACTGCTGGAAGGCCAGCCACTCCAACAACGTCTCGCCGGCAGACCTGTCGCCTCGAAAGAGTTACTCGAGGTGGCAATGCAGATCGCCGACGCGCTGGCAGCGGCTCACGCCAAAGGCATCGTGCATCGCGACATCAAGCCTGGCAACATCTTTATCGGGCCCGCGGGGGCAGGACACGCCGGGCACGTCAAAGTCCTGGATTTCGGGC
>DASWZN010000063.1:0-125980 GCA_036404435.1 Bryobacteraceae bacterium
GGGCGGGTTGCTCTCCAGCAGAGCCCGCTTGCGCTTCCCCTGCCAGGTTCACTCTGCCACAGAGGCCCTCGTTCGCCCAGGAAATTCCAGCGAACGGCAACTGTTGAAATCCCGCGTGTCTCAAAAAAGGGCTCACCCCAATCCCAAAAACGGACACTTTTCCATCGCTTCTCATCACTTTCGACATACTCCCCGCTCTCCGGCCGATGAGAAAGAGCGAAGGCGATGTGTCTCCTGTTGTCAGTCCTCGTCTGCATCCTGGCCGGGGCGCTGTGGCGAACTGCCCGCCGGCGCAGGCGCTGGCCGGAGAGCGCAACACAGTTCCGCGCCCTGTTCGAGGAAGCCCCCGTCGCCTATCAGGAAATCGACCGCTATGGCATCGTGCGGCGGGTCAACCGCGCCGCGTGCGAACTGCTGGGCTACCCCCCTTCGGAACTGATCGGCAAGGGGGCCTGGGATCTCGCGCCACCCGGGCGGCAAGAGGGCGTTCGCGCGGAGGTGCTGGGAGTGCTCGGAGGACGCACAGAGGTCCCGTCGCCCGTCGAGCACGAGGTGGTCGCCGCCGACGGCTCCCGTCGCATCCTCCGCGTCTACGTCAAGGTGATCCGGGATGAGAAAAGCCGCGACATCGTCGGCCTTCGCGCCGCGCTGCTCGATGCCACCGAATGGCGGAAGGCCGAGCGCGCGCTCGACGAGAGCGAAGAGCGCTACCGGAACCTCTTTGAGAACGCGCCCATCGGCATCTACCGCACCGCGCCCGATGGCCGGATTCTCATCGCCAATCCGGCCCTGGTTCGCCTGCTGGGGTACGGCTCCTTCGAAGAACTCGCCGCGCTCAACCTGGAGCGCGAGGGGTTCGAGCCCCATTACCGCCGCGACGACTTCAAAGCGCAACTGGAACGGGACGGCGAGATCCTCGGCCACGAGGCCACCTGGACCACACGCGACGGGCGCACCGTCGCCATCCGCGAGAATGCCCGGGCGGTCCGCGACTCCGCCGGCAACATCCTCTATTACGAGGGCACGGTCGAAAACGTGACCGAGCGGAGCCGCGCCGAGGCCGCTCTGGCCGAGGCCAGTTCCAAACTCGAGGCCGTGATCCGGCAGTCGCCGCTGGCGGTCGTCACGCTGGACCCCCAGGGCCAAGTCCGATCCTGGAATCCGGGCGCGGAACGACTCTTCGGCTGGGCGGAGGTCGAGGTGCTCGGAGCCACGCCGCCTGTGATCCTCGACGAAATACCCCCCGGCCACGAGCGGCACGTGCTCCGGAAGGACGGCTCGATCGTGGACGTCAGCGTCTGGCACGCGTCCCTCCGCGACGCCGCTGGCCAAATCGGCGGAGCCGTGTGCCTGGTCGCCGACAACACGGAGCGCAACCGCGCCCAGGCCAGGTTGAGCGAGAGCGAGCGGCGGTACAGCGATCTTTTCGAGAACGCCAACGACATCGTCTTCTCTGTCGATCTGGAAGGGAACCTGACCTCGGTCAACAAGGCGGTTGAGCGCACGAGCGGCTACACCCGCGAAGAACTTCTGGCCATGAATATGGCCGCACTGCTCGCGCCGGAGGACGCCGGGCGCGCCAGCGAAATCGTGTCCGGAATGCTCGCCGGCGTTTCCATCGGGCGGCACACCCTGACGGCGGTTGCCAAGGACGGCCGCCGGGTCGAGCTCGAGATTGCAAGCCGGCTCATTTTTGAAAACGGTCTTCCTGTCGGCACCCAGAGCATCGCCCGGGATGTGACCGAACGCAATGAATCGGAGCGGAGGCTGGAGCGGTACGCCCAGGAGCTGAGCTGGAAGAATGACGAGCTTTCCGAGGCCCTCGAGACCGCCCGCCAGGCCAAGGAGGCCAAGAGCCGCTTCCTGGCGAATATGAGTCACGAAATCCGCACGCCCATGAACGGCGTTCTCGGCATGACCGATCTTCTGCTCGAGACCGACCTCGACCTCGATCAGCGCGCCTGTGCCGCCGCGGTCAAAAGGTCGGCCGAGGCGCTGCTGGTCCTGATCAACGAGATCCTCGACCTGTCGAGGATCGAGGCGGGCAAGTTGGAACTACGCCCCGAGCCGTTCGATCTGGGGAACCTGGTGGCCTGGATCGCGGCTATGATCGAGGCGCAGGCGCGGCCCAAAGGAGTCGCTTTCCGTTGCACCATCGACGACGCCCTTCCGCGCATGCTCTGCGGCGACCAGGTGCGCTTTCGCCAGGTCCTCGATAACCTCGCGGCCAATGCGGTCAAGTTCACCGAGCGCGGCCACGTCGCCGTCGGCATCGGCGTCGAGGCCGAGACCGCAGAGTCGATCACGGTCCGCTGCACCGTCGAGGATACCGGCATCGGCATCTCGCCGGATCAGATGCCGCGCCTGTTCCAGAGCTTCAGCCAGGCGGACAGTTCGACCACGAAGCGCTACGGCGGCGCCGGGTTGGGGCTCGCCATTTCCAAATAACTGGCCGAGATGATGGGCGGCACGATCGGTTGCGAAAGCGAGCCCGGACGCGGCTCCCGGTTCTGGTTCACGGCCACGCTGGGAAAAGTGCTCGATGCGCACCCGCCCGCCGAACCCGCTCCGCAAGGGCCCCGCGAACGCTGCGCGGGCGGGCACGTTCTTCTGGCCGAAGACAACGAGATCAACCGTCTCATCGCCCTGCGCCTCCTCGCGCGCGCCGGATATCGCGCCCACGCCGTCGCCAACGGCAGGCTCGCGGTCGCCGAGGTCCTGAACGGCGCCTACGATGCGGTTCTCATGGACGTTCACATGCCGGAGATGGATGGCTTCGAGGCCACCGCCGAGATCCGCCGCGCGGAAAACGGCTGCCGCCGCACCCCGGTGATCGCCTTGACCGCGCGCGCCATGGCCGGCGATCGCGAGAAGTGCCTCCAGGCCGGGATGGACGACTACCTCAGCAAGCCCGTCCGCCACGAAGACCTGGTCGCCGTCCTTGATCGCTGGATCCCGCCGAAAATACCGCCGCCGCCGTCCGGCTCCACGGCCGCAGAAGCGGCTAACGCATATTCGCGCCTTTTCTGAGGCTTTCCGCTCGCAACTCCCTGAAAACACGAGGTCGGCTCTGCGCTCAGGGACGCAGTGTTTCGAAGATCCTCGCATCTTTCTCTTGTATCCTGGCCTCTCCTGTGGAATATTCGTAGTGTTAATAGGAGAGGGTGTTGTTCCCCCGCCCACGAATACGTCCGTTTGGTGGAGAACCTCGGCGAGCGCGACTAGATCCGCCAGCGTGCCGTCCTGCACCCTCGCTGCAAAGACCTTCTGGCCTGCCTGAAGTAGGGCCGCCCCCTGCGCCCTTATCGATTCCAGACAGCCCCGTACCCTCGGGTTTGGAAAGGAATACCAATGGCGCAAGATGGCCCTCAAAGCCCTGCTGAAGAACCGGCTCAGCCTTCGGCGGCACAGAGGGACAGCGACTTTTCGCGTTTGCGCAACCTGCCCCTTCCGTTGAGAGAGCAGCTCGAGGCGCTCGGGTTAAATCGAACTCTGTCCCAGTTGATCGAGAGTGAGCAGCGATTCCGGGACCTTTTCGAGCAAGGGCCGGTAGCCTACCACGAGCTGGACCAGGAGGGGGTTGTGCATTGGGTCAACCAGGCTGCGTGCGACCTTCTGGGAACTGAGGCCGGCGCGATGCTCGGCAGACCCATCTTTGAATTCGTTTCACGAGGCACACCATCCGAGAGCCGGGAAGCGTTCAAGCGCAAGTTGTCGGGGCAGCAGGCCCTGGCTCCCTTTGCGCGCGACCACATTCGCAGTGACGGCCGCCACCTGACTCTTGAGATTCACGAGGCGCTGATCCGGGACGACAGGGGCGCGGTGACTGGTATGCGGTCCGTCATGCTCGACGTCACTCAGCGCAAGGAGATGGAGGAGGCGTTGCGCGAGAGGGAGGCAACCCTCCAAGCGGTGTGCGTCAGTGCACTTGCCGCCATCGTCATGATCGACGGCGAAGGCCGGGCGATCCTCTGGAACCCGTCCGCCGAACGGATGTTCGGTTACACGGCCGCCGAGATGCTCGGTCAACGGGTTCACGATCTGGTGGCCCCCGCCGACCTCCGGCAGCGCTTTGAGGCGGCCTTTCCCGCCTTTCAGAAGACCGGGCAAGGGGCGGCCATCGGCAAGCTCACGGAGCTGACCGCACGGCGAAGGGACGGAAGCGAGTTCCCGATCGACCTCTCGCTGGCTGCCGTCCAAAAGGGAGAGGAATGGCATGCGGTCGCGCTCGTCCACGACATAACCGACCGCAAGCGGGCGGAGAAGGCGTTGCGGGAGAGCGAGGAAGGTTTTCGGAGCGTCGTGGAAAACGCTCCGGACGCCATCTTCGTGGTGGTGGACGGCCGCTTCCGGTACGTGAATCCGGCGGCCATCAAGTTGTTTGGGGCCGCGTCGGATTCCGAACTCCTCCACCAGCCGGTCATGTGGAGCGTCCACCCGGATTCTCGCGCCGCCGTGGCCGAAAAGATCCTGCAGGTCCAGAAAGGGAGGGCGTCCATATCCCCGGTGGCGCAGAAATACCTCAGGCTCGACGGGACGGTCCTCGACATCGAGGGGTCCATTGTACCCTTCACGTACGAGGGCGAGAAAGGTGGTCTTGTTCTCGTCCGTGACATCACCGAACGGAAACGGGCGGAGGAGGAGCTGCGCGCGAAAGAATATCTTCTGTCCGAGTCGCAGGGCATTGCCCATGTCGGCAGTTGGGAGTGGCTCGTGCAAGGGGGCACGAGCGCGATGGCGTGGACGCCCGAAACGTATCGTCTTTTTGGCGTCTCGCCGGATACCTTCGTTCTGTCCCCCGAGACGTTCGTAAGTTTGATTCACCCGGACGATCGGGCTGCCATGCAAGCATGGATGAGCACCTGTCTGGGAGGGCTGGAACCGCCCGACCTGGAGTTTCGCGTCTGCTTGTCGGACGGAAGCGTCCGGTATATCAACGGCCGCGGGCACTTAGTGCAGCGGGACGCGGAGAACAAACCGATCCGCATGGTTGGCGTCGCTCAGGACATCACCGAGCGCAAGCGGGCGGAGCAGGCGCTGCTCCAGCGGACCGACGAACTCGCGCGTTCGAACACCGAGTTGGAGCAGTTCGCCTACGTGGCCTCGCACGATCTCCAGGAGCCATTGCGGATGGTCTCCAGCTACATGCAGCTTCTGGCGCGCCGGTACCAGGGGAAGCTGGATGCGGATGCCGACGAGTTCATCGCTTTTGCGGTGGACGGGGCAAAGAGAATGCAGCATCTGATCAACGACCTGCTGGCGTTCTCGAGGGTCACTACGAAGGGCCACGAGTTCAAACCGGTCGAAGCGGACGCCGCTTTGAAGCTGGCGCTCTCGAACCTGAAGGTTGCTATCGAAGAGAGCCAGGCGAACGTGACGTTCGATCCTCTACCGGTGGTGAAGGCGGACTCGGGACAACTGACGCAGTTATTTCAGAACCTGGTTGGAAATGCCATCAAGTTCCGGGGCAAGGAACCGCCGCGGGTGCATGTGTCGGTGGAACAGCGCGCGAAGGAATGGGTGTTCTCCGTCCGGGACAACGGCATCGGAATCGAGCCGCAACACCTGGAGCGAATCTTCGTGATTTTCCAACGCCTCCACTCGGCAGCGCAATACCCGGGCACGGGGATCGGTCTGGCGATCTGCAAGAAGATCGCGGAGCGTCACGGCGGCCGCCTGTGGGTGACTTCGGAGCCAGGCGCAGGATCGACTTTTCATTTCACGATTCCGGTTGAGGGCTTATGACAACTGAAATGCGGACTAGACCCGTCGAGCTTTTGTTGGTGGAGGACAACCCCGGCGATGTACGCCTGACCATCGAGGCTTTAAAAGAAGGGCGAGTGATCAACAATTTGACTGTGGTCAAGGACGGCGAAGAAGCCATTGCGGTCTTGCGCCGGCAGGGTCAGTACGCCGACGCCACACGTCCCGACCTGATTCTTCTCGATCTGAATCTTCCCCGGAAAAGCGGTCTGGAGGTCCTGGCGGAGATCAAGGAGGATCCCGACCTGAAGCAGATTCCCGTAGTGGTGCTGACTACATCACAAGCGGAACAAGATATTCTTCGCACTTATCAACTGCACGCCAACTGCTATATCGTGAAGCCGGTGGATCTGAACCAGTTTATGGCCGTCGTGCAGGCGATCAAAAGCTTCTGGCTGGCTTTGGTCATGCTCCCGCCGCGCGAGTGACCATGAAGAGCCCGCCCCAGCGTCGGATCGGCAATCTTGAGCAGGGCCAGCAGGCTCAGGGAGAATCCTGTGGTCGCACTGGGCGACTGAGGGAAAGGCGTGGAGAGTCGGCCCCGGAACGAGCGGAGGAGAACGTATGACAAGCGGCACGAATTCGCCGGCAGGACCGGTGCGGGTACTTCTCATCGAGGACAACCCGGGAGATGCAGGATTGGTACGGCAGATGTTGTCCGAAGGTCAGGCCGCCGACCAGTTCCGCGTTGAGTGGGTGCAGGCCTTGCTGCCAGGCATGGTTCGGCTCGGGCGGGGCGATATAGACATGGTTCTCCTGGACCTCTCGCTTCCCGACAGTCAGGGGCTTGCGAGCCTGACGGCCGTCCGTAATGCCGCGCCAAGCCTCCCGGTGGTCGTACTGACCGGTCTCGCGGACGAGGATTTCGCCCACGAGGCGGTACGGTGTGGAGCGCAGGATTACCTGATCAAAGGAGAGCTAAGCGGCAGCGCGTTGGCGCGCACCTTGAGCTACGCCATGCTGAGGTACCGGAGTCAAACGGATGCCCTCCGGCTGGGGTCGCAAGGCGAACATGGCAAAACAGTCGGGTTTCTGGGGGCCAGAGGAGGGGTGGGGACGACCTCGATAGCGTGCCACTTCAGCCTCGAACTGAAACAGCGGACTGGCAGCCGCGTCCTGCTGGCGGACCTCGACGTCGCCGGAGGCTCCGCCGGATTCCTCATGAAGGCGGTTTCGGAACATACTCTCCAGGAGGTCGCCAACAACCTCCTCCGGCTCGACGAGAACTACTGGAACAAGATTGTCGTTTCCGGCGCCGATGGTCCGGATGTCCTCCTGTCGCAGGGAGCGTTGACTTTGGAGGAACAGGCGAATGGCGAGAGAGTCCGGAAGGTCTTTGAGTTCGCGCGGTCCATCTACCCATGGACCGTCATGGATCTCGGCCGCCTGAATCCCCTCGCCTTGAGCCTGGTGCCGGGTCTGAGCGATTTATTCCTCGCGGCGACCCTTGAGGTAGCGGCCCTATACGAGGTCAAGCGAGTGGTGTCGCGACTAACGGACGTCGGGGTGATCCGCGGCCGAATGCACCTGATCGTCAATCAAACTCCCAAACACCCTGACGTTTCCCCCATGGAAGCCGGCAAGATGGTCGATCTTCCCGTCGACGCGGTCCTGCCGGAATGCGGCTCCGAGCTGTCGGAGGCTTACACGAGCGGGAAACTGTTGAACGCGAAGAGCAACTTCCGAGAACATATAGGGCGTCTCGCGGAGAAGGTCGCAGGCCTCGAAGCGAAGAAGTCGAAATGATCTGACCTTCCATCAGATCGCGGCGAAAGCGCGGTGGCGAAAGCAGGAAGCCTGAGAATAGGGGCATAATCCTTCCCATCGATTCACTCTTTTGAGGACAAACTTCCGCAAAACCGGGAGGCCATCATGGGCGCTGTAGGGGTTATGATTAACATGATTAATAGAAGCATGCTCCATGGATTGGAGGATCGCCTAGCGCTGCCACGGGCGGGCGCAGGCGCAGTCGTCCCTTGTTCACTCGGCGCCCGTAGCGCCTGCCCGACCGAAAGGTGTCCAGCATGAAAAGCGGGGCGAAGAAACCGTTTCGCGGTCTCGCGGCCTTGGTGCTCTGTCTCGTGGTGGTCGCCGGAAGCGGCGTAGGCGGCTACCTGTACTACGCGTCAGAGAGACGGTCGTTCGACACCGAAGCGCGGGCCCGCCTGGCTGCTATAGCGGACATGAAAGTCCAGCAGTTAGTCGTGTGGCGCGCGGAACGACTCGCCGTTTCCAGGTCTCTCCAATTCAACCCACTCGTTGTTCCGGCGCTACTGAAGAGCCTGAACAGCGGGTCGGACAGAGGCGCGATCAAGACCTGGCTGGAACAGTTGCTCGAGGCGTATCACTTCACGGCAGCGAGCCTGTGGGACAAGGATTACCATCGGCGGGCGTGGTTGCCGGCGGGCGATCCGGGCCATGAATGGGAAGGCGAGTTGATCGCGCAGGCAATGCGCACCAGAACTCCTTTCCTGGCGGACCTACACCGGGACGACCCCAGCGGCGCGCCTTACATGACTCTGGTGGTGCCGCTCCAGAGTTCGTCCTCCTTTGACCCCGTCGCTACGCTCCTGCTGAAGATCGATCCGGACCGATTTCTCTACCCCGTCATCCGAGTCTGGCCGACGCCCAGCGGTTCGGCGGAGACGGTGCTCGTCCGCCGCGAAGGGAACGAAGGCGTCTATCTGAATGAACTAAGGCATCGGAAGCAGACGGCTCTGAGCCTCCGATTCCCCCTCTCGCGAGCCGGACTTGCCGCGGCGATGGCCATACGCGGATTCGAAGGAGTGGTGGACGGCGTCGACTATCGCGGAGTCCCGGTGCTGGCGGCGATGAAGCACGTTCCCGACAGCCCCTGGTTTCTTGTCGCAAAGGTCGATACCCGGGAGATTTTCGCCCCTCTGCGCCAGGAGGTGGTCCTCATCGTGACTTCATTCGCGCTGCTTGCGGCGGCCCTGGTAGTGGGGATCATGTTCGTATGGTCGCGGCAGGAGGCGCTGTCTACCCGGCAGAGGCTGGAGGCCGAAATGGAGCGCCGGGCGATGCTCGGCCACTTCGACTACCTGAGCCGCTATGCCAACGACATCATCCTGCTGCCTGACGCGACGGGCAGGATCATGGAGGCCAACGACAGAGCGGTCGAAAGTTACGGGTATAGCGCGGACGAGCTGCGGCAGATGAACGTTGCCGACCTTAACGTTCCCGAGGAGGCCGCCGCGCTCGCCCAGACGTGGCTCAAAGTGAAGGAGAAGGGGGCTGAGGGGTTGGTGTTCGAGGCCGAGCAAGTGCGCAAGGATGGCAGCCGGTTCGCGGTGGAAATCAGCGCCCGTAGCTTTGTAGTGGACGGGCGGGAATTGCGGCAGTCGATCGTCCGGGACATCACCGAGCGCAAACGGGCGGTGGAGGCGCTGCGCGAATCCAACGAGTACCTGGAGAGCCTGTTCAACTCCGCCAACGCTCCGATCGTCGTTTGGGACCCCGAATTCCGCATCAAGCGGTTCAATCAGGCTTTCGAGGACCTGACCGGCAAGCGCGCCGCCTCCGTCCTGGGCGAAGATATCGGGATTCTCTTCCCACCCGGCGAGCGGGAGAGCTCGATGGAGTTGATCCGCAGGACACTGGGGGGCGAACGCCTGGATGCAGTCGAGATTCCCATCGCCCGCGCCGACGGCTCGGTCCGCACCGTTCTCTGGAACTCCGCCGCCATGCTCGCCGCGGACGGCCAGACTGCCGTGGCCGCTATCGCGCAAGGGCTTGACATCACCGAGCGTAAACGGGCGGTGGAGGCGCTGCGCGAAGCCAACGAGTACCTGGAGAACCTGTTCAACCATGCCAACGCTCCGATCATCGTCTGGGACTCCCAATTCCGCATCAAGCGGTTCAATCGGGCTTTCGAAGACCTGACCGGCAAGAGCGCCGCCTCCGTTCTGGGAGAAGACGTCGGGATTCTATTCCCGCCAAGCGAGCGGGAAAGTTCGATGGAGTTGATCCGCAGGACACTGCGGGGAGAAAGCCTGGAGGTGGTCGAGATTCCCATCGCTCGCGCGGACTTCACCGTCCGCACGGTCCTGTGGAACTCCGCCGCGATTTTCGCCTCCGACGGCCAGACTCCGGTGGCCGCTATCGCGCAGGGGCTCGACATCACCGAGCGCAATCGGGCGGTGGAGGCACTGCGCGAATCCAACGAGTACCTGGAGAGCCTGTTTAACGATGCCAGCGCTCCGATCATCGTCTGGGACCCGCAACTCCGCATCAAGCGGTTCAATCATGCTTTCGAGGACCTGACCGGCAAGAGCGCCGCCTCGGTATTGGGCGAAGACGTCGGGATTCTCTTCCCGCCCGGCGAGCGGGAGAGTTCGATGGAGTTGATCCGCAAGCCATTGGGCGGCGAACGCCTGGAGGCGGTCGAGATTGCCATCGCCCGCGCCGACGGCTCGGTCCGCACCGTTCTCTGGAACTCCGCCGCGATTCTCGCCGCGGACGGCCAGCCTCCGGTGGCGGCTATCGCGCAAGGGCTTGACATCACCGAGCGTAAGGAGGCGGAGGAGGCAATCCGGCAGCTCAACGCCGATCTCGAGCAGCACGTGCGCGACCGCACGGTCCAACTGGAAGCGGCCAATGCCGAGCTGGAGGCCTTCTCATATTCCGTCTCACACGACCTGCGCGCGCCGCTACGCGGCATCGACGGATGGAGCCTGGCGTTGCTGGAGGACTACAGCGCCAAACTCGACGACCAGGGCCGCGAGTACCTCGGCTACATCCGCTCCGATACCCAGCGCATGGGCCAGTTGATTGACGACCTGCTCAAGCTTTCCCGTGTGACCCGCAACCGCATGGAACGAACGCTTGTGGATCTGGGGGCCATCTCGCAAACCGTCGTGGCCCGGCTTCGGGAGAGCCAGCCGAACGCGGAGGTGGAATTTGAGGCGCATCCAGGGCTCACCGCCTGGTGCGATGCGGGACTGATCGAGATCGCTCTGACGAACCTCATCGGCAACGCATGGAAGTTCTCAAGCACGCGCCCGGTGGCCCACATCGAGCTGGGCCGGACCGAGATTGACGGTTGCTCCGCCTTTTTCGTCCGGGACAATGGCGTGGGATTTGACATGACTACGTGGACAAGCTGTTCGGAGTGTTCCAGCGGCTGCACAAGGCCACGGAGTTCCCCGGAACCGGCATCGGTCTGGCCATCGTGCAGCGCGTGATGCGCCGGCACGGCGGCCGTGTTTGGGCGAAATCCACGCCTGGCCAGGGCTCGACATTTTACTTTACGCTCGAGGAGGCAGTATGAGTTCCCAAGGCGTGTTCAGGTGCATTCTGTTGGTGGAAGACGATCCCAGCGATATCAGCCTCACCCGGCGGGCGCTGGAACATAGCCACATCACCAACCCATTGGTCGTGGTGGAGGATGGCAGGGAGGCGCTTGACTACCTGTTCGCTCAGGGAGCGCACGCCGGCCGGGATGCCGCCAAGCTTCCCAGGATGGTCCTGCTGGATCTGAAGCTTCCCAAAGTGGACGGACTGGAGGTCTTGCGGCAGATTCGCGGCAACGAACATACCCGGCGGTTGCCTGTGGTGATCCTCACTTCTTCCCAGGAACAACGGGACGTTATCGCCGGCTACGATCTCGGGGCCAACAGCTACATAGTAAAACCGATTGATTTCGATCAATTCGCCGAGGCTGTCCGGACCTTGGGCCTATACTGGCTGGTGCTGAATGAGGTTCCCGAAGAAGCTGGATCGTAATGCGCTCAACGCTTCGCTGGCTGCCGGCTGAAGGCTCGGAGCGGAGGACAAAGGTGTGGGATTTGACATGACTTACGTGGACAAGCTGTTCGGAGTTTTCCAGCGGCTGCACAAGGCCACCGAGTTCCCCGGAACCGGCATCGGTCTGGCCATCGTGCACCGCGCGATGCGTCGTCACGGCGGCCGTGTTTGGGCGACATCCACGCCCGGCCAGGGCGCGACATTTTACTTTACCCTTGAGGAGGCAGCATGAGTACCAATTACATTCTATTGGTGGAAGACAACCCCAGCGATGTCAGGCTGACCCGGCGGGCCCTGGACCAGAGTCACATCCCCAACCCATTGGTCGTCGCGGAGGACGGCAGGGAGGCGCTGGACTACCTGTTCGCGCTGGGAGCGCACGAGGGCAGGGATGTCACCGACCTTCCCCGGTTGGTCCTGCTGGATCTGAACCTTCCCAGACTGAATGGACTGGAGGTTTTGCGGCAGCTTCGCGCCGACGAGCGCACCCGGCGGCTGCCCGTGGTGATCCTCACCTCTTCCCAGGAGCAACAGGACATCATGGCCGGCTACGATCTCGGGGCCAACAGCTACGTAAGGAAACCGGTCGATTTCACTCAATTCGCCGAGGCTGTCCGGACCTTGGGCCTGTACTGGCTGCTGCTGAATGAGGCTCCCCAGGAAGCTGGACGGTAAAGGGATGGCGGCTTCGCGGTCGGCCGGTTGAAGACTCGGAGCGGAGGACAAAGCATGACAAGCGGCACGGATTCGCTCAAAGGCGCGGTGCGGGTACTTCTCATTGAGGACAATCCGGGAGATGCCAGATTGGTCCGGGAGGCGCTCTCCGGAAGTCAGGGTACCCTCTTCAGCGTGGAATGGGAGCAGGCCTTGCTGCCAGGCATGGTCCGGCTGGGGCGCGGCGACATAGACCTAGTTCTCCTGGACCTCACGCTTCCCGACAGTCGAGGGCTTGACACCCTGACTGCCATCCGTTCTTGCGCACCAGAGCTCCCGGTGGTCATACTGACCGCTCTCGACGAAGCGTTCTTCGCCCACGAGGCCGTGCGGTGCGGAGCGCTGGATTACCTGATCAAAGGCGAGCTAAGCGGCGGCGCGTTGGCGCGAACCTTGAGCTACGCCATGCAGAGGCACCGGAGTCAAGCGGCTGCTCTTCGGGCAGGGGTGCAGGCCGCATTGGGTAAAGTAGTCGGGTTTCTGGGGGCCAAAGGAGGAGTGGGGACGACCACGATCGCCTGCCACTTCAGCCTCGAGTTGAAGCAGCGAACCGGCAGCCGCGTCCTGCTGGCGGACCTGGACGTCGCCGGAGGCTCCGTCGGCTTCCTCATGAAAGCGGTCTCCGAACACACCCTCCAAGAGGTCGCCAAGAACCTCGACCGGCTTGACGAGAACTACTGGAACAGGATTGTCGTTCCCGGCACCGATGGTCCGGATGTCCTCTTGTCGCAGGAGTCGTTGCCTTTGGCGGAGCAGGCGAATACCGAGAGAGTCCGGAACGTGTTCGAATTCACACGGTCCATCTACCAGTGGGTCGTCATGGATTTTGGCCGCTTAAATCCCTTTGCCGCGAGCCTGGCTCCGGTTCTGAGCGATCTATTCCTGACGGCGACGCTGGAGGTGGCGAACCTGTACGAGGTCAAGCGGCTGGTGTCGCGACTAACGGAAGCCGGCCTGAACCGCAGCCGAATGCACTTGATCGTCAATCAAACTCCCAAGAACCCCGACATTTCACCGATGGAACTCGGCAAGATGGTGGGTCTCCCCGTCGACGCGGTCCTGCCGGAGTGCGGCTCCGAGCTGTCGGAGGCTTACGCGAGCGGGAAACTGCTGAACGCGAAGAGCAACTTCCGGGAACAGATAGGGCGTCTCGCGGAGAAGGTCGCAGGCATCGAAGCGAAGAGGTCGAAATGACCCGACCTTCCATCAGCAGGGCCGGAAGCGCGCGCTGAAGTGCCGCAGGAACGGCGGCTCGGAGGCGATCTCCAGCCCCCGTATTTCCTCTTTGCGCGCGTTGACCTCCAGAATCGCCTCCACCACGTAGTCGATGTGGCTCTGCGTGTAGACCCGCCGCGGAATCGCCAGCCGCAGCAGCTCGTGCTGCGCCTTTTCGCCGAACATCACCGAGCCGATTTCGACCGAGCGGATTCCCGCGTGCCGGTACAGCTCGACGGCCAGCGCCTGCCCGGGAAACCTGTTACCCGGAATGTGCGAAAGCATGCGGCCGGCGTCGATGTAGATGGCGTGTCCGCCCGGCGGCTCGACGATGGGAACGCCCGCCGCGGCGATGTGGCGGCCCAGGTACTCGGTCGAGACGATCCGGTAGCGCAGGTAGTCGGGATCGAGCACTTCCTCGAGGCCCACGGCGATCGCTTCCAGGTCGCGCCCGGCCAGGCCGCCGTAGGTCGGGAAACCTTCGGTCAGGATCAGCAGGTCCTTCTCCAGCTCCGCCAGGCGGTCGTCGTTGGTGCACAGGAAGCCGCCGATGTTGGCGAAGGCGTCCTTCTTGGCCGAAAAGGTGCAGCCATCCGCCAGCCGGAACATCTTCTGTGCGATTTGCTTCGGCGTCCAATCGGCGTACGGGGCTTCCCTCTGCCCGATGAACCATACGTTCTCGGCGAAGCGGCAGGCGTCGAGATAAAGCGGGATGCCGTGCCTGGACGCGACCGCCTTCACGGCTTCGATATTGGCGAGCGAGACGGGCTGACCGCCGCCGGAGTTGTTGGTGACCGTGATCATCACGAGCGGGATCCGCGCGGCGCCCTCGGCCTCGATCAGCCGTTCGAGCGCGGCCACGTCCAGATTGCCCTTGAACGGGTACCGCGCCTGGGTATCGGCCGCCTCGGGGCAGGGCAGGTCGACCGCCCGCGCGCCGTTCGATTCCACGTTCGCCCGAGTCGTATCGAAGTGCGTGTTGTTCGGCACGACCTTCCCCGGGCCGCAGGTGACGTGAAACAGGATGCGCTCCGCCGCCCGGCCCTGATGGGTCGGAATGACGTGGCGGAAGCCCGTCAGATCCTGGACCACCCGCTTGAGCCGGTAGAAGCTCTCGCTGCCGGCGTACGATTCGTCGCCGCGCATCATGGCGGCCCACTGCCCGGTAGACATGGCGCTGGTGCCCGAATCCGTGAGCAGGTCGATGAGGATGTCCTTGGCGTCGATGAGGAACAGGTTGTAGCCCGCCGCCTCGAGCAGCCGCTCGCGCTCTTCGCGGCTGTTGTGGTGCAGCGGCTCCACGCTCTTGATGCGGAACGGCTCGATGATGGTCTTCACATCCGCACCACGCCGGTCCCTAGGCGGGGCTTTCGTGCGGCGGGGCCTCGGCGAGCGGCACCTCGCACTCGCAACAATCGCTGCAGCGCTGACACTTGCTGCAGATGTGGTTGGGGCAGGCGTCCTTCGTGCACCAGACGCAGATCTCGGTCGAGGGATCGCCGCAGATGCTGCATGTAAACGTGCGGGGTTCGCTCAATGGTGTTCCTCCTGGCGGGTGGTGGTCTTAGAGGCGGGGGCTGCCTGGCGCGACAGCGCCGCCCTGCAACGCTGGGCTTCCTGATCCATCACGCGGAATTGCTGTTCGCGGTCGGCGGCGAGGTCCACGAGGTACTGCCGCAGCTTGTCCCGGTCGGCGCTGGTATCCGCCATCAGGCCTTCAAGCAGCTCCGCGACGGCCGGATTCTGGTACTTGCGGATGCCGGCCACTACCGACCGTAGCATCGCATTCACCGATTCCATGCGGAAGAAGGTGTCGAGCGCGGCCGTCATGCGCTCCGGATGGGCGGCCAGTTCTTTAGTCGAGCCGACCAGGTAACCGATCTGGGTCCGCGTGCTCGCGAGCTGGCCCGCGTAAGCTTGCGGCGCACCCTTCTTCACCCACTCCTCGGCGTGGATCTGGTCGAGCACGGGTTCGAAGCGCTGGACGTGCTCGGCCAGCGCGGTCATCTGCTTCCGCACTTCCCATTCGGGTGGGATGCCCCCGGACTGCGCCGCCAGGCAGCCGGCCGAGAAGGCGCACAACGCCGCGGCACGCACAGATGTGGAACGCATGGCCTCGAAGTCCCAGTTTCGCACGCGGGCGGCGGGCGCGTGGAGTTGGCCGATGGAGGGGGCGGGGCACGATCCTGACGGCGTAACCTCGGGCGCGGGATCTTCGCCTTTAGAACAAAGGGGACCTGGGATGCGCTATGTCATGCTGCACTATCACATTCTGAAGAACGCGGGCACCACCGTCGAACGCATTCTCGCCCGCAACTTCTCGCAGGACTACACCCGGCTGGACACGGCCGACCGAGACGGCTTGTTGTCCAACGAGGATCTGCTCGCTTTTCTCAATGGCCGCGCCGAGATCGCGGCCGTTTCAAGCCACCACATCCGTTATCCCGTGCCGGCCGCTCCAGGTTTTGTCTTCTTCGACGTCTGCTTTCTCCGCGACCCGATCGACCGCATCCGGTCGATGTACGATTTCTTCCGCGAAAAGCCGGCGCCCGCGGACCCGGTGAGCGAACTGGCGAACGCCTCCGGCCTCGGCCGGTTTGTCGCCCGCATGGTCGAAGAGTTTCCACATTTCGTCAATGATGCACAGGTCGTGCTGATTGCCAACGGCTCCGTGTACGACCATCCACCCGGCGAACTCGACTTGGAACGCGCCACCGGCACGATGCTGAGGTCGTCTCTGCCGGGGGTGGTGGATCGTTTCGAGGAGAGCCTGGTGGCCGGGCAGTATTTCCTCGGCCCGGTTTTCTCCAACCTGGACTGCGCCGCGGTTCCGGTCAATGTCTCGCGCCGCGCCGGAAGCAGTCTCAGATCGAGGCTGCGGGAGGTCCGGCGCGCTTGCGGCGCGCGGCTATACTCTCAACTGGAAAGTCTGAACGAGCTCGACTACAAGCTCCTCAAGCGCACCCGTTCGGAAGTGCTGCGGCGCTACGGACTGGTTCCCGATCGTGAGGCGCGTCTCAGCCTGCTCCGCGCGCGCATCCGCATGCTCGCGGAACAGCAGGGCGGCAATCCGGACCGGGCCATGGCCTACGCCGGGTAGTCCGCATAAATGAGATGATATTCATTCTATGAAGCACTCTCGAACACTCATCGGATTTGCGGCGGCGTTCCTGTTGACCGGCGCCGTCCGGGCGGACGACGCCTCCAAAATGGCCAAGGTGCAGGAGCTGTTCCAGGTCGCCAAGATAGACCAGGGTTTCAAGCAGATGCTCGACAAGACGCTGGTCGCGGTCAAGGCCCAGGCCGCGCGCCAGGAGCCGGCCGGCGCCGATAAGGCCGCCCTCGAGCAGAAGGTCTCCGAGATCGCCTCTCAGCTATTAAGCTGGGACAAGCTCGGACCGCAGTTCGTGAAGGTCTATGCGGACACCTTCACGGAGGAAGAACTGGACGCCATCCTATCCTTCTATAAGTCGCCGGCGGGCCAGGCATGGTTCTTCGGCAAGTCGCCGGAGGTAGGTGAGAAGATTCGCCCCATTACCCAGCAGGCGATGCAAGAGGCGCAGGTCCAGATCCGCAAGGTCATCGAGCAGGCGACCCCTGCGCAGCAGTAGGCCGCCTCAGCGGACGGTCTCGAGCACCTGGGCGGCGTGGCCTGCCGCCTTCACCTTGCGGAAGATCCGCGCGATGCGGCCGTCCTCGCCGATGACAAAAGTAGTGCGCTCGATGCCCATCACGGTCTTCCCGTACATGGTCTTCTGCTTCCAGACGCCGTAGGCCTCAGCGGCGCTCCGGCCGGTGTCGGCGAGAAGCGTGAAGGGCAGGCTCTGGCCGTTCTTGAACTTCAGTTGGGCCGCGGGCTTGTCGGGAGAGACGCCTACGATCGCGGCGTTACGCCCCGCAAACTCCGCCGCCCGGTCGCGGAACTCGCAGGCTTCCGTCGTACAGCCCGGAGTGTTCGCCCGGGGATAAAAGTAGAGCACCACCTTCCGCCCGCGCAGACCGGAGAGGCGGAAGCGTTCGCCGCGCTCATCCGGAAGTTCGATGTCCGGGGCGGCGTCACCCTCTTTGAGTACTGACATGGCTGGCTCGCCTCGAGCATTACTCCACGCTCACCTTGGTGCCCTGCTGCGGGGCGGCGCTGGAAAGGTGCGCGATGCGGTCGTCGATGAGGCTGCGGATGGCCTTGAGAAACTCGATGCGCGAGTTCCGCATGTGCTGCCGCGCCTCGTCGGTGTGGATGCTGAATAGGTCTTCGAACCGGTCTATCGCTTCCCGGCACAGGCAGCGCTCATAGACGCGCTCGGCCGCGGGCGGGGAAGCGGTTTGCTGCTCGCTCATGTTGGGACCTCCTTCATCTCGACGGTGAGGATCCTGTTCTCGAGGCGCGCCCGCGCGGGCGCGAGCGCCGCCATCGACGTCGGCAGGCCGATGTGGCGCCGGAAACTTCCGATCTCGACCACCAACTCATCGCCTTTCTTGAACAACCCGATTTCGCCCTTGGTGGCGAACGGCAGCAGCACCTTGATCTCGTAGTGGCCGTCCTGCTTTCCGAACGTGTAGGGCCGCTCGGTGCGCGTGATCGCCGCCGGATCTTCCCCCTCAGCATACATCACCCGCGCCAGCTCTTCGAGCCTCTCCCGGCCCAGAACTTCGTGCGCGAACAGAGGCACGCGCTTCAAGGGGATGGGCGCGAAGTACTCCTCGATCTCCTGCCCGATTCTATCCTGCGAGGCGTGCCATTCCGCGAAATACGCGTCGTTCACGGAGGCCGGAAGCACGCGGTTGACGATGACCGTATCCACCGTCAGGCCGTGCAGGGAGAAGTATACGAAAGCGCGCTGCGTTTCGCGGAGCACCATCTTCTCCGGGTTGGTCACCAGGCGCACACTGGTGATTTGCGGGTCCTCCATCAGCTCGTCCACGCCTTCAAGCTTCCCGAACAGCTCGTGGATATTGGCGAAGTAGCTGTCGGCGGGAAGCTCGAACGGGGCCACGCGGTTGGCAATCGGCCGCACCGCTTTGAGCAGGCTGCGCTGGAACGGGAAGATGTGCTTCATGTACCAGTCCAGCGTAGTCGGCATGCTGATGAAGCGCATGGACTCGGCCGTGGGCGCCGCGTCGAGGATGATGACGTCGTAGCGCCCCTCCCGCCGGTACTGATTGATGTACATCATGGCGCTCAGCTCTTCCATCCCCGGCAGGATGGCCAGCTCCTCGGCTTGCACGCCTTCGAGACCGGTGGTTCGCAAAACCGAGATCACGTAAGACGAGATTTCCTGCCAGTGGCGCTTGATTTCGCGCTGGATGTTCAGCTCCTGGATGGCGAGGCAGGGAGCGATCTCCAGCGGGTCGGAGGTTCGGACGTGGAAGAGCTCGGTTTCGAGGTCGAAGGAATCGGCAAGGCTGTGCGCCGGATCGATGCTCATCACCAGGGTGCGGCGTCCCATCTGGGCCAGCCGGACGCCCGTCGCCGCGGCAAGACTGGTCTTTCCAACGCCCCCCTTGCCGCTATAGAGGAGGATCCTCATGGCTCCATTTTCCCATGGGGGCGGGGGGGCGGCTGTGCCGGTGTTAGGTAGTGGGTCAGCCTGAACGGATGCCTGTGATGTACAGTTACTGCTCGAAGAGTTGCTGCTTGAGAAGACTGCTCAGATAGGCCGCCAGCTCTGAAACGTCGAAATGGCCCTGCTCCCACGCTACGTCTGCGGCCCGTAGTGCCGCATAGTAGGGCTCCCGGTCTTCCCTGATCCGTTCGGGAACAGTCTTCTTTCCAGGCAGCAATCGGCGCTGCTTCAAGCAGAGCAGGTAATAGCAGGCGGCTCTTGCGGTCCTCCCGTTGCCTTCTATGAACGGGTGAATCCAGTTGAGTCTCCACAGTGCGTATGCCGGAAGCACTGTGGGATGATCCATGATTTCCCAGTTTTCGTGGACCACGGAAAAGAACCGGTCCATGTGGTTGGGGACCTCCTTAAAGTGGGGCGGGTAGTGGTTCCCAACATAGATCGGTTCCTCGCGGTAGCGTCCTCCAAACTGAGAAATGTTCGAGACGGCCGCGTAGTTCAGGGCCCAAAGCGTGTATTTGTCGAAGAACTCGATGCCCTTAGCTAGGCCAATCTCAATACAATTGGACAGCAAGTCGTACTGTCGCAAAAGGTTCTGTTCTTGGATTTTGGCGTAAAGCTGCGGGTTGTCTTTTTCTCTGACTGACATGCGCGGCGGCGGCAAGCGCCTGTTCAATCCAGGAGTCTTATGCGCGTTGACGCAGCGCGAACGCTGTCCTTCGTAATGAGGTCCGAATTGTTGGGAGCATTGCCAAAAGCAAAGCTCACTCTTTGTTCGCGCAACTCCTCTTCCGTGACAACTCTATTGCGGGACGCATCCAAAAGACGCATCAACTCAGGGTCCGGCGCGGTGACGTTTTCAAACTGCTTACGATCAGCCACAGAATATGCTTCTCCCCGGCCTAGCCTCTCGGTGCTGGCCCTGCCAACGTGCCCGGCTGGGCCTCCATGTTCCAGCACCAATAATGGCACAGGATGCACCCTCTGTCTATAGGTATTATACGCCGAAGGGCCGCGCAAGACCAGCCCGGAGTGCTCACCCTCGTTCTCCTGAGAGCCCGCCTCCTCCGCCCCCACTACCTCTTTGAAATGCGCGGTGCCCTGACGCTCGGTCTTCTCCTCCCGGTGCTGCTGGCGGCGCAGACTTCGCTGCTGCGGGTGCGCGCCATAGATAAGGATGGCTCGGCCCGGGCGGCGGGTTCCCGCTCGGCCGGGCTGGCCGTCGAAGTGACGGACGAGTTGGGCAAACCCGTGGCCAGGGCGGTGGTCACCGTGCGGCTGCCAGACGACGGTCCCGGCGGATCGTTCGCCAACGGGCTGAGCTCCCAGATCCTGACCACGAGCGCGGACGGCCGCGCCACGACTACCCCCATAAGCTGGAACCGGCTGGCGGGAACGGTGGAGATCCGTATCACGGCGGTGAGCGGGCGGCTGCGCGCCGGGACGATCGCGGCCTGCCGTCTCTCGGAGCCGGAGCCCGAAAAGCGCGCGGCGGCGCTGGAGCCGGAAAGACACGGGCCCCGAGTGGTGATGAAACCGAACGCCTCGAACATCGGCGGCGGCGGCCACCGCCTGAGGTGGATCCTGATCGGCGCCGCGGCGGGAGGGGCCGTGGCGGCCACGCTCGGCCTGCGCGGCGGCGGGCATAGCGGGCAAACCGGCCAGACCGGAACGGTGTCGTCGATCACCGCGGCGGGTCCCCCAAGCATCTCCAATCCCAATCCATGACTCGGCACCTCGCAGCCTTCGGTTTGTATCTGACCGCCGCACTGGCGCAATCCGCCGTCCAGGCGCCGCAGGCGGGCTGCCTGCTGGGCGCGGATGGCGCATTACGACCCGTCCACGGGATTGCCGGAGCATTTCTGCGGGCGCGCCTGCGGCCTCGGCCGTGCTTTCGGCGGCGTGCTCGGATTCGCTCGCGCTGGCGAAGACGGCCGACTCGATCGAAGTGTTCGATAGCGGCCTCCAACCGCTGGCGCAGTGGGACGCGCCTCCGGGAGCGGCCCTGTTCGCGCTGCCGCGCACCGGCCAAACGGGCTTCGCTTACTTTCCGGCGACCGGACAACTCTTCCAGGTGGACGCGCAATCGCCTCCTCGCGCTTTTCTGGACTCGCAAACGCTCGGCGGCGACGTGCTGGCGATGGCGAGTCCCGATCCCCTGCACCTGATCGCGGTGGTGGCGGATACTCCGGGCCCGCGTCTGGTTCGAATCTCGGTGACGGACGGCGTCATCGAGTCGCAGACCCCGCTCGAGGATGTGGCCGCCCCCTTGGCGCTCCTGAGCGACGGCACGGTGGTCTTCCCGGACGGCGCGGCCCTCATCATCCGGCCGCCCGGCGCCGCCGTCGCGCGACTGGCCCTGCCCGTGGTCCGAAGCTCGCTCCGCGCGCCCATCCTGCGGCCCGTTGTGACGGAATGGCGGATGGCGCTGCCCGCCCCAGCGGTCGCGATCGACCAAATGAGCGGCGTTTGGCTGACCGTGCGGCTGGCCAGCGGGGGCGCGCCTCTCGCGCTTCGGTTGGAAGGCGCGAGTGAACGGACCTGCCGGGTCCGGCGATAGAGACGGCGCCATGATCCCGCGTCTGCGGCTGTCTTCGTTGCTCGCCGTGTCTGGTGCCCTCGCGCAGCAGCAGCTACAGCTCGTGGCGCTGCCCGCGGGCACGGTCTACGAACCGGGCCAGAGCATCGACTTCGGCGCCGCTCCGAAGACGCTGACCTTCGATCTGAACAACACCGGGCCCGACGACGCGGTCCTGACCAAGCTTTGGGTGGATGGCGCCGCTTTCACGCTCGGGCGCAATCCGGCGGGGCTCACGCTTTCCGTGGGGCAGACGCTTCAGTTCACCATCGCCTTCGCGCCGTTGACGGCGGGGCCGGCCCGCTTGGGCGAACTCTGGATTCAGATTGCGGTCTCTTCCGTCCTGCAACCGCAGGCCGAGTACGACCTCGTTGGCTCCGGCGCCGAGCTCGCCATCGCGCCGCGGGCCGCCACGCCGACTCCAACGCCGGCGCCAATGCAGCAGCTGCAACTCGCGGCGTCACTGCCCCCGTTCACGGCCTATGCACCGGGCGGCGCGCCGATTAGTTTCGGCACGGTCCAGATCGCCAGCCTTCCGCTGATCCAGACTTTCTCCCTGACCAACAACGGGCCCGACGAGGCGGTCCTGACCGAGCTTTCGGTTAACAACGCGGCCTTCCAGGTTGCCTGGGCCGGCGGCGATCCGGTCGGGCTCAAGATACCGGTCGGGCAGGCGCTTCCGATCACCATTAGCTTTGCGCCGTCAACCGCGGGGCAGGTCGCCGGACAACTCGCCGTCCAGATTGCAACGCCGGCGTCGTCTCCATCGCCAACCACCCAACCCGAGGCTGATTACAGTCTGACGGGCACGGGCGCCGGCGCCACCGCCACGCCGACTCCCACGCCAACTCCGACACCGTCGCCGACGCCGACGCCGGCTTGGCCCACCGCCAGCATCGCCATTGTGCCGCAGACTACGGTGCCCGACGGTATCCCGCAGTACACGATTGCGATCCGGTTCGACTCTGCGCTCCCGGCCAGCGGCGCCGGCCTGCTGACCGTTGACTTCACGGGGAAAGGAGACATCTACAGGGGTTTCATCTTGCCGGATGCGAACGGCACCTTCGTCCCAGCGCCGGGCTCGGTGTCGTTTACCCTGACCGCGGGCGAGACCGCAGCCCGGTTCGAGGGCAATCCCACTATCCTGTTCCAGGCCGGGACCACCGCGTGTACCATCACGTTCACCGCCGCGATCGGCGACGGCACTCAACTTGCATCCCCCGGGTCGCTCCCGATCCCGCCGGTGCCGGTGGTCGTCGATCTGGTCCTTCTGGAGCAGGCGGTGAGCAGCACGGCGAACGGCATCCTGGTTACGGTGCAGGGCTTCGACGACACATGGACGGCTTCCACGGTGTCCTTCACCTTCTACGACACCGCCGGTCAAATGATCGGCCAGCCGATCCCCGTCGACGCAACGGCCCAGTTTCAGACCTACTTCCCGAGCGCCGCAACCGGCTCATTCGGTCTCACGCAGAGCTTCAACGTAACGGGCGACGTCGCCGACATCGGCTCGGTCAAGGTATCGATCACGAATTCGCAGGGCACTTCGACGCCCGTGGTGTCACAATGACAGGGTGACGCCCGTCGCGCTGACCATCGCCGGCTCGGATCCCAGCGGAGGCGCGGGCATCCAGGCCGACCTCAAGACGTTCCACCAGTTCGGTGTCTACGGCGAGGCGGTCATCACCCTGCTCACGGTGCAGAATACGGCGGGCATTGCGCGCGTCGAGTGCGTGGCGGCGCCGCTGGTGATCGAGCAGGTGCGGGCGGCGATCGGCGACATCCCGCCGCAGGCCGCCAAGACCGGAGCGCTTGGCACCGCAGAGATCGTCGAGGCGCTGGCGGAACTGGCCGCCGAGTTCGAATTCCCGCTGGTGGTCGACCCGGTTATGGCCGCCTCGGACGGCGCGCCGCTGGTGTCGCCCGAAGCGCGCCAGGCGATCGCGGCCCGCCTGCTGCCGCGCGCTTTCCTGGTGATGCCGAACCTGGACGAAGCGACCGCGCTGACCGGCATCGAGGTGAAGGATGTGGGCGCCATGCGCGAGGCCGCGGCCCGGCTGTGCGCCATGGGAGCGCGGGCCGCGCTGGTCAAAGGCGGCCACCTCGAAGGCGCGGCCACCGACGTTCTCTACGCCGACGGCGTTTGGCGCGAGTTCACCGCTCCGCGCATCGTGACGCGCCACACCCACGGCACCGGCTGCACTTATTCCGCCGCCATCACCGCCGGGCTCGCGCGCGGCGACCGGCTCGAAGACGCGGTGGCCCGGGCCAAGACGTTCATTACCGCCGCCATCCGCACCGCGCCGGGCCTGGGCCGGGGCCGCGGCCCGCTGAACCACCACGCGTAGGACATGCTTCAGCTTGTCCTACCGATCGGGCAGCAGGACAAGCTGAAGCTTGTCCTACTCGAACTGCGCCCGAAACTTCTCCATCTGCTCCCGCAGCGCGCGGAGTTCTTCCCGCAGCTCACGCACTTCCGCCTCGAGTTCCGCCAGCCGGTCCGGGCGCGCCGGGGTCGCGGGCGCGATCGCCGACTCGCCCGAGAGCAGGTGCGCGTTGCGGGGTTCCTTGGTTCCGGGCTGGCGTGGCAGGCGCACGGCCAGCGGTTCGGGCTGCCACTCGATCAGGCGCCGCAGGACGGCCTCCACTTCCTCGAGATCGCCGAAGGGATGCAGCCGCCCCGCGCGGTCGCGCAGTTCCCCGGAGGTCTGCGGCCCGCGCACCATCAGCTCGCACAGAATCGCCAGTTCGCGCCGGCCCAGGTTCAGCTTCTCCGAGAGCAGCTCGCGGTATTTCGGCACCCGCATCCCGGCTCCCGTGATGACCGCCGCCAGCCCCCTTTCGCGCAGGCTGTCGATGGCGTCCGCCACCGTGTCCTCGTCGTAGGCGACCGCCGGATCGCGATTCGACTTCTGATTGCAGGCGTTCACCAGCGCGTTCAGAGTCAGCGGGTAATACTCGGGAGTCGCCATCTCCTTCTCGACCAGCGACCCCAGAACGCGAACCTCGACGGCGTTCAGCATCGGGTCTCTAGGCGACCTCGGCCTTCTTGATGTAGTCCATCTTCGGAAAGCCGCTCTCCAGATATTTGTTGCCCTCGCTCTGGATGCGGCCCTGGTCCGCGCCCTCGGCGTATCCGCTGTAAAGCTTGCCCACGATGTCCATGCCCTCGGTGACGCGGCCGAAGGGGGCGAAGCCCTGCCGGTCCAGGCCGGCGTTCTTCCCCAGGTTGATGAAGACCTGGGTGGTGCGCGTATTCGGGCCAGCCGTGGCGAAGGTGATCGAGCCCGGCGCATTGGTCTGCGTGACGGGATCGTCGGCGATGTTCGCCGACCGCCATTGGCGCGCCAGGGCCGGGTCGCCCGGGATTCCGAACTGAACCACGAAGCCGGGCAGCACGCGGAAGAAGCGCGCGCCGTCGTAGAAGCCGCTCTTGATCAGATTGTAGAAGCGGTCCGCGCCGAGCGGCGCCCAGGCCCGCGTCACCTCCACCGTAAAGCTGCCTTTGGTCGTCTCGAACCGCGCCCGGTAAGTTTCCGGAGCCTGATCGTTCTGCGCCACTTTTTACATCCTCCTGGCACCATTGTGACACGGCCCCGAATGGCATCCGTTAGAATGAGGGTCTATGCGTCACCGAACCATCGCGCCGCTTTTTGTCCTGGCCGCCGTTTTGGTGTGGGGCGCTTCCAAGGGCGGCGACGCCGAAAAGGGCAAAGCCCTGTTCGGCCAGCAGTGCGTCACCTGCCACAACGCCGCCAACACCGAGAAGAAGCTCGGCCCCGGGCTGAAGGGCCTGTTCAAGATGGACAAGCTGGCCAATGGGAAGAAGGCTACCGAGCAGAACATCCGGGCGCAGATCGATAACGGCGGCAACGGTATGCCCCCGTACAAAGACATGCTGGGCGACCATGAGAAGGACGACCTGGTCGCGTACCTGAAGACACTCTGAGACTGAGCGGGGCAGGCTTCAGCCTGCCGGCATCGAATGAAACGCTGGCTGACCGACGAGAAGCTGCTGGAGCGGTGGGGCCCGCCGCTGGCCGTGTTCGCCGCGTTGCTCGGCGCATTGCTGGTGGCGCGCTACGTCCTGTTGCGTCTACTGCGCCGCCACGCACCGGGTCCGGGGTCCCTGGCCGCGGTATTCGCCGAGACGATCTCGTTCCCCTCCGTCCTTTGGGCGCTGGCCGCGGCGACCGATCTTTCTCTTGGCTCCGCCGACCTGACTGCCAGGCAGACCCGCCTGGCCGATGAATGGATCGGCGCCTTCCTAATCGTCAGCCTCACGCTGGTGGCGCTCTCGGTATCCGTGCGCATGATGGCGCGTTACGGCGAGCGGCAAGGGATGCCGTTTGCCGCCGCCGGGCTCTCGCGCGCACTGATCCGCGTGGTGGTCGTCACCATCGGCTTGATGAGCCTGCTGGCGAACTTCGGCAAGTCGATCACACCCCTGCTGACGGCCCTCGGCGTCGGCGGGCTGGCCGTCGCTCTGGCGCTGCAGGACACGCTGGCCAACTTTTTCGCCGGCATTCACATCCTGGTCGAGCGGCCCATCTTCGTGGGCGATTCGATCCGGCTCAGCGACGGCCAGGAAGGCGTGGTCACCGACATCGGCTGGCGCACCACGCGGGTACGCAACGGCGCCAACGATATGGTTATCGTCCCCAACTCGAAAATCACCGCGGGGACGCTGATCAACTACAACCTGCCGGACCACCGCGAGGTGGCCGAGGTCGCGATCCTGGTGGCGCACGACGCCGACCCCGCGCTGGTCTCCCGGATCGCCCTCGAGGAAGCTTCGCGCACCGCAGGCGTGCTGCCCGAGCCCGCGCCGGTGTGCCTGTGCGATCCGGGCGTACTGCCCACGCACCTTCAATTCAAGCTGGTCGTGAATGTGGCCCGGCACGACGACCAGGGCGGCGTGCTGTCAGAGGTTCGCCTGCGGCTGCTCGAGCGCTTCCGCGAGGAAGGCGTCCCGCCGCCCGACCTGGACATCGTCCATGCGAATCGGCGTTGACGCCGGCGGCACCTTCACCGACTTCGTGGTCCTCCACGATGACGGCCGCCTGGAGCTGTTCAAGCTGCGGTCCAACCCGCGCGCGCCGGCCCGCGTGATTCTGGAAGGGCTCCACCGCGCCGCGGGCCGCGAGCCGGCGGGCGTGGTGCACGGCTCGACCGTGGCCACCAACGCCCTGCTCGAGCGCAAGGGCGCGCGGACAGCCTTCGTCACCACCGCCGGCTTCGAGGACCTGATCGCCATCGGCCGGCAGAACCGCGCCGAGCTGTATAACCTGACGCCCTTGCCGAAACGGCCGCTGGTCGGCCGCGATCTGTGTTTCGGCGTGCGCGAACGGACCCACTTCGACGGCGTCGTGGCGGCGCGGCCGCGTGCCCCCGAGCTTCGCCGGTTGCGGGACCGGCTGCGCCGGGCTAAGGCCGAGTCCGTGGCCATCTGCTTTCTGCACGCCTATCGGAATCCAGTCAATGAGCGCCTGGCGGCGAAGGCGCTTTCGGGCCTCCCGGTTTCCTGCTCGCACGAGGTCTGCCCGGAGTTTCGCGAGTACGAGCGCGCCTCGACCACCGTGCTCAACGCCTACGTGGGCCCGCTGATGGATGCCTATCTGGCCGAGCTCGAGGCCGGTTTCCCCGAGCCCATCGCCATCCTCCAATCGAACGGCGGCTTCATGACCGCTTCCGAGGCGCGGCGTCATCCCGTGCGTACGATTCTCTCCGGCCCCGCCGGCGGCGTTTGGGGCGCGGTCGAGATGGCGCGCCTTTCCGGGTTTGAGCGCATTCTCGGCTTCGACATGGGCGGCACCTCGACCGACGTGAGCCTTTCCGAGGGCCGTCCCCGGGAGACCACCGAGGCCTCCATCGACGGCTTCCCCATTCGCGTACCCATGCTGGACATCCACACCGTGGGCGCGGGCGGCGGCTCCATCGCGCGCGTCGACGAAGGGGGCCTGTTGCGCGTCGGTCCGGAAAGTGCGGGCGCCGATCCGGGTCCCGCGTGCTACGGCGACGGCACCGAGGCCACGGTGACCGATGCCCACGTTGTGCTGGGACGCATCGCCGCAGACCAGTTTCTGGGCGGCGAGATGCGCATCGACGTCGAGCGAGCGGGCGCCGCCATCGATCGCGTGGCCGCCCGGCTCGGCATGGAGCGCACCGCCGCGGCGGAGGGCATCCTGCGCGTGGCCAACGCCAACATGGAGCGGGCCATTCGCGTGGTGTCGGTCGAGCGCGGCCACGATCCGCGCGATTTCGTGCTGGCCGCGTTCGGCGGCTGCGGAGGGTTGCACGCCTGCGAGATCGCCGCGGACCTTGGCATCCCGACGGTGCTCGTGCCGCGGTATGCCGGCGCGCTTTCCGCTTTGGGAATGCTGCTGGCGGATCGCGTGCGCGACTACGCCGCGGGCGCGCTCGGCGGCGCCGCGATCGAAGAGCGCTACAGGGAGCTCGAGACGCGGGCTCTGGCGGAGATGCCGGGAGCGAGCCTTGAGCGGAGCGCGGACATCCGCTACCTGGGCCAGAGCTATGAGCTGAACGTTCCCTGGGACGACGCGGGCGCCGCCTCCGCGTTCCATCGCGAACATCAGCGCACCTATGGTTACTCGAACCCGGAGCGCGCCATCGAGATCGTCACTATTCGCGTGCGAGCGCGCATCGCCACGCCGCGCCCGCGCATCCAGGCCCCGGAGCGCGCGGCCGCCTCGCGTCCCGAGACGAGGCGGGTGTTTGTGCGAGGGCGCTGGAGCAGGCTTCCCGTATTCCGCCGCGAGCAGGCGCCCGAAGCCGGCCAGCCCGGCCCGGCGCTGGTCCTCGACTACGGCGCCACGGTTCTGGTTCCCCCCGGCTGGCTCGCCAGTGTGGATAATATTGGGAATCTGGTATTGCGAAGGAAGGAGTAACGATGCTTGGTGCGATGAGCGGTCTATTCAAGGTGATTCAGTTCCTCCAGATGCTTCTTTTCTACGCCATCCTGGCGGTGATCATCCTCATGCTGTACAAGGTGACGAAGGAGGTAGGGGACCTCAAGCGCTCGCTTACCGACATGGAGGAGCGCATCATGCTGGCGCTGCTCCCCCGCGAGGCGAAGCCGGACAAGGCCGAACGGATGTAGCGGCCGACGGGCCGCTGCGGCGGCGCCTCTGGCGACTCACCTCGCCCTGAAGCAAGTGGCTCTGAACGAAAACGAGGACTGAGCGCGCCCCGGATGGGTCGAGGCGCCGACGCCAGTCGAGTACGGGGCCTCCTCTGCCGGAGGCTCTCGTTGTTCCTTGCCACTCCGTGCGTGCGCGGCCGTCCGCCAGGCCCCGCTGCGTTGTCCGCCGATCATTCAGGCTCAGGTCTCGGTCCATGGCAGATGATGCACTCCTCAGCGTCAGACGGACTCTCCTCCCCGCAATACTCGCACTTCCAGCTCGGCGCTGCGTCGGTGTTTTCCCGGTGCGATTCTGGCACAGGAGCGGCTGCCGATGGCTGCGGGGGCCTGGATCCGCTACACACCGTGCAACTCTCGGCGTCAGGCTGACAGACCTCACCGCAGTACTCGCACTTCCAACCCTGCGGTGCATCGGTTCTTTCCCGCTGCGATTCTGGTACAGGAGTGGCAGCCGACGCCTGCCGGGGCGGCCGACCCCGAATCACGGTGTTTGAGTCAAGGCGTTGGTTGATCCGACCGATACCTGCCCGCAACAATTCGACGTAGGAAACAGCATCCTCTCTGTTCGTAAAAACAACGGTTTTGGCGGAGCAACTGTCCCGCAGCAGAAACTCCAACGTTGTCTCGAACATAGCCCCTGAGCAACGGCCCCGCGCGACCGTTTCATTTTCCAGTCCCAAAGCCCCGATCATTGCGATCTGCGCAGGCGAGGCAATCAGGCTCATGGAAAGTTCTTCAAAGCCTGCCGACTGATTCCATGCCACCTTCCCAGCGATGAGCATCGAAGACCCGCGTCCCGAAGCTCCGACTCCGGCTGACCCTGAAGATGCCTCGAATGGCGCTTCGGGCTGCCGCGCTTGTAAGAAGGATGCCCGGGGCGGCGGCAAACCCGGAACGCGGCGGTATACTCGACCGCCACCTCGGTACACTAAACTGAGGGTGTAGCGCCCAGCCGCGGCCCCAGCGTCGCGGGCGTTCTTCCAGGGCTGGACGGCCTTGGGCATGTCGGCCGTCTGCGTACACGTACCCAAGGTCGCACCGTTGTGGTGCCAGGCTCGACTCACTTGATGCGGATCGGGTCCGCCCAGTTCCCGCGGAAAAGAAACTTCTGCGCGTAAATGGTCTTGGTGAACTTACCGTAGCGGATATCGGTGCCGGCGTAGAGTCCCAGCACAAAACAATCGTCCGGCAGCGGGAACGTGGCCGAAACACTCTGCTGTTTCCGCTTGGGGTCGATCGTTCGCTGATGAGTTTCTCCCGGCTCCCAGCCCTTGTGCGGAGCAAAGACGTAACGTAACTCGCTTCCGAGTGAGAAAACGGCGTTGTTAGTGAGCTCGTATTCCACCGGAACTTCTTTGGCTTTGTCCAGATCCGTGACCGGCGTGCGCAGCTCGAGGGTGGGCCACACGATCGGCTCCTTGCCCGTGAGCACCACGACCGACTCGTACTTGAGCAAACGGCCCTGTGCGTTGTAGCTTTCGAACACCAATTCGCGATCCTTCAGATCTTCGCCCGCGAACGAGAGCTTCCCGCTGACATATCCATGCGCGTCGGGCGCCGTTTCCCAAAGCACGGCGTCCTGGTAGATGACCTTGAAGCGCTTGACCTCCGGTCCCAGGAAGGCTTCGACCGGAACCTCATTCAAGTAGAACTGTTGATTCCTGGGCGAGGCTACCAGCGCCTGGTTATACTCCGCGAGCGCATGCCACACCGGCCGCGGATAGCCGGTCCGGTCGTTCAGGTTCTTGAAACCCCAGAACCCGAACCACTCTTCGGCGGCGTCGTTATGCACGGCGGGCTCGCCGCCCTTCCACCATCCATCGGCGTAGATGAAGGGGCACAGGCCGGCGACGCCCGAATCGAGCAGATCGCGATAGGCGCGAGTCATGGCCCGTGCCTGGGTCTCCAACGTGTTGCCTCCGTACTGGCCGGCGCCCGCGCCCTGGCGCGAAACCGAGCGCCCAAACTCGGTGACCAGCACCGGCTTCGCGCCGCCGTTGAGCTCCGCTACGAAACGATTCGTGTTGGCATAGCCGTGCGTAAAGTTGGAACCCTCGGTGGTGTAGTCGTAAGTGTTATGGGCGTAGACGTCGAATAGGTTAAGGCCCACCCAGCCGGTAATGGCCGTGTTACCCGAGATAGCGACGGGGACTCCCGGATGTTCGCGATGGATCAGATCGCGGAGCCTGGTCCACAGATCCAGCGTCGCCTTCGCTCCGACTTTACGAATGTGAGCCGGCATCGGCTCGTTCATGATCAGGTAAGTGATCACGCAGTCGTACTTTTTGGAGTAAGCCAGAACGCGTTTCGTCCACTCCAGGTTCCGCTCCACGACCTTGGGATCGCCAAAATCCTCATCGGGCTTGATCCAGATTCCGAAGATGACCTTCAGGCCGGATGCCTGCACCAGTTTGAGCTCGTCTTCGGTCAAGTCCGACCACGTGCGTATGCCATTGAAGCCGGCCGCCTTGATGTTGCTCAGATCCTGCCGGGTCACGGGCAGATCGGAGACGCGCTGCTGGTAAGGATGTTCGCCGGGACGCGCTCCGGGCTCGTAGCCGATGGCATTGACGAAGAACTTGTGGCCGTCGATGTAATACCAGCCGTCCTTGATTTCGATTTTGGCGGCCAGCGCCGTGACGCAGCAAACAAGGAACCCCAGCAGGGTCGAACGACTTATAAATCTCATGACGATGCCTCTTGAGCCCCCTCGGTGACGCGTCGGAATTCAGATATCACGGCGGCCGTTCTTGTTTTTTTCGTCCAGCCAAAGGCCATAATCGACTGCCTTGGCCACGGGAGGAATGGCAGTGGGCGCAACCAAGACCAGGTCGAGTCCCATTGCCCGCGCTCTACGGACAGCCACTGCCGTGGGCATGACTTCGACCGTGCCGTCGGGAAAGATCGCACGGACTTCGGCGGCACGAATGCCCTCGTTGACATTCTCCATTAGCATCTGATCGTACCAGACGGGCCGCCAGGGGGGACGACCGCCGCGCCTCGCGGCAGCGACACGCCCGTGCCGGTGGGGCCCGCGCATACCAGGCCGCGGAGGGGCCGCCGCCCCGGCAGAAGCGCTCGGTTATCATGGTGGCGTGCTGCGCTGGCTTGCACTTCTGCTCGTCCCCATGGCCGCGGCGGCCGCCGACCGCTGGATCGAGGTCCGCTCGGGGCCTTTCCAGATTGTCACCGACGCGGGCGATCGCGGAGCGCGCGAGACGCTCAACCAGTTCGAACAGGTGCGCTACCTGCTCGGCAAGGCGCTGGGCGTCGAGGACCTGAAGACGCTCTGGCCGGTGCGAATCGTGATCGGGAAGTCGGTCGCGCCAGCCGTGCCGGTCTGGACAAGGGACACGTACACCGGCGCCGTCCCGGCCGGCTCCCCGATGCCGCCCGCATGCCTGCGGGAAGTGGTCCGCATCCTGATCGAGTCGAATACGGGGCGCATGCCCCCGGGGATCGAAAGCGGGCTTGAGGAGTTCTTCTCCACCGCGCAAGCGGTCGGGACCAAGGTGACGCTCGGCGTCCCGCCCGCTGCCGATCGGCGCACCGCCGACTGGGCGCGCATCGACCTGCTCCAGACAAACCCGGAATACGCCGGAAGGCTGCACGTCCTGCTCTACAATCTCCAGCACGGCGGCGACCTCATGCCGGCCATGCGGAACGCCTTCGGCAAGCCGCCCGCCGAAATCGACAAGCAGGCCGCGGCGATGCTGGCCGTGGGCAACTTCCCCACCGTCACGGTGGGCGCGCGGGCGCTCGATCCCAAGCGGGACTTCGAGCCCGCGGCGGACGAAGGCCCGCTGGCGTCGATCGCTCTGGCGGACCTCAGCGGGACGTACCAGCCCCTGCTCCAGGCGGCGCCCGCCGAGGCCCACGAAGGTCTCGGCCTCCTGGCGCGGCGCGAAAAGCGGACGGCCGACGCGCTCCGCGAGCTTCAAGCCGCCGTCGAGACCGGTAGCACCAGCGCGCGCGCCTGGCTCGAACATGCACGGCTGCTGACCGACCCCGTCAAGGCCAAGGTCGAGCTCGAGAAGGCCACCAAGCTCAATCCCAACTGGGCGGAGCCTTACGCGGCCCTCGCCGCCCTCGAAACCGACGCCGCTCACAAGCTGCAACAGCTCAAAACCGCCGCCTCGCTCGAACCCAGGAACGCGGCGCGCTGGATCGAGGTCGCAGAGGTCTATCAGAAGCACGACATGTATCCCCAAGCCGCCAAGGCCTGGGCCGCCGCCGAAGACAACTCGGTGGACGATGCCGAGCGCGAGCGCATCGGCGAGATACGCCACACCCTGGAGCAGCAGCGCCTCGATTACGAGGCCGCCGAGCGGAAGCGGATCGAGGACGAGAAGCAGCGCGACCTCGATCGCGTCAAGGCGGCCGCGATGGCCCGAATCCACGCCGCCGAGGAAAGTGCCAACCGCGCCAATTCGGCCGCCAAGGTGGAGGCGGGCGAGGCGCCTTCCGCCAGGGTGGAAGGCAGCCTGGTTCAGATCGATTGCCTGGGGAGCGTGATGCGACTCGCCATCCGCGACGCCGGCCAGAAGGAGGCCCGCCTCCTGATCCACGATCCCAAGAGCGTGGTCGTGAGCGGCGGGGAGCTGGCGCTGAAGTGCGGCCCCTTGCGTCCTCCGCGCGCTGTCTCGATCGACTACCAGCCGAAAGCCGACCCCAAGCTGGGTACGGCGGGCGAGGTGGTTACGGTCACGGTTCCGTGACGGGGAATGCTCATCGCATCATCGACGGACGCCCGTTTCTGCCAGGGCAGCGGCGAATCGCGTTGCTCTCGGGCCGGTTTCCCGCTCCGCGCGTGTTCCACCTGCTGCGCCAGGCGGCGTGCGAATTCGATGTCGTCTTGTTCGCCCTCGCCGACGGGGCCGAATGCGAGGCATTGTTGGAGTTCTGCTCGCGGTTCGTGCTGGCCGAAGCGCCGGAAGCTCTGCGGGAACTCTGGGACCGCCTGCCACGGGAGCTGAATGTGGACGCGCGCCAGGTGGATGGCACGGAGATGGCCGCTTACGGGGGCGACCTTCTGACCGCTGCGGCGATCGAGCCCACGCCGCGCGCATGGCGGGATTGGCGGCGGCGCGCGATGCTACGGAGATTCCTGCGGGTCGCGACGATCCCGGACGGGGTCGATCTGGATTCTCATCCCCCGAGCCCCGAACCAGAGGGCCTCCGCGTCTTCCTCGCCCAGGCGGATCGCGGCTGGTTCATCGACCGGGTGTGGCCGGGAGTCACGAGGCGTTTCCCGCAGGCGGAACTGGTGTCCTCCTACGAAGAGGCGAATGTGGTGGTGGGGCCGGCGCTGGAAGCCATGGCCATCGAGCGGGCCATCGCCGCCACGCGCGGCGCGCCGGAAAGCCTGGGGCTGCGGCACAACGTCAGCGCCTGGATCGCCACAGATGCCGCCGCTGGGCTGGCGGAGGGAATCGTGACGCTGCTGGGCGACCCGGAGCTGCGCCGGCGGCTGGCCCAGGCGGCACGGCGCATCGCGGAGGAGCGCTTCGACTGGAAACAGATCGGCGCGACTGAGCGGGGCCTGCTGCGCGAGATCGTCGAACGTCCGCCCATCATACGGCCTGCGCGCAAAGAGGACGTTCCCGAGCTGGATCGCATCCAGCGCCTGTCCCCGGAGGCGGTGCTGTGGGAGGCCTCGGGCTACCTCTCCTACGATTGCCGCGTGGCGGAGTTGCGGGGCCGGGTGGCCGGCTTCGTAGTGTGCCGGAAGCTCTCCGCGGACGAGTCCGAGATCCTCAGCCTAGTTGTAGATCCCGAGGTCCGGAGGCGAGGCGTCGGTTCCCGCCTGATGCGCGAGATCTTGGAGCACCGTACCGGCACTACTTGGTACCTGGAGGTGCGCGAATCCAACGGGCGCGCCCGTAACCTATACAGAAAGCTAGGGTTTGAGGACATCTCCCTAAGGCCGGCCTACTATCAGGACACGGGTGAAGCGGCGGTTGTAATGCGCCTGAAACCGTGCTAGTGTCATATTGCCGGGCATGTAGGTTCCCGGCTGCTAGTACGGCTTTTCATGAAAGACGCGTGGAATCCACCCACCGAGCCTACGAATCCATTTCCCAGAGGACTCTGCTTTGGCAACGCCGCCGCAAGGAGGATACCGCCTATGCAATTAACGCCAGAGGAGTTGAAGGCGCACCTGATGGAAGCCAACGAGGAATTTCGGCGTCTGGCGACTCAGCACTGTGATTACAAGAAACGGCTGGAGGCCTTCGCGGCCCGGCCCTATCTGACTCCGGAAGAGCAGGTCGAAGAGACCCGGATCAAGAAGGTGAAGCTGAGATTGAAGGACCAGATGCAGGAAATGCTCGAGCAGTACCGCCATCAGCACCAGATGGCGTAACTTCGGGTGCGCGAAGTTGGGGTCGCCGGCCCGGCCGGCGGCCCGCTTCAAATCCAGTCGGGTGTGCCCGTCGGCTCCCAGCCGATGTCCGTCCTCCTCAGGCTCTTCCCTCAGGCGGGTCGCGGCCTCGTCCAGTCCTCGATCTTCAGTCCCTTGATCCTGTTGAACGCTTGGTCGTTTGTGACCAGGATGAAGCCGGACGCCAAGGCCTGTGCGCCGATCATCATGTCGAGGTTCCCCATCACCCGTCCTTCGCGTTCGAGCATCGCGCGGAGTTGCCCGTACCGTTGGGCCGCCTCCGAATCCAACGGCAGAATCGTCAGCCGCAGCAAGAACTCGTCCACAACCCTCTGTAAGCGCGCCGCTTCAGGCCGCCGCGCTACTGCATAGCGCAGCTCGCCCTCGGTGACCGTGGAGACTGCGACCTGTGCCATAGGGACTTTTGCCAGCCGGTTACGAACCGCGGGAACGTTCCCCTTGATGATGTAGCTGGCGATGTTGGTATCCAGCAGATATCGGCTCGCCATTAGAAGAGATCCCGTTTCTGCGGTCTGTCATCGCCACGCTCGGCCATGTAGTCCTCCGGCACGCCGGCTTGCTGCGCGAGTTGAAAGAAATCCTCCCAAGATTCCGGCCGCCGCGACAAGATCACGTCTCCCGTCGTGGCGTCTTGCCGGATAAAGACCTCACTGCCTTCAAACCGGAAGTCCGCCGGCAGTCGGACCGCCTGACTCCGTCCGTTGCGAAACAGCTTTGCGGTGCGCGGCATTGCGACCTCCCTCGCATGGTCTATACCGCAGTATATTACAGGCGTGACCGCAATCGTTTAGCGCGGAGCCCGCGGACGTCTAGCGGGGTCCAGCGAGCGCCGGGAGCCGCCCCTGGCTCAACAAGTTGGCGGCACCCCAAGAAGATTTGCGGACCGTTTGTTCCAGGTGCTGGTATTCTGTTGAGGTTCATGCGCCTTTGTGGAGAAGAGATGGTGTTTCCTTTTCGGATCCCTCCTGCCCGCCGCGACCTCGCCGGAGAACGAGAAAGCCGTTCGGGAACCGGCGCTTGTACTGGGGATGGCTCGCGAAGGGTGCGGGTGGTCCGGTCCGGTGACATCCTTTACACAGTAGTCCAGCGACATCCTTTACACTTTTCGAGATCCGAGACACTTTCGGAAGAGGGGGTACCCGATGCCGTAGAAGGAGCGACGTGCCTTGGAAGAGCGAGTTTGTTGCGGAGTGGCAGCGGCGAGAGGAGTCGTTGGCCGAGATCCGCCGCCGGCATGGGGTCTCGTGCCGCACCGCCGGACCACGACTACCGGCCCTCGTGGCGACGACTCGCCGACACTGACTTAGCGAGTCCAACAGACTTAGCAAATAGCGGACGCTGTCTTCGGTTGCGTAAGTTTCCAGTCTTGCTATACTGTGAAATCGACGAAGCGGAGGCAGAAATGGAGTTCATAGATCTGTTTAGACCTAAGTGGAAACACTCCGACCCAGAAGTGCGCCGCGAGGCTGTAAAGAAGCTCACCCGCCAAGCGCTGCTGGCCAAACTTGTCAAGACTGAGAAAAGCGCGTATGTGCGCCTTCATGCCTTAACCAATCTCACCGACGAGTTTGTGCTGGCTGAAATCAGCAAGACCGACACAGATCCGGAAGTGCGCCAAGCTGCTGTCAAGAAGCTCGTCGACCAGGCGGTTCTGGTCAGCATAGCTAAGCAAGACAAGAATGAGTATGTACGCGAGGCCGCAATCAAAAAGCTCTCCTTCCCACTATTGATGGACATTCTTCGGATGGAAACCGACAAGCACAGCCAGTGCTGTGCAATGGAGGCCTTGCATGGAGAAGAAGCCCGCGACGCAGTGCCACTTCTAATCGAGAAACTGAAGGCTACGACGGAAGTCGTGCATTACGCAGCCAAGGCACTCGGGCATATCGTCTACCCAGATTTAGCGTCTCTACCAGGCGAGGTGCAATTCCGTGTCCTTGTCGCTACAGCCCATTGTGGTTATTTTACGCCAGGCCAACCAGACGATACTCATAAAGCGGCGGTTAAGATGGGTCGCGCCTTCCTGCCAATACTGGAAGAGATGATCATTCATAACGATGCGAGAGGCTGGGCAGCTCAAGTGTTGTTAAATGCTCTTCTTTGCTACGAGCTCTTTGAAGAAAGCCCAACGGGGCGGCTTCGTGATCGGCTGAGAAGGTTGAGCACGGTCGCATTGGCACGCGCCAATGACGTTGGGAATGTGGATCGCGAATACATAATGGAGACCGCCAAGAGAATTGTGCAGCGGGCACCGCTCTCGATTTCCGAGTTGATCCAAATCGTCGGAAGCGCTGAAGTTAGTGCAGTGGAAAGGGCACGTGCTTTGCAACAGTGCAGGTCCGCACAGAACATAGACAAGAAGGCACTTCTCAACGCTCTTTTCCCTCTGGCCAAGAGTTCCGGAAGTCTGCAGATTGAAGCGATCGAGATGATCGGTGCTCTTGGTCCTGCCGCGTCGTCGGCTCTGCCTGCTTTGAAGGTCGTAGCGAAACAGGCGGGCCGCCCGGTGACCCGCGAGGACTTCAAAGAACAGGAAGCTTTCCTCGGCGGTCTGCGTGAGAGTGCCTGGGATAGGATCGAGCACGGGGCGCCGGTCGCGCCAGATGTGCTGTCAGCTGCCAATTCTGCAATCGAGAAGATCCGGCAGGGCAAAATGACAACATAGCTCGGATCTCACGCGTACGCTTTCAGACAAGACCGTCATACCCAGATGTGCGTTCCATCCTCGCATGGAGCACAAAGGGCGCGGCGATGGCAGCCACGGTCTGCGTGCATCTCGTAGTCTTCTGAAGAAAGCTCGCTTGAACACTCGCTGCAAGTCAGTGCGATAGGGGACTCCGCCGTCTTGCTTCTGTTCCCAGTCTTGCTCAGGCGAAGCGCCAGCGCCTGCACGGCGGCGGTGGCCTGCTTCCTGGTGCGCCCGTAGGCCGTTACGCCCAGCAGCGCCGGAATATCCGCAAGCCAACGCCCGTCCTCCTCACGGAAGTATTCGATGGCCGGGGAGAAGCCGCGTTCCACTGGGGCCTTCGGCATGGTCCCATGATGCCACGGAACCGGACTCTAGCAAAGGAGCCACCCCACCGGCAGCGATTCCAGTAAGCCGGGGATTGCTTGGTCCCGATTCGCGGCCAGTTGCTGGCGAAAAGGGTGGAGGGCCCAACCGGGACCCGTTCGAGCACGGCCGGCGCTGGAGCCGCCATCACAGCAACCTAGAAGAAACCCAGTGAATCACGGGGTTTCGTGAATATGTTTGCAAGCACCGGCCCCACCGAGGCTGTGCAGGAGAGTCACGCCCCGTCCAAACTTCTTTTCCCAAGTCCTCCCACCGCTTGCACGCTTCTGTCCCCTCCCAATCCACCCCCCGCGCGCTAAACTCCCCTCGAAGACGAACTCCGCATGAAGCCCAATCGAGGCCACCAGTCGCAGCCGGACAAGGAACCGCCCCCCGCGCAACGAACCCAAAAACGAACCCAAGCCGCGTTGAAACCAAAGGCCCTATTGGGTTCGTTTTGTCAACCTCCCGCCTCGACCCCCTATAATGGTACTTTCCCAAATGCCAGAGAATACCCTCGATCTCAAGAAGACAGTCAACCTGCCGCACACCGATTTCCCGATGAAGGCGAACCTGCCTCAGACCGAGCCGAAGATCCTGGCGCGTTGGGAGGAGAGCAAGCTCTACGAGCGGATCCGCGAGGCCCGCGCGGGCCGGCCCCAGTTCGTGCTGCACGACGGCCCGCCCTTCGCCAACAACCGCATCCACGCCGGCACGGCGTTTAACAAGGTGCTCAAGGACTGCATCGTCAAGTCGAAGAGCATGGCCGGATTCGACGCCCCCTACGTGCCCGGATGGGATTGCCACGGTCTGCCGATCGAGAACCGGGTGGACCAGGAATTGGGGCCGCGCAAAGCCAAGATGACCGTCACCCAGATCCGCGAAGAGTGCCGCAAATACGCGCTCAAGTGGGTCGCGATCCAAGGGGCGGAGTTTCGCCGCCTGGGCGTGCTCGGCCGCTGGGACAAGCCGTATCTGACGCTGACGCCCGATTACGAGGCCGCCATCGCGCGCGCCTTTGTCGAGTTCGTCGACCGCGGCTACGTGTACAAGGGGCTCAAGCCGGTGAACTGGTGCCTCACGCACCGGACCGCGCTGGCGGAAGCGGAGGTCGAGTACGAGAACCACACCAGCCCGTCGATTTGGGTTCGTTTTGCACTGACCTCGGAGCCCGCCAAGATCGACCCGGCTCTAGCGGGGAGGCGCGTCTACGGCCTCATCTGGACCACGACGCCCTGGACGATTCCCGCCAACATGGCCATCGCCTTCCATCCCAACTACGAATATGTGGCGGCGCAGGTGGACGGCGACGTGTACTTAGTGGCGGCCGATCTCCTCGCCCAGACCGCCGCGAACTGCGGCTGGACGGAGCCCGCGGTGGTAGCGCGCGTCAAAGGGGCGCAGCTAGAGGGCGCGGTCTTCCGGCACCCCTTCCTCGAACGGGACTCCGTGGGCGTGCTGGCCGACTACGTGACCCTTGACCAGGGCACCGGCGCCGTGCACACCGCACCCGGCCACGGACAGGAGGACTACCTCACCGGCCAGCGCTACGGCATTCCGACCTATTGCCCCGTGGACGCGGCGGGCCGCTTCTTCCAGGCCGAGGGCGCAGCCGGCCACTTGCCCGAGGAGCTGCTCGGCAAGACGGTGTGGGAAGCGAACCTAGTGGTGGTCGGAATTCTCAAAACCAGTGGCGCGCTGCTGGCGCTGCAGAAGCTCGAACACAGCTACCCGCACTGCTGGCGCTGCCACCACCCGACCATCTTCCGGGCTACCGAGCAGTGGTTCATCGGCATCGACCGGAACGACCTGCGCGCGCGGGCGCTGGACGCCATCAGCCACGTGAAATGGATGCCGGCCTGGGGCGAGCAGCGGATCTCGAACATGATCGCCAACCGGCCCGACTGGTGCATCTCGCGCCAGCGCGTGTGGGGCGTGCCGCTGATCGTGTTCTACTGCGACCAGTGCGGCGAGGCGATCACCGACCGCAAGATCCTCGACCGCGTGGTGGACCTGTTCGCCCAGTTCACGGCCGACGTCTGGTACGACCGCTCGGCCGCCGAACTGATCGGCCCCGGCGTCGCCTGCCCCAAGTGCGGCGGGGCGGAGTTCCGCAAAGAGACCGATATCCTGGACGTCTGGTTCGAATCGGGATCGAGCCACCTGGCCGTGCTGACGGAGGCGAACGGGCTGCCGTGGCCCGCCGATCTGTATCTCGAAGGCGGCGATCAGTACCGCGGCTGGTTCCACAGCTCGCTGCTGACTGCGGTGGGCCTGAAGGGTTGCGCGCCGTACCGCCAGTGCGCGACACACGGCTGGACGCTCGACGAGCAGGGCCGCGCACTCTCCAAGTCTCTGGGCAATTATGTGGAGGCGCAGGAGCTGATCCAGCAGTACGGCGCCGACGTGGTGCGGCTGTGGGTGACTTCGGTCGAGTTCACCGACGACGTGGTGATTTCGCCGACTATTCTGACGCGCCTTTCGGAGGCGTATCGCAAACTGCGCAACACGACGTTCCGGTACGCGCTCGGCAACCTGGCGGACTTCGTTCCCGAAACCGATGCGGTCGCGGCCGGCGAGTTGGCGGAATTCGATCAGTGGATGCTCATTCGCGCCGAGCAACTCGTACGGGATTGCCGGAAGTGGTACGAGGAATTCGCGTTCCACCGCGTTTACCGGGCGATCTACGACTTCGCGACCGTCGATCTGAGTTCGGTCTATATCGAGTCCCTGAAAGACCGGCTGTACACCCGTGCGCCGAACTCGAGGAACCGCCGCAGCGCGCAGACCGCGCTCTATCGCGTCACGTATGCGCTGGTGCGGCTGATCGCTCCGCTGATCAGTTACACCGCCGACGAAGTGTGGCAGCACCTGCGGAAACCGGCCGGGGCGCCGGACAGCGTGCACCTCGCGCTCTTCCCGGAGCCGGAGGAGCTGACGGCGGGGCTGACCGAGGCGCACCGCGGCCGCGCTCTGAACTGGGACCGCCTGATGCCGGTTCGCGACGCGGTGCTGAAAAGCCTGGAGACCGCGCGCCAGGAGAAGTTGATCGGCGGCCCGCTCGAGGCGCGGGTGCGGCTGCGCGCCAACCCGGATCTGCTGCCGCTGCTCGAGGAGTATGCCTCCGAGTTGCCCGGCCTGTTCGTGGTGTCGCAGGTTGCGCTCGACGGGACGGAGAATGGCGAGGTCACAGTGGCGATCGAGCGGGCGGCCGGCGTCAAGTGCGAGCGCTGCTGGAAGTACACTACGGACGTCGGCTCGAACCCGGCGTTCCCCACCATCTGCGGCCCCTGCGCCGAAGCCGTGACGGAGATCCTGTAGTGCGGCCTAAATTTGCCTTCGGCATTGGCTGGAAAAGCAGGCCGGCCGGGGGGCCGGCCGCGGACGAGGGCGTCCGCCCCACAACAATCATAGGAAGCCGCTTGCCCAGGATCCTCCCTGCATGACCCGGCGCGCGCTCGCTTACGTGATAGCCGCGGGGGCTTTCCTGCTCGACCGTGTCACCAAGGTGGCGATCGATCGGCTTGTGCCGCTCTGGGACACGCGCGTGGTGATCCCGGGCTTCTTCAATATCGTGCACACGGAGAACGCGGCCGCGGCGTTCAGCCTCTTTGCGGGAATCGCCTCGGGGTGGCGCAGGTTCTTCCTGATCGGCTCCTCGGCAACCGCGGCGGTCCTGCTGTCGGTGCTGCTATGGCGCGACGGAACCCGCGCGGTGGGCAGCCGGAAGCTCTCGGCCGGACTCGCGCTGATCCTGGGAGGCGCGGTAGGCAACCTGTACGACCGCGCCATTCCCGGTACGGTGACCGATTTCGTCGAGTTGTACGCGGGCAGTTTTCACTGGCCCGCGTTTAATGTCGCCGACAGCGCGATCAGCATCGGCGCGGGCCTGGTCCTATTGGATCTGTTGATAGCCAAAAAGGCGCCGCAGAAGGGTTAAATGTTCCCTATCATTTTCAGAATTGGGCACTTCTTCCTGCCGGGGTACGGCCTGCTGGTGTCGCTCGGGTTTTTGATGGCGCTGTGGATGGTCGGGCGGCTAAGCCGCCGCGCGGGCCTGGACGTGGACGCCGTTCTGAATCTCGGCATCTATAGCGCCATCGCCGCGATGCTGGGCGCCAAGCTGTTCATGCTGGCGCTCGACTTCGATTACTACTCGCAGAACCCGGGCGAGATCTTCTCGCTGACCACCCTGCTCGCCGGCGGCGTGTTCTACGGCGGGCTGATCGCGGCGCTGGTGACGGCGTTCTTCTATCTGCGCCGGAGCAAGCTGCCGGGGCTGGCGACGGCGGATATATTCGCGCCGGCCATCGCGCTCGGCCACGCCATCGGGCGCCTGGGTTGCTTCGCGGCGGGCTGCTGCTGGGGCGCGCCGTCCAAGCTGCCGTGGGCCGTGACCTTCACCAATCCCGAGGCCCATCAACTGGTGGGCGTACCGCTCGGCATTCCTTTGCAGCCGACCCAGCTGTACGAAGCTCTTGCCGAAGCGGTCATTTTCGCGATCCTGTACCGGCGCTTCGCGCGCCCGCACCGGCCTGGCGCGATCATCGGCCTGTACCTGGTCCTGTATCCCTCGGTGCGGTTTCTGGTGGAATTTATGCGCGCGCACGACGGCCTGAATCCGTATTTTGGGCCGCTGGTGGCGGAACAGTGGATTGCGCTCGGGCTGGTGGCGCTGGGCGTGTACCTGATGCGCGGCGCGGGGCGGGCGGTCTTGCCCGCGGTCCGGCCCGCCCAGCGCAAGCGCTAGCTTAGGCCGCAGCGCAGCCGCTTTCGAAAGCCAAGAGACGCGGGCCGGAGGTATACTCGCTGGTGGCCAGAAGGCCAAAATATGGAACACCGTAGACTTCTGAGTCGCATGGCCGCTCGGCTATTCGTCGCGATCGCCGTCCTGTCCGAGGCAGTCTGCGCGGTCGGCGCCTGCAATGTGCCTCACTACCGAAGGGTCCGGACCCTAGTGGACACGGCATCCGACGTCTATATCGACATCAGCATTCGGCCGGAGGACTTCGGTCCTGAGAGATTGATTTGCCTGGCGGGGGCGCTCAGAGAGAAGTACCCTGGGCGGAATGTGGGCGCGTCCATATTTAGCTCCCACGACGCGGCACGGGGCTATGCGCCATCACCAGAAGAGACGGAATGGCTGCGGTATTGTCAATCCAAGCTACATGCACACTATTCTTACAACAAAGAGAAGCACGAGGATTACTTGTTAATCAGGCCGGACGGACTCAGTCGGGAGGTGCACTCGCCCTTTACTACGCGCATAGATCTGCCCGTCACGGGTACGCCCGCCTGCAAACTTGCGATCGATGCTCGTTGTCTTCTCGAGTTTCAGCACATCGAGTATCCTTCTGTTGAAGGCAAGACGAAAGTCTCCGGACGGGTCACCCTTGCCGGCACCATTCGGCGAGACGGGGTCCTGTCGGATCTGGCTGTCGTTGATGCGAATGCGAGTCCCCCCGAACGAAAATCGGTGCTTGTGGATTGGGCACTGAACAATCTCGGCACATGGCGCTTCGAGCCCGCCAAGCACAAAGACGCTGTTCGTATCACGTACTACTTCGACGCCGACTTGCGGCTGGTGCAGCAGGTAACCGAGGTGGACTTCAGGTTGCCTTCTGAGGTGAGAATCGAAACTACCCGGAGCAATTAGCTGCGGCTCGCCAGGATCATGACGCGAAGCCTTGGTCACCGGGATCGGCCCCGGTTTCGGATCCTCTCAGGGCAGCGGTGTGACCTGGCTGGGCAGCACGGCCGGCCAGGTGGTGAGTTGGAGCGACACGCAGGTAGTGGCCACGGTGGCGCCCACGGCGCTGACCGGCGTTGCCCGAGTTCAACAGAATGGCGTGTGGAGCAACGCGGTTGGATTCACCGTGCCGGCGCCGGACGGCAACGGCATGACCATTCAGCCCGCTATGCTTAACATGGTGGTGGGCGACACACACAGGATTCAAGCGCTGAGTTCGGCGGGGCAATCGGTCACGGGACTGACCTGGACCTCGAGCGACCCGACGGTGGTGAGCCTGTCGAGCGACGATCCGCCGATTCTCACGGCGCTGGCGGCGGGACACGTTACCATCACGGCGGGCACTGCGTCCGCCGATGTCACGGTCTCCGCGGGCGCATTGCCGCTGGGGACGGTGCTGTGGTCCGTTCCCGCCAGCGACGTCTATTCGATTGTGCCCGCGGTGCCCAGCTCAACCGGGGTGGCGGACGTGTTCGCGTTCCTGAACGTCGGCAGCACGGTGGAGGCTATTACCAGCGACGGCACCATAGCGTGGACCGCGGAGACACCCGGGGCGATAGCCTTGCCGGACTTCCAGGGCGGCTTGGTTGTCTGGACCAACGTCAACCAGGAGCCTCCTTATTACATCGTCAAGTTGGATGGGGTCACTGGCCGGGCCGTTTCCACGTATACCATCGATCAACAAATGGTAGGTACCCCTGGCATGGCCGTACATCCCGACGGGACCATCTTTGCCGTTTATTGCGTAGTCTCCGAGGACCAGACCCTTCCAAACCCGTGTTCGGTGATTGGCATTGACTCCGCCACGGGAGCGCAGAAGTTCAGCGTGGCGCTGCCAGGTGACGTCCAGCTCTCGAACGGGCCGCCTATCATGATTGCGGGCGACGGCTACGCCTACGTGCTATACGTGGCTCGTCAATACGATCCGGAGACCGACCAAGTGATGCTGCTGCGTGTCAACAGCAGCGGCGCCTACGATAACATCGAAATCCAAGGCTACACGGATGCGAGGGCGTACGCTGGCACCTTATTCAACAACGCCGACACGGGAGTCTGGGTCACCTGGACGGTTGAGTATCCACCTGATATCGTGACGGAACCCCCAACGCTGGGCCCTGTCGTCAACTTCATGGCGGTGACGACGGGCACTGGGTTCAGCGTCGCGAACACGCCGCCTCTGCTGCCCTACCCGATACTGCAAGCGCAGGACGGCTCGTTTGTCGGTATCTGGGAATCCTCTACGGTCCCCTCCTCTATGGCCGCCTTCGACCTGTCTGGGGGCATACGCTGGATCGTGCCGAACTACTACCCGCTGATGGCAACCGCCGACGGCGGTGTCATCGCCACCTCCGACTGGGTGTCCGCCACGGTGTTCGACCAGAACGGGGCTGCTATCGCGCAGATGGCCAACATGCCCACACAATCGTGGACTGGGAACGAGTACACTTCGCTCGGCTCAGTCGACTCGATAAGCATGCCGCCGGTATTCCCGGACGGCGCGGACTTTTGGGCGGAAGGAGGCGGGAACCCGTCCGGTAACGAAACCGCATTCGCGCAGTGCCCGTGTCTATTGCAATCGGCGGGTGCGGCCCCGGTGTCGCCAGACGTTAGAGGCGCAGGCCCAGTGGCCGCGAACCGCACGGCGCCCCTGCCGAGGCTGTCCGGTGCGCCTCTCAAGACGTACGTTATCTTGGAGGGGGACCCGGGGCTGAACCTACCGGGACATGTCCCACACAATGTAGGGGATCTTTTCAACCTCGCCGCGGGAACGCAGCAGGATGCCCTGAACGCGCAGGGGAATTTGGCGGCAAGTCCCCAAAGGGTGTCCTCTGTTCAAGACTTTGCGGCGCAGCTCACCGGGAACGGTCTCATCACGGGCGGCGTTATCTACTTTGGGCACGGCATGGGTGTGGATTACGGGGATGGCACGCAGGGTTCCGCACTTGCCCCTGGCGAACAAGCGGGCCCCGACACGAACGTTACGGCAAACAACGTCAACAAGCTGTCCAATCAGCAGTTGGATACTGGTGCCACTATAACTCTCCACGCTTGTTTCGCCGGCTTTGGAAGCGGGAGATACTCTATCGCCCAGTTGATTGCGAACCAACTACAAAGGAGAGTATACGCTCCGACAGCCGGCACGTTCTTTAGCGTAGATCCCAATTCAACGGCTTCTGGAGCGACGGCGCCGCCCTTGCCAGACCAAGTAACAAAGCCAATATATCAGCTTCAAGACTTTGGCGTACCATTCAGTACGTTCCTGCCCGCAGGACTGTAGTGTGTATGGTGAGGCTAGGTGCAGTTCGTCCGAGGTCGACGTTGTGAGGAGGGCCATATGATAGTGCAACCCGCACGCGAAAGCGCAAGTCGTGCACCGATAGGTGTGGTGGTGATGCTGGCCCTTTTTTCTGTCAGCCCAATCCCGCTCTCAGCACAGGCACGTGCCTACCCGAAGTCTCCCAAGGAGGTGCTACAGGCCTACCGTAAGATGGACGCGGAGGGCGAGCGGCTGACGCCTGCAGGCTGGTATAGAGCGTCCACGTATTTTGTAAGGCCAGGCCGGCCACCGCAGCAGATCGTCATGGAGGTCACGGAGGGCGAAAGGCTCACTGATCCCGATCCCTGGTTTAAGGGCGGGAATGATAGGGTGGAAATCTCAGTAGTGTGCTCAGCGGTAGGGCAAGTAGATTCTTCGGGACGTTTCACGTCTGTTGTAGCCCCGCGCTTGACCGATCCCCCGAGGCCGGGAGATATGCAAATGCACGGTCCCGCTCCGCTCGTGAGGCCATACGATCTCGTTCTAACGGACACCCACTGGGAGTTCGGACCGGAGCGAGAGGGCCTCCGAGAAGTGAAAGGGCCTCCGGAGTGGAGAATCGAGGCGTTCGAACTCGAGCCGTGGGTCACGATCGAGACGGCGATTCGCTACCTCACAAAGCTACGCGACGAGTCGAGTAGCGACAGCATAAGGAGCAACGCGGAGAAGTCAATTGCCATCCTTCGTCGTCTCCCCTAGGGTGCATCGTCGACCACTTGGGGAGAACGGAGCGTGGAGCAACGAGGTTCCCCAAGGGCGGTGGACGACACGCATCCGATCCAGGCTCCTGGCCAGGCTCGGGGCATCCGGCGCTGCCCGCCGGGCCGCTTGACCTTGCCTGAAAGCAGGCGCAAACTGGTTGCAGGTGGGAGGCGCGCAGTGAAGCTCTCCAGAGTCGCAGGAATCGGATTCGGTTGTCTGGTTTTAACCGGTGTCGCGTCGGCGCAGAACGCGATCTCGGCGAAATCCGGAATGATCAATTACGTCGAGGGGACGGTGCTCCTGGACGGGCAGCCCGTCAAGGTGAAGATCGACAACTTCCCCCAGGTCCGGAACGGCTCCGAGCTACGCACCGAAGAAGGCCGCGCCGAAGTTCTGCTCGGTCCCGGCGTTTTCATGCGCCTGGGCGAAAACAGCGCCGTGCGGATGACCTCCGACGACGTCATGAACAGCCGGCTGGAATTTCTGTCCGGTTCGGCGATCGTCGAGTCCGCCGAGCTCGAAAAGGACGAGTCCGTCGCCTTCACCTACAAGGGCCAATCGATCGATCTGCTGAAGAAAGGCGTCTACCGGTTCGATAGCGAGCCGCCCCAGGTCAGCGTCTACGACGGCGAGGCCCGGGTCATCAATGACGGGCAGGCGCAGATCGTCAAGCGGTCCCACCTGCTGCGCCTGGAGGGCGTGGCGGTGGCCGAGAAGCTCGACGAGAACGCGGGCGACTCTTTGTACCGCTGGGCGCGGCGCAGGTCCGAGTACCTGGCGGTGGCGAACGTCTCGGCCGCGCGCGAGGCGGAAGAGTACGGCTCCTGGGGCTCGAACAACTGGACCTGGAACCCGTTCTTCGGGACCTACACGTACCTGCCGATGGGCGGCATGTACGACAGCTTCTGGGGCTACCGGTTCTGGAGCCCGGAGAGCGTCTACATGCTGTACGTGCCCCCCCAGAACTACTTCTATCCCGGCGCCCTCGGTTCTACCACTCGATCCAGCCTTGCCGCCGCCACGAGCGCTGTCCGGGCGACCTCCGCCGCCATGCCCGGTGTGAGCCGCGCGGCTTCCTCCACCGGCGTTGGCGCGCGCGTCAGCGCTCCCGGCCGGGGCCACTGACCCGCCTGGTAACCAACCTTCCCAAACCCGCGTCCTATATGCGGTAGAATCCGAACGGGAGGTTCGCCTCCAATGAGACGATTCATCGCGGCAGGAGTTGGGCTCGTTTGCCTCGCACTGGCCGGTATTGCCTCCGCGCAGGTGGCAATTTCAGCCAAATCCGGCATGGTTAACTACGTCGAAGGAGAAGTGCTCCTGGACGGCGCAGCCGTCATCATCCGATCCGACGGCTTTCCCCAGATGCAGAAGGGCTCCGAGCTCCGGACGGAAGCCGGCCGCGCGGAGGTCCTGCTCAGCCCGGGTGTCTTCATGCGCCTGGGAGAGAACAGCGCGGTGCGGTTGGTTTCGGACGATATCATGGACACCCGCGTCGAGTTCCTCGCGGGCTCGGTGATTGTCGAGACCGCCGACATGGCCAAGAATCAAGCCCTGACCTTCACCAGGAACGGCGCCGTATTCGGCCTGCTCAACAAGGGACTTTACCGCCTGGACGGCGAACCGCCGGAGATCAGCGTTTACAGCGGCGAAGCCTCGGTGACCGTCGGGGGCCAGTCGCAGATCCTCAAGAGCGGGCGCAAGCTGCGTCTGGACGAAGTGGCCGTGGCCGAGAAGTTCGATACCAAGACCGGCGACGCCTTGCTCTGGTGGGCGCGGCGGAGGGACGAGTACCTCGCCACGGCCAACGTCTCCGCCGCCATGGTTCCGCAGAGCGGTTACGGGAGCACGAGCAGTTGGATGTGGAACCCGTTCTTTGGCACCTACACCTACCTGCCCATGTCGGGACTCTATAACAGCTTCTGGGGATACCCGTTCTATGCCCCTTACTGTTGCTACGGGCCAACCACGCCGGGCGGCATTCCATCGAAGCCGGGCCAGGGCCCGATCCGCCCACCCAAGCCGCCTGGTCACCCGCCTAGCCCGCCCGGCGGGCGCATTGCCTGGAGCGGCCGCTCACTCGGCCCGAGCCGCTCGGCCGGATCCGGCTACGCCCGTGGCATCCAGATGAGCGGAGGCGCGTATTCCGCGGGTAGCCATGCGAGCGGTGGCGGGTACTCCGGCGGCGGCCACTCGATCGGAGGCGGTTATTCCGGGGGCGGCCACTCGAGCGGGGGCTATTCCGGCGGGGGCGGCGGTTATTCCGGTGGCGGCGGTGGTCACAGCAGCGGTGGCGGCGGTGGCTCCTCCGGTGGCGGCGGGGGTGGCGGGAGCGCCAGCGGCGGCGGCGGTCACGGCCGCTGAGGTTCCGGGCTGACGGGGTTCAGCCGCGCCAGCGGCCGGCCAACGGGGCCAGCGGGTCGGCGATCGATTGAAAGCGGATCAGGCGGACGGCGTCCCGATCGCGGATCGAAGCCAGCGGCATCACGCCGTTCTCGAGCAGCGCCTCGGCGCCCTCCTCGGTCATGAGCACCTCCGCACAGGGCTTGACCTTGGACTCGCCATCCTCCTTATAAACGTGCAGCGGCAGGCCGTCGATCTCCCGAGCCAGCCCCGGCTGCATGTCCCAACCCGCCTGGCGGAACGCCTCGCCCAGCAGATATACGCAGGCGAACGCGGGATTGCCCCATAGATAAGATTCGTGCTCCGGCGCGGGCCCGAATTCCTCGAAGGCGAACAGCTCGACCGGTGCGGTGTCCTTTCCATAGGGCAGGCGCAGCAGAAAGCGCGGTAGTGCCAGACCGATCCACGGCGCCTGCGGCAGCTTGCGGATCTGGCTGAAGGCGCCGGCGGTGATATTCTCCAGCATGCGCGGGCTGGTGGCGGCCAGAAACGGCGCCCCGGCCTCGCGGGCGATGGCGCCCAACCGGGCCAGGAGCTTCAGATCCCCTGGGCTCTGACTGAAAGAGTAGCTGCCCGCCAGAATGGCCCAGGGCTGCCCGCCGAGCGTGCCGACGCTCTCCTCCACCACCATCCGCCACAGCTCGCTGTGGCGCAGGTCGTCGCGGGCCGTTTCCAACTCCGCGGCCAATTCGGCTTTCGACACGTCCAGCAGGTACAGCTTCAACTCCGGGCCGGTTTCCAGGCGGCGAACCAGGAAGAACAACGCCTGCCACGCCGCCTCGAGTTCCTGGAACGCGGGCTGATGCAGCAGGGCCCGCATCGCCTCGCTGGTGGCGGCGTCGACCCTGGCGATCAACTCGACCTGGCGCGGATCGGCGCCCGGAACCAGGTGCGGCGCGACGAGCTCGTGAAGCATCGCGCTCCAATCGTCCAAAGCGCGCGCCGGTCCGGCGGAGCCGCCGTTGCTATCGTCCAACAGATCGTCGAGCGTGATCTTGGCCGGAGCGGCTGGCGGAGGGGGAGCCTCGGCGGGCCGCAGCGCCGCGGCAGCCGCGGCGAAGGTCGCGCTATCGCTCAGCTTCTCCCGCAGCTCGCGTAGCGCCTGGAATACGTCGACCCGCTCGAACAGCCGGTCCGGATGGAAGTCATCGAGTTCCTTGAAGCGGATTGCCAGGGCGGGGGACGGGCTACCCGCCAGGGGGAAAAGCAGCTCCGGTCGCAGCTTCTCGAACACGGCATCGAAGCTGTCGCGGTCGATCCGCACCGCGCGGCGGGTTCCCGCCCTCGTTTCGAACACGCCGCGGTTGGCGCGCCCGCTGAAGTCGCCCAGGATGAGGACGCGAAAAGGGGTCTCCGGCTCGAGCCGTTGCGCTTGCGGCTCCGCGCCGGGGTTCACGGCCAGCTCAACGTCCGCGAAGGAGGAAGGCTTGGACATTACACGCTCCGCACTTCGCCGATTATATGCCGCTTCCGGCGCGGAAGCCAGAGAGAAACATCTCCGGCACAGGCGGAAGCGCCTGCGCCACACTGCGTGGGGCAGGCAGTTCTGCCTGCCGGTGTCAGGCCGGAGGACTGCCCCACTCAGCCCCTGCGGGAGGACCCTGCCCGGGTGGCGCGAATCGTCTCGGCGGACGCGGCGTGGGCCTGGGCGGCCGCTGGCACGGGAATCGGCGTGTCGACCATCTCCGCCATAGCGTAGGCCGGCATGCCCTCGGCTTCCTTAAGGAACGTGATCCGCCCCGTCTGGGAGTCGTAGTCCACGCGCACCCAGTCTCCGCCGCGCACCTGTTCGGTCGCGATCAGGTTCGACATGGGCTGCACCAGGTGCCGCTCGATGGAGCGTTTCAGATGGCGCGCGCCGTACTTCATGTCGGTGCCCTCCGCCAGCAGGAAATCCCTGGCGCCCGGAGAGACGGTGAAGATGAAGGGGCTCGTGCCGGCGGCTTGCAGCACGCGCTGCTGCACCATGCGCAGCTCGATATCCAGGATTCTGCGCAGCTCGGGCTCGCCCAAAGGCCGGAAGACCACGATCTTGTCCAGGCGATTGATGAACTCGGGCGTGAACTTGCGGCGCGCGGCCTCCACTCCGGCTTGCGAGATCTTGCCCGCCAGCCGCTCGTCCAGCGTGACCACCTTCGGATCGGCCGGCCCCACCTGGAATCCCAGCTTCGGGCTCAGGATGTTGCTCATCTCGCCCGCGCCCAGGTTGCTGGTCATGAAGATCATGGCGCGGCTGAAATCGACCCGCCGGTTGTCGCCGAGCGTCAGCGTCGCCTTGTCGAGGATGCCGAGCAGCAGGTTCCAGAGCGCGTCGCTGGCCTTCTCGATCTCGTCGAACAGCACGAAGCTGACCTTCACGCGTTCGGTGTGGAACTGGTTGAGGACCTCCTGGCTCAGCAGCGGGTGCGTCTCGCGGTGGCCGAGATAGCCGGGAGGCGAACCGATCAGCTTCGCGATTTCGTGACTGTGCTGGAATTCGGCGCAGTCGATCTTGATCACGGCGCGGGGATTTCCCACCAGAGCTTCGGCGGTCGCTTCCGCGGTGCGGGTTTTGCCCGACCCGGTCGGGCCGAGGAACAGGAAGTTCGCGATGGGCCGTCCCGGGGCGGTCATCCCGGTCAGGTGCATCTGGAAAATGTTGACAATCTGCTCAACCGCCTCGTCCTGGCCGACGATTTGCCTTTTCAGGCTGGCTTCCAAGGATTCCGCATCCCGGCCGGTTCTGGTTGGATCCAGTGGTATGTTCAATCGAACCATATCGCCCCCTCGCCTTCTCTGACTGCCTTTCAAGCAATTGCAATGCCAACTAGGATTTCCCGGCCACCAGAACGAATCGTCGCGTATTATGAGTGGCTTCGGGTGCGCCGCATCCCCTGAGACACGCCAGCCCCTCGCAGGTTCTACCTTTCGGTAGAGTTTGCCCCAGAAACCCGTAGGCGGCGCGGCCCACTGAAGCCAGTCTATTGGGCTATATGGTGTTAGATGCGGCGCGGGGGCCTTGGGATGCGGGCGGCCGCGGCCGGGCCAGTTCCAGCGCCGCCAGACCTATACTGACAAGTGACCGGGAGGCTCAGATGGAATCCCGGCCGTCAGGAGGGAACATGACCGATCCTACGGTGTCTCGCCGCCTCTTTCTCTCGTCGGCAGCGGCCGCCCCGGTTCTGGCTGTCTCGGATCGCGTAGTGGAATTCATACCGCCGCCCGAGCGGGTGCGGATCGCGACGGCGGCTACCTCGTTCGTGGTGCCTCCGCCGCAGTATTCGGCGCAGGAGGTCCAACAGATCGTGTCCCAGGGCAAGAACGTGCAGATGATGGTGTCGGCCAACGCCGCCGAGCTCGACCGCCTGCTTCCCGAAGCCGACGCGATCTTCGGCTCGATCGACGCGGAGATGCTGGCCAAGGCGAAAAACCTGCGCTGGCTGCAGGCCACCGAAGCCGGCATGGACAAGCTGCTGTTTCCCGAACTGGTCGCGAGCAACGTGGTGGTGACGAACATGGCGCGAATGTTCGCACCGGCCATCTCGGAGACGGCGATCGGAATGCTTCTGAGCCTGACGCGCGGTCTGATCAAATACTACTTCCCTCAATTCCAGAAGCGGACCTGGAATGCGGCGCGGAACCTGGTGGAGGTCGACGGCATGACCATGGGAATCGCCGGCATGGGCGGCCTGGGGTCGTTCACCGCCATGCGCGCTCACTATGGCTTCAACATGCGCATTCTGGCCACGGATCCCAAGCCCATGGCCAAGCCCATTTTCGTGGACACGCTGCGGGAGCCGGGCTGGTTTATGGAGATGGTTCCCCAGGTGGACGTGCTGGTGAGCGCCGCGCCCGCGACCAAAGAGACCGCAGGGATGTTCAACGAGCGGGTCTTCCGGGCGATGAAGAAGACGGCGTACTTCCTCAACATCTCGCGGGGGACGCTGGTGGACGAGCCCGCGCTGGTTCGGGCGCTCAGAGAAGGCTGGATCGCCGGCGCCGGGTTGGACGTCGCCCGCCAGGAGCCGCTGCCATCGAGCCATCCGTTCTGGGACTGCCCGAACCTGATCATCACCTGCCACACCGCGGGTTACTCGCCCGAGCGCCGGCTCCGTCTGATGGGACTGCTGACCGAAAATGTCCGGCGCTACTCGAGCGGGCTGCCGCTGCTAAACGTGGTGGACAAGCAGAGAGGATACTAGCATGATGCGGCCCGCGGGCTGGGCGTCGAGAAGAGTCTCGACGCGGCACGCCGGAGTGCGTGCGCCACAAAAGGCTGCCCCGACAGGGCGTCCAGACACGCCGGCACCCTACCGCTCTCCGGGCGGCGGAGCGTTTGGGTTGCCGCGAGCGGGGGGCTGCCAGCCATCGTTCGACGGACCGTTCTGGAAGAACCTGGCGTCCTTGCTGAGCGGATGGCCGGTCGCATACTTAGCGTTGGCCTGCCCGAAGATCTTGCCCGCTCTCAAGGTGTCGTCGTGTATCTTGGCGATCAACTGCTGGTACCGCTCGTCGGTCTGGGCGAATCCGGAGAAGTAACTCAGGTCGTTATTCCCCACGATCACAACGTCCACGCCGGGCACGGACGCGATGTCATAGGCGTTGGCTACGCCCGTCGGAGTCTCGATCATGATCACCACCAGCATGTTTTCATCCACGGTCTGGTGATAGTTGACGCCGTTGATGCCCCAAATGCCGGCGGCCTGGCCCTGGCCCGAGCTGCGCCTTCCGAGCGGTGGGTAACGCGCCCACTTGGCGGCCTCGCGCGCCCGGTCCACATCGTCGACCGTCGGAATGATGACCCCCAGCGCGCCGATGTCGGTGGCGTGCTGGATATGCCATTCCTGCGCGTCGGGCAAACGGATCATGGGAATGGCGCCGGCGTGCGGACACGCGGCGATCATCTTCTCGACGTCGCGGAACTCCAGCGTGCTGTGCTGCATCTCGAACCAGGCATAGTCGTAGTGCTTGGCCGCCTCGCAGTAGCCTTCGACATCCATCCGCGACTGCGTGAAGCTGAAGATCTGCTTGCCTTCCAGGAGCTTCTGCTTGGCCGTGTTATACAGCTTGGGTGCGGCGGGGCCCGGCCCTTGGCCCGGTCCCTGTGCGGCTAGCAGGATACCCGGCAGCGCGATTCCAAGGATCCAAATGGCTTGTTCTAGTGACGGTCCCATCGTTGGCGCGACCTCCTATCAGAATGTACCGCACCGTGGAGGCATTCGACCGAGTGCGGATGCTACCAGAGCAGCTTCAGTCCGAATTGTATCTGGCCGGGACGTAGTCGATGTGCTCGTGATCACGCCGGCCGTGGGCGAAACTCCCGTCGGCGTGAAAGCGATTGCGTTGGGGGTATTGAAGTTGGCCCTGTTCAGGAGATTGAAGAACTCCGCGCGAAACTGCAGATTGAGCGTTTCGCGAATCGGTGTGTCCTTCAGCAAGGATAAGTCCACCGTGGCCAGCCCCGGACCGATCAAGGTGTCGCGCCCCAGGTTCCCCTCGAATCCGCTGCCGTTCGGCGGGGCCAAAAAGGCAGCCGGGTTGAACCACTGAGCCGGGCTCCCTAAGATTACGGGACCGGTGAACGCCGCGTTCACGAATGGGCGCACCGGATTCCGCGTGTCGCCGGTGTTCGACGGGTTATAGCTGAGCTGGGGAGTGAACGGGAAGCCGCCTTGCACCGTCACAATCGAGTTGGCCGTCCAGCCGCTGGCCAGCGCTTTGCCGGCGACGGTTGCATCCGTCCAGAGACGCTTCCCGGGTCCGAAAGGCAATGCGTAGCTGGCGTTGATCACGCCCATGTTCCTGACGTCGAAGTTCGCAAGCCCCCTGTCCGCGCGGAGGTTGAAGGGATTCGAAGCCAGAGCCGGCTCTCCGCCCGAGGTCGTGGCGTTGAGGGAGTCTCCATCGTCAATCGCCTTCGACCAGGTGTATACTCCGCGCACTGAGAACCTTCCGCTGAAATCCTGGGTCAAAGCCCTGCGCACCGGACATCACGAGTGACGGCCAAACGGGGATCAGAGACAGCAGAATCAAAGTGGGTTTTTGGCCTGCGCCAGGAACCGGCGAAAATGTTCCGCGCTGGACTGTATGCGAGGATGTCCACGCACGATCAGAAAACGATCAGAAGGTGAAACGACCACCGACTGTCGGAGCAAGATTGTCGTTGTAGTTATAGGGGACGCCGGGGCCATGAGGAATGGCGATGGCCAGACCGCCGCTCACGTAGGAATACGCAATTCCGGCAAAAGCGTCGAAACGCTTGGTGAAGTGATGATCCGCATAGAGCGACACCTCGTTGAGGGTGCCCGCGCAGGAACTGCGGAAACCGGCTTCGGACGAGCAGGTCGACGGAACACGGAAGTCGTTCTGCAGCTGATGATACCAGGACAAAGTGATGTCGGTTTTGCTGTCGTAGGCGTATTTCACGCCCGTCCACCAGATCTGCACGTGTTTGGGAGAATCAAGATTGTTGTCTTCGACGCCGCTCATGATATAACCGCCCTGGTCCGAGGCGCCAACGCCCAACGGGTTCGACGGGTTAGTCTGCCGGATGTATTCGTAGCCGCCAAACAACTTGAACCGGTCCCAAGCATACTTGGCAGCGACCATAATGGCTCGGTTGTCGGTCACGATGCCATATACGGTGTTGGTCGTTCCGATCAGATTGGTCCCGGTGATGGGGTTTGTATTGATGCTGTTGAGGGTCGACTGATATGACTGCGTCGGACTCTGAGGCCCCAGCAAGGGGTTCAATACGCTGATCGCCTGGTTGTAATGTTGGTAGACGACGTCGGCGGAGAACTTGCGGTAGTCTCCGCCGAGGTCGAATCCATAGGCGGTGTTATGCGGCGCTTCCGGCGTACAGGTTGCGGCAGTCCAGGTTGCGGAGGCCGAGTAGCAGCCGCCAGAACCATCGACGAATTTATACATCGCGCCGAAATGGACCGGGCCATAGGTGAGACGATACTTCAGGGAGTCGTCCCAACGGGTGTCCTCGGTGTCGCCGCCGCCGGCCATCGTGCCGTTATACCCGATGTACGAAAAGGCATAGGCGCCGCCGGCCGGATCGTAAGCGAGCATCACATCGGTACCGAGAGCGCGCTGACGACCGAAGGTCAGCGTGCCGAGATACGCGGACGATATACCGGCATAGAATTCGTCATTGAAGGGTTGGCCCGCGCGCGCGCCGTCGATGGCTTCCGAATAGCTGCTCCTGGGAAGGCCGTTGTTGACAGTGTCGGTGGCTGACGCGTTGGCGAGCTGGCCGGACTGCGGATTGATGCCAGTTGAAGCGTTGAACACAACGGACCAGCCATGCAGAAACTCTTCCTTGCCCCTGATGCCCAGACCCGTCTGCTGCAGGTTGTTCGGTGCGATGAGGAATCGATGTTGGTAGCCGTTTCGGTTCACCAGAGATTCGCCTTCATAGTTAGTGGCGTTTTCCGGTAAGCCGTGGCTGACCCAGCCGACGCCGACGTCATACGCACCGTACAGCGTGATGCCGTGCCAGGTCAGCGCGCAATCGGTGGTAGCGAACTCGTGGCCGCTCGCGCAGGCGTCGGGGGTGCTCAGCCGCATCTTCATGTCGACCGTGGCGTCCTGGCCCACCACCAGATGAACGCCGGTGCGAACCGCCTCCATGAACCCGTCTTTTCGGCTTCGAATTTCGTACTGCCCGACCGGCAAGGAGAAGAACTGGTAATGACCTTCGGCATCGGTTACCGTGCCGCGGACCTCGCCTGTATCCACGTTTTTCGCCGTCACCGTCGAGGCCGGGAGCGCCGCGCCGGATGGATCGGCGACCGTTCCCGAAAGACTGGCGGATACTTGAGCGCAGGCCGACGCCGCGGCGAAGACAAAGGCGGCCAGCCAGCGGATGCCGCGCGAAGTGGTTGGCATGGCAAAGATCCTCCCCTACCCCTGATGTCACGTAATAATTGCAGTGTATCGTAAAGAAGACAGACCTGGGGCGGGCGCGGGCCGACAGCCGTCCGCACGGATCGGGTACTCAGCACCGAACCGCGACCATGAGGGAGCGGACTCCCACCAAACGAACCGCGCGCCCCGGCGGATGGTGCTAGTGTGAGAATCGTCGGCGGCCGCACGAGGGAGCCAGTCCGTGAAGAAGACCGTATCGCCGGAGATTGAAAACAACCTGGCCGCGCTGCGGCACACGCGGGGATTCTCCGCTGCCTGGCTGGCCAAGACCGTGGGCATCAGCCGGCAGACGATCTACGCCATGGAGGCCGGCAGCTACGTCCCCAACACGGCGGTGGCGCTCCGGCTGGCCCGCGCGCTCGAGGCGAGCGTGGAGGATCTGTTCACTTTGCCGGGCGACTCCCCCGCGCCGGACCTGCCCTCCGAGCGCGTTGTGCTTCTGCCGGGATCCGACCCGCCCCAGCCGGGCCAGCCGGTTCAACTGTGCCGGGTTGAGAAGCTCCTCGTTGCTTCGGCGCCCTCTCCGGTGCCGTGGTATTTGCCAACCAGCGACGCCATTGTGACCGGCGAACCGGCGGCGGGCCGCAAGACCAAGGTGCAAGTCTATCGCTCGGACGGCGATTTTCGGAATCGAATCCTCGTTGCAGGCTGCGATCCGGGGATTTCCGTGCTCGCGCGGCACGTGCAGTTGGCTGGCGTGGAACTGGTTCTTGCGCATCGAAACAGCTCCCAGGCGCTCTTACTCCTCAAGCAGGGTTGCGTCCATATCGCGGGCACGCATCTGCGGGACGAAGCGACCGGCGAGTCGAATATCCCGGAAATCGCGCGGATGTTCCCCAAGAAGGCCGTGGCCGTGATTTCGTTCGCCGTGTGGGAGGAAGGGATTCTCACGGCCAGAGGCAATCCGAAGGGAATCCGCGGAATCGAAGATCTTGGCCGCAAGGATGTGCGCATGGTCAACAGGGAACAGGGGGCGGGCAGCCGTTTTCTCCTGGACTCCCATCTGGAGCGCCTGAAGATCGATGCGAGCAAGGTGAACGGCTATCGGGATCTTGCTTCGGGACATTTGCCCGCAGCGTGGCAGGTGCGAACCGGCGCCGCCGATTGCTGTATCGCCACACGCGCGGCAGCGCGCCTGTTCGGCCTGGGTTTCCTGCCTCTGGTCAGCGAGCGTTACGACCTGGCCATACGCCGCCAGCACCTCGACCTGCCCACAGTCCAAGTGTTGTTGGATACTCTCAACCGATCCAGCTTCCGCCGGGAGCTGGAGAGTGTTGGGGGCTACGACACCAGGACAGCAGGCCAACGAAAGCTCTGAACCTCAGCCCTTCCTGGGCTTGCTGGGCCGGATCTCGACGCGGCTGACCAGAGACCGCTCGGGCATGCGCAGCAGGTCCAGCACCGCCTCGGCGATGTCCTCCGGCGCGGACTTCCAGTCGCCGCCCCCGGGCTGGTTGTTGAAGCGGGTGTCCACGCTGCCGGGCATGACGACGGCCACGCGCACGTTGTCGTAGCGGTGATCGAGCATCATAGCCTCACTGAAGCCGATCAGCCCGAACTTCGAGGCATTGTACGCCGCGCCGCCCGCGAATGGGTTCCGGCCCGCCAGGCTGCCAATGTTGATCACGAAGCCGCCGCCGCGCTGGCGAAAGCGCGGCATCGCCTCGTGGCAACAATAGAACACTCCGTCCAGGTTGGTGCCGATGGTGCGGCGCCAATCCTCGACCGTCAGATCGGCGACGCTCGAAAAGACGCCGAGGCCGGCATTGTTGATCAGAATATCGAGGCCGCCGAGCTGCTCGTCGACGGTGAGGAACAGCGCCGCGACATCGCCGGGATCGGAGACGTCGGCGGCGCACCCGGCCACCTTGCCGCCGAGCGCGCCCAGTTCGGCCACCGCCCGGCTCACGGCCTCCCCGGACCGGCCGCAAATGGCCACCGAGGCACCCGCGCCCAGCAGGGCTTCGGCGACGGCGCGCCCGATGCCGCGCGTCCCTCCGGTCACGACGGCCGACTTGCCCTCCAGAAACTTTTCCATGTTTCGATTATGCAAAAAACAAGAAGCCCGCATCCGGGGGTACCGGTTGCGGGCTTGGGTACAACCCAGGAAAGGAGAAGGAAACTAATCGCGTCGTTTCAGAGTCGGACGGTCGTCCGAATCGTCCGAGCCCGTCTGGCTCGTGCTGCCGTCGCCGGCCGTGGTGCCCGAACCCGGCGCCTTCCGCAACCGCGGCTTGTTGGCATCCTTCTCGGTCACCTTGTGGCGGTTCTCCATCGCCATCAGCCTCGACTTCACGTTGTCGAACTCCGACGTGTTAACCACGTACTCCGGCTTGGCCTTCAGCAACTCCTGGATGTTCTTCTGCGCCGCCTTGATGCGGTCATCGGTCGGAGGATGCGTCGAGAAGACCTTGTTCATGGTCCCAGGCTTGCGCTTCTCCATCGTCTCGACCTTCTCGAAGAAGTCGACGAACGCCGTCGGGTCGTAACCGGTCTTGTACATGTACTCGAGGCCGAGCATGTCGGCCTCCGACTCCATCGCACGCGAGAACTTCAGGAAGCCCATCGGGATCAGGACGTTGGCTGCCTGATAGATCCCGTAGCCGGTCCAGCCGCCCACGAAGATCAGCGGGATGGTGGCGAAGTTGGCGATCACGCCTCGCGTGGCGTTCCGTGTGCCGTGCCGCGCCGCCACGTGCGCGATCTCGTGGGCCATCACGCCCGCCAGCTCGGCCTCCGAGTCGGCTTTCACGATCAGACCCGTGTTCACGAAGAAGAACCCGCCCGGCAGCGCGAAGGCGTTCACGTCGTCGCTGTCGATCACCTTGATTGTAAACGGGACTTTGGCGTCGGAATTCCGCACCAGGTTCTGCCCCACGCGGTTGACGTACTCCGAGACGACCGGATCGTCCACCATCTTGGCCGAGCGCTCCACCTCCTGCGCCAGTTGTTTCCCAAGAGCGATCTCTTTCTCCAGGGAGTAAACGTTCAGCCCTTTGCCGACATCGCGATTGCCGATTTGGTCGGGGTCCTTCTCGGTGTCCGACGCCCAACCGGCTTGCGGAGCCAGCAAGGCCAGGGACAAGACTGCCGAGAGCGCTGCGGGTGAGAACCGATTCATCCGAAACCTCCTGCCCAGAGGGCGCCTCTGCAACCAGTATACGCCCTCGGCACGGATTCTTCTGTCATTGGTTTAACGTATAGTTGGGAGCATGGGTTACCTGAGAAATCCCGCGGAAGCGCCGGTCTGGGAGGCTTGGCGCGACGAGTTTCCGGTCACGCGGGAACTCGTTTATTTGCACCACGCCGGCGTTGCGCCCCTGTGCCGCCCCGCGGCCGAAGCCATGAAACGCCAAGCCGAGGACGCCATGCTCTTCGGCTCCCTGCACTACGACCAGTGGCTGGCGGCCTATGAAGGGGTCCGGCAAGCCGCGGCCCGGCTCATCGGGGCGCACCGCGACGAGATCGCCACGGTTAAGAACACCTCCGAGGGCATCGCCACCATCGCCCTGGGCGTGGACTGGCGCCCCGGCGACCGCGTGATCGGCTTTCAGGAGGAGTTCCCGGCCAACGTCTTTCCCTGGAAGCGCCTCGAGCGCGAAGGGGTACGAGTCGAGTGGCTCTCCGCCTCCGATCCTCTGGACCGCATCGATGAGGCCGCCCGCGGCGCGCGCCTGCTCGCCATCAGCTTCGTTCAATACCTCAGCGGCCGCCGCGCCGACCTCGAAGCCATCGGCGAGATCTGCCACCGCCACCGTTGCCTGTTCATAGTGGACGCCATCCAGGGGCTCGGCGCCTTTCCGCTCGACGTGAGAAAGGCCCGCATCCACGCGCTGGCTGCCGACGGCCACAAATGGCTGCTGGGCCCGGAAGGCTGCGGGCTCCTTTATGTTCAGAAGGACCTTCAGGATGCCATCGAACCGGTCGAGTTCGGCTGGACCAACGTCGCTCATTACGCCGACTACGCCAGCCGCGACATGACCCTCCGCCGCGACGCCGGCCGTTACGAGTGCGGCACGCTGAACACGATCGGGTGCTACGGCCTGCGAGCGGCCATCGAGTTCCTTCTCGATGTGGGCCTCGATCGCATCGCGCCCCAGGTCCAGGCGCTTGGGGATCAGATCGCCGCGGGCGTCGCCGCCAAGGGCTACGCGGTGCTCGGAGCCCGCACTCCCTCGACCGGCGCCGGCATCGTGAGCTTCCGCAAGGAGGGCCTCGATTCGCGGCACGTGGTCAGCCAGCTCAAGGACAAAGCGATCATCGCCGCACCCCGCCAGGGCTGGGTCCGCACCTCGCCGCACTTCTATATCAGCCCCGGCGATGTCGAGCGATTGATTGAAGGGCTGCCGTAGGGGGGCGAACTGCTGGGTCTGAGATGGGTAAACCGTCGTGAAGGAAGGCCGTCCGCTATCGTGACGGCACAAGCTTCACCTGCGCCGAACCCGTCGCGTTCTTGTCGGCCTCGCTCGTCGCCTTGATGGTGACTGTCCGCGGCGTCGTAATCGTCGCGGGTGCCGTGTAGTTCCCCCGCCGGTCCAGAATGCCCGTCCCGGGCGGAATAACTGACCAGATTACCGTCCGGTCCACGGAGTTTGTCAGTGTCGCACTGAAGTGCTGCTTTGAGCCCGCGGTCAGAGTAGCCAGAGGAGGGCTGACGCTGACCGATACGGGAGGAAGAAGCTGGACCTCGGCGGAGCCGGACTCAGTCGGACGGGCCACGCTGGTAGCCGTGACAACGACCCTTGCCAACGAATCGACGGACGACGGCGCCGTGTACAGCCCCGTATCGTCGATGCTGCCTAGTTCAGGATGGAGGGACCAGGTGACGGTGAAATCGGTTCCCGGCGGCAGGGCCGTGTCGCCATAGAACTGCTGGCTCATCGACGGGTTGAGCGCGACCGCCGTTGGCACGACTGTCACGGGTTGTGGAACGGTCACCGAAACCCGGGCTGACTTGCCCCCATAGGCGATTGTGATGTTACCCGTACCAGGGCCGACAGCAGTAACCCGGTGCCCCGATGCGGTGACAACGGTTGGTGTATCAGAAGTGTACGTGGTCTGCGTGGATCGCGCAATGTCCGACGTGGTCCCGTCCGCGTAAGTCGCAGTCGCGGACAGGATCGTCCGCACGCCGGCCTCAAGCAGCAGGGTCGGTGTATCCGCGCTTATGCCGACGGCCGTGTCCGACCTCTCGACGTCCACGAAAATCGTCTTCGAATAGACCGGGTCTCCTTTCGCTGGGGCCCCAAGCGCCGTGAGGGAGTAAAGGCCCGGGCTGATCTGGGGCGGTATCTGGATTGTAAACACGTAGGGCGTCGTGGTCAGCGATTGGTCGCTTCCGAAGCAACCGTCGCCCAGGACACCCACAAGGTGGAAGCTGGTTCCTGATGCCTGAACAGTGACGGTGAGCGCTTGGCCAGGGTTGACAACGGCGCCATCCGCCGGCGAAACGATCTGTACAGTCGGCTGCGCCAAGAGGATAGAACCTGCACCGGCCAGCAGCATCAATGCTGCCACCAGACCAACCCGCCGACAAACTCTGTTTTGCGAGTGTCTCACGTCAGCCCGTTCCGGCCGCGAGCGCGCACGCGCGCCACGCGCTCGCTTCACTACGCCTTCTTGCCCCGCGCCTTCGGCTTCTTGGGCGGCTCCACGGTCTCGGCTGCGGCCGCAGCCGGATCGACCGAGGCCAGCACCTGCTTGAACAGGGCTTCCTTCTTGGTCTCTTTTTTCGGCGGAGGCTCGCCCTTGCGGAAGTCGTGCTCGTGGTAACAGGTGCGGCAGCGCATCTTCGCCGGCTGCGTGCCCATCAAGGACACAATCGAGTGGTTCGTGAGCCGCCGGCACTTCACGCAAAAGTCGTCGATGTCGTCGCCCAACCGGAACTCCGCCATGTGAACCTCCGCAGCAGGGCAGTATATCGAATTCCCAGCCACTTGTGGGGCGGCGCTACCATGGAATCGCCATGGAGTTCCTCAAAAGCAGCCTTCTCGATCTGATTACCGAGACCTCGACCAACCTGCCGCCGGACGTTCGAGCGGCAATGGCGGCGGCCGGCCCCGCGGAAACGCCGGGAACGCAGGCCGCGCAGGCGTTCGCGATCATCGCCGGCAACATCGACATGGCCGCCGAGGACGAAGCCCCCATCTGCCAGGACACCGGCATGCCCACGTTCTTCGTCCGCACGCCGCTCGGAGTCAGCCAGATCGAGATCCGCAAGGCGGTGTGCGAAGCCATCGCCGAAGCCACCCGCCGCGGCAAGCTGCGTCCCAATTCGGTGGATTCCATCACCGGCCGCAATAGCGGCGACAACCTCGGCCCGGGCACGCCGGTTTTCCACTTCGAGCAGTGGGAGGAGCGGGACATCGAGGTCCGTCTCATCCTGAAAGGCGGCGGCTGCGAGAACAAGAATATTCAGTACTCGCTGCCCTGCCCGCTCGAAGGGCTGGGCCGCGCGGACCGCAACCTCGAAGGCGTGCGCAAGTGCATCCTGCACGCGGTGTGGCAGGCGCAGGGGCAGGGCTGCTCGCCCGGCGCGCTCGGCGTATGCATCGGCAGCGACCGCGCGCACGGCTACGAGCTGGCCAAGGAGCAACTGCTGCGGCCGCTCGACGACGTTAACGCGGACGCCGCTCTCGCCGGCATCGAAGCTCGCGTCCTCGAAGAGGCGAACCGGATCGGCGTGGGGCCCATGGGATTCGGCGGGAACGTCTCGCTGATCGGCTGCAAGATTGCCGCGGCCAACCGGCTGCCGGCCAGCTTCTTCGTTTCGGTGGCCTACGAATGCTGGGCCTTCCGGCGGCTGGGTGTGCGGCTCGACGCCGCGAGCGGCGCCATCACCCAGTGGCTGTACCGCGATCCGGCGCGGCCCGTCGAGCGGCTGGCGAAGGCCGAAGGCCTTCCGCTGACCGGCCGCGAGATCCACCTGGAAGCCCCGCTCACGGAAGAGCAGGTGCGCGCGCTCAAGGTGGGCGACGTGGTGCTGATCGATGGCGACATGTACACCGGCCGCGACGCTGTACACACCTACCTCATGGAGAACGCGCCGCCGGTCGATCTGCGGGGCGGCATCCTCTATCACTGTGGCCCGGTGATGCTGAAGCAGGGCGACGAATGGGTGACCAAGGCCGCCGGCCCCACCACCAGCATCCGCGAGGAACCCTATCAAGGCGAGGTGATCCGCCGCTACGGCGTTCGCGCGGTGGTCGGCAAGGGCGGCATGGGGGCCAGGACGCTGGTGGCGATGGAGGAATGCGGCGCGGTCTACCTACACGCCATCGGCGGCGCGGCGCAGGTCTACGCGCGCGCGGTCGAGCGGGTGGCCGGCGTGTACCTGCTCGACTTCGGCATCCCCGAGGCGATGTGGCACCTCAAGGTGCGGAACTTCCTGGCCATCGTCACGATGGACGCGCATGGCCGCAGCCTGCACGCCGAGGTGGAGCGAGCGACGTCGGAAGCGCTGGCCGCTCTGCGCGAGGCGTGAGTGTCTGGTAGCGCAGCTCGGGTTTCCTGGTTTGATCCGCGAGGTTCCTTAGCTAGACGAAATCGAGAGTTGCGGGTTTGAGGCGAGCCCGGAGCCGCGGCTGATGTAAGATCATTCGAGGAAGAGAAGGGCGCCCAAATGGTCTGTCGAGTCGAAGGACGGTCTGGCGGGAAGGCATTGGTGTGCCTGTGCGTTCTTGGGTTCGTGACTGTTGGGTACGGGCAAACTGATTTCGTGAGTCAGCAGATAGAGATGCTGAAGGCCAAGGATGTGGCCGTCCGCATCCAAGCGGCCAAGGCCCTTGGGGAAGCCAGAAACCCCAGCGCGGTCACGCCCCTAATCGCCGCCCTCTGGGACCTGGACCGCTATTCTCGCACTGACTTCTTGGACGCCGCGGTCGACGCGTTGGGGAAGATCGGCGCACCGGCCGTGGAGCCCCTGATTGCCGCCAGCAAAAAGCCCTGTGTTTACGGTTTTTCGCATTTGTACGAGTTCCGCGCGCTGGGAAAGATCGGCGGGCCCGCCGTGGAGCCCCTAATCGCCGCCATTGGCTCCCCATCATCTGGGCTCGACCGTCGCGGCCCGCCACGTGCGCGACCAGCTTTTCGTGCCTCCCGATCATCTGGGCTCGACCGTCGCCTCGCGGCCTACGCCTTGGGCGAGATCAAGGACCCCCGCTCAGCCGAGTTCCTGATGGGGGCATTGAGGGCGCGTGACTATGAGGTGATCGCTGGAGCCTACGCCTTTTTTATCGCAAGGGGCGACCCGGATTCGGAGAGTGCCTTCATCGAGGCGATCGATAAGTTCGGCAACGCGCAGATGGCTCAGGACCTCCTCAACTGCGGCAATTCGAAGCTGGAAGCTGATGCGCAGTGGTGGGCGAAGAGGCACGGCTACCGGATACAGTCAACGCCGGGCGGAGGCGGCGGCCTCAGGTGGGGCGGAAGCCGGTAAGAGCCGCCGTGGCACCTCAAGGTGCACAACTTTCTGGCCATCGTCAGGATGGACGCGCATGGCCGCAGCCTGCACGCCGAGGTGGAGCGAGCGACGTCGGAAGCGCTGGCCGCTCTGCGCGAGGCGTGAGCGTCTGGTAGAATAACGAAGTTATGGCCAGGTAGCTCAGCTGGTAGAGCGCGGCCCTGAAAAGGCCGGCGTCGGCGGTTCGATTCCGTCCCTGGCCACCATCCCTCTCCAGCGCTCACGGACCTTCGCTTCTTCCTACCTATAATCCGCGTGGTCACCGCGTCCCCCCCGGGAGCCACAATCGCGATCTCCGGCTACCAGTCAGTTTTAGCAGTTGACTGTTTGTATAATTTATTATATAAACAAAATAGTTCGATAGAGATGGCAGATCGCGTCAACGCCTCGGGCAAGCTGCACAACCGGATCGCCGTGCTGCGCGCGGAGCGGGGTTTGAGCCGCGAGGCGCTTGCTGACGCCCTGGGAGTGAGCTACCAGACCATCGGCTACATGGAGCGCGGCGACTACAACCCCAGCCTCGAACTGGCGTTTCGCGTCGCGGAGTACTTCGGGCTCCCAATCGAGGCAATCTTCGCGCGGGCACCGCTCCGCCCAATGAGCGAGCAACTCTATGGTGAGCGGCGGTGAGTGGAGGACGAGCGGCATGAATCCGAGCACCTGTTACTTGAAGCTGACCAGCGCCGTGCGAAGCACGCTGAGCACCCGCGCGGGGCGACGATGCTGGGTGGTCGCGCTCTACGCGTTTCTGCTCGGTGGGGTCACTGGGCTTGCGGTGGAATTCTGGTTTCACGGAAGCCCCCTGTGGCTCTTCCCCGGGGCAGTCGCGATGTCGCTGGCTCTGGTGCTGTGGTTCCTGCTCGCGTGCAGGGCCGTGCCCACGATCCAGAGCAACATGTTCGAGAAGAGCGACAACCCCTTGATTGACGAGCGGCAGAAGGGGGTGCGCGACCGTGCGTACCGGCAGGCGTATCACGTGGTTTCCGTGCTGGCGTTTCTATCCTTACTCGCGGGCTTCCGGATCCTCGTCGTCATGGACCATTTCCGGGAGCTAATGACGCCACGCCACTTCCTGGCCCTGTCGTTCCTCTACGCGACGGGTGTGATGGTGCTCATGCCGTCGCTCCCCTCCGCCTGCTTGGCGTGGATCGAGCCCGACGACGTGGAGCCCTCGAACTCTCGACCGGAGGCCGCCCGTGTCCCTGCGCGATAACGCTCACAGCCCGCCGTGGAACCGTCCGAATGCGTGGGCCAGCATAAGCGACATGATCAGGATGCCCGCCCCGAGAACGAGCACGTGCTGGGTCTTGCGCAGATTGAAGCTGCCGACACGACAGACCAGCAGATAGCCGACGGCGAGGTTGAAGAGGCCCCATAGGACATTGACCATCGAGGAGGACAAGCCTATCCCGGGTGGCGATGCGAATGGGCTCAGGAAGGCATGCCCCGAGATCCCATTGCCGAGATGGGGCAGGGCGTTCGCGAGGAATGCGCCCCCGAAGAAGTAGGCCAGATAGTGGTACCAGCGCATGGTTGCTCCCTTCCGGCTGCCGAAGCAATGTTAGCAGGTCGCGCTAGAGGTCGTGTTGCAGCAAGCGAAATTGGCCGGAGTCGCTCGCCGTGCCGTACCGCTCGCCGCGTTTTCCCTTGACTTCTACTGTACTACCAGTAATAATACACATGTGATACCGTTCCGGGTGGCCTTTCAGCCGGGCAGCTCGTTGTACGAGCAGGTCGTCTACGCGGCGAAAAAAGCCATGATCTCGGGGCAGCTTCGGCCCGGCGACCCATTTCCGTCCGTCCGCGCTCTTTCCACCGCGCTGAAAATCAATCCGAACACGGCGCACAAAGTGATCACCCAACTGCTCAACGACGGGCTTCTGGTGGTGATGCCCGGCACGGGCACGGTGGTGGCACAGCCTCCAGAATCGAGTCCCGCCGAACGTTCCCACCTGCTGGACAAAGAAGTGGAGCAACTGGCGGTGGAGGCCAAGAGGCTCGGCATGAGCCTGCGCGAGGTGAGCGGCGCGCTGGCGGAGCATTGGCAGCGCCTCGATCGGCAGGACGACGGCGCCGCTTCCGGCAAAGGAGGCCGTAAGAAGAAATGACCCGCATCATTTGTTCGCAGGCTCTCTCGAAACGCTTCCGGCGCACGGTGGTGCTGGACGGTCTGGATCTGGAAGTCCCCGCCGGCAGCATCTACGGCCTGGTCGGACCCAACGGCGTGGGCAAAACCACAACCATCAAAGTGCTCATGAACATCTTCCCGCCCAGCGGAGGCTCGAGCGAAGTGCTGGGCGTGGATTCGCGCCGCCTCGGGCCGCCCCAGTTCGAGCAGATCGGCTACGTGTCGGAAAACCAGGAACTCCCCGAGTGGATGACCGTGGGCTACTTCCTCGAATACCTAGCCACGTTCTACCCCACCTGGGACCGGGCGCTCGCCGCCGACCTGGTGCGTCAGTTCCAGTTGCCGGAGGACCGCAAGCTGCGCCACCTCTCGCGTGGCATGAAGATGAAAGCGGCGCTGGCGTCTTCGCTCGCCTACTCGCCGAAGCTGATCGTGCTCGACGAGCCGTTCACCGGCCTCGACGCGCTGGTTCGCGACGAGCTGGTCGAAAGCCTGCTCGCGCGCAGCGAAGGCGCCACCATATTCATCTCCTCGCACGACCTGGCCGAGATCGAAAGCTTCGCCAGCCACATCGGCTACCTCGACGGCCACAAGCTGCAATTCTCCGAGGAACTGGATGCGCTGCGCGCGCGCTTCCGCGAGGTCGTGCTGACGTTCGAGACAGCGCCGGTCTTGCCGGAACAGTGGCCTGCGAGCTGGCTGCAGCCCGAAGCCATCGGGCCAGTGGTCCGCTTCGTCGAGACCCGTTTCGATCCGGAGCGCACGCCCGCGGAAGTGCGTAGAGTCTTCCCCGATTGCCGCGACATACAAGCCGAGGGAATGCCGCTGCGCTCCATCTTCGTAACCCTGGCCAGAGCCAGCCGGCGCGCATCGTCATGAAACACGCCCTCGCCATCTTCCGCAAAGACGTAAGGCACCTGTGGCCGCGCATCGCCGTCGTGCTGGCGGTCGAGCTTCTTATAGGCTGGCTCTCCTTCTCGCAACCTGCCGGTCTTGGCAGTGTGCGCTACCCGCTGGGCCTGGTCGAGTTCCTGGCGTGGTGGTACCTGGTCGCATCCGCGATCCAAGAGGAAGCGATCCCCGGCGACCGCCAGTATTGGCTCACCCGGCCGTTTTCCAAGCGGGATCTACTCGCGGCGAAGCTGATCTTCGTGCTGGCCTTCACCTGCCTGCCGCTCTTTCTGGGACAGGCGGCCAGCCTGCTCCTGCGTAGGACATCGCCCGTGCCGTACCTGCCAGACATCCTGGTCAGCCAGCTCTTCTTCGTGGCGACAACCGTTCTACCGGGGGCCGCGCTCGCCTCCATCAGCGCCGGACTGGTCGAGTTCGTGGGGACCGCGCTCGCGGCCGGGCTGTGGTCATACGTTCTCGCAATGATGGTCGGCTCAATCGTCTTGCGGTTCGGAGCGGACTACAACTGGGGAGGCCTGTACTGGTTCCGGTCCACGTTGGTGGCCGCTCTGATGTTGGCCGCCGGCGCTGCCATCCTCCTGCTGCAATACCTACGGCAGCGGACCTGGATTTCCCGCGGCATCGTAGCGGCCACCTTGGCCCTCACTGCCTTTCTCACGTTCACGCCCGGCTGGCACACGGCCTTTGCTCTCCAAGCCAAGCTGAGCGACCAGCAGGTGCCCGCCACCGCGGCCCGCGTCACTCTCGACCCCACCCGCGATCCGCGCATCCTGATGGTCTCCGAAGCCTTTCGGATGAAGCTCGGACAAGAGGTTCCAGGTCAGCGAAGTGTCCCAATTCCTGTGCGAATCACAGGCATCCCCGCCGGGATGGCGGTCTACAGTGATCGAACCTGGGTAACCATCAGCACGCCGAATGGCGATTTCTGGAAGTCGGACTGGGATCCGCGGGGAGCGCTAATTCGCCCCGTCGGCGCGGGCCAGGCCCAGCTTCTCGCCGAGGCAGTGCAGTGGGTCCTGGCTGGAGACGGCGCGGACTGGTTGTGCCTGCTCGTCGATCGCTCCTTCTACGGAAGAATCCGCTCCGGCCCTGTGCACCTCCACGCCAAGGTAGCCCTGACCCTGCTCTCTCCCCAGCAGGTTACGCCCCTGGCCCTGCGCGACGGGCCGCAGGCGGTCCCGGACGACGGGTTCTGCCTGGTGAGGTCGGGTAACCGATTCCTGGAGACGAATTGTCTGTGGCCCGGGCGTCTACCGGCCTGCCTTCACGTGCATCTGCGGTCGCGCCGGGAAGTCCACGCACCCGGACAGTTCTCTTGGTCCGTCGCACAGGAAGGGGATCGGATCAACTCCTACGCCCCGTACGCCACCTGGGGTGGACTCTGGCAGTTGGACAGCCTGTGGCTCAACGCCGACGCGCCGCCTTTGGGCGCCGACCTGGTCACGCGCAAAGCCGTCGCCCACTTCGAACGCGACCTGGACATTCCTGACCTGAGGGAGTGGGCCAACCGATGAAACGGATCCTCGGAATTCTCCGCAAAGACGCCAGGCACCTGTGGCCGCAGACGCTGCTGTTCTGGACGGTGCTGGGGGCGGCGGCCGCGATAGACCCGCTTCAGCAGAGCCAGGACTCCGGGTGGATGCTCTACCAGTTGGGGCAGTTTCTCCAGCCACTAGCGTGCTGGCTGCTGGTCGTAAGCGCAATCCACGGCGAGAAACTGGTCGGCCACGAACAGGATTGGCTCACGCGGCCGTACTCGTGGAAGCACCTTATGGCGGCCAAGGGCCTATTCCTCCTGGTCTTCATCAACCTGCCGGTGCTCATCTGCCAGCTCGCGACCCTGGCGGCGCTGGGCATCTCGCCGCTGGTTTGGCTACCGGCGCTGCTCTGGAAGCAGGTCTTCTTCACGATCACTTATGTCCTTCCTGCTGCGGCGGTGGCCGCGGTCACCCGAAATCTAGGACAGGTCCTGCTGGCGGGCATCCTGGTGTACGCAACGTTCGCGGCTGGCCTGAGCCTGAATCAACTGATCCGTGGAAGCTGGCCCGTTTGGGGCGCCGTCGATTGGATCCGCGATTGCGCCACGGCGCTGGTGGCAGCGGCGGGAACGGCGGCCGCACTCTTCTGGCAGTACTCGCACCGGAGGACGGCGCTCGCCCGCGCGGTCCTGGCCGCCACGGCGGCGCTCACCATCCTCGTCATGACCGCGCCTCGCTGGAGCGGTGTGTTCGCGATCCAGAGACTGTTCTCGCGCGAACGAATCAGCGACTCCGCGGTGCGCATTTCCTTTGACAAATCGCGCGCTTCGAGCCGGCTGTCCCGTTGGACCACCCACGCCGACGACCCCCAGGGCGTGTGGCTGGAGATTCCAGTGCGCGTGGATGATGTGCCCCCAGGCGCGGCTGTGGGCATAGACCAGTCTTCCGTACGCCTCAAAAGCGCTCGCGGGATCTGGCGCTCTGGCTGGCTGCACTTCCAAACGTTGCACGGTTTGTCGAAGGGCGTAGCGTGGCTAACTGTCTACGTCGATCCGAGTTTCTACCAGGCCTCCCCGGATGCGCCCGTTCAACTCGACAGCACCATCGACCTGACGCTGAGCCGCCACGTGCGGACGATGCCAGTAGCGCCCGACCGCGCTCTGGTGCAGGAAATCGGGATCTGCATATTCGCGAACAGGGCGCGGCCGCCCTATGTCACACGCTGCTTCTCGCCCTTTCAGCAGGTGTCATTCGCGCTGGCGTTGGGCAAGCCGTCGTTCCCGGAGGCAACCTCGGCGGACGGCCCGTATGCACCGATTCCGGTTTCGGCCGGGTTCCAGGCCCTCGACGGTTGTTCTCCGGGGTTAGGCCTACCCGAGCCCCCGGCAAACGTCCTGCGCGACGAGTTCTACATCATGACGGCCAAGCCGGTGGCGTACGTGCGGCGTGCCTTCCGGATACGCGATCTGATTATGAGCCGGTTCCGGTGGCGGCCGTAGCCGGCCGCCACCTCGACCGCAAGGTCGCTATAATTCTGACCAGAAGCCGGGGTGTGAGGCTATGGTGTCGCTGAAAGGGTCCCTCTGGGCTCTCCTTCAATACGACGTTTCGGAAGAGATCCGGCTCGAGGACGTTCGCCGGCTGCTGGGGGTCCCGTCTCCTGGGCGCGGTCCCGAGTTCCGCGGACCTTCTCCGGAGTACGTCAAGTTCGCCCGGCCGCCGTTGGTGCACCTGCCGGGTGCGGTCCAATTGCCGGGCGGCGAAGTGTGGTCCTGCACCGTCAAGGTGTACGACTACGGGGTGGTCAGCATCGCTCTGGAACTGCCCTTCGAAAGCGATTGGGATGGCCTGGTCCAACTCGCCAGCCGCTGGATCGGTTCCGCGGACCTGGAACGCCGGGCGGCGGAAGTGGCCAAGTCGCAGGTCCAGCGGATCCGCGATGCCCTCCTCAAGCCCTATACCGATTGGACCTTCGAAGACTACTACGCGGTCCACTTGCGCGAGGCGCGCGCCGAAGCCGGCCCCGCCCTTCTGGCCCGCGAGTTGGTCTCCGACTATGGCGGCCGTATCGCGCAGATCGTTCGCGCGGAATCCGTGGAGCTGTCGGATTCCGAACGGCAGGAAATTCTGCAGCAATGGCTCTCCTACTACCCCACCGACCTGCTCGTGGTCGCCTGGATGGCAGCCTTCGTGTACGACAATCCCGAAGGGGCGGCGCCCATGCTGCAGCTTCTGGAGTATGCCAACACCCAATTGCTCGAATTCCGGTACTACGACAACCTGCTGACCGGCGTGCTGGCCCGCGTCCACCGCAGCCTGGGGCAGCGCCGCGGAATCTGGGGCCGCTGGCGCACTGTGGCGGAGGCCGAGCGGCTCAATCGCATACGCCTGGACGTGATCGAGCTGACCGAGCGCGTCGACAATTCAATCAAGTTCCTGAGCGACATGTTCTATGCGCGAGCCTACCGGCTGGCGGCGCGGAAGATCGGAGTCAACGACTACCGCGACCTGGTCGACGAAAAGCTGAAGACCGCCGGGGAGCTCTATCAAGCCATGGCCGGCGAATTTCACCAGGCGCGCGCCTTCCTGCTCGAAGCCATGGTGGTGGCCATCCTGATCATCGAACTGGTGTTCCTCTTTCGGGGAAAGAGCTGACGTATACTAAGCCAGTGGGACAGGCCTCCGGCCTGTCGACAAAGGGGGGGACAAGAAGATGGGCCATCGCAGACGCGACTTTCTGAAACTCGGCGGAATCGCCGCCGCCGGACTGCTTTCCGAACCCGCGCGCGCCGAGACCGCCGTGGCGCCGGAGAACCCCGTTACCGCCCGCGCCATGCCGACCCGCAACCTCGGCCGGACCGGCTACAAAACCGGCATCTTCAGCCTCGGCGGTCAGGCCGCTCTCGAGCGCGGAAATAACGAAGACGTCGCCGTCCCCCTGGTGGAACGCGCTCTCGACCTGGGCGTGAATTACCTCGATACCTCGTCCATCTACGGCGGTCCGGAGCGCTGGAGCGAGCGCTACGTCGGCCAGGTCATGAAGCGGCGCCGGGCCGAAGCCTTCCTCGCCAGCAAGACCAAGGAGCGCACTCGCGACGGTTCCCTCCGCATGCTCGAAAAATCGCTCGAGCTGCTCCACACCAGCCATCTCGATCTGTGGCAACTCCACGACATCGGCGAGCCCCAGGACGTCGAGGCGGTTTTCGGAAAGGGCGGCGCCATGGAGGCGCTCCTCGAGGCCCGCGACCAGAAGATGGTGCGCTACCTCGGGGTCACCGGCCACTTTCGCCCGGAGCCCTTGGTGGAAGCCATCCGGCGCCATCCGTTCGATACCATTCTGCTGGCCGTCAATGCCGCCGACAAGCATCACTTCAGCTTCATGGACGCGCTCCTGCCGCTGGCGGTCGAAAAGCAAATGGGGATCGTCGGCATGAAAGTGCCCGCGCGCGGGCGGCTTCTCCAGACATGGACGCCGCCGCCGCTCGAACGCCAGCAGCATTCCTGGGAAGGCGCGGTCATCGCCAAAACGCCGGGCCCGCTGTCCATGCGCGAGGCGATGTACTACTCCCTGTCGCTGCCGGTCTCGACCGTCATAATCGGCTGCGACTCCGTCCAGCAGCTTGAAGAGAACCTGGCCCTGGCTCGCGACTTTACGCCGCTCAGCGAACAGCAGATGGCCTCGCTCGCCGAGCGCGCGCAACCCGTGTCCAAGCAGGCGCTCTTCTTCCGCTTCGTCGCCCGCGGCTAACGCCCGGAGTTGGCCCTAGCCCGGCTTGCGGCCCCGCAGTTCCATCCGCGCCGAGGAACCTCATGCACCCAGCGTCAGTGTAAAGTTTCGTATCGGACTCTATTACGCCTGTACCGCGCGGAGCGAACCTCGCGTCTGAATTGATATGAGGAGGGGTTCGGAATGGAACTCAGATGGTTGTTCACTCCAGTGATGCTTGCGGCGCTGGGGACGGCGTCGGCCAGCGCGCAGTCCCCCGAGACACTGCAGGTCAACGTACCGTTCACGTTCACGATCAACAACGTTTACATGCCTGCTGGTGAGTACTCGATCGGCCGGCCGGGCATCGACAACAGCGGCCTGCTGGTCATGCGAAGCAGCGACGGCCGGCATACGGCCTTCTTCATGGGGAGCGCCGCGGCGCGCGGCAGCGCTCCGGCTCAATCCAGCCTGGTGTTTCGCCATGAAGGCTTCGACTATTCCCTGGCCGATATCTGGTGGGCCGGTTCCACCACGGGACTGCAACTTCCGCCATCGAAGGAATCGCCCAGCACCACCGCGCTACACCCGCCCGAAGTAATGGTGGTCATGTACCGCTAGTTCGCGCGCAGAGCCGCGAATTTGTTTGCCCCCTGCTATCGTCGCTTCGTGCGACCCATTGATCCGGCTGCCGTAACGTCCCGCCATTGCATGAACGGCGGCCCGCTGCCTCGCGCAGTTTCTATCGGCCAAGATCGTCCGAAAACTGGAGGCGTATACTGCAAATAAGCTGGGTTTTATGGAGCAAAGGCCGAGAACGGTTGCCATCGTGGCGGCCTTTCTGTTCGCCGCCGCTGCGATTGCTGCGGTCGTCGCAGGCTCGTTGCTGTTTCCTGGCACGCTCTTGGACCGCTTATGGGAGATCAACAAACCGGGGGCGGCGGCCTTTCGCGCCTGGGGTAGGATTTCGGGACTCCTGTTGCTGCTGCTTGGCGCCGCAACGTTCGCCGCCGCTATCGGTCTGCTCCGCCGAAAGAAGTGGGCCTGGTGGTTCGCCGTCGTCCTGTTCGCGATCGATGGCTCCGGAGACGTGGCGAGCTTTGTCGCGAATGGAGGTTGGCTGAGAAGCGCCTCGGGCATGGTCATATCCTCCGCCTTCCTCTACTCTTTGACCCGGTATCCCGTAAGGGGCTATTTTGAACGGGAGAGGCGATGACACACATGCAAGTGGATCGGCGCGCATTCATGAATGTCCTCGGCGGATCGCTGGCCGTTGCCTCAGCGCTCCCGCAACAGGCTGCCGGCTCCGGCCAGGCCGGGAAGAGTTCCCCGCGAATCAAGTTCGCGGTGATCGGGATCAATCACTACCACATTTACAGCCAAGTGGAAGCGGTGCTCCGCGGCGGAGGAGAACTGGTTTGGTTGTATGCGCAGGAACCGGACCTGTCCGCGGCATTCCTGAAGCGCTTTCCGCAGGCCAGGCCCGCCCGCAACGAGAACGAGATCCTCGACGACGGCTCGATCCAACTGGTGCTCAGCTCCGCCATTCCGGATGAGCGTGCCCCGCTCGGCATCCGCGTGATGCAGCATGGCAAGGACTACATGTCCGACAAGCCCGGCGTCGTCACCCTCGAGCAGCTTGCCGAGGTCCGCCGTGTTCAGGACGAGACGCGCCGCATTTACTCCATCATGTACAGCGAGCGGCTGGAGAATCGCGCCACGGTCAAGGCCGGGGAACTGGTCGAGGCCGGCGCCATCGGGCCAGTCGTGCAGACCGTAGGATTGGGCCCTCATCGCATGAATCCTAAGGAGCGCCCGGCCTGGTTCTTCGACAAAAAGAGGTACGGCGGCATCCTTTGCGACCTCGCTTCGCATCAGGCCGACCAATTCCTCTTCTTCACCGGCTCGACCAGCGCGCAAGTTGTGGCCGCCCAGATCGGCAACGTCAACAACCACCAGTATCCGGATTTCGAGGATTTCGGCGACGTGCTTTTGCGCGGCGATCGCGGGACCGGCTACATCCGCGTGGACTGGTTCACGCCGGACGGACTGGCGACCTGGGGCGACGGGCGCCTGACCATCCTCGGCGCCGACGGCTTCATCGAGATTCGCAAAAACATCGACATCGCCGGCCGGCCCGGCGGCAGCCATCTGTTCCTCGTGGACCAGAAAGAAACCCGCTACATCGACTGCTCCACACAGCGCCTGCCTTACGGCGAGCAACTGGTCTCGGACGTACTCAACCGCACCGAGACGGCCATGCCACAGCAGCACTGCTTTCTGGCGACCGAACTGGTGCTGAAAGCGCAGCAGCAGACGCAGAGGCTGAAATGACCAGCCAAGACAAGCAAGTGTCGCGCCGGGGGTTCATGGGGACCGCCGTCGTCGCCGGCTTCCCGGCCATCGTTCCGTCCTCCGTCTTCGGGAAGACAGCGCCCGGCAATCGCATCAACGTCGGCGCGATCGGCACGGGACGCATCTCGCGGATACACGACCTGCCCGGCGTGTGGAAGTTCGACCGCGCCCGGATCGTCGCCGTCTGCGACCTCGACCGAAAGAGGATGGAGGATGCCAAGACCCTGGTCAACGGTTACTACAAGACCCACGACGGCGTGACCGGATACGTCGACTACCGCGAGCTCCTCGCGAACAAGGATATTGACGCCGTGGTGGTCAGCACGCCCGATCACTGGCACGCGTTGATAGGCATTGCGGCGGTCGAGGCGGGGAAAGACGTCTACCTGCAGAAGCCCACGTCGCTCACCATCGCCGAGGGCCGAGCGCTGAGCAACGCCGTCCAGCGCACGGGTCGCATTCTCCAGCTCGGCAGTCAGCAGCGGTCCTCACCCCAGTTTCGCTACGCCGCGGAACTGGTCCTCAACGGGCGGATTGGAGAATTGAAGACCGTGCAGGTTGGGCTGCCCGGCGACCCTTCCGGCGACGAGGAGCCGGAGATGCCCGTCCCCAGGAATCTGAATTACGAAATGTGGCTGGGCTCGACTCCTTATGTCTACTACACTGAGAAGCGCGTACATCCGCAGGAAGGCTATGACCGGCCGGGCTGGCTGCGCTGCGAGCAATTTGGCGCCGGCATGATCACCGGCTGGGGCTCGCACCACATCGACTGCGCCCACTGGGCCATGGGAACCGAGTACACCGGCCCGGTGGAAGTCTCCGGCTGGGCGGAGTTCCCGAAGAAAGGGTTGTGGGACGTGCACGGCAAATTCAAGACCGAGGCGGTGTACGCGAACGGCGTGCGAATGATTGTCAGCGGCGACTTTCCCAACGGTATCCGCTTCGAGGGGACCGCAGGCTGGATCTTCGTGTCGCGCGGAAACGAAGCGGCGGTCACCCCGAGCGATCCCGTCGCGAAGCTCAGGGACAGCCAGGCCCTGGCCGCCAGCGATCCGAAGATCATCGCGTCCGCGATCGGGCCGGACGAGATCCACCTTTACGAAAGCAAAGACCATCACGGCAATTGGCTCGATTGCGTGCAGTCGCGCCGCCCACCCATCGCGCCGGTCGAGGTGGGACACCGATCCTGCTCCGCCTGCCTGCTCCGCCACGCGGCCATGAAACTCAAACGCAAATTGTATTGGGATCCGGCCAGGGAACGGTTCCACAACGACGACGAAGCGAACGGCCTGTTGTCGCGCCCGCAACGCTGGCCGTGGAGGATCGAAAAATGATGACGCGTAGAAACATGATTGTGGCCCTCGCCGCGGCGCCCGCGATTCCGGAGACCCCGGTGCTCATGCAGTCGTCGGCATTCGACTGGAACTCCATTCCCGCGAAGGAAACGAAGGTAGGGAGCGTAAGAGCGTTCTTCAAGGCGCCCACGGCAACGCTCGAGGAGTTGGAACTGCACGTGACGACTTTGAATCCCGGAGAGTCGCCTCACCCGCCCCACCGTCACCCGAACGAGGAAATGGTGATCGTGAAGGAGGGCACGGTGGAAGCTCTGGTCAATGGCGACTGGATCAGGCTGGGCCCGGGCTCGGTGATCTTCAACGCGTCGAATCAACTGCACGGGCTGAAGAACGCCGGTTCCGTCCCAGCCACCTATCACGTCATCAATTGGAAGACCGCGGCCACGCCGAAGGCGGCGCTTTAGCCGACGCGCCGGGCGTTCAGCGGTTGACGTGTTTGAATACGTTCAAGAAGGCCTTGGTGAAGGTCTTGGCGATGTCCTCGTCTGTGACCGAGGGCTTCACAACCTTGTCGCCGTACGTCCACACGCGACGCCAGCCGGAGGGGGCATTGGGCCGGAAAGCCTGGCCGACGATATCGGAAACAATCAGCTCTCCTTGTTGGGAGTATTGATTGGTGGGCTTGGAGATCGCGAAATAAAGCAGCAGGTCGGCTTGCCGGTAATCGGCGACCGTTTTCAAGCCTCCCTCGGTTAGAAGTTGGACGATCTCATTGCGGGCCGGCAGGCTCTTTCCAGCCGAGACGAAAACATACCTGACGCCCCGCATCTCGTCCGCGCGCCCATCCACAACCTGGACACTTGGCGGCCGGGATGCCGGCTGCGGCGAAGATCCGGCCCTGGTCATAGTGAGAGTACCCTTGCCGTGATCCCCTTGGCAGTCTGTGCCTGTGTACGTCCCGACGGCCTTGTCCACCTCAACCTTGGCGGTTCCTTTGAATACCCCGGCACAGTCGCGGGTGGACTGCGTAAGCTCGAAAACCAGCTCGGAGTCTCTGAGCGCGCCCTTGATTTGCCCCGCGCCGCCGAGTGACGTGGTATAGGCGCCTATTACATCGCCCTGGGAGTCCTGGACCAGGTTGAACTGCCAGGACGCCGATCCCTTGGCGTCGGAAATAGTCGCGGACCATGCTCCATCGAGGGTGGTGTTTGATGGGAGCTGGCCGGCCTTCGGCTTCTCGGGTTTGGTGGCCGCAGACTTCAGCGCGCCCGCGTTGAAAGCCGCAAGCGTGGCGAGCTGGGACGGATTCAGGAACTTGATCAGCGGCTTGAGGTAATTAACGGGGACGGCGAGATTGAGATTCTGCCCCGCAACGGTGGCTTGCGTGACGCCAATGACCTCGCCCGCATCGTTCAGGAGCGGACCGCCACTGCTGCCCGGAGAGATGGGGGCGGTGATCTGCAATATCTTCATGCCCACCCCTTGCCGGACGCCGCTCAGGATTCCGTCCGAAACGGAACCGGCAAGGCCGCTCGGGTTGCCCACGGTGACGACATGCTGTCCTATCTGGATGGAGTCCGAGTCCCCCAGCTTTGCCGGCTGCAGACTGAGCGCTTTGATCTTGATGAGCGCCAGGTCCTTGCGCCGATCGGTGTCAGCCACGAATACGGCGTCGTAGATGTCGCCGTTCGGCAGTGTCACCGACGCGGCATACGCGCCCTCCACGACATGAAAGTTCGTCGCGATGAGCCCATCGGGTGCAACGACAAAGCCGGTCCCTAGGCCGAGAAAATTCCCGTTCTGATCGCGCGTCGTTATTTGCACAACGGATGGCGATACAGAGCGGGCGAGTTCGGGGAGGGAGACCGTCGACTGGAATGCAAACGAGGGCGCGAGGGCGCTCATAAACAGCAAGGCACGAAACCATGGCATATTCACCGCCTTCCCAGACATCGCCGGATACCGGGATTAAGTATAGTCCCGCCGACTGCCGTCCGGCTAGGAAACACCGTGGCTACGCCGAAGGTGGCGCCTTCTTAGCGGGCCGGCGGAGATACGCCACCAGTTGATATCCGAGAATGAGGGCCGCCAGCAAAGCCGCGATCGCCCAAGTCATGTCGCCCAGAGCCGCGTCCAGGGCCATCACGCGATCGCTGAAGAACCACCCCAACGAGATAAAGACAGCCGCCCCCGTAATCTCACCCAGAACGTCCCAGAAGAGGAATCGGCGCCATGGGTAGCCGGCCGTGCCACTGACCAGATTGATCCAGGGTCCCAGGGGACTGAGCAGCCAGCGGGTGATGAAGATGCCGGGGCCGCCCCAGGCTCTCGCCTTGGCCTCCATGGCTTCGATGCTGGCGCGCCTTCCCAACAGAGCGCTGAGCTTCGTGACGACCGCCGGCCCGCCCCATCGTCCGATGGCATAGCCGGCCTGATCGCCGAGGATGGCGCCGGCGCCGGCCACGCCAATGGCCCACCAGAGGTTCATGGCGCCTTGCGAGATCATCGAGCCCACGACAATCAGAAGGAGCGTGACGGGCAGCGGCACTCCGATGGCCGCCACGGTGACGATTCCGAAAAGCGCCGGCGCCCCGTACTCTGAAACCGCCGCGAGGAGCTGATCGTTCATCGAGGTGGGCCGCCGGGTGGATGCGCGGCGGCATCGATGGCACGTTGCAGTTGGGCTATCAGCTCGGGAACGGGGCGGTTCAGGTCGCGAGCGAGGCGGCGAACGGATCGCCGGTCGTGCGGCTCCTGCGGCTGGACACCAATGGCTTGAAACAGCACAGCGGCCGGGACATTGTGGGTGTGCGCGATAAATGGAACCGACATCCAGGCGTGGATGGGCTCATTCTCCGCGCGCATGTGGCGCAACCGCCGGCTGGCTCTGGAGGCGAAGAAAAAAACGCCCGCGATCGCCAGCACGAAGGCGAGCCCAACAGCCAGCGTGCGCCGCCACGTCTTTCCCACAATTCAATATAGCCGGACTCCGCGAACGAAGGGCCGCCTGTCAGGCATGAATGCGGACGGCCTTCGTTGGCGGTCGGCGCAGGATAGCTACTACTTGCCGTGGCCGTCCTGGTAGCCAGCCTCGTATGCTTTCTGGTCGTCGTCCTTTTTGAAATGTCTCTTCTTGCTGTGATCCAGGTTGCGCGCGTGGTCGGACCGGCCTTCGCGCACGCCTTGCTGGTATGTTTTGTTTTTCGAATAATCCTGCTGCTCGGTTGTGCTGGTCGGATGGTCCTGGGGAGATAGAGTCCCCACAGCCTGTAGAGTGCCACCGCCGACACCGATGCCCACCGCCAGCGTCAGAACCCAAATACAACGCTTCAAGTTGATTCTCATAAATCGTCATCCCTCCAGTTCGGGAAAGGCACGCCAATGGCCGTTGAGGCGCTTGCGGCACACGTTGCACCAGCCCAACGGCAAGAGCCGCTTTTGCGACCCGGTGCGCGACTCTGCCCCGCGAGCCGCGTGCAGAATACGGCACTAAGAAGTGCAGTCTTTGCTCCGCCGGCCCAGCCGCCATCGGATACCGCCCGCATCACCGTCGTCGCCTCAACGGCACCGCGCGTGCTCTAACATTCCCGTTAGCCTTCGGAGGAAACTATGAGGACATATTCGACTACCGCAATTGCAGGGGCGGTCTTGACGACCTTCCTGTTCGCCTTCTCCGCCTACGCGCGCGACCACAGCGACCTGAACGGCACCTGGACGCTGGTGCCCACCAAGAGCGATTTTGCCGGCCAGCCCGTCGTTCAAACCGGCACCGTGACCATCGCCGATCGGGAGGGCATTATCATCGTTTCTCGCAGCTTCAGGTATGAAGGCGCCACCGACACCTTCTTTTATAAGGACATCACCGACGCCGAGAATAACGCCACAATCCGCACCGGCAAAGACCTCAAGAGCAAGACCAAGTGGGATCACAACATCCTGAAGGTGACCACGACGCAGTCCGGCGCAGTTACTCTCGAAAGCTACACCCTGGCCGCGGATGGCACCATGATGGTCAGCGTCCTAAGGCCGGATCAGAGGCCGATCAGCCTCGTCTTCCAGCGTCAGTAGCGGCGCTTACGCTCTACCTCGAAGCCGGTCTAACTCGCGGCGATCGCGTTTCGATGGCTTGCCTTCCCGCAGCGCTTCGAAATGCGGCATCGCCTTGCGCTCTTCTGCCAGCTTCAGCCGCAGTTCCCGGCTCGCCTCTGTCTCGCGATAGAGCGTCTGCGCAACTGCCGCCGGGCCGCGCGTCTCACTGAGGGCCAGGACCTCGACCTGAAAGTCGCCGCCGTCGTTCTTCACCCGCAAGACGTCGCCAACCCGGACCTCCCGCGCAGCCCTGGCTTCTTGTCCGTTGGACTCGATCCTGCCGATGTCACACGCCCGAGCGGCGAGCGCGCGCGTTTTGAAGAATCGGGCGGCCCAGAGCCACTTGTCCATCCTTACGCCGGTCATGCTCCCATTTTCGTCCCCCGGCGGGATCTGACCCAGGCTGTGCGCTCGTCATCCCGGCGCGGCGACCATGTGCCTCAGCGCCCCGTGGTCGAGCCAGTCCAGTTGGCAGAACTCGCAGGTGGTGATGGCGACGTGGCCCGGTCCGGCGTAAGGGTGCGTGTCCATGCGCGCTCCGCACTGCGGGCACTGGTAAGCGCGGTCCAGGTCCTTCGTATCGAGGCGGTGCGGAGACTCCGGCGCTTCGGCGCGGTCCGCCCGCAGCATACCGACCATCTCGATAAAGGCGTCCATGCCCACCAGCAGGCCACGGCAGCGCGGGCAACACAGCAGCCGCAGGCCGTGGACGGCGGCTGCCTCCAGCGGAGTCTTGCACATTGGACACTTGAGCGGTGACGTTTCCGCCAGCATGGCCACGCCGTCGGCGTCCGGTTCGAGGACCTGGATGTTGCCGCAAAAGCCGCACTCCAGGCAACCTTTGATATCGTCGAACCGCATCGAGGCGCCGCAGGTGGGACAGTTCATCGCTATTCGACGCGGTAGTTCGGCGCTTCCTTGGTGATGATCACGTCGTGGACGTGGCTTTCGCGCAGGCCGGCCGGGCTCACGCGCAGGAACCGCGATCGTTCCTGCAACTCGCGAATGGTGGACGCGCCGCAATAGCCCATGCCGGCTTTGAGACCGCCCACGAGTTGGTACACCATCTCGGAAAGCAGTCCCTTGTAAGGCACGCGCCCCTCGATTCCCTCCGGAACCAGCTTGGAGTTGACCTCCTGCCCGTAGCGGTCGGCGCTCGCCACGGCCATGGCGCTGGTCGATCCCATGCCGCGGTAGCTCTTGAACGTGCGCCCCTGGTAGAGGATGGTCTCGCCCGGGCTCTCATCGGTGCCCGCGAACAGGCTGCCGATCATGACGCAGTCCGCGCCCGCGGCGATGGCCTTCGTGATGTCGCCGGAGTACTTGATGCCGCCGTCGGCGATGAGCGGCACGCCCGCCTCGCGGGTCGCACGCGCGCACTCCGCAATGGCCGTGATCTGCGGGACGCCCGCGCCCGAGACCACGCGCGTGGTGCAAATCGAGCCCGGCCCCATACCCACCTTGATTCCGTCGGCGCCCAACGCGATCAGGTCCCGCGCGCCCTCGTAAGTGGCCACGTTCCCGGCCAGTAACTCCACGTCGGGCAGCTTACTCTTCACGGCCTTCACGACTTCGAGCACGCGCTCGCTGTGCCCGTGCGCGGTATCGACGGCCAGAACGTCGCACTTGCGCCGCACCAGTTCCTGCGCGCGCTCGAGGAAATCGGCGCCCGCGCCCACGGCCGCCCCCACCCGCAGCCGCCCCTGGGAGTCCTTGGCCGCGTTGGGGTACTTCAGCTTCTTTTGTATGTCTTTGACCGTGATGAGGCCCTTGAGGGCGTAGTCCTTGTCCACCACCAGCAGCTTCTCGACCCGGTGCTGATGCAGGATCTGCTCCGCCTCTTCGAGCGTGGTGCCCACCGGAACCGTGATGAGGTGGTCCTTGGTCATGACGTTCGCGATCGGCTGGTCGAGGTTGGTCTCGAACCGCAGGTCGCGGTTGGTGAGGATGCCCACCAGCCGGCCGTTGCGCGTGACCGGAACGCCCGAGATGCGGAAGCGCCGCATGACCTCCAGCGCCTCGTATATCTTCTGCTCGGGAGCCATGGTGACCGGGTCCACGATCATCCCGCTCTCACTCCGTTTCACGCGGTCCACTTCCTCGGCCTGCCGCTCGATGGACATGTTCCGGTGAACGATCCCGATGCCCCCTTCGCGCGCCAGCGCGATGGCCAGGTGCGATTCGGTCACCGTGTCCATGGCGGCGCTGACGATGGGGATGTGGAGGCCGATGGTGCGGCTCAGGCAAGTTCGGGTATCCGCCTGGGCGGGGAGCACGCCGCTGCGGGCCGGTAGCAGGAGGACATCGTCGAAGGTCAGCCCTTCGGGGATGCTGTCAACAATCATATTCAATCATACGTACCTCGCCCCGCGCCCCGCAAGCGCCGGTTTGGCCCGCCCCACGGCGCTGCGGCAGGCCGAGGGACCGAGGTGCGAAGAGCACAGCGTGGCCCGCAAGACTGGGAATATGCTACGATTCAAATGCGTTCGCGCAGCCGCGGAGAGGTGGCTGAGTGGTCGAAAGCAGCGGTTTGCTAAACCGTCGTAGGGGCCTAAACCTCTACCGGGGGTTCGAATCCCCCCCTCTCCGCCATTCCTTGATGTTCATATACTTACAGCACATCGAATGTCTGCTGCGAGATTCTCGGATCCAGACGCCAACAACGGGGCGTTAACCCGGGCGTCGCCGGGCCGGACCTGTTGCGGCAGGCATGCGCCTTGCGGTCGGGCGATCAATCGAATGACAATTGGTAGGACGCATGCGACCTGAGCAGTGGCGGCAGTTTAAAAGAGCGGCCAAGCGCGAGCCCGGTGCGGGTGTGCCTTTGGCCCTGATCGTGGACAGCCCCTGGATACCGGGCTATGTCGGGATCAGCCATCTCGACTACTACTTCGATTCGCAAACCTGGTTCGAGGCTAACCTCCGGGTCGTGCGCGAGTTTCCCGAAATCATCCTGCTGCCGTCCTGGTGGGTGGAGTTCGGGATGGCAATCGAGCCTTCGGCCTTCGGGAACCGCATTCACTTCCACGCCGACCGCACGCCCGACCAATCCCCCTCGCTCGTGCGCCTGGAGGATATGGACGGCATGGCCCCCGTCAATCCGCTGACGGACGGGCTGATGCCGCTCGCTCTTCACCGTTACCGCGGCTTGAAGCCGCGGATTCTCGATGCCGGCTATACGATTCCCATGGTGGCGGCGCGGGGGCCTCTGTGCCTGGCCTCGTTTCTGCGCGGCGTCACGAACCTCATGACCGACATGGTCGACCAGCCCGACGCGGTGAAGCGCCTGCTGGCTCTGACGACGCGGACCACGATCGATTGGCTGACGGCCCAGGCGGAGGAGATCGGCGACACCTTCGAAGGCATTCTGGTTCTGGACGACATCGTGGGGTTCCTGTCGCCCCGCGCCTATCGGGAGTTCGCTCATCCTTACCTCAAGCAGATCGCGGATGCATTCCCGCCTGAGTGCGTGAAGGTCTACCACAACGATGCCAATGTGCGGCCGTTCCTGGCCGACCTTCCGGATACGGGTTTCGACGTACTGAACTGGACCCACAAGATCCCCATCCAGGAGGCCCAGCAGAAGCTCGGAGGGCGCATGTGCCTGATGGGCAATGTGCCGCCCCTGGAGATCGCCGTGCGCGGCACGCCGGAGATGGTCCGCCAATCCGCTCGCGGCGTGGTTGGGGCCAGCGACGGTTCCGCGCTGATCCTCTCGGTGGGCGGTGGTCTCAGCCCCGGTACGCCGCGAGAGAGCCTTCTGGCGCTGATCGAGGCCGCCTCCGCGCGGGCCTGACTAGCCGCCTTAGGTTAGTACTCCTATTCGCTGGGGACTACGCGGGTGCGATGCCGCGCCCGCCGACACGTATTGCAGACATTTTTAATACAAATATTATATTCAAATACAACGACATACAGTGTCATTAACTTTTTTTCTTGACAGCAGCCAGCCCCTTGCGACACAATTGTATACACGAAGCAGCTAACTTAGCGAAACGCCTAACCCCAGGTTGAACTGTAGTTCGGCGAGGGGCATGCGTGTGTTACGGGGCTGTCAGTGCGAGGCGCCATGAGGGGCATGCGAGGGGCAAGGTTTTCGCTTCCCTGCGGGAGCCGGGGCACCTAAGCGGCGCCAGTATCCCATGTAAGCGTGTGACCAACTGAAGCATCGGCGACCGGCGTTTCAGATCGCGGCTCTTAGGGCCAGCCGGCAAGCACGAGCTACAGTGCTGTTCGTGATGGAGGCTCAGTAGCGGTTGGGACTGAGAATGCGTGAGCTATGTCCGAACGTTGCGACGGGCATGAAGCTCGGCCGGCCGGGCCGAGACACTGGAATTCGGAAGAAGCTGGAGCGGACACCCGCTGGTTTGCGCTGTCGGTCAAACCGCGACACGAAAAGTCCACCTCCGCGGCACTGCGATTCAAGGGCTACGAAGAATTCGCGCCCCTGTACAGCAGCCGGCGCCGCTGGTCGGACCGGTTCAAGGACGTGGAGTTGCCTCTATTTGCCGGGTATGTCTTCTGCCGGTTCGACGTCCGCCGCCGGCTGCCGGTTCTGACTACGCCCGGGGTGTTGCGTATCGTGGGAAGCGGAAAGGAACCCGTTCCTGTGCTGGACAGCGAGATAGAAGCGCTGAGGGCCGTCGTGGGTTCCGGACTTGTGGTCGAACCGTGGCCGTTCCTCGAGGTGGGCTGCCAGATCGGCATCGAGGAAGGTCCTCTCCGTGGAGTTCACGGCACCCTGCTCGAAATCAAGGGACGGGAGCGACTGGTGCTCTCGGTGAGTCTGCTGCGCCGCTCGATTGCCGTCGAGGTGGACCGGCGATGGGTCATGCCGCTTGCCAAGAATGCGGTGAGCGCCCCATCGAACTTCCGGGCACTCTCCCTAGGCGCTTGAGTCTTTCGCCGCACGAAGTCCCATTCAGTCAACTCAGCTAAGGCCCTGAAAAGAGCCATGTTCACAACGTAGCCGCCCATGGACCTTTACAAGAACAAGCGCCGGACGCGCGCGATCAACTTCCGCCTGTCGGAAGAGGAGTTTCTAGAGTTAAAAAGAGCGTGCGCCTCGGGCGACTCACGCAGCCTTTCGGATTTTGCGCGGACCGCGGTCTGGCGGATGGTGGTCGATTGCCTTGGCGCCGAGTCCGCAGCCGGGGCCGAAAAGATCGAACTGCGGCTGTCGCAGATCGAGCAACAGCTCAGCGAACTGGCGGGGCTGGTTCGAGAGAGCAGCTATCGCACAGCCTCCCAGGAACCCGTCACGAAGTTCGATGGCGGCTTCGTTCAAAAGCAGACAGCATGACTCCGAAAACGGCCGAAGCGATCGAGATGTCCATTCCCGAGACAAGCCCGCAACCTGAAGCGACCCCGCCGGCGGCGGAGTACTTCGAGGCGGAAGTGCCGGGGAAGGCTGGCTCGGTTCGCGTCAACCTGAGCTTGGTCGAGCGTCTCGCGCGGGAGATCCGCGGCCCGGCCGGAACCGATGGCGGCCAACTAGGCGGCATCCTGCTGGGGACCGCGCGCGAATCCGAGCGGTGCACCGTCATCGAGGATTACCAAACAGTCGCGACGGGCCTCGACCGGGAGCAGCTGTACGCCTCGGATGCGGATCGGGCGAGCCTGCAACGCGCCCTGACGATCTGGCGGTCGGACCCGGCTGGCAACCTCCGCGCGATCGGTCTTTTCCGCACCGACAACCAGAAGAGGCCAGCGGCGGCGGACGGGGACGCGGCACTGCTGGCCAGGCATCTGCCCGAGCCGGGCAGCGTGCTGATGGTCATCGGGTCCGGGCGCGGGGAGGCGGCGGAAGCAGCCTTGTACCCCACCGACGCCGGGCGCGTCCCGCGCCGCGGTGGGTGCGTGCGCTTCCCCTGGAACCGTGCCGAACTGGCCGGCCGGAGCGGCGCCGCGGGCCCGCCCAGCGCCGGCCGGAAGCGAGGGCGTCGTCTGGCGCTGTTGGCGGCTCTGGCCGGCGTCGCCGGTGCAGCGCTATTGGCAGCGGTGTTGATGAATGCCTGGATGAGACAGCCGCTGCCTAGCCTGGGGAGCCGGCCGAAAGCTCCGGCTGCCCCGGCGATCGAACCGGAGCAGCAACGAGTGGACGTGGACGCCGGGGCGACGGCCAGCGCCGGCGTGGTGGCGAGCGCCGCGGATGCCCTTCAAGAAGCCGTTATGTCTCCAGGTTCCGATCCCGAGCCTACGCCGCTATCCGAGCCGCCAACCAGCGCGACGCCAACAGGGACCGCGGCCCAGACGCCTCCGCCTCCCGCGTTGGTGGGGAACACAGTGACGTTCGACGCCGGCCAACTGCCGGTCGGGGAAGGGCTGCCCGCGACTCACCCCGCGCCGGCTTCGGACAGCCAAGTGATCCTGCTCCCGGCGCCGGGGGAACCGGCGGGCGCTTCCAGAGTGGGCAGGAAGTTTGAGGCGCCGGTGGTGATCCCCCGGCCCCAGCCTCCCTACCCGCACCTGGCCCGCGAGGCGCGTGTCTCGGGTACGGTCGAAGTCGTGGCGACGGTCATGAAAGACGGGCAATTGCGAGACGTGCGCGCCCTCAGCGGGCCGCCCCTGCTGCAGGAGGCGGCCGTCGGCGCCGTGAAGGGGTGGCGAGCAAAGCCGGCTCTTTTCGACGGGAGCCCGGCGGAAGCGGAAATCACGGTCCAAGTTGTCTTTCAGCCGGATGAGTGAGAGGAATCGAGGGACCCGCCTTTATGAGTGAAGCAGCCTGGGCCGCGGCTCCGGAGGGAGCGGCGGCGCGCATTCCGCAGAAGACACCGGAGCCGATCGAGCGGCTGGCCGAGGAGCGCGACTTCTATGCCGCGCATTCCTGGGCCCTGAACGCGTTCCCGCTCATTCGGGATATCCCTGCCCTGCTGAAGGCCGAGGTTGCCCTGCTCGATCAGTCGCCATCCGGCTGGCGATTCCCGGAGGCGGCGATCAACGTGTTCCTGCTGGCGTGCGCCGTCTCGGACACGGTCGACGACTGGCTTGCCGGCCCGCGCTACAACTTCTCCAAAATCAGCGGAGTCGTGCCGGGCGCTTCGGCGCTTCTGAAGCCCGTGGAGGCGGCGCTGGCGGTCGCGGCGCGGGCGCGGTCCTGGCGGACGAGGCGGATCGAGAGATGGAGCGAAAAGTGGGAGCGAGCGCTCGAGAACTTCTCGCGGGCACTGGTGGCGGGCCCATCCGACGGCGCCCCGCCCGCGTGGGAATCGGCGTCGCGGCTGCTGGCCCTGGCGGACGTCCCGCTGCCCGCCGATCTGGCGGCACGGCGCGCCAAGATCCCGGCGGCGTTTCGCTCGCAGGATCTGGCGCACTTTGACGTGCTGGCTCTGGCCGCCAAGTTCGCCGCCGAGTTCCCCGACCGGAACCGGGCGGTTCTGATCCTGGGTTGCCGCACGGCAGGCTCGTACTTCGCTCCGCTGGTGCGCGCCTATCTGGAGAACACCGGATACCAGGATGTCGACGCGGTCACGATGCGGCCAAAACAGGGCGCGACGCGCCGGGAAACGGCAAAACTGGCGCGCATTTCCGCAAAGTCCGGCCTGGTGGCCGTGGTCGACGAACCGGTGAACACCGGGAGCACGATGATCCAGCTGCTGGGGCTGCTGCGGCAGGCCGGGATCCCGTCCGGGCAGGTGGTGGCGCTGCTGCCGCTCCATCCGACGCGCCGGAACTGGAGGAAGGAATCGGGAGAGCTGGCGGCCACACGCGGGGCGGTGATTCCACTCCAGCCGGAGGAGACGCACAAGATGCGGCTGCTCGGCGCGGAAGGCGGCCCGGCGGTCATTCGGGGATACTTCGAGCACAACGGCCTGACGGTCCGGAGCATCTCCGAGGAGCGGTGCCTGAATGCCGCGCTCGACGGCCTCTCGGAACAGAAGTTCCATAGCCGGCTGAAGCGGGTTTACGAAGTCGAAGCCGTGGGGCGGGACGGCCGGAGCCAGACCCGCTACGTGCTGGCCAAGAGCGTGGGATGGGGATGGTTGAGCTATCACGCGTTTCTGGCAGGCGACCGCCTGAGCCGGTTCGTGCCGCCGGTGCTGGGCCTGCGCGACGGGATCCTGTATACCGAATGGCTGCCCCAGCGAGGACCGGCGGCGAACGGCTCGCGTTCGGTCTCGCTGGCGGCGGAGTACATAGCCGCGCGGACGCGAGTGCTACGTCTGGCGGAGGACCCCGCACCGGCCCTGGCGCGCACCGGCCAGCACAAGGGACTGGAAGAGCTGGCGGGCATATTGAGCCGGGCGTACGGTTCCAAGATGGCGTCGGTGCTGCGGCGCCCCCGCATCCTGGCGGGTCTCGAGGACATGGCGAGCCCCTTGCCGACGCTGGTCGATGGCAAGATGCGGCCCGTCGAGTGGATCGAGGACGGCACATCCGCCCTGAAGACGGACTTCGAGCAGCACGGCCAGGGGAAGACGGAGCTGAACGTCGCCGACCCGGCCTACGACCTCGCCGAGACGATTCTCGATTGGCAACTGACGCCGGCGGACGAGAGCAAGCTGATCGGCCGCTACATGGAGCTCTCCGGCGATTCCAGCATTCGCGAGCGTCTGTTCGTGTTCAAGTTGCTGGCCGGAAACTGGGCCCTGGACCGCGCGCTGGACAACTTGCGGGATCCGCGGCTGGCGCGGCGGCATGGGGAGTTCAACAGGAGGTACGTCGAGGCTTTCGACTTCCTGACGGAGCACACGGCCCGCCACGCGGGGAGCTTCTGCGTGCGGCCGAAGGCGTTGCGCTGGAAACCGCCGGTGGTGGTGGCGGACGTGGACGGCGTCCTGGACAAACAGATCTTCGGGTACCCTTCGACGACGGCAGCGGGCATCCTGGCGGTCTCGCTGCTCCAGGCGCACGGGTTGACGCTGGCGCTGAACACCGCCCGTTCGCTGGCGCAGGTGAAGGCTTACGCCGAGGCTTTCGGCTGCGTGGGCGGCATCGCCGAGTACGGCAGCGTGGCCTGGGATCGAGTGAGCGGCCAGGAGCGCGTTCTCATAAGCGAGGAAGCGCTGGCCGAGCTGGAGCAGGTGAGAAAGGCGCTACGCGCGATTCCGGGCGTCTTCCTCAACGACAACTACCAGTATTCGATCCGGGCCTATCTACATGAGCGCGGGACGACCGTACCGCTACCCTCGATCCTGATCCGCGACCTGATGGCGGCCTTGAAAGCGGACCGTCTGGGGGTACACCAGACCTTCACAGACACGGCGGTCATCGCGCTCGAGACCGACAAAGGGCGCGGAATGTCGGAGCTGCTCTCGCTGGCGGGAGCGGCCGGTGCGGAGACGATCGCCATCGGCGATTCGGAACCGGATCTGGCGATGTTCCAGGCGGCGACCCGGAGCTTTGCGCCGGGGCACATTTCCTGCCGCCGCGCCGCGCAACTGCTGGGCTGCCGGGTGGCGAAGGGCGGCTACCAGACGGGGCTGCTCGAGATCGCGCGCCTGATCGCGCACGGCGACGGCGCTCAATGCGCGACATGCCGGGCGGTGGAAAGGGCGTTTGAGGCGCACGACGACCGTTTTCTGGGGTATCTGAAGATCGCGGACCGGTCCCGGCTCTCGCTGCTGGCGGGCGCGCTGTTCGATTTTCAGTCCATGCGGGCTTTTCGTGAGTGAATCTGCGAGGTGATTGCGGTGAACTTGTTCCAATCCGATCCGATGCAGTCGGGGCTGAATCCGCGCTCAATCCTGCGGGCGCTGTGGAAGCGGAAGTATTTGATTGCGGCGCTGTGGGTGGGCGGAAGCGCGGCAACGGTGGCCATAGTCGTCAACCTCCGCCCGGTCTACACTGCCGAGGCTCTCATCCTGGTGGAATCGCAGAAGATTCCCGAGAACTTCGTGGCGTCGACCGTGCAAACCGCGCTCGAAGCGCGCCTGGACCAGCTCAAGGAGCAGGTTCTGAGCCACGAACGGCTGTGGAGCCTGATCGAGGAGTTCAACCTCTATCCGAAACTGCGGGTGGCCCACTCGCGGGAGGAAGTGCTCGAAGCGATGCGGAAGGACGTCGGCATCGTGCTCGAGAAAGGCTGGAGCGCGAACCGGCCGGGCGCCTTCCGGGTGGCCTATGAGACTTCCGTGCCGACAACCGCCTCCGAGGTGGCGAACCGGATCGGGCGCTTCTTCATCGACGAGAACCTGCGAGAGCGCGGGGCGGAGGCGGAGGCGACCTCCGAGTTCCTGGACAGCCAGCTTGCCGAGTCGAAGAAGAACCTGCAGGAGCAGGAGGGGAAGCTCAAGGATTTCAAAGAGGCCTACATCGGCGAACTGCCCCAGCAGGAAGGAGCCTTGCTGGCGGCGCTGAGCCAGGATAAGGCGGAGCTGATGGGAATCCAGGACGGGCTGTCGCGGGCCCAGCAGAACCGGCTGGTGCTGGAGACCTCCCTGGCGGTGGCGCAGGACGGGCTAAAGAGGCAGCAAACGCTCGCCCAGCAACGGGTGGCGGACGAAGAGGCGCGGTCGGAGGCGGGCGTCGAAGGGCCCGCGCCCGTGTCGCCGCCGACCGAGCTGGAGCGGGCCCAGGACCAGCTCCGCGCGTTGCGCCTGCGGTACGAAGACAAGCATCCCGAGGTTCAGCGGATGCTGCTCACCGTAGCGCGCCTGCAAGCGCAGGAGCGGGAGCGGGAGAAGGACAGCGCGGCGGAGGCAGCACCAGCTTCGGCCCCGGCGCGCGCCGCGGCAGCGCCCCGAACGGAGCCGCCGGACGACTCTACGGTCCGCTCCCTGCGCGCCCAGCTCAACCTGGCGGTGCGGGAGATCGAGATGCTGGAGGCGCGGCGCCAGCGGGAAATCTCGGACGCGAGCGACATTCAGAGCCGGGTTCAGAAGCTGCCGATTCGCGAGCAGCAACTGGCATCCATTACGCGCGATTACGACACCTCCAAGAGGAACTACCAGTCGCTGCTGGACAAGAAGATGGCGGCGGATACGGCCGCGGACATGGAAAAGTGGCAGAAGGCGGAACGGTTCGTGATGCTGAACCCCGCGGTCGTTCCGGAGAAGCCGGTGCGGCCCAGGCGCGTGCTATTGGGGGCGGTGGGATCGGCATTCTCGCTGCTTCTGGCCGGAGCGCTCGCCTTCCTGCTCGAGCTCAAGAAGAACGTCCTGCTCGGGGACTGGGAGCTGCCTGCCGGGACGGTTGTGATCGGCCGCTTGCCGCGGATGCAGATGGAACGGGTGTAGAGGAGGGAGCGATGGTTCGAAAAACGTTTTTGGTAGCGGTGGCAGGAATGGCCGCGCTGGCGATTGCCGCAGCCAGTGCGCAGGACAAATCTGAAACGGCGGCGAACCGGCTAGTGGGGACGGCGGAACGCTCCGGCGGCGATACGACTGGCGCGGCGGCAACCCGGCGGCAGAACGAAGCGCAGCCAAACCCCCTCGAGTACCGGATCGGACCCGGGGATGTGCTGGGGATCGAGGTCTGGAAGGAGCCGGACGCTTCGATCGCGTCCGCGCCCGTGCGGCCGGATGGCAAGCTGTCGCTTCCCATGGTCGGTGAAGTAGAGGCGACAGGCCTGACTCCAACCGGCCTCGAGGTGCTGCTGACCACCCGATACCGCGAGTATATCCGCGACACGCACGTAACGGTGGTCGTCAAGGAGATCAACAGCAAGAAGGTTTACCTGGTTGGCGAAGTCAAGAAGGAAGGGCCGGTCCGCATTCAGGCCCCGATCACGGTGTTGCAGGCGCTGGCCGAGGCCGGCGGGGTGACCGATTACGCCAAGCGGCGGAAGATCTACGTCCTACGGAGCGTGGATGGCCGCCAAGTGAAGCTGCCGTTCGACTACGACGCGGTGCTTCGAGGCGAAAACACGGAGCAGAACGTCACGCTCCTGACCGGAGACACGGTGGTGGTGCCGCGCTAGCGGCCGGATGGATCCAGGAACTCTATGCGACTGTATTGGCTGAAAATCAACGCTCTCGCCGCGCTCCTGCTGCCGGTGTGCGCTTTGGCCCAGGTATCCTACCTGCGGCCGTTCACGGATTCCGCCGGGGTGCCGAGCGGCCCGACGGTCAACAGCGTCTCGACCTATACGGGGGTGTACGCGCTCGGCAGTCCCACGAACCTCGCGGGGCAGGCCACCAGCGCCAGCTCGGCTGGGACGATGGTGGTGGGCGGGGTGGCTTCGGACATGGGGTGGTACGCAACGGGGCGGCAAACTCAGGCCTTCGTGGACTACTCGCTGGGCTACAACGGAAACGCGCAGTTCTCGCAACTGGACGGTTTCGATCAGGTCCTGATGTTCGGGCTGCAAACGAAGCCGTCGCCGCGCTGGACCCTGGTCCTGAACGGACAGGGTGAATCGACCACGTATGGCGGGTTCCTCTACGAGCCGTCTTCCAGCCTGTCGCTGGTGCAGCAGGTAGGGACCGTCGAGGAGCTCGGCGGCGCGCCTCCCGGGCCGGTGACCGGAACGGGGGTTACGAATTCGCCCCTGAGTCTGACTCTGTACGGAGCCCGGCGCCGGGACGCTTCGGCTAGAGCGAGCCTGGTTTTCGCCAAGTCGTCGCGGACGACCTGGACCTTGAGCACGCAGTTCATTCGCGATCTGCCAGCCACCGCAGCCACTTCCGGGGTGACCGGAAGCATCGCTTATGCGGGCATCACCGAGGGGATCGCGAGCCTGGGCGTCACGCACTCGCTGTCGCGGCGAACCGAGGTGGACGGGGAGATCACCTATTCGCGTTCCTACTGGCTGGGACGCGGCGTGCAGGTCGGTGCGGGGCAGGTAGGGATCGGCCACGACCTGTCGCGGCAGTGGTTCGTACGGGTTTTCGGGGGCTACGGCGGAATGACCGAGTTCCCGGCCAGCCTGAAGGCGCCGTATGCGGGCTCCATGCAGGGCGGGGGCAGCATTGGGGCCAAGATCGACAACAACACGCTGGTGGTTTCCGCCAACCGGAGTGTTTCGGATGCGTACGGTCTTGGCGCCAGCAACTCGACCAGCGGCCAATTCGCCTGGACCTGGCAGCGCCCCGGCGGACCTTGGACGCTGGGGACCAGCGTCGCTTACGAGCGGCTGGCGGGGACGACCTTCGGGTTGATTCAAGGCTGGATGGGCCTGGGCACCGTGACCCGGCGCCTCAGCAGGCAGTTCACGCTGGTCGCCCAGGGCATCTATGCGAGCGATGCGGGAACGGCCGGCGGCGACTTCGCCAGCCTGATGCGGCGCGGAGTGCGGCTGTCCCTGATGTGGAAGCCGCGAGCGAAGCCAGCAAGTTGACGAACCGCGGAAGCCGTCGAGTGAAGTGAGCGTAGCGTTATGTACTTACAGTCGTTCGGACTTCGAATCCCGCCGTTCGGCATGGCCTCGGATCCCGCCATGCTCTTTCTTTCGCCGGCCCATCGCGAGGCGCTGGCCGGACTCTGTTACGGGTTGCTGGAACGGAAGGGATTCCTGCTGGTGCTGGGCCAGGCGGGGACGGGGAAAACCACCCTGCTGACAAAGGCGATGCAGAGCCTTCCGGCAGGCCGCCTGCGTTTCGCGACGATCTACAACCCCACGCTCACGCCGTCCGAGTTCCTGGAGTCGGTGCTGCTCGGCTTCGGCATCGACGAGATCCCGCCATCCAAGCCGCAGCGCCTGCTGAAACTCCGGGACCAGTTGCTCGATCTGCACACCGACGACCAGATCGCCGCCCTGGTGATCGACGAAGCGCACAAGCTGAGTCCGGAGCTTCTGGAAGAAGTGCGGCTGCTGGGCAACCTCGAGAACCGGGCGCAGAAGATGCTGCAACTCGTACTGGCCGGCCAGAGCGATCTCGCGACGATCCTGAACCGCGACGACCTGCAACAGCTCAAGCAGCGGGTCGCCGTCAGGCTGACGCTGCGTCCGCTCACGCGGCCGGAGGTGACCGAATACGTCCGCTATCGCTGGGTGCGCGCGGGCGGCTCGCGGGACCTTCCCTTCACTCCCGCGGCCCTGGAGCTGGTGGAGCGTTTCTCGCACGGCATTCCGCGGGTGGTGAACGCCATCTGCGACGGCGCCCTGCTGTCGGTGTTCGGCGAAGAAGGCAGCATGGTCGAACCGAGGCACGTGATCCAGAGCTGCACGGACCTGGACCTGATGGAACTGCCGTTGGAAGCGGCGCCGGCTGAAGATCGGGAGGCGCGGCAGGCAGTCCTGAAGGCGGTGCCTCCGCACAATGGAAACGGCGCCGACCGGCGAACAATGTGGTGGAAGTGGACGAGCCGGCGACGGATGGCGAGTTAGAGTTTGCGTTGCACGGCGCCGCGCTGAAGCGCGCGCTGTGAGACCGAGTTAGAGAGCGAAAATCACATGGGAAAGATCGTTGACGCACTGAAAGTCGCACACGGAGAAGTCGCGGAACTGGTCCTGAAGTCCATGGAGGAACCGGACGTTCTTGAAGCGGACGGCCAAGCCCCGGTCGAAACCGCACCGCCCAAGCAGCCGCCACCGGGTCGCGTCGTGCCGCTGCCCTTGCGCATCGCGAGGCAGACGGAAGCGGTGCCCGCCGTGGCCCCGCCCGAGGCGCCCGCAGTCGAGGCGCCGGCGCGCGGGCCCGTGCTCGATCCGGCCGTCGGGCGCTGGCAGATCCGCACGCTGACGCTGCCGGTATCGGACGCGGCGCCGCTGCTATCAACCAAGCCGGCGCAGGCGAGTGCGGCCGAGCAGTACAGGTTTGTGCGCACCAGGATCCGGCACCACCCCTCCGCGCCCGCCACGATCGTGATTTCCAGCCCGGGAATTGGCGACGGAAAGACGGTGACCTCGATCAACCTGGCAGCCACCTTTGCCCAGACCGGCGACGAGGAGGTCCTGCTGATCGACGGCGACCTGCGCTGCTCCGCCGTGCACGCCTACCTGCACGTGCCCGGAGCGCCCGGACTGGCCGAACTGCTGGCCGGCAAGTGCAGCCTCCAGGAGGCGATCTTCCGGGTGGCGCAGGTTCCCGGTTTGTGCGTCCTGCCAGCCGGGACGCCGGCCAGCAACCCCACCGAACTGCTCGGTTCGTCGCACTGGCCGGCGCTGGCCAAGGCCTTGCGGCAGCACTTCCACAGGGTGTTCGTGGATTGCCCTCCGGCGGAGGCGGTAGCCGATTACGACTTGATCGCGCAGGGGTGCGACGGCGTGATCCTGGTGGTTCGGCCCGACCACACCAACCGTGCGCTGTGTCTGCGGGCCCTCGAGAAGACGCGCAACAAGCTTCTGGGTGTGCTGATTAATTGCACCACCGACCGGATGCTCCAGAAGCAGTACATCTCGCACTATCACTCCCGGCGGGAGGATAAGGCGTGAGAGGAATGCGCCGGCTCCTGCAGAGCTTGTGGGTAGCCGTCCTGCGGGTCAGCGGGGGCCTGTGGTGGGCCAGGCGCGAGCTGCGGCGCCAGGGCGCGGTCGTGGTTCTGATGCTGCACCGGGTTCTGGACGAAGCCGAGTGGCGGCGGACCGACAGTCTGAGCGGCATGGTGGTGCGCAGCGGGACGTTCCAGGATCTGGCGGAGTACCTTGGCCGACGATGCCAGGCGGTCCGGTTGAGCGAGGCGGCGCCGGGAACGGCGGGGCCGAAGATCAAGATCGCGATCACGTTCGACGATGCCTGGCGCGACAACTATACCACCGCGCTGCCGATGCTTCTGGCGTGTGGCTTGCCGGCTACCGTTTTCGTTTGCACCGGCCTGACAGGATCACCCTCCCCGTTCTGGCCGGAGCGCGTGGCGTCCGCCCTGCGGGCGATGCGGCCCTCGTCGACGGCAGCGGACTCGGAGGTGCTCATCGAGCGCCTGAAGGATTTCACGGCGCGGGACCGTGGCCAGTGGATGGAGGACCTTGCGCACACGCTAGGAGCCGAGGACGCTCACGGAGAACCGTTCGAAGGGGACTGCACCATGACCTGGGCGGAGATTGCCGAAATGGATCGGGCCGGCGTCACGTTTGGGTCCCACACGCACACGCACCAGATTCTCCCGGCGGCAGGGGCGCGCGTGGCCCGGCGCGAGATCCGGGAGTCCCGGGCGGCCCTCGAACGCCAGTTGGGGAAGCGCTGCGACCTGTTCGCATACCCCAACGGCGGTTGGTCGGCTGAGGTGCGCCAGCTACTGAAAGAGGAAGGGTTCCGGCAGGCGTTCACCACCGAGCGAAGCGCCTGGACGGCGGACTGCGACCCGCTGCTGATCCCGCGGGCGAACATTTGCGAGGGCAACGTGGCCGGCCTGGGAGGAGGTTTCTCCGCGGCGATGTTCGAGTACACCACCTTCTGGAAGACCTGGCGGGCGATGCGGGCCAAGGCGCGGATCGAGGCCCCGGCCGGGCGCCGTCCATCGGAGCGGGTCGCTGCGTGAGCCAATGACCGTTCTCGAGCTCATCAGCAGCGAAGGCTACTACGGCGCGGAGAGCATGTTAGTCGCGCTGGCGCAGGCCCTGTCCCGCGTGGGGTGGGAGCCAATCGTCGGGGTGCTGGCGGACCGGCGCTTCGCCCACACGGAAGTGGCCGAGGAGGCCGAGCGCCTGGGGCTCCGAACCGAGGTCCTGCCATGCGGCGGGCGTTGGGACCGGCAAGCGGTGCGGCGGCTGCGGGGTTTGACGATCGAGCGCGGCGTGGACGTCGTCCATGCGCACGGCTATAAGGCGGACTTTTACGCTGCCGCCGCAAGGTGGCCGCGCCGGACCGCTCTGGTGGCTACGTGCCACAATTGGCCGAATAGGCTGCCCGCGATGCGGGCCTATGCAGCTCTGGACCGGCTGGTCTTGCGGACCTTCGACGAGGTGGCCACGGCTTCGCCGGTGGTCGCGGGAACGCTGAAGCGGTGGGGTGTCGGCGCGACGCTGGTCGAGAACGGCGTCGACGTCGAGCGCTTCCGCGGGGCGGAGCCGTCTTTGCGCCAGGAACTTGGGCACGGAAGCGGCCGGGTGGTAGGATTCGTGGGCCGGATGGTGCCGGCCAAGGGCGGCGCGGTGCTGCTGGAAGCGGCCGAGAGCGTGCTGGCCGTTTTCCCGGACACGACGTTCGTCCTGGCAGGCGAGGGCCCCGCGCGCTCCGAGTGGGAAGCGCTGGCCGCACGGCTGGGCATTGCGGGCAACGTGGTTTTCGCGGGAGTGCGCCGCGATATGCCCGGCGTGTATGCTTCATTTGATGTCCTGGCGCTGCCCTCCTACGAAGAGAACATGCCCATGTGCCTGCTGGAGGCCATGGCGGCGGGAACGCCGGCCATCGCGACCCGGGTGGGGGCCGTGCCAAAACTGATCCTGCCGGACGAAACCGGCGTGCTGATCGAGCCGGGCGACGCGCCCGGGCTCGCGGCCGCCATCCTCCGGCTGCTGCGCGACCCCGGAGAGGCGCGGCGGCTGGGAGCGAACGGGCAGGCTCACGCGGAGCGAGGCTTTTCGGCCGCCGCGACGGCCCGGCGCTACGCGGCGCTCTACGAGCGGGCGCTGGCGGGCGAGGGGCGCGTGGGCGCACCGGGGTGGCAGAGGAGCGGCACGTGAAGGAGAGCCAGGGAGTGCGGGTGTCGATCGTCGTGGCGTGCCGCAACGAGATGGCGGACATCCGCGCCTTCGTGGACTCCCTGCTGGCGCAGGATGCCGGCGGCCTGGAGTGGGAGGCGATCCTCGCCGAGGGGATGAGCGAGGACGGCACGCGCGAGTTTCTGGAAGAGTACTGCGCCGCGCATCCGCGGGTGCGAGTCATTTCGAATCCCGGCCGGATCGTATCGACGGGTCTCAACGCGGCCATACGCGCCGCGCGGGGCGAGATCGTCCTGCGCATGGACATGCACTCGATCTACGCGCCGGACTACCTCCGGAAGTGCGTCGAAACCCTGGAGGAGACCGGGGCGGACAACGCCGGCGGGCCGGCGCGGACGCGCGCACAGGGATTGCGGGCGCGGGCCATCGCGGCCGCGTACCACTCGCGGTTTTCGACCGGCGGCGCCCGGTTCCACGACGAGGATTACGAGGGCTGGGTGGATACGGTGCCCTTCGGCTGCTGGCGCAAGACCACTCTGGAACGGCTGGGGCTGTTCGAGGAGTCGCTGGTGCGAAATCAGGACGATGAATTGAACCTGCGGCTGGTCCGGGCCGGGGGCCGCATCTGGCAGAACCCGGCGATCCGGTGCTGGTACTCGCCTCGGGCCACGCTCGGCGCGCTGTTCCGCCAGTACATGCAGTACGGGTTCTGGAAGGTGGCGGTGATTCGGAAGCACCGGCTGCCGGGCTCCTGGCGCCACTTGGTTCCGGTGGCATTCGTCACGGCGAACGCCGCGCTCGCGGCCGCGATGGCGATTGCGGCAGCGAGCGGGGCGCGCGGCTGGCTCGAAGGCACGGCCGTTGTCTGGCTGGCTCTGGCGGGGACCTATCTGGCGGCCATCCTGGCGGCATCGGTCGAGGCTTCCTGGCGTCGCGGCTGGGCGATTCTACCGTACTTGCCGGCGGCCTTCGCCACGTTCCATGTTTCTTATGGGCTGGGGTTTGCCGCGGGCCTGTTGCGGTTCGTCTCGAGGCCCGGACCGCTAGTCGCGGAATCGGCATTTACACGGATCACTCGATAGAGATTATGCGCCGGGCGGTCGATATCGTTGTGGCTGCAATCGCACTCGCGGTCTCGAGCCCGCTGCTCCTCGTCACGGCACTGGCGGTGGTTATCGACTCGCCGGGGAACCCGTTCTTCCGCGGATGGCGGGTGGGCAAAGGCGGAAGGGATTTTCGAATGTGGAAGCTCCGCACCATGACGAACAGAGTGGGGAAGGGCGGGCCGATCACCGGCCAGGACGACCCGCGAGTTACGCGCGTGGGGCGCCTTCTGCGGAAGACGAAGCTGGACGAGCTGCCCCAGTTCCTCAACGTCCTGGCGGGCGACATGACGCTGGTGGGTCCGCGGCCGGAAGCGCCTGAGATCGTGGCGCGATACACGGCGGAGCAACGCGCGGTTCTGGCGGTGCAGCCGGGCGTGACGGGGCGGATGCAGATCGAGGCGGGAGAAGAATCCGAGTCGATTCCGGCTGGGGTGGATCCGCAGGAGTATTACGTCGAGCACCTGATGGAGCGCAAGCTCCGACGGGATCTCGACTACTTGAACGTTCGCACGCCGCTGTCCGATGCGCGGATCGTTTTCGAAACGGCGACATTGGTGTGGCGCGCTTTCGCCGGGAAATAGGGACCCCGGCGAGTTCTGGGCAGTATCTGGGTTTCTGGGTTCTGGGCGTTGTACGACACGTGTACTTACGGAGGGGCTCTTATGGGGATAGGCATTCAAGTTCCATTTCACCGCCCGAGCATTGGGCAAGAGGAAATCGACGAAGTCGTCCGCACTCTGAAATCGGGCTGGCTTACGACGGGGCCGCGGACGGCGCAGTTCGAACGGGAATTCCAGGACTACGTTGGGGCGCCGCATGCGCTGGCCGTCAATTCCTGCACGGCCGGGTTGCACCTGGCGCTGGCCGCACTGGGGATCGGCCCGGGCGATGAAGTCATCACCACGCCGCTGACCTTCTGCGCGACGGTAAACGTCATCCTGCACACCGGCGCGACGCCGGTGCTGGCCGACGTCGGGGAGGACGGGAACATCGATCCGGCGTCGGTGGCCGCCCGCATCTCCGAACGCACCAAGGCCATCGTCCCGGTGCACCTGGCCGGCCTGCCGTGCGACATGGACGCCTTGTGGGACCTGGCGCGGCGGCATAAGCTGCACTTGATCGAGGACGCCGCGCACGCCGCCGGGGCACTCTACCGCGGGCATCCGGTCGGCGCCGGCAATCCGGAAACCGGCGCCCGCAGCGACGCTGTCGCATTCAGCTTCTATGCCACCAAGAACCTGACGACCGGCGAAGGCGGCATGGTGACCACGCACGACGCCGCGCTGGCCGACACGATGAAGGTCCTCTGCCTGCACGGGATCAGCAAGGACGCCTGGAACCGCTACACGGATCGCGGGAAGTGGTTCTACGAGGTCCTGGTCGCGGGGTTCAAGTACAACCTCACGGACATCCAGTCGGCCATCGGGATTCACCAATTGAGGAAGCTGGAGGAATTCACCCGGATACGGGCGCGCTATGCCGCGCTCTACAACGGCATTCTGGGGGACTGCGAAGAGTTCGAGCTTCCGCGCGACCGGGCGGACAGCCGGCATGCCTGGCACCTTTACGGGCTGCGTCTCAACCTGGACAAGCTGGAGTGCAGCCGCGAGGAGTTCATCGGCGAACTGCGCGAGCGCGGAATCGGCACCAGCGTGCACTTCATCCCCATCCCCCTGCATCCCTTCTTCGCCCATCTGGCGGACCGGCCCGAGAACTACTGCCCGCGGGCGCTGGCGCTGTACCCGAGGATGGTTTCCATGCCGCTGTATCCGGCCATGGCGCAGGCCGAAGTCGAGTACGTGGCGGAAGCGGCGAAGGCCGTGGCCATGAAGTTCCGCAAGAGCAAGCCGGTCTATATGGCCGTCGGCGCGGGCTTCCGGGAGGCGCAAGGATGAAAGACGCAGGCCTCTCCACGAAGATTTCCGACGCCACGCTGCGCGTGTTGACGGCGTTCTGGGCCGTCCAGATCCCCATTTTCATCTTGAGCGGGGTCCTGGCCTTCGTCGCCCGGTTCGAGTTTGTCTTGGACCGGGAGGCGCTGGCGCAGATGGCCTGGGCCATCCCCGTCTGGCTGGTTGTGAAGTCCGCGGTTTTCCGGGCGTGGAAGCTTGATCGCGGCTGGTGGCGCCATGCCTCCGTTCCCGACATGATCCGCATTGGGTTGGCCAACCTGGCTGGCTCGATCCTATCCACGGTGATCCTGGTGCTGTTTGCGCCGGCGGGCTTCCCGCGCTCCATCTACCTGCTGGATTTCCTGCTGGCGGCGAATGCCACGGGCGGCGTGCGGCTCCTGGCCCGCATCATCCGGGACTTCGTCGCGCGAAGCAAAGCGGAAGGGACGCGCAAGCGCGTGCTCATCTACGGAGCGGGAACCGCGGGCGTAATGCTGTTGCGCGAAATCCGTTCGAATCCGCGGCTGGCCTACGATGTCAGCGGCTTCATCGACGACGACCGGCGGAGAGTCGGCATGCGCGTGCAGTTGGTGCCCGTTCTCGGCGCGGGAGCGGATCTTCCCGCGGTGGCCCGCCGCCATGGCATCGAAGAGGTGCTGGTGGCGATTCCATCCGCGTCCGGCCCCGAGATGGCCGCCATCCTCCAGCGCTGCCACAACGCCGGGCTGCGGTGCAGGACCATTCCCGGCCTGGCGGAGCTGATCGAGGGACGCCACCTGGCGCCGCAGATCCGCGACGTGGACGTCGAGGACCTGCTGGGCCGCGTGGCCATCTCGCTCGACGAGTCGGCCCTGCGCGCGAGGCTGGAACAGAAGGTGGTGTTTGTCACCGGCGCGGCGGGCTCCATCGGTTCGGAGATCTGCCGCCAGGTGGCCCGCTTTCACCCCGCTGCCATCGTCGGCTTCGACGCCGCCGAGACGCCCTTGTTCCACCTGGAACAGGAGATGCGCGCCTCCTTCCCGGGCGTCCAGTTCCACCCGGAGATCGGCTGCATCCGCGACCGGGCGCGCCTGGCCAGCGTTCTGGAGCGGCACGAGCCTTCGATCCTGTATCACGCCGCCGCTTACAAGCACGTGCCGATGATGGAGTCGAACATCTTCGTGGCCGTGGATAACAACGTCCTCGGAACGGCGAACGTGGTGGCCGCCGCCCAGGAGTACGGCGTCGCCGACTTCGTGATGATCTCCTCGGACAAGGCCGTGCGCCCCACCAACATTATGGGGCTCACCAAGCGCGTGGCCGAATTGCTGATCGGCTCGATCCAGGACAGCCGCACCAAGTTCGTCTCCGTGCGCTTCGGCAACGTTCTGGGCTCGAACGGCAGCGTGATCCCGATCTTCAAGAAGCAGATTGCCGCGGGCGGTCCCGTCACGGTTACGCATCCCGAGATGCGCCGCTACTTCATGACCATTCCCGAGGCCGTCCAGCTCGTGATTCAGGCCTCGACCATGGGCAAGGGCGGAGAGATCTTCGTGCTCGACATGGGAGAGCCGGTCAAGATCGTCGATCTGGCGCGCAACCTGATCCTGCTTTCCGGGCTGCGCCCGGACCAGGACGTCCGCATCGAGTTCACCGGCGTCCGGCCGGGAGAGAAGCTGTACGAAGAGCTGAACACGCTGGACGAGAACACGGCGCCCACGTTCCACGAGAAGATCAAGATCTTCACCGGCCCGGCGCTCTCGTCCGAGGAAATGGAGAACCGCCTGGCCACCATTCGCCGCCTGCTCAAAGCTCGGGACGACCGCGGTCTGGTCCTGGAGCTGAAGGATCTCGTTCCGGACTACAACCCCAGCAAGCACGTCCTGCAGCGGTTGCTCCAGGCGCCCCAGGCCGCCGCCGCGGCCTCTTCGGAGCGAGCTGCGTGACCAATGAAATCGCAGTGTCGGTGGTGATTCCCACGCTCAACGAAGAAGCGGTGATCGCCCGCTGCCTGGAGTCGCTGGCCGCTCAGACGTTAGCGGACGACGCCTTCGAGACGATCGTGGTGGATAACGGCTCCCAGGACCGGACCATCGCCATCGCGCGGGGGTTCCAAGGCCGATTGAGACTGCGCCTTCTCGAGCGCAGGGGCGTTCCGGTTTCGGCTCTCCGCAATTTTGGCGCGGGCGCGGCAGGGGGGCGTTTTCTCGCCTTTCTGGACGCCGACTGCATCGCTCCAGCGGACTGGCTGGAGCAGGCGCTAGAGCCGCTCCGCCGGGCGGGATGCGGAGTGATTGGAGCCCACTACACGATCCCGCCCGGTTCCTCCTGGGTGGCCAGGGCGTGGTATGGAGACATGCGAACCGGGAAGCGTGGCCGCGTCGCGTACGTGCCCGCGGGCACCACGCTGGTAGGCCGCGAGCTGTTCGCGGAGCTGGGAGGGTTCGACGAAACGATCCAGACCAGCGAAGACTGCGAATTCTGCCAGCGCGTAGCGGCGGCGGGCTTCCCGGTGGAGGGGATTCCGTCGCTGAGCGTCGTGCACCTGGGGACGCCGCAGACCGTCGCCGCGTTCTACCGCAAACAGCGCTGGCACGGAACCGACGTCCACACGGTGTTTCTGCGGAACATGCTGCGCTCCGCGCATACCAAGTCGACGCTCTTCGCGCTGTACACGCTGTGCTCGCTGGCGGCGCTGGCGATGAGCGCACCGACCGCGCTCCTATCGGGGAGCTACGCGTCGGTTCTCTGGAGCGCGCTCGCGGTTCTGGCCGGCCCGCTCGTGCTGGCTGCGCGCGGGGCGGCGCAACGCAAGCGGCGGGGGCTTCTGGCGCCCCTGGCGTTTCTGTACTTGGTTTACGGAGTGGCACGCGGCCTGTGCCTGCTGGGCATGGCGAGCCCTCGCAGAGGGGAGCCGGCGGCGGCGCGGGCCTGGCATCGGAAACCGGAAATCTCATAATGGAAGTCAACAACGAGCTGAGGAAGCTGCTGCGGCACTCGTCGCACTACCTGGCCGGCCTGCTGGGCGGTCTGGCGCTGGGCTTCGTGTCGTTTCCGATCTACACGCGGGTCTTCTCGGTGGCCGATTACGGCACCATCGACTTCGTTCAGAAGATCCTGCTGATGCTGGTCGCGGTCTCGAAGATGGGGACCCAGAACTCCGCGCTCCGGTTCTATGACTCGCGGGGGTTCGATCAGGACCCGCAGGCGGCTCAGCGCTACTACTCGACCATGTTCTTCGGCATGACGCTGACCGCGGGCAGCGTCGCGCTTTTGTTCCTGGCCGGCATCGGGCTCGCTCCCCATACGTGGGTGGATAGACCGCTGGCCATGCTGCTGTACCTGATGGCGGCGCTGATCTTCCTGAAGGCGATGGAGTCCATCCTGTGGTCCTTCCTGCGTATCGAGGAACGCACCCGGGTTTTCAACCTACTGTCGGTGACCTCGAAGAGCGCCACGATTGCGGCGGTGTGCATCCTGCTGCCGCTGGTCGGGCGATCCCCGCGCACCTTCTTCTCCGGCATGACGATCGCCGAGGTCGCTCTGGTGGGCGGGCTGAGCGTCTGGCTCGTGCGCCGCAAGGTTCTCGACCTCGGCCGCTTCGACGGGGCGCTATTCCGAACGGCCGTGGCCTTCGGGATGCCGCTGATCCTGTATGAAATCGCGAGCATCGCCCTGATTACCGGAGACCGCGTTCTGGTGCGGCACTACCTGGGCGCCACCGCCCTGGGCTATTACTCGGTGGCCTACGGGCTGTCGAATTACGTCAACGACCTGCTGATTGCGCCGCTCAACCTGGCGCTCCTGCCCATCTACTTGCGCCTGTGGGCCGCGGAGGGACGCGAGAAGACCACCCAGTTTCTGAATCTGGGACTGGACCTGTTCGTCATGGCGGCGGTGGGAGTGTTCGTGGCCGCGGCGGCGACTTCACGCGATGCGGTGGTGCTTCTGGCCTCGGCCAAGTACCGCGGGGCCGGGAGCCTGATGCCCATGCTGGTGGCCGGACTGTTAATCTACACCACGCACATCTTCCTGAGCGCCGGACTGCTGATTCAGAAGAACACGCGGGAGATGGCCAAGCTGCTGGTGTACTCGGCCGTCGTCAACATCGGCCTCAACTGCGCGCTGCTGCCGCGGATGGGGCTGATCGCGGCTCCTCTGGCGACCATGGTTAGCAACACCTTCTGCGTCCTGCTGCTGGGGAGGGCGTCGTTCAAGTTCCTGCCCCTGCGGATTCCGCTGCGCACCCTGGGCGGATACGCTCTGGCTGGCCTGGTGGCGTGGGCCGCGGCTTGGAGCATCGATGCCGGCTCGGTTTTCCTGAACGTGGCGTTGAAGGGCGCAACGGCCGTGCTGGTGTACCTCGCCATGCTGTACGTCCTGGATTCGCGGGTGCGCCGGTTCACGGCGCAGATGGCCTCGCGGTTGGGCCGGCAGGTGGAAACGGCGCAAGCCATCGCGGCCCCGGTCGCGGAGAAGGTGGGATGACGATGAGAGCGATATCTCTCGGCTATCACGACGTGGTCGACGAAGCGGCGGAGGTGCTGGCAGCCGTAGGTCCCGTGCGGATGGTATACAAGCTCGACCGGCGCGACTTCTGCAATCATCTGCGGGCGATCCGGCTGCAAGCGGGGGAAGCGCGGGTGCAGACGATCGACCGGCGCCGCACCTGGAGGCGGGAACAGCCGGTGTTTCTGACCATCGACGACGGCGCGCTGAGCGGCTACACCTGCATCGCGGACGAGTTGGAGCTGCACAACTGGCGCGGCCACTTCTTCATCACGACGGATTGGATCGGGCGGCCCGGATTCATGGACCGCTGGCAGCTCCGCGAATTGCGCGCCCGCGGCCACGTAATCGGGAGCCACTCGCGGACGCACCCGGAACGAATGTCCCAGCTCGGTTGGGGCGATCTGCTGAAGGAATGGTTCGAGAGCTGCGACGCGTTGAGCGGGATTCTCGGCGAGCGCGTCTCGACGGCCTCGGTGGCCGGCGGCTTCTACTCGCGCAAGGTGGCCCGCGCCGCCGCCGCCGCGGCGATCGAGGTCCTGTTCACCTCCGAGCCGACGACGCGCGCGTCGGTGGTGGATGGCTGTCTGGTGTTGGGGCGTTACTCGATCCAGAGGCGCACGCCGTTCGGCATGTCGGGCGCCATCGCCGCCGGGGAACCCTGGCCGCGCTGGCGACAGACGGTGGCCTGGAAGGCCAGGAAAGCGGTGAAGGCCGTGACCGGCGAGTCGTACCTGACGATCCGGCGATTGCTGCTGTCGGGAGGAGCTCGGGAGCGCGCCGCGCTCGGGCGATGACCTACACGCAGCCGCTCTTCACCGTATCGTTACTGATCGTTTTGCTTGTGCTGGCGCATCGTTGGCGGTCGGGGAAACTGCAGAAACCTTTGGCGCCGTTTCTGGCTTTGGGACTCGTCTTTCTGATTTCGTGGCCGCCCGCGGCGGAAGTGGTGGCGCGCGTTTTCGAGGCGCAGTATCCGCCCCGGCCCTACCCGGCGGATAACGGGGGGGCGATCGTGGTTCTGTCTTCCGCCGTGTTCCCCCCATGCCCTCCCATCCCGACGCCCAGGCTGGGCGCCGATACCTACGAGCGCTGCCAGTACGCCGCGTGGCTGCACACTCACTGGCGGGCGCTGCCCGTTTTGGCGTGCGGCGGAATGGGGGGCAGCGAGATGCCGCCGTATTCTCTGGTGATGCGGCAAGCGCTCGAACGGGAGGGCGTGCCGGCGGAGGACATCTGGGTCGAAGACCGGTCGCATTCGACGCACGAGAATGCGGTCTTTGCAGCCCAACTGCTCCGGCGGAAAGGAATACGCAAGATCGTCCTGGTCACGGAGGCCTACCACATGCCCCGGGCCGTGGCGTGTTTCCGGGAAGAGGGACTGATCGTGGTTCCGGCGGCGTGCGGGTATCGCTCCTATCACACGTTTCACATCGAGGAGTTGTGGCTGGGATGGGAGCCGATCGCCTGGAATGAAGACACACTGCACGAAGCGGTCGGCTTGATCTGGTACCGGATTCGAGGATGGATTTGACCGACAATCGCACGCACATTCTGTATCTGATCGACATCCTGTGGGGCGCGGGAGGCGCCGAGGGAGCGCTGGCGCGCGCGGCTCGCCTGCTGCCGAAGGACCGCTACCGGTGTACGATCGGCACCTTCCGGCTGCGGCCTGGGCTTCCCATGCTCAAGGACTGCGCCTGCCCGGTGCTCGAGTTTCCCATCCAGCGGGTGCTTAGCGCCGGGGCGCTGCGGGAGGTCCTGCGTCTGCGGGCGTTCATCCGCTCGGAGAAGGTGGATATCGTCCACACCTTCTTTCAGGCGGCGGATTTGCTGGGCGGCCCGGTGGCGAAGCTGAGCGGCTGCCCGGTGCTGATTTCGAGCCGCCGCGACATGGGCATCCTGCTCTCGGCGAAACACCGTTTGGCTTACCGCCTGATGAGCCGGATGTTCGATCAGGTGCAGACCGTTTCGAGCGCGGTGCGCGAGCACACGATTCGCACTGGAGGGATCGATCCGGCCCGCGTGGTCACGATTCCGAACGGGATCGAGGTGGAACGGGTCGCCGCGGCGGAAGGCGGCGCAGAGCTCCGGGAATCGCTCGCGGCAGGCGGGGGGCCGGTGGTGCTGACGGTAGGCAACATACGCCGCGTCAAGGGCTTCGACGTGCTGATCCGGGCGGCGGCGCGCGTGGTGGCGCGCTATCCGGCGGCGCTGTTCCTGATTGCGGGCTCGGTGCACGAACCGGACTACGAGCGGGAACTGCTGGCGCTGATCGGGCAACTCGGTCTGGAGCGCAACGTGAAGTTCCTGGGCAAGACCGACCAGGCGCCGTCGCTGCTGAAGGCGTGCGACGTCTTCTGCCTGCCGTCCCGCAGCGAGGGGATGTCGAACGCACTGCTGGAAGCGATGGCGTGCGGCCGGCCTTCGGTGGCCACGCGCGTGGGCGGCAACCCCGAGGTGCTCGAGGATGGCCGAAGCGGGTTCCTGGTTGAGAACGAGGACGACGCTGCGGTCGCCGACCGGATCCTGAAGCTGCTGGACGATCCCGAGCGGGCGCGGGAGATGGGCGAGACGGCGCGCCGCGTGGTTGAGGAGCGCTTTTCGGCCCAGCGAATGGTGGCTGATATGGCGAAGATGTACGACCGCCTGATCGAGGCGCGCAAGCCGCGCACGGCCCCAGGGGCCCAGCGCCAGGCGTTGGTGAAAGGATGACGGGAACCACACCCATCCTGGGCGGGGGCGCCACGAACGCCGAACTCAGCCTGCGCGCGGGGGCGAAAGTGCGTACCGTCCGGACGCTGACGGAACTGGACCGGATCGAACCTCTGTGGGCGCGGCTGGCCGGCAATCCGGTGGCGAGCTTCGCGTACCGGCGGGCGTGGGCGGCGGGTCTCGAAGAAGGGCGGCAACTGAGCGTGCTGGTCGCCCCCGGCTCGGAATCGCCGGCGATCGCGCCGCTGGTCGTGAATCAAGGCGGCGCGGGTTGGCTGACGCTGCTGGCCGCGGAGATGTACGAGATCCTCGATTTCCTTTACGGCGACGAGGCTGCCCTGGGCGCCCTGGTGCGGGCGGTGGCCGGAACCGGGCGGCCGCTGTTCCTGCAACGCTTCCCCGCGGATTCGCCCGCGGTCGAAGCCATTCAGTCGGCCTATCGCGGCCGGGGCGCGGTCCTGAAGCGCGCGGCGCGGGGCGCCCCGTATATTCCGCTCGACCCCTCCTGGGCCGAGCCCGAAACACATCTGAACCCGGGCCGGCGTTCGGATCTTCGCCGGGCCCGCCGCACCGCGGAAAAGATCGGCCGCGTGGAGATCGAGATCCTGACTCCGGACCCGGCGCGCGTCCCCTCGCTGGTCGAGGAGGCCTTCCGGGTGGAGGCGGCGGGCTGGAAGGGCGCCAAGGGCAGCGCGCTCACGGCGGACCCCGTGCGCGGCCCGTTCTTCCTGCGGTACGCGCAGGCGGCTGCGGAACAGGGCATCCTGCGGATGTGTTTCCTGCGCATCGGCGGGCTGGCCGCTGCGGCCCAGATCGCCGTGGACAGCGGCGCGCAGTTCTCGCTGCTTCGGGCGGGCTACGACGAGGAGTTCTCGCGCTGCTCCCCCGGAATGCTGCTCACGGTGGAGAGCATCCGGTACGCGGCCCGGCGCGCACTGCGCTCGTACGAATTCAACGGGGAGGTCGAACCATGGACGGAAGTGTGGACCCGGCAGGAGCGCCCCTGTTGCTCGATCCGCGTCTATCCGTTCCGCCCGCGCGGATTGGCGGCGCTGGCGGGCGACGGGTGGCGGATGCTGGCGGGCAAAGTCCGATGATCGCCACCCTTCGCCGATTCGCCGTCTCGCCCGTGATGCCGCTGCTGCGGGCGGCGGCGCGCGCCTACGTGGTGGGGCCGGAACTGGCGGACGCCTTGGCCAAAGCCCGCTCCCTGGCGTCGGCCGGCGCGGCCAGCACCATCTGCTTTTGGGATGGACCGGAGGACGCGCCGCACCAAGTGGCCCAGAGGTATTCGGACACGCTGCGGGCGATCGCGCGCGCGCACCTGGATTCGTACGTATCCATCAAGGCTCCATCCCTGGCGTTTGATGCCGGGCTCGTCGCCGGGATCGCGCATGAGGCGCATAGCCTCGGCGTGGGGTTGCACTTCGACTCTCTCGGGCCGGAGGCGGCGGATCGAACGTTCGATTTGATGGAAGATGTCCGCCGGCTTGGGACGAATTTGGGCTGCACGCTTCCCGGACGCTGGCGCCGCAGCGTGGCGGACGCGGAACGGGCCGCCCGGCTGGGGCTGAATGTGCGCGTCGTGAAAGGCCAGTGGGCGGATGGGGACGCGCAGGGCGCCGATCCGCGGCTCGGGTACCTCGAAGTGGTCGAGGCGCTGGCGGGCCGCGCGCGCAAGGTGGCCGTGGCCACGCACGACCCGGTGCTGGCGTCCGAGGCTATAAGCAAGCTCCAGGCGGCCGACACCCCCTGTGAACTCGAGCTGCTGTACGGTCTGCCGTCCCGCGCCGCGCTGGCGGCGGGACGCAAGCTGGGGGCGCCGGTCCGCTTCTATCTTCCTTATGGCCACGCCTGGCTGCCGTACGGGGTTCGTCAGGCCGGGCGCAATCCGCGCATCCTGTGGTGGATGCTGCGCGACGCATGGTCGGCGGCGAAATAGTCATGTCTTCCGGAACCTCACAAGCCCTGGCAAAAGCGGCACCCGGCGAGGAGTTCTATTCCGCATACGCCTGGTGCCTCGATCCGGTGCCTAGCCTGCGGGATCTGCTGCTCCGTATGGGCGAAGAGCTGCAGCGGGTTGAAACGCGCCAGCAGGAATGGGAGCGCGACGAGTGCCGGATCAACCTCTATCTGTTTGCGTGCGCCATCGCCTGCACGCTGGACGACTACCTCGCCAGCCGGCCCTGGAACCTGGGAAGGCTGGCGGCACGGTTTCCCGGCTTGCGGCGGGGGGTCCGGGCCGCCCAGACCGCTCTGAACCTCCCGCAGCGGCTGCGGTCAGGCTTCCGGGACAGGCGCGCGGCCGCTTGGCGGCGCGATTGGAGCGAATGCGTGGACGCCGCCTGCGACCTGCTGCTGGGCGGTGACGAAGGGCGCTTCGTCGAACTGGCGCGGCGCGGGTTGGCCGCGGCGGCGTTCCCCGATGCGGCGCTCGCCCGGCGCATGCGGATTCCCGAAGGATTCCGCTGCCAGGATCTGGCGCACCAGGACGTTTGCGCGATGGCGGAGAAGGCGCGCGCCTCGCTTGGAGAGAAGGACCGCCCGGTGATGATTGTGGGGCCGCGCACGGCGGGAGGTTACTTCGCGCCCCTGGCGGCTGCTTTCCTGCGATCGGCGGGCCACACCGGCGTGCGCTGGATCACGGTGCGCCCGCGAGCGGGCCTTTCGGCCACGGAACGGAGGGCGATTGCCGCCGCGATCGCCGCCGGCGCCGCGCTGCTGATCATCGACGATCACCAGAACACGGGCCGCACACTGCGGCTTCTGATCGGCACGTTGCGCGAACTCGGGGCCCAGTCGCGCGACATCATGGTCGCGATCCCGGCCCATCCGGCCCGGCCGGATTGGAAGCTCGCGGACGAGATCGCGCGCGGAGTGCGCTTCGCTGTGCTGCCGGTGGAAGAGCGCCACAAAGCGCGGCTGCTCGCATCGGACTGGGCGGAATCGGTGATGAAGGAGCGCTTCGGTCCGGACGCCGAGATCCATCCGACCGAGGAGACTGCGGCGCTCAATGCGGCGCTCGAGGCGCATTTCGGCGACGGTTTTCAGGTCCGGCTCAAGCGCGTCTTCGACATGCGCCTGGGGGACGGGAAGGGCGTCCAAAGAGTGGTGTCGAAGAGCGCGGGATGGGGCTGGCTCGGCTACCACGCCTGGATTGCCGGCCTGCGTCTGGGCGACTTCGTTCCCCGGCCGCTGGCGTTGCGCGACGGGATGCTGGTGAGCGAGTGGGTGGAAGGCACACCGGTCGCCGCGCGGGAAGAGGAGCAGTTGGGCGTGGCCGAGGCGCTTGGGGCGTATGTGGCCGAGCGCGTGCGGGCGCTGCCCCTGAAGGGCGATCCGTACTTCGATTCGCCCGCCTATCGCTGGTGCGGCTGGGACGATCTGGCCGCCGCCCTTCGCGGCGTCCACGGCCGTTACTCCGGCCGCCTGAAGGCCCCCGCCATTCGAAAGCGGTTGCGGCAAAACGCAAGCCCGCGGCCGGCGCTGGTGGACGGCAGCATGAAGCCCGCGGACTGGATCCGTGCCGGTGGCGCGCTGTACAAGACCGACTTCGAGCAGCACAACTTCGGCGGCGGCGAAAGGGACATCGTCGATTCCGCCTGGGATCTCGCCGCGGCGATCTTCGAGTTCGAGCTTTCGGAGGAAGCCGAGCGGCGGCTGCTCGAATCCTACTCCGGGAAAAGCGGCGACTCCGGGGTGGCGGACCGCTTGCTGCTGCACAAGATCCTGTATGCGCTGGTGGCCCAGCGCGCCGCGGCATATTGGATCGACCGCATGCCGGGTGGGGAACAGCGGCAGGACTGCAACCGGCGTTACAACGCGGCCCAAGATTTCGCCACGTTCCACCTGGCCCGCCACTGCGGACGCGAGTTGGGCGCTGAGCCCGCCCGATGGACGCGCCGGCTGTTCTTCGTGGACCTGGACGGCGTCCTCGACTGGAGCTTTTTCGGGTTTCCGCACACCACCGGCTCGGGCTTGCGGGCGCTGCGGCTGCTGCGCGCCGCCGGGTTCTCGGTGGTTCCCAACACCGCGCGGAACCTGGCCCATGTCCGCGAGTACTGCGCCGCTTACGGGCTGCCGGGGGGAGTCGCGGAGCTCGGAAGCGTGTTCTGGGACGCCATCGAGCAGCGGTCGATTCCGCTGGTCGACCCGGCGGCGGCCGAGCAGCTCCGCCGCGCCAGCGAGGCGATCCAGCGACTGCCGGGAGCGTTTGTCAACCCGGGGAACGTGGCATCGGTGTGCGCTTATCGGTATGGAGGCGGTGGGACGCGGCCGCTCGGGACCGAGGAGGTCCGCCGGGTACTAGAACTTAACGCCTGCGACAACCTGGCATTTTCTCAGAGCGCGGTGGACACCTACATCATCCAAAAGGGTAGGGGAAAGGGAACCGCTCTGGGCGAAGTGCGGGCTTGGCTGGGCTGCTCCGGCGAGCGGGTCGTCGCGATGGGCGATTCGGAGCGCGACCTGGATATGCTGGCGGCCGCGGATTTCGCCTACGCGCCCGCCAACGCCTCCGCCGGTGTCCGGGAGCTGATTCGCCGCGGTAAGTGCCGCCGGACCAGGGGCAGCCTGCAAGTAGGACTGCTCGAAGCGGCGCGGGAGTTGTGCGGCGGCGAGGGCGGCGCTCCCGAGCGCGCGGCCGTGTCGGACTCGCTGATCGATGTGCTGTTGCGCGTCCCCGATCGGGGAAGATTTCAGCGGATGTTCGACGCTCTCCGTTGGGGAGCGTTGTAGGAGCGGTATGACCTCACCACAGACAAGCCCGGCGCCCGAAGTCAGAGACGTTTCGGGTCCGGCCCAGGCAACCTGGATCGCAACGACCGGGGACTTCAAGAGCCTCCGCAGCGAGTGGACGGAGTTGTTCGAGGCCACGGCGCCCCAGTGCGTCTTCCTCAGCTTCGAGTGGATGTTCACGTGGTGGAAGCACTGGGGCAAGAGCCGCGAACTGGCGATGGTTGCGGTTCGCGATTCTCAGGGACGGTTGGTTGGCCTGGCGCCCTTCTCGATTGAGCGTAACTTCCCGGCTGCGCTCGGCGCGCGCCGCCTTTCGTTCCTGGCCGACGCCCACGTCGGATCGGATTACCTGGGCATTCTGGCCCGGCCCGGATGGGAACAAGCCGCGGTGGACACCATTGCCTCGGCTGTGTGGACCCATCGCCGGGAGTGGGATTACATCGAGCTGAGCGACGCCGAGGATGGACCCCTGCTGGCCAGCCTGTGCGCCCGCCTGGAGGCAATCGGCATGAGCGCACGGAAGGCGCCCGCGTCGGTCTGCCACTTCATCCCGCTTCCGGCTTCGTTTGACGCGTATCTGGCGGGAATCGGCATCAACTTGCGGTCTAATTACCGGCGGCGGTGGCGTGTCCTCGAGCGCAAGGGCCCGGCGGAGGTCGTAACGCTGTCGGACATCGCAAGTTTGGAACGGCACTTCCCGGAGCTTCTCCGCCTGCACCGTATGCGGTTCGAGCACCAGGAACGGGAGAGCGCTTTCACCAAGCCCGGAGTGCCCGCGTTCCACGTGGAGGTGCTGGGGGAAGTGGCGGCTCGCGGCTGGGCCCGGCTTTTCCTGTTGCGGGCCAGCGGCCAGACCGTGGCCGCGCTCTACGGCTTCTCCATAGGCAACACGTTCCAGTTCTACCAATGCGGCATGCACCCGGCATGGCTCAGCCTGGGGGTCGGGCAACTCATAGTTGGCGGCTCGATTCAGGAAGCCATCCGCGCCGGACATGCCGAGTTCGATTTTCTGCGCGGGGATGAGCAGTACAAGACCCAGTGGGCCGAGCAGTCGCGCTGGACGGTCACGGTGAGGTTGTTCGACCGGAGGCCGGCGAGCCTGGCGGCCCGCATCGCTTACGGCGCGGCGGCGGCGCTGCGGAAGGCCAAGCGGAGGATCGCTTCAGCCCGCGCGCAGGCCAAGGAGAACACTTGACCACGGCCAGACTTCAGACGCTCCTGACCGCGGCCGGAATCATGCTGGCCAGCGCCGTGGTCCGGGCGCCGCTGTGCACCGGCGAGTTGCAGCGCAGCGATTCGGCCGATTACCTCCGTGCCGTTCGCGGAGGCGCACTCGGAACCTACCTGGACACGGACAGCGCAAGCTTTCCGCGCTTCGTGTCGCTGATGCGGGACCGCGCGCTGACGGGCGGGCATCCGTGGGAATACCTCAGCCGCCGGTCGGATGCGACCGCGCTGCGTCACTTTCACGTGCCGCTGGGGTTCTATGCCAGCGCGATCGCGGCGAGCTACGGCGCCTCGGACCGGATTCATCGCATGTTGCCGGTGTTTGCGGGCGTTGCCCTGTGCGGGCTGGTGGTCCTCCTGATGCGGCGTCTGGGGGCGGGGATTCTCCTCTCCGCCGTTACCGCCCTGGCGATCTCGGTGAACGGCCGCTTCGCCGCCACGACGGCCGCTCTGTCGCCCCATCCCTGGTACATCCTGGCCGCCTTCGTATTCCTGGAGCGGTATGCGGCCTGGCTCGAGACCGGGGGCAGAAAGCTGCTGCTCGTCTCGATCACGGCGCTCGCCGTCGCGTTCGCCTCGATGGAACTCGCGCCTGCACTGGTCCTGGCTGCTGTGCCCGCGACCTTCCTCGCGCACCCGGAGTGGCTGCGCCTGGCGCTCCAGCCGCGGCGCTGGTGGCGGGACGCCGTGGCCGCGGGCGGCGTGTTCCTGGCGATCCTGTTCGTCGCGTGGCCGGGCGGAATCCTGAGAGGCGGCTACCTGGTTTCCTACGCGACGTTTGTCGCTCAGGCGCTGTTCAAGCGCGGTGAAATGTTCCTGCCGCTCACCTGGGCCGGCATGTACCAGCGGCTTTTCGACTCCAGCGCCCCCCTGGTAGCGCTGTCGGTCGCGGGCTTGATCCTGTCCGCCGTGCTGGTGGCGCGCCGGCGGGCGCCGGGAAGCGTGTCCGTTTTCGGTCTCTATGCGGCGGCGGCGTTCGTCCTGAATGCGGGCAACGGCTTCATGAACAGCACCTACGCCGCGGAGGTGATAGTCTTCCTGCTGCTCGCGGCGGGGATCGCGGTCCACTACGGGTCCGCATCGTTCGCGCCGCGCGCCCGGACGGCCGCGGCCCTGGCGGGATGTCTGCTGATCGGGCTCTGCGCGGTTGAGGAGTTCCGCGGCGGGCCGGTGCATGCCTCGCCCGCCGACGCTCTGGAACTGGCGGTCAAGAACCTGCCCTCGCTGGTTCCGGGCGGGACCACCGTGCTGGTGAACCGCAACCCGCAGACCTTCGCTGCATATTTGCCCGGATACAAGATCGAGGCGACCGCGGCGGAGTCGTCAACCCAGCCCAGTTCTCCGCGGCTGGCGGGGACTCCCGACTATCTGGTGCTGGACCTCGGCCCGCTGGCGGCGAACACGGTTGACACCATCGCCACTTACTACCGCGAGGTAGCCCGCTTCCAGTCGAGGAAGGGCGGCGGCGACATCGTCGTCTGGCGCCGGCAGGGGAACTGAGGAACAGGAATGCACTTTGGTCTTGATGCATACCTAGGCTACGTGCTGTACGCGGCGGGCGTGGCGGCCGTGCTGGCGAGCCTCTTCTGGCGGCCGATCGTCGGACTCTTCTACCTGCTGCCTCTGCTGCCGCTCCAAACCATCCGGTACCGCATGAACGATCTCCCCCTGGGGGGCAGCGTCATCGGGATCGTGGTGCTATGCGTGGCCTTGGGCGTTCTGCGCCGCGGCCAGCCGCTGCTGCCGAAGACTCCCTGGACCCGGCTTCTGGTGATCTATGGGGTTTTCACCTACGCATCCTTGTGCCTGGGCGCGGTCTACCTGGGAACCGGGTTTCCGTTCTTCGGGGATCCGCGCTTCGGATACTGGCAGGAGTACATGATCATGCCGGCCCTGCTCCTGCTGGTGCCCGCCGTGCAACCGACCAGACGTCAGATGATGGCCCTGGTCCTGGTGATGTGTCTCTCGGCCCTGATGCTGGACCGCAACTTCTCGAACGAAGTTTCGGGCCGGGACTTCTCGAAGTTCTCGAACGACCTGCGCGACGTGGGCGGCAACATGGGCTACGCGGGAACCAACGGCCTGGCGGCTTTCGAAGCCCAGTTCGCCACGTTCCTGCTGGCGCTGGCGGCCTTCGAGCGCAGGCACCTGCTGCGGCTGGGATATTACGCATTGTCCGCCTTCTCCGTGGTGTGCCTCATGTACAGCCTGTCTCGCGGCGGGTACGCAGCCCTGTTTGCGGGCTGCCTCTTCCTGGGCGTCGTGAAGCAGCGCAAGCTGCTGGTCCTGATGACGGTGTTTCTACTGATTTGGACCTTCATCGTGCCCCAGGCGGTCACCGAGCGCGTGGCGATGACCCAGCAAGACGGCGAACTCGATCATTCGGCCGAGTTGCGCCTGACGCTGTGGGAGGACGCCGTGCAGATGATCGACGCCAACGTGCTTGCCGGCACCGGCTTCAACACCTACGCCTATCTGCACCGCGTCGGCCAGTACGAGGACACGCACAATCTCTTGCTGAAGGTGCTGGTGGAGACCGGCGTTCTGGGTCTGCTCCTGTTCTTGTGGTTTGTCGTCAAGACGTTCCGGACGGGGTACCGGCTGTTCCGCCGGTCGAAAGATCCCTTTTTCGCCTCGCTGGGGCTGGGCCTGGCCGGATGGGTGGTGGCCGCTATGGCCGCCAACTGCTTCGGCGACCGCTGGACCTATCTCCAGGTGGCCGGCTACATGTGGGTGATCGCCGGACTGGTGGCGCGGGCCCTGGCGCTGGAAAACACCGCGGCCACCGATGAGGCGAGCGCCACAGCCGAGGCCGGAGCGATCGAAGAGCCGCAGATTGCGGCGGCGGTGTGAGGCTCCCATGCAACTACCTCAAGAACTGCAATTTCCGATAGCGGCGGAGACGGTCCTGCGGAAGCGGACGGCCCTCAGAAGAGAGCTGCTCAATCGACCCAACCTTCTTCCGGTCCGGATCGCCATCCTCGGCGGCTCGACCACCCAGGAGATCCGAGGTATTCTCGAAATCTTTCTTCTGGCGCGCGGCATCCAGCCGTCGTTCTACGAATCGGCGTATGGCGCCTGGCACGAAGAGGTGATGTACGAGAGCCCGGAGCTGTGGAGCTTCAAGCCGGACATCGTCTTTGTTCACACCACGTGGCACAACGTTTCGCGGTTCCCGGACCTGCTGCAGCCTGAGGCTGAAGTCGACGAACTGGCGCGCGCGGAGATGGCCCGTTTCGAAGCCTTCTGGAAGAAGATCCACGACGGGCTCGGCGCCCTCGTCATCCAGAACAACTTCGACCTGCCGCGTCTGAGACCCCTGGGCAACCTCGAGGCAGCCGGGGCTTACGGCCGCGTCAACTTCCTGCTGCGGCTGAACGCCGGGTTCGCCAAGCACGCGGCCACACACTCGCGGTTTCTGATCGACGATATCCTGTATCTTTCCGCGCAAGCGGGCCTGGCGCAGTGGTTCGACTACAGTTACTGGTACAACTACCACATGGCCGTGAGCCCCGTGGCCACGGTATCCCTCGCCCAGAACGTAGCCGCGATCGTTCAGGCCGTTTACGGGAAGAGCAGGAAATGTCTGGTGCTCGATCTGGATAACACGCTGTGGGGCGGCGTCATCGGCGATGACGGTCTTCAGGGCCTGCTCCTGGGGCGGGATCATCCTGTGGGCGAGGCATTCGCAGCCTTCCAGCGGTACGTGAAGGGCTTGCGGGCGCGCGGCGTTCTTCTGGCCGTGTGTTCGAAGAACGATCTGGAAAATGCCCGGGAGGGCTTCTCTCACCCCGACACCGTCCTGAAGCTGGACGATTTCAGCGCCTTCAAGGCCAGCTGGAATCCGAAGCCCGACAACATCCGCGAGATCGCGGCCGAGCTGAACATCGGGCTCGACAGCCTGGTGTTCGTGGACGACAACCCCGCCGAGCGCGCCATCGTTGCGGCGCAGTTGCCCGAAGTCGCGGTGCCGGATGTGGGCTCGGACGTCTCGCTGTTCGCGGAGGCGCTCGAGCGCGAGGCGTACTTCGAGCCGGTCAAGATTGTCGCGGACGATCTCGAGCGCGCGGCTTACTACAGCGGGAACGCCCAGCGGAGTAACTATGAGTCCGCCTTCGCCAGTTACGACGATTTCCTCGCGTCTCTCGAAATGACGGCGGAAATCGGGCCCTTCGTCCCTGTCTATCTGGAACGGATCGCCCAGTTGATCAACAAGACCAACCAGTTCAACCTGACTACCAGGCGCTACACGGCCGCCGAGGTGGAGGCTATCGCGAGCGATCCGGCTTCGATCGCGCTCTACGGGCGGCTCGCCGACAGGTTCGGCGACAATGGGCTGGTATCGGTCGTGATTGGCAAGGTCCGCCGGCAAACGGTCGAGATCGACCTCTGGCTGATGAGCTGCCGCGTGCTGAAGCGGGAGATGGAATACGCGATGTTCGACGCGCTGGTCGAAGAGTGCCGGGAGAGGGGCGTCCGCGAAATCTTGGGCGTCTACATCCCATCCAAGAAGAACGGCATGGTTGCGGAGCACTATGGCGCCTTGGGCTTCAGCCGGCTGCCGGACGGGCCGGACGGCCGCACGCTGTGGCGCTATGAAGTGCCCGCGGCGTGGTCCCCCAGGGCTGCGCACATACGGAGGACCGCGAGCCCTGTGGTAAGTTCCGCCAATGCGTAAGACGAGGTGAACATGGAAGAGCTGATGCCGAGGCTGCAAGGCATTTTTCAGGACGTGTTCGACGATCCGACACTGGCGATCGCGCCCACGACAACGGCGAGCGACGTGTCCGGGTGGGACTCGCTCACGAACATCAATCTGATTTTCGCCATCGAGCGCGAGTTCAAGGTTAAGTTCGCTCTAGGGGAAATTCAGGAGCTGAACAACGTCGGTGAGATGGTCGCCCTGATCGGGAAGAAGCAGGACCGCGCCCGGCAATAGCCGGTTTAGCGTCTTATGACTTTCAACTCCCTAGCGTTCATGTTCCTGTTCCTGCCGGCGGTGGTGGCGGGTTACTTTCTGTTGGGCCGCGGCTCGGACCGCCGCTGGTCCAAGGTGTGGCTGCTCGCCGCGTCGCTGGTGTTTTACTCCGGCGGCCGGATTGAGACTCTGCCGGTCCTGATCGGATCGGTGGCGGTCAACTGCCTGCTTGCCACGTGGCTCCTGAAGCCGGAGGGACCCTTCAAACTGCACCGGGGCGCAGTTCTGTTCTCCGGAATCGCCGCCAACGTGTTGTTCCTGTGCATGTTCAAATATGTCGGGTTCTTCGTGGTCGCGCTCGATCAGGTGGCCGGCACTAGGCTGGCGGCGCCGCACATCGCATTCCCGCTGGGCATCAGCTTCTTCACCATCCAGCAGATCATGTTCCTGGTGGACTGCTACGAAGGGCTGATCGAGGGGCACAACTGGCTGGACTACTTCGTTTTTGCGGGCCTCTTTCCGTATGTCACCATGGGGCCGATCGTCCGCTGGAAGCAGGTGGTGCCTCAACTAAACGATCCGAAAGGATGGCGTCTCGATCCAGACAACGTCGCCAGGGGCTTGTTCGTATTCGTGATCGGCCTGTTCAAGAAAGTAGTGCTGGCGGACAGCTTCTTCCGCTGGGCGGATGCGGGGTTCAGTTACGGGCATCCGCTTTCCCTGGCGGGCGGCTGGATTGCCGCGCTGGCTTTCACGTTTCAGCTCTACTTCGATTTCAGCGGCTACACCGACATGGCGATCGGCGCGGCCCTGATGCTCAACATCAACCTTCCCCAGAACTTCAACGCGCCCTTCCGCGCCCAGAGCATTAGCGATTTCTGGCGGCGCTGGCACATGACGCTGACCAACTTCTTCACCACTTACATGTACACGCCCATCATCCGCTCGATGGCCCGGGTGACGATCGCCAAGGCCATGCTGGCGACTTTCGTGGTGATGGTGATTATCGGTTTCTGGCACGGGGCCAACTGGACGTTCGTCGTTTTCGGCGCGCTGCATGGCGTGGCGCTGGCGACGAACCAGTTGTGGAAGAAGATGAAATGGCCGATGCCGGCGCCGCTGGCGTGGCTGCTCACTTTCACCTTCGTCGTTGTCGCGCTGGTCTTTTTCAGGGCCTCCGGCCTCACCCAGGCCGCGCAGGTCGTGGCGTCGATGTTCAGCCTGCGGGGCGGGCTGTTCAACTATGAACCGTGGAGCGGCATTGGGCGCGTGGATCAGCTTCTGGGCATCGGCTGGATGCTTTTCGGCCTGGCGACCCAGGTTCGCGGAAAGAGCTCGCTGGAGTTGCAGCGCGCCTTCCAGCCTTCATGGGCCACCGCGGCGACCGCGGTCGCGCTCGCCGTCGTTGCCTGCATCTATGCTAACGGCGTCGTATCGAGGAGCTTCGTATACCGTGACTTCTAAGCGATTCCTGGCAGTCTTCGCAGGCGGTTTCGCCGCGGTTTGCGCCGTCCTGATTCCGTTGAATATGTACGCGGACCCGTACGGTTTGTTCCGGTCGTCCCGCGCGCGCCCTCTCCCCGTCTACGGCGAGGAGCGAATCGCCAAGTATCTGTATTCGATGCGGTACATTCCGGAGAACTTCGACGGCATCCTGCTGGGCTCATCCGTGTCGGATAACCTGGACCCGAAGCAGTTCCACGGCTACCGGCTATACAACGCTTCGATCAATGGCGGAAACGTCGAGGACCTTCGGCCCATCGCGGAGAACGTTTACGGCAAGAGCACGCTTAAGCTCACCGTCGTCTGCATCCACCGCTATCTGACCCTCGACCACGACAGGAAGACCGACCTGATGACGCCCCGGCAATACTGGGGCGCGCTGGGCTCGCCCCAATTGATCACCGCCTATCTTTCCGGGATGGCGGCTCGCCGCGGGATTGTGCGCGGCGAGTACGACGAGTTCGGCACTCTGCGCGCGGGGGCGGACCTCGATGTTGCCACGGTGAGGAAGAACATCGATAAGGCGGTCGGTGAAATCCAACGCGGGCAAGCGTCGGTCGGAAACTACTCCATCGACCCCGTCGCGCTGGCCGGGTTGGACGGCATCCTGTCCAAGGCCAGGCGCCGCAGCCAGCGAATGTTGGTCTTCTATCCGCCCGTGCCGGCGCCCGTCTTCGCGATCCGCTCGGCCGAATTTGCGCGTTATCGCGCCACAGTAAGCTCGTTGTTGCGTCCGGGCGATGCGGTTGTGGATTTCAACGATCCGTCGCATGCGGACCTGCGAAGCGATTTACGGAACTTCGAGGACGCGGTCCACCTGAGTAAGTCCGGCGCGGCGTCGGTCATGTGCGAGTTGAGCAGGACCGTCGCGGCGCTGGACGCGGCGAATCCGGCGGTGGTGGCACAAGCGGGGAGGAAATAGTGGACAGGCTGCATCACATGGGCTTCGTGGTCCCCTCGATCGGCGACGCGGTGGACCGCTTCATCGCCGGCATGGGACTGCGCTGGGACGGGCAGGTGTTTCACGATCCAATCCAGACGGTCCGGGTTACGTTCCTGGAACATTGCACGCCCGAAGCCCCGATGATCGAGTTAGTGGAACCGGCGTCTCCGCAATCGCGCGTCGCCGGTTTTCTCAAGCGCGGCGGCGGCCTGCATCACCTCTGCTACGAGGTGGATTCGCTGGACGCCCGCATCGAGAGCGCGCTGGCCTCCGGCGCCGCCCTGCTGCTTCCTCCAGCGGAGGCCGTGGCCTTCGCCGGACGCAGAATCGCCTGGGTGTGCACGCCGGATCGGCTGTTCGTCGAATACCTCGAGCGGCGCCCCCCCGCTCCTCTCGCCTCGCAGTGACCGTAAGGGACCGGCGTCCCACGAGTATCCATGCTCTCCGGCCTCCGCACGCGCACCTTCCCGCTGACCTTGGCGCTGTTCTCAGTTGGGGCGGGGCTTGCCCGGTCCCAGCCTCCTGCGCCGCGCTTGTTCTTCTCCGACTTGGTGAGCGGGCCCAATACGGGCGGCCAGGACAACAACGGCGCTTTCGTCACGCTCTACGGCAATTACTTCGGCTCCAATCCCACCGTCACCGTCGGCGGAGGACCGGCCATCCTCACACTGGCGCCGTCTCCTCACTTGTGGTACCAGAAGGTGACAATACAGCTTGGTCCAAACGCTCAGACCGGCAACATCGTCGTTTCTAACTCGAACGGCGCTTCCAACGGCCTGCCGTTCACCGTCCGCACGGGCAAAATCTATTTCGTGGCTCCGAATGGCAGCGATTCTAAATCGGGCTCTTACAAATCGCCCTGGAAGACGCTCCCCCACGCCGTGCAGACGACCGGTGCGGGCGCCATCATTTACGCCATGGATGGCGTCTCGCAAACCACGGACGACGGCCAGGGCTGGGGCGCGGCTATCCTGTTACGCTCGGGCTGGTGTCAGGGGACGGCAAGCAACCCGAAAGCTCTGATCGCCTATCCCGGGGCCACTGTGACCATCGGCAACCCGGCCGGCTCGTCTCCTGGATACGGATTACGGGGCACGGATTCCTCGGGAGGCGCGTGCGGCGGCAACTGGGTTCTGGCCGGGCTGACATTCCGAGGATTGCAGCCCATCCAGACCGCGGGGCCGAGCACCAACTGGCGCATCATCGGCAACGACGTCTCGAATCCCCTGGCAGGCGGCGGCAACGGCGGCGGATCGGCCTTGGGCGTGATGCAGTCCACTTACACCAGGATCCTGGGCAACAACGGCCACGATATGAACCTGGCCAGCACCGACCGCATGCAGCAGGCTTTCTATCCCGGCACCGACAGTAACCACCTCGAGCTGGCCTGGAATCTGGTGGCCAACGCCAAGGGGCGAGCCGGCATCCAGATTCATTCTTCGCCGCTCTCGCGCGGCAACGGCTATGCGATGTACGACCTTTCGATCCATGACAACGTGGTGCACGACATCGCCGAAGAAGGCATCCTGGTGGATACCGTGGATCCCTCCAAAGGGCCGGTCACGGTCTACAACAACGTGGTGTACAACGTGGGGCAGGACGGTCAGTCCGACGGGGCCATCTATCGCGCCGATAGCTCCGATTACGACGGCTCGCAGGGGGTGGGCTCGGGCTACGTTGATTTCTACAACAACACCGTGTTCGCCTACAAGGCGGGCCCCGGCTTTGGGGCGAGCTTCGAGGTTCACCAGGGCCAGGCGCTGATCGACCGGCTGCGGAACAATATCATCCTGAGCTCGGGCGGCCGCTACTTTGACGTAACCAGCGGCACCACAAATTCCGGTTGTTCCAGCACCGACAACGTCTCGGCGTGCCCGAACTTCACTGGCTCGAACAACCTGCTTTACGGAGCCGGCGCGGCCACGTTCACGAACCTGGTCACCGGCTCGATCAACGCCGACCCGAAACTGGCGAACCCGGCGCAGGGAGACGCGCACCTGCAGGCGGGGAGCCCGGCTATCGGCGCCGGCGTCACGATCCCGGCCCTGGCCATCGACCTCGACGGCAAGCAGCGTCCTCAAGGCGCAGCCTGCGACATTGGCGCTTATGAGAGCGGGAGCGGAAGCCCGGCGCCGGTCGTCGCGGCGCCCGGTCCGAGCCACGTCAACGAGTAATCGGTGATCTGATAGAAGGGGGAACCGGCGCCTCCGCACTCGCGTGTCGCCGGGCTTCTCAAGCGCGGTGGCGGCCTGCATCGCCTCTGCTACGAGGCCGATTCGTTGGACGCCCGCATCGAGAGCGCGCTGGCCTCGAGCGGCGCCCGCCCGCTCCTCTCGCCTCATAGGAGTATCCATGCTTTCACCTTTCCACCTTCGCGGGCGTGCCTTGCCCGTGGCCTTGGCGCTGTTCGCCGTCTTGCCGGGGATTGCGCGGTCCCAGACTCCGGCGCCGCGCTTGTTCTTCTCCGACCTAGTGAGCGGGCCCAACACAGGCGGCCAGGGCAACAACGGCGCTTTCGTCACCCTTTACGGGAATTACTTCGGCTCCAACCCTACCGTCACCGTCGGCGGAGGGCAGGCCATCGTCACGGTGGCGCCGGCCCCTTACCTGTGGTACCAGAAGCTGACCGTGCAGCTTGGTCCCCGGGCTCAAACCGGCAACATAGTCGTTTCTAACTCGAACGGCACTTCCAATGGCCGGCCGTTCACCGTCTCCTCGGGCAACATCTATTTCGTAGCGACAAACGGCAGCGATGCGAACCCGGGCTCTTACACCGCGCCCTGGCAAACTCTCGTGAACGCCGTGCAGACTGCCGGCGCCAGCGCCGGTTCCATCGTCTACGCCATGAATGGCGTCTCCCAAACCACCGACGATGGACAGGGTTGGGGCGCGGCCATCACTCTGCGCACCGCCTGGTGTCAGGGCACGTCGGCCGCCCCGACGGCTCTGATCGCGTATCCTGGTGCCACGGTGACCATCGGCACCTCGGGAACGTCGCCGTCCTACGGCATCCGCGCCACGGACTCCTCCGCCGGAGGCGGCGCCTGCGGAGGCAACTGGGTCATAGCGGGGCTAACCCTGCGAGGCATCCAGCCCATTCAAACTGCCGGGCCGAGCACCAACTGGCGTATCATCGGCAACGACGTCTCGAATCCTCAGGCCAGCGGCAACAACGGCGGCGGATCGGCCCTGGGCGTGGAACAGTCCACTTACACCGAGGTCCTGGGCAATAACGGCCACGACATGAATCTGGCCAGCACCGACCGCCTCCAGCAGGCCTTCTACCCGGGCACCGACAGCAAT
>DASWZN010000064.1:0-3683 GCA_036404435.1 Bryobacteraceae bacterium
GCCTTCTTCAACACCACCAGCCGGTCTCTGTCCCGCTGGGTCATGAGGAGTTCTCCTGGTTCGGACACCTCCCCAGCCTGACCTTGTCAAGGGGACATTTCTACTTGGCACAAAGGGGACATTATCACGTGGCGCCGACACACCCAGCAAGCCAAGTTGACACCCTCGGTCACATTCCTGTATCCTTTTAAGAGTTTGGCGAAATAGCTGATCTGCTCCTGCGCCGATGTTGTGGGTTCGAGGCAGGGGCCGGCCCCGAGGTTCCTCCGGTATTGCGCCGAGCGGAGCATGGGCTTGTCCGAAAAGCAACCACGCAGGTGAACCGGCAATTTCATGTGATGGGCAGTATGCGCCCGCAAGCGTGAAAGCGCGAAACGGGCAGCACCACCGGTCGCAGGGTCACCCGACATCATCGCCAGGTTTAGAGAGGAAGATTCGTGCCGACGTTTAATCAACTCGTGCGGAAAGGGCGGGTGGCGCCGCGGTACAAGACGGCCAGTCCGGCGTTGCAGGCGTGTCCGCAGAAGCGGGGAGTCTGCACGCGCGTTTACACCACGACCCCGAAGAAGCCGAATTCGGCTTTGCGGAAGGTGGCGCGCGTCCGGCTCACGAACGGAATCGAAGTGACCACGTACATTCCCGGCGTGGGACACAACCTCCAGGAACACTCGATCGTCCTGATTCGCGGCGGACGCGTTAAGGATCTCCCGGGCGTGCGCTATCACATCATCCGCGGAACGCTGGACGCCTCGGGCGTCGCCAACCGCAAACAAGGCAGATCGAAGTACGGGGCCAAACGGCCCAAGGCGTAAAGGCATGTCACGACGACGAAGAGCTGAACCGCGCGATGTAGCGCCCGATCCGATTTACAACTCGACGCTGGTCGAGAGGTTTGTCAACTGCATGATGTGGGACGGGAAGAAGGCGACGTCCCAGGGCATTTTCTATGCGGCCATGGATACGATCCGCGAGCGGACCGGGGACGAACCGCTGAAGCTGTTCAAGAAGGCGGTCGAGAACGCCAAACCGCTGCTCGAGGTGAAGACCCGGCGCGTCGGCGGCGCCAACTACCAGGTCCCCATCGAGGTGCCGCAGAACCGGCGCACCAGCCTGGCGATCCGCTGGCTGATTCTGAACGCCCGGACGCGCCCCGAGAAGGGGATGGCCGACAAGCTCGCCAACGAGCTCAACGATGCCGCGAACCAGCGCGGCGGAGCGATCAAGAAAAAGGACGATGTGCACCGGATGGCGGAGGCCAACAAGGCGTTCGCGCATTACCGGTGGTAGGAAAAGAGCCTTCAGCCGTCGGCCGTCAGCCGTCAGCAGCGGTGCGGTAAGGCGATGGTGGGCGGTGGATGACGGAAGGTGGAAGGTAGGAAGCTGACGGCCGAGAGCGGCCGGAGGCCGCGAGCTGAAGTAGAGTTATGCCCCGTACGGTACCAATCGAGAGGATGCGGAACATCGGCATCATGGCCCACATCGATGCCGGCAAGACCACTACGACTGAACGTATCCTCTATTACACCGGCCGTACGTACAAGATCGGCGAGGTTCATGAAGGCACCGCCGTCATGGACTACATGGAGCAGGAGCAGGAGCGCGGCATCACCATCACCTCGGCGGCCACGTCCTGCGAATGGCGGGATTGCGAAATCAATATCATCGATACGCCGGGCCACGTGGATTTTACGGCCGAGGTGGAGCGCAGCCTGCGCGTGCTCGATGGCGCGGTGGCGGTTTTCGACGCCGTGGCCGGCGTGCAGCCGCAGTCGGAAACGGTGTGGCGGCAGGCGGACAAGTATCGCGTTCCGCGCATTTGCTTCATCAACAAAATGGACCGCGTGGGCGCGGACTTCTTCCACTCGGTCGAGACCATCGTCAAGCGGCTGAAGTGCCGCCCAGTGCCCATACAGATCCCGGTCGGCAGCGAGGACCAGTTCAAGGGCATCGTGGACTTGGTCTCGATGAAGGCGCGGGTGTGGCGCGACGAGACGTTGGGAGCGCAGTACGACGAGATCGAGATTCCCGAAGAGCTGCGCGCCGAGGCCAAGCAGCACCGCGACCGGATGATCGAGGCGGTCTCCGAGGCCGACGAGCGGCTGTTCGAGAAGTACGTCCACGGCGAGGAGATCGGCGAGGACGAACTGCGGCAGGGGTTGCGGCGCGCGACCATCGTGCAGGCCATCTTCCCGGTCATCTGCGGATCGGCTTTCAAGAACAAGGGCGTGCAGAACCTGCTGGACGCGGTGGTGGATTACCTTCCCTCTCCGGTGGAGATCCCCCCGGTCGAGGGCCTCGCGGTGGACGACCCGAACAAGACCATCGAGCGCCGGGCCGACGATGACGAGCCCTTCTCGTCGCTGGTGTTCAAGATCATGACCGATTCGTACGTCGGCCAGCTTGCGTTCCTGCGAGTGTACTCGGGACACCTGAACAGCGGCGACACGGTCTACAACGTGGCCAAGGGACGCAGCGAGCGCATCGGGCGTCTGGTGAAGATGCACGCCGACAAGCGCGAGGACATCCAGGAAATCTTCGCCGGCGACATCTGCGCGGCGGTGGGTTTGAGGACCGTCTCGACCGGCGACACCATCTGCGACGAGGACGCTCCGGTCATTCTGGAATCGATCGTGTTTCCGATGCCGGTGATCCAGCTCGCCATCGAGCCCAAGACCAAGGCCGACCAGGAGAAGCTGGGCGTGGCCATCGGAAAGCTGATCCAGGAAGATCCGACGCTGCGCGTGATGACCGATCCCGACACCGGGCAGACGATTCTCTCCGGCATGGGCGAGTTGCACCTGGAAATCATCGTGGACCGCATGCAGCGCGAGTTCGGCGTGGGCGCCAACGTCGGCAAGCCGCAGGTAGCCTATCGCGAGACCATCCGCAAGGCCTCCGAGGCCCAGGGACGCTTCATTCGCCAGACCGGCGGCCACGGCCAGTACGGAGACGTAAAGCTGCGCCTGGAGCCGCTCCCGCCGGGCGGCGGTTTCGAGTTCGTCAACGACATCAAGCAAGGCCGGGTGCCACGGGAGTACATCCCCTCGATCGAGCGCGGCGCCATGGAGGCCCTCGAAGGCGGCATCGTGGCCGGATACCCGATGGCGGACGTGCGGGTGGTGGTCTTCGACGGCTCGTACCACGAGGTGGATTCCTCGGAGCTGGCGTTCAAGATCGCGGCCTCGATGGGCGTGAAGGCGGCCGCGGAGAAGGCCAAGCCGGTGCTGCTCGAGCCCATCATGAGCGTCGAGGTGGTGGTTCCGGAAGAGTACATGGGCGACGTGATCGGCGACCTCAACTCGCGGCGCGGGCGCATCGAAGGGATGGAATTGCGCGGCACGTCGCAGATCATCAAGTCGCTGGTGCCGCTATCGGAAATGTTCGGCTATGCCACCGAGTTGCGGTCGCGCACCCAGGGACGCGGCAGCTTCACGATGCACTTCGGGCGGTACGAGGAAGTGCCCGCCACGATAGCCGAGGAGATCATCACCCGGGTGCAGGGCAGGGTTTCAAGGTAAGGAACTCATCAGGAGACTTCTAGGACCATGGCCAAAGAGAAATTCGATCGCACTAAACCGCATGTCAATATCGGGACGATCGGGCACATCGATCACGGCAAGACGACGCTGACCGCGGCGATCACCAAGATCCTGGCCCGAGGCAATCCCAAGGTGAAGTTCCGG
>DASWZN010000065.1:0-14119 GCA_036404435.1 Bryobacteraceae bacterium
TGGACCGCATGATTGACCTGGTGGCCCGCTGTCGGCTGCCCAACCGCACCAAGCGCCGGTCGTATCCGCGGGAAGTGTGGGGCCGCGGCTATCGCTTTCCCAGCAGGCGAACGGAGGAAAAGTGAGTGGCATTGCGCTGAAGCCTGCGCCACGAAGTTACAACGCCACCACCTGCTCAATCATGCTCCCCACGGCCATGCGCTCGCTCGAACCGCCACCGGGCCCAATGCGATGGATGGCGCTCCCGTTGCTGTAAACGATGGCGCCGTCTGCGCCCAGGTCGAACGACAGAACGCTCTTGGCCAGCACCTGCGTGGCGCCGTCCGGCGATCGCCGCACCAGTTGCCAGGAGGAAGGCACCAGCGACGGCGCGTCGGGATCGCCCAGGCGGTCCTCGCGCGCGGCCCGCTCGGCGTCGATCAGATTGCCCCAGATCATCATCTGCTTGAGATCGGGCTGGCGCTGCGCTCCGCCCTGCGATGTGGTCAGCGGTTTGCCCGTGTAGCGCATCGAGAAAAAGCTGAAGTACTGGAATATCGCGTGCAGCAGGCGGAACGGGAACAGCACCGCGTCGAGTAGCGCACGCAGCGGGCTGGCGTTGCGCCGCCCTCCGGCATAGGGGCGCCGGATGTAGTAGAGCGCGCCGTTGCCGTCCTTCTGAGGCGCCAGCAGATCGTGCTCCGGTTCTTCGGCCAGACACTCCATCTCACCCGAATCGAGATCGATCTGTTGAACGGTGAACGGGCCGAGGCCTGAGAAGCGGCCGCCACCGTCGCGGCCGACGCCCGCGCTCTGGAACACCAGACGGCGGCCCGGCCCCGGTGCCCATCGCGGCGCCAGGTCGAAGGAGTCGCCTTCGGAAGCCTCGAAAAAGTCCGGGCCTTCCACCTGCAGGACGGCGATGTTGGCCGTGAAGTCGTTGTGGACGATAGAGGCCGCGATGCTGGTTCCGTCAGGGTTGAGCGCCATGTGGCGCACGCGAAAATCGTTGGTGTGAAACAGGCGCTGCTCGACGCCCGCGGCGTCGACGGCGAAGATGCCGCTGATCGAATCCGTCTCGAGCGAATACAGCAGCTCGCCCGGATTGCGCCCGCGAGCCACGCTGGTGATCGCAATCCGAAACTCCCCCGGATCGCCCGGCCGCACTCCCCACATCGCACCGCTCATGAACCGCGCGCCGCTGCCCTGCGTCTTCCAGGCGTGCCGATTGTGGATCTGTGCGGCGCGGTCCCGCAGCGAGCGTCCAAACGCGCTGTCGATGGTGTCGGTGGCGCCGCCGCCGCACAAGTGGAGCCTGCTCTGGGAAAGGTAAGCGAGGCTCGGTTCCGGCATGGCCATTCCGGACTATTGTAAGGCAACGCAACGCTGAGGGGGCGCCGCCGTCAGCTCCTGGTTGGGTTTGAATTCGCCGCCTTTGAGGATCAGTTCCAGCACTTCCTTCGAGCGCGAGTCCCATGCGCCTTGCTTTTCCGGCGTGATGTTGTTGTGGTCTGACTCGACCATGGGGACCACTTCCTTCGGGCCCGGGATCTGGTTCACCGCGATCCAGATGCCGGCCGGCGGGGCGAGCGTATCGATGAACCCTAAGGCGGCCAGCACAGGGGCCTTGATGCGGGACGTGAAATTGACAGTGTCGAAGTAGAGGGCCGTTTGCATGACCTTGGGATTGTCCGAAGTCCAGTTCGGGTAGCCGGCCTTGTGGCCGTGCAGATCGCCGTTGGAGTCCGCGCCCGCGGGCTCGTTCACCAGGACCGCGGTCACTTTGAGATTCAGGCCGGCGGCGACGAGGCTTTGCTGGCCCCCCATGCTGGTCCCCGTGACAACAATCGTCTTGCCGTCCCAGTCCGGCCGGCTCGCTATGTAGTCGATCGCGCGCGCGTCGCGGAGATACATATTGAGGAAGTAAGACGTCTCCCTGCCGGTATTCCCGATCGACTGGTAGGTATTGGTGACGCCGGTCGCCTCGCTGGGCGGAAGGTCGTGCGAATCGACGTTGAACGCGAGCCAGCCCTCGGCCGCGCGATCGGTCACCGTCTCCGGCCGGAGCGCATACACGCCGGCATATTGGTAGACGACTAGGGCGGGGAACTTCCCCTCTCTCGATGGCTTGGCCAGGTAGCCCTGCACGTGCGAGCCGACGCTATCCAGTTTGACGGTGTACAATTCCACGCCGGCCGTGCTGGTGGCCGTCGGCGTGAGCACCGGGTTGATCGGGATTTCGCTCAGTGCCTTCAGCTTCGCGTCCCAGAACGAGTCGAAATCGGAGGGCCTGGGCACGGAGGGCTGCAGCTTCCACGGAGCGATCGCGGCGCCCAGATGGATCGCCGGCTCGGCGGCCACCTCGACGTACAGCATCGCCGGCTCGTTGAGCGTGACTTCGAGGGTGGCCGTGCCGGACGACAGGTCCAGCGTGCCGGTTTGAATCGCGTCGAGATTGTTCTTCTTGATGACGTAGTCGTACTTGCTCGCCGCCGCGGCGGCGCCCGGCGCAAGGGTCACCGTCCAACCGGCCTTGTCGCCGATGTCGTAGATCCCATTCTTGTGGAATGGCGTGAAGCTCAACGGCTGAGCCGCCGAGACCAACGCACAGAGGAGCGCTAAGGCCAGACGTTTCATGATGAGGACCTCGACGATTGCCGAGCCAACAGGATATCATTCTGTTCGGGGATCTCCCATGTACTCTCCAGGGCTTCTTTTGATCGGGCTGCTGGCGGCGCCACCCGTGAATTGGACCGCCGCCGAGGACCATCAAAACATGCTAGACCAGCTCGGCATAAAGGCCCTCCGGCCCGGCCCGAGCGGCAACGAGAGCCTCCCCAATCACGCCAACTACGACGAATCCAAGGCCAATCCCTTCCCGGATCTGCCCGATCCCTTGACTCTGAAGAACGGCAAGAAGGTCACGAAGGCGAAGGTGTGGTGGCGCCGGCGCCGCGCGGAGATTGTCGAGGACTTCGAGCGGGAGGTCTATGGCCGCGTTCCCAAGCGCGTGCCCAACGTGACGTGGACGGTTGCGAAAACCGAGAACACGGCGGTCGGCGCCATTCCCGTCATTCGGCAGGAGCTCGTGGGGCACGTGGACAATGCGCTGTGCCCGTCCATCGCCGTCGACATCCGGATGATTCTGGTGCGGCCGGCCAGCGCATCCGGTCCCGTGCCCGTCATGATGAGGTTCGGACGCGGCGAGTTTCCGCAGCCCGCGGGCGGCGATCCCCCCGCCAGCGAGCAGCTTATTGCGGATGGCTGGGGCTACGCCTTCATCGATCCCGCGAGTATTCAGGCGGACAACGGCGCCGGCCTGACCAAGGGCGTCGTCGGCCTCGTCAACCAGGGCCAGCCGCGCAAGCCGGATGACTGGGGCGCGTTGCGGGCCTGGGCCTGGGGCGCTTCCCGCGGTCTCGATTATCTCGAAACCGACAAAGCCGTGGACGCGAAGCACGTCGGCATTGAAGGCGTTTCCCGCTACGGCAAGGCCGCCCTGGTCACCATGGCTTTCGACACTCGCTTCGCTCTCGTTCTGGTCGGCTCTTCCGGCGAAGGTGGCGCCAAGCTCCACCGCCGCAATTGGGGAGAAGCGGTCGAGAACCTCACGGGATCGGGCGAGTACCATTGGATGGCCGGCAACTTCCTGAAGTATGGCGCCGCTGAGGCTGTCTTCGGCAGCAAGAACGCCGGCGACCTGCCCGTCGACGCACATGAGCTGATCGCATTGTGCGCGCCGCGGTTGACCTTCATCAGCTATGGCGTGCCCGAAAAGGGCGATGCAAAATGGCTGGACCAGAAGGGCAGCTTCATGGCCACCGTAGCTGCCGGGCCGGTTTTCAGGCTTTTGGGCGCGACGGACCTGGGAACCGCCGAAATGCCGCCCGTCAACGTCGGCCTGCTCGATGGCCAGCTGGCCTGGCGTCAGCATGACGGCGGCCACACCGACGGCCCCAATTGGAGGTACTTCCTCGCCTGGGCCGACGGGTTCCTCGGTCGCACCGCCGTCGCGCCACCGGCCGACCAACCGGCCGCCCGCACCGACCCGAATTCTATCGCCGCTCACGCCCAGTTAGTGGCCAAGGCCAGGAAGGGCCGCATTGACGTCTACTTCGAGGGAGACTCCATAACGCGGCGCTGGGGCGCGACCGACTATCCCGATCTGCTGGCCAATTGGAACCGGAACTTCTTCGGCTGGAATGCGGCCGATTTCGGATGGGGCGCCGACAAGACTCAGAACATCCTGTGGCGTCTCGACCATGGAGAACTGGACGGAGTCAATCCCAAGGTGGTCGTGCTGCTCGCCGGCACCAATAACGCGGGCGAGGCGAATCCGGCGGAGAGCGACGACGCCAAGGCGGCGGACATCACCCGCGGGCTTCAGGCCATCCTGCGGGTGATCGAGGCCAAGGCGCCCGGCGCGGTCGTCATCGTCACCGGCATTCTGCCCCGGAACGACAACATGTCTGCGATGCCCGTGGTAGACAAAGTCAACCGTAATCTGTCCCAGCTCGCCGACGGCAAGAGTATCCGATACCTGAACATCAACGACAAGCTGGCAACTCCGGATGGAAAGCTGCTCGACGGCATGATGAACGCTCGCGACCAACTGCATCCCACCCTCAAGGGCTACCAGGTGTGGGCGGACGCGTTGAAACCCATCTTCACGGAGCTGCTCGGCCCGCCGGCCAAAGAGGACCACGCGCCGGCGCCGACGGGCGACCCGAGCGCATCGCTTCAGCCTTCCCCCACCGCCGCCCGGTAGTGCTCCGCCACCCTCCGCGCGGCCGCCGGCCCGAGCGCCGCCGATAGCTCCTCGAAGGGCGCGTTCCGCACGCTCTCCAGGCTGCCGAACCGCAGCAGCAGCTTGCGCACCGTCTTCGGCCCGATCCCCGGAATCCGCTCCAGTTCGGACGTCAGCCGCTGCGAGTCGCGCCGCGAACGGTGGAAAGTGACCGCGAAGCGGTGCGCCTCGTCCCGCACGCTCTGGATCAGGTGCAGCACGGGCGAGAAGCGATCCAGCACCACCGGCTCGTCCTCCTGCCCTAACACGTAGATCAGCTCCTCGCGCTTGGCGATCGACGCCAGCGGCAGGTCCACCAGGCCGAGCGCCGCCAGCGATTCCGCGGCCGCGTGCAGTTGCCCCACGCCTCCATCCACCAGCACTAGGTCCGGCATCGGCTTCTTCTCCTCCAGTAGCCGCGCATACCGGCGCCGGATCACCTCGCGCATCGAGGCAAAATCGTCGTTGCCCTCCACGTCGCGGATGATGAACTTGCGGTAGTCCGATTTCTTCATGCGGCCGTCTTCCCACACCACCATGCTGGCCACCTTGTCGGTCCCCTGAATGTGGGAAATGTCGAAGCACTCGATGCGCGCGGGCGCCTTCGGCAGGCCCAGCAGGGTCTCGAGCGCCTCCCGGATCGCCTGCGACGACGGCTTCAGCACGCGGAATCGCTGCTCGAACAGGTGCTTCGCGTTGGTCTCGGCCAGCGCCAGCATGGCCCGCTTCTGGCCCCGCTGCGGCGTGTGGATCTCCACCTTGCGCCCGCGCTTCTCGGAAAGGACCTCCTCGATCACCTCGCGGTCTTCGAACTCGGCAGGCACGTGGATCAGGCCCGGAACGTACTTCTGGTCGAGATAGAACTGCTTGAGGAGTTGCGAGGCGAACTCGGGCGGGGCGAACTCGGTGCGGTCCTCCCAGAAGAACTCGCGGCGGTCCACGATGCGCCCGTTGCGCAGGTGAAACACGTTGGCGGCCACCAGCGGTGGCTCCGCGTACCAGCCGAAGATGTCGGTATCGTCGCCTTCGGCCGCGGCCATCATCTGCCGCTGCTCCATCTCCTCCACCGTCCCAATCACGTCGCGCAGCACCGCCGCCTGCTCGAAGTGCATCTCCTCGGAGGCCCGCTCCATGTGCCCGCGCAGCTCCGCGACCAGGTCCCGGTGGCGCCCTTCGAGGAACATCCGGACTTCCTTCACCGCCAGCGCGTAGGCTTCGTCGGTTACCAGGCCTTCGACGCACGGCCCTTTGCAGCGATGGATGTGGTATTGCAGGCACGGTTGAGGATGGCGCCGGGTCAGGTCCACGCGGCACGAGGGCACGCCGAAGAAGCGGTGGATGAAATGGACCAGCCGGTAGGCCAGGTTCGACGGGAAGTAGGGGCCGTAGTAGGTGGCGCCGTCCTTCAGAATCCGGCGCGTCACATACACCCGCGGGTATTTCTCATGGGTGAGCTTGACATACGGGTACGTCTTGTCGTCGCGCAGCAGGACGTTGTACCGCGGCTGCCACTGCTTGATGAGGTTGTTCTCGAGCGCCAGCGCTTCCTTCTCGTTATCGACCAGGATGTACTCGATGTCGCGCGCGTGCGAGATCAGCGTGTCGGTCTTGGTGTCTGCCAGCCGCTCGTCGGAGAAGTAGCTGCGCACCCGCGCCCGCAGGTTCTTCGCCTTGCCCACGTAGAGCACCGTGCCCGCCTCGTCCCGGTAAAGGTAGACGCCGGGCAGCAAGGGCAACTGGCTGGCTTTTTCTCGCAGGTCCATGCGCTGGAGCGCGCTTCGCGGAACGCGCGGCTTATACTTGAATTGTGCCACGGAATCGAGTGCTGATCGCGATTTTGGCGTTGCTCGGCGGGGTCCTGGGAGCCCAGCAAGCGCCGCCGCCCAAAGAGCAGACTCCGGCCAAGGAACAGGCCCCGCCTGAGGAGGACGAAACCCTCCAGGCCAAGAAGGAGTATGCCTTCAACCCGCTGCAAGCCGAAAAAGAGGTCAAAACAGGCGAGTTCTACTTCAAGAAGGGCAGTTTCAAGGCCGCCGCGAACCGCTTCCTGGAGGCCACCAAGTGGAACCCCGGTCTGGCCGAGGCCTACTTCTGGCTGGGCGAGGCTGAGCAAAAGCTCAAGGATACTACGGCCGCCCACGAAGCCTGGTCGAAGTTCCTGGAACTCGCGCCCGACGGTAAGCGTGCCGCTGAGGTCAAAAAGAAAATGGCCGCCCACCTTCACTCCTGAGGCAGGCGGCCATGTGATCTCGGTGCTCGCTTTACAACTGCTCGACCACGAGGTTGTTCGTCACCGAGAAGACGTTGGAGACCCCATTTGCGCGGATGCCGGCCAGGTTCCGATCCATCCCGTTCGCCACCACACCGTCGAGGGTCACGTTTCCGTTCTTGACGATAATGTGAATCGAGGGCACCGGCCCCATGGCGTATCGCCCCAGCCCGCCGAAGCTGTAAATCGCGCGCATCTCCGCCCGCCGGATCTGGTTGTCCATCGGCGAGACGGGCAGCACTTCGATGTTATTGGTTACCGTTCCCACGCCGGGAATGCGTTTCACGACGTTGCCGGCGTCCGACTTCAGTACCGGGTCGGTCACCTGTCCCAGCAGCGTCACGTTGTCTCCCGAGACCCGATACTCCAGGTTGTCGAAGACGTTGTAGTACGGGAGCATCAGCAACTTGTGGTGGACCTGCTGCTCGAGGGTCGGCGGGGTGTTCGGAGCCGTTGCCTCAACCAGCGCCGGAGCGGCGAGCAACAGGACCGCCAGCCCCCAACGGATCCCGTTTCTTAGTGGTTTCATCTTCTTTCCCCTCCTCTTCACTACCATGGACGCGCCGGGGGCCCAGGGCGCTACAGGTGTTACAGAGATTTACGCGGCGGCGGTACAATGAGCGCAGGAAAGAGGGGGCAATGTGTTGAACCAGGTTGACGTCAATCGCAGGCAGTTTCTCGTCACCGAGCTGGCGGCCGGCTTTGCCGCCGCGGTCCAGCCGATCGCAGCCGGAACGATTACCACGGATACCGCGGGCCTCGAAGCGTCTGAGGTAAAGATCCCGGTGCGCGATGGAGAGATGCCGTGCTACCGGGCCAAACCCGCCGGAGGCCGCGGGCTCGCCGTCGTCCTGGTGGTTCAAGAGATCTTCGGCGTGCATGAGCACATCCGCGACCTGTGCCGGCGGCTGGCCAAGCACGGCTACCTGGCGGTTGCGCCGGAGCTGTACGCGCGGCAGGGCAACGTGGCCGCGATGAGCGACATCCAGGAGATCATCGCCAAGGTGGTCTCGAAAGTGCCCGACGCCCAGGTCCTCTCGGACCTGGACGACACGGCGCATTGGGCCACATCCTCCCAGAACGGGAACGCCGCCAAGCTGGGCATCACGGGCTTCTGCTGGGGCGGCCGGATCGTATGGCTGTACGCGGCTCACAACCCCGATGTGAAGGCGGGCGCAGCGTGGTACGGCCGGCTGATGGGGCCAACCGACGAGCTGCACCCCCGCAACCCGATCGACCTCGCGCCTGCGCTCAAGACGCCTGTGCTGGGCCTCTACGGCGGGCAGGACCAGGGCATCCCGATCGCTTCCATCGAGCAGATGCGCGCCGCGCTCAAGGGCGCCGGGAACCCGTCGGAACTGGTCGTCTATCCGGACGCGCCGCACGGCTTCAACGCCGACTACCGGCCCAGCTACCGCCAGGGCCCCGCCGAAGACGGCTGGAAGCGCATGCTCGAATGGTTCAAGTGGTACGGTGTGGCGTAGCCGCTATTTGATAGCGTGCGTGCCGTGCGTGATCGCCGCTCCGGCCCGGAGCGCCGCCGCGACCGCGACAACCTCGGCCATCTCCTGCTCCGAAGCGCCCGCCTCGCGGGCTTTGTTGCTGTGGATCTCGATGCAATACGGGCACTGCGTCGTAAGAGCGACGGCCAGAGCCATCAGCTCTTTGTATTTGGCCGGAATTGCTCCAGCCGCCAGCGCCGCTTTATCGAACGCCCAGAACGCCTTGATTGCCTCCGGCGCGTTGGCCTCGAGGCTCTTGAGTTTGGCAAGGTTCTTCATGTCGTACATGGGATACCCCTCCTGAGTCCGTATGTCGTGAGTCTAACATCGTGGGGCAGGCGATTCCGCCTGCCGACAGGCCGGAGGCCTGTCCCACCGTGGCGCGCGCTAAACTCGGGCGTATGAGATTCCTCGTCGCCGCTGTCTTCGCCGCTGCTCCGTTTGTCTTGGCCACGCTGCTGAACGCACAGCCGCGCCCGAAGGTGCGGAGCCACGTCACCATCATCGATCGCGATGGCACGAACAAGCGCGTCGTCTTCACCGCGGATCGCCTGTTCGAAGCGCCCAACTGGTCGCCCGACGGCGCCTACCTCCTGCTGAATTCCGAGGGCCGCCTGTGGAAGCTCGCGGTCGCGGGCGGGGAGCCGGAACCCGTCGACCTTGGTCCCGTGAACGGCATCAACAACGACCACGGCATCTCGCCCGATGGCTCCCAGATCGTCGTCTCCGCCGGCGAGATGTATGTCCTGCCCTCGTCGGGTGGCGTGCCGCAGCAGATCACGCAGAAGGCGCCGAGCTACTTCCACGGCTGGGCGCCGGACGGCAAGGCGGTCGTCTACTGCGCCGAGCGCAGCGGCAACTTCGATATCTACCGCATCCCGGTCGCGGGCGGTCCCGAAGAGCGTCTGACCGTTCATCCGGCATACGACGATGGCCCCGAATACTCACCCGACGGCAAGTGGATCTACTGGAACTCGGACCGTTCCGGCTCTTGGGACATCTGGCGCATGCCCGCCGCGGGCGCCGGACCCAACGACGAGCGCGCCGAGCGCGTAACCACCGACGAGCTGGAAGACTGGTTCCCGCACATTTCTCCCGACGGCAACTGGATTGTGTTCCTGTCGTTTCCCAAGGGAACGAAAGGGCACCCGCCCAACCAGAACGTGGTTCTGCGCATCATGCCGGCTCCGGGCGACAAGGTGGGGAAGCCGGAGATCCGCGAAGTGGTCCGCCTGTTCGGCGGGCAGGGAACCCTCAATGTGTACTCCTGGGCGCCCGACAGCCGACGCTTCGCCTACGTCAGCTACGAATTGACGGAGTAGGACAGGCCTCCGGCCTGTCGCCTTACTTGTCCATCCGGAACGTGCCGCGCAGCGGCAGCTCGCGCGACGAACCGCCCACCTGTACGGTGTATTCGCCCGCAACGAGCTCCCACCCATCCTTGGCCTCATTGAAGATCGACAAATAGTGTGGGTTCAGATCCAGGATCACCGATTTGGTTTCGCCGGGCGCGAGCGCGATCTTCTTGAATGCCACCAGGCGCTTGAACGGCTCGCCCGCGGCCTGCGGAAGCGTGGCATACACCTCGGCGATCTCGGCTCCGGCCCGTTCGCCGGTGTTCTTCACCTCGAACGAGACCTGCCGCGCCGACACCTTCAGGCCCGAGTAGCTGTAAGTGGTATAGGACAGTCCATAGCCGAACGGAAACAGCGGCTGCTTGTCTTTGGCGTCGTACCACTTGTATCCCACCAGCAGTCCTTCGTCGTATTCGATATCGAACGGCCTCCTGTTCTCCCTCCAGGGAGCGCCGGGGAACGGCTCGACGTCCTCGCCCTGGCGCGGCGGCGGCTGCACCGTCGCCACCGGGTGCGGCAGGTCCGCATCCGTTCTCGCGAAGCTGACGGGCAGCTTGGCCGACGGGTTGGCGTCGCCGAAGAGGATACTCGCGATGGCCTCGCCGCCGCGAGTGCCGGGATACCAAGCCTCCAGAACTGCATTGACTTGGTCGATCCACGGCATGACGACCGCGCCGCCGGATTCGATCACGACGATGGTGTGCGGATTGGCCGCGGCGACAGCGGCGACCAGCGCGTCCTGCTGTCCGGGAAGCGAGAGGCTCGGCGCGTCGGCGCCTTCGCCGGTGGGTTGATTGACGAATACCACGGCCACATCCGACGCCTTCGCCAGGGCTGCGGCCGCGCTCGCGTCCGTTCCCGGATCGTATTCCACCTTGGCCCCCGGCGCCTTGGCTCGAATCGCTTTCAACGGCGACGAGCGTTGCCAGACGACCTGTTCGAATGGACCCTTTTCCGGCTGCGGAGCCGCGTTCCCCCCGATAGCATCGACCTGCGCCGAGCCTCCGCCCGAGAGCACGCCCGCGTCCGCGTGGGACCCGATGACGGCGATCGAGCGTAGGTTGGATGCGGCCAGCGGCAACTGGCCGTTCGCGTTCTTCAGCAGAACCATGGTCTGTTCCGCGACGCGCTCGGCCACCTCCAGGCCGTGAAACACATCCGGCACGCGCCGGTCCGGCGGGTTGTCGAACACCCCCACCGCAAACTCGCTGCGGAAAACCCGGTGCAGCATGTTGTCCAGGCGGGCCTGGGAAACCTCGCCGCTCTCCACCGCCTTCTTCAGAGCCGCGCCGAAGTGAGTGGATTCCGGCATCTCCATATCGAGCCCGGCGTTGGCGGCCTTGGCGGTGCTGTGCGTGGCGCTCCAGTCGGAGATGATGAAGCCCTGGAAGCCGAGATCCCTCTTCAGGACCTCGTTCAGGAGATAGTTGTTCTCGCACGCGTAGTCGCCGTTCACCAGGTTGTAGGAGCACATCACCGCGCCCGCGCCGGATCCCTTCAGGGCGATCTCAAACGCCAGCAAATCGGTTTCGCGCATGGCCCGCTTGCCAACCTTCACGTTGACGAACGCGCGGCCGCTTTCCTGATCGTTCATGGCGTAGTGTTTGAGGTCGCCGACGATGCCCTGCTCCTGCAGCGCCTTCATCTCCGCGCCCACCAGCGTGCCGGCCAGAATCGGATCCTCGCCCCGGTACTCGAAGTTGCGGCCATTGCGCGGCTCGCGCGTGAGGTCGATGCCGCCGCCGAGCGACATCGTGTAGCCCTGATCGCGCAGCTCGCGGCCGATAAGCGACCCGTATTCGCGGGCCAGATCGACGTCCCAGCTCGAAGCCTCCGCAATGCCCGACGGCAGCGGAGTGGAATAGCGGCCGAACACCGACGAGTGCGTGACGCCGACCGCGGCGTCCGCCATTTGCAGATCGGGAATCCCGAGACGGGGAATGCCGGGAATGAATCCGGCATTGCCCAGCGCTCTGGGCGGCAGCTTGTCGGGACCGCTGATCAGCTCCTCCCAGCCGTTTCCGTGAAGCAGGGAGATCTTCTCATCGAGCGTCAGCGCCTTAACCAGCAGATCGGCGCGCTGATCGGGCGAAAGGGTCTTGTCCATCCAGGGGCCGGAGGGCTTCTGCGGACCTCCAAATTGAGCAGGCAGAGGCGCCACGCCCAGCGTCATGGCCAGGGCGGCAGTGGTGCAAAAAGTTCTGATTGTCATGGGATGAGAACCTCCGCCATTATCGCGCAGGGAGGTCCATGGGCGGGCGACCGGCGGCCGCTCGCCGGGCGGACGCATGTCATTGCTCCAGCGCTATCTCAACATGCCGGTGGATCGTGTGCGGCTGCGCAACGCCACACTTGGTCAGCGTTCTGTCATCGCAGTCGCGACCGCTCATCACCACGGGGTTGTCCATGATTGCCGAAAGCATTCTGCCGTCCGCCGTGCTCACTGTGATTGTGACGTCAAAAGTCTCCTTGCCAACTCCAGCCTTGTACTTCCCGTCTTCGGTCTTCGTTACTTCGACCCAGTTGTTCGCCGTGTCGGCCACCGGGGCTTGCATCCAATCCGCTGGAAGCTGCAGATTGGGATGTGGTGGTGGCACATGGTGAACGACAACCACGGCCGTCTGCTTCACCGCGTCGAGCGACAGAACATTCAGGTCGAAGTCGATTTGGTCCTTTCCGACGAGCACGTGCGTGCCATCAGCCCATGAGTTGACCTGGGGGGTAGGCAGGTAAAAGTGATCTCCAGCGCGCCGCAGAATCCCAACTTTGTTCACGATCCACAGGTCCACGTAGAAGGTCATCAGATCCAGGATAGGCCCCACCATTTTCGGGTCCGCTTTGCTCAGATCGGGCCCGGATGGCATCCAACTGGGATCGAGCGAAAGGGACTGGCGAAACTGCGCCATCGCCGGCGCCAGCGTGATGGGTTGCCCGTTGGACGTCATCCCAGTCCAGCGAAACTCCTCGATGTAGCTACCTTTGTCCGACTTGGTCACCGTGGCCGAGGCGTCGGCGGTGTAGTGCCAGTCTTCATTGGTGGCCGTCATGTGGTAGGCGAGCCTTTCTCCGTCGCGATAATGGCGCGTCAGAGGCCCGCCGCCCGGTGCGGGCGTTTGCGCGCACACGAGCGTGGAAGCAAGAAGAGCTGCGAGCGCGGCGAACGAGTGTCTCATTGTTCTTTCCTCAAGATGCCTTCGGTGAAAAACTGCATTTGCTGGCGAACCACATGGGTGGTTTGCGCAAACGGCGGGCCTTCGACGGCCCAGAGAGCCGTCAGGCCCAGATGCATGGTCTTGAAGCTCAAAATGAGCTGGGGAACATCGATGTCGGCGCGGAGCGCCTGACGTCTTTCAAGCGCGGCAAAAAGCGACTGGAGCGGCGGATCGATGTACTTCTGCATCTCCACCATGTACGGAAGGAAGCGCGCGGTATCCATGAACATCTGCGCGAGAAACACACGCACGAAGGCGTGATATGGCTCCTTCAGCCGGAAGTGAAGAAGAATGTAATCGGCAAGGACGCGATCGGCCGGCCGCGCTCCCGGCCTGAAGCGGGCAATCGCCGGCGCGATGCGCGCCTCCAGATCGGCCATGAACGCCACTACGATGTCCTCTTTCGTGGCGAAGTAGTTGTAGATGGTCCCCTTGCCGACATCGGCAGCCGCTGCGATCTCGTCGATCGTTACGGCCTCGATGCCGCGCCGCGAGAAGAGGTCGATCGCCGCCGACAGTATCTGAGACCGGGCGGCGATCTTCTTTCGTTCGCGGCGAGATTCGACCATGGTCATATATGACTATCGTCATAATACGACGCCTCTCGATCGAGTGTCAAGAAGAAGCTCGACCTCGTGCCGGATTAGTCGTCTGAACGCCCTTGCGGCGGAAGACCGATTCGGACCCTCGCCGGGCGACGCGGACAGTATCAGCGCCAGGGCGCCAGTAGTGAGAGTGTTTGTGGTTGCCATGGGATGAGTGCCTCCGTCAATCGCGCACTGGCAACCACGTGGGGCAAGCTTCACACCGTGCTGAAAAAGTAAGTGTTGTGAGCGATTGTGCCCGACCGGCCTGGATTTCGGTCTGCGAAAAGCGCTTCCGAGGGCCGTACGGGCACACTGCGGCCTTTCTGCTACGGAGTCTGATTCCCCAGTCTGCTCATGCGGACCAGATTGCAGGCCGCCAGGGCGAAAGTGAACATCCACTCCACCAGCCGCCGGCCGCGGTGCCGAACT
>DASWZN010000066.1:0-1920 GCA_036404435.1 Bryobacteraceae bacterium
CGTGGGCATTACCGGCGATATCACCTCGCAATATATCCTGCGCTACGTGCCCGAGAATTCCCCGGACGCCAAGACCAAAACCTACCATCACATCAAGGTGCTGATCCCGTCCGTGCCCGGCGTGGTGATTCGCGCCCGCGACGGCTACTATCCCGCGGCCCTGCCCGCGCAACCCCCCGCCCAATAGACGGAAAGTTCACCGAAGCGCGAAAAGTGGGGCCGGCGCTTTCGACTGCCAACCGCCGCGACGCTCAGCGCGCGAGAATCCAGCGTGCGATGTCGCCGATCGCTTCGCCCGACACGTGCCCCGGCGTCATGTACTCCGCGGGCACGCTCTTGCCCTTGCCTTCGATAAACAGGTGGTTCAGCGCCGGATAACTCTTCAGCGTGACATTCGCATGTCCCGCGAGCGCGGCCTTCCAGATGTCGAAGTCCTTCATCGTCACCTGGTAATCGCGCTCGCCTTGCAGGATCAGCAAGGGCCGCGCGATCTTGGCGGCTTGTGCGACCGGGTCGTAACCGCGCAGGTCCAGCCAGTAGTGCGGGAAGACTCCCAGGATCGCCGGTCCATCTTCGTGGCCGGGCTGCAAGTCCTTCACCGAGAGCGCCTGCTTGCGCAATTCCTCGATTTGCTTCCGGGCTTCGGGAGTATCGCCGCCGGGCAGCGATCCGGCGTACTCGAACTGTTCCAGCATGACATCTTCGAGGGGTCGCGCGTTCCCGCCCAGCACGATCCCGCCGGCCGCTTCCGGCGCCCGATCCAGCATCATGGGCATCAGGTAGCCGCCCAGGCTGTGGCCCAGCAGGAAGACGCGCTTCGGATCGATGCCGGGCTCGGCGCGCAAGAGGGTCACGGCGGCGACCGCGTCCTCGACGGTCTCCTCCTGCACCGTCAGGTTGCGTATCTGCGCCATCTTCGCGCCGTACTCCTTGGTTCGCTTCTCATAGCGGAGCACGGCGATGCCCTGAGAGGCGAGCCCTTCCGCGAGGTCCCGGAATGGCTTATTGCCGAAACTGGTCTCGTCGCGATCCTCCGGTCCGGAGCCGTGAATCAGAGCCACGCCCGGCACTGGCGTCTGGGACCGCGGAACGGTAAGTGTGCCGGGCAGCTTCCAGTCGCCGGAGCCAACGGTCACGGCGCGCTCGCTGAACGAATCCGGCTTGCTGTATGCGGGCGGATGCCGGTCCGAATCGGGCGCCTGGCCGGGCTTCATGAAAAGCCCGGAGACCTGGCCGGCGCCATTCACCGAGATCGTGAAATCGATCCAAAGGGTCTGGAACTTGGCAGGCACGATCAGCACGGTGTTGCCGCCGATTTCCTGGATGGCCGGTCTGCGGGTCTCGATCAGCTTCCCAAACGCGCTCACCTGTGGGCCGACTTGGGACTTCAGGGCCTCGAGAGAGAGAGCGGCGCGCATGTCCGCCGAGAACGACTGATAGATCTCGTCGTATTTTCCGTCCACCAGCCGGACAACGGTCTGGCTGGCGACGTCCTCCGGCGCTGTCGCGGTCTGAGCTAACAGTTTCGAGCCCAGCAATAAAAGCCCCGCAGTCACCAGGAGAATAATCGCCAGCAGCAGCCAGACCAGACGGCGCGCGAAGTTGGCGGTCAATCCGAACCCCGTCCGCCCGTCCACGAACAGCGCGGGATCTTGCGGGTTGTAGTAGAAACTGCCATGCCAACAACCATCGGGAGTCACCTCGGACGGGCCGCCGGCCGACTGCGAGACCGCGCGGACCACCAGCACGATCAAACCTGGGAAATATGCGCCAATGAGAAGGACAAACACCCACAGCGGCGGGACGAACATAGGCAACAGTCCGACGATGGCGAACATCGGCCCGACTAAATAACCGGGCGCGGCCAGACAGGCCAGCATCGCCGAACGCTCGGTCCCTCGTCTCGAGCCAAGTTCCATC
>DASWZN010000067.1:0-1895 GCA_036404435.1 Bryobacteraceae bacterium
CGTGGGCATTACCGGCGATATCACCTCGCAATATATCCTGCGCTACGTGCCCGAGAATTCCCCGGACGCCAAGACCAAAACCTACCATCACATCAAGGTGCTGATCCCGTCCGTGCCCGGCGTGGTGATTCGCGCCCGCGATGGCTACTATCCCGCGGCCCTGCCCGCGCAACCCCCCAGCGCGCCGTAGCGCCGTGGGGCAGTCGCTTTCGCCTGCCAACCGCCGCGACGCTCAGCGCGCGAGAATCCAGCGTGCGATGTCGCCGATCGCTTCGCCCGACACGTGCCCCGGCGTCATGTACTCCGCGGGCACGCTCTTGCCCTTGCCTTCGACGAACAAGTGGTTCAGCGCCGGATAACTCTTCAGCGTGACATTCGCATGTCCCGCGAGCGCGGCCTTCCAGATCTCGAAGTCCTTCATCGTCACCTGGTAATCGCGCCCGCCTTGCAGGATCAGCAATGGCCGCGTAATCTTGGCCGCTTGTGCAACCGGGTCGTAGCCGCGCAGGTCGAGCCAGTAGTGCGGGAAGGCTCCCAGGATCGCTGGCCCGTCTTCGTGGCCGGGCTGCAAGGCCTTCACCGAAAGCGCCAGTTTGCGTAACTCCTCGATTTGCTTCCGGGCTTCGGGAGTGTCGCCGCCGGGCAGCGTTCCGGCGTACTCGAACTGCTCCAGCATGACATCTTCGAGGGGTCGCGCGTTCCCGCCCAGCACGATCCCGCCGGCCGCTTCCGGCGCCCGATCCAGCATCATGGGCATCAGGTAGCCGCCCAGGCTGTGGCCCAGCAGGAAGACGCGCTTCGGGTCGATGCCGGGCTGTGCACGCAAGAGGGTCACGGCGGCGACGGCGTCCTCGACGGTCTCCTCCTGCACCGTCAGGTTGCGCATCTGCGCCATCTCGTACTCCTTGGTTCGCTTCTCATAGCGGAGCACGGCGATGCCCTGAGAGGCGAGGCCCTCCGCGAGGTCCCGGAATGGCTTATTGCCGAAGCTGGTCTCGTCGCGATCCTCCGGTCCGGAGCCGTGGATCAGAACCACGCCGGGCACGGGCGTCTGCGACCGCGGAAGGGTGAGCGTGCCGGGCAGCTTCCAGTCGCCGGCGCCAACGGTCACGGCGCGCTCGCTGAACGAATCCGGCTTGCTGTATGCGGGCGGATGCCGGTCCGAATCGGGCGCTTGACCGGGCTTCATGAAAAGTCCGGCGACCTGGCCGGCGCCATTCACCGAGATCGTGAAATCGATCCAAACGGTCTGGAACTTCGCAGGCACGATCAGCACGGTGTTGCCGCCGATTTGCTGGATGGCCGGTTTGCGGGTCTCGATCAGCTTCCCAAACGCGCTGACCTGTGGACCGATTTGGGACTTCAAAGCCTCGAGAGAGAGCGCGGCGCGCATGTCCGCCGAGAACGACTGATAGAGCTCGTCGTATTTTCCGTCCACCAGCCGGACAACGGTCTGTCTGGCGACGTCTTCCGGCGCTGTCGCGGTCTGAGCTAACAGTTTCGAGCCCAATAGTAAAAGCCCCACAGTCACCAGGAGGATAATCGCCAGCAGCAGCCAGACCAGACGGCGCGCGAAGTTGGCGGTCAATCCGAACCCCGTCCGCCCGCCCACGAACAGCGCGGGGTCTTGCGGGTTGTAGTAGAAACTGCCATGCCAACAGCCATCGGGCGTCACCTCGGATGGGCCGTCAGGTACCTTCGAAACGGCGCGGACCACCACCACGATCAAGCCTGGCACGTATGCGCCGAGGAGCAGGACAAACACCCACAGCGGCGGGACGAACATAGGCAACAGTCCGACGATGGCGAACATCGGCCCGACTAAATAACCGGGCGCGGCCAGACAGGCCAGCATCGCCGAACGCTCGGTCCCTCGTCTCGAGCCAAGTTCCATC
>DASWZN010000068.1:0-135011 GCA_036404435.1 Bryobacteraceae bacterium
CGGCTTTCACATTTGGCGGCAGCGCTTCAAAGGCGCCGACGCCGAGCAGGTGACCTTTGGCCCAACGGAACAGGAGGGCATCGCGATGATGCCCGATGGCCGCTCGCTGGTTTCATCGGTGGGCCTGGTCCAGAACTCCATCTGGCTTCACGGACCGGATGGCGAACGGCAGATCACTTCCGAGGAATCCGCGCAAGGGCCCACTTTTTCTCGCGACGATAAGAAGCTGTACTATACGTCGAGCCGGTCGAGTTTCTTTCCGCGCGGCGAGTTGTGGCAGATCGATCTGGCCGATGGGCACCGCGAGCGGCTCATTTCCGGAACCACCGTCACGGGCTACGCGGTGTCCGGGGACGACAAGCAGGTCGTGTTCTCGGCTCCTGATCCGAATGGCCATTCACGAGTCTGGATCGCACCGCTGGACCACCGCGTTGCGCCGCGTCAGCTGCCGGGAACGGACCTTTCTCAGCCCCACTTCACCCCTGACGGCGACGTGGCGTTCATCGCCGCGGAAGGCAAGTTGAATTATCTGTATCGCTCCCGACCAGACGGCTCCGCCCGCCGAAAGGTAATCGAAAATCCAGTTCTGGAGTTTTATGGATTCTCGCCGGGCGGCCAGTGGGCGGTGGTCTGGGCGCCCGTTTCCGGCAATGACCCCGCGGCCAGCGGCAATTTAGCCTACCCGCTTGCCGGAGGGCCGCCGATGCGCATATGCAGCGAGTGCTGGATCACGTGGTCGCCGGATGCAAAATTTATTTACGTTGTTTCGCACAGCAAAATCTATCGCGTGAGGCTGCCCCGCGGGAAGGCCTTTCCGCCGCTGCCGCCCGCCGGCATCCAATCGGAAACGGAAATCCAGACGATTCCGGGCGCCACACTGTTCGTGTCTTCCGGCATGGACACGGCATCCGATTACGGGCTCATTGCGATCGGTGCCGATCCATCGAGTTATGCGTTCGTCAGAGCGAGCACCCACCGCAACTTATACCGGATTCCGATCCCGTAACAAACCTTGTGGCTCGGTCCCCGTGGAACACCGCCGTCTATTCTTCCCACTGCACGAATGACAGAGCTCAGAGTGGCCTTAGTGCCGCGAGCGGCATGATCCCGCCCGTCCCGCCTCCGTCCCCAGTCGCTGCCCAACGCCGCCATGCGACCAGTCACCACTCTCAAAAAGAATCCTTCCCCACCTTCTCAACCCCTTGCGCCCCGCCGCCCCTCCTCGCCCCACCCGCCCCCGCTATGCTCCACTCGGATGCCAAATTCCGCGCCAAGCGCGCTCCGGTCTCGCGGCGGGGAGGGGCCCGCAGTGAAAACACAGAATTGCAACAAGGTCCTAATCCCATTTTCGGACACTCCGCCGAGCGCTCCGGACCGCACGTTCCCCCAGGAGGATGCCGGGCTCGTCCCACTTACGCCTCCCGGCTGTATCCTGAAAGCAGCCACCATTCAGCCCATGAAACCTGCTCCTGGCGCGGCCCAAGTTGCGCAGAACGCCTCCCACATGCGCCGGCTGCTGGAGCGCCTCGACGAGATCGAGCAGCGGCTGCGCGCCGGCGGCGGTCCCAAGAAGGTCGAGAAACAGCATCGGGACGGGAAGCTGACCGCGCGCGAGCGGCTGGCTGCTCTCCTCGATCCGGACGGCACGTTTCTCGAAATCGGGCTGCTGGTGGCCTACGACAAGTACGACGGCCAGGCGCCGGCGGCGGGCGTGGTCACCGGTGTGGGCAGGATCGAGGGGCGGCCGGCGGTCGTGGTGGCCAACGACGCCACCGTGAAAGCCGGCGCGTGGTGGCCCGAGACCATCACCAAGATCCTGCGCGCGCAGGAAATCGCCATGCGCAACCGCGTGCCGATCGTCTACCTGGTGGATTCGGCGGGCGTGAACCTGCCGCTTCAGGACGGCATTTTCCCCGGCCAGTATGGCGCCGCGCGCATCTTCTACTACAACTCGCTGATGCGGCGGAAGCTGCGCGTGCCGCAGATTGCGGCGGTCATGGGGCCCTGCATCGCCGGCGGCGCGTACCTGCCCGCGCTCTCGGACTCCATCATCATGGTCGAAAAGACCAGCTTCATGGGTCTGGGCGGGCCGAACCTGGTCAAGGGCGCGACCGGCGAAGTGGTGGACGCAGAATCGCTCGGCGGCGCCAGCATGCACACGGTCGCGAGCGGCGTCGCGCACTACAGGGCCGCCGACGACCGCGCCTGCCTCGATATGATCCGGCAGAAATTCCGCGAGCTTGCGCCCGCACCCGAGGCGCCGCGTGGGAACGCCCCCGCCCAGCCGGCCGAGGGCCTGTACGAGATCCTGCCCGCGAACCACCGCCTGCCTTACGACGTTGGCGAGATTATTGATCGCATCTTCGACGCCGGCGACCGCCTGGAGTTCCAGCCCGAACACGCACCGGAGTTGCTGTGCGCCGAGGCGCGCCTCGCCGGCCGGCCGGTAGGGCTGATCGCCAACCGCCGCGGGTTTCTCAAGACGCCCGAGGGCCCGCGCATCGGCGGCATCGTCTACACCGAATCGGCGCGCAAGGCGGCCTACTTCGTCGAGATGGCGGAGCGGCAAGGGCTGCCGCTCGTCTATTTGCAGGACGTCTCCGGTTTCATGGTGGGCATGGAAGCCGAAGCGGGCGGCATCATCCGCGCCGGCGCGGAAATGGTCGAGGCGATGGCCTGCGCCACGGTCCCCAAGATCGTGCTGACGCTCAACCACGCCAGCGGGGCGGGCTATTACGCCATGGCGGGCCAGGGCTTCGATCCGACGTTCACGTTCAGTTGGCCGACGGCCCGGATCGGGGTCATGGAAGGCGACGCGGCCGTTCAGGCGCTCTTTGCCGGGCAACCGCCGTCGGAGGAATTGCAACAAGCGATGGAAAACACGCGTGCCGATTACGAGCGCTGGCTGGACGCGCTCTACGGCGCCGCGCACGGGCACGCCGACGCCGTCATCGACCCCCGGCGCTCGCGCGAGGTGCTGAGCTTCGCGCTGGAGATCGCCGCCTACGGCCGGCATCGGGAACACTTGGTTTTGGAGACGTTGTAACGGTCTGTCTGGCGGCCGGGAGGGCCGCTGCTTTCGACGAGCGACGGGCGACGAGCGACGAGCGGGCCGCGGCAGCGGCCATGAGACATATGATCCGCATCGCGAACGGGCAGGGCTTCTGGGGAGATTGGCTCGAGGCGCCGGTGCGCCTGGTCGAGCAAGGGCCCATCGACTACCTGACCCTCGACTACCTGGCCGAGGTCACAATGTCGATCCTCCAAAAGCAGAAGCAGAAGGACCCGGCGCTGGGCTACGCGCGCGATTTCCCGCCGTTGATGGCGCGGCTCGCCGCACGGATGCGAGAGCGGAATATCAAGGCGATCGCCAACGCCGGCGGGGTGAACCCGCTGGCCTGCGCCCGCGAGGTCCGCCGCCTCGCGCCGGAGCTGAAGGTGGCCGTCGTGCTCGGGGACGACATCTCGGAGCGCATCGACGCACTGCTCGCCCGGGGCCACGCGATGCGTAACCTCGATACCGGCGAACCGCTGGCCGCGATTCGCGACCGCGTCCTGAGCGCCAACGTCTACCTGGGCGCCTTCCCGCTGGCGCAGGCGCTCGCCACCGGCGCGGATGTCGTAATTACAGGGCGCTGCGCCGATGCGGCCTTGGCGGTCGCGCCCATGATCCACCGCTTCGGATGGCGCGAGACGGATTGGGACCGTCTGGCGGGCGGCATCGTGGCCGGCCACATCATCGAGTGCGGCGCGCAGGCCACGGGCGGGAACTGCCAGCAGGATTGGCAGAGCATTCCGGACCTGGCCAACATCGGCTACCCGATCGTCGAAGCCGAGCCCGATGGCAGCGCGGTCATCACCAAGCACCAGGGGACGGGCGGGCGCGTGAGCCTGGCCACGGTCAAAGAGCAGCTCGTATATGAGATCGGCGACCCGCGGTCCTACATCACGCCGGACGTGGTGGCCGATTTCACCTCCATCCGGCTGGCCGATGCCGGGCCCGACCGGGTCCGCGTGACCGGCGCGCACGGCTCGCCGCGACCCGCCACGCTCAAGGTGTCGCTGAGCTACTCCGCCGGCTGGAAGGCGACCGGAACGCTGGTATACAGTTGGCCGCAGGCGCTCGAGAAGGCGCAGGCGGCGGATCGCATCGTGCGCGAGCGCCTAGCCGATCTGGGGCTGGCCTTTGACGCCATCGAGACCGAGTATTTCGGCGTGAGCGCCTGCCACGGGCCAGCCGCGCCGCCGGCGTCCGATCCTCCCGAAGTCCAGTTGCGCATCGGTGTGCGCGGCGCGGACCGCGGCGCCGTGGAGCGCTTCACAAGGGAGCTGGTGCCGCTGGTCCTGAGCGGTCCGCCCGGCGGGACCGGATACGGCGAAGGCAGGCCGCAGGTGCGCGAAGTGGTTGCCTACTGGCCCGCGCTGATTCCGCGCGAGGAGGTCGAGCCGAGGGTGGAGGTGGTGGAATGAAGGTTCCGCTGGCGCGGATCGCCCATTGCCGGTCGGGCGACAAGGGCGACGTGGCCAACATCGGCGTGATCGCCCGCGACGAACGCCGCTACCCGATTCTGGTGCGCGAGGTCACCGCCGAGCGCGTCAAGGGGCTCTTCGGCGATCGCGTGAAAGGCAACGTCGAACGGTTCGAGTTGCCGAATGTGGGCGCTCTCAACTTCATGCTGCAAGAGGCGCTCGGCGGCGGCGGAACGGTGTCTTTGCGGGTGGATGCGCAGGGGAAGACGCTGGGCGCGGCACTGCTCGGCCTGGAGATCGAAGCCGATGAGCACGAACTTGGAGATTAGCGTCGAAGAGCGCGTGTTGCGCGTTACTTTGAACCGCCCCGAGAAGCGCAATGCGCTCACGCTCCAGATGTGCCGTGAGCTGGCGGACACGCTCGAGCGGGCCGAGGACGACCCTGCCGTCGGCGCCGTCCTCCTCGCGGGGCAGGGAGAAGTGTTCTCGGCCGGCATGGACCTCGAGGAAGCCCTCGTCGGCGATTCCGACGAGCATGCGGCGGTTCACGAGCGCATCTTTACAATCGGCTCGCGGCTTACGGTGCCGGTGGTGGCGGCGGTGGCAGGCCCGGCGCTCGGCGGCGGACTCGGCTTGGTGGCGAACGCGCACGTCGTGGTCGCCGCGCAGGGGTCGAGCTTCGGGCTGACGGAGATCCGCCTGGGGATGTGGCCGTTCGTGGTTTTCCGCGCTGTCGCCCAGGCCATCGGAGAACGCCGTGCGTTCGAGCTCAGCCTAACGGGCAGGATCGTCGGCACCCAGGAAGCGCTGGCCTGGGGCCTGGCGCATGAAGTCGCTCACGCCTTCGAGCTGGAAGAGCGCGCCTCCGAGATCGCATCGCAAATCGCCGCCTTCAGCCGCGACACGATCCGCCGCGGCATGGCCTTCGTGAGGGACTCGCGCGGCCTCGACGCGGAGGCGGCAAGCCGCCTGGCCGCCGATGCGCGCAAGCCCGTCTTCGAGGGGCCAGATTTTCGCGAGGGCGTGGCAGCTTTTCGTGAAAAGCGGCCGCCCCGCTGGGGGATATAGTAGGCACAAGGAGATCGCAACGATGAAAGCACTCGTAGTGATGGTATCGGTATTCTGTGCGACTGCGCTGGCACAGGAGCCCGCCGCCAAAGTGCGGGTCGGCATATACGACTCGCGCGCCATAGCGGTGGCATTCGGCGGTTCGGAAGCCTTTCAAGCCTCCACCGGGAAGCAACTGGCGGCCCTGCGGGCGGAGTACAACGAGGCCAAGGCCGCCGGGAACCAGAAACGAGTGGCGGAGTTGGAGGCCCAAGGCAAAGCTCAGCAGGTCCTCCTGCACAAGCAGGGTTTCAGCACCGCGCCGGTCGACGACATCCTCGACCACATCAAGGACAAGATTCCCGGGATCGCCAAGGCCGCCGGCGTCGGCCCTATTGTCTCCAAGTGGGATAAGGACGCGCTCGCGAAATACAAATCGGCCGAGCTGGTGGACGTCACGATGCCGCTGGTCAACGCCTTCCACCCGATCGAACGGCAACTGAAGTTCGCCATCGAGATCCAAAAGCAGCCCCCCATTTCCTTGGAGGAAGCCGAGAAGTTAGCAGACTGACGGCCGCTCAGAACCTGTAGGCTTCCGGGTAGAGCAGCGCCGCGCCGAAACGGAAAATCGTCCCCGAGAACTGACCGAAAACCCGCCACGCGATGAGCAGTCCCACCAGGGAGAACATCGGATTGCGGGTGAACTCCGCGACGCGCAGCGCCATCCTCTCGCTGAAGAGCAGGCCGATGGCCGTGGCGCCGTCCAGCGGAGGGAGCGGCAGCAGATTGAACGCGCCCAGCATCAGGTTCAGGGAAAACAGAATGCTGAGAAACTGGGCCAGTCCCTCGGGGAAGCCCGGGCGCGTGGCGGCAACCATGTGGGCGAAGGTGACGCTCTCGGGAATACTGAAGGCGCCCATCAGGATCCCGGCGCGGACGGCCCCAATGGCCAGGGCGACCAGAATGAAATTAGCGCACGGCCCCGCCAGCGCCATCCAACCGGCGCGCTTCGGATACTGCCGCTGCCAGCGGGGATCGTAAGGCGCGCTGGCCCACCCCAGCATGAAGCCGTTGGCGAAGTACGTGATCAGGGGGGCGACAATCATGCCGATCGGCTCGCGCCGCATGTGCGGGATGGGGTTGAGCGTGCCCTGGCCGGCCTCGTATGCGGTCCTATCGCCCGCTATCTTGGCCACCAGCGCGTGCGCCGCTTCGTGGCACGTCAGCGAGAACAGAAACGCGACGTACCAGATCGCCGCCATGGCGATTGTCTCGGAGCCCATGAGAGACGATTGTACGAAAAAGCGGCGGCTACTCGTAGCGCAGCGCGTCGGTGGGGTTGAGCCGCGCCGCGCGGTTGGCGGGCAGCAGCCCGAAGATCAAACCGACAAGGCAGGATACGGCGAAGGCCACCGCGATCGAAAGCTTCGAGATGGGAATGATGAAATCGGTGAGATAGCGCACGGTCAAGGGCATGGCGACGCCCAGCAGAATGCCGGCGCCCCCGCCCGCGACGCTGATCAGCACCGCTTCGAGCAGAAACTGCTGCAGGATGTCCCGCCGCGCGGCGCCCACGGCCATCCGCACACCGATCTCCCGCGTCCGCTCGGTGACCGTCACCAGCATGATGTTCATGATGCCGATGCCGGAAATGATCAGCGCAATGGCCGAAACCAGCACCAGCACCAGGCTGAGGATCAGCGAGATCTTCTTGGCCGCGTCGAGGATGGCCGTCAGATTCTGGACCAGGTAACGCGCGCCGGCGCGATGGCGGCTCTCGAGAATCTGCTGCACTTCCTGGGTCACCGGGAGCACATCCTCGGCGCGCCGCGCCTGCACATAGAGCGGATCGATCCGCTCGACGGGAACGAAGTAGCTCATCACCGTGATGGGGATCAGCACCGTTTCCTGGGCCAGCTCGGAAAGGCCGAAGCTCTCGACTTTTTCCTTGAACGTTCCCACAACGGTGAAATCCAGCCCGTGGATTTTGATCGTTTTGCCGATGGCCGCCTCCTGGCCGCCGAACAGGCGTTTCCCCAGACGCTCGGTGACCAGCGCCACTTTCTGGCTAAGCGTCACGTCGCTCGAGTCCAGCGGCCGCCCGGCCAGAACGACCAGGTTCCGCACGGGGTTGTAATACTGGTCCGAACCGATGACCGTGACATCTTCCTCGCGGCCGTCGATCACCAACCGGTCGAAAGAAGTCTCGACACCGGTGGCAGCCGCGATCCGATCGGCGAGCTGCTCGCGCACGGCCCGGACGTCGGACATCTTCACGTGATCGGCGTCCACCTGCCCGCCTCCGGGCTGCGCGCCCACGGTGGCCGAGGCATAAACCATGTTCGAGCCGATGCCCTCGATTTGCTCGAGGATGTAATCGCGGCTGGTCATCGAGATGGTAACCACCAGGATGACCGAGGCGTTGCCGATCACCAGACCCAGCGCGGTCAGAAAGGTCCGCACGCGGTTGGCGCGCAACGCGTTGAAGCTGAAGGAAAGCGCTTCGCCGAGGAACATTTCTCAGCTTGCCGAGACTTGCCGCAACAGGCGCTCGGCTTCCTTGCGAGGCGGATCGTCTGGCGTCAGGGCAGACTCCAGGTACTGCTTGAGCAACTGCTTGGCGAGACCCAGGTTGCGGCCGGTTGTGATGTAAACCCAGGCGCGAGCGAACAGGATTCTGGGAGAGCCGGGAGCGATGGACTCGGCTCGGCGGAACGCTTCGTCACTCTCCTGGTAGCGGCCGGCCTTAGCGAGCATCTTGGCCAGATCGATCAGCCGGCCGGCCTGGCGGGGCGCCAGGTCAATGGCGCGGCGGAGCTGCTCCTCGGCGGTGTGGTCTTCCTTCCGTTTCTCGGCGAGCCGCGATTGCGCCCAATGCCCCTCGGCGGGGTCCACTTCGGCCATGCGCGCCGCCAGCTTGGAGGCTCGATCCAAGCCGCCACCGAGAAAGCCTGGCGCATCCAGGTAATACTCGAACAAGTCGCTGATCGCGTCCATGTTACGGGGGTCGAGCTGCACCGCCTTCTCGAAGCTATCTCTGGCCCTGGCGGCATAGCCCGGCGCGGTCAGAAAGCTGGAAGTCTCCGCGCGCCGTCCGAAGGCCCTCCCCAGCCACAGGTGATAGTCGGATTCCCCAGGCCTGAGCGCGACGGCCTTTTGGAAGAAATCGCCGGCTTTCTTGGGGTCGCCCTGCATGTAATAGCACATCCCGGTAAGGTGATAGGTGGCCGCATCCTGCTGAGGAAGAGGCCGCAACAGTCTCAGGGCAGCTTCGTAGTCCGTGCGCTGGTACAGCTCGCGCGCCTGGTCGAGCGGCGACGCCGCAAGTGCATACGTGGCCCCGATAACCAGCCCCGCGAGGCTACAACCCAGCTTTCGTGAGATCCCGCTCACGGCTCCCATTTTACGCTACCGCCTTAATCTTATCGATGCAATGGAGAGTCGATTGGGTACAGTACTCTTAAGAGCCCGCGGCACGGAAGACCGCGAATTTCCCCACAAGTTGGCCGGAAGCCGCCTGGGTGGAAACGAAGAGGATTCGCTCGTCGCCGAGCTGGACGTACAGGTCGAGCTTGCCATCGCCGTCCAGGTCTCCGGCCCACAGAATCTCCCAGACGGGTTCATCGGCATCCTCCGGAGCGGAGTACAGCGTCTGGGTGACGCCATTCGACACCAGCTCGATCGAAGAGCCTGCCATATTGTCGTCGCCGCGGCGGCGAGGGTTGGCCACGCGCAGCACGAATTGCTGGCTTCCGATGTTGAGCTTGATCTGCTCCCCGTTGCGCAATGAGCGCTGCTCGAGGTCCCGAAAGCCGTCTACGGAGGAGACCCGAAGGTCCTCGCCGCCCCGTACCAGGAAGACGGGATGGCCGCCGCCGCGGACCGAGATCTCGCGGCCGGTGCGCTGGTCCGGGCCGTCCACGGGTTCGTCCCGAACCGTCTTCACGTCCACCGTTGCGTCCCGCCACGCATAGCCCTTTCCTTCGGGGAACAACCCAAGCCACGTACCGGCGTCGGCATCGGAGACTTCGCCGGCGTGAAACGTGCCCGCCTCGATCAGCCGGCGCTGCTCCGCCGGCGGCGCGAAGCCCCAGAGCATCGCTGCGCACACGACCGCTGCTCGCAGGACCATACGGCCAGAAATTGTACCGAAAACGGGAGCGGGGTGGGGCAGGCCGTTTGGCCTGCCCTTGGCACTGGTCCGCGACCGACCCCCGGTCGGCCTGGCAGTTGCACCGACGATTTGTCAGGAAGCAAGCGGGTCCAGGGGGTCCGCCCCACAATCATGGGGAAACGCACCACACAGCCCCGTTGCGGCATATCTCGCCTGGCCGGCTGGGGGATTTGCCCCAGGGCGGCCCTTACGATCCCGCTATCCTCAACAAGAATCAAGGAGCTGGGCTGGCAGGCAGCGTGCTCCTCGATTCAGGCAGCCAGCAGTGCGGGCCAGCAGCATCATCGGGTCAAAAAATCCTATACTAGAAACTTAGCGCCTGCCCCCCTGTTTTGGGCCTAAGCACACCGAAGGAAGAGATCGGAATCGAATGACACGACCTAAAGTAACCATTGACGGCAACGAAGCGGCAGCTTACTCGGCGTACCACGTCAGCGAAGTCTGCGCCATCTATCCCATTACTCCTTCCTCTCCCATGGGAGAGTGGGCCGACGAGTGGTCGGCCAAGGGGAAAGCGAACATCTGGGGCGCCGTGCCCACGGTGGTCGAGATGCAGAGCGAGGGCGGCGCCGCCGGAGCGTTGCACGGAGCGTTGCAGACCGGGGCTCTGGCCACCACCTTCACCGCCTCCCAGGGCCTGCTCCTGATGATCCCCAACATGTTCAAGATCGCGGGCGAGCTTACCTCCGCGGTCATCCATGTGACGGCCCGCACTCTGGCCACCCACGCCCTGTCCATTTTCGGCGACCACGGCGACGTCATGGCCTGCCGCCAGACCGGCTTCGCGCTGCTGGCGTCGAACTCGGTTCAGGAAGCGATGGACTTCGCGTTGCTCGCCCACGCCGCCACGCTCGAAGCCCGCGTGCCGTTCCTGCACTACTTCGACGGCTTCCGCACCTCGCACGAAGTGGCCAAGGTCGAGCAGCTCACCAAGGAAGACCTGCACGCCATGATCCCGGACGAGCTGGTGCGTAAGCACCGCGAGCGCGCCATGTCCCCGGACCGGCCCGTGCTGCGCGGCACCGCCCAGAACCCCGACGTCTTCTTCCAGGCGCGCGAGGCGTGCAACCCGTACTACGCCGCATGCCCCGCCATCGTTCAGAACGTGATGGATAAGTTCGCCCAGCTCACCGGCCGCCAGTACGGCCTGTTCGAGTACCTGGGCGCGCCGGACGCCGAGCGCGTCGTGGTGGTGATGGGCTCGGGCGCCGAAGTGGCGCAGGAAGCGGTCGAATACCTCACCGCCCGCGGCGAGAAGATCGGCATCGTCAAGGTCCACCTGTATCGCCCCTTCTCGGTGGATCACTTCATCGCGGCGCTGCCCGCCACGCTGAAATCGATCGCCGTTCTCGATCGCACCAAGGAGCCGGGCGCAGTCGGGGATCCGCTTTACACCGACGTGATTGCCGCCATCAGCGAAGCCTTCGGCGCCGGCCAGACGGCGTTCAAGCAGTTCCCCAAGATCGTCGCCGGCCGGTACGGCCTGTCTTCGAAGGACTTCACGCCGGCCCAGGTCAAGGCCGTCTTCGACGAGCTGGCCAAGCACGCCCCCAAGAACCACTTCACGGTCGGCATCGTCGACGACGTCGGCCACAGCAGCCTGGACTACGATCCGGCGTTCTCGACCGAGGATCCCAAGACCGTCCGGGCGCTGTTCTACGGCCTCGGGTCGGACGGCACCGTGGGCGCCAACAAAAACTCCATCAAGATCATCGGCGAGGACACGGACAACTACGCGCAGGGCTACTTCGTCTACGATTCGAAGAAGGCCGGCGCCGTCACCATTTCGCACCTGCGCTTCGGCCCCAAACCGATTCACTCCAGCTACCTGATCGGTCATGCCAGCTTCGTGGCCTGCCACCAGTTTTCCTTCCTGGAGCGCATCGACATGCTGCGGGCGGCGCGGCCCGGCGCCACGTTCCTCCTCAACAGCTCCTTCGGTCCCGATGAGGTCTGGGACCAGCTTCCACGCACCGTCCAGAAGCAGATCATCGACAAGAAGCTGAAGTTCTATGTGGTGGACGGATATTTGGTCGCCGAGAAGGCCGGCATGGGCCGGCGCATCAACACCATCATGCAGACCTGCTTCTTCGCCATCAGCGACATTTTGCCGCGCGAGGAAGCCATCGACGCCATCAAGAAGGCCATCGAGAAGACTTACGGCAAGCGCGGCGAGGCTGTGGTGAAGAAGAACTTCGAGGCCGTGGACATGGCCCTCGATCATATGCACGAAGTCGCGGTGCCGGCCCAGGTATCTAGCGCTTTCGAGATGCGCCGCGCCGTTCCCGAAGAAGCACCCGCGTTCGTCCAGAACGTTCTGGGCCGAATCTATGCCGGCTACGGAGACGACCTGCCGGTGAGCGCCTTCCCGCCCGACGGCACCTTCCCCACCGCCACCGCGCAATGGGAGCGCCGCAACATCGCCCTCGAAATCCCGGTTTGGGACGAGGCCCTCTGCATACAGTGCGGCAAGTGCGTGATGGTCTGCCCGCATGCCTGCATCCGCGCCAAAGTTTACGCTTCGGACCTCGCCGCGGGCGCACCGGCCACCTTCAAATCCACCGCGGCGCGCTGGCGCGAATTCAAAGACAAGAAATACACGCTGCAAGTCGCGCCGGAGGATTGCACCGGCTGCGGCTTGTGCGTCGAGGTCTGCCCGGTCAAGAGCAAGAACGAGGTGAAGCACAAGGCCATCAACATGGCCGCGCAGCCGCCGCTCCGCCAGCCGGAGTCCGAGAACTGGGACTTCTTCAAGAAGCTGCCCGAAATGGACCGCAAGGTTCTGAGCCTGGCGCAAATCAAGGACTCGCAGTTGCTCCTGCCGTTGTTCGAGTTCTCCGGAGCCTGCGCCGGCTGCGGCGAGACTCCCTACCTCCGCCTCATGACCTCGCTTTTCGGCGACCGCGCCATCTGCGCCAACGCCACCGGCTGCTCGTCGATCTACGGCGGCAACCTGCCCACCACGCCTTACTGCATCAACAAGGACGGCCGCGGCCCCACCTGGTCGAACTCGCTGTTTGAGGATTGCGCCGAGTTCGCCCTCGGCATGCGGGTCTCCATCGATCAGCAGAAGAGGTACGCCGAGCAGTTGCTCGCGGGTATGGCCTCCGTCGTCGGCGACGAACTGGTCAAGGCGATTCTCGGCGCCGAGCAGAAGACCGAGCGCGACATCGAAGAGCAGCGCGCACGAGTCGCGATTCTCAAGCAGAAGATCGCGGATCTGAAAACCGCCCAGGCTCTCGACTTGGCGGCCTGTGCGGACGTCCTGGTGAAGAAGAGCGTTTGGGGCATCGGCGGCGACGGCTGGGCCTACGACATCGGCTACGGCGGCCTCGATCACGTTCTGGCGAGCGGCGCCAACGTGAACCTGCTGGTCCTCGACACCGAGGTCTATTCCAATACGGGCGGCCAGGCGTCCAAGGCGACGCCCTTAGGGGCGGTGGCGAAGTTCGCCTTCGGCGGCAAGCCGCGCCCGAAGAAAGACCTCGCCATGATGGCGATCAACTACGGCAACGTCTACGTCGCCAAGATCGCCTTCGGCGCAAACGATATGCAGACCCAGAAGGCGTTCCTCGAGGCGGAAGCCTACGACGGGCCGTCCATCCTGATCTGCTACTCCCACTGCATCGCCCACGGCTACGACCTGGTCCACGGCCTCGATCAGCAGAAGGCCGCGGTGCAGAGCGGCTACTGGCCGCTGTTCCGTTACAATCCGGAGCTGGCCAAGCAGGGCAAGAACCCGTTCCAGCTCGATTCGCGCGCGCCCGCCCTGCCGCTCGACAAGTACATTTACAGCGAAACCCGCTACTCCATGCTGCGGCTCAGCCAGCCCGAGCACGCCAAGGCGCTCTACGATCTGGCCCAGGAGAGCGTGAACAGCCGCTGGAAGCTCTACGAGTACATGGCCGCGATGCCCGGCGATGGCGGCGCCAACGGTTCCGCCCAGCCGGTCCCCGTTGCGAAAGAGGAGAACAAGTAATGGACCTCACGACGAAATATCTCGGACTCACGCTGAAGAATCCGGTGGTGGTTTCGGCCTCTCCACTCTCGGAGAATCTCGGCAACATCAAGAAGATGGAGCAGGCCGGGGCGGCGGCGGTGGTCATGCACTCGCTGTTCGAGGAGCAGATCGAGCGGGAAGGCGCGGATCTCGACCGCAGCCTCTCGACCGGCGAAAGCTACGCCGAGTCGCTCTCCTATTTCCCGGATATGGGCGGCTACAAGATCGGCCCGGAAACCTATCTGGAGAACCTCGCCCAGGCTAAAGCGTCCGTGAAGATTCCGATCATCGCCAGCCTCAATGGCGCTTCGACCGGCGGCTGGACGCGCTACGCGAAGAAGATGCAGGAAGCCGGCGCGGACGCTCTCGAGCTCAACATCTACACCATTCCGACCGATCCGAGGGTCAATGCGGCCGAGATCGAGCAGTCCTACTGCGACCTGGTGCGGGATGTGAAAGCCACCGTGCAGATCCCAGTGGCCGTCAAGCTGTGCCCGTACTTCAGCGCGATGGTGAACATGGCGTTTCAGCTCGACCAGGCCGGCGCCGACGGGCTGGTGCTCTTCAATCGCTTCTACCAGCCCGATTTCGACCTGGAGGCGCTGGAGGTCGTTCCCAGCCTGCAACTCAGCACTTCGTACGAGCTGCTGCTGCGGCTGCACTGGGTGGCCGTCCTTCACGGCAGGGTGCGGCCGGACCTGGCCATCACCGGCGGCGTCCACACCTCCTACGATGTGCTGAAGGCGATGATGGCCGGCGCGCAGGTGACCATGATGGCGTCGGCGATTCTGAAGCGCGGCATCGACTACATCGCGACGGTGCTGGGCGAGCTCCAGACGTGGATGGAAGAGCACGAATACGAATCCATCCAGCAGATGCAGGGCTCGATGAGCCAGAAGTCGGTGGCGGATCCGAAGTCGTTCCTGCGCGGGAATTACCTGAAGGTTCTCAGTTCGTACGCCCTGCGGGCGTAGGTGTCCTCGCTCCCTCCTCGAAGGCCGCGGCCGCAAGGCCGCGGCCTTTTTTGTGGCTGGCCAAGAATGCGGTTGGATGTATAATCGACACCGAGCCAGGGTGGCAAAATGGGAACCCTGATTGAGGTGCCTCGCATGAATGCCCGGTGCATAGGTTGCGTCTGCCTACTCTGCTTTTCGCTTCTATTTGCAGGGCAGAATCGACCCGCTGGGCAGTCCGAACCTGCTTCGCCTGCCAGTGCGACTCGCCAAATCACGCTCGATGTGGTTGTGACCGACACGTCCGGAACTCAGCTCCGCGGCCTCGAACAGCGGGACTTCACGCTTCTGGACAACAAACAGCCGCAAAAGATCACTTCTTTTCGTGCGGTTGAGGGTGGGACCGCAACGGCCGATCCGCCTGTGGAAGTGGTTTTGCTCGTCGATGAGGTCAACGCTTCCTTCACACGCGTAGCGTCCGCACGAACGGAAATCGTGAAGTTCCTGGGGCGAAACGGCGGGCAGCTTGCCCTCCCTGTATCCATGGTCTTTCTTACCGATTCGGGGACAACGATCGGGAAGACATCGTCTCGAGATGGAAACGTCTTGATTGCAGAACTGAACCAGACGGGATCCGGCCTGCGCACAATTGGCAGGTCACAAGGGTTTTACGGCGCCCAGGAGCGGCTGGGTCTCTGTCTTCACTCGCTCGGGCAGTTCGCCGACGATCAAGCGGCAAGGCCCGGACGAAAACTCGTGGTCTGGATTAGTCCGGGCTGGCCCCTTTTTTCCGGCCCGGGCGTGGATCTGAGCTCAAAGGCCCAGCAGTGGGTCTTCGAGTCCATCGTCGCTCTTTCGGACAGGCTGCGACGGGCTCGAATTACTCTTTACATCGTCGATCCGTTGGGGCTGACGGGCGCGGGCGGATTTCGAACGGCAGCTTATAAGCTGTTCTTAAAACCAGTAACTACCGTAAGACAGGCGCGGCTTGGGAATCTGGGACTGCAGATTCTCGCGCATCAAAGTGGAGGCCTGGTTCTCAATTCAAGTAACGATGTAGCGGGCGAGATCGCAAGGTGCTTTGCGGACGCGAACGCTTTTTACGTCCTCTCCTTTGACGGCCTTGCCGGAGACGGCCCCAACGAGTACCATGCGATCGACGTCAAGGTCGACCGGCCCGGGCTGGCGGCGCGCACGCGATCCGGGTATTACGCTCAGCCAGAATAGGCGACAGCGCTCGATTGTGGCCGCCACGGCGGTTGCTCTGCGAGCGCCTTTTGTTCGTCGCGACGGGAGGGTCCTGGCCTCCCAGGTCCTTACGATCCGCTAGCGCACGATCGGCGGTGCGTGGTCCAGGACTTGCCCGCTATCGGTTCGCGGCGGGCGCATCGTCCATCGCTCCCCCTACACCTTCTGTACCCGCCGCAATGTGTAGATCTCCGAATTGATGTTCGAGTTCTCCAGGCGCTTCCAGTCGTCGGCGACGTGGATGAGCTTCCCGCTGATGTGATTCGAACGCGAGGAGGCCAGGAAAAGCGCGAGCTGGATCTGTTTCTCGGGCGCGACTCCACCGCCGATGCGCAACTGCAGGGCCTCGTCGTGCGCTTTCCATCCGGCGCGCTCCTCGCCGGCGTGCAGGATCTGGTCGGTCATGTGACTGTAGGTGAGGCCGGGCGCGATGCAGTTTGCCTGGATGTTGTGGTCGCGCACTTCCTCCGCCAGCGTCTCCACCAGGCGCACCACGGCGGCCTTCGAGGTGGCATAAGCCGAGAAGTTGGGCCGCGGCGTCATGTCGCCCTCGCCCGACAGCACCAGGATCTTGCCGCCGCGCCTTTCGATCATGCCCGGGAGCACGGCCCGGCAACTGTGCATGACACCCAGAAGATTGGTCTGGATCGCCTCCGCCCAGGCCTTGGGAGCGTTCTCCGCCAGCGGGCCGATCGGCCCCTGGACGGCGGCCGACGCCACCAGCACGTGGACGCCTCCGAAGTGCGAGCGCATGCGCTCGGCGGCGGCGCTCATCTGCTCGAAATCGCACACGTCCGCGCGGATGCGAAGCGCAATGCCTCCGGCGTGTTCGATCTCGAGGTGCGCCAGGTCCAGCTCCGCCTTGCTGCGCGCCAGCAGGCCCACGCGCGCGCCTGCCTCCGCGAAGCCGAGCGCCAGCCGCTTCCCGATCCCGCGTCCCGCGCCTGTGACCAGTACCGATGTGTCTTTGAGCGATGTCACGCCTCACCGTCCCACAGCCAGAGTAGTACAAGGCGGGCGCGTTGGGAAGCGTCGAATGTCGTATACTCTGATCCGGAACTCGATGCGGACTCTATTTGACGATCTGCGGCATGCGGTGAGGCAGTGGCGCAGGGAACCGGGCGCCGCCGCCGTTGTGGTCCTAACTATGGCGCTGGGGATCGGAGTCAACACCGCCGTGTTCAGTTCCGTGAGTGGCTTCGTCCGGCCGCTCCCGGTGAGGGCGCCCGAGCAACTCACCGTGCTGGCGGCTCAGAACAAAGGCGACACCACCGGCCTCGAGAAACTCCAGTACCTGTTCTCCTATCCCGCCCTGATGGACTTCCGTCGACAGGCGAACGTTTTCTCCGATCTCCTCGGATACCAGACCAGCATCGGCGGGCTGGTCGCGGATGGCAAGGGCGGCCAGATCCTTTACAGCCACGTCACCGACAACTATTTTTCGGCCCTCGGCATCCGGCCCGCGGCGGGGCGATTCATCCTGCCGGGCGAAGGGGACACGGCCGGAACAGAGCCAGTGATGATGCTCGGTTACACGTACTGGCAGAAGCGCTTCGGCGGCAATCCCGGCGTGATCGGCAAGCAGGTTCGTGTGGAGGGCAAGGCGGCGACCATCGTGGGCGTGGCGCCGAAGGGCTTTCGAGGCCTGTTCCACACGCTCGACATGGACGCGTACCTGCCGCTCAGCCACGCACAGGCGGTGGGCTATTACGGCGCATTCCGGACCGATCGCGGCCAGCGGTTCCTGACCGTGCTGGGACGTTTGAAGACCGGCGTAACCGTGAGCCAGGCGCAGAGCGCCGTGGATGTCATCGCCGGACGGCTGGCCCGCCAATACCCCGATACCGACAAGGCGCTCTCGGTCCGAGTCTTCCCGGAGACGCTGGCCAGACCCGTCCCCGTCTTCGCGAGCGTGGTCCCGCTGATCTCCGGCCTGTTCCTGGTGCTGGCGATCCTGGTGCTGGTGCTGGCGTCCATCAACGTGGCCAACGTCATGCTGGTCCGCGCGACGGAGCGCGAGCGCGAACTGGCCATCCGCGCGGCGCTGGGCTCGGGGCGGTGGCGGCTGATCCGTCAGATGCTGGCCGAGAGCGCGGCACTGGCGGTGCTGGGGGGCCTGGCGGGGATCCTTCTGGGCGCATGGGCCAGCGCTGCGCTTGCCTCCATGCGGGTGGAGGCCGACCTCCCGGTGGTCTTCGATCCCAGTTTCGACTGGAGGGTGTTCGCCTATGCCCTGGCGTCCACGGTTCTCACGGGCCTGGCGGCCGGCCTGTGGCCCGCGTTCCGCGCCTCGCGCGCCGACGCTGGCGTGGTGCTGCACGGAGAAGGCCGGACCGCATCGGGCGGCGCGGGCCGTCAGCGGATCCGCCGGATGCTGGTGACCGTGCAGGTGGCGGGCTCATTGACGCTGCTGGTGGTCGCAGGCCTGTTCGTACGCAGCCTCGAAGGTGCGCAGCAGCAGTATCTCGGCTTCGACCCCGATCGTCTTCTGAACGTCATCATCGACCCGTCGTACGCCCGATACGACGAAGCCAGAACCAAGGAATTCTACCGCGAGCTGGGAGCGCGGGTGCGCGCGCTGGCGGGAGTCCAATCGGCGAGCTTCGCTTCGAGCGTGCCCCTGGGCTACTACAGCTACGGTGCCCTGGTTCGCACCGAGGATCATCCCGACGTTCCGGGCGTGCCGCCCCCGCTGGTGCTGCGTAACAGCGTGGACGCCGCCTACTTCGACAACCTGCGTATACCGCTCCTGCGGGGCCGCGCCTTCGGCGAGATGGACGATGAAAAGGCGCCGCCGGTCGCGATCGTGAACCAGACCATGGCGCGGCGGTTCTGGCCGGGCGCGAACCCGATCGGCAAGCGGTTTCGAGTCAGCTTCAACAACACCAACCGCCCGGAGCGGATGTGGGAGGTCGTGGGCGTGGCCCGCGATGGCAAGTACCTGGTGGCGTTGGAGAATCCGCTTCCGTACTTCTACGTGCCGCTCAAGCAGGATTTTTTGTCGCGGCGGACTCTGCAAATCCGGTCCGTGGCGCTGCCGGAGCGGCTGAGCGCGGCGGTGGAGCGCGAGATCCACGCGCTCGATCCCGAGATGCCGATCATCGAAGTCCGGACCATGCGGCAGGCGCTCCAGGGGCCAAGTGGGTTCCTGGCGCTCCGGTTCGGCGCGTTGATGGCGGGCGCCATGGGCCTTCTGGGGCTGGCGCTGGCGGTGGTGGGAGTCTACGGAGTGGTCGCGTTCGCGACGGCGAAACGCACCCGCGAGATCGGGATTCGCATGGCCCTGGGGGCCACCGCACCGGACGTGATGGGCATGGTGCTGCGGCAGGGAGCGTGGCTGGTGGTTGCGGGCATGCTCGGCGGTCTGGCCTGCACGTACGCGGCGACGCGCGTGATGGCGCGGTTCCTGTTCTTCGTCAGCGCCACCGACCCGGTCACCTTCGCGTCGGTGACGCTGCTGCTGGGCGCGACCGCGCTCGCGGCCTGCTACGTCCCCGCGCGGCGGGCCATGCGGGTCGATCCTTCGGTGGCGTTGAGATCCGAGTGAAGCAACCCCTCCGGGCCGCTGTATAATCGAAGTACGTTTGAAGCTTCAGGTCGGACAGAATACCGGCGCCGAGTTGCCCGAACCGCCCCCGGTTCGAGCGGGGCCGGCTACACCCACCATTCATCGCCAGGAGGACAATGAGCAAGGAAGACAGTATTGAAGTGACCGGAACGGTCGTCGAGAAGTTTCCCGCTGGTCAGTTCAGCGTGCAGTTGGATCAAGAGCGTATCGTATTGGCCCACCTGGCCGGAAAGCTGCGCAGGAACCGCATCCGCGTGCTGGCCGGCGACCGAGTGACTTTGGAACTCTCACCCTATGATTTGACCAAAGGTCGAATCACCTACCGGCACAAATAGCCCGCCTTCTCCGCTCGATCCCTCCGCGCCGGTGGCGTACTGCCGGTCTGGTTGGCGCCTAACCCCGCTCCCTGACGGTCGCGGTTCGGTGCTCCCGCGCGCCTTAGCCGCTCTGTCCGCCGGGGAGCACAATCGCACCGAACCGGGCGCGTAAGCAAGCGGATGCAACAGCCGAGCGGCTGAAGTTGCCGGCGTGCTAAAACAGGAAGGTTGCCCCCTCAGAGCCCGCGCGTTGTCCTGTTTGTCTTCGGTACCAGGCCGGAAGCGATCAAGCTCTGTCCGGTCGTCCGGCACCTTCGTAGCCGTCCCGAGTATGCGGTGAAGGTGTGCGTCACGGCCCAGCACCGGGCCCTGCTCGATCAGGTGCTGGCGGCGTTCGAGGTCGTGCCGGATTACGATCTCGATATCATGCAGCCCAACCAGACGCTCTCGCAATCCACCTCGCGGATTCTGGCCGCCCTGGAACCCGTCTTAGAGTCCGCACGTCCCAATATCGTTCTGGTTCAGGGGGATACGACAACGACCCTGTGCGGCGCGCTGGCCGGTTTCTACCACCGCGTCCCGGTGGGACACGTGGAGGCGGGACTGCGAACCTGGGACCTGTCGCAGCCGTTTCCCGAGGAGATGAACCGGGTCCTGGCGACGCGGGTCACCTCGTTGCACTTTGCTGCAACCGATTGGGCGGCGTCGAATCTGTATGCTGAGGGTGTACCGCGGGAGCGCGTGGCGGTGACGGGCAACACGGGGATCGACGCGGTCCTGTACGTTAGGGATAAGCTGGTAGCAGGGGCGCTGCACGGGCCGGAGTGGCCGCAACTGGATCCTGCGAAGAAGCTGATCGTCGTCACCGCGCACCGGCGCGAGAGCTTTGGAGAGGGTTTTGTGCGGATCTGCTCGGCACTGGCGCGCCTCGCGGAGCGGCCGGATGTCCAGATCGTTTATCCGGTGCACCCGAACCCCAACGTTCGGGAGCCGGTGGAGAAGTACCTGTCCGGCCGGAGGAACATCGTTCTCGTCGAGCCACTGGAATATGTGCCCTTTGTGGATCTCATGCGGCGCGCATACTTGTTGATCACGGATTCGGGAGGGGTTCAGGAAGAAGGACCCTCACTGGGCAAACCGATCCTGGTTCTGCGCGAGAAAACCGAGCGGCCTGAAGCAGTTGAGGCAGGAACGGTGAAACTGGTCGGCACCGACGAGGCGTGTATCCTTGCCGAGGCCGGCCGCTTGCTTGAGGACCGGGACGAATACGAGCGCATGGCGCGCGTTCACAACCCATACGGCGATGGGCGCGCCAGCTCCCGGATTGGAGACCTAATCCTCTCATTTCTAACGGAATATTCTGGGTAGTTCGACGCAGAAACTACCAGGAATTTCGCCTCGGGAAGGGGCAGGTAGCATGGCTGCGGATATAATGGGGCCAGAAGGGGAAGCTGTCGAGATGAAAACTCCGGGGAGTGCTGGGAAGGCCAGGAAACCCGCCGCCGAGTCGCCGAACGACCTGGTGACCCTGCTCTCGCAGAAGGTCATCGGACAGCCGGCGGCGATGAAATACATCGTCCCGTACGTCGAAATGTACCAGGCGGGACTCTCGCCCGAGGGCCGGCCCGCGGGCGTGTTCCTGCTGCTGGGACCGACCGGCACGGGCAAGACCAAGACCGTGGAAGCGCTGGCCGATGTTCTGCATGGCAGCGAGAAGAACGTCCTGAAGATCGATTGCGGCGAGTACCAGATGGAGCACGAGGTGGCCAAGCTGATCGGCGCCCCTCCGGGCTACCTGGGCCATCGCGAGACGCAGCCCATGCTGACCCAGCAGAAGCTGAACGCGGTCACCAGCGACAAGTGCACGCTGGCCATCATTCTGTTCGACGAGATCGAGAAGGCCGCTCCTTCCATGGTGCGCCTGCTGCTGGGCATCCTGGACCGCGCCAACCTGCGCCTGGGCGACAATACCTCGGTCAACTTCGAGAACAGCCTCATCTTCCTCACCAGCAACCTGGGCGCGCGGGAGATGATGAAGGAGCTGCATCCCGAATTCGGCTTCCAGGCGGGTGCGGCGCGCGTTGACCGTGCGGACATGTTCAGCAAGCTCGAGAGCATCGCGCTGGTTTCGGTTCGCAAGAAGTTCTCCCCGGAATTCGTCAACCGCATCGATGCCGTGATTACCTACCAGCCGCTCGACCACGAATCGCTGGCGACGATCCTCGACCAGCAGATGGCGGAGTTGCAGCGGCACGTCAACACGCGCCTGGGCGACCGCTACTTCAACATCGAGGTGCCGTTCGAGAGCCGGCAGTTCCTGCTGCGCAAGGGGACCAGCCCCGAGTACGGTGCACGCGAGCTCAAACGCACCATACACCGGCATCTGACCCAGCCGCTGGCGACCAAGGTGGCTTCGGGGCAGATCGAGCCGGGCGCGCGCGTGCGCGTGGAGCTGGCCGAAGACAAGGAGAGCCTGATCATCCGCTCACTGGACCAGGGCGCGGTGCGCGCTCCGCAGCATCCCACGGTGTTGCTGGTGGACGATAACCGCGACCTGCTGCGGTTCCTGGAGCGCCTCATGGCGCAAGCGGGGTGGCGGCTGCTCACGGCGGAATCCGCGCAGCAGGCGAACGAGGTTGTCGCGCGGCAAACTCCTAATGCCGCCTTGCTCGATTACCTTCTGCCGGACGGCAACGGCGTCGAGCTGGGCGTCCTGCTACAGAGGAAATCGCCCGGCGTTCAGGTGATCATGATGACCGGGGCGCAGCTCACCCCCGAAGAGGAAGCGATCTGCCAGGAGTACGACTTCCCCATCTTGCGCAAGCCGTTCCTGGCGAACGACGTTCTGAACCTGATCCGCGCGCGGCTGTTCCGTTCTTCGGCGGCTTCGGTATAGACGGGGACGGCGCGGGCTCAATGCCCGCTGGCCGAGGACTCCCAGCTCTCGCTCACGCTGCGGCGGCCGGGAAGAAAAACTTCCAGCCGGAATCGGACGCGATCGCTGAGCTGGTGATAGGCCACGGCGCCGTGCCGCAGTTGCTCCGCGCTCAGATCGAGCGTGCGGCTCTGACCCACGTCCGAGATCAGCAGGCTTCCGCGCTCGGCCGCGGCGATCGGCCGTGCCTGGCGGTCCCAGGTCAGGTGCAGGTTGTCTCCGTACTGCAAGACCAGGAGCGAGAGCGCATAGGGGTCGCGGGGCGGCGGCGCCGCTCGTGGAGCCACCTTGTCGATCTGCCGCCCGGCCGCGTACCCGCTCAGATACGCGATCAAACACCACGCCGCCAACAGGAAGACCCGCAGCGGCGCCTGCACCCACCGCGACGGCCACAGAGGTCTTCGGGAAGCCGCAGGGGGCGCGACGTCCACTTCCTCGATCGCCGGCTCCGGCGGAGCGAGAACTTCCGGCGCGGCGGCCGCATCCCGGCTGGCACGCCTGGGGATCGAGAACTCGATGGCGGCTGAGGCGGGCTGGGTCTGCGCGTCCTCCCAGAAGAAGAATGCCGCCCGGCTCGGCCGCAGGAGGCGCGGCTTTATGAGCAGCACCAGGTCCGCCCCTTCTGGAAAGAACTCCGCCAACTGCAGGTCGTCACTATCCACGCTGAGGCCGCGGCGGGTGTGCGTGCGAAAGAATCCGACCGCGTGGATCTCCGCCTCGGTGCTGGAGCCGTATTGGACCAGGGCATGGCGGAGCGCCTGCTTTTCATCCTCCGAGAGCGCGTACGACGGCCCGAACAAGTGCTCGCATGGCAGCTCGACGCAGGCCTCGATCCGCACGGTGACGATTCCCTCCACGGTCACCCTGCCGAGGAGGATGCCGCCCACCTCGGGACGGCGCAGCGGAATCAGGCCTCGTCTTCCTTCGAGGAGAATCGCTCCCGAAACGGCGCGGGAGAGATAGACCGCCATGGGCTTGCCGGGAACCTCCCAATGCTGATAGAGAGCGTCCTCGGCACCTGCGAGCGTCTGCATACTTTAAGTTGACTATCGTAACTCAAGTTGACAGAAGACAGGCGGAAGCGCCTGCCCCACGCTCTACCGCGGGTCGCCCTTCGAGTCGAAGCGTGCGCCCGAAGCCAGCGCTGCGCGCAGGCGGCCGCGATTGGGGCCGGATTTTTCCGCCGCCTCGATCATCGAACGCAACGCGTCGCCGATCGAGGTCTCCGCGGGCAGGCGGAAGATCCAGGGGATATTGACCGCGGTGAGCGACTTGTCGGAGGAGATCGCAATCAGCGGGACGAAGCTCTTGATGGCAAGCTGCTCGGCCAGGTGGCTCGTATTCCGGTCGGTCGAGATCACGCCGATGGTGCTCGGCTCGTAGATCAGGTTCACCAACTCGGTCGACGACTGGCCCCAGGGAGTATTGGCGGCGATGGGCACCACCTCATAGCGGCCGTGGTACGGTTCGAGCACGCTCGCCAGTGCGAGAGCCGCCTTGTCCGCGCCGGGCCCGAACAGGCCGATGCGCAGCGGGCCGGAGGGCGCATCCGCCAGCTCCGGGCCGTTGTATTCGACCCCGTTCTCGCCCACGCGCGCGTACTCCTTCTTCATGGGATAGCGCCGGTACTCGAGCTTGCCTTGCTTCGCGGTGGCCAGGTACAGCGGCACGATGTTCTTGCAGTTGGGGTCGAAAACCATGTCGCCCGTCACGCCCTTGTAGTGTTCGAGACCGGTGAGCGCGTCGCGGATCTGGCCGCGGTTCAGGCCCGCCTTGCAGATGGCCTCGAGCAGGATGCGCATGGTGTCGTAGCCGAGCGAAGCGAACGCTTCCGGCTCCTTGCCGAACTTCTTCTCGAAGCGCTGTTTGAAGGCCACCCACGCCGGATCGTCGCGGGTTGGATCGAACGGGTAAACGGCCTCGAAGCCTTCCGCGGCGTCGCCGGCGGTTTCGAACAAGCCCGGCCCGATGGTCCGGAAGCTGCCGAAAGCCCGCTGCTTCATCCCCATGGCGCGCATCTGCTTGAGCGCGGTGCCCGCTTCCTTCGCGTCGCCCCAGATGACGATGCCGTCCACGCGCGACTCGTTGATGATGCGCAACTGGCGCTGGAAGTCCATGTCCCCCGGCATCCATTTCTGCTCGATCACAACGGGGTGGCCCATCCGCCGCGAGACGTCCTTGAACTTCAATACGCCGAAGCGGCCGTAGCGGGAGTTGACGCGCAGCAGGGCGATGCGCTCGAGACCCAGATCCGTGTAGATGCGGCGCGCCAGCGTGTAACCTTGCACGCGATCGTCCTGGATGGTGGTCAGGTACCAGGGGATGATGGTCTCGGGAATGGTGGGGTCGGTGGAAGCGCCGTTGACGATCGGCACCTCGGCCTTCAGGCTGACGCGCAGCGCGATGTGCGTGGAATCGGCACTGATGGAGCCGAGCATGGCCCAGACCTTCTCGTCGTACGCCATCTTGACGATTTCGTTCGACGACGCGCCCCACACGGCCTGATCGTTGTGGATCATCAGCTTGAAGGGCTTGCCGCCGTAGCCGCCGGAGGCGTTGGCCTCCTCGATGGCAAGCTGCACGCCGGCCAGCATCATCCTGCCCAGCGGCTCTTCGGGGTGGTTTTCGATGGGGCCCAGAAACCCGATGCGGACCTCGTCGACGTCGGAGGGCTTCAGCGTGGGAACGTCGCGGGCCGCGCCATTGTACTCGATCAGCTTGGTGTAGAACTCGTAATAGGGCTCACCCGCCTTGTCGCCGAACTTCGCGTACGGCTGCATGTCGTCGGGCGTATCGGCGTAGGGCCTCAGCTCGCGATTCTTCGGGGGGCCCGGCGGATTCACGCCGCAGGAACATGGACCAGCGAGCCCTTGCGCCCACATCAGCGCCGGCGCCAGGGCCAACAACCACCCGGCTGGCTTCATGCGCTTACTCCCTACGGAAAACCGCGATCGCTTCGATTTCCACCAGCAGCTCGGGGCGGCACAGGTGGGCCTGAATGCCCGTGGAGGCCGGAAGCGGGTCGAGTCCCTGCTCGGCGTAGAACGCGGTGCGCTCCTCGTTGAAAGGGTCGTAGTCGCGGTCGATGTCGCGCAGGTAGCAGGTGGTGCGCACGATGTCCTTCCAGGTGGCGCCTTCGCTCTCCAGGAGCTTGGTGATGTTGAAGAATGTGCGGCGGCACTGGGCGCGGATGTCTCCTATGTGCACCGTGACGCCGTTCTCGTCGATGCTCGCCGTCCCGGAAATCAGCAACACGACGATGTTGCCGAACTCGAGCCGCAAGCCGCGGGAAAAAGAGCTCGGTTTGGCGTAGGCGTAAGCCTCATTGAGGACTTCATAGTTGGTAATCGCTTTTCTCTCGATGTGTTGAGCCATGGTGGCTTCTTCCAGCATCTCACTGAGCGTCATAATAAGTAGCCTCTCAACAAAAAAAGACCTTTAATGCCTCTCGGCCGCGAGGCGCTCCTGCGCCGTCTTGACTCGGATTCCGTGGCTCAGCCCGTGAGCCGTGGCCACCCAGACATCGTCGCCCTGAAAATCCACGCCCAGGATGTAGTTATGCGACGGCGCGGAATCCACCGCGACCTTAGTCACGGTTCCCGCGGCATCGCGCACCAGCATCTCGGGCTTGTGCGTATCGAGCGCCGGGCGGTAGACGGCCCAGTTCACGCCGTCATAGTACGCCAGACCTTTGTCGGTCGAGAACCAGGCGCGGTCGTTGTCCACGGCCTTCACCTGGTTCAGGAAGTTACTCGGCAGGCCGCTGTCCTTGTCCAGAAAGCCTTTCCAGTGGCGGCCGTCGTAACGGCTGGCGCCGAAGTAAGTCGCGGCCCAGAACACGCCTTTTCCGGGGTAACTCACGGAGGTGGTGATCTCGTGGATGAGACCCTGATCCTTGAGCACCACCATTTCGGTCTCGCCGTCTGGGTCGTTATAGTCCTTCCAATGAGCGGTCTTGACGTCGTACTCGAGCACGCCGCCGCCCCACACCGCGTAGTAGACTTTGTCCTCGGCTGCGCTCACGGCGTAGGTCCAGATTTCGTACATCGGCGTATTGCGTTCGTTGAAGTGCTCCCACACGTTGGTCTTGGTGTTGAAGCGTGCGCCGCCGGCTGCCGTCGCCACCCAGAGCCAATCGCCCTGGACCGTCACGCCGTAGACGACGTCGTTGGGCAGCCCGCTGTTCAGTTGGGTGAAGTTGTCGAAGCGGCCGGCCGAAAAGCGGCTCAGCCCAGCCATCGTCGCGGCCCAGACGTCTCCGGTCCGCTTGTCCACGGCGACATTCAGCACGGCGCGATGGGCCAGGCCGTCCGCGGGCTGGTAGACCTTCCACTTGCCGTCTTCGTACAGCGCCAGGCCGCCCTCGGTTCCCGCCCAGACGCGGCTGCCGTCCACGCACACGTTGAAGATGTGGTCGTTGGGCAGGGGGCTGTTGGCGGTGGTGAAGTTCTCCCAGCGGAAGCGGGGCATGTCGGGCGGAGCGGCGGCAGCGATCGATACCGCAACGAGAGTGGCGACGGCAATCCTCATCGCTCGAATCCTCCTACCGGTGGACCGCGCCGGGAGAACCGCTGTGGCCGATCCGTTCGCTGCCCGAGACTAACCCTTACCAGTGGAGTATAACATTCGCCTCCTAAACCTATAAATAACCGGAAGATATTAGTAGGAACGTGTTAAGCGCAACGGAATGAAGAGTGCGCTATCCTGTTCTCGCTGGATCAATCATGAACGCCAAGACGCTGTCGTCGCCGACCAGCCGGCTGTTGATCGGCCTGGCGATCACGCTGGCCGCCGTGGCGGTGTTCTCGCTTTACGCCCTGCGGCAGATCGCGATGCTCAAGGACCTGCAAGCCCGCACGGTCGAGCGGAACCGCAAAGACTCGCTCCAGCTTCTGCGCATCCAGAACGACCTGCACTCGCTGGGCCTGGCGATGCGGGACATGGTGGACGGCTATGAGCCCTATCCGCTGGAGGCGTGGCGCGGCCAGTTCCATCGCACGCGCGTCGATCTGGACGACGCCCTGCGCATCGAAGCCGAGCTGGCGCCCGAGGCCAGGGGCGCGCGGCGGCACTACATCTCGAACGCGCTGGCCCAGCTCTGGACTTCCGTGGAGCAGCTCTTCGCGATGGCCGGCGGGGGCGACACCTCGCAGGCGCGCATGTTCATCCGCACCTCGCTCGAAGCGCAGCAGGCGGCGCTCACCAACGCTGTCGCGCGCGCGCTGGTCGAGAACAACGAGATGGAACAGCAGGCCGCGGCGCGCATTCAGGCCATCTACGAGCGCGTGGAGCGGCAGATCTACCTCTTCCTGGCCGCGGTCCTGGTGGCGATCTCGCTGACGAGCCTGTACACCATCCGCTCGAACCGCATGCTCTTCGAACGCCTCGCGGTTCTCTCGGGGCACCGCAGCGAGCTGGCGCGCAAGCTAATCACAGTACAGGAAGAGGTCTTCCATTCGCTGTCCCGCGAGCTGCACGACGAATTCGGCCAGATCCTCACCGCCATCGGCGCCATGTTGAGCCGGGCGGAGAAGAAGGGCGGCCTGCCGCCGGATTCGCCCTTCCGCACCGAGGTGGCGGAAGTTCGCGAGATCGCGCAATCGACCATCGAGAAGATCCGCAGCCTCTCGCAGGTGCTGCACCCGACCGTCCTCGACGACGGCGGTTTGGAGAAGGCCATCGACTGGTATTTGCCGACGTTCCAGAAGCAGACCGGAATCAAGGTCGAATACCAGAAGACGGGAACGAGCCCCGCCGTTTCCGACCGCGTGGCCATCAACGTCTACCGCGTGCTTCAGGAGGCGCTGAACAACCTGGCCAAGCATTCCGGGGTCCAGACCGCGTGGGTTCGGGTGCGTTATGCGCCCGACCGGCTCGAGCTGGAGGTGGAGGACCACGGCGCCGGCATCCCGGAGCGGAACGGCGCGACGCCGGGCCAAGGCACGGGACTGGTTGCGATGCGGGAGCGCGCCGAGCTGCTGCATGGGAGAATTGAGTTCGTGCGGCCGGGCGACAAGGGAACGCTCGTCCGTCTGGAGATTCCACTCGGGGAGGATACCGCTGCATGAGCAACAAAATCACGGTTCTGCTGGTGGACGACCATGCGCTGGTGCGTAAAGGATTCCGGCGCATGATCGAGGACGATGCGGAGATTTCCATCGTGGGCGAAGCCAGCGACGGCAAACAGGGCGTGCAGCTCGCGCAGCAGCTCAAGCCGCAGGTGATCGTGATGGACTTCGCGATGCCCGAAATGGACGGCGTCCAGGCCACGCGCGAAATCCTGCGGCACCTGCCCAAGACCGCCATCCTCATCCTGAGCATGTACTCGCAGGAGAACTATGTCCGCAACGCCTTCGACGCGGGCGCGCTGGGTTACATCCTGAAGAACGCGATGGACATCGATCTCCCCGCGGCCATCAAGGACGCCGCCGCGGGCAAGCGCGTGCTCGATCCGGGTCTGCTTTCGGCCGAGCGCGAGCCCGACGACATGTTCGACAAGCTCACGCCGCGCGAGAAGCAGATCCTGCAGCTCATTGCGGAGGGGAATTCGAACAAGGAGATCGCGGGCATCCTGAGCCTCAGCGTCAACACGGTGGCGGTGCACCGGGCCAACCTGATGGACGCGCTGGGAGTTCACCGCACGGCCGAGCTGGTGGTGTACGCCATCCGGAAGGGGCTCGTCACGCCGTGAACCGCCGGCAGTTCCTGTGGGGCTTGCCCGCGTTCCTGTCTTCGGGCGCGCTGGCACAGAAGAAGAACGACCTGGGCTTTCGCTTCGAAGACGTCACAGCGCAGGCGGGAGTTCGCTTTCTCCACAACAGCGGAGCCTACGGCGCCAAGTTCCTGCCCGAGTGCATGGGCTCCGGCTGCGCCTTTTTCGACTACGACGGCGACGGCTGGCAGGACATCCTGCTGGTGCAGAGCATGGATTGGCCCGGACATCGCAAGCAGCGCACCACCATGAAGCTCTACCGCAACAACCGCGACGGCACCTTCACCGACGTGACGCGGCAGGCCGGGCTCGACGTCGAGATGTACGGCATGGGCGTCGCCGTGGGCGACTACGATAACGACGGCTTCCCCGACCTGTATATCAGCGCGGTGGGCCAGGGCCGGTTGTTCCACAACACCGGCAAGGGCACTTTCGTGGATGTCACCGAGAAGGCCGGCCTGGGCGGGCGGCAGGCCTTCAGCAGCTCCGCGCTGTGGTTCGACTACGACCGCGACGGATTGCTCGATCTGTTCGTCTGCAATTACGTGAAGTGGTCGCCGCAGTTGGACGTCTTCTGTTCGGTGGACGGCAAGCAGAAACAATACTGCACGCCGGAAGCGTATCGCGGCGACACGTGCTGGCTGTTCCACAACCGCGGCAACGGCACCTTCGAGGATGTGACGGCGCAATCCGGCATCTTCGACAGCAGCTCGAAGTCGCTGGGCGTGGCGATGTTCGACTACGACAACGACGGCTGGCCGGACCTGTTCGTGGCCAACGACACCGAGCCCAACAAGCTCTATCACAACCTGCGCAACGGCAAGTTCGAAGATGCGGCTGTGCGCGCCGGCGTGGCTTTCAGCGAGGATGGCAAGGCGCGCGGCGGTATGGGCGTGGACGCGGCGGACTACGACAACTCCGGCATCACCGGCCTGGTGGTCACCAACTTCGACAACGAGATGCTGGGCTTCTACACGCCCAACAAGCGCGGGATGTTCGTGGACAAGGCGCCCGGCTCCGAGTTGGGCCGGCGCTCGCGCCGCAGCCTCGGCTTCGGAACCTTCTTCTTCGACGTGGACCTGGACGGGCGGCTCGACCTGCTGGTGGTCAACGGCCACATCGACGACTTCAGCATGGTGCAGCGCGACGTGCAGTACGCCATGGCGCCGCACCTGTTTCTCAACCGCGGCCCAAAAGGCTTCGAGGACGTGGCCAGCCAGGCGGGCGCGGCCTTTGCCGAGCCGAAGGTCAGCCGCGGAGCCGCCTTCGCCGACTTCGACCGCGACGGCGACGTGGACGTGCTGATCACCACCAATCACGGCCCGGCCTATCTCTATCGGAACGACCAGTTTTCCGGGAACCGCTCGATCCGCTTCCGTCTGATCGGCACGAAATCGAACCGCGATGCGATCGGCTCCTCCGTGCGCATCTATTATGGCGGCGAGGCGAGCTCGCGCGTGGTGAAGAGCGGGTCGAGTTACCTGTCGCAGTCCGAGCTGGCGCTGACCTTCGGCCTGGCGAAGCGGGACAAGGTGGATCGCGTGGTCGTCGCGTGGCCCAGCGGCCGCGTCGAGGAGTTCAAGAACCTCGCCGCCGGGCGGCTCTGGGAGTGCACAGAAGGCAAGGGCGTGCGCGATACGGGCCGATTTTGAGTTGGGCGCCCCCCTAAAACACGTACTTGACCGCCAGTTGCAGCAACCGCGGCGGACCCGCCTGCAGGATCTGACCGAACGCCGGAGATTCCAGGTCGTTCTCGGGCAAACCGAAATTCGGATGGTTGAGCAGGTTGAAACACTCCGCCCGGAACTGCACGCGCCGGGTCTCGCCGACGTTGAAGTACTTGAACAACGAAAGATCGACGTCTTCGATCCCCGGACCGCGTACCACATTGCGGCCCTCATTGCCGAACTGGCCGGCCTGAGTTACCGGGTTCAGTTGCAGGAAAGGCGCACGGCTCACCCATTCGTTCGGCGTGTTCGGCTGCCCCACATTGGGATTGGAAATCAGGTCGGGCCGGCTGGAGTAGAAGCCGGTGATTTCGGGCGCGCTGCCCTGCAGGGAAACGTCGGCGCTGTCGTAGACGGTAAATGGCGTGCCGGTAGACAAGCTGGCGATGGTGTTGAGTTGCCAGCCGTTGGTAAAGAACGCAACGGCCTGCGAAGCACCCCGCCACTTCGGCAGCGCCCAGGTTCCGCTGAACACGAACCGGTGCGTGGCATCGAACAACGAAGGGCCGTGCTCAGCCGCCAGGTCGAACGGGTTCTGCGCCAGATCGTTTTCGCCGGCCACCAGGGTGGGCGCCGACCCCGCGACGTTCAACGAAGAGATATAGTCGAGACTCTTCGAGTACCAGTAAGAGGCCAGGAAGCTCAGGCCGTGCGAGTACTGCCGCGAAAAAGCGACTTCCAGCGCGTGGTAAGTGGAGCTGGAATTGTCGGCCAGCAATCCTACCGATCCGTAATTGCAGATACCCTGCGAGTCGCACGTGGTGTACTGCCGCATCTGGTTGTTGTTGCTCGCGTTGACGCCCGGTCCGTAAATGGTGGGATTGGCTTCGATAAACCGCGGCAGATGCGTGCCCTTGTTGCCGACGTAGCGAACGTCGAGCAGATAGCTCCCGGCGATCGCCCGCTCGATCGAGAGATTCCAGTTCTGCGAGTACGGCGGCAGCATTCCCGATTGGACGGTGAGCACGGTGGCCGGCGCGACGAAATTCCCGGTGCCGAACGGGGGCGCGGCGCCGCCATAGGGATTGGCCAGGTTGAATCCCGGGCCCGGCAACTGGTACGCTTGGGTCCACGGCAGCGCGCTGACGGCGGCCTGCAAAGGACCTCCCGTGCCGTTCGTGAAGCCGTCGTAGAAGATCCCGTAGCCGGCCCGCACGATGGTCTTGTTGCCGCCGAATGGATCCCAGGCGAAGCCCACTCGCGGCATGAACTCCTTATAGTCGACCGGGGCGATCCCCGCCGGAACGCCAGGATCGCCCGGGAACAGCAGCCCTGCCGGCGCGTTCGGATAGACCGTCGATTGCTGGCCCGGCGCCCACGCGTTCATGCGGTTTCGAATGTCGACGTAGGGCGTGTTCACCTCGTATCGCAGACCCAGGTTGAGAGTCAGGCGCGGACTGACGCGGTACTCGTCCTGCGCATAACCGGCCGCGATCCACTTACGCAGCCCCCGGTCGAACTGGCCGCCGCCCTGGAAGAACTGCACCGATTGTCCTAGCAGGAAACTGGCGAAGGAATCGCTTGCGGGGAAGGGCGCAAACACGAAAAAGCCGTTGGTGGCGATTCCGAATAGGACATTGATCTGCTCGCGAGTGAGGTCGGCGCCGAACTTGAGGCTGTGCCGGCCGCGGGTCATGGCCAGCGAGTAAGATCCCTGGAAGTCGTTCTGATAGGTGTTCTGTGGACCGGTAATCGGATTCCCCAGCGATGCGTAGCCGCTCACGATGAGATACGGAACGCCCTGGTTCAAGCCGAGGGTGGGCTGATATTGAAACCCGAGGCTGCTGCCCGGCGTGTGATTTGTCGCCTGTCCAGCCAGGAACTCATTCCGGAAGAAAGCCGCGCGCGCGGTCTGGACGGTTTGCGGCGAAATCAGGTGAACCCAGGAGACCGTGGCGGAGTTGGTGACGATGTCGTCGGTAACCGGAAAACCGGGCACGCCCGCGCCGGCGATGGGCAGCGGATCGAACTGGTTCAGAGACGACGTTGAGTACCGCGCAAAGAACTGGTCGCTGTCGCTAAAGTAGTGATCGAGGCGGAAACCGCCCTGATCGTAATTCGTCGAGCCGAGCTGGGTGGATTCAAATACGTTCGTGCCGATGTTGGGCAGCGGATATAGATTCTCCGCCTGTAGAGCGATCGGGCTCTGCATGTTTGTCGGGATACGGTTTCCCGGGAACGGCTGGCCGGTGAACTCGTTGATGAGCGGCGCCGGCTGTCCGGTGGAGGGATCGACGAGTCCGGAGAAATCGCCGTTCCGCTCCGCGGCGGTGGGCACGATCGCGGCCTGCGTTTTGCCTTCGGAATCGCGCTGGCCCTCGTAGTAGACGAAGAAGAAGTCCTTGTCCTTGCGGATGGGGCCGCCCAGTGTGGCGCCGTACTGATTGCGGTGCAGCGGTTCCGTCTCGGCGGCGAAGAAGTTGCGCGTGTCCATGGCGTTGTTCCGGAGGAACTCGTAGACGTCGCCATGAAGAAGGTTGCTCCCCGACTTGGTTACCATCGACGTTGTCGCGCCGCTGGTTTCGCCATACTCGGCGGGCGCGTTCAAAGTAAGAATGCGGAACTCGCTCACGGCGTCCACGGGCGTGCGCAGAGCGTATCCGCCATTCACGCTGTCCACGTTGCTGGCGCCGTCGAGCAGGTAGTTGTTCGACTCCGGCCGCTGCCCATTCACCGCGTACGCCTGGCCGCTGCGCGCGATGCCGCCCGCCTCGGCAAGGCCGGCGGTCATGGGAGCGACTCCCGGCTGCAACAGCCCGAGTTGCGTCAGGTCGCGTCCGTTCAGGGGCATGTCCGTCGCTTCCCGCGCGGATACGACGTTCCCGAGGGTGGAGCTGACATCGACGGTCGCGGCAGTAGCCGTCACTGTCACTTCGCTCCGGCCGCCCTCCACTTCCAGTTTGACGGGGACTCGCACCGTGCGGTTGATGTCGATCCGGATCGGCGAAGCGCTGAAGGCCGCAAAGCCCTTCGCCGAGACATGGAGATCGTAGTCGCCCACGGGCAGAGAGGAGAAGTGAAAGGAGCCGTCCATTCCGGAATGCTGCGTTGCGGCAAAGCCCGTCTGGGCATTTCGCGCGCCCACGATCGCCTGCGTCACGGCCGCATCCGATGGATCGAGGATTTGCCCCTCGAGAGTCCCGGTTGGATCTTGTGCCCGTGCACTCAGGCACACGAAGAATAGGATGAGAAAACTCAGTGCTTTCATAGTTGAAACCTCCACGGTTCTCAGAGTGGCCGGATCGCTTCGTCCGGGGGCCCCAGGCACACTTACACTCTGCGGATTCATAACAGTCTTTTGCGAGACAGCCCCTATACAAACGCTCGCTTCTGCGAGCTTTACTATCGATTATCCCCCCGAAGGCCGTTACGTCAATAAGGAAAACGCGTTACATGGTTTCGACTAGGTCAAACAGGAAGGGGAACAAACCGATGTCAAACCCGTAAACTCGGTAACTTCGGTTTAGGAGCCCGCTGAAAAAGTCTCCTCAGGGGCTGGGAGAGGACAAGCTGAAGCTTATCCCACATGGCAAACCAATGACTTGCAGCCGCACGTGGGGCATGCTTCAGCTTGCCCAGGGTCCTTTTCAGCAGCCCGTTAGAGCGTCTTCAGATACTCGATCAGATCATTCAGTTCGTCCTTCTGCAGGTCGTTGGTCAGCCCGTGAGTATCTTTGGGGTTGAAAACCGTCCAGATCTCTTCGAGCGACTTAGCCGAGCCGTCGTGCAGGTAGGGCGCGGTGAGGGCGATGTTACTCAACTGCGGGACGTCGAACAGAGGCGAGCGGTCGGTCCACTTGCCGCTGCCAACGTCGGCAAGCTGCTGGTTGGTGTAGTGCGGGCCGGAGTGGCACACGGCGCACTGGTTGCTCTCGGGAATCGGCCGGCCGTTCTTGGCGCGCGTACGCTCGAAGATCGCCTTGCCGCGCTCCTGCGCCGGCGTCAGTTCGCCATTGGGCAGGCGATAGCGGTTGGGCCGCAGCGGGAGCGCTTTGATGAACGCCACCAGGTCCTCCAGCTCATCGCGCGAGTAACTCTGCGAGCGGTAGAAGAACTTCTCCGTGCGCGGGCCGCACTCGGTCTCGAGATCGGGATTGCCGCCGTTCCACTTATACGGGGCCGTGTCCTTGATATCTTCGAGCAGGCGGTTGTCCACGATATCTTTGCCGAAGCCGTCCGGTTCGAGGTCCCAGGACACGCCGTCGAAAGTCGCTTCCAGGTGGCAGTTCGCGCATCCAAAATGACCCTGGAAAGCGAAGCGTGCGCTGAAGAACAAGCGCTCGCCGCGCCGCTCCGGCGTAAGCGTTCCGGGCCCGCCGAGCGCGATGGTGCGCACCACTTTGCGCGCGGCGGTATCCACCACGGAGATGGTGTCGTCGTTGCGGGTGGCCACGTAGAGCCGGCTGCCATCGGGCGAGAGCGCCAGGCCTTTGGGCGCCAGGCCCACGGGAATGCGGCTCTCCACGTAATTGGCGGAGGCCGAGAGGTCGTTCGCCACGGTCTTCCGCTGCGCGGGCGTCAGCGACCGGATGAACTTCAGCAACCGCCCGACATCGATCACCGTCACGCTGTCCGAGCCGGTCGTCGAGATATAGACGGCGCTCTTGTCCGGCGCGATGGCGACGGCGAACGGCGGAGTGAAATAGCGCTCCAGCTCGTCGATCGGAAGCTGGATGAGCTCGCCGGCGTCGGCGCCGAAAACCGAGATCGTATTGCCCATCACCCAGCCGTGCTCGACGTGCGCGAGCGGCACCAGGTTCTTCGGCCGCAACTGCGCCACGACGCCCAGCCTGCCGTCGCGCGACAGCGCTACGTGGAAAATTCCCGCGGCCTTGTCGAGACCGTAACGGTCCACCACCATCTGCCGGGCCGTGTCGATAACCGTGATTTCGGACTGCGACGGCGTGCGGAACTTGCCTGAGTTCGGGTAAATATGCGTCGAGTAAATCCGCGTGCCGTCGGGCGAGAGCGCCAGGTAACTCGCCCCGCGGCCCGCCAGCAGCCGCTTGATCTCGGCGCCGCTCTTCAGGTCGATCACCGAAACGTCGTTGCTGATGCGGTTGGCCGTGTAGAGGAACGCGCCACGGCGGTCCGTGATCGCCGAGGTCGGCTCGAAACCCGCGTGCAGCGTGCGCACCACCTTGAACGATGCCAGGTCGATCTCGGAGACGTCGTCGCTCCAGGAGTTCACGACGTAGGCGCGCCGTCCGTCCGGCGCGAGCGCGATCCCTTTCGGCACCCGGCCCACCGCAATGCGGCGCGTTACGCTGCCGGACCGCGCATCGACTACCGCCAACTCGTCCGTGCCTTCGCACACCACATACAGGGTGCCGCCGTCGGAGGAGATCGCCATCTCGACCGGCGACGGGTAGCGCAGCTTGGGCTGGGCCCCGCAGGTGGCGGCGGCCAGCGCCGCGGCGAGCAGGATCCCGCTCCGCATGGTTACTTCTCCTCGATGGTCACGAACCGATCAGCCGCGACGTTCTCGAGCACCTGCGGCGTGCCGCTAGGCCACGTGACCACCACTTTGTCCACCTTGGAAGCCGCGCCCAGGCCAAAGTGCACGCGCGGATCGTCGCCCGAAAGATAGCCCGACGAGCCTACGCGCTCGCGCTGCTGATGGAGGCCGCCGGCGAAGACCTCGATCTGTGCGCCGATGCCGTCGCGGTTGCTCTTCCCGCGCCCCGCCCCCACCAGTTTGAACGCGATCCAGTGATTCGAATTCGTGGTTACGTTGCGGAGCAGAACGGCCGGCGCGCCCAGGTTCACGATGTAGACGCCGATTTTTCCGTTGTTCTCGAAGTCGCCGAACGCCGCCCCGCGCGCCACGGTCTTGGTCTTTTCGACGTAGGCGCCGGCGGTAGAGGAAACGTCTTCGAACTTGAAGCCACCGAGGTTGCGGAAGACGCTGTGCTCCATGGGGACCATGTGAATCAGGCCGCCGTGGGCGATGAAGAGATCTTCCCAGCCGTCGTTATCGAAATCGTAAGCGCCCGTACCCCAACTCGTGTATTGCGCCGCGGCCTGCGAAATGCCGGACTTCTCGGTCACGTCCTGGAACTTGAGGTTTCCGACGTTCCTCATCATGCGGTTGTATTTCGAGTCGGAAACCCAAAGGTCGGTCTTGCCGTCGTGATCGAAGTCCAGAAAGACCGGGCCCATGGCCGAAGTGTTCTCGCCGCTCTGTCCGTAAGCGACTCCGGCGGAGACGGCGATCTCCTTGAAGGTGCCGTCCTTCTGGTTGTGGAACAGGAAGTTCTCGGTCTTGTCGTTGGCGACGTAGATATCGGGCCAGCCGTCCCGGTCGAAATCGCCCGCCGTCACGCCCATGGCGCGGCTCTTGAACTGGGCTATGCCGGATTTCTCGCTGACGTCGGTGAACGTGCCGTCGCAGTTATTGTGGAACAGCATATTCGATTCCGGCTCGTAATCGAGCGGTCCGGGGTAGTTATCGGCCGCGTAGTAAGCGCGGTAAGTGGGATCGAACTTGACATACCTGCCGACAAACAGGTCCAGGCAGCCGTCGCGGTCGTAATCCAGAAACACGGAGCCGATGGACCAGCCGGGAACCTTCAGCCCGGCCTTCTCGGTAACATCGGTGAACGTGCCGTCGTGATTGTTGTGATAGAGAATCACGCGGCCGTAGGCGCTGACGAACAGATCCTGCCAGCCGTCGTTGTCGTAGTCGGCGGCGATGGCCCCCATGCTGAAGACGTTGGCGGCTACGCCCGCCTGCTCGGTTACGTCGGTGAAGTGGCCGTTGCCGTCGTTGCGGAACAGGTGGTTGTGCGGCGGCGTGGCGGGCGGCTTGCGCAGAGGATAGGGGTGCATTCCCTTTTCGAGCGGAATGCCGCTTACGACATAGAGGTCCAGCAGGCCGTCGTTGTTATAGTCGAACCACACCGCGCCGCCGCCCGTGCTTTCAAGCAGCGACCCCAGTTTTTCGGCGCCGAAGCTGTGCGTGAACTGGACGCCCGCCTTTTCGGTCACGTCCTCGAAACGGATGGGAGCGCGCGCCTGCTGGGCGACCAGCAGCGCCAGGAACGGAATCGGCAAAAGCAGTTTCCAGTACTTCATCGGCCACCTCCGGGAACGGGGAAAGTCATTTTGACCGGATCGGTCGTGCGCAGTAGCACGGCCGGCACGGCATTGTCGGGTGCGCGCTCGGGCCCGGCGTGGCAGCCCACGCAGACACGCTGCTCGCCGCGGCGCACCCAGAACCAGCCCTGCGCGGCCCGCACCGTTTTCGAATTGCCGTCCAGCAACTCGAAGCGGATCGGCCGCTCGCTCGGCACCTGCACGAAGAACGAACCGTCCTTCTCGACGGGCGCCTGACCCATCGCCACGGCCGCACCGGCGTCATCCTGGGCCCACACGCGCACCGCCCGGACCACGCCTTCCGGGATCCCGCCCTCGCGCGATGTGGCGACGTTCAGGCACAGGAGGTTCCCGCCGACGCGGTCCCCGAGGCCCGACGGGTGGCGCTTGGGGACCGCGTGAGCGCGCACGATGACCGGATCGAGCGCATTGGGGTTGTCGCCCTTCTGGGGCGCAAACTGCGTCTCGCCGACCTTCACGCGGCGAAGTGTGAACGGCGCGTCCGCAACCGCGCGCCAGGAGACCAGCAGTTCGCCGGGCGCAAGCTCCGCGACCGGTCCTGCGTATTCCCCCTTCGGAAGCGCCAGCGGAAGCTCGACGGCGCGCGACGACGTGAACCGGGCCAGATGCGAGCCGCTCACGAGCACAATGTCGCCCGAAGAGACTTGCCGGCCGGAGTGCCGGTCGGCGCCGTGGTCGCAGCGCACACTCTCGACGCCGCTGCCATCCGCGTAGACGGTGTACACCTCGCGCGTGCCCGCCCCGTGAGGACCGTCGAACAGCACCCGCCCGTCGAGTAGAACGTCCGACGGGAGATGGTCTCCATAGCCGTAAGTCAGGCGCAGCGGCGTGCCGCCCGCGAGCGGCGCCAGTTCGATCTCGAAGCCGGCCGGCGTTCGCCGCGCATAAACCAGGTTGTCAGCCGGCAGGTAGAACGGCCGGATGCAATCCTCGCCGCCCGAAGTTACGCGCCGCGGCGCGCCGCCCGCGATGGCGGCTTCCCAAATCTGCCACGGCCCTCCCGTTTTCTGTTTGCCCGCGAACAGCACCCTTGCCCCATCGAAGGATACCGCAGCGTCCGCCGACGCCGCGAATCCGGGGATCAGTGCGCGTGCCGCTCCGCCTTCGACGAGGATGAGGCGGGCGCCGGCCGGGAACCGCTCGCCGCCCTTGGGGTCGTAGCGCGCCGCCTCCGTGTACACGAACGGAGCGCCGGCGCCGGCCATCGCACAGGCTGCCAGCAGGGAGACAGTAACTACGCGGACGCCGGCAGATAGGAAGCGGACCTTGGGACTAACCACTCCGAAAGATTATAACGTGCCCGATTTCGAAGCACCTATAGTGCGTTTCAATTAGTGGGGTTTGTATAGGCGGCGTACACGTCGCGCTTCGAGAGACCGCGCTCGCGGGCGACGGCCTTCATGGCGTCCATGCGGCTCATGCCGGCGCGCACGTGCGCTTCGACGGCGTCCGGAACCGCCGTCTCGTCGAGCGCCGCCTGGCGTTCCGCTTTGGCGATCAGCAGCGTGAATTCCCCTTTGAGCGTGATGTGCGCGCGCCGCAGCTCCGCCGCCGTGCCGCGCAGGAATTCCTCGTGGAGTTTCGTCAGCTCGCGCGCCACCACGACGGGCCGCGGCCCCAGCACTTCTTCGATATCGGCCAGCGTGTCGAGCAGCCGGTGCGGAGCTTCGTAGAAGACCAGCGTCGCAGGCTCGTCCTTCAGCCTCTGGAGCGTCTTGCGGCGCTGCGCGGAGCGGGGCGGCAGAAAGCCGCCGAAGTGGAACTCGTCGGTGGGCAGCCCGGAGGCGGCCAGCGCAGCCAGCGCCGCCGACGGTCCGGGCAGCGACTCGACGCGGATTCCCTTCGCGATGGCGTGCGTCACCAGCCGGTAGCCCGGATCGGAAACCAGCGGTGTGCCCGCGTCGGAAACCAGCGCCACGCTCACACCGGAGGCGAGCGTCTCGATCAGCTCCGGCGCGCGCACAGCCTCGTTGTGCTCGTGGTAACTCACCGTGGGCTTGTGAATACCGTAGTGATCGAGCAGTTTGCGCGTCTGCCGCGTGTCCTCGCACGCCACCAGGCCGGCTTCCCGCAGGATGCGCAGCGCGCGCAGCGTGATGTCTTCCAGGTTCCCGATCGGCGTGGCCACAAGATACAACGTTCCGGGCATGTGCTACCAGTCTAAGGCCGCGCCGCCTGGCTCGTGGCGGCGCCGCCTAGAAGTTGAACCGCAGCCCCATCTCGACGCGACGGTTGTCGGCTGCGCTGGCCGAGCCGGCCGTGACGCCCGCGCCGAACGGATTGGCCATGACGAGCGATTGCCCGAAGAACGCAGAGCTGAGATTCCCGACAACCGGTCCCGGATTGGTGGTGTTCAGCAGGTTGCGCGCGGATACGCTGAAGGTCAGGTTAAAACGGTGGTCTGTCAGCGCATCCGAAAACACTCCCCGCATGCCGCCGCCACGGCCGCCCATCCCCATCGGGCCGCCGCCTCCGCGCGGGCCGCCCGGACCACCGCCGGATGCCGGCGTGCTTGGCGCTGAGCGCGCTTCGCCGAACCCGAATACCTTGCTCAGGCGCAGATTGATGCCTAAGTACCCCGGGCTCTGCCCGTAGTTCCGCGGAATCACCGGAGTCCCCGGAGCGGGATCCAGATAGAACGTGCCCCACGGCGTCGCCTTCACGTTCGGCCCGGTTTCGCCGGGAGTGGCAAAGGCCGGCCGGTCGGTGAAGATCGTATCGCCGTTCAGGTCCGTGCCGGTGGTGATGTTGAACGGCGCGCCGGAGCGCGCAACGATAAAGGGACTCAGCCGCACGCCCCAGCGCGTCATGACCGATCCGCCCAGCACGAAGCGGTGCCGCACATCCAGCGAGGAGCGCCCCCACTCTTCGGAGAGATCGTACGTGTTGGCCGGGAAGGTTCCGACGCCGTCCGTGTCGCTCACGGCTTTGCTCAGCACGTAGAACGCGAAGAATGAGATGTTCTTGTTGAGACGGCTGTTGACGTTGGTGATCCACTGCTCCTGCCGGTACGCGCCGTTGGCCTGATACTGGTCGATAACTTCGTTCGTGCCGTTCGGGTAGATGAGGTTCCCGGGTTCGCTCCCTGGCTCCGGCGCATTGATGTTCACCGTACGCAACAGGTGCTCCCCTTTGGAGTACGTGAACATGCTGGCCACCGTCGTATTCCACGGCAACTGGCGCTCCACCCCCAGCGCCCCCTGCATGGTGCGCGGAGCGCGCAGGCCCGGCTGAACCTGGAGGATCGTCGCCTGCTCGTACTGCGCCAGGGAGGAGAGCGGCGGAATGTTGGGATAGAACGTCGGGTTCATGACCACGTACGACTGCTGGTTGACTCCGTTGAAGCGCTCCTCACTGAGCGTGAGACCTTCGTCGAAGCGGTCGTAGAAGATTCCGAATCCGCCGCGGATCACCGTCTTCCCGTTCCCCTTCGAGTTGCCGCCGGGCGCCCAGGCGAATCCGAGACGCGGCGCGACGTCGTGCCAGTCGTGGATGTTGGTCTGGGTCTCATACCGGAGTCCCAGGCTGACGGTCAGGTTCGGCCGCATGCGCCAGTCGTCCTGGAAAAACGGCGCCACGTCCACGCGCGAGATGCTCGCTAACGGCGTTCCGGCCGAGATCAGGAACTGCGACGGCTGGCCGGCCAGGTAATTCCCCAAAGAGTCGAACACGAATGTCCCCGCCTCGTTGCTGAGCGTGGAGTTGTCGAGGGTCAAGCCCCGCACCCGCAGGCCGAACTTCAAACCGTGCGCCCCCACCGCCATGGTGGTGAAGTTCTGCAGCTCATAGTGCTTCTCGTCCTGCGTGGAGTGGCCCACCGGGGCCCCGCCGTAAACAAACTCCGGCGCGGAGATAGTATACGTGCTGTCGTTGCCGTTCAAATCCAACGTGTCGCGCGCGAACTGGAAGCGCGTTTCGTTCACCGTGCGCGGACTCACCACGATGGTGTCGGTGAGCTGGACCGTTTGGTCGGTGGTCAGCGAGGGGTAGGCCTGATCCGGGTAATAGGCGGGGTTGCCGAGACCCGCGTCCGTCTGGCTGAATCGCGTGTAGCTGTACCGCGCCACGATGGTCTGCTTCGAGGTCAACTGGTAGTCCAGGCGCGGGCTCAGCGTCGTACGCTCGGTCGGCGTCACGACCGCGGTCGAGATCTTCGGCGGGTTGTCGAGATTACTCGGGCTGAGCAGCGTGTAATCGACCGCGTCGATCCCGGCGTTGTCGGTGATGTCCCGCCGCTCGAAATCCAGGAAGAACGAAGCGCGCTTGCTGAGCGGCCCGGTCACGTTGCCGCCGAATTGCTGGGACTGGAAATCGGGCTTGTTGTCCGCATACGGGTTGCGCGCGTTGAAGACCTCGTCGCTGTCGTTGAACATGAGCTGGCCGTGAAAGGTATCCGTTCCGGGTTTGGTGAGGATCTCGATGCGGCCGTACCCCAGCTTGTCGTACTCCGAAGAGAACGGATTCTGGTTGATGCGGATTTCGCGGATGGAAGCCTTGGGAGGGAGCCGCGCGTTGCTGAAGCCGTCCACGTAGATCTCGCCGCCGCTGGGGCCCGCGGAGGGTCCGGCCAGAGCCTGCAAGTCGTCTTGCAGATCGTCGGGATCGTCCGGCAGCGCGTCCAGGTCGTCGCCGCGCAGCACCAGCGCGCCGGCGTTGTTGGAGGCTTCCGTGCTCACCGTGGGCGCGCCCTCGGCCTGCACCGTGACCTCCTGCTTTTCGAGCGCGACTTGAAGTCTGATATCCAGCGTTGCCACTTGCCCCGCGGCGACCTCCGCGGCGCCGCGAAACGATCCGAACCCTGCCGCCGCGGCCCGCACCGTGTACGTGGCCGGGGCCAGGCCCAGCAGGGTGTACGACCCTGCCTGGTCCGTCGTGGCGGTCCGCTCGACCCCTGGGGCAGTCAGCGAGACCTTCACTCCCGGGATCACTGCACCGCTGCTGTCCGTCACCGTACCCTTCAGCGTTCCGCCGTTCTGTTGCGCCTGCGCGGCCACAGCCAGCACGGCCACCAGCACCATACAGCAAGACTTCAGCATGTTCTATCCAGTTCCTCGCTTCTCACGTGGGACAGGCCTCCGGCCTGTCGTCTTCACTGCGGGCCGATCTCGAAGTTCAACGCGCTGCCGATTCCGCCCATTCCAGGGCCGCCCGCAGCGCTGGCCAGCAACGATTCGACTCCCGCCACCACCACGATCGCCGTGGCCTCGGAAGAATCGGCGCCCTTGGTGCTGGAAATGATGAGGGCGTCGCCGGGCTTCAGTTCCGCGAGCGTCAGCGCCGGCATTCTCTCGAGCACTTGCTGGAAGTCCATCCCGCCGCGTGGGCCGCGCGGCCCGCCGCTTCCCGGTCCGCCCTGTCCGGGCTGGCCCTGCGCCGGAGGCGGTGCACCGCCGTTCGCCGCCGCCTGCCGCCTCCGCGCGATCATCATCGCCATGCCCTCCGGCATGCGGCGCAGCATCGAATCCGCATTCACGCGCACCAGCACAGGCTTCTTCGTCTCGAGGTCGGTGACGTGAATCTCGCCCGTCTCCGCGTCCACTGTCTTGACCAACCCGGCGATGTTTCGGAACGCTCCGAAGACGATCTCTTCCGCCTTGATGCGGCTCCCGTCGGCGCTGCGGTCGCCCAGCACGCGCAGGCGATCGCCGACGTTGAGGGCTTCGAAGGAACTCGGCTGCGCGTCGGCGAACCGCACGGAGTCCGGCGCGTAGCGCCGTAAGGGGACGCCCGCGGGCGCCTCGACCGTGACCAATCGCGCCGTTTCCCGGGCCCCCACCGAGATCGTGATCTCGCGCGCCGCCGGATTGGTGGCCGTCACCGTGCCGGCCGTGCCTCTCTTCTGCCACTCCTCGCGGTCCGCGGTAGCCTTGCGCACCAGATCGGCGCGAGTCATCACGAGAACTTCCAGCACCACGAGCGAGCTCTTGTCTTCCGACATTCGCCCGCGGGCCCGCAGGCGATCTCCAACTCCGATGTTCTCCAAGGCGATCGGAACGGCCTTCTTCAGATCCGTCTCGCCCGGCGGCACGCGCAAGTAGCGCGTCCTGTCGGTCAGTTTCACCGTGGCGGCTCCCGAGACCGTCTTGAGCGTGATCTCATGGGCGGCGGCGTTCACCGCGGTCACCTCGCCGATCAAGCGGGTGATTTCCCCCGCCTGGCCGCCCACTGGGGGCGCCGGTTGCGCGAAACAACCCACCGCCAGCAGTCCAAAGCTGAACAGACACAAGGAAACCTTCATGAACGCTTCTTTCTTCAACATAAGGCGAAGTCCGCCCCCCTCAGGTAACGCTCGCACGCCAGAAAGTACGACACGCGCTAGTCGGTGAAGCCCGCGCCGTCGGCCGAATCGGCCAGTTCGCCGGCCGATCCCGCCGCTTCGGGCTCCTCGGCCTGCTCCTCATCGTCCTTCGCGCCTCGTTCCTGGAGGAAGAGCCGCCGCAAGGTTCTGAGGTCGTTCAAGATGCGCCGGCTGGTGCCCATATGCAGCGCCAGCTTGGCCAGGTTGTAGGAAACCAGTTGCAGCGCCTGCTGGCGCCGGTCCGACTGAGGCTCGGCGCTGGCTTGCTCGATCTCCCGCCGGGTCTCCTCGATGGCGTCGCACAGAAGCTCGACAAACTGCAGGGCGCTCTCGATGTTCTCGAACGGGCTTTCCGGCTGATCGTCCACAGAATCCACGCAGACGTTCTGATTATAGCCACTTCGCGCTGCCCGGCGCGCAGTATAGGCATCAGAGATCCAGCCATCCGAGCGTATCGGGTACTCAGCACCGAACCGCGACCGTGAGGGAGCGGATTCCCGCCCAGCCGGAGATACCCGCTCGCTTACGCGCGCGGTTCGGTGCCGGACTTCCCTTTGGCGTCTACAAACATGTCGTGCCCCGCCGTGAGTCGCAAGCGCCGACGGCTGACGGCCGATGGCGGGTTTTCGTACCATACAGACATGCTCGGATTCGACAGCCGCGCCGCGCGCGCCGCCTGGTCGGTGTTCCTGGTCGCCCTCTTGTTGTCCATCGTCTATTTCCTCCGCCGGGTGCTTCTGGTGTTTGTCCTGGCGATCCTGTTCGCGTACCTGCTATCGCCGCTGGTGAACCTGGTGAACCGCTTCGTCGCCAGGGGCCGATCCCGCACTTACTCGCTCGCCGCCGTCTACGTCCTGCTGGTCGGTTTGCTCGTCGCGGGCAGTATTTTGATTGGAAACAAAGCGGCCGAGGAGGCTTCCAATCTGGCCGCCGGATTCCCGACGTTCGTGGGCGCGTTGAAGGAGAAGCTCGCGTCGCCCAACCCGGTCTGGCTCCAACCCGTGAAGCACTACGTGCTGACCCAGATCGACCAGCACGCGCCGACTTTTGGGTCCGACGCCCTGCCCGTCATCCAAAGGCTCGGCTGGCGCGTGGTGGCCGTGCTGAGCAACGCCGTCTTTGTGGTGCTGATTCCCATCCTCAGTTTCTTCTTCCTCAAGGACGGGCGGAAGCTCACGGACCAGGCGCTTGCGCTCACAACCGGGAGGCGGCGCGCCATGTGGGAAGACATCCTCTCCGACCTGAACGTCCTGCTGGGGCAATTCATGCGCGCGCTCGTGATCATCTCACTGGCCACGCTCACGCTTTACAGCATCTTCTTCGCCATCGCCGGCCTGCCGTACCCCATCCTGCTCGCCAGCATTGCCGCACTGCTCGAGTTCATCCCGCTGGTTGGGCCTCTGACGGCGGCGGCGATCATTCTTCTGGCCGCCGCGCTCTCCGGCGCCGGCCACATGCTCGTGATCCTGGTGTTTCTGATCGCCTACCGCTTCCTCAACGACTACGGACTGAGCCCCCACCTGATGTCCTCGGGGACCGAGCTGCATCCGCTGCTGGTTATCTTTGGAGCGCTGGCAGGCGAGGAACTGGCGGGAATCCCGGGCATGTTCCTCTCCGTGCCTGTGCTGGCCGCGCTGCGGGTCCTTTACGTCCGGGCTCGCAAGGCGCAGGCGCTGCCGGCGTCATAGCAGCTTTCGCAGCCAGGGCTCGATCTTCGCCGGAGTCGTGCGGGGCGCGAAGCGCTTCACGACGCTCCCCTGCCTGTCCACCAGGAACTTCGTGAAGTTCCACTTGATGGATTTGCCCAGCCAGCCGGGCGCGCGATCCTTGAGGTGCTGGAACAGCGGATCTGCGTTCTCGCCGTTGACCGCGATCTTCCGAAAGACCGGAAACGCGACCCCGAAGCGGGTTTGACAGAAAGTCTGGATCTCCGCGTTCGAGCCAGGCTCCTGGTGCGCGAACTGGTCGCACGGGAAAGCCAGGATTTCGAGACCGCTCTCCTTGAACTTGGTGTACAGCTCCTGGAGCCCCTCGTACTGCGGAGTGAACCCGCACTTGCTGGCGGTGTTCACGATCAAGAGGACCTTGCCGCGGTAGTCCGCCAGGCTTTGTTGCGCGCCGTCGCTCCGGACGGCGCTGAAGTTGTAGACGCCCATACCTGCACCTATCGTACCCCTCATTCGGGGGCGACTCGCGCCCCCCACTCCGTGCGTTGAGCCTTTTTTACTTGCATTGGCACCCCAAATGCTACGACAATTTGGCAGATGGATGTTCCAAACGGCGTTCTGCCGGACCTGGTGATCGCCCGGCAAAAAAGCGGCGTCTCGCTCAAGGAGATCGCTGAGTCCACGAAGATTGCTGTCTCGTACCTCCGTGCGATCGAAGAGGGTGTTTTCGACAAGCTGCCGGGTGGTATTTACACGGTGAGCTACATCCGCCAGTATGCGCGGGCCATCGAATACGACGAAAACGAATTGGTCCACTATTACTACCGGCTGACGGGTGCGGAGCCGCCGGAGCAGCCCGGCACAGCTCCTCCGAAGCCCTCCTCCAGGTCCTGGGTGCGCTTGGCCCGCACGCTCGGCTAGCTGGCTCGCGGGTACGACCTCGGCGCGCGCGTTACAACCTCGCCCGGCGCGTGCGTTATCATGTCGAAGGAAATGCTTTCCGACCACGCGCGCCGGCGGGGCGTCGAATGGCGCTGATCACCATCTCCGGGCAGCCGGCCAGCCGCCAGGAAGAAGTGGCGCGTTCGGCGGCCCAACTCCTACAGTTCGAGCTGGTGACCGACTCGCGTTTGGACGCGATTTTTGCGCAGGAGTTCGGCGGCGAGGCCGCCGTTCCGGACAAGGCGTTCGCGCCCGCGGCGATTTCCGTGGTGGCGCGCCTGGCGTGCGAGCACCACCTGGTGCTGGCGGCGGAAGGCGCCGAGTTGCTTTTCCGCGATTTCCCCGGGCTCCTCAGAGTGTACGTAGTGGCGCCCGAATCGCGCCGTGTCGGGACCCTGATGCTCGACCATCGCCTCGACCGCAAGGCTGCGCGCGCCCTGCTACGCCGGCTCGAAAGCGAGCGGAAAGCCGGGCGCATGAGGAGGTTCGGACGGTCTTCGGCTCCGCCGCACCTGTTCGATCTTGTGCTGAACACCGAGTTGCTCGAGCCGGAGGGCGTCGCGGAGCTGATTCGAAGCGCGGCCGGCCAGCGCGGGCTGGCCGATATAGGGCTGCTGTCGCCCGCCGCCGAGGCGCATCTCCAGTTCCAGGTGCGTCTCAAGCTCGCCAAGTACGGTATCCAGCCGCCGGGGCGCGTCAGCATCAAGAGCAAGTGCTTCGTACACCCGAGCGAAGAGGTCTTTGCCAACCTGCTCGATTTCTACCGTGTCGACTGGGAGTACGAGCCGCGCAGTTTCCCCATTCAGTGGGACAAGGACGGGCGGGTGCTCGAAGCGTTCACGCCGGATTTCTACCTGCCCGAATTCGATCTGTATGTCGAGCTCACCACCATGAAGCAGTCGCTGGTCACCAAGAAGAACCACAAGGTCAAGTTGCTGCGCGCCATTTATCCCAACGTGAATATCCAGGTTTTTTACCAGAAAGATTTCGAGAATCTGATCTTCAAGTACGGGCTGGCGGAGCGCGGCCCGGAGCCGCAGCCTGAGACGGTGCCCAAATGAGACCGGCAGCCCCCGAGGTCGAACGCATTCTCTTCACCGAGGAGCAGGTGGAGCAGCGCATCGCCGAAGTCGGCGCGGAAATCTCGGACAAGTACCGCGGCGGCGAGCTGAAGCTGATCGGGGTTCTCAAGGGCTCCGTGTTCTTTCTGACCGCGCTGGCCAAACACATCGACGTCCCGGTGAAGATAGACTTCCTGTCGATCTCGAGTTTTTCCAGCAAGACCGCGGCTCCCGGCCTGGTGCGGATCGCCAAGGATCTGGACGACAGCATCGAGGGCGAAGACGTCCTGCTGGTCGAAGATATCGTGGACACCGGCTTCACCGCGCGGTACCTGCTCCAGAGCCTGGCGGCGCGCGGGCCGAACTCCCTTTCCGTATGCACGCTGCTCGACCGCACCTCCCGGCGGATTGTCCAGACTCCGGTCTCGTTCCGCTGCTTCGAGATTCCCGACCGGTTCGTAGTGGGCTGCGGCCTGGATTACCGCCAGCTCTACCGCAACCTCGGCTACATTGCCGTGATGAAGCATGAAAAGGGGCAGTGACGGTGAGGGGCTAAAATCGTGCAAAAGCGGGTGTACTTATCCGGTAATAACGTCTGTTTGTTTTCAATCTAATAGATTAAACTCATTGCCAGCTGCTCGCTTTGGGGGTACGCTGTGTGGTACCAGCCGGTTGGGAGGCTGGTTCCGATGGATTGCCTGCGAGTGCTATTCGTTTCCTCGCGTTGCGAGGATGCGGGGATGCTGTCACAGATGCTCAAGCCCGATCCCATCGAGTTCGAGCATGTCTCCAGCCTGCAAGGTGCGCGCGAGAACCTCGGCCAGAGTTCGTATGGGGCCGTCTTGACCGAGGCCTATCTACCGGATGGCGACTGGAAAGACGTGCTGGGCGTTACGTGGGAACTGGGGACCTGTCCCGCCGTGGTCGTAACGCATCGCTTTGCGGACGACCGGTTCTGGGCCGAAGTGCTCAACCTGGGATGCTATGACATGCTGGCGCAGCCGTTCGACGCCAGGGAAGTGCGGCGCATTCTGACCTCAGCCTGCGAGCAGCCGCCTGCCAAGCCTGCCGGGTGCGACTGGCAGGCGTCGACCGCTCTCAAAGCGGCGAGCTGAGTCCGCGGGGCGAGGCTACAGCGGCTTCAGAATCGGCACGCCGGGCGGTAGCGCAAACAGGCTGCCGGGCAGGCTCTTGTCGATCTCCACGGAGTCGGAATACATCTGGAAGATGCGGTCGCCGTTGCGCATGCGCTGGATGTCGTATGGCCACATCACGCCGCCTCCCACGTCCCGGTACTTGGCGAAGATCGTCACCTCTTCATTGCGCTCATTCGTTTTCGGGTCGCGCCGGTAGTGGACCTGGCGCTCCGGCAGATGGGTCAGGTGATGGAGGTATACCGTCACTGTCCGGTTGTCGGCATCCGTGATGTCCAGAATCCTCACGGGCTGGTTGTCGACGATGTCCGAGCCGCGGTCCTCGAAGATCATCCCCGGCTCGTTGAGGCGCTCCCGGAGGATGTAGAAGATGTTGTGCGTCACGGTGTCCCTGTAACGCGCGATGGTCTCGTCAGGGAGCGGGCGCGCGCCGCGGAACGTGATTTCGTAACCCTTGCCGCCAATCAACAAGGTCGCGCCGTTACGCTCCTTTTCGCCGAACGCGTCGCGTTCATCGACGAGAATCTCGCCGGGGATCGGCGGCACGGAGGGCGGCAGGTAGCGAGTATAAATCGTCGCGACCGTGAGCCCCGAAAGCCGTTCGTGATAGAACGAGTAGGCGCGGCCGGATGCGACTATATTGTCGGTCTCCAGAAACTTGGAACCGCCCACCGCGTCGAGGGTCTCCTGGATCATTCGCTTGCCGCGTTCCTGCGCAGTCTGGGCCTGAGCAGCCACCGCCAGGAGGAGGAGTACGAGTACGGACTTCATGCTTCCTTTATCGCAGATTGCGGCGGAGGGTGTCGTCAGCCTCGCCCAAAGGCCGGCAAGTCGCGCGGATCCTGCGGCCAGCGCGATGGGTTGTCTCTGATGTAGTGCCGGATGCGATTCAGCTCGTCTGCGTCGCGGATGAAATGCCTGCGGCCGTTCCCGCTCCAGATGCCCAAGTCGACGCAACTGGTGGATGCCGACTGGAAGGACTCGAGGATCGAAGGCAAATCCCCCGGTTCGCGATCGTTCACCAGCAGGATTCCGTGCAGGTGATCGGGCATCACAACGAAGGCATCCAGCCGGACGTTGGTGAAGCGGGCCGGGATGCGGTTCCAGCAGGCGGCAACCTCCCGGCCGACCGGGTTCGGTCGCATCTTTCCTTTTGCGATCCTCCCAAACAGGGAGCCACGGCGCCAGGTTCTGAGCGTCACGAAGTAGGCCCGCGTTTGCTGCCGGCAACTTCCTTGCACGTATATCGGTGCATTCCGGCCGCAATTATTCTCAGGGTATGTGGCGCCTTCAGCGCCCCGCGGGCGGCGGGATGGTCAAGTCTAGCCGCTGGACTGGCAAACCTAATGCGCTGAGTGGCTTACCGAAGTCCCGGGAGTTGCCGACCGCGACGATCGTGAACGCCTCCGGGCGCAAGTACTGCCTGGCTACCCGCAGAACGTCCGCTCTGGTCACCGCTTCCAGCGCCTGCCGGTACTGGAAGATGAAGTCGTCCGGGTATCCGTAGTAGCGGTAGCGCAACACGCGCGACAGCGTCTTCGCCGGCGTATCGAAGTGAAACACGAAACTGTTCAAGCTGGTCTGTTTCGCCGTCTCCAATTCCTCGCTGGCAACCTCGGATGCGCGGATGCGGTCGACCTCCTCGCGCACCACCTCGATGGTCTCCGTGGTGGTTCCGGATTTCGTGCTCCCAGTAATTTCGAACAGGCCGGGATGGTCGTATCCTGCGGCCCAGTCCGCGCCGATGCCGTAGGCGTAGCCGAGCTGGGTGCGGACGCGTTTGAACAGGCGGCTCGAAAAGCCGCCACCCAGGATATCGGCCATGATCTCGAGCGCGGGGTCGTTCTTGTCCCGCAGGATTCCGCCGAGCTGCCCTGCCGAGAAGACCGTCTGGTTCACATCCTCTTTCACGGCCAGAAAGACGCCTGGGTGCGGCACTTCCCGCACCGCCGGAAAGGGCGGAACGGGCGCCTGCCGGTCGTTCCAGCCGCCAAACAGTTCTTCGAGTTTCCGTTTCATCGCCGGCGTGGAGAAATCGCCGTAGACCGCCAGCAGGATGTTGGCCGGGAAGAAGTAGCGCTGGTAAAACCCAACCAGGTCGTCGCGGTGGATGCGAGCCAGCGTGGCGTACTCGATCTGCCAGCCGTAGGGCGTGTCCTTGCCGTACACGATGTTGTTGAACTCGCGCCCTCCGATGGCTTCCGGATCGTCGTTGCGGCGGGCGATCTGGTCGCGGAGCTGCGACTGGGCGAGATCGATTCTCTCCTGGCGGAATGCGGGTTCGGTGAGCACGTCATGAAACACGGACAGAACCTTGTCTGCGTTCTCGCTGAGCGCGGAGAAGCTGACCTCGCCGGAGCTTTCATCGATGGCGCTCTCGACCGAGGCCGCGATGTTCTCCAGGTCCTCATCGAGTTGATCGCCGGAGCGGGCTTTCGTGCCGCCGGTGCGCATGACCATACCGGTCAGGGTGGCCAGCCCGACCTTATCGGGAGGGTCGAACAGGTTTCCCGTTCGCACCAGGGCCAAACCGTTCACCAGCGGCAGCTCATGGTCCTCGAGCAGGTAAACGCGCATGCCGTTGGCCAGCGTGTATATCTCGACGCGCGGGATCCGCAGCGGCGCGAGCGGCGGAAACTTCAGGTCCGCCGGCGCCTGCGCCAGGAGCGCCGCGGCGAACAGGAAAACTAAGACCAGCCGGCGTCTCATTGCGCGCCTCCTTTCGGCGCCACCGTAAAGGCCACCGTGCGCCCGCTCTCCACAAAGTACTCGCCGGCTACCCGCCGGACGTCGGCGGCGGTGACCTTGTCGATGTCGTCGAGGCCCGTAAACATTTTTCTCCAGTCGCCGTAATTGACGCGATAGAAGGTCAGTTGCTCCGCCATTCCGAGGTTGTTATCGAGTTGGCGGATGAGCGAGGCGCGCAGCTTGGTCTTGACGCGCGCCAGCGCCTGGGCGTCCGTCTCCTTCTCCTTCAGGCGATCGAGGATGCCGTAGACGGCCTTCTCGTTCTCCTCGGTTGTGTGGCCCAAGGATGGCGCCACCCAGATCAGAAACAGGTTGGGATACTTGCCTCCGGGGAAAGTGGAAATGGCCGTGGCGGAGAGCGCGAGCTTGCGGTCGCGCACCAGTTCTTCGTAGAGCAAGCCGGTGCGGTCGCTGGAGAGGATCTCACCGAGGACGTCGAAGACGGGGTCGTCCTTATCGTGCTGGTCGGGGCGCTTCCAGGCGAGAGCGAGGAACGGCTGGCTGGGCGTTTCGACCGCGACGCGCTTCTCGCCCTCTTGCTTCGGTTCGACCGTGCCCTGCGGGGCGGGCAGCGGGCGGGCCGGAAGCCGTGAGAAGTGCTTCTCGGCCAGCCGCCTGGCCGCGGCCGGATCCACGTCGCCAGCGATGGCGATGACGATGTTGGCCGGGGCGTAGTACTTCTCGAAGAAGGCGCGGGCATCGGCCACGCGAAGGTGTTCGATGTCGCTGGCCCAGCCGGCGGTGGGCTGGCGATAGGGATGGGCCGCGAACGCCGTGGCGAGGAGCATCTCCGAGAGCTTTCCTTCGGGGTTCGATTCGACCCGCATGCGGCGCTCCTCGCGCACCACGTCGCGCTCCTTGTAGAACTCGCGGAACACGGGCGCGAAGAAACGCTGCGATTCGAGCAGGAACCATAGCTCGATGCGGTTCGAGGGCAGGCTGTAGAAGAAGCTGGTGGAATCCTCGCCGGTTTCGGCATTGAGGCCGGCGCCGCCGTTCTCCTCGATGGTGCGCGGATAGGCGTTGACGTCCACGAAGCCTGCGGCCTGGTCCATGACGGTTTGCAGTCGTTGCTCCCGGGCGCGCAGCCGCTCGGGATCGGCCGCGGCGCCCTTGGCGCGCTCGGAGTCGAGCTGGTCGTAGGCGCGCTCGACGGCCTCGAGCGCCTTCTTCTCTTCGGGGTAGTTCGTCGAGCCGATGGTTTCGGTGCCCTTGAACGCCATGTGCTCGAACATGTGCGCCAGGCCGGTCTTGTCGCATGGGTCGTCGACCGAGCCGGCGTTCACGTAGGTGTGGAACGAAACCACGGGAGCCTCGTGCCGCTCGAGCACGATGAAGTCGAGGCCGTTCGGGAGCGTGAACTCGGTGACGCGCTTCTCGAATGCCGCCAGGTTCTGGGCGCGCATCTGTCCAAGGAACAGGAAGGACACGCAGAGGGACAATACGGCCTTATTTCGCGAGGTGTGCATGGGGTGTTCTAGAGCCATTGTAGGCGCATCGGCATCCGCTCCCTTACGGTCGCGGTTCGGTGCTGCCGTTCGGCAGGCGAGTATAGTGTCCCGCCGATGCTATACTCCGGCCTGGAATGTTCTCCTCGCGCCTGAATTGGGACCTGCGGCCGAACCGCATCTCCGTCCTTCTCGAAGCCAAGCGGCGCGCCGGTGCCCGCATTCTCGATCTTACCGAATCGAACCCCACGCAGGCCGGGTTTTCCTACCCCACGGCAGAGATCCTGGAGGCGCTGGGCGACGCGCGCTCGCTCCGTTACGAGCCCTCGGCGTCAGGGGCCGTAGAGGCACGGGACGCGGTGGCCGCCTACTACGCCGCGCGCGGGGCGAGCGTGGCGGCGGACCGAATCGTGCTCACGGCCAGCACCAGCGAGGCCTACAGCTACGTGTTCAAGCTGCTGGCGGACCCTGGCGATGAGGTGCTGGTGCCGCGGCCCTCCTATCCGCTCTTCGAGTTTCTGGCGCGCCTGGAATCCGTGCGCACCGTCGATTACCCGCTGGCTTATGACGGAAGCTGGCGTATCGATTTCACGACGCTCGAAGCCGCGCTGACTCCGCGCTCCCGGGTGATCGTCGTGGTGAACCCAAATAACCCGACCGGCTCGTTCCTGAAAACCGGCGAGCTCGAGCGCCTGGTCGCGCTGGCCGCCGGGCGCGGGTTGGCTATCGTTTCGGACGAGGTTTTCTCGGATTACGTCTTCGCGCCGGACCTCGATCGCGTCACCACGCTGGCGTGCGTCAGCGGGGCGTTGGCGTTCTGCCTCAGTGGGCTCTCGAAAATCGCCGGGCTGCCGCAGATGAAGCTGGGCTGGATCGTGACGGCGGGGCCCCCGGAAAAGCGCGTTGGCGCGTTGGCGCGGCTGGAGCTGATCGCCGATACGTATCTTTCGGCCGCGGCCCCGGCGCAATACGGGGCGGCGCGGCTGATGGAAGCGGGGAGCAAGGTGCGGGACCAGATCGCGGCCCGGGTGCGGCGGAACCTGGAGTGGCTGCGCGGCGCGGTGGCGGGTTCCGCGCTGACGGTGCTCGAAGTCGAGGGCGGCTGGTACGCCACGCTCGAAGTGCCGCGGACGCGTAGCGAGGAGGAGTGGACGCTCGAGCTGCTGGACCGGGATGGGGTGCTGGTGCAGCCGGGTTTCTTCTACGATTTCGAGACCGAGGCGTTCCTCGTGGTGAGCCTGCTTACGCCGCCGGATGTCTTTTGCGAGGGCGTCGGCCGGCTGCTGGCGCGGGCGGGCGAGTAGGACAGGCGTCCGGCCTGTCGCTGGCAGGCGGAAATGCCTGCCCCACTGCCGCGCGCCCTGCCGAAAGTGATGAAATCCGATGGCAATGAGGTGTTCATTTTTGGGCTTAGGACCTTCTGGCACTTTTTTGTTGTTTGAATTTCGCGTGCGGCTACCGGACTAAGGGGCCCTGCATCCGGCAGGGCGGATTTCGAGCTTGCCGCGGAATGCCATCGAGACGAGGGTAGCGCATAGGCGGGCGTTGGCAAGGGGCCTGAGGTTCGTAGGCGATTGAGGCCGCGGCAAATCCAGTTGGACGAATGCGGGGAATGGCGATGCGGGTTGTGCCGGGGTCCCGCTGCGGCGTTTTTATCCGATCGCTGCCGAAGAGCCGGCGCGCCTACCCCGCGTAATACCCTTCGCGCGCCTGGACGGTGAGGGTCTTGTCCTTAGTGGTGAGCGTGATGTGGCGATAGCCCGGGCCGGCGTCGGGACGATCCGAGGTGAAGCCCAGGCTGTACTGGCTGCGGAGCTCTTCGTCGATCTGCGCGTAGGTCTGATCGATCGGCTGCTTTTTGGAGACCTCGAAAAAGCCGCCGCCGGTCTCCTTCGAAAGCCGCTGTAGAATCTTCTTGCCGTCGGGACGGTTGCCACCGGGGCGCCCCATCCGCCCGCCGCCGCCGTGGTGGCCGCCCCAGCCGGGGCCTCCGCCGAATCCGCCAAACGGCTGCTCGTCCGCAAAGAGAATCGAATAGACCAGCGTGTCGGCGCGGTGCGCGGATTCGATCGCGCTCTCGATGGTCACCTTGCTGCCTCGATCCACGCCGTCGGAAAGGACGATCACCGCCTTGCGCCCGCTCTGCTTCTTCATGAGCTCGTCGGAGGCGAGCAGCACGGCGTCGTACAAGGCGGTTCCCCCGCCGTGCCCGCCGCCGGAACGCGACCCGCCGCCACCGCCGCCGGACCCGCCCTCCTGGCGCCGCTCCAGTTGCGGCGCCTCGAGCTCGTCGAGCGCCGCTTTCAGACGCTGGCGGGAGGAGGTCAGATCCTGCAATAGCTCCACTTCATGGTCGAAGTGGATCACAAAGGCCTTGTCCTTGTCCTCGCGCAGCACCTGGTCCAGAAACTTGGCGCTGGCCGTGCGCTCCTGGCCGATGAGCCGCCGCTGGCTCATGCTGGTATCCACCAGGAGGCCGAGCGTGAGGGGAAGGTCGGTCTCTCGCGCAAAGTAGCGAATCACCTGCGGGCGGCCGTCCTCTGCGAGCGCGAAGTCGTCGCGCTCGAGCTTGCGGACGATGGCGCCCTTCTTGTCGCGCACCGTGGCGAGCACGTTGACGACTTTGACATCGGCGGTGTAGGTGGGAGTGGAGGTAGGGTTCTGCCAGGCCCGCAGAATCCGGGAGCCGGAACACAACGCCGCGGCCCCAAACAGCAACTCGCGCCGCGAGATTCGATCGGGAGCCCCCACGACTCGATTATCCGCTAGCCCAAAGGCCCCGGCTGCGGGCTTTACGAATCTTTACAGGGCCCGCGCGGGGCTCGACGAGGGGCGCCAGCTCGACGACGGCTTCGCCCACGACGCAAGATCTGCTCGCGACGCTCTTCGGCCAGAACGCTTAGGGCGGGGCGGCGGTGTGCGGGCGAGATCAACTCTCGCCCCGCAAGCGCGGCGCGGCCACTTCTTTGACGGCGTGACTAGGTCCGCCTACAATTGAGGGTGATGCAACGCAGGGGTGTCAGGAGTCTGTCTTATTCGGTCTTTTACGAACAAGCGCCGGAGGGCGGCTACGTAGCATTCGTCCCCGCCCTCCCCGGTTGTCACACGCAAGGCGAGACTCTCGAAGAGACGGAGGCCAACGTCAAGGAGGCCGTCGCGCTGTACCTGGAAAGCCTGAATGCGCACGGGGAGGCGATACCCGAGGAACGGCGCTCGTTTCAGGGAAGGGTTACGGTCCCCGTGTCCGTTCCCGCCTGATTCATGCCCACCCTCCCGTCTCTGACCGCGCGGAAGATCGTAAAGGCACTGAAGCGAGCCGGGTTTGTCGAGGACCGGCAAAGAGGCAGCCACCTCATCCTGATCGAGCCCAAAAACGAAGGCTCGAGTCGTCGTGCCCGTCCACGCCGGGAAGACGATCAAGCAGTCGCTGCTGCGCGCCATCCTTCGTGACGCAAGTCTCTCGATCGACGCGTTCATGGAATTGCTGTGATCCCGGGTTGAGGCCTACTCCCCGCGCCCGCACCGCGCCACGGCATCGGCAACCGAGGCGGCGGCGCGCATGGCTTCGACGTCGTGCACGCGCACCAAGTGCGCCCCGGCCAGGATGGCCGCCGTCACGGCCGCGGCGGTCGCGAACTCGGTTTCGCGCTCGGTCTTCTGCTTGAGGAAATGCTTGCGGGAGGGGCCGGCCAGGATGGGCAGGTCGAGCGTGGCAAGCTCGGCCAGGCGCGCCAACAGCTCGAAGTTCTGCTCGCCGCGTTTGCCGAAACCGAAGCCGGGGTCGATGACGATCCGCGCGTTGTCCACGGCCGCGCGCCGGGCGCGGTGCACCGAGGCTTCCAGATCGTGCCTCACCAGGCCCATCACGTCGGGCACGGGCGGCAGCTTGGCCCAGGTCTCCGGCGTGCCGCGCATGTGGTTGAGAATCAGACCGGCGTTGTGGTTCGAGACCACCTTGGCGAGGCCGGCGTCGAAGGTAAGGCTGGTGGGATCGTTGACGATCTCGACGCCCAGCTCGATGGCGCTCTCGGCCACCGCGGCCTTGTAGGTATCGACGGAGATCGGAACCGCCAGCTTGCCGCGCAGGCGCTTGAGGACGGGGATGAGGCGCCGCTTTTCCTCCGCTTCGCTGATGCGCGCCGAGCCGGGACTCGTCGATTCGGCGCCGATGTCGATGATGTCGGCCCCTTGCTCTTCGAGCTCGAGCGCGCGCGCGTAGGCGCGGTCCGGATCGTAGGTGCGGCCGCCGTCGGAAAATGAATCCGGCGTCACGTTGAGGATGGCCACGATCAGCGTGCGGTCGCCGAGCTGCAGCTCGCGTTCCTTCAGCTTCCAAAAAAACCGCTTGCGCGTGGCGAAGGTCATATCTTCTTCACGATCTTCCACTTCCTTCCGGCCCGGATGACCCACTCCTCCCCTGAAGGCGTCCGCAGTGTCAGGTCGGTCCACTGGCTGCCGTTCACCTCGACCGCTCCGGCCTTGATGAGCCGCTGCGCCTCGCTCACTGAGGGGGCCAGGCCGGTCCTGGCGAGGACCTTATCGAGGCGAATGCCGGCGGCCGTGTTTGTGCCTTCGGGCAGCGGCACGGTCGGCACGTCGCTGGGGACCTCGCGGCGCCGCACCACGCGATTGAATTCTTCGGCCGCGCGCTCGGCGTCCGCGCGGGAGTGGAAATCGGCGACGATGGTCCGCGCCAGGTCGATCTTGGCCTGCATGGGGTGCAGCTCGCCCGAAGAGATGCGCTGGCGCAGTCGCGCGATCTCAGGGAGGCTCATGTCGGTGAGCAGCTCGTAGTAGCGAAACATCAGGTCGTCGCTGATGGACATGAGCTTGGCGAACATCGTCTCGGGCGGTTCGGTGATGCCCACGTAATTGCCGACCGACTTCGACATCTTGTTGACGCCGTCCAGGCCTTCGAGCAGCGGCGTAGTGCCGACGATCTGCGGCGGCTGGCCGTAATCGCGCTGGATTTCGCGGCCCACCAGGAGATTGAACTTCTGGTCGGTGCCGCCCAGCTCGATATCGGCATGGAGAAAGACCGAATCGTAGGCCTGCGCCAGCGGGTAGAACAGCTCGTGTATCGAGATGGGGATTCCGTCGCGAAAGCGCTTGGAGAAGTCGTCGCGCTCGAGCAGGCGCGCCACGGTGTATTTGGCGGCCAGCCGGATGAGGTCCTCGAAGCGCAGCGGGCCGAGCCATTCGCTGTTGAAGCGCACTACCGTCTTCTCCGGGTCGAGGATTTTGAAGACCTGTGCGCGGTAGGTCTCGGCGTTGCGCTCGATCTCTTCGCGCGTCATGGCCGGGCGGGCGGTGTTGCGGCCGGTGGGGTCGCCGATCATGCCGGTGCCATCGCCGATGACGAAGATCACGGTGTGGCCCATGTCCTCGAAGTGCTTCATTTTGCGGAGCAGGACGGTGTGGCCGAGGTGCAGATCGGGCGCGGTGGGATCGAAGCCGACCTTGATGCGCAAGGGGCGGCCTTCCTTTTCACACAGCAGCAGCCGCTCGCGCAGCTCCTCTTCGCGGATCAGCTCGGCGAAGCCCTTCTTCAAGTAGGCGATCTGCTCGTCGATGGGGAGCGCTGGCATCCCTCATATTGTATGGTTTCGAAGGCCGGGCGTGGCGGGGCCTGCTATCCTTAAGAGCTGGAGTTTATGTTGCGGAGTACCCGCGGATTGCTGCTGCTGGCCCTGGTGTTGATGCTGGGCGCGGTAAGCGCTACCTATTTTCGCCAGAAACGCCGGCAGGCAAAGCACGAGCCGCGCCCGCCAGCGAACCTTCCCACCAACACCGAAGTCTCCGCCACAACCTGGGTCTGGCGCAAGGACGAGGCCACGCATGGAATCGTCGAAGTCCGCGCCAAACGCTTTCGCCAACTGACGGGGCCGTCGCTGGTGGAAATCGAAGACGTCGAGGTTCTGGTCTACAAGAACGACGGCCAGGACCTGGACCGCGTCCGCACTCCCAAGGCGCAATTCGACGACGATAAGGGCACGCTCTATTCCGACGCCGGCGTGGATATCGAGTTGGGCCTGTCCGTCGCAGGCCCGCCGCACGGCCACCAGCTCAAGATCCACAGCTCCGGAGTGACCTACGAGGCGAAGACCGGCAAAGCGTACACCACCCGTGCCGCGTACTTCCAGTTCGATGAAGGCGACGGGACCTCGGTCGGAGCCTCCTACGATCCCACCCTGGCCAAGCTGGAGATGGACAGCCAGGTGGAGCTGCACTGGCGCGGCAAGAACCCCCAGGGCGAGCCCATGAAGATCGAGACCGGGCAGGCTACTTACATGGAGAAGGACGCCTACGTCCTGCTCGGTCCCTGGTCGCGCCTCACGCGCGGCTCTACCGTGGTGGAAGCCGGCGAAGCCGTCGTGACGCTCAACGACGAGGGCACCATCGATCAGATCGAAACCACGCAAGCCCACGGGACCGACAATCAGCCCGGCCGCCAGCTCCAGTATTCCGCCGGCCGGTTGCACGTGAAACTCACGCCCAAGGGCGAGATGGAGAAACTCTCCGGTGAGCCCGATGCGCGGCTGCTCTCCGTTACCGACGCGGCGCGGACCAACGTCTCCTGCACCCGCGTCGATCTCGAGTTCGACACCAGCGCCTCCGGGAGCCCGCTCAAGCAAGCCGTAACCAGCGGGAATACGGTTCTGGAAGCGGTTCCGCTCCCGCGTCCGGGAGTGCAGTTGCCGGAGACGCGGGTGCTGCACACCGATCGCGCCGTCCTGAAGATGCGGCCGGGCGGCAAGGAGCTGGAAACGGTGGAGAGCGTGACGCCGTCGCACCTCGATTTTCTGCCGAACCGCGCCGGCCAGCGCCACCGCACGCTCGACGCCAGCAGCCTGTTCGTGGCCTACGCCGCGGACAACGTCATGCAGTGGCTTCGTGCCGAGAATGCCGTCACGCGCACGGATCCGGAGCCGCCGCCGCCGGCCAAACCCGGCGAGAAACCGAAAAAGCCCGGCGATCCCGTCCTCACCCGCAGCAAGCTCCTGAAGGCGGATTTCGACAAGAGCGGCGAGCTGGCGCACATCGAACAATCGGGGGACTTCACCTACCAGGAGGGCGAGCGCCGCGCCCGCGCCAACCGCGGCGCCCTCGAACAGGCCCGCAACATCATCACCCTGGACCAAAACGCGCGCATGTGGGACAGCTCGGGCACGACCTCGGCAGACCACATCGTGATGGACCAGAAGAGCGGCGACGTGGCGGCCGACGGCAACGTGGTTTCGGTGCGCATGCCCGATCGCCAGGGCAGTTCCTCCGCCATGCTCTCGAACGACGAGCCGATGCAGGCTACGGCCGCCCGCATGCGCGCCACCGATCGCAACCACCTTTTCCACTATGAAGGGCAGGCGGTGGCCTGGCAGGGCTCGAATCGCGTGTGGGGCGATGCGATCGACATAGACCGCACCGCGCGCCGGCTCTCCGCGAACGGCCACGTGCGCACGCGGTTCATGGAGAAGAAGAAGAAGGAAGACGGCGCCGCCACGGATGGCGCCGGCAAGGCCGCGGCCCAGCCCACCCCGGGAGCGCCCACCTTCGTCACCGTGGAAGCGGCCGCGCTGGTCTACACCGAGTCGGATCGCGTTGCCGTTTACACCGGCGGCACGCACCTGGTGCGGCCCGGCATGGACGTGAAGGGGTCGGAGATCCGCGCTTTTCTCAACGACGCCAAGGCCGATTCGTCCCTCGACCACGCCATCGCGGACGGCCATGTCTCCATCCTGCGCACCGAGCCGGACCGCACGCTGACCGGGACCGGCGAGCACTGCGAATACTACACACAGGGCGAGCGGATCTTCATGAAGGGCGGCCATCCGGTGCTGGTGGACAGCGTGCGCGGCACCACCAAAGGCTCGGAGTTGACCTATTACGTGGACGACGATAAGCTGATCGTGAACGGAGAAAAGAAGGACTTGGTTACTACCCGCGTTTTGCGGCGCCACCATTAGCCCGCCTGTTACTCGATGAGAAAACTTCAGACTTTTGAAATCAGCAAGGCCTACCGGGGCCGCCGGGTGGTGGACGCCCTCTCGGTGTATGTCGAGCAGGGCGAGGTGGTCGGACTGCTCGGTCCCAACGGCGCGGGCAAGACGACCTCGTTCTACATGATGGTGGGTCTGATCAGCCCGGATTCGGGCCGCGTGGCGCTCGACGACCAGGAGATCACCCGCCTGCCGATGTACCAGCGCGCGCGCCTGGGCATCAGCTACCTGCCCCAGGAGCCCTCGGTTTTTCGGCGCCTGACCGTGGAAGAAAACCTGATGGCGATCCTGGAAACGCTGCCGCTGTCGAACGGCGAGCGGCGCGGCCGCCTGACGCAACTCATCGAACAGCTCGGCCTGGAGACCGTGCGGCGGAACAAGGGCTACGCGCTCTCGGGCGGCGAGCGCCGCCGCGTCGAGATCGCGCGCTCGCTGGTCATTCAGCCAAGTTTCCTGCTGCTCGACGAGCCCTTTTCGGGAATCGATCCCAAGCAGGTCCTGGAGATTCAGAACATCGTCTTCGACTTGAAGCGCAACGGCATCGGCGTCCTGGTGACCGATCACAACGTCCGCGAGACGCTGGCCGTGACTGACCGGGCCTACATCATCAACAACGGCCGGATTTTCCGCGCCGGCAGCCCCGAAGCCCTGGGGACCGACCCCGAAGTGAAGCGCGTGTACCTGGGCGAGTCGTTCAACCTGGGCGCGGGGTAGGGCCGTTACTCGGGCCCCATGGCGGAGCTCACCGCCTCAAGGAGCCGATCCACGTCGAAGGGCTTGTGGATGAACCCGGCGAAGTCTTTACCGACGGTTCTCGCGGCCGCTTCGGTTTCGTCGTAACCGCTGGCGAGCAGGATCGGGACGTTGGGCCGAACGGCGCGCAGAAGGTCGAATGCCTGCTCGCCGCCCATCAACGGCATGGTCAGGTCGAGGATGATAAGAGAGATGCGCTGGCCCTCCGCCCGCAGCAGATCCACTCCCTCCCGGCTCTTCTCCGCAATCAGCACCTCGAAGCCATTCTTCTCGAGCATGGCACGGGCCGCCTCGCGAACCACGCTCTCCGCGTCGATAACCAGGACGGTTCCGGACGCGCGCACTAACTTCGGTCCGGGCTTGGCTGGCCTGACGACTCGCGCCGGAATCGCAGCCGGAAAAAGAACGTAGAACGATGTCCCATGACCGGGGGTGCTATGGATACGGATCGCTCCGCGATTGGCCTTCACGATTCCGGACACTGCGGCCAGACCCAGCCCGCGGCCGGTGAGCTTCGTGGTGAAAAACGGATCGAATATCCTGGCCTTGGTCTCCTCGTCCATCCCGCAGCCCGTATCCTTGATTTCGAGCCAGACGTAACTGCCTGGGGTAAGCGCCTCGGAGGTGAAGTTATCCCGGACTTCCCAACCTGTCAGTTCTCGCCGGCCCGTTCGGATCTCCACGCTGCCCGTGTTGCCTTCGCCGATCGCCTCCGCGCCATTGATCACCAGGTTCATGAGGAGCTGCTGTATCTGCGCGGGATCCGCCTCGATGGGCGGCAGATCCGGAGTCAGATCGAGCTTCACGTCCACGTTCTTGGGAATCGACGTGTGGATCAGCACGAGGATCTCGCGAATCAGGTCGGAGAGGCCGATCTGTTCGGTGAGGAAGCGCCCCTTGCCGGCGTAGGCCAGCAACTGGCGCGTCAGGTCCGCCGCCCGTTCGGACGCCCGAACGATGGAGCGGAGTTGGACTCGCGCCGGGTCGTCCGCCGGCATGTCGCCGTAGACTAGGCTGGCATTCCCCATAATGCCCGTAAGCAGGTTGTTGAAGTCGTGTGCGATGCCTCCGGCCAGCAGCCCCAGACTCTCGAGCTTCTGCGTATGCTGCATCTCGCGCTCGAATTTCCTGCGCTCGGTGAGGTCGCGAACATTGAACTGGATCGCCTGCCGGTTCCCCTCGGGGTAGACGGCGCCGATGACCTCGGTCTGAATCGCGCGGCCGTCCTTGGTCTGGAAGCTCATGTCGGAGAACTGGGCGGCGCCTTGATCGCGTATCTGCTCCAGCGCGGCGCGAACCGCGGGCGTGTCGCGGGTTGGCTCGATCTCGCCGAATTTCCGTCCCACCAGCTCCTGGCGCCGGTAACCGAGTAGCTGCTCGGTATAGGGGTTGACGTCCAGAACCTCGCCGGTGGCGGCGTCGACAATCATGATTCCGTCGCGCGCGTACTCGAACAGCCGGCGGTAGCGAGCTTCGGCAGCTCGCTTCCTCTCGGTGACGTCCTCGAAGGCGAGCAGAATGGAGTCCGCACGGGCGCCCTCAATCCGCCGGGCGTTCAGCAGCAGCGCGCGCGGTCCGACGGCCTGGAACTCGTGCTCGATCTCGACGTCGCGGAGCTGGACTTCTCCGGCCAGCAACCGGTCCAACAGCGCGCGCACCGGCGGCAAATCCAGTTGCCCGTCTACGATCTCGTACACACCGCGGCCTTCAATGCGCTGGGGACCGCTGCGGAAGAACTCGTAGAACGAGCGGTTGGCGCTGCGAACCGCGAGGCTTTCATTAAGGACCAGGAGGGGTTCCCGCACGGTGTCGACAATGGCGCTGGCGTAATCGCGGGCGCGCCGCACTTCTTCCATGCCGCGCTTGAGGTCGGTGACATCGGTCAGCACCAGGACGGCCCCGTCAATACGGTTGTCCGCCGTCCGATAGGGCCGCACGCGCATCAGGTATTGGCGGCCTTCGGGGTCCTGAACTTCCTGCTCGTGCACTTTCAGAGTGTCGAGCACGTCGGTCAGGATCTCCTCCAGGTTCTCAACGTCGAGGCGCGGATTGATGTCGGAAATCGGGCGGCCCACGTCGGCAGGTATGAGGTGAAGCACTTTCTCGGCCGCGGACGTGAAACGCCGGATGCGCAGATCGCGGCCCACCATCACGATGGGAGTGCTGGTCGAGCTCAGGAGGTTACCCAGGTCGTCATTGAGCTGGCCCAACTGGAAATTGCGGCTCTGCATCTCCGCGTTCATGGTGACCAGTTCCTCATTCGAGGCCTGGAGCTCTTCCTTGGTCGTTTGCAGCTCTTCATTGCTGCTTTGCAGTTCCTCGTTTGCCGACTGGGCTTCCTCGTTCGTGGAACGCAGCTCCTCGATGATGGACTGCAAGTACTCGCGGCTGGAAGCCAGTTCGCGCTCGAGGTGCTCGATATGGCGCTCGGGAGTGTCGAGAGGCACCTCCTCGGTCGCCGGGAGAGGCGTGCCTATCCGCTTCAGCGCGAGCTCGGCCGAGTCGGCCAGATCTTCAAACAGGATGACGGAATGCGGATCGGTCGACGGTATGGAAACGGGGATCACGGTGATGCGGACGAAATGAAAAGCCCGGTCCTGGCGAACCTGGATTTCCTCCAGCCGTACGGTCGTCTTGCGCTGGTGCGCCTCGGTGATCGCGGCGCGCAACGGGATGGCCAGATCGTTGCGGACCGTGTCGAGCAGGTCCAGGTTTGTGGCATCCGCCGGTACGTTTAGATACGGGACGACGTCTCCCCGGAACTCGACGATCCGGAGGTCCTTGTCGACCACCAGGCCGCTGGGCCCATACCGGGTGAGAAGCATGTGGTCGACGAAAGATCGAACGCCTCCCGGAGTTACACGGACGCTGGGCGGCGGGATGGGCGGCAATGTAGACGCGGGAGTGCCGGTGATACCCATGATCGCCTCCAGCGCCCGTGTGCCGAGACTCGGTTTCCTGGAGTAAATCCTATGCCCTACATCCAACGGATCGAAGAGTTCGGAAAGCCGGCCGGTGTTCTCCGAAGATCCTACGAGCAGGGCTCCGGCCGGACGCAAAGCATAGGCGAAGGTGTCGATGACCTTCTGCTGCAAAGTGGGAGCGAGGTAGATGAGCAGGTTGCGGCAACTGATCAGATCCATGTGCGAGAGCGGGGGGTCCACGCCTAAAACGTGGCGCGAGAAAATACACAAGTCACGCACGCTACGATTGATCTGATAGCCGGCGTCCGTGCGGGTGAAATAGCGCCGCAGCCGGTCCGGGGAAAGAGCGGAAACGACGCTGTCGTCGTAGATGCCGGCGCGAGCCCTTTCGATCACGCGCTCGCTGGCATCGCTGCCGAACATCTGAACCGATACGGAAAGGCCCGCGGCTTCCGCGTATTCCAGGAGCGATATGGCAATCGAGTAGATCTCCTCGCCGGTCGAGCAACCGGGGACCCAAACCCGCAGCGGGTCGCTTTCGGCACGATCCCGGACGATGGAAGGGAGCGCCGTTTCCTTCAAAGCCTCGAACACGGGAGCGTCCCGGAAGAACCCCGTGACCTTGATGAGCAAGTCGTCGAAGAGGGCGTCGATCTCGCCGGGCTGGCCTTGCAGGATCTCGAAATAGCGCTCCAGCGAGTCCACCTTTTGCACCACCATCCGGCGCGCCAGCCGGCGGTGGATGGTGGGCTGCTTGTACAGCCGAAAATCGACGCCGGTCCTCTTGCGCAGGATTTCGAGGATCTTGTCTATGGCGGGAAAATCGTCCAGCAGTGGATCGAGAGTCGGGCCGGTGAGGGGATGGCGCGCGATGGTCGCCAGCTCCTCTGCGATGCGCTTCGGCGGAAGCACGAAATCGACGAAACCCGCCGCGATCGCGCTGCGGGGCATGCCATCGAACTTGGCCGTGGCATCCTGCGCGAACGTGATCCCGCCTTCCGCCTTGATGGCTTTCAAGCCCAGGGTTCCGTCGGACGCGGCCCCGGATAAGACGACGCCGATGGCCCGATTGTGCATGTTCTCGGCCAGGGAGGTGAAGAATGCGTCGATGACCCGGCGTTGATGGGCAGGCTGCTGGGCCGGACGACTGACGCGCAAGATGCCGCCGGCAATCAGCATGGTCGCGTTGGGTGGCATCACGTAGACGTGATCGGGCTCGACGCGGGCCTCATCCTGCACCTGGACTACCGGCATGCGCGTATAGTTCCCGAGCAGGTCGGCGAGAATGCTCTCATGATGTGGATCCAGGTGCTGCACCAGCACGAAGGCCATGCCGGTGTCGGGCGGCAGATTCCGGAGCAACTCCGAGAGGGCTTCCAATCCGCCGGCAGACGCGCCGACGCCGACGATCAGGCCTGACGATTCGGATTCAAGGGCCGGCTCACCCTTTTCCTCGGCCTCCTCGGGGTCCTCACGAGGCACAGCAGCGCTGTCTGGCTCAGCCATAGCCCCGATTCTCCTACCCGAATAGTAGCTCCGCTGTTCGTGCCGTTCAAGATGGAAACGCCGTCCGCCGTGTGCGCCCCCCCAAGAAAGCGAAGCACTGGGGCCACGAATGGACACGAGTGCACACGAATTGGGAGGAAGCCCGATTTCGGGCTCCGGCGGAGAAGCGACAGGTCGCGGTTCGGCATTGAGGCGGCGCCGCGGCGACCGAGCCAGGGAGAGCCCGGCTGCGCGGCTACGCTCGCGCGAGCGCGGCGCTTCGGGAGCCGAGGGTGTAGGCGAAGTGGGCCAGGATGCGGGCGCGCTCGGAGAGCGAGCGGCGCGCGGGCGCGGTCAAGAACAGATGGCGCGTGAAGCCGCCCCACCACCGCATGAGCTTGAAGTCGGCCATCAGCATCCGCTGCTCGATCGAGAAGGCGCTACCCGGGGCGGCGGTGTAGCGGAGCAGGCAGGTGAGCACGGTGTAGTCGCGCCGCAACGACTCGTTCAGGATCTTCATGTCGGCCCCGGACCAGCTGGTGTCGAGGCGCGCCTCCACCTGGAGAAAGTTCAGTTGGTTGGCGGAGGCCACCTGCTCCACGCGCTCGCGCGAAGTCCCGGTTCTGAGGATAGAACGGCAACTGTACCGGAACCAGTAGGCACTGAGCACCAGCACGAGACCTGCGATCAGAAGTACGGGAACCATGAGAGACGAAGCCCTTGCCCCGCGCTCGACGTCCGGCGGCAACGAACCGGCCCCGACACAGGCGTCCGGCTCGAAGAAGAGCATAACATCGGTCCAACAAGCCCGCAAGTCATCTCTGGGCTAGAAAAGCATGTCCCGCCGCCCGCGGCCGGCAGATCGATGCAACTCCGCGTAAGTTGCGGTGATGTAGTCGGCTTCACGGAATCCTAGGCGGCGGGCGGTCCGGTCGATCCATTGCGGTGGCCCTTCGAGCTCCAGGAAAACCCCCACCGGAGTCTCATCGAGCATGGCCCGGCCGGCGCTGGCAGGCTTAAGGACATATTCGGTGCGGTACTTTTCATAGAGGAACACCGGCCGGTACCCCAGAGCCTCGAAGACCTCGGCGCAAGCCTCGCTGCCGCCCCGAAGCTCGAACTCGATCTCCTTGCGAATCTTGTGTTTGCCGCGCTCCGTAGGCCCCTTGAAGGTCACCAGGCTGCGTGCGCCGCTGGTCCGGAGACGGAGTAGCAGCCCGCGGCGGCGCAGCGCCTGTCCGGGCGTGTCAAAAATGGTATTCCGCTCGAAAACCCGCCGCCTCGACACCCGAAACCCGGCCTGCCGCAGCCGGCGCCGCCCCTCGTCCACGCCCGTAAGCCTCAGTTTAATCTCGACTTCCTTCTTCGGCCCGGAGGCGCTTGCGTCGCTTGGCACAATAGGTGCATCATAGCAAGTAGGCCGGGGGTTAACAAATGTTCACGCCATTCGCTTTGGAAGTCTACCGCAGGTATCTGAACGGCGAAACCGTCGAAGAGCTTTCCGCGGAGCTGGGAATTCCCGCGGAACGCATTGAAGACCGTATTCGCGCCGCCGAAGCGTACGTGGCGCGCCGGAACCAAGTCGCAGCGTAGTCGGGGTCAGGGGGCGGCGGCTACAATAGGACCGTGCCCCATCCAGTGACCCTCATCCCCGGGGACGGCATCGGTCCCGAGGTCGCTCAAGCTACAGTTCGCGCAGTCGAAGCCACGGGCGTCCGCATCGCCTGGGAATCCGTCGAGCTCACCGCCAAGACGGTCGAGGACGCCGCGTTCCAGGTTCCGCAACCGGTCCTCGATTCTCTCGACCGCACCAAGACCGGCCTCAAAGGCCCCACCACCACGCCGGTCGCGGGCGGGCACGTCAGCCTCAACGTGCAACTGCGCCGGAAGCTCGATCTGTTCGCCAATTTCCGGCCGGTGAAGAGCTTTCCCGGCATCAAGTCGCGCTTCAGCGACGTGTTCATCGACCTGGTGATCTTCCGCGAGAACACCGAGGACCTGTATTCGGGCCTGGAGCACGAAGTGGTCACGGACGTGGTGACCAGCCTGAAGGTCATTACCCGCTTCGCCTCCGAGCGGATCGCGCGCTATGCGTTCGGCTGGGCGCGGCGCAATGGCCGGCACACGGTGGCCGCGGTCCACAAGGCGAACATCATGAAGCTCGGCGACGGCCTCTTCCTGCGCTGCTGCCGCGAAACGGCCAAGGATTTCCCGGACATCAAGTACAAAGAGCTGATCGTGGATAACGCCGCGATGCAGTTGGTCATCCGGCCCGAGACCTTCGACGTTCTGGTAATGCCGAACCTTTATGGCGACATCATCTCGGACCTGGCGGCGGGGCTGGTGGGCGGGCTGGGGATCGTTCCGGGCGCGAACCTGGGCACGCACCACGCAGTCTTCGAGGCCGTGCACGGCAGCGCGCCGGACATCGCGGGGAAGGACCTGGCCAATCCGACGGCGCTGATGCAATCGGCGGCGCTGATGCTGGGCCACCTCGGCGAGCCGGACGCGGCCAAGCGCTTGCAGGGCGCCATCGAGTGGGTGTACGCGGAAGGCCGGCATCTCACGCCGGACGTGGGGGGCACAGGTACGACCACGGCGTTCACGGACGCGGTGGTGAGAAGGCTGGAGGCGGGGACGTAGGCGAAAGCCATCAGCCATCACAACGTGAGCAAGAATCGTTCTTGCGAGTATTCTCCACGGCCGTCAGGAACTCCGCGGGAGGCAGGTATGAGTGCTCACTGATGTAGTGGTGTATGAGGCTCGGACGAGCATATACCCTCTTGCCCGCTCCCTTCACCCGAATCTCGGCGCTCCCCCATCTTTCCCTGACTGTGGCCTCCAACCCGGGCGAAGGCCACGAATCCCGACTTTCCGCCGGGCAGAAGTGACAATAGTGCCAGCCCCGTGTTTGACGACATCTTTCGAACCGACACATTTCCTTTATGCGCTCGCACGTCTCGATCGCAACAGGTCCCTTCTCGAAGGGGTGTGCGCGGTCGAGCCACCCGATATTAACGACCTCACTATCCCCGTCGGGGTCGCCACCCAGGTACGTGTAAGGGCTTAAATCTGGAAAGTGCGACACATGCCTCGGGCTTAACTAGTCCCCCGCCTGCTGCCCTTCCGCGCTCTCCTCGACCACGCGGCCGTCGAAGAGGTGGATGCTGCGGTCGGAGTAGGCGGCGTAGCGCGGGTCGTGGGTCACCATGCAGATGGTCGCGCCGCCGCGGTGCAGCTCGCGCATCAGGGACATGACCGCCTCGCCGTTCTTGGAATCCAGGTTGCCGGTGGGCTCGTCGGCCAGCAGGATCAACGGATCGCCCACCAGCGCGCGGGCGACGGCCACGCGCTGCTGCTGGCCGCCCGAAAGCTGCGCCGGGTAGTGTTTCATGCGGTGGGACATCTCGACGCGGTCGAGCGCCTTCTGCACGCGCTCCTTGCGCTCGCTCGAAGGCATCCCGCGGTAGGTCAGCGGCAGCTCGACGTTCTCGTAAACCGTGAGGTCGCCGATCAGGTTGAAGGCCTGGAAGACGAAGCCGATCTCGCGGTTGCGGATGCGCGCCCGCTGGGACGGCTTCAGGTTCTCCACCGGCTCTCCGTTCAGGATGTACTTGCCGTCGGTGGGCGAATCGAGCAGCCCCAGAATGGAAAGCAGCGTCGATTTGCCGCAGCCGGAAGGGCCCGCTATCGAGAAGTACTCGCCCTTCTTGATCTCCAGGTGCACGCCCGCCAGCGCATGCGTCTCCATCTCGTCGGTCAGGAACACCTTGGTCACGCCTTCCAGGCGGATGAGCGTGTTGTTGTCTTCTGAGCTCATAGAGCACTCCTCGCTAACCTAGTCTAAAAGACGCCCCTCGCTCGCGCTCGGGGTTGCGGGTCTGGAGACCCGCCTGCAGGCGTGGACGCCTGCCCCACGCCATGGTCAGTTCAACCGGATGCGGTCGTGCGCATCCCATGCGGACATGTCGGACAGGATCACCTGGTCGCCAATCCGCAGACCCTCCAGAATCTCGATTGTGTTCACGGAACTGCGGCCCAGCTTCACCTGCACGCGGGTGGCGCCCGTTCCGTCCGGATCGAGCCGGAAGAGGCTGATCTGGCTGTTGGGCTGCCCGAAGGTCGGCCGGCCCACGTACAGAACGTCGGTCAGCTTCTCGATCTCGATGGTTCCATCCACGCTCAAATCCGGCCGCGCGCCCGGCGGCAGCGCGCCTTCCAGCTTCACATCCACCGTAACCGTGCCATTCACAGCCGCGGGATCGATGCGCGACACGTGGCCGTCGATGATGCCGTTGCGCGTGTCGACGGACGCTTCCTGGCCGATCGCGACGTCCTTGGCCTGCGTCTCGGGGATCTTCAACTCGGCCTTCAGCTTCTCCGGCTGAACCACTCTGGCCAGGATGGCCCCCTCGGTCACGCGCTGGCCGACGTCCACGGGGACCTGCTGCAGCACACCGGCCACACCCGCTTTGACGCGCAGAGCTTGAATCTGGCTCTTCTTCAGTTTCCACAGCGCGCGAAGCTGTTCGACGGTCGCCTGCTGGACGGCGAGCTGCGCCTGGATGGCTTCAAGGCCGATATCGAGGCGCTTCTTCTCGATCTGGTTGCGGTTCTCCAGGTCCTGGGCCGTCGCGGCCGACTTCTTGGCCTGGATGTCGGCGGTCAGTCCGAAGCGGCTTAGCTCGGCATCGCGGTCCGCCTCGAGCCGGGCGGTATGCGCATCGGTTTCCACCGTGGCCGCGGCTGCCTGCTGTGTCAGTCGGTCGCTCTGGAGGTTCACTTTCAGGTTGTTCAACTCGGCCTCGGCGGCCTTCACTTTCCATTCCGCATCGATGGTGGCCTGCTCGAGTTCGGGGTTGCTCAGGACCAGCAGCAGGGTGCCGGGAGTCACGATGGTGCCGGGAAGCGCCAAACGCTGCTCGACGCGGCCGTCGGTTTCGGCCGGAATCACCAAGCCTCCGTCGATCGGCACCAGGGTGCCAAGACCGCGGACCTGCCGCAGCATCGGCCCCCGCTTGACGCCGTCCATCCAGACCTGGGCCCGCTCGACGCTGGGAGCGGCGGGCTTCAGCCCACCCAGCACTTTCGTCGTCACGCCGACCGCGGCAAGAACCACAACTCCAATTACGATCTGCCGAATCTTCCTGTTCCGCGCCGCGGATTTTCGAGGGACATCCATACGCTTGCCGGTTTCAGTTACGCACGTCCGATACCAACCGCTGCCTGCATGAAAACACGCGGCTTATGGCACCCGTCGCGCGGCGAGCCGCTCCCAGGTGTCCGCTTTTGGGACGGCCCTGTTCGGAAGCGGAGGCGGGCCGCTGCCCCATGCTAACATTACAAAGCACATGGCGAAGCTTCGAGTGGCCGTAGTCGGCGCGGGTCAGTTCGGGCTGAACCACATGCGCGTGGTGAGCCAGTCGGAACGCGCGGAACTTGTGGCGGTGACCGATCTGGAACCTGAGCGCGCGGGAGCGGCGGCGGCGCGCTTCTCCTGCCCGGCGGTCGATCTGGCCCAACTTCCGGGCCGGGCGGACGCGGCCATCGTGGCCGTTCCCACCAGCGCGCACGCAGCCGTCGGCTGCCAACTGCTCGAAGCCGGCCTCGACGTGCTGGTGGAGAAGCCGATTGCACCGGATCTGGCCGGGGCGAAGCTGTTGACGGAGACGGCGCGCGCGCACGGGCGCATCCTTCAAGTGGGCCACCTGGAGCGGTTTAACCCGGCGGTGGCCGCTCTCAAGAAGGCCACCACCCTGCCGCTGTTCTTCGAGGTTCATCGCATGAGCGTGTTCACGCCGCGCAGCCTCGACGTGGACGTGGTCCTCGACCTGATGATTCACGACCTCGACATCGTGCTGGACCTGGCGGGCGAGGCGCCGGAGGAGATCCGCGCGGCCGGTATTTCGGTGCTCTCCCGGAAGGTGGATATCGCCAACGTGCGGCTCGCTTTTCCGGGGGGCTGCGTGGCCAACCTCACGGCCAGCCGGGTCTCGACCGAGCGCGTCAGGAAACTACGGCTGTTTCAACCGCGTCAATACATTTCGCTGGACTATGCGCGGCAGGAGGGGGCGATTTTCGAGGTTGGCGGAGCCGGCGGCATCGGCTTCCGCATGCTGGAGGTCGCCAAGGGCGAGCCGCTCGCGCTGGAGCTGGAGCACTTCTTCGACAGCGTCAGCACGCGTGCGCGGCCCCTGGTGGCGGGGGAGGACGGAACCCGCGCTCTCAAAGCCGCCCTGGCCGTGCTTGCTAAGATTGAAGAGCATTCCCGCCGGGTCGAGCAATCGCTGGCGGCCTGGAAGCGCTGAGCGCGCACGGCAATGGCAGCTCTGACCCCCGCCCCGGACGCCCAGAATCCTCCCGAACTGGTTCTGGAATGGCCCGGCCTCACTCGGCCGGCCGTTCGAGGCCGGGCGTTCGCGATCTCCGTGCTGCTCCATGCGGTCGGGCTGGCGGTCCTGCTGCTGCTGGGGGGTGCGGCGGTGGCGCCGGAGAGCCCGAGCCACGGGTTTACCTCTTCGACAGTTCTGGTGGCGCCTCCGATCGAGTTCACGCAGACGGCGCCAAACCGCGCCAAGATCGGCAAGGAATTCAGCCTGGACAATCTGGCCCCGCGCCCGGCGTTGCGCGCGCCGCTGGCGATTCCACATCTTGCTCCTCCGGCGCCGCCTGAACCGCCCAAAGTGCCGGCGGCGGGCTTGAACAGGCAGACGCCGCCCGCGCTGCAACTGGGCTCGACTCAGATGCCCGGCCCGCCGCCACAACTCCAGACGGAAGAGCAGCCCAAGCTCGCATTGGAGACGCCCGGCGTGCCGTCCGGCACTCCCCAGGCGAGCGGCCAGGATATGGGGCTGAAGAGCCCCGGTGAGGTCGTCGCCGAAGCCGAACGCGCCGCCCCTTACACCCCACGGGCTGGTGTGCGGGTCAGCGACACCGACCTGGCGCCGGTTCCCGGCCTCGGAATCGGAATGCAGCAGGTGCCGACACCCGGCCGGCGCGCCACCGCTCTGGAGTTGATGAGCGACCCGGGCGGGGTGGATTTCAAGCCGTACCTCATCCGCATTCTGGCGACCGTGAAGCGGAACTGGCTGGCGGTGGTCCCGGAGACCGCGCGGCTGGGACGGCAGGGCCGGGTGCAGATCCAGTTCGCCATCGACCGGAGCGGCTACGTTCCCAAGCTGGTGATCGCCGTGCCTTCGGGGACGGAGTCGCTCGATCGCGCGGCGGTAGCCGGCATCAGCGCGTCGGCCCCGTTTCCTCCGCTGCCGCCGGAATTCCAGGGGAGCCAGGTTCGGCTGCAATTCACGTTCACGTACAACATGCGGTAGCCCGGCCATGCCGGGGAAGCACCGCTGGGGCCGGAACGGCAACCTCGCCAGGAGTGGCGACGCGGCAGGCAAGAGTGCGCCACGGGTGTATACTCGAAAATCCATGCTATCCGAGACACAGCGGGAACTGGTCCACCTCTTGCGCGCCGATGCGGCGCAGGAGTACGGCGGGGACGCGCGTGAACGGCTGTGGCAAGCGGCCCTGGACGAAGAGGTGGCCGTTCCCCTGGCCACGAAGCTCGGTCCGACGGACGAGGCGTATCTGCTGGAGCAGCAGCTGCAGCACCAGACGCGCCTGCACTGGCTGGAAAAGATCCTACGGCGCCTCGAAGCCGCTTCCGTGGGAGTCGTGAACCTCAAAGGTCCCGTCTTCGGGGAGCGGTTCTATCGGCCGCCCTATGGACGTCCCTCGCTCGACCTGGATCTCGCCCTGGCGCGCAACGAGGTGCCCGCGGCCGTCCGGGAGCTGGAGCGGCTCGGCTATCGTTCCGAACCGATTCTCTTCGTGCCGATGGACCAGCACGCCGTCCTGCTTCACGACTTTGCGCCCGAGGTCGAGTTGCACTACAGGTTGCTCAGCGAATTCGGAGTCCGCCAGGAAATGACCGGCTTCCTGGCCCGGGCAAGAACCGTGGAAGTCCCGGGGCTCGGCACGGTCCGAGTGCCGGATGCCGAGGACGAGTTTCTCTTCCTGTGCGCCCACGCCGCGAAGCACCGTTTTAGCAAGCTGCGCTGGATGTACGACTTGTTCCTGCTGCTCGGGTCTTCCAGCCTGGATGGGGATGCGGTATGGCGGCGGGCCGGCGAGATGCACGCGCGTTCGCTGCTGGCCCTGAGCGTCGTGGTTCTGGAGCGGGAGTGGGGTCTGCGGGTCTCCGGGATCCCGATTCCTGCTTCTCGGCTCGCCCGGGCGGCCCGGATCCTGCCGGAATTCACGAAAGTCCGGCCGCCGGCGCGCACCAAGGCGCAACTCGCGAACAGGTATGCCCGCGACATGGCGGCCTGCGACGATCTGCGCGGCCGGTTGCGCTGCTGCTGGCGGCTGGGGGCGTCCTTTTCCCAGCGTGCGGCCAAGGAGGCCATCGGACGTTTTGCGAGAGTGCGATGAAACGAACCTTCACTGTCCCCGAACACGTCATCGAACGGCCGCTGGGGGAGAAGACCGTTCTCCTCAACCTGCGTTCCGGCGACTATTACAGCCTGAACGGCACGGGCTCCTTTTTCTGGAAGGGATTGTCTAAGGGCGAGTCGCTCGCCCAGCTCGCCGGCCAGGCGCAGCAAACCTTCGAGCAACCGCCGGAGGTCGTCGAGGCCGCCCTGATGGCGCTGGCCGGCGAGTTGGAGCGATTGGGACTGATCGAACCATCGGGCGAAGGGCAATGATCGTTTTATGGACCAGGTGCTGGTGGGAGCTGGCCGTCTCGGCGTTGGCCATCCGCAGCCCCTGGCGGTGGGCGTATTTGAACCCCGCGCTGGCGTCCCGGCCCGCGCGGTGCGACGCGGAACGCGTCTGGCGCGTGCTGTGGTCGGCCAGCCTGCACCACTGCAAGCGGATCACGTGCCTCGAGTATGCCGCTGCCCTGCACAGGCTATTGAAGAGGCGCGGAATCGACTGCACTCTGCGAATCGGCGTTCGACCGCCCTCCGACGACAGCCAGCCGGTGGATGCCCATGCCTGGGTGGAACTGGCCGACGGAACACCGCTGTGGGACCTGAAACCATGGGCCGACTACCTGCCGCTCAATCCGGGCAGGCGCGCATGAGCCGGCACGAGTGCCGGATTGCGGGAGTGCGCCTGACCACCAATCGGGAAGTGGCCGGGGACGACGGCGGCCCGTGCAGCACGGCATCGTCCGAGGTGCTCTTCCTCGACGCACCCGCCGATCCGCCCAGCGACTGGCTTCGTATCCCGAACCCCGGCACGGGGGCCGACGTGAGAATCCGGCGCGACGGGCGGCAGGCTGTCATCACGGCCGATCCCGCCGGCCCCGACCAGGGGGCCCGCGAGATGCGCTGGGCGACGCCCTTCATCGCGGCCCTCCAGGGAGAAACGGTCTTGCACGCTTCCGCGGTGGAACGTGGTGGCTGCGTCTATGCGTTCGTGGCCGGGAGCCGAACCGGAAAGTCGACCTTCTCGAACGCACTGGCCACCCGCGGATGGAACAAGGTCGCCGACGATCTCTTACCGCAGTGTTTCTTCGAGCAGAGCAACCGCAGGCTGCGGGCGCTCTTCCTCCTCGAGCGGCCGCGAGGCGGAGGCGCCATCGGCACGCGCCGGTTGAGCGTCGAGGAGGCGCTCGGGGAACTGGTGGTAAACGGCTTCGACGAGCTGGCCGAAGCGGCCATCTGGGAGACGCACTTCCGCTTCTACTGCCGAATCGTGGAAGCCGTCCCGTGCCGCGCCTTCACCATTCCGGACGACATGAGCCGCGTGGGGGAGGCGGCCGCCTGGTGGGAACGCATGCTCGAAGCGGAGGCCTGGCTGTGAACCGATGGTCGCGGGCCGCCCGTAGCGTGGTGCTGCTAGGGCGCTCGGATGCCGCCGGGCTGGAACGGCGCACCTTGCTTTACTACTCGCGGGAGTCGCCGTTCGACCAGGCGGAGTACCTGGCGCAGGGGCTACAAGGGTGGGAGGTCGAAGCCATCCTGAATCACTTTCCACCTGCCGGCAGGATCCTGGTGGCGGCGGCGGGCGGGGGCCGGGAGACGCTGGCGCTGGCCGCCATGGGCTACGAGGCGACCGCCTTCGACCCGAGCGATCACCTGCTCGACAAGTTCCGTGCGCTTGGCGCCGCGGAAGGGCGCATCGTAAGGGCTGCCCCATCCGAGGTCCCCGCGTTCCGTGAGCGGTTTGACGGCGTTGTGATTGGCTGGGGCGGATACACGCACGTCCCGGAGAGCGCGCGCCGGGCCGCATTCCTGCGAGCGCTGGCGCGGCAGATGAAGCCGGGCGCCCCCCTGCTGATGTCGTTCTATCTGCGCCGGGCGGACGGCTGGCGGTCCAGAACGGCTACGCTCGCGGCCAATGCTATGCGGAGGGCATTGCGGCTGCCCGCCAGCGTGGAGGCGGGGGACTCGATGACCGACAAGTTCGAGCACCGGTTCACCGAGCAGGAAGTAGCCGGCGAGCTGACCGCGGCCGCCCTGCGCCTGCTCGACTTCAAGCCCCGGCCGTTTCCCCACGCCGTAGCGCGGTTTGACGATCCCGCAGCCCGATCGGCCCCATGTTCACTGTTGTAACCACCAGGGCGTTGTGTTAACGTCTATCACATGCACAACGCTCCCGAACAGCCAGCACAGGTTCCAGTTCAGCCGCGGGACGAATCGCCGAACTACGAAACGCCAGCCATCAAGAAGATCGGCAGCATGGCCCTCAACACCAGGCCGGCGAAGTCCATCGGGCCATAAACACCCTGCAGGGGCCCCTGGGGTTTCCCCACACGATCCGGCCCGCGTGGCTGGTCTGCGCGGTGGCGCGATGTTCACTCTTGTGTCCAAAACGTGCGCCGTGTTATGGTTTATCCCATGGATAACGCTCCCGAACAGCCAACACAGGTTCCAGTTCAGCCGCGGAACGAATCGCCACGCTACGAGAAGCCGGCCATCGACAAGATCGGCAACATGAGCGTCAACACCCGGCAGAAGTCGGTGGTGGCAGACTAAGAGAGCGCACCCGCAGGGGTTCGACACCGGCCGGGGTCGGCCGCTACGGGTCTCCGCGCCCTGTGACGTGCCCGCTGCCCCATCGGCCCATCTTCTACCGGTTGGCCCGGAGGAAAGGGCTGTGTTACGCTCGGAGAGGACTGGCCGCATTATTTTCCGGCACTTCCAGCCGCATTAAGGAGTTCAACAACTACGGCGATGAATGTTCGTTCCCTATTCAGCCTGTTCTCTTCCGATTTGGCTATCGATCTGGGCACGGCCAACACCTTGGTCTATGCCAAGGGAAAAGGGATCGTGGTGAACGAGCCCTCGATCGTCGCCATCAACAAGAACACGGGTGAAGTCGAAGCGGTCGGCAAAGAGGCGAAGGAGATGCTGGGCCGCACGCCGGGCAACATCGTCGCCATCCGGCCGATGAAAGACGGCGTGATCGCCGATTTCAAAGTGACCGAGCGCATGCTGAATTATTTCATTCAGAAGGCGCACGGCCGCAAGATGCTGGTCCACCCGCGCATTGTAATTGGCGTGCCGTGCGAGATCACGCAGGTGGAAAAGCGGGCGGTGGTCGATTCGGCTTATCGCGCCAAGGCCAGCGAGGTGCACCTGGTGGAGCAGGCGATGGTGGCGGCGATCGGCGCCGGGCTGCCGATCACCGAACCGTGCGGCAACATGATCGTGGATATCGGCGGCGGCACCACCGATGTGGCTGTCATCTCGCTCTCCGGCATCGTCTATTCGCGCTCGGTGCGCGTGGCGGGCAACGAGATGGACGACGCCATCATGCAGTACCTCAAGCGCAAGTACAACCTGCTGATCGGCGAGCGCACGGCCGAGCAGATCAAGATTCAGATCGGGTCGGCCTATCCGCTGGACAAGCCGCTGACGATGGAGATCAAGGGGCGCAACCTGATCGAAGGCGTGCCCAAGACCATCACCATCGACGACAGCGAGATTCGCGAGGCGCTTTCCGAGTGCGTGGCGACGATCATGAACGCCATCCGCGTGGCGCTCGAGCGCACGCCGCCCGAACTGAGCGCCGACATCAGCGACCGGGGCATCGTGCTGACCGGCGGCGGCGCGCTGCTGAAGAACCTGGACCGCCGCATCCGCGAGGAGACGGGCCTTCCGGTTTCGATCGCCGAAGACCCGCTGGCCAGCGTGGTGCTCGGGACGGGCAAGATGCTGACCGATTTTAAGCTCCTTCGCAAGATCTCCCTCGAGTAGGCGGGAGTAAGCTGGTACTTCATGGACCTGCTGAGCCGGTACCGCAACGTTACCGTGCTTGCTCTGGTGATCTTTGCGCAGCTCATCCTGCTGGGCTACCAGGTCAAGAGCAACCAGGACATCCGCCTCATCCGCGTGTGGGCCGTCACCGCCGTCACCCCGATCGCCAAGGTGATCGAGATGGTTCGCGGCGGCACCGTCGATTCCGTGGGCAGGTACGTCAACTTCCACAACCTGGCGGACGAGAACAAACGGATCGAGACGGAACTGGGCCGGCTCAAGCTCGAGAACCAATATCTGAAGTCCGAGCTTCGAAGCGCGGACCGCGCCGTCGCGCTGAGCGCGTTTCAGGCCAGCAACCCGTCGAAGACCCTGCCCTCACGCGTGATCGGCATGGGGACCGCCGCCAGCTCGCGCGTGGTGTTCATCGATCGCGGCTCGCTGGGCGGCGTGATGCGCGGCATGGCCGTGATCACGCCGGACGGGATCGTGGGGAAGGTCATCTCCGCGTACCCCACGGCCTCGCAGGTCCTGCTGCTCACCGACCCGACCTTCGCGGCCGGGGTGATCTCGCAGCAGCACCGCGTGCGCGGCACGCTGCGCGGGCTCGGCCAAACCTCGAAGTGCATCGTGGAGTACATCCAGAACGAGGAGAAGGTGGACGAGGGCGAATGGTTCTACACCACCGGCGACGACGGGGTGTTTCCGAGAGGCCTGCCAGTCGGCACGGTGACCAGCGCCCAACCGGGCCAGCCGGACAAACTGGTGTACCTGGCGCCGAGCGGGCTGCAAGGAGGACTGGAGGAGGTCCTGGTGATCCTGGAAGGGGTGCACCAGCCGATTCCCGAGGGCCAGGTTCCTGCCCCCGCGGTGCATCTGCAGGCGCCGCCGCCGGGTGAAAACCCGTCAGCGGAGCCGGGCGTGCCGGCTCTCAGCACCGACGCCGACCGGCTGCGCCAGCGCTACCAGAGGGTCGGCGAAATGGAGAACCACACCTTCGGCCAGGGTCTCCCGGGCTCGAAGCCGCCGGATTTCAACCTGGACCCGGATGCCGCGGCAGCGCGCGCCAAAGCGGCTGCGGCCGCGCAGGCGCAAAAGATGGCGGCCAGCCCCACGCCGCCGTCGGCGGCCAAACCAGTCTCGCCGGGAGTTCCCAACCCATGAGCCGCGACCGCGAGATGAGCGACCAGATCCTCATCGGGAGTGCGCGCGAGCGGGGCGTGGCCCGCTTCCGGCGCTGGGGGCTCATTGCGGTTCCCCTGCTGGCGATTCTTTTCCAGGTTTACGTCCCGAGGTATTACGAGTCGCTGCGATATCTGGAGCTGCCGCTGCTGGTCACGGTTTACTTTGCGCTGATGCGCCGCAGCCAGATCGCGGGGATCTTCATCGGAGCGGGGATCGGGCTGGTGCAGGATTCGTTGTCGCCCCAGCCGATCGGCGTGTTCGGGTTGGACAAGACGCTGGTAGGCTACTTCGCGGCGTCGGTGGGCATGCGGATCGACGTGGAGCACGTGCTCATCCGCTTCGTTCTGGCGTTCAGCCTTTTCATCTTTCACCAGGCGTTCTACTGGGCGCTGGCGCGCGCGTTTCTGGGCCAGCGGCTGCTGTTCGACCTGCAGCACACGGCCATTCTGGGGCTGTTGAACGCGGTCGTGGGCGTCTCGCTGTACCACTTTCTGGACAAGCTGAAGGAGTAGGGGGGCCGGGACCGCGCAGCATCTTGCCACGTACTCCGGGTGTATACTCGTAGTACCTTTTTGACGGTCCGGAACTGACCCCGATCGCTCATTGCGGAATACCGTGTGAGAGTTATACCCGGCATGAAAGCTCATCCCACAATCATCCAGGGCGGCATGGGGGTGGGTGTATCCGACTGGACGCTGGCGCGGGCGGTGGCCAGGTTGGGGCAGTTGGGCGTCGTTTCCGGAACGGCCCTGGATCAGGTATTCGCCCGCCGCCTTCAGGATGGCGACCGCGGCGGCCATATGCGGCGCGGGTTGGAGAGCTTCCCGTTCCGGAAGATGGCCGAGCGCGTCTGGAACAAGTACTTCATCCCCGATGGCAAAGCTCCCGAAGAGCCTTACAAGCAGCTCCCCATGCACAACTGCGACGGTCCGGCCGAGCGCCGCGAGCTGTGCATCGTGGCCAATTACGTCGAGGTGACGCTGGCGCGCGAGGGCCACGAGAACGCGGTAGGAGTGAACTACCTGGAGAAGGTCCAGATTCCACACCTGCCGTCGCTGTACGGCGCCTTGCTGGCCGGGGCCGGGTATGTACTGATGGGCGCCGGCATTCCCCTGCGGATCCCCGGCGCGCTGGACTGCCTTACGCAGCACCAGACGGCCGTTTACGCAGTGCACGTGGCCGGAGCGGAAAACGCCGAGGCCGCCGCGGTCACTTTCACGCCGCGCGATTTCATGGAAGCCGACCTGCCGCCCCTGACGAGGCCCGAGTTCCTCGCCATCATCGCTTCCAACACCCTGGCCACGACCATGTTGAAGAAGGCCAACGGCCGGGTGGACGGTTTCGTCGTGGAAGGGCCCACCGCCGGCGGCCACAACGCGCCGCCGCGCGGGAAGGGTCCGCTGAGCGAAGCGGGCGAACCGGTGTATGGCGAGCGCGACGAAGTCGATCTGGCGAAGCTCAAGGAACTGGGGGTGCCGTTCTGGCTGGCCGGAGGCTACGGGACGCCGGAGCGGCTGCGCGAGGCCCTGGCGGCCGGAGCGACGGGCGTTCAGGTGGGCACGCCATTCGCGTTGTGCGCGGAGTCCGCACTGCGGGAGGATTACAAACGCGCCATCCTGGCGAGCGTCGTGGCCGGAGAGGCGCGGGTCTTCACCGATCCGCTGGCTTCGCCGACCGGATTTCCGTTCAAGACCGTTCCGGTGGAGGGCACGGTGGCGGAGGCGGAGGTTTACGGCACGCGGCCGCGCATCTGCGATCTTGGGTACCTGCGGGAGGCCTACCGGTTACCGTCCGGCGGGATCGGTTACCGATGTGCCGCCGAGCCCATCGCCACCTACATCGCGAAGGGTGGGAGCGCGGAGAAGGTGACAGGCCGCAAATGCCTCTGCAACGCGCTTTTGGCCAACATCGGCCTGTCGCAGATTCAAGCCGGCGCCTATGTCGAAACGGGGCTGGTCACCTGTGGCGACTGCCTGGGGGACGTGGCCAGCTTCATGCCCAACGGGACGCCATCGTATAGCGCCGCGGATGTGATCGCGAGGCTGCTGGGAACGCAGGGCTGAACGGGCTGGAAGAGGCGACTGAAGGGCGAATGCGCACCGGAGGAGAGGCGCCGAAGATTCTGGAGCCACCCGCCGGGATTGAACCGGCGACCTGCTGATTACGAATCAGCCGCTCTACCAGCTGAGCTAGGGTGGCCCGCCTCCAATCGTTATAGCACGAGCGCCGCGGTCGCCGCGCTGCCGTCGCCCGGTGGACGTGCGATAATGAAGCGCACTGGAGCGGGGCGGTTGAATTCCGACGGCCTTCTCCTATATAGTGGAGTGTTTGGCTCACCCTCGAGTTCGCCCCTTTTGGCTCCATCTCCTCGACGAGCAGGCCTGATTCGCTGGGGGCCAGAATCCGATAGTACGTTCAGGAGGCTTTCCATAATGGTTTCGAACACGGACACGACCCGCGGACGGCGGTGGGCCAGTGCGCTCCGCATTCTATTCGCCGCGATGAGTATGGCCGTTCTCGGGGCGCCCCTGCGGGCGGCCGAAGGCGGCGAGGCGAATTTGCAGTTGCCGGACCTTAATTCCGCCACGTTCCTCGGCGGAATCGGCGGCCGCTCGCTCCTGATGTGGGGGCTGGTGGTGTGCGTGCTGGGGTTCGTTTTCGGACTGGTGATGTTCGTGCGGCTCCGCAACATGCCCGTGCATGCGGCCATGCGCGAGGTCTCCGAGCTGATCTACGAGACGTGCAAAACCTATCTCGTGACGCAGGGCAAGTTCCTGCTGATTCTGGAGTGCTTCATCGCGGTGATCATCGTCTTCTACTTCGGGGTGCTGCAAGGCTTTGAGGCCTTCCGGGTGGCGATCATCGTGCTCTTCAGCCTGGTGGGCATCTCCGGCAGCTTCCTGGTGGCGGCCTTCGGAATGCGCGTGAACACGTTCGCCAACTCGCGCACGGCCTTTGCCAGCCTCACCGGCAAGGCCTACCCGTGTTACAACATCCCGCTCCAGGCCGGCATGAGCATCGGCATGCTGCTGGTTTCGGTCGAGTTGCTGATCATGCTGTTCATTCTTCTGTTCGTACCCGGCAACCTGGCCGGCCCGTGCTTCATCGGTTTCGCCATCGGCGAATCGCTGGGCGCGGCGGCATTGCGCATTGCGGGCGGCATCTTCACCAAGATCGCCGACATCGGCTCCGATCTGATGAAGATCGTCTTCAAGATCAAGGAAGACGACGCGCGCAACCCGGGCGTCATCGCGGATTGCACGGGCGACAACGCCGGCGATTCCGTCGGCCCGTCGGCAGACGGGTTCGAGACCTACGGCGTGACGGGCGTGGCTCTGATCACCTTCATTCTGCTGGCGGTGAAGGGCGACGACGTAAAGGTTCAGTTGCTGGTGTGGATCTTCGCCATGCGCATCATGATGATGATCTCCTCCGGCGTCGGCTACTTCGCCAACGGCTTGCTGGCCAAGGCCCGCTTCGCCAATGCGGACAAGATGAACTTCGAGACCCCGCTGACCACGCTGGTGTGGCTGACCTCGATCCTCTCGATCGGGCTGACGTTCGTGGCCAGCGCGCTCATGATCCCGAATCTTGGCGGCGACGCCTCTCTGTGGTGGAAGCTCTCGATCGTGATCAGTTGCGGCACGCTGGCCGGCGCGCTGATTCCGGAGTTCGTCAAAGTGTTCACCTCGACGCATTCGCGGCACGTACAGGAGATCGTGACCAGCTCGCGCGAGGGCGGCGCTTCGCTCAACATCCTCTCCGGCCTGGTGGCCGGCAACTTCAGCGCTTACTGGCTGGGCTTCGCCATGCTGTCGCTGATGAGCATCGCCTTCGCCGTGAGCACCCAGGGCATCGGCATTCTGATGGTGGCGCCGGCGGTGTTCTCCTTTGGCCTGGTGGCGTTCGGTTTCCTGGGCATGGGCCCGGTGACGATCGCGGTCGATAGCTACGGCCCCGTGACCGACAACGCCCAATCGATCTACGAGCTGTCCATGATCGAATCCATCCCGAACGTGGAGGCCGAGATCAAGCGGGAGTTCGGTTTCGATCCGAATTTCGAGCGCGCCAAGGAGAACCTGGAAGAGAACGACGGCGCGGGCAACACCTTCAAGGCGACCTCGAAGCCGGTCCTGATCGGCACGGCCGTGGTGGGCGCCACCACCATGATCTTCGCCACCATCGTGGCGCTTACCCATGGCTTGACCGTGAACCTCGAGAAGCTCTCCATCCTGCACGCGCCTTTCCTGCTCGGTCTGATCGCGGGCGGCGCCATGATTTACTGGTTCACGGGCGCGGCCATCCAGGCCGTCTCCACCGGCGCCTACCGGGCGGTGGAATTCATCAAGCGGAACATCAAGCTGGAGGGATCGGAGAAGGCCTCCGTGGCGGATTCCAAGAAGGTGGTGGCCATCTGCACGCGGTACGCGCAGAAGGGCATGCTCAACATCTTCCTCACGGTTTTCTTCGCCACGCTGGCTTTCGCTTTCGTCGAGCCGTACTTCTTCGTGGGCTACCTCATCTCGATCGCGCTGTTCGGTTTGTTCCAGGCCATCTTCATGGCCAACGCCGGCGGCGCCTGGGATAACGCCAAGAAGGTCGTCGAGACCGACTTGCGCGCCAAGGGCACGGAGCTGCACGCGGCCTGTGTGGTCGGCGACACCGTCGGCGATCCCTTCAAGGACACGAGCTCGGTGGCCTTGAACCCGATCATCAAGTTCACCACGCTGTTTGGGCTGCTGGCGGTCTCACTGGCCGTCTCCCTCACGGCCACCCAGGGTCCGATGCTGACCGACGTGCTGTCGGGCGTCTTCCTGCTGATTTCGATGTTCTTCGTGTACCGCAGCTTCTACGGCATGCGGATCGACGTCGCCGAGAAAGACGGCGGGAAGAGCAAGGCAGCCGGGGCAGAGTAACCCGAATTCGGTCGAGAAACTCAGGCCCGCGGGATCGCCTCCCGCGGGCCTTTCTTATTTGGCGTTCCAGTTGTAACTCGCCAGCACGGCCCCGTCGTCTCCGACCAGCAGCAGCGCGGCGCGGCCGGGGTCGAGGCGGCCGGAGAATTCCTTGCCGCTGACACCGTCCCGGAAGCGGACATCCGGGTGGTTCGACTCCGAGGTCAATACGTACAGCGTCGCGTGCGGAAAGCGCGTGGGGCAGATCAGAATCCCGGGGTCGTCGAGGTCGGTCGAGTATGTCGGAACGACACCCGCGACCTTCAACGCGTAGCGGTAAACGTCGCCGACGGCCTGCGCGTTGTCGTTCAATTCGAGCGGCAGCGGCGAAAACAGAATCCGGCCCTGGCCCAGCGGTTTCTCGGCCCACGAACTGCCGTCAGCCAGAGCTGCCCGGTCGAGGAACGTGGTCTTGTCGCCGCCGTAGGTTAACCGCGCCTTTCCCTCGGGCCATTGCACAACGTTCTCGCGGATCGTGAGCAGCCCGGCCGCGAGGCCCATCTGGTCGAAGCGGCCGGAGACCAGCAGTGTCGCGCCGCCCTCCACCTTCTTGCGAATCGCCTCCCAGGCCGTCGCGGTCAGGCCTCCGGGCGACGGCAGAACAATCAGCTTGGGATCCCCGAGAAGATCGATCTGGTACTCTCCCACGGCGTACGCTTCGGCGCGCGCATAGTGGTAAAGCGCCCGGACCGCCGTCTGCTGCGCTTCGACCCCGTATCTGCTCAGCACCGAGAGCTGGAGCGATTGCGGCAGAACGAGGGCCACCTGCGGCGGAACGAACGCCGTGGCCCAGGGCGCAGCCTTCTCCGCAAACTGCCCCATGCCGCGCATCATGGCTTGCCAGGTCTTCGCCGATCCGTCCGCCCGCTCCATGCCGAAATCGAGCGACCGCGACCAGTCCCATTGCAGGAAGCCGCTCGAGGCGGCCGCGAAGCCGAGGGCCCATTTCCTTTCGAGCAACGGGTAGGCGGTGACTTCGTCGTAGCGCCACGCGCCGTCGGGCGACCACACCGGCTGGTATCCGGTTTCTCCGACGATGTTGGGGACTCCCGGGCGCTTCGCCGCGAGCGACTCCCAGAGCAACACGTCGTCCCGCCAGTAGGTATGATTCGTGGTGAACGCGACGCCGCCCGCCGCGTAAAACTGGTTCAGAACGCGATCCACCACGCCACCCTCATCCTGGCCCACGTTGACAAGCTGCATGCTTCCCGTGGCGCGGATCGCCGTGACCATGGAGCGCACCCAGCGGGTGAACATCTCCTGCGCGAACAGGTTGTAGTCGAGCGCGCGCACCTGACGGGGGTTGGCGGAGCGGCTGAAGGAAAGGTCCTGCTCGTCCGGAAGCGGCACGCCGTCGAAGCTGCCCAGCTCTTCGGGTGGAACGGCCCAGGCCGCGGCCAGCGCCGCAATGCTGGTGTACTTCTCTCGCAGCCACCGATGCCAGGCCGCCGCCTCCACCGCGTCGCCGTTGGGCGTATTGCCTCTCCACGGGCGCCTGGGGTTCGAGAAACTGGGCTCGTTGATGAGGTCCCAGCTCAGCCAGGGGACGTCCTTGAAGCGATTCACGATGGGGAGCATGTAGTCCTGCTCGGAGCGCACGGAGACGGGATCCATGTAAGGATTCGGTCCGGGCGGCGCGGGCGGGTCGGGAATGTACGGGTGCGGGAAGAAGGCGAAGAAGGTGAAGTTCACGAGGATGTTGTGGCGGCGCGCGCATAGAAGGTAGGCCTCGAGGTTGCGCAGGAAGCGCTCGCCGGGGGCGCCGGTCGCCTCCTCGACGAACTTGAGCTCGGGCAGCCACACGCCTGTGCGCACGAAGGTCACGCCGTGGCGCTCCATTTCGGCGAAGTCGGTTTCCCAGGTCCAGGCGTTGCGCGGCCAGGAGAAATCCCAGCCGTCGTCGGCGGTGTTGAAGTAGTTCGTGCCCACGGGGAAGAACGGCTTGCCGTCGCGAGTGAGGAAATCCCCGTGGACGCCGAGCACGGGGCCCGATTTGAGCGTCGTCCCATCCTCGACCCAGAAGCCGTTTCGATAGAATTCGCGCGCCTGGCCGCCTTCTTCGTATACGCCCCGCAGGGTGTAGAAACCTGGGGGAAGCGGCTTCCTGAATACCACCTGCTCATCCACCACGGGACCGGAGCAGGCGACGCGCGCGCTTTCCAGGACGGTGGTCCCCGAGAGCAGTTCGACCTTGGCCTCACCCGTTTCAGCGAGCCCGAGGCGCTGCCGGCGGGCGCTCCGTAGATGCACCCCGACCAGCGGCGTCTCGCCTGGCCGCAGCGTCGAGAACAGCGTGTCCTGCCAGAACGCCGTCGCTCCCTGGCGGGCGTAGCCGGCCGCGGCGCGAATCAGGGCGATGCCCTCGGCCGACTCCCAATAGCCGGGCTCGGGGTCGAAATCCAGCATGACGATGCGAGCGCCGAGCATGGGGTCCTGCTGCCAGGCGCGGTTGTGGTCCGCAACCACGACCGGAGCGGCAACCCGGACGCCGTCGGAGTTCACCAAATACCCCAGGCCGTCGAGCCCGCCTTGAGCGGCAAAGAGCCGCCGCGCGCGAACTTCCGCCGTACCCAGGAACGCGTAGCCGGACTTCCAGGCGAACTTCGTGCCCTCCTGCCGCGGCACCTCGTAGGTGTGGCGGAAATCGAGCTCGCGCGAGTAGGTATCCTGCGGCGGGGCCTCGACGAACTTGCCGCCAGCCCTCGTTACCGGCACGCGGAACGGCTGGCCGCCGAGGATCAGCAGGTTCCCGCCGGCGCGAAGGTAGTCGCGGATGGCGCTCCAGTCCTCCGCCGGAAACGCGGAGCCGTAAGGCAGGACCAGGAGGTCCGCGTCCGAGAGCGCCGCGGGATCGCGCAATGCCTCGATGCCCGTGAAGACCGGAGCATCGAGCGCCTGGCCCAACACTTCGCGGCTGAGAGGCTGGCTTGCAGCCGTCGGGAAACCGTCCTGCCAGAAGACCACGACCTTGGCAGGCAACGAAGAAACGCCGGCCAGAGCCAGAAGAAGAGCTGTCACCAGGTTGCGCATGAATCCCCCAAACCTCGCAGTGTACCAAGTCCGCCGGAACGCACCTATTGAAATCTCGGCTGTAACAGTGTAGAGTTGAAACAACTGGGATGCCCGCGGAAGTGGCTGGGAACACCAAAACAGTTCTGGTCGTGGACGACGACGACGAGGTGCGCCGCTTCGTCGCCACGGTCCTATCCCGTCAAGGCTACCGGATCATCGAGTCGGAAAGCGGGCTGGAGGCAATGTTGCACGCTCAGCAGGACCGGCCCAAGCTCGACATCCTCGTGACGGACATTTCCCTGCTCGATACGGACGGAATCACGCTGGCCGAACACTTCGTGGCGCGGTTTCCCGGGGCCGGCGTCGTCTTCATGTCCGGCTTCGCCGAGATCCCGCGTTCGCGCCTGGAGCACCTGACCGTCAAATGGGCGTTCGTTCCGAAACCGTTTCACGTGCAGAAACTGCTCGACGCCGTGCGCAGCGTTGTGACCGAGACCGCCAGGGCGGCCTAGGGGCCAAGGGCTCTAGGCGCTTCTCCTCGCCAGGTAGAAGGTCCGGCAGCCAGGCTCGATCTTGGGGTCGCCCTTGAAGAAAGGTGTGGCATCCCAGGCGCCGATTCTGTCGAAGCCGGCCGCGCGCAACGTGCCGTACATCTCGGCACGGGTCCAGGCAACCTGCTCCACGCGTTCGCGGTGGCGCCGCCAGGAGCGCCCCTCGCGGCAGAACCAATCGATGGTGGTCCAACCGCGGTCGCGCGCGCGGTCGTAACCTCCGCGCATCACCAGGGCCACGCCGGGCTGCTCGATGAACCCCGTGCCGGGCCAGATCTTCTCAAAGGCGCGGCGGTTGTTGACGTCGAAATAGAAGTAGCCGCCGGGCCGCAACGCGCGCGCGACGGAATGCGCCACCCGTGCCAGGTCCGCCTCGCGCGGGACGTGGTTCAACGCGTCGAATTCGCAGGTCACCAGGTCGACGGGCTCGGGCAGCCGGAAATCCCGCATGTCCGCGCGCAGGACGACGAGCGGCACGCCAGCGCGGTGAGCCTTCTGCCGAGCCAGGCGGCACATGTGCGGCGAGAGGTCGACCGCGAACATCCGTATGCCCCGGCGCGCCAGCAGAAGGGCCGTTGTGCCGGTGCCGCAGGCCAGGTCGCAGGCGGATTCGACGCCTGGCAGAATCTCGCCGAGCACCCTCCGGCGCGCGGTCTCGAACCACGGCAGATGAAACGTGAAGACCTGGTCGTAGTATTGGGCCAGCCATCGATAGGGCTTGTTGGCGCCTGATGGAGGCATTGCGCTTCTGGTCCAGTTTACGCCAGAAGAGGGCTTGACAAAGCATGGTTTGTATTGCAAACTACAGTGCATGGAAAACGATTCTGCGTCGCCTGCGCTTCGGGCCGCGGCCTACTGGTTTGTCGACGGGCTGCCCGAGATCGTCTGCGGCCTAGTCATGGTTCTGTGCGGCGGACTGGGTCTTGCGTTGTGGGCGGCGGGCCTGAGTCCTCTGTTCGGCTTCCTAGGCCTTTTCCTGTTGTGGAAGGACCGCGACATCATCGAATTCCTGAAGGGCCACTTGACGTATCCGCGCACCGGCTACGTGCGGCCTCCCATGAATTCCGACGACATGCCTTCACGGACGGTCGCCACGCTGATGTCTCTTTCCGCGCCGGTCTCCGACAAGAACGTGACTCACTTTCGCAACAACACCGCGATACCGCTGAGCCTGGCAGCGTTCTGGACGGCCCTGACCGACCAGACCTGGATATGGCCGCTTGCGGTGTGCGGGGCCGTCGTGGCGCTGTACTTGCTGAATCGGAGGTTGGAGCGGCCTTACCGCTGGTGGGAGGTGCTCCCGCTGGCTCTGGCCGGATCCGCGCTCATGCTGTCAAATCTTCCGCGAGACCTTCGACCGTCGCCGGCGCTGGTTCTAGCGGGTTTATGGCTGTTGGCCCTGGGCGGGGGGAAGCTGATCTGGTACCTCCACGTGCACCCGCGGCCGGACCAGGAAGGCGCTCGCGCATGAATGGGCAGGCACAGGAGATCGCTGAATTGGATCGGATCGTTCACGAGCCGGCGCGGCTGAGCATCCTCATAATCCTCGACGGCGTGGGCGAGGCCGACTTCCTCTACCTTCAGCGGGAGGGCGGATTCACCCAGGGGAACCTGTCCAGCCATCTGGCGAAACTGGAAGAAGCCGGATACGTGGAAATCACGAAGACGTTCAAGGGAAAACTCCCCCTGACGCTGTGCAGCCTGGCCGCGAAGGGCGAAAGGGCGCTCGCGGAGTACACACGCCGCATGCTGAGCGTTCTGCAAAATGCGCCGCAACGGTTGGCCCGCAAACGACCCGCGCCGTTACGCTAGCGCGATGCAGCAACGACGCCACAAAAAGCTACGCCCGCGCCATCTCTCCCGGCGTCGCCTCGAGCGGCGGCGGCATCAGCGCGTTGAACTTCACCGAGACCAGTTTGGAGACGCCCGGCTCCTGCATCGTCACGCCGTAAAGCACCTGCGCGGTCTCCATGGTCCGCTTGGCGTGCGTGATGATGATCACCTGCGTGTGTGCCGCCATGTCGGCCAGCAGGCGCGTGAGCCGCTGGATATTGGGCTCGTCGAGCGGGGCGTCCACCTCGTCCAGGATGCAGAAGGGGCTGGGCGTGTACTTGAAGATAGCCACCAGCAGCGCCAGCGCCGTCAGCGCCTTCTCGCCGCCGGAAAGCAGCAGCACGTTTTGCAGCTTCTTTCCCGGAGGCGACGCCACGATGTCGATGCCGCTCTCGATGACGTTGGCCTCGTCGGTCAGCCGCATCTCGCCCATCCCGCCGCCGAACAGCGTGGTGAACACCTCGCGGAAGTTCGCGTTGATGGCCGCAAAGGCCTCGCTGAAGCGCTTGCGCGACTCGGTGTCGATCTCGTGGATGGCCTTCTCGGTGTCGCGGATGGAATCGAGCAGATCCTGCCGCTGGGTGTTGAGGAAATCGTAGCGCTGCTGCGCCTCCTGGTATTCGGCCAGCGCGTCGGAGTTGACCGGACCGAGCGCCTCGATCTTGCGCCGGAGCTCGCCGTACTTCTCTTCGAGCTCGGCCATCGCGTCGGGGTCGAGAACCACGTCCTCCTCGCCGCACAGTTCCGCCACCGCGAGGTTCAGCTCCTTGCGGCTGGTCTCGTCCAGGTACTGCAATTCGGCCTGCCGCCGCACCAGATCGACCTCGATCCGCGAGCGGCTCTCCTGCGCCTCCTGCATCCGCAGGCGCAGGTCCTTGAGCTTCTCTTCGAGCGCCAGGACCGAAGCGCGCAGGCCCGCTTCCTTCGCGGCCAGCCGCTCGACGCCGCCTTCGGCGACGGAGTGATCTTCTCCGAGGTCGAGGACGCGCTGGTCGAGCTCGATGTTGCTGGTGAGCAGCCCGGCCCGTTCGAGGCTCAGGCGTTCCAGCTCGGCGGCCATCTGCCCGCTGCGCGCCGCCAGCTCGTTGAGCTGCGCTTCCACGCGGGCCATGGCGGCCTGTCCGGCGCGCCGGCGTTCATCGAGACCGGCGACGGCGGCCCGTAGCAGCGAGTGCTCTTCGCTCGCTCGCGCCGCCTGCGTCTTCAGAGCCTCGAGTTGCCCGCGAGCCGATTCGAGGGTGCGCTCCTGCTCCAGGCGCATGTGGTCCTTCCCTTCGAAGGCCTGCTGATCGGCCCGGCGGCGATCGAGCGAGCGCGCCTTCTCCCGCCCGATCCGATCAAGTTCGAGCCGCGCCACCGAAAGCCGCGAGCCCGCCCGCGCCAGGTCGTCGGCCAGCTTCCGCATCTCGTGATCCAGCGCGACCGCTTCCTTCTCCTCGGCCTGCTGCGCGCCGCGGACCCGCTCCAGCTCCTGTTCGAGGCGCTGTATGTCGCGCTCCAGCCCCTCGATGCGGCCGGCCGCCTGCTGGAGCTCCTTCTCGCGCGTCTGGACCTGCGCTTTGGTTTCCCGCAACTCGCGCTTGAGCGCCAGAGGGCCGCTCGAGCTCTTCTTGCCGCCGCTCACGGTGCGGCCGTGATAGCAGACGCCGTCCGGAAGCAGGAAGTACAGCTCCGGATACTCGGACGCCAGCCGCTGAGCCGCCGCGCGGTCCGCAGCCAGATAGGACTGCCCCAGCCTCGGCAGGCATTCGAGGGCCGAATTGCGGAGGCCGTTGGTCAGCCGCAGCACGTCGCTGAGATTGGCGGTCACGCCGGCGCCCGCTTCCGGCCTGCGCGCAACGCCCTCGGAAGCCGCCGCCTGCTCGGGGTGAACCAGGAACGTGGCCCGGCCCTCGACGCTGGTCCGCATCAGCTCGATGCCGCACTCCGCCTGGTTCCAGTCGGCGACGACGATGTATTCGAGCTCGTCGTGCAGAAACTCCTCGGCCGCCTTCTCGTAGGCGGGCTCGACCTCGACGAAGTCGGCCAGCACGCCCACCGGCTTCAGCCCGTTGGCCTGTCCGCGCTCGATGGTGCTGAACAGCCGCTTGACCGATTCGGTGGTGTAGGCGCGGTGGGAGAGAATCTCTTCGAGCGAATCGAGGCGCGCCTTCAGACGGGAGAACCCGGTTCGGGCCTGTTCCAGGTCGCGCCGTGCGGCGGCCAGTTCCGCCTTGCCCGCGGCCAGTTCCTGTTCGAGACGCCGGCGCTGCTCCGTCAGCGACTCGAGCTCCAGTTGGCGCGCTGCCAGCTTGGTCGAAAGCTCGGCCTTGGCGGCGCCCAGCCATTCCAGGTCCTGGGTGGCGCCCAGCTCTTCCTTCTGCGCTTTGGCGGCATCGCGATCGAGCGCGGCCAGGTAGGTGTCCGCCTGCGCGAGCTGGTTCTTGAGCGTCGCGCTCTCGCCCAGCAGGCGGAGAATGCCGTGGCGCGCGGATTCCATTTCCCGCTCGCGAGCGGCCACCGCGTTCTGCACTTCATCTCGGTCGTGCGCCTTGGCATCCAGCCTCTGGCGCGCCTCGGCAGCTTGCCGTTCCAGGTCCGCGAGCGAAGCGCGATGCGCGGCCAGTTCTTCGCCCACCGTACTCAATCGGCGCTCGGTCTCCTGCGAGTCGCCTTCGCCTTGCGCCAGCCGCTGTTCGATCGCCGCGACCTGCTTGGCCTGATACTCCAGCCGCCCGCGCGTGCGTTCCAGCTCCAGGTTCAGCTCTGCAAGCCTCTTGCGAGCTTCCGTGAGTTCGGCTTCGGTCTGGTAGCCTTCCTGCTGCGAGCGGCTGTAGTCCTTCTCCTGCCCGGCGGCGGCGGCCGAGAGCTCCTCGAAACCGGCCGTGGCCATTTTGAGATCGAGCGCGATCCGGGCGGTCTCGCGCTCGAGCATGAGATAGCGGCCGGCCAGCAACTGCCGCAGGCGGCCGTCCATCTCCTTCTTGAGCTCTTCGGCGCGCCGCGCCTTGGCCGCCTGGCGCTTCAGGGAATTGGCCTGGCGGCCCACCTCTTCGAGGATGTCGAAGACCCGTTCCAGGTTGTGCTTGGCGCCTTCCAGCCTTGCCTCTGCGAGCCTGCGCCGCGACTTGAACCTGGAGATGCCCGCGGCTTCCTCGAGCACCGCGCGGCGGTCTTGCGGGCGCGAACTGAGCAATTGCCCGATGCGCCCCTGCTCGATGATGGCGTAGGAGTCCGGGCCCAGGCCGGTGCCCATGAAGATGTCCTGGATGTCGCGCAGCCTAGCCGCCCGGCCGTCGATCAGGTACTCGCTTTCGCCCGACCGGAACAGGCGCCGCGTCACCGTGATCTCGCGCTCCGCGTGCCCGTTGCCATTCGCTTTGCCGTTCAGCCCGGTGCCGTTCGTCCCGTTGGTGCCATTGGCATGACCATTGGCATGGCCGTTCGCGTGGCCGTTGGCGCCCTGAGCGGCTTCGATCCGGGCCAGGTCCAAACCGGGATCGACCAGCGTCATGGTGACCGACGCCAGCCCCACCGGCTTGCGATCGCGCGTGCCGGCGAAGATGACATCTTCCATGCGGGCGCCGCGGAGCGTCTTGGCCGACTGTTCGCCCAGCACCCAGTTGATAGCATCCGCCAGGTTGGACTTGCCGCAACCGTTGGGGCCGACAATGGCTGCAATGCCGGCTCCGGCGAAGCGCAACTCGCTCCGGTCTGCGAAGGACTTGAACCCCTGTAGCTCGACGCGCTTGAGTTTCAGCAAAGCGTGTTCTCCTGACTATGAGCTTTCCGGATGCCGCACGAGCGAATCCGGTCTCGGGGGGGTTGAAACTATTCTAAACGGCTTTTCGGCAAAAGTAAAGCACCTTCTGTACCGAATCCTGTGGTCTCGTTCTGATGACCACTACATGTTGTGGTGTAGGGCCGCTGGCGGCTTCTTCACCCCCCGCCCTTCATCTGGATTCTATAAGAGACGCGCGCCGGACCCAAAAAAAGTCTGGAATCGTCCTCCGACGGAATCGCTTGTGTTATACGATGCAGTATAGCTATGGAAGCAGGACACCCGGTTGTCCCTTACGTGCCGTTCAAGACCTTTGTCACGGCCCTAGACGCGCTCGAAGCCGGCCTCCCCAATCAACTGGATCGCTCGGTGTGGCCCTCCTACTCGGGCGCCATTCAAGGCCAGTTGCTCGGCGCATTCCGGTTCCTGGCCCTGATGGACGAAGGCAACTGTCCGACGCCCGCGCTGGGCGAGCTGGTCTCGAAGCGGGGCGCGCGGCGCGAGCTGTTGCGGGGGCTGATCGAGCGCCACTACCGAACGCTGGTGGCGCTGGATCTGACGCGCACCTCGCCGCGCCAACTCGACGAAGCCATGCGCCAGTACGGCCTGTCGGGCGCGACGCACAAGAAGGCGCTGTCGTTCTTCCTTCAGGCGGCGCAGTTCGCCGGGATGCCGCTTTCGGTGCTGCTCAAAGCGAAGACGCGGACCGCCGCGTTCGGGCACAAGCGCGCCGCGCCAGCGGCCGCCGCGACGGAGACGCCCGCGGCCCTCTCGAAGACCGTGCGCCTGCGGAGCGGCGGAACGCTGACGGTCACGGCATCGCTCGACCTGTTCTCGCTCGGCGGGGAGGACCGCAAGCTCGTCTTCGACCTGATCGACCGCTTGCAGGAATACGAGAGCGGCTGACCTGATCGCCGCAGGCGGAAGCCCGCCGATCTGGGATAATGAAGTGTGCCGAAGACGAGAGACCTAGAGGCGATCCTGCGGCGGACCGAGCACCAACTCCAGCTTCTCCAGAAGATCAGCCGTTTTATGGTGCGCGAAATGAGCCTGCAGGAAGTGCTGCAAGGCATCGTGGCGCTGGTAGTGGAGTTCACGGCCTGCGACTCGTGTCTGATCTACCTGATCGACAACGACGAGTTGGCGCTGTGCGCTTCCAACATGCCGCACGCGTCCGAGATCGGCAAGATTCGCTTGAAGCTGGGCGAGGGCCTGACGGGCTGGGTGGCGAAGGAGCGGCGGTTGGTGGCGATTTCGCGGGAAGCGTACGCGGACCCGCGGTTCAAAACATTCCGCGACCTTCCCGAAGACACCTTCGAGGCGTTTCTCTCGGCGCCGGTGATCGCCCGCAACAGGGTGGTCGGCGTCATCAACGTGCAGCACCGGCAGCCGCATCAGCACAACGGAAACGAGATGGAATTGCTCACGACCGTCGGCGAGCAGGTAGGCTGCGCGCTGGTGCTGGCCCGCATGGCGCCGCTGGCGGTGGAGAACGCAAACCACGTGGACCTGGTCCTCTCCTCCGGGCCCGTCGCGCCGCACCGGTGAGATGAACGGGCGATTGAGGACGCTTGCGCTGGGGCTGGCGGTGCTGTGGCCGGCCGTGGCCGCGGCGGGCGAGCGGTGGCGTCTGGAGTACTTCTACGACCCCGCGCAGGATTCCGAGTTCGCTATAGCGGACCTGGCGTTCCCCTCGGCGCGGGTTGGAATGGCCGCCGGCCAGATCGCGGGCCGGGGCAAGCCGAAACCTTACGCGGTCTCGACCACCGACGGCGGCCGGACGTGGACTCCGCTGGCGATTCCCGAGATCGCCATTTCGCTATTCTTCCTGGACGATCGAACCGGCTGGCTGGTGGCGCCCAACAGCATCTGGCACACCGGCGATTTCGGCCAGAAGTGGACCAGGCTCAAGCCCGCGCCCGGCGCGCTGCGCGTGTACTTCAGCGACGAGAAGCGGGGGTGGGCCGTCGGAGAGTACAAGTCGGTCTGGCAGACCTGGAATGGCGGGGCCACCTGGACCGCCGTCGAGGCGGCCGCAAGTCCTCAGACCGTGCGCGAGCAGAGTGTCTACGGAGCCATTGCTTTCGCGAATCCGAAGGACGGGATGATCGTGGGCTGGAGCAAGCCGCCCCACCCGGGCGAGCGCGACAGGGCTCCCGACTGGGTGGACCCGGGAGGCCAGCCTCGCGAGTGGCCGGGCCTGGGAATCTCGCTCCAGACACGGGACGGCGGACGAACCTGGAAGGCGGCGGAGACCTCGATGTTCGGCCAGTCCACGGCGCTCAGCTTGGCGCCGAACGGCCGGGGGCTTCTCCTGGTCGAGTTTTTTGGCCGTTTCGACTACCCCTCCGAGGTTTATCGCATCGATCTCACCACCGGGAAGACCACGCGGGCGTTCCGGCGGAAAGACCGCGCCGTAACGGACGTCCTGGTCGAAGCCCAAGGGCCAGCCTACCTGGCGGCGGTCGAGCCCTCCGGAACTCTGTTCCACTCGCCCGTGCCGGGCAAGCTCAAGATGCTGAAGAGCGAAGACTTCGAGAACTGGACGGAGATGGATGTCGACTATCGGGCGGTGGGCCGCCGCGCTTACCTGGCCGCTCCCAACGGGGAGAACGTCTGGGTGGCCACGGACACCGGGATGATTTTGAAGCTGACGTCCGAGTAATCCGGAACAGTTCTGGGCAGTTCTGTTTCAGCGATCCGCTCCCTCCAAAACACGAGATCGCCGCATTGTTTTATACACATGAATTCCAGAGTAGAGCCATCTCATGTGACTGAATCCAAAGTAGAAACATTCTGCGGAAATCGGTTCGTAACACGGAGTTTTTGTTTGACTGAAACGGAGATTGGGTAGAAGATGGAGTTGGTTCCAAGAGGTTCACGGAACAGCGAGTCACGCGGAACGCAGCGGACCCGGAACGGTGATCCGGTGGAAAGAGTTGCAAAGCTTAGACCACCGGGGAGCGAACGGTATCGGGCGGAACGCGTCGGCAAGCTTCCGGAGGTGAACCGGGGCGAGCGTTGAGCCGGAAGGATCGAAAGGTCCGGACGGGGAGCAAGGCCCGGAGAGCCAAACCGGAGTGGCGGACGAGGCTGCGGCAACGGGCTGCAGGCGCTGATCCGCCCCGCGACGGTGAAGCCGTTCGCGAGGTGGGGAGTCGGCAGCCGAACGAGTCGCAGGCGGATTCGTCGGGAAGTCAAAGAGGCAGGCCGGGAACTATAACCCCGGAGAGGTGGCTTGGAAACTAGCAGCCGCTTCGGGCGAGGGAAAGGCCGTCTCGAGGCTTCAGCTTCATCGTTGATCGTTCGCCCGGCGGCTTTCGGGGCAGCGATCCGTAGCGGTCAAAAGCCGTTGCGGGGAGCAACGAAGGCGACGCGGGTGTATCGACGAGTGCCATGTTCGGGCCGTGCATGCCGGCTGGCGAACGAGCTGTGATGTGGGTCACTTGGAACCATTTTTGTTTTTGTCCCCTGCCACGCAGGCGGAACCGCCTGCCCCACGCTAAGAACCGTTCTCGCCTGGGCCGGGTTGGCCTGCCAACTCATGTTGGGGCGAGCCGGCGCTCCGGTCACGCTTTCGTTGCTCTCTCCTCCGCTGCGGGTTGTATCTCTCCTTGCGCTTGCGAAAACTGACGAAGTTGACGCGGCAATACTCGCAGCGGTAAGGATTACCCCCCAAGTTCAGGAGCAGACCCTTGAAGAACGAGACATGATAGTCGTCCCTGTTCCAGCGGCTCAAATCCAGCCTCCAGCAGCGGGGACAGCGGGCGAATCTAATGCTGGAGATACGCCACGTCCGCTCGATGAAGCGGCAATAACAGATGCGGCAGCGCAGCGGCCGTATCCCGAACCAACTCCAGAGGTGCTCCGACGTGCCGCGCAAATGCGCATAGCGGAGATTCCGGCTTCCGCACTTAGGACAGGCTACTGGCATAACTGGCAGTATACTTATCGACCGTTCGCTCGAAGGCGGCTTCCAGCGCGTCGCGCACTTGGTTCAGGAGCCGCAACGGGCGTCCGTCAATCGAGACCACCGGCAACAGGTTCCGCGTGGTCGAAGTAATGAAGACCTCGCTGGCGGTCATGAAGTCCTCCAGGTGCAGCGTCTTTTCGCGAATCGGGATTCCTTCGGCCGGGGCGATCTCGATCAGGATCTCCCGCGTTACACCCGGCAAGCACCCGGAATCGAGCGGGGGCGTCAGAACCTCGCCCTCGCGGGCGATGAAGACGTTGGCGGAGGTGCACTCGCTTACTTCGCCGCGCTCGTTCAGAAGCAGGACCTCGTCGCACCCGCGGGCTTGAGCCTCTTCCAGCATGACCAGATTGAGCGCCCAGGAGAGGCACTTCACGCCCCGGAACCGGGAGCCCGCGTGCCGGGCCTGTTCGTGGACGGCCAACTTCACGCCAGCACCCCAATCCTTGCGGGAGGCGGTGAAGGCGAGCAGGTCGAAATCCCGGTCCGGCGAGCCTTCCCAGATGCCGCCCCGGTTGCGGACGACGATCGTCCGGGCGGTGCCATTCTCGACCTGGTTGGCCGCGATCAGGCGCAGGAGGCGCGAGTGGATGTAGTCCGGATCGGCGGGGAATGGCACCCGCAGCGTGGCCGCGTCGCGTTTCATCCGTTCCCAGTGGCGCTCGAAGGCGAAAGGCACGCCGCGGACGATCCGAAGGGTGCTGAAAACACCCCAGCCGGAAGCCAGCCCGACCTGGCCCGGGGCCAGCACTTTCGCGGAGGCCTCGCAGACGTCGTCGTTGTGGAGAACCAGCCGATGCATTGTAGAACCCTTATTCTAACGGAATTTCGGACCTCGGTAGGCAGGACGTTCACCGCCAGTTGGGGAACGAGGCGGGTTTGGCGCGGCGGCAGTCGTCGAGCAGCCCGGCCACCAACCCGCGGCGCTTCATGAGCCGCTCGAGAAGTTCCTCCAACGTCTCCCGCTCGCCGTCCAGCCATTGCAAGGGAACGCCGCGGAAGGCTTGGTCCATGACCTCAACCGGGAAGTAGACGATGCGATCGAGCCAGGGGGAGAAGTCGTCCAGCGAACGGATCGTTTCATACACCACGGGACGGTGGTAGACGCCGTGGAGCGGGGAATCCGGGAAATCCCAGTAAGGGCCGTTGAAGGCGAAGCCATGGTCGATCATCCAGGCCAGGAATCCGGGGCGCGTCGCGGTGCGGGCGGCGGTCCACTCGCTGATCCGGCTGCGGAAGAAGACCGCCTGCCGGCCATCGGCGTTGCCGGTCCACTTATCGAAGGCGAGCATTCCGACGAACTCACGGAGGTTAACCACCTGCCCCAGGAGCGCGTCGGGGATGAAGTCGTAGACCGCCAGCTGGTCCGGGTCTCCGGGGTAACGGGAGCCGAAATGCCAGCCCGGTTCGACGGGAACCCGGTGCGCACCCAGTTGCAGAGACAGATCCGGGTTGGCGGCCAGAAACTCGCTCGATACCGAGACGATGGCCACCTCGGGCGCCGAGATCTGCAGATAGCGCAGGAGGGTGGAGGCCACCGCTTCGTTGATCAGAATGCGCCGGTGCTGCGGGTTGTTCCGGAACTTGACCACGTAGAACCTCCCGTCGTCGGCCTCGAGCAGATGCGACTGCGCGCCGCCGCGCATCTTCCGGATGTGGCGGCGGGCGTTAAGCGGCATGGGAACTTGTTACCCTGGATCTGAGCCTTCGCTTAAGGAGAAGCACTTCCATGGAAGATCAGACCTCTCAAGGATCGTCGCCACGGAGCAAGGAAGAGATTGCGCTGGAGATGATGAAATTCATCGCCGTCACTACGGGTTACGGCAAAGGCGTGCCGGCCGCGGGCTACACCGGCAAGCAATCCAAAACCCCCGAGGAGTACGCGGACGCACTCCTACATTTATACGAGCGCTGCCGCGGAGTCCTAGGGTGACCGCTAGCGCCGGCGGGGCGCCGGCGCCCGGTACGCCGCTCGGGCGTCGCTGACTACTTCTTCTTGGCGGCCTTCTTCGCCTTCTTCGCAACCTTCTTGACGGCTGCCTTCTTGACGGCTTTCTTGGCGACCTTCTTGGCCGCCTTCTTCGCTACCTTCTTGACGGCCTTCTTGACGACGTTCTTCGCTGCCTTCTTGACGGCTACCTTCTTGACGGCTTTCTTCGCCTTCTTGACCGGAGCCTTGGCGGCGACTTTCTTGGCCGGCTTCTTCACGGGCGGCGCTACCGGAGCGGGGGGCACCTCGGCCACAGGGGCGGGTGCTGGTGCTGGAACTGGAACCGGAGCTGTCTCAGGGGCGACGGGCTCGACCATGTCTTCTTCCTCCTCGTCCTCGTCTTCTTCGGGGCCGTACTCTTCCAGGTCGGATTCAAGCTCGACGTGCTCTTCGTTGAAATCGAAATCGTCTTCCTCGTCCGTCATACGGGCGAATTCGAGCTTATCAAACATTTCTTAGGCCTCCTGTACGAGCGTGGTCACACCTTAGAATAACTCCTTTTTGCGGGAAGGCAAGAGCGTGCTTACAAAAAAACGGCGGCCGATGCGCGCCGGCCGGGCGGGATGTTACTGCTTGGCGGTGGCGGGCTTCGCGGTGCCGCGCGGATGGATATTCGCGGCCGTGTAAGTCGCCGGCCGGGTGCGCTTCGCCGATGCGGAGTGGGTAGCCGACGCGGCGTGCGCCGGGGCGCCGTGCCGGTGCACCGCCCGCTTGACCGCCGGCTTCTCCCGGACGGGGAGCGCTGGGATGATGAGCAAGTCGCCGGCCTCGAGAGCGCTGGCGCCCGGGCGGTTCGCGGCGAGGATCGAGTTCTGGGTCACGCGGTAGCGTTGCGCGATGAGGCCCAGGGTCTCTCCGCCTACCACGCGGTGCACGCGCCAGGCGGTCCTCTTCTCCGGCGGAACCGTCTCCAATACCGCGGCCAGGGCGGCGCCGGAGCCCCTGGGAACCTGCAGCGGCCTTCCGGCCGGGGCGATGTTCTTGAGCAGCGCCGGATTCAGATCGTGAAGCTGCGACACCGGACACTCCGCCAGGTCGGCGACCAACTGCAGGTGCGTCAGCGCGGCGATGTCGATGGTGTCGTGTTCGAGCGGCGGATCGCCGTCAATTCCGTCCAGGCCGTACTCCTTCGCGTTCTTCATGACGATTGTCATGGCCAGGATGGCGGGGACGTAGTTGGCCGTCTCCTTGGGCAGCACGTTGCGGTTGCGCAGCTCCCAGAAATCTGCGTAACCGGTGCGTTCGACGCCCCGGTCTACGTTGACCGGCCCGCAATCGTAGGCGGCCATCGCCAGGTACCAGTCGCCGAAGTGGTGATAGAGGTCGCGGAGGTGACGGGCGGCGGCGCGGGTCGCTTTCTCGGGATCCAGGCGGTCGTCGAAATACGGGGACTGCTCCAAGCCGTATTGCCGGCCGCGCGCCTGCATAAACTGCCACATTCCGGTGGCCCTCTTGCGGGAAACGGCCCGGGGTTGGAAGCCCGATTCCGCCTGCGCCAGGTAGATCAGCTCCTGCGGGACGCCCTCCTCATCGAGGACGCGGCGGATCAGCGCCTTGTACCGGCCCGAGCGCTGTACGCCATAGGTGAGGATGCGGCGGCCGCGCCCGGTCGAGAAGAAGTTGATATAGGAGAGCACCGGGTCCGTGATCTGGAGCGGCAGTTGGGACGATGTGGCGCGCAGTTCCTCGGCGACCTTGTCCTTCAGCGCGGGATCCACAGGAAACGTCAGCGGCTCCACGTCCTCGAGGGGCGGCTTCTCGAACCCGGGCACGGAGGCGGCGTCGCCGGCGCCCAAACCTGCCAGGTCCAGCCGGTGGATGGCATCGACCAGCTCCTCCAGCTTCTGGTCGACGGGGACCCGTATGGCGGCATCCTCCGGCGCGGAGAGCAAAGCGTCGATGGCCCGGTCGAACTCGCGGCGCGCGGCGTCGGCATCCCCCACCTGGCAGTGGGCGCGGCCCGCCTGGAAGTGCCACTCGGCTTCGCGGATCAGAACGTCGGCCCGGCTGCCGATGGACACGGGCGGCAGCGGCGAGATGAAGCGCGGGGAATCCGTGATATCGAGCGGCGCATCGAGCGGAGGAGGGTCGGGAACGTAGAAGGCACGGGCGGCCGGGACCGGCGGGGATAGAAACGAGGTGCGGAACGACTGGCTGGGAGCGCAACCCAGGGAACTGCCGAGGAGCGCTAACGAGCCCAACCAGCACAAATGTGTCCGTAGCCCGTTCATCAACCTCCCGACGGGACCTTACTTAGGTCAGGCTGTTATGGCCGCAACTACGACTTTAACCCAACTGAAATAGGGCGGTCAAGAAGGAGAATGGGAGGAACAGGTGTGGTGCTGGTGAGGGAACCCCTGTAAGATCAAGGACTTGGACCGGACAAGGCAGGCGGAAGCGCCTGCCCCGCGGGTCTATTCTTCCTCTTCCTCTTCGCCGGACTTGGCGGCCTTGGCGGCGGCGATCACCTTCTCGGCCTGCAATTGCGGCACGAAGTCGTAGTGGCTGAATTCCATCGTGAACGAGGCCCGCCCCTGAGTCATCGAAATCAGGTCGTTCTGGTAGTTCAGCATCTCCGCCATGGGCACCTGGGCGCGGACGATCTGCGTGCCGCCGCGGGTATCCATGCCGGCAATGCGGCCGCGCCGCCCGTTGAGGTCGCCCATGAGGTCGCCGGCGTATTCGACCGGCGCCTCGATCTCGACGTTCATGATGGGTTCGAGCAGCGTGGGCCGGGCCACCTCCATGGCGGCCTTGAAGGCCTTGCGCGCGGCCAATTTGAAGGAAAGCTCCGAGGAATCCACGTCGTGGTAGGAGCCGTCGTAGACCGTACACCGGAAATCCACCACCGGGTAGCCCGCCAGATATCCTTTTTCTGCGGCCTCGACAATGCCCTTTTCGACGGCGGGAATGTAGTTCTTGGGGATCGAGCCGCCGAAGATATCGTTGACGAATTCGAAATTGCCGCCGCGGGGAAGCGGCTCCATCTTGATCCAGCAGTCTCCGAACTGGCCATGGCCGCCGGTCTGCTTCTTGTGACGGCCCTGCACGTCGGCGGTGCCACGGATCGTCTCACGATAGGGGATCTTGGGGGACTTCAGCGTCACCTCCACGCTGTAGCGCTTGCGCAGACGGCTGACGATGACCTCAAGGTGCTGCTGCCCGCTTCCGGCCAGCAGGAACTCCTTGGTCTGCGGGTCGCGGTAGAAGCGCAGGGACTGGTCCTCTTCGAGGATGCGCTGGACGGCGTTCCCCACCCGATCCTCGTCCTGCCGCGACTTGGCCTCGATGGCGTAGGCGATGGAGGGCTCGGGCAGCTTGACGGGCGGGTACTCGATGAGGGCGGCCTTGTCGCAAAGAGTGTCGCCGGTCAGGGTTTCCTTGAGCTTGGCCACGGCGCCTATGTCTCCGGCGTGGATCTCGGTGACGGGCTGAATCGTTTTGCCCATCGGGGAGCCGATGTGGGAGAGCCGCTCGGCGCCGCCGCTGCGCGCGTTCACCAGGTTGGCGTCATTCTTCAGCACGCCGGAGTAAACCTTGAAGTAGGAAACGCGGCCCGAGAACGGGTCGGCGATGGTCTTGAAAGCGAACGCCGAAACCGGCTCGGCGTCGGAGACCTTGCGGGTGACTTCCTGGTCGCCGCTCTTCCCGGCGACCTCGCCCCGGGCCGCGGGCGCGGGAAGGTTGTCGGTAATGAAATTCAGGAGCAGGCCGGTCCCGATGTTGTGCAGCGCGCCGTAGGCGAGCACCGGAAACAGACGCCGCTCGAGGATGGCCAGACGCAGGCCCTCGATCATCTGTTCGGGTGAAAGCGAGCCCTTGTCGAAGAATTCCTCCATCAGCGCATCGTTGCCTTCGGCAATCATCTCGACCAGGGCGTCGTGCGCCTTCTGGGCCGCCTCGGCCAGGGCGGGCGGGATGGGCTCCTCCGCGCCTTTGCCGTCGCCGTCGGAGGCGTAGGTGTAGGCCTTCATCGCCAGCAGGTCGATCACGCCATGGAAGTCGCGCTCGGCGCCGATCGGCAACTGGATGGGGACCGCGGCCCGCCCGAAGTTGGCCTGGACGCTCTCCAAGGCCCGCTCGAAGCTGGCCCGCTCGCGATCCAGCTTGTTGATGACCACCGCACGGGGCAGCTTATAGCCGTCGCAGAAGCTCCACACCTTCTCGGTCTGGACCTCGACGCCCGCCACGCCGTCCACTACAACGAGCGCCGCGTCGGCCGCCACCAGCGCCGCCTGCGTGTCGTTGATGAAGATGTTGAAGCCGGGAGTATCGAGCAGGTTGATCTTCGCCTTGTTCCACTCGGCCACGCCCACCGCGGTCGAGATGGTCACCTTACGCTGGATCTCATCGTCGTCGAAATCCGTGATGGTATTGCCCTCGTCGACCCGCGTCAGGCGGTTGGTCGCGCCCGTGGTGAAGAGGATGGCGGCGGTCAGCGTGGTCTTTCCGCTGTGTCCATGACCGATCAAAGCTACGTTCCGAACGTCCTTGCTCTCGTAGACTTTCACAGTGAGTACTCCCTAGCCAGATGGGGGTTATGGAGGACGGCGAAAACCGCTCCCAAGTTCAGGATGGTAGCACAGTCGGCACTGCCGGGGGCTGGGATCAGTCGTCGAACTCCCAGGGCCGGAACTTCCACTGGTGGGCGGCCAGATCCACGTGCTTGCCGAGGAAGCGGACGCCTTCCATCGCCAGACGGGTGCGCTGCTCGAAGGCCGAGTCGCCGCGGAGACGGATGCGACCGCCGGCGCCGAGGACGCGCTGCCAGGGGAGCGAGTCGCCGGCCTTGCGGAGGACCTGGACAACCTGGCGATGGTGGAGCGGATACCCGGCCGCGGCTGCCACCTGGCCGTAAGTGGCCACCTTGCCGCGCGGGATCTGGCGGATGGCGCGCCGGATGGCGGCATCGCGCCGCTCGGAAGGCCGGGCGCGCAGCAGGCGGCGCGCGACCCCATGCGGAGTGGTTGGGCGCGGCATCGGGATGGGACAGGCCGGAGGCCTGTCCTACTGTTTATCGTAAACCTCGTGGCGCTTGCTCTCGCCGCCGTCGGGGGTCTTCCCGTGAACATCGCGGGTGATGATCTTCCCGTCGGCCGAGAGCTGCATGCGGCCCTGTTGGGCGAGCGTGCCGTCGTCCATTTTCAGCTCCAAGACCAGCACCGAGCCGTCCCACTTCATCATGGCCGTGCCGGGAAAGCCCTCGGGACCCGGATGCTCCTTGCCGTCGATCGGGGTCTCGAGCTCTTCGTGAAAGTCCTGGCCGTTGGCCGAGCCATCGACGACGTACTTGAAAACATTGTTCTTGTGTTCGACCTTGGCGACGAAGGACTCGGGAGCGGGCTCGGCGCCAAAATCGGACTTCTGAGCGTTGAGCTTCCAAGTGCCGGTGAAATCGGGCTTGGCCTGGGAGGATGCCGGCCCCGCGCAGAACGCGGCGCCCAGGATCGCGAAAACCGCAGCGGAGTGCAGAGACAGTTTCATGCAAAGGACTACGCCCGGCGGGGCGGCGGCGTTCCGGGAATCATTCTACGATCATATTGGTGGCAGAATCACTGGCCAGAGAGATCATCGCGCGGCTGAAGAGTCACGGGCACAAGGGCTACCTGGCGGGCGGGTGCGTCAGGGACCTGCTGCTGGGGCGCGAGCCGCAGGATTACGACGTGGCGACCGACGCACGTCCGGAGCAGGTGGTGTGCCTGTTTCCGGGGGCGCGGCTGGTGGGCGCGCACTTTGGCGTGGTGATCGTGCGGTCCGGTTCCGCCGAAGTCGAGGTGGCGACCTTCCGCAGCGACCATTCCTATCTGGACGGGCGGCGGCCTACCACCGTCGAGTTCGAGACCGACCCTCGGCAGGACGTCCTCCGGCGGGACTTCACGATCAACGGCCTGCTGCTCGATCCCGAAACCGGCCAGGTGCTCGATTTCATTGGCGGTCGTGAGGACCTGAAGGCGGGCATCGTCCGCGCCATCGGCGACCCCGCGGTGCGCTTCGGCGAAGACCACCTGCGGATGTTGCGCGCCATCCGGTTTGCGGCGCGGCTGGAGTTCGAGATCGAGCCGGCGACATTCGCGGCCATCCGGAGGCTGCACGAGAAGATCGGCGCGATTTCAGCCGAGCGGATTCGCGAAGAGCTGGTGCGCATCCTTACGGAGGGTGGCGCGCGACGGGGCTTCGAGATGCTCGACGCCTCAGGGCTGCTGGCCGTCCTGCTACCGGAAGTGGCGGCGATGAAAGGCGTGGCGCAGCCGCCGGAGTTCCACCCCGAGGGCGACGTCTGGATCCACACCATGATGACGCTCGAAGGGATGCGGCAGCCGAGCGAGACGCTGGCGCTGGGGGTGCTGCTGCACGACGTCGGCAAGCCGCCTACATTCCGCATGGCAGACCGTATACGGTTCGACGGGCACCCGGAAGTGGGCGCGCGCATGGCGGTCAACATCCTGACGCGGCTGCGGTTTCCTGGCGGAACGATCCGGCAGGTGGAGGCCCTAGTGGCGAATCACCTGCGCTTCAAGGACGCGCCGCGGATGCGGGAGAGCACGCTCAAGCGCTTCATGCGGCTGGACCGGTTCGAAGAGCACCTGGAACTGCACCGGCTGGACTGCGCAATGAGCCACCGCATGCTCGATAACTACGAGCTCGTGAAGCGGCGGTTCAAAGAGGTGCCGGCCGAGGTGCTGAAGCCGCGGCCGCTGGTGACGGGCGACGACCTGATCGCCGCCGGGTACGCGCCGGGGCCGTCATTCGGCCATATGCTCGGGGCCGTGGAAGACGCCCAGCTCGAGGGCACGCTGGAGACGAAAGAGGACGGATTGGCCCTGGTGCGCGCACGGTTCGAGCCGCCGGACGGCCGGGAGCGTCACGCCGGCTTGTAGGTGAGCACCATGTAGAGAACGAGCGCCATGATGGAAAGAATGGCGAAGGCCGCGACAAACTCCAGGAGGAAAACGCGCTTGTCTTCCGAGTCCGTTTCGGCCTGGCTGTGAAGCCTGGACACGGTACAATCCTCCAAGGCTCTATTTACGCCAACGAGAAGCCGGAGTCAAGGGGTCCCGTACTGGGGGGCAGGCGGGCCACTTGGGGACCCCCATCCTGAGACCTCTCCGGGTCCGGCTTCAGGGCGCGCTGGTCTGATCTGGAGCGGTGAAATGTGCCGGGCAGCCGCCCCAGGGCCAGAACGTGAGCGAGCTGTCGGCGGAGTTGTACCAGAGCGTCTGATTGTCGCCCGGCCAGTCGATCGCCACAACCGTGCCCTCCCCGCAGGGGCGCACCTTGCGGATGGAGCCGGCGGCGGCGCCGGCATACGAGCCCCGCGGACCCCAATCCGCCATGAAGTCTTGAAGGGAGTAGTCCTGGCAGGGCCGCGCGCAGCCCCATTCGCGATAGGCGGCCTGGTAGTCGTGCCGGCGCAGGTCGCCCAGGAAGGTCCGGACGTGCCACCAGCCGGGGGCGAGAGGCGGCACCAGCATGGAGAGGAGCGGCAGGGCCAGATACAGAACTACACCGATTGCTACGACACCCACCGAGATGACGATCCGGCGCACGACTCGGGAGCGCCGCTCATCCGCCACCCCGTAATCTTCGAGATAACCAGCCATCGCGCCTCGCGCGTGCCCGCTACTTCGGAGGATATGCCTTGTCGTAGGCGGCCACGGCATCCTGCGTGAAGTCGAGGGCGGCCTTAAAGAAGAGCGTGCTGCCGCTGTCCACGATTACGTCGACGCCGCGCTCATCGGCCAGTTTGCGGACGACCTCCATCATGCGGCGCTGAGCGCCGGCCAGGATGTCATTGCGGACGTTGTCGACTTCCTCCTGCAAATCCTGGCTCAAGCGCTGCAAGGTGCGTTGCTTGCGCTGGCCTTCGAGGGTGAGGTCCTGCTCGACAGCGGGTGACAGCTTCCCCTGGCCCGCCTGGAGCTTCTGCTGGATGCCATCGAGGTCGGCACGAAGCTGGTCGAGCACAGTCTGGCGGGGTTTGTACTTGGCCTCCAGTTCGGAGGACGCCTTCTTGATCTCTGCGGTGGCAAGCACCGCTTGCTGCATGTTGATCACCGCGACCTTGGTTTGCGCCGAGGCCACTCCCACGGCGACAACTCCGGCCGCGGCCATAAAGATTAGACGTGCGAACGTAGTTTGACCCATCACAAGAACTTCCTCAAGTCTAAAGATGCCTTCTCAGGTTAGCACACGGTTTCACTTCGACAGCACGCCGAGGATCTCGTCCTCACGGACGATGAGGTACTTCTCGCCGGTGATCTTGACGTCGGAACCCGAGTACTTGCCGAAGAGGATCCGGTCGCCAACCTTGACATCGATGGCGGCGTGCTGGCCGTCCTCGAGCAACTTGCCGTCACCGACGGCCACCACCTCGCCCTCCTGCGGTTTCTCCTTGGCGCTGTCGGGAATGATGATGCCACCTCGAACCGTCTCGGTTTCCTCGATTCGGCGGATCAACACGTGATCGTGAAGCGGACGGATGTTCATTTCGAGCCTCCTTCTTTCCTGAACTCCATATTAGCTTGCGGCCGTGGCGCACGCTTTAGCGGCTGTTGAAAAAGTCCCTGGGCAAGCTGAAGCATGCCCCACGTGCGGCCGCAAGTCATTGGTTTGCCATGTGGGATAAGCTTCAGCTTGTCCTCTCCCAACCCCTGAGGGGACTTTTTCAGCAGCCTCTTTAGCGTGCGCCACGACCTATCAACTCAGCGTCACCTCGATGGCGACCTCGGTGCGGCCGGCCGGCGGCAGCGGCACGGTCTTGCCGGCGACGGGCACGCCGTCCACGGCCAGGGCCACGCGATTGCCCTCGCCCGCGCGTTTGACCTCGATGTTGTACGTGACGCCGCGGAACTTGCGGATGGCCTTGAATCCGGCCCAGCTCTTCGGGATCACCGGCTCGATCTCCAGGCCGTCATAGGCGGGACGGATGCCGAGGATCCACTGCGTGATGGCGTAGAAGTTCCAGGCCGCCGTGCCGGTCAGCCAGGAATTCTTGGCTTCGCCGAAGGTCGGGGCGTCCTTTCCCGCGATCATCTGCGGGTAAACGTACGGCTCGCAGCGATGCACCTCGCTGATGCGCTCGCGCACCGAGGGATTGATGCGGCGGTAGTAGTCGTGCGCGGCGTCGCCGTTCCCCACGCGCGTCTCGGCGATGATCACCCAGGGGTTGTTGTGGCAGAAGATTCCAGCATTCTCTTTGTAGCCGGGCGGGTAAGAAGAGATCTCGCCGAGGTGGAGGTAATAGCGGGAATAGGCGGGCTGCTGCAGCACGATGCCGTGCTCGGTGGCCAGGTGCTCGCGAACGGAGTTCAAAGCCCGCTGGGCCAGACCATCTTCCAGGCCGATGCCTGCGAGAACGCAGAAGCCCTGCGTCTCGATGAAGATCTTCCCTTCCTCGCATTCCTTCGATCCGACCTTGTGGCCGAAATCGTCGTAGGCGCGGACGAACCACTCTCCGTCCCAACCGTGCTGGCGGACGGTCTGCTCCATCTTGGCCGTCTCCGCCAGGCAGGCCAACGCCTCTTGCTCCAAGCCGCGATGACGGGCAATGGCCGCCAGTTCCTGGCCTGCGAGGACGAAGAGGCCGGCGATGAAGACCGACTCGGCGACCTTGCCTTCCTTGTTCGTCGTGGTCTGGAAAGACTGGCCCGGCGTGTCGGAGAAGCAGTTGAGGTTGAGGCAGTCGTTCCAATCGGCGCGGCCGATCAGGGGCAGCCCGTGCGGGCCGAGGCGCTCGAGAGTGTAGCGGAAGCTGCGCTGGAGGTGCTCGAAAAGCGGCTGCTCCGAGCCGGGCTCATTGTCGTAGGGCACGGGCTCGTCGAGAATGCTCCAGTCGCCGGTCTCCTTGAGATACGCCGCCACGCCGACGATCAGCCAGTGCGGATCGTCGTTGAAGTTGCCGCCGACGTCGTTGTTGCCGCGCTTGGTGAGCGGCTGGTATTGGTGATACGCGCCGCCGGTGGGCAGTTGCGTGGCCGCCAGGTCCAGTATGCGCTCCCGTGCGCGCGAGGGCACCATCTGCACGAAACCCAGCAGGTCCTGGTTGGAGTCGCGGAAGCCCAGGCCGCGCCCGATCCCGGATTCGTAGAAGGACGCCGAGCGCGACATATTGAATGTCGCCATGCACTGATAGGCGTTCCAGATATTGACCATGCGGTCGGTGTGCGGGTCGGGAGTCTCAACGGCGCAGAGACTCAGCAGGCCGTCCCAGTAAGTGCGGAGCGCCTCAAAGGCCGCATCCACGTTGGCGGCGTTGCGGTACTTGGCGATCGTCGGCTTGACGGTCTTCTTGTTGATCGTCTGCGAGCCAGGCGGATCGAATTTCTGGTCCTGCGGGTTCTGGTGATAGCCCAGGATGAAAACGATCTGACGGGTTTCGCCGGGCTGGAGCGCCAGTTTCACATGGTGCGAACCGATGGGGGCCCAGCCGTGGGCCACGGAGTTCGCCGAAGCGCCGCGCTCCACAACCGCAGGGCTATCCCAGCCGCGGTAAGGCCCCAGAAAGGCTTCGCGCTGGGTGTCGAAGCCGGCCAGTTCGCTCGAGCAGGCGAAGTACGCGAAGTGATCGCGGCGCTCGCGGTATTCGGTCTTGTGATAGATCACGCCGTCGTCGATCTCCACCTGGCCGGTGCTGAAATTTCGCTGGAAGTTGGTCGCGTCGTCCTGGGCGTCCCAGAGGCAGAATTCGATCGAGGAGAACACGGATAGCGCGGCCGGCGCCGAGCGGTGGTTGGTGACGGTCAGTTGCCAGATTTCGAGGTTCTCGTCCATGGGCACGAAATACTTGGTGCGCGCCTCGATCCCCTTGTAAGTGGATCCGATGATGCTGTAGCCCATGCCGTGGCGGCAACTGTAATTCTCCAGGTTGTGGCGCGTCGGCTGCCATGAAGGCGACCAGAACTCTCCGGCGTCGTCGTCGCGCAGATACAGGTAGCGGCCGCCGAAATCGAAAGGAGCGTTGTTGTATCGGTAGCGCGTGATGCGGCGCAGGCGGGCGTCGCGGTAGAAGGAGTAACCGCCCGCGGTGTTGGAGATAAGTCCGAAGTATGCCTGACAGCCTAAGTAATTGATCCAGGGCAGCGGAGTATCCGGCCGCGTGATCACATATTCGCGTTTTTCGTCGTCAAAATGCCCAAATTGCATGCTCGTTGGCTCCCGATGAAGGCTTGCGGCCGATGATGAAACCGCGGGCCGGCTCACCGGGTCCCGCGAGGTTTCAGGTGTGAGTATAGCAGGTCGGCCCGCCTACTTCATTTCTTCCACGGCGCGTATGATCTCGCGCGCCTCGGCTTCCTTTTCGCGGGGGACGCGAACGTTCCACCATCCGGCGATGTTCCCGCTCTCCTGGCGTGCCGCGGTGTTTTGGTCCATGACGAAGAAGGGTATGCCGGCTTGCCGGAAGAGGTTCTCCAGCAAGCCGATTGCGACGCGATCTCTCATCCCGGTTCGGATTAGGACATCGAGGTCGGTGTCGGTCGAGGAGTCGCGAGCTGGTGCCGGATCGGGAAGGGGGCCCTCCGAAGGAGTATCAGGAGGCTCGGTGGACTGCTCAAGGTCGTCGTCGGCCGGCGATTCGTCGACATCGTCCCTGGGGGCTTGAGCCTTCTTTGCCTTCCGGAGCCGCAGAAAGAGATATGCCAGGCAGGCCGCGAGAACGAGCGCGGCCCAGAAGCGCCATGAGGCTCGGGCGAAATCCCAAAGCGCCAAAAGATAGGCTCCCTTGTGGTAGTAGGCCGAGGCGCGGCCGCCGTAACTTACGGCATCCGGAGCGAGGCGCAGCGCCTTGGTATAGTCCCGGATCGCTTGGTCGTATTCGCCCCGCCGGCCGTGGATCCAGGCGCGGTTGCTGTACGGCCAGGCCTCGTTCGGCTTAAGCCGGATGGCTTGGTCGAAATCAGCCAGCGCCCGGCTGTAGTCGATGTCGTGGAGGTAGCATTCACCGCGATTGTAATAAGCCCAGGCTCCGGCTCCGAGGCGGATCGCCTCGTCCAAATCCTGCTTGGCCGAGTCGTAGTCGCGCTTCTGGAGGTAGCACCAGCCGCGCCACTCGTAAGTCACGCCATCCGGCTTGAGGCGCAACGCCTCCCCGTAGTCCTGGATCGCCGCATCGTACTGGCCCCGCTTCGTGTAAACATACGCGCGGGCGCTGTAAGCCAGGGCGATGTCGGGATCGAGGAAGATCGCCTGCTCGAAATCGAGCGTCGCCCCATCGAGGTTGCCGGTGTAGAACCGTACCCAGCCGCGCCAGTAGACGGGCAGGGCGGCGTCGGGAGCGAGTTGGATGGCTCGTTCGCAGTCCGGCAAGGCCCGGGTATAGTCGTGCTTTGCCGCATAGGATTGACAGCGGCGGGCCAACACCGCGGCGAGGCCGGCGTCTGGCAGTCCACCCAGCTCGATTGCGGCCGTGCAGTGCCGAATGGCCGCACCGGGATTGCGCGCGTTGGCCAAGACGCAGAGCATGGCCTCGTTGGCCGGCGTCGCACCGTAAAGTCCGGCCCTGGCCAGAATCAGCAGAACTCCCGTCGCTCGGATCATGGAGGCAATCATCATACATCAACCGGTGGCGGAGGGCGTACCATTGTCTTGAATGAAACTCTCCTGGTGCTTCGTTGCAGTGACGTTCGTGACAGCGCCGTGGCTTCGAGGTCAGACCGTGACACCACCCTATAAGAACGCCAATCTTCCGGCCGAACAGCGGGCGGAGGACCTGTTGGCGCGCATGACGCTGGAAGAAAAAGTGGCCATGCTGGCGGGGGCCACATGGATGGAATCCGCGCCCAACGCGCGGCTCGGGATTCCCTCGCTGAAGATGGCCGATGGCCCGGTGGGAGTGCGATCCTGGGCCGGACCGTCCGCGCTCACCAACGCCCCGCGGTCGAAGCTCCCGCAGGCCTTCAGCACCGCGTTCCCGGCGGGCGTGGCGCTGGGGGCGACCTGGGACCCGGAGATGGCGCGTCGCGTCGGGCAGGCGCTCGGCCAGGAGGTCCGGGCGCTGGGGCGCAACATGCTCCTCGGCCCCAGCATCAACATCCACCGCACGCCCTGGGCCGGGCGCAATTTCGAAACCTACGGAGAGGACCCGTACCTCACCTCGCGCCTGGTGGTCGGCTACATCCAGGGCATGCAGAGCGAGGGCGTCATCGCCACCGTGAAGCACTTCGCGGCCAACAGCCAGGAGTTCGAGCGGCGCACCATCGACGAGAAGATCGGTGAGCGCGCGCTGCACGAGATCTACTTCCCGGCCTTCAAAGCCGCGGTGGAAGAGGCGGGCGTGTGGTCCGTGATGTCGGCCTACAACAAGGTGAACGGCTTCTGGTGCTCCGAGAACGCGTACCTGCTGACGGAGACGCTGAAGAGGCGGTGGGGCTTTAAGGGCTTTGTGGTTTCGGACTGGGGCGGCACGCACAGCACGGTGGACGGCGCCGTCGCGGGCCTCGATATCGAGATGCCGGGTCCGGAGTCGGTTCGCCTCTTGCTGAATCACGACGAAACCACGCGGCACAGGTTCACGGGCGGATTCCAGGCGGCGGAACTGGTGCTGCCGGCGATCGAGAGCGGGAAGATACCGCAAGCCGCCGTCGACGACAGAGTCCGGCGGATGCTGCGGGCGATGTTCAGCGTCGGAATCTTCGACCGGAACGAGGCCGCCACGGGCGATGTCGACACTACCGCGGAAATCGCGGTGGCGCGCGCCGCGGCCACGGAAGGGATCGTACTGCTGAAAAACGAGCGCGGGGTTCTTCCTTTAGAGGGGCCGAAGGTGCGCTCGATCGCGGTGATCGGCCCCAGCGCGGTCGTGGCTCGCACCGGCGGCGGGGGCAGCTCGAACGTCAGGCCGAAGTACGCCATCAGCCCGCTCGAAGGCATCCGCGCGCGAGCCGGCGACCGATTCCAGGTCGGCTACGCGCTGGGGGCCGCGATGGAGGGCGAGGACCAGGACAAAGACAGCGCCACTCTCCTCAAAGAGGCCGCTGCACTGGCGGCGAAGTCGGACGTGGCCGTGGTGTTTGTGGGGAACTCGTCGAAGCTCGAGGCCGAGAGTTTCGACCGCAAGACGCTGGGCCTGCCGGCGGGTCAGGATGACCTCATCCAGGCGGTGGCCGCGGCCAACCCACGGACGGTGGTGGTGTTGATCGCGGGCTCGCCGGTCCTGATGGACGGTTGGATCGCGCGGATCCCGGCGCTGCTGGCGGCATGGTATCCGGGCCAGGAAGGCGGCCACGCCATTGCCGACATCCTCTTCGGCGATGCCAACCCGTCCGGCAAGCTGCCCATGACCTTTCTCAAGGAGTGGAAGGATTCGCCGGCGTACGGCCACTATCCGGGGGAGAACGGCGTGGTCGAATACGCGGAGGGGATCTACGTCGGGTACCGGCATTTCGACAAGCACAACATCGAGCCGCTGTTTCCGTTCGGGCACGGCCTTTCCTACACGACGTTCACCTACAGCGACCTGAAGGTGAGCCGGCATGAGGTCTCGCTCGCGGTGCGCAATACGGGCTCTCGCGAAGGGGCGGAGGTGGTGCAACTGTACGTTGGAGACAGGCACTCGAGCGTCGACCGGCCGGTCAAGGAGCTGAAAGGGTTCCGCAGGGTGGTGCTGAAACCGGGCGAGAGCAAGACGGTCAGGTTCTCGCTCGACAAGAGCGCGATTTCGTATTACTCGACGGCCCGACACGAGTGGGTGGCGGAGCCGGGGACGTTTGAGGTGCTGGTGGGGGCTTCGTCGCGCGACATTCGGCTCAGCGGGAAGTTCGCGCTAGCGGGTGAGTAGAGAACGCCATGCTCAAGAAGTTTCTGCTGGTTCTCGTCGCCGTTGTGTTCGTTGCGGCGGTAGGCGTTGCTCACTGGGTCGGAGTGATAGCGGGCTGGTGGGATCCTTTGGTGCGGCCCGCGAACGTTACCTCCAGAGCCCATTACGTCTTCATATGGGAATCGGCCGCTTGGTTCGACTGTTCGGTCGACGCCCGGAGAAACGTCAACGTGTGCAAGGCTTGGAACGACGACGGGCGGCTGGTGGCTTCCGGCGACTTCCGCCTGAAAGACGAGAACCGCGCCGCAACATCGGACGAGCTTCATCCCTCGGCGCTGGGACCTACAAACGAATTCGGTGGTTCGGATACTATCTACCTTTTCGGGCCCAAGAAGCTGATCATGGGCAAGGAACTAGTCCGCGTGCCTGACTCGCCGCCCGCGCGGGCGCAATGACCAGCCCGACCACTTCTACCGGCTGCCGTGCGCCAGCAGCCGAAGCGCCCGCCGCGAATGCACCCAGCCTGCGTAGGCGAGAAGCCAAGCAAGGGCGAAGGGGAAGGCGGCCAGGCGGGCCAGCGTGCGAAGGCCGCCGAGCCCGGTCAATCCGGAGCGCAGCAAGGCGAAATGAACCAGAACGCTCCGGTGGGCATAATCGAGCCAGAAGTAGTCGGCGTTTTCGTTGACGATGAAAACCTTGGCCGGGACCCGAAGAGCCAGGGCCCACTTCCACTTGGCCATGATGGGCTCGCCGGAGCATAGGATGCCGAGGAGCGCATAGCGGCGGGCGCGGAGCTCGCGGTAGAGGCGCTTGCGCCCGGAACGCCCGCGATAATCGCCGGTTCGGAAAACGGTTGCGCCGGGAGGCAGGCCCGCGGGGGCGCCGGGATAACAGGTGAACAGATCGATGGGGGCGCCGTGGTTGCGATACAGAATGGGGAGCAGGCGTTCGGTGATCTCGCGCGAGCCGCTCTCGACGAATAGGATGCGGCCCGCGGGAATGCGCCGGCGGAGCAAACAACGCACGAACTCTAAACTCCCCAACAGTAGTCTTCTACGGCTCTCTCGATGCTATCATCCTGCTCGCTGGCGCGCATGAGCTCGAGGCGGATGGCGTCGATCATGGCGCGCCAACTGGCCTCGATCACATTGTCGGAAACGCCGATGGTGGCCCAGCTCTTGCGGTGGTCGGACCACTCGATGAGGACGCGGACCTTGGCGGCGGTACCCTTCTTGGGCTCAAGCACGCGGACCTTGTAGTCGGTCAGGCGCACATCCTGAATGCCGGGGTAGAGCGCGGCGAGGCACTTGCGAAGGCAGAGGTCGAGAGCGTGCACCGGGCCGTGGCCGTGGGCGGTCGCGGAGTGGATGGCGTCCTGGACCTTGATGGTGACGGTGGCCGTGGTGCTGGATTCGGCATCGTCGTCCATCTTGGTGGCGACCTCGAAGCCGACCAGCTCGAAAAACTTGACGCCGGGGCGGAGGGCCTCGCGGACGAGGAGCTCGAAGGTGCCTTCGGCGGCCTCGAGCTCATAACCGAGGAATTCCATGTGCTTGATGCGCTCGAGAAGCTCGCGGCGGGCGTCCTCGTTAAGGCGGTCGGCGATGCCGTGCTGCTTCAGCTTGAACAGGATGTTGGCGCGGCCGGAGAGGTCGCTGAGCAGGACGCGCTGGCGGTTGCCGACGGTAGCGGGCGGGACGTGCTCGTAGGTGGCGGCGTCGCGCAGGACCGCGCTCACATGCACGCCGCCCTTGTGAGCGAAGGCGCTGTGGCCGACGTAGGGCTGGGCGTTGGGCATGGGCAGATTGGCGAGCTCGGCGATGAAGCGGGTGACGGAGCTAAGGGTGCCGAGCTTCTCCGGGCCAACCACGGTGTGGCCCAGCTTCAACTCGAGGTTGGCGATCACGGAGGCCAGGTTGACGTTGCCGCAGCGCTCGCCATAGCCGTTCATGCAGCCCTGGACATGGGTGACGCCCTGCTCGACGGCAGCGATGGTGTTGGCGACGGCGCAATCGGAATCGTTGTGGACGTGGATCCCGAGCGTGCCGTCGAAGCGCTTGCGCACCTCGGCCACGATTTCGCCGAGGCGGCCGGTGATCATTCCGCCGTTGGTGTCGCACAGGCAGAGGATGTCGGCGCCGGCGGTCTGGGCGGCTTCGAGCGCGCGCAGGGCAAAGGCGGCGTTGCTGGTGTAGCCGTCGAAGAAGTGCTCGGCGTCGAAGATGACTTCCTTGTCGTGCTCCTTGAGGTAGCGAACGGTTTCGCCGATGAGCTTCAGGTTCTCTTCCTCGGTGATGCCCAAGGCGCGGCGGGTGTGCAGGTCCCAGGTCTTGCCGAAGATGGTGATGACGGACGTGCCGGACTCGATCAGGGCGCGGACGTTGGGATCGCGGTCGACGCGGTTCTTGGCGAAGCGAGTGGAGCCGAAGGCCGTGAGGCGGGCGTGCTTGAGCGGAAGGTCTTTGGCCCGGGCGAAGAAGTCCTTGTCGCGCGGGTTCGAGCCGGGCCAGCCGCCCTCGATGTAGTCGATGCCGAACTCGTCCAGACGAAGGGCGATCGCGAGCTTGTCATCGACGGTGAAGGATACGGCTTCCCCCTGGGTGCCGTCGCGGAGGGTGGTCTCGAGAGTGGTGATCTTCATATAAGAGCCATCGGCCTTCAGCCGTCAGCCCTCGGCTAACGGCTGGTTAGGGGCCCGGCTTTGGCCGGGCCCCGGATTCGGTTGCGCGGCTGGGGCCGCGCGGAAAACGCGGGTCTGGAGACCCGCCGCAGGCGTGGACGCCTGCCCCACGACTAGCTGGCGGCATCCTCTTGAGGAACTCCGGCTTCCTTCGCCTTCTTCAGGAAAGGCATCATGGCGCGAAGTTCCCGGCCGACTTCTTCGACGGGCTGATGCCGGGCTTCCTCGCGCATGCGCAGGAAGTTCTTGCGACCGGACTTGTTCTCTTCGATCCATTCCTTGGCGAACTGGCCGGACTGGATCTCGGCGAGGATCTTCTTCATCTCTTCGCGAGTCTGCTGGTTGACGATGCGCGGGCCGCGGGTGTAATCGCCGTACTCGGCGGTATCGGAGACCGAGAAGCGCATGTAGGCCAAACCGCCCTCCTGGATCAGGTCGACAATCAGCTTCAATTCGTGCAAGCACTCGAAGTAGGCGATCTCGGGGGCGTAGCCGGCCGCGACCAGGGTCTCGAAACCGGCCCGGATCAGTTCGCTGGCGCCGCCGCAGAGCACGGCCTGCTCGCCGAACAGGTCGCTTTCGGTCTCTTCCTTGAACGTGGTCTCGATCACGCCGGCCTTGAGACAGCCGAGGGCGCGGGCGTACGCTAGGGCGTTCGTCAGCGCGCGGCCGGAGGCGTCCTGGTGGACGGCGACGAGCGCCGGCACGCCCACGCCTTCGATGAACAGCTCGCGCACCCGGTGGCCGGGCGCTTTGGGGGCGATCATCGTCACGTCGACGTCCTTGGGCGGGACGATCTGGCCGAAGTGGATATTGAAGCCGTGGGCGAACATCAGGGTCTTGCCCGCCTTCATGTTGGGGGCGAGGTCCTTATCGTAGACGCCCTTCTGGTGATGGTCCTCGACGAGGATCATGATGACGTCGGCCGCCTTGGCGGCGTCGGCTGCGGACATGACGTTAAGGCCGGCGGCCTTGGCCTTGTCCCAATTCGGACTGCCGGGAAGCTCGGCCACGACCACGCTCACGCCGGAATCGCGAAGGTTGAGCGAGTGCGCGTGGCCCTGGCTGCCGTAGCCGATGATGGCGACGGTGCGGCCCTGGAAGGAACTCAAATCAGCATCTTTTTCGTAGTAGCGTTTGGCCATGATTTTCGATTTACTCCATTTCCTCTAGAGAAGTGCGTTGTTGGTGCGCGAGCGCGGGCCGCTGAGACCGTGCGTGCGCGGATGTCGTTGCGGTTGGAACGGGCGGCGAGAGGCGCAGCCGCTTGGTCTCGAGCGAGACGGCAATCAGGCCCGAGCGCGTGACTTCGATTTCGCCGTAGGTGCGCATCACGTCGATGAATTCGTCCAGCTTTTCCGGAGCGCCCGTGGCCTCGATGGCGAAGCCCTCGACGGAGGAGTCGACTACACGGGCGCCGAAAATCTCGGATTCCTTCAGGATAGCGGTCCTAGTCTCCAGGGTGGCGCGGACGCGGAGGAGCACCATCTCGCGCGCGACGGCGGGAGACTCGGAGAGGTCGCTGGCCTGCAGCACGTTGATCAGCTTATTCATCTGCTTGATGACCTGCGAGCGCAGGTTGGGATCCACGTCGACCACGATGGTCATGCGCGAGAGCGTGGGATCGAGAGTGCGGGCGACCGTGAGACTCTCGATGTTATAGCCACGGGCGCTGAGCAGGCCGGTGATGCGCATGAGAGCGCCGGGTTTGTTTTCGACCAGCAATGAAATGACTTGGAGCATAGAAGGTCCTTTCGGCGTCGGGCTATTTCGGCACCGCCACGGGGGTCGGCGGGCCAAGAACCATCTCGTTGATTGCGGCGCCGGCCGGAACCATCGGGAAGACGTTCTCAAAGGGCGACACGCGGACGTTCAGTAAGTAGGGACCGGGCTGGCGGACGGCCTCTTCCAGGGCGGGCCGGAGGTCCTCGGGCCGCTCGATGGTGCGGCCGTTGATGCCGTAGGCGGAGGCGAGCTTCTCGGTGTCGGGGAACGACTCGAGCTGGACGGCGCACTTACGGTCGTTGAAGAACAGCTCCTGCCACTGGCGAACCATGCCCAGGTAGCCGTTGTTGACGATCACGATCTTGACCGGCAGGTTGTTGGCGGCGATGGTCGCGAGCTCGGGGATCGACATCTGGAAACCGCCGTCGCCGACCAGCGCGATGACGAGCGTATCGGGATTGGCGGCCTGGGCGCCCATGGCGGCGGGAACGCCGTAGCCCATCGAGCCAAGGCCTCCGGAGGTGATCCAGCGACGGGGCTGGTTGAAGCGGATGAACTGCGCGGCCCACATCTGGTGTTGGCCGACGTCGGTGGTGACGATGGCTTCGCCGTTGGCGATGCGATCGACCTCGAACATCACGTGCTGCGGTTTGATCTCGTCGACGGAAAGAGCGGGCTTGAGAGGATGCTCCTCTTTCCAGGAGCGGATCTGACGCCACCAGGCTTTGCGGCCGTTGGTGCTGCGCGTGGCCATTTCAGGCGCCATCTCTTCGAGGACCTTGACGACCTTGCGGAGGACGCGCTTGGCATCGCCGACGATGGGGAGGTCGGGAGCGCGGTTCTTGCCGATCTCGGCGGGATCGATGTCGATGTGGATGACCTTGGCGTGTGGGGCGAAGGCGGCGAGGCGGCCGGTCACGCGGTCGTCGAAACGGACGCCGACGGCGATGAGGAGGTCCGTTTCGGTCATGGCCATGTTGGCCGTGTAGCTGCCGTGCATGCCGGGCATGCTGATGAAGTTGGGATGGCTGCCGGAGAAACCGCCCAGGCCCATCAGGGTGCAGACCACCGGGACGTCCACCAGCTCGACCAGCTCATGCAACTCGGGGGCGGCGCCCGCGGAAACGATGCCGCCGCCGGCATAAACGAGCGGGCGCTCGGCTTCCCAGATCATCTGCGCGGCTCGCCGGATCTGGCCGGTGTGGCCCTCGGTGTAGACCTTGTAGCCGGGCAGGTGGATCGCCGAGACCGGAGTGTAGTGGGCCTGCCCCTGAAAGACATCCTTGGCTATGTCGACCAGGACCGGGCCCGGGCGGCCGGATGCGGCGATGTAGAAAGCCTCGTGAACGACTTGGGGCAGATCGGCGATGTTCTTAACCAGATAGTTGTGCTTGGTGCAGGAGCGGGTGATGCCGAAGGTGTCGGCTTCCTGGAAAGCGTCGCTGCCGATGAGCTTGGAGTGAACCTGGCCGGTGATGGCGACGATGGGGATGGAGTCCATCATGGCGTCGGTCAGACCCGTCACCAGGTTCGTGGCGCCGGGGCCTGAGGTGGCGCAGCAGACGCCGACGCGGCCGGTCGAACGCGCCCAGCCGGAGGCGGCGAAGGCCGCGTTTTCCTCGTGCCGGACGAGGATGTGACGAATGTGGTGGTCGAATACCGCGTCATAGAGGGGAAGCGTGACGCCTCCAGGGTAACCGAAGAAGCATTCCACACCTTCCCGAACCAGACATTCCAGCAGCATCCTTGCGCCGCTCATGAGATTTGCCATAGGCACCATCCTTGAAATTCTCTTCAATAACAAAAACGGCCACTGTACGGGAGTTGATCCCCGCCAGTGGCCTTTTGAAATCCTCAGGCCGTCAGGCGGGGTCCGATACAGCGACCCCGATGGTAATGACGATGATTACGGGAACGACGACGGCGAGCGAGGACACACTAAGGAGGGACGCGATCGACGGCGCTGAACGATGGCCGGGCAAGTTCGTCGTGCCTCCTTTCCGATTAGAGTAACCTACCATCCGACCAAATGCAAGTGGGTGTGTCCATAAAAACGGCTTATTGAACGATTCGGGCGGCGTATGCCCCTGGCCGGAGCTGGAATGGGCCTGAGGGAGCGATCACAAGCAACAGCCATTGTTTTTACGCGTGTTTTCAGCGGGATGTGAAATACGGACCAGCGCTGGCGAAATAGACGGGTGGTAGTTTCGGGCTGGCGAGGCAGAGAGGCCAGCGTATGGCGGTCGACACAAAGCAGGGGGCGAAGCCGGGAGAGATGGCGGAGACCAAGCATGTGGAGAAGCCAAAGCGGGCGAAGAACAAGAAGGCGCTGGTGAAGCAGGTGATCCAGCAGATCGCGAACAGGCTCGAGAACAACGAGCTGAAGCCGACGGTAGGGGATCTGTTTCGGGCGTTGCAACTCGAAAAGGAACTCCTGGAAGAGACGCCGAAGGAGATCAAGGTCTCATGGGTCGAACCGGACGAAAAGGAACATGTACCCGGCAAATAGAGTACAGCCCGCTTGCCTCCCAAGCCCGGTTCCACCAGTCCCAGGCGAGGTTCAAGGGATTTTCGGGACCTATCGGCTCCGGAAAAAGTCAGGCGCTGTGCCAGGAAGCGATCAAGCTGGCGTACGTGAACACGGGGCGGCTGGGACTGCTGGGGGCGCCCACGTATCCCATGCTGCGGGATGCGACGCAAACGGCGCTGTTCGAGATCCTCGACAAGAGCCGCATTCCTTACGAGCACAACAGAGCCGAGAACACGGTGCTGCTGAAGGACACGCGGTCGCGGATTCTGTTCCGGCCGGTGGAAGAATTCGACCGGTTGAGGGGAACCAACCTGGCGTGGTTCGGACTGGACGAGCTGACTTACACGCAGGAAGAGGCGTGGGTGGTACTCGAGGGACGGCTGCGGGACCCGAAGGCGAGACGGCTGTGCGGGTTCGCCACCTGGACACCGAAAGGGTTCGACTGGGTGTACCGGAGATTCGTGCAGGAGCCGGTGGAAGGCTACGAGACGATCGTCGCCGAGCCATTCGAGAACCACTATCTGCTGGAGCAGATCCCGGACTTTTACGAGCGGCTGAAGCGCAGCTACGACGCGAAGTTCTACCAGCAGGAAGTTATGGGGGAGTACATCAGCCTGAACGTAGGGCTGGTGTATCACGCGTTCAGCCGGACGGAGCACACGGCGGACGTGAGCGTCGAAGAGGCGCTGCCGCTGTTGTGGGCGCTGGACTTCAACGTGGACCCGATGTGCTCGGTGGTGGCGCAGATCGCCGGCGAGACTGTGCGGGTGCTGGCGGAGATCGTGCTTAGCCGCGCGACGACGCAGGAAGCGTGCGAGGAGTTCGAGGCGCGTTTCCCGCGGCACCGGGCCGGAATCTGGGTGTACGGCGACGCATCGGGAAGCCACATGCAGACCGCGGGAACGACGGACTACCAGGTGATCCGGGAGTTCTTCCAGCGCGCGGGCTACCGGAACGTGACTTACAAGGTGCCGCGGGCGAATCCGCTGGTGAGAGAGCGGGTGGGACTGGTGAACGCGAAGCTACGGTCGGCGTCGGCGGAGACGCACTTAGTAATCGACCGGAAGTGCGCGGAACTGGTGAAAGACCTGGAACAGGTGACTTACAAGCCGGACAGCACCGTAGTCGACAAAGACAAAGACCCGCGGCGGACGCACTTATCGGACGCCTTGGGGTACCTGATCTGGCAGGAGCGCCGGCCGCAACCGCCCGCGGGTGAGCGAGGCTTGCGGCTGCTATAAGACGGGGAGAACCGGGAGACAGAGATGGAGATCGATCGGGAACATCCGGAATATAAACGCCGGCAGGCGATGTGGCGGGTCTACCGCGATCTGTATGCGGGCGGGGAGCAGCTCAAAGCGAACTCCACGGAGTACCTGGTGCGGCGGCAGAAAGAACCCGGCGATGTGTTTGCCGAGCGGCTGGCCCGGGTGTTCTACGAGAACTACGTGGGATCCATCATCGACTGGTACGCGGCGACGCTGTTCCGGCGCGAGCCGATCCTGAGCTTCGGGGGAGACAACGACGCGGCCAAAGCGTTCTTCTGCGCGTTCACCGAGGACTGCGACCTGAAACAGACCAGCCTGAGCGATTTCTTCCGCCGGCAACTATTGGAGGCGCTGGTAGGAGGGGCCAGCTACATCCTGGTGGATTTTCCGCGCACCGCGCAACCTGCGGCAAACCGGGCCGAGGAAGACCGGCAGGGCGCGTCGCGAGCTTACCTGGTCAGTTACCAGGCGGAAGAACTCATCAACTGGAGCCAGGACCAGCAGGGCAACCTCGACTGGGTGGTCCTGAGGACATCGAACCTGCGGCAGGACACTCCGGACGGCGGGTGGTTCAAGGAAGCGCGGTGGTTCTACTACGACAAGGAAGAGTTCCGGATCTTCCGGCGGGTGGAAGGCAAAGCCGGCGAGAAAAGCGCGCCGGAGCTGGTGGACTCGGGGAGACACGGGCTGGCCGGTCTGCGGCGGGTGCCGCTGTTCAAGCTGGAGGTCTCGGAAGGGCTCTGGCTCATGAACAAGGCGGCGCTGCTGCAACTGGAGCACTTCAATAAGTCGAACGCGCTGGGCTGGGCGCTGACGATGGGGTTGTTCGCGATGCCGGTGGTGTACTCGGATCGGGAGTGGAACCAGATCGTCGGGGAGTCCTACTACATTCAGCTCGCGCCGGGAGACAAGTTCGGGTGGACGGAGCCGGAAGGGAAGGTCTACCAGATCGCGGTGGACAACCTGAACCAGTTGAAGAACGAGATCTACCGGGTGTGCTACCTGATGCCGCAGTCGTGGGACGTGCAGACGACGCAGTCGGGAACCAGCAAGCTGCGGGATTTCACGGTCACGCACGAAGTGCTGCGGGCATACGGGGACGCGGTCAAAGAGACCCTGAAGCGATTGCTGCGGGCGATCGCGGCGGCGCGGCAGGACGAGCTGACGGTGGACGTATCGGGGCTGGACGAGTTCGACATCGGCGATTTCTCGAGCGATTTGGACGATGCGCAGCGGCTCCTGGGGTTGGGAGTGGGGTCGCCGACGCTGCGCAAAGAGATCTTCAAGAGGCTGGCGCAGAAATACCTGTGCGACGCGAGACAGGAGCTGAAGGACCAGATCGTGAAGGAGATCGAAGAGGCGGGGTAAGGAGCGCGGGTAGCGGACGGCGTGGATGATCGACGCGCTGGGCTTCCACGGCCGGGTGAATCATTACGTGGGCGCGCTGTGGTTCTACGAGCTGGTGGCCTCGCAGTTCACGTATGCGTCGGCCCAGATCGATTTCACCGGGACGGCGGTGTTCAGCTTCACTTCCAGCCAGGAGACTTCGCTCGTAATCGGGCGGCACGACGATCCCACCAACAGCACGACCATCACGCACCTGCACTACATCGGAGACACGGCCGAGACGATCGCGAAGGCGTTCGAGATGAACATCAACTGGGGCTCGATGTCGGTGCGGGCCGTGGCGCAGGGGACGGTACTGACGATCACCTCGCGCACGCTGGGCAGCGACTCGAACCACACCACGGTCACGGCTACGTCGACGTCCCTGGTCCCGCAGCCGGCCAGCCAGAACCTGGCAGGGGGGACGGACGGAACGTGGCTCACGGACCTGCAGGCCATGCCTCGATTGAACCGGGCGGCGCGGGACTGGTCGCGGAGCTTCTTCACGGCGCTGAAGGGGTACGGTCTCGATGGAGTGGCGTCGCTCAGCATGGAGCTGGGGAATGGGGACGACTCGACGGCGGCGGGAATCGCCCAGCGGTGCCCGGCGGGGGACCCGGTATGGGTGTCCACGCCGGCGCTGCAAACAAACTTTTCGCCGGCGAGCCTCGCGTTCTGGCAACAGGCGTACTGTGACGTCGCACAGACCATGTCGGACGCCGGAATGCAGCCGTACCTGCAATTCGGCGAGGTGCAGTGGTGGTATTTCCGGGATAACCGGTCCGGGATGCCATACTACGATGCCTACACCACGAGCACCTTCCTGGCGCAATACGGGCGGCCCATGCAGACGATCCTGGACAACACCGTTTCGCCCGCGGATTGTCCGCAGGAGGCGCAGTTCCTGCCGACGCTGATCGGGGCGTTCACCAGCCAGATCATGGCGCATGTGCGGGCGACCTTTCCCACCTGCCGCTTCGAGGTGCTGTACCCTCTGGACGTCAACTCGACCGACTTCAACCGCGCCATCAACTACCCGGCGGGCGCGTGGACGCCGGCGGCGCTCGATTGTCTGAAGACGGAAAGCTTCGGATTCACGAGCGCGCGCGACCTGAACGAGTGCCTCACATCGATCCAATTTCCGCAGACGCAGGGCTTCGCTCCGCAGGCGAGCGCGCACCTGGTGGGAATCGGCGACCTTACGACGCCGTGGCTGAAAGAGGCGCGGCTGGCGCAGGCGGTGGGAGTGGAGTCGGTGGTGCTGTTCGCGCTGGACCAGTTGTGCCTGATCGGGTATCCGCTTCCGCTGCCGTCCGGCCTGCGCCGGGCGTTCTTCCAAGGCTGACTCTTCCTTGCAGTATTCCTCTTGACAAATAGTCGTTTCAACAAGTATATTGAAAGCGTGCCGGGACGGATCGCCTCCGAGTTGAAGCAGACCAAGCCCATGAGCTTGGAGGCGGAAGCGCTGCTGAACATCCATCGCACCGCGGGCCGGCTGGAGGCCGGAATGGCCGAGGCGCTGAAGCCGCTCGATCTCTCGCCGGCGCAGTACAACGTTCTGCGTATCCTGCGGGGGGCGCGGCCGGGCGGCTTGGCGTGCCGCGAGATCGGCGACCGCATGGTGACGCGCGACCCGGACATCACGCGGCTGCTCGACCGGCTCGAGAAGCGCGGCCTGATCGGGCGGTCCCGTGAAAGCAAGGACCGCAGGGTCATCACGGTGCGCATCCACGCGGAGGGCCTCGCGGCGCTGAAGAAACTCGACGGCGCGGTGGACCGGTTTACGCGCAACCACTTTGGAAAACTTGACGCGAAGCGGCTCCGGGCGCTGATTGAGGCGCTGGAGCTGGTGCGCGCCACAGACGACGCCGCCGGAGGCAGAGGCGCGCGGTAGGAGGAAAAATGGGGAAATCACTCGGAAGATTGCAGGGGCTCGGCATCGCCGTCCTGCGCTGGATTGTGGGCTTGGTGTTTCTGGTTCACGGCAGCCAGAAACTGTTCGTCTTCCACTTCGCCGGGACGGCTGCGTTTTTCATGAAGGCGGGCATTCCGCTGCCGGAGGTTTCCGCGGTGGTGGTCACGCTGGTGGAGTTCCTGGGCGGGGCGGCGCTGATCCTGGGTCTCGGGACCCGCGTGGCGGCGGTTCTGCTCGCGATCAACATGCTGGGCGCGATCTACTTCGTGCATGGCAGGAACGGCTTCTTCTTGCAGGCCGGGGGATATGAGTACGCACTGACGCTGCTAGTGGCGAACGTCGGGATCGCGCTGAGCGGGGCGGGGATGTGCGCGCTGGATAACCTGATCTTCAAGGGGCGGCAGGCGCAGCCGGCCTCCGGGTCCCTCTCAGCTTAAGCCAGGGGGCTCTCACGCAGAGCCTGTCATGGCGCTGAATTGGCTCGGGCTGCGGCGCGGCGGGCATCAGCGCCGCGGCGAAACGGAAGCGTGGGCAGAACTAGCGGCCGCCCGGATTCCCCTCCGCCCAATAGCCGCGTTTGGCCTTGACCGACAGTTTGCCGTCCCGGACGCGTACGGAGATCGCCCGGAACGTCCCGTCCGGACTGGCATTGCTCGGCACATAGGCCAGTACATAATACTGGCGGCCGTCCGCAAAGGCCCGCGCGAGGCCGGCGAAAAGGTCATTGTTGTTCTTGAATGCCGTGCCGCCGGTGGCCGCGGCAATGTCTTCCAACGTGCCCCCGGCCTCCCAGGAGATGCTATTGATGCTATTCAGGATGGCCAGCATCACCGGGCCCGGCGTCCCCGCGGAGCCATAGTATTCTTGCGGATCGAGGCCGCGCGAACTGATGGTGTAGATGGGGATATTGTGCTTCGCGGCGGCACGCAGGATGGGGTCCAGATCCGCCATCCGATCCTCCCTGCGGAATGAGCCCTCCGTATCGGGAAAATAGGCTTCCAGCAAGTCAAAGACTTGCTTGCCGGGAATCAGCAGGAAGCCGTCGGAGAGCAGCACCATACTCCGCCGCCCGGTTTCACGCGAGAGATCCTCCACCAGATAGCGAAGCTGTTCCAGGAACGCGGTAGTTACCGCGCGCTCCTGGCTGGCAATCTGGCTGGCTCGGAACGGCAAGGCCTTCTTCATCGCCGCGCATTCGGGCCGGCCTTCATCGCATAGCTTGCGAACCTCATCCAGATCGCGCCGGAAAGCCCGCAGATCCTCACCCATCCGCTCACTGACCAGGAACTGCTTTTGAAAGTCGCCGCTCTCGACGGCCTTCAAGACCGTGTCCGGATCCCTGGTGGGGCCCTGCAACACGTGAGTGGTGGTTCCCACCGCGACCATGACGTACTGCGCATCTCCCGCCTGCTCGCTCGCGAACAACTTCGACAGCCCCGCCCGCACATGCACCAGACTGGCAAACTGGGAGTGCAGGCTATCGATGCAGATCAAGTAAGTGCGCCGCGCCGCAGCCGGCTTCGCCGGCACCGCGGGCGGCGGGCGCCGGCGGCGGACTGCCGGCGCCAATGTTCTCGACGCTGAAACCGGAGATCTTCTGCTCCACACCGTCTTCGAATACGTGGAAATCCGCCGCCGTCAGACCGGTTACGTGATGCCCCTCCTTATCCGTCACCACGACCGGCACTAGCACCTGACGCACTTCGACTTTGATGGTGGTCCCGGTAGCCTCCGGCGCGGCGGGCGCCTTGGACGCACGTTCAAGGCGCTCATAGCGGGCCTTGAAAGCGGCATTATCCGGCGCCAGCGCGGAAGCCGTCCGGTACTCATCGAGAGCGGCTTTTGGATCGGATTTCTCGAGCGCCTGGGCGAGATTGAAATGCACCGTGGCGTCCTTGGGCTGCAGTTGGGCGCTGGCCCGCAGCTCCGCCGTGGCGCCCGCGACATCGCCGCGTTTGAATAGCAGGATCCCTAGGAAATTGTGCGCGGGTCCGAGATTCGGAGAACGTCGCAAGGCTTCGCGTAGCTCGGCTTCCGCGCCGGCGAGGTCCCCCGCCGCACGCAGCGTGGCCGCCAGATGATACCGGGCGGCGGCCATCTCCGGGTTGAGGCGCAGCGCTTCGCGCAGCAGCGCGACAACCTCGGCCGGCTGGTTTTCGCGCACCAGCGAGATGCTCCGGTCGAGCATCTCCCATGGATCGTCCACGCTGCTTGCCGCCACTGGTGGGACGCCCGCATCTTGGCTGCCGTAAAGACGGTAATCCGAATAGCGGTGCACGCTGTGTAGCTCCCCGCCTGCATACCGCCCATGTACCGTCACTTTTGCGGGAAGCCAGAACATCTTGCCGATCGATTGGAATTTCACGGCCACAACTGCGATATCCGTTGTCAGGGTTGCGAGCGGAGAGCCCTCGCAGCCCTCTTGGTCCATGCGCAGCCTCACAACCCGGTGAGTCGCCACGTCGATCCACACCAGGCCTTGCTCGCTGCCGGCGCGCCGCGCAAATGCCACCAGCCACGAGTCTTGTCCGGCGCCCCGCGCAAATGCCACCAGCCACGAGTCTTGTCCGGCGCCCCGCACTCGACCCAGGTAGCGGAAACGCGACTCCTCGCGAGCCTGCGGAAGCAGGGCGCCCAACATGCTTTCAAACTTCGAGTTGACCAGAAAGCCGGCGCTGGGAGCCGGCGCTGGGGCACCGGTGCCCGGCTCCAGCCGCAGCTCATCAAACGGTTCGAGTGAGTTGTTGCCGAGACGCCTCACCAGATAACGATAAGTCTCCCGCCGGCTGGCCTCGCCCATGCCGTCCTCGAATCGCATCTCGTGGATCTGTTCGGTGGCGGCGATGTCCACCAGCCTGGCGAACATGCCCGCGAGATCCTCGCCCGTCGCTTGCAGCAGCCCGTCCAGCTTATCCTGGTTGGAGTCGAATTGCATACCCGCCAGTTCGGGAACGGCGTGCGTTAGTTCGTCGCTATTGCATTCGACGAAAGGCTTGCTCTCCGCCGGCTCGGCCCCCAGTGGAGCGGCAGCGCCCAAGACGGCCAGGACCGGCACGGTCCGTATCCATGCGGACCAACGTCTCATAAGCGGGTGGCGAGATGCCGGGAATTGGCATTCAGCGCCACCAGGGAAAGGTTCCACTACAAACACAATACCGCACGGTCTCAGACCTGACAGCCCATGGTGAAAAGCCCTGGGCAGGCAAGACTGCACTGCCTCACGCCCATACCGCCAGGCATGGACGGTTCCCGACTTTGCTACATTAGGATCTCAGACCCCAATTGTTCTGCTCAGCCGGCAATTCCCTTTGGCACTCCGCGTGCGGAAGTTCCCAAGGTAAGCTGAAAAACTACGCTATGGCAAAAGGCTACGTTAGCATCAACGTCGAGCGCTGCAAGGGCTGCGCGTTCTGCGTCGAGTTCTGCCCCACCAAGGTCCTCAGCCTCTCTTCCGCCTTCAACTCCAAGGGATACCATCCGCCCCACGTCGTCGCCCCTGAGAAATGTAGCGGTTGCGACCTGTGCGGGATGTATTGCCCCGACTTCGCCATCTACGGCTGGAAGGCCGCCGTGCCCAAACCGGAGGCGCCCCATGCAGGCTGACCCCCGCGGCGTCCTAACGGGCATTCATTTTCTGGACGGCGACCAAGCCTGCTGCGAAGGCGCGCTGGCGGCGGGTGCGCGATTTGCCGCAGGCTACCCCATCACGCCGTCGACGGAGGTGGTGGAGCGGTTCGCGGCCCGCATCCCGACCGTGGGCGGCACATTCATCCAGATGGAGGACGAACTGGCCGCGTCGATCACCATCCTGGGCGCGGTGTGGGGCGGAGCGAAGGCTCTCACGGTGACCTCCGGCCCCGGCTATTCGTTGATGATGGAGCACATCGGGTACGCGGCCATGACCGAGACGCCGTGCGTATTCGTGGACGTGCAGCGCGGCGGCCCATCGACCGGCCTCCCGACCCTGCCGGCCCAGGCCGACATGATGCAGGCGCGCTGGGGATCGCACGGCGATTACGAAATCATCGCGCTGTGCCCAAACTCGCCGCAGGAGTGCTTCGACCTCACTATCAAGGCCTTCAACCTGGCGGAAGAATACCGCACGCCGGTGATGTTCATGATGGATGAGTGCGTCGGGCACATGACCGAGAAGGTGATCATCCCGCCGCCCGGCGAGCTCGATATTTACCCGCGCCGCCACACCAACCGGCCGCCCGGCAAATACAAGCCCTACGAGCCGGCCGAGGACCTGGTCCCGGCCATGGCGCACGCGGGCGAGGGCCACCGCTTCCACGTTACCGGCCTGACACACGACGAGCGCGGCTATCCCTCCATGACGGTGGCGACGCAGGACAAGCTGGTGCGCCGGCTGCAACAGAAGATTCAATCGGCGGAGGAACGGCTCACCTTTACGGACGAAGCGGATCTCGACGACGCCGAGGTGGCGGTGGTCTCCTACGGAATCACGTCGCGGGTGGCGCAAAGGGCGATCGACATGGCGCGCGAGCGAGGCGTCAAGGTGGGCCGCTGCCGGCTGATCGGCATATGGCCCTTCCCGGACAAGCGATTGCGTCAAATCGCCCAACGCGGCGTCAAGGCGTTCGTGGTTCCGGAGCTCAACCTGGGGCAGATCTCGCGCGAAGTCCAACGCGCCACGGGGCGCACGGCGAACACGATTGCGGTGACGCACGCCGGCGGCAGCGTGCATCGCCCCGAGCAGATCCTGAACGCCATCCTGGAGGCGGCAAAATGACGACGACCATCGAAGCGCCCGTGAACCCGGTCGAGCCGTTCCTGCGCACGGAGCGAATCCCGCACATCTGGTGCCCGGGCTGCGGCATCGGGACCACGGTGAACTGTTTCGCCCGCGCGCTGCTCGAATCCAAGATGGACCTGAACCGCGTGGCGCTGGTCTCGGGCATCGGCTGCACGGGCCGCGTGGCGGGCTACGTCGCGCTCGATTCGTTCCACACCACACACGGGCGGGCCATCCCGTTCGCCACGGGCTTGAAGCTGGCGAACCCGAACCTGGAGGTAGTGGTCTACTCGGGGGATGGAGACCTGACGGCCATCGGCGGCAACCACCTGATTCACGCCGCGCGCCGCAACATGGACATCAAAGTCATCTGCGTGAACAACCTGATCTATGCGATGACGGGCGGGCAGACGGCGCCCACCACGCCGGCCACAGCCATCACCACCACCGCGCCCTACGGATGTTACGAGCCGGCGTTCGATCTGCCGTCGCTGGTGGCTGCCGCCGGCGCCTCCTACGTGGCGCGCTGGACGACTTTCCACGTGCGGCAGGTGACCAAGGCCATGTCCGAGATGTTCCAGCGGCGCGGCTTCTGCTTCCTGGAGGTGATCTCGCCCTGCCCCACGCTGTACCAGCGCCGCAACAAGATGGGTGACGGGCTGGACGCGATGAAGTTCTACAAGGAGCACAGCAAGGTGAAACACGGCGCGTCGCTGGACGAGCTGGCGATCACGAAGGAAGGCGAGATCGTGGTCGGCAAGTTCGTCGACCGCGTGAGGCCGGACTACCAGGAACTGATGCGGGGCCGGCTGTCCTCGCAACTGGGCGAGCGCTACATCGAGGCGGAATGTTCGGCATGCGGCTGACGGAGATTCGTGTTGCGGGATTTGGCGGCCAGGGAGTAATTCTCTCGGCCCAGGTGATCGGCAAGGCGGCCGCGATTTTCGAGGGCGGCTACGCCACGATGACCCAGAACTTCGGGCCGGAGGCGCGCGGCGGCGCGGCCAGCGCCCAGTTGATCCTGTCGGACAGCCCGATTCTTTACCCGTACGTGACGGGCCTGGATTTCTTGGTGGTGATGTCGCAGGAGGCCTACACGCGCTTCGCGCCGGAGCTGAAGGACACCGGCGTGCTGATCGTCGAGGAAGACCTGGTGCGCATCGCGGGGCTGAAGAGCGGCGTGCGGGTGTACGGCGTCCCGGCGACGCGGCTGGCCGAGGAGCTGGGCAGGAAGATGGTGCTGAACGTGGTGATGGTCGGCTTCTTCGCGGCCGTGACCGGGCTGCTCAAGCCGGAATCGCTGCGGAAGGCGGTGGCGGATTCGGTGCCGCCGGCGACGCGGGAGCTGAATTTGCGGGCGTTCGATAAGGGGTTCGAGTTCGGGGTAGCGCACGAGGCGACGGTAGGGCGGGCGTTTCCGCCTGCCCGCTGAAATTAGGGGACGAGAGCGCCCAAGGACTTGCATCCCAGAAGGGGACCCCGGCTGGCGCCGGCCGGCGCTGGGATACGGATCACGCGCTTATAGTCGATCCAGCAGAGCGGCCACAGGCCTCAGAAGATGCTCGGCCCAAGCCGCACGGAAGTCCAGAGTTGCCAGTACGCAGTCGTCGCCCTGGGGCCAATATTCTGCATCTGCCCTCGGCCCGGAGAAGCTGTCATAGGTACCGTCCGCGAGATGGCGTCGGTGCGGTTCCAGGACCTGCAGGAGATGCAGAATCACATGCGCGAGACCATCGACGGCGGACGCGACCGGTTACAGGTTCAGGCAGGACAGGGGGGCCTTCCGGCCGCACCGGAGGGCGCCGCCGCGCCGCCAGTGCAATCGGCTTTTGCCCCGATCGCTCCACCACCCGATCCAAACGTCGCCAGCGAGCCTCAGGCAGCAGGCGGGAGATGCGGATCGCACGGAACAGCAGGTGATGAGCGAGGCCAAAGCCCCGGGGGAACCAGTAGGACTGGACCCGGACGCTCAGCGCAAGCCAACCGCTACCCGAAATCGTGCGGCGCTCCGTAACGCTCGGGCACCGGACGTCGCTCATGTCGGGCCAAGGTCGGTTTGCGGTTCGTGACTGCGCGGCCAATGAAAAATCGCGCTCGCGTTGGCGACGATGTTCAGGGCCGCCGACCCTCCGACCGCATGGGACACGGCGGCACACAAATGCCGGCCACACGGGCTGCCATTGCGCGAGTCTCGCCGCTCACCACCACCGTCTACACCCCCTATGCGTTGGGCTGACCCCACAATCGAGCATAAATCACCCCACAGGGGAGAATCACATCCTCTCCTCTTATGCGCCGCTTAGACGTACCCCATAAGCGGCCCCGATATGAAACCACCGTCATAGTAAGAGCACTTAAACAAAGATTAACTGAGCTTCCTGACAACGCCGCGAGAGGAAGAGATCTTCACCTCCGCAATCATCTTGCAAACGCGGCGGAGAAGATTTTACACCCTGAATCCAGGAAATACCCACCGACCGGATAGAACCGTCACCGTAAGTCGTTCCACTGCATATGACAGCGCGCGGAGCGCCGATTGGCCCCATGAGTGCCTTCTCCGGGCTCGCTGCTGCCACGCAGCCTCTGCCGCCGATGTTACTTCTTGCGTGCAGAGGACAGTAACGGTACCGGAGTTAACAGGGCCGCATTAACCATATGGGTCTTGTTTCTCAGTCCGCCTGTCCAACATAGTAAGCTGCAGCTCTGATCTGGCATCAGGTTCGCCGCGCCGCCGGCTGCTGCGCTCCGCTTTTACGTTCTCGATACGAAAAAGCACGAGTACCTGCCCTTTTCCTGGGCGCCATATGTCTTGGCCGAAGGGCATAGAGGAAGGAATTTTCATCCGATGACTTTGAAGTGCATGACCCGCCCCTTGCTGTTGCAGTTGGGCCTGTTTGCTATCTTGCCGGGGATTGTCTGGGCGCAGACTCCGACGCCGCACCTGTTCTTCTCCGACCTGGTGAATGGGCCCAATTCGGGCGGCCAGGGCAACAACGGCGCTTTCGTAACCCTCTACGGCAATTACTTCGGCTCCAATCCCACCGTCACGGTCGGCGGAGGACAGGCCATCGTCACGATGCCTCCGTCCTCATACCTGTGGTACCAGAAGATGACCATCCAGTTGGGCGCACTCGCTCAAACCGGCAATATCGTCGTTTCTAACTCGAACGGTACTTCGAACGGGCTGCCGTTCGCCGTGAACTCGAGCAGCATCTATTTCGTGGCTACCACTGGCAGCGATTCCGCCGCCGGCTCCTATACCGCTCCGTGGAAAACTCTCCTGCACGCGGTGCAAACCACCGGGGCCGGCTCCATCATTTACGGCATGACTGGTGTCTCCCAAACCGCCGACGATGGGACCGGCTGGGACACGTCCATGCTGTTGCGGCAGACCTGGTGCCAGGGAACCGCAGCCAGCCCCAAGGCTCTGATCGCGTATCCTGGCGCCACCGTGACCGTCGGCACGACGGGGACTTCACCGTCCTACGGCATTCGCGCCACGGACTCTTCGGGCGGCGCCTGCGGCGGCAACTGGGTTATAGCGGGGCTAACGCTGCGAGGCATCCAGCCCATTCAGACTGCCGGGCCGAGCACCAACTGGCGCATCATCGGCAACGACGTCTCGAATCCCCAGGCAAGCGGCAACAACGGCGGCGGATCGGCCCTGGGCGTGGAACAGTCCACTTACACCGAGGTCCTGGGCAATAACGGCCACGACATGAATCTGGCCAGCACCGACCGCCTCCAGCAGGCCTTCTACCCGGGCACCGACAGCAAT
>DASWZN010000069.1:0-106194 GCA_036404435.1 Bryobacteraceae bacterium
TGCTGTTTCTTTTCGTCGCTCAAGACATTGCTCATTCCGACCGAGAGGGTAAGCTCTCGTCGGTGCCAATGTCCTGGGTGCGGTCCTTAGTGGCCGGTTTTCAGGTGACCATCAGTGGCCGGTTTTGGGTGATCACCGAGGTCGACTCGTGCTATGCGGACGACCATCCGATCCAGTACGATGCCCTGGAAGAGCGCATCAGCGAGGACCGCAGCCTTGACCGCATGATCGCGTTCTTCGATGGGCTCACCCGAGGTGAGGAGCGGTATCGCTGGGATCGGATGGTGGCACTTCACCTTTTTGTGGTTGCATTCATCAACAAGTTCGGCTACTGCGAACAACGATCGACAACCGCCCAAATATCGGAGATCGTGGCGCAGTTCAAGAACCCCGAGATCGCTTCGAACTTGATTGACTGGATGCCTCGGCTTGGCCTGACCGAAGTGAAGGAATTTCGACAGGTCAACGATGCCATCAAGCGGCACCTTCACGTACGAAAGAGGGAGCGTGCTCTTGCCGCTGCCAGCCCACGGTAATCCCCGCTCCGGGATCAGCAGCGCCTGGTAGCCGGGGTGCACCCAGTATTCGCGCGCAGCTTCCGGCATCCCGCTTCAGTCGCGTTTCGAGTTCCGCACGGTCCGCCACGAACCAGACATGAGGGCCGCGGTTCGCCTCAACCACGAAGTCCCGCAAAGCCGAGCTCTCACTGAGATGGCGTGAGATGTCACCCACGATGGCGAGACGGAGCCGATACGTCACAAACTTTAGAACGATGTCGCCGGCGATGCGTGTTCTGAGCTTGAAGAAATCATCCGCAAGCCTTTCCGCCGGAATGAGGACTAGAGTGGCTCGCTGCTGCGCCGCCTCGCCAATCAGTTCGATTGCGTCACGCTCGCCCTCGAGTTTCTTCCCATCCGGCGCGCACTCGAGCACCTGCGTGCCGTGCAGACTGTACGAAGTTGATAACATCGATTTTCGACCATCACCTTAGCACGGACCGCTCCCTGGCGGTCGCGGCTCGGCTTCGGCGTGCTTTCTCTCTTGACATACTATGCGCCACACAGTATAATGTGGCATACAGTGCAAAAAACAGACCAATCCGCCGCGGTCCCCGAAAGCCTGGCGCTCGAGATCCGCCGCGGCGCGCTGGTTCTGGCCGCGCTGGCCGCCCTACGCACGGAGCAGTACGGTTACTCGCTCAAGAAGTTCCTGGCGGAGGCGGAGATACACGTCGACGAGGGAACGCTGTATCCGCTCCTGCGGCGCCTCGAATCGCAGGACCTGCTGTCGAGCCGTTGGGTGATCGAGGAAGGCCGCCCGCGGCGCTATTACAAGATCACGAACCAGGGCCAGGCAACCCTCACCGCGCTCGGCGGCGAGTGGGAGCAACTTTCGAAAGCCCTGCGGAGGGTACTGAAATGAGCTTGATCGACCGCTACGTTTACCACGTTGGGAAGCACCTGCCGGCCGAACGGCGGGAGGACGTCGCGCGGGAACTTATGTCGCTGATCGGCGACCGCGTGGAGGACGAGCTTCGCCCGGGCGAGAGCAGGGACGCGGTGATCCTGCGGGTGCTGCGCGAGATGGGCCCTCCCTCGGTGGTCGCGGAGCGCTACGGCTATGAGCGGCGCTTGCTGATCGGAACGAGTTCGCTGCCGGCCTTCTTCAAGTTGGTGAAGGTCCTGCCCGTCGCGGTTCTGGCGCTCTCGCTCCTGACCTTCCCTTGGCAGGACGGCCTCAGCCCGACCGGGCTCGCGGCATGGCTGCTGCGCTGCCTCGCGTCGATGCTGCTGAATCTGGGCGTGCTGGTGGTGGTATTCGTCGTTCTAGAGCAGTTCTCCCGGAGGCACACGAAGCCGGACGCGGTTTTCGATCCCTCGAAGTTATCGCCTGCGCCCGCTCCGCTCGCAGGTGCAAAGCCGCGGACGGCCCTCCTTGTGGCCAAGATCTACGTAGCCGCGATGGTCCTGGTGCTCTTTAACTTCTATCCGAACCTGGTCGGCGTGTGGACCAACGCCGGGCTCGTTCGGTTCTGGGTGATCCCGCTGAGTGCGTTCGGCGTGCACGTGCCCCTGTGGCTGCTGAACGTGTGGCTGGCAGGGGACATCGTGCTGGAGACCGAGGTGCTTCGCCAAGGGATCTGGACCCGCCAGACCCGCTGGGCGCAGGTCGGGCTGGCAGCGGTCGGGCTTGCGGTGTTCATCGCAACGCTCTGGTCAAGCCACCTGGGACAACTGGACCCGGCGTTCCTGACGTCGGTGGGTATTGCGGTGTCGGACCCGAACGTCAAGGCGCTCGCCCAGGCGAGCCGCGCCCTCACCCTGGCCGCGGCGCCGCTCGTGCTATTGATCCTGGCGCACATTGCCCGCGGTGTGTGGAGACTGTCACGCGGGACCGGGACCGCCGCGTAGCCGCTTCAGCTCGTCCACCATCTTCTGGCGGACCGCGTCGCGCAAGGCCGCGGGCTCGCGAGCGTCCCAGCCATCGACGGGCACGGGTTCGAGGGCCCGCACGTAAATGTCCTGGGTCGGGCCGAAGATCCACGTGTTTCTCGGCAAGGCCGCGCCGGAGCCTTCCAGCACCATCGGCAAAATCGGCGTGTGCTCGCGGAGAGCCAACTGGAAAGGCCCGTCGTTAAAGGCGTGGATCTCGCCGTCCTTCGAGCGCGTGCCCTCGGGAAAAAAGACGATTGAGCAGCCTTGGCGCAGGGTGCGCGCGCAGCGCAGCATCGCCTGGGCGGCCTTGCGGCGGTCGGACCGGTCTACGGGAATGTCGTGCGCCATGCGCAGCATCCACCCGACCACTGGCACCCGGAACAGCTCCGCCTTGGCCAGCCATTTCGAATCGTTCACCAGGTGGGCGATCAGGGGAATGTCGGCCAGAGACTGGTGGTTGCTTACCACGACGTAAGCCTGGCCCGGTTTCTTATTCTCGGCGCCGGAGAGGTGGATTCGCCAGGGATTGATCTTCCCCAGGACGCGTCCCAGGCTGCGGTACCAGCGGCCGGTGCGCCGCTTCACCGGGTCGTGGTCAAACAGCCACACCACGGCCAGCACGGGGCACCAAAACACGATCACGGACGCGCTGGCGCCCCAAATCCAAATCGATCGAAGCCGGCGGATCATCGGAGCCAGAGAGCATTGTCGCACGTGGGGCAGGCGTCCACGCCTGCGCGGGACGTCCACGTCCCGCTCTGCCGGACCTGGAGGTCCGGCGCAGTCCTGGAGGATTGCCCCACCCTACGTCCTCAGCCGCGTCAGCAGGTACAAAGCCGCGACGGCGAAAAGCGCGTCGGGGGCCCAGGCCGCCAGCTCCGGGGGGAGCTGGTTGATGTTGCCGAGCTGCTCGAACAACTGGCCCAGGGACCAGTACGCGACGGCCACGCCCAGGCTCACACCCACCCCCGCCATCGCGCCCCGCGAGCCCGTGAGGAACGCGAAGGGAACCGAAATGAGCGCCATGATGAAGGCGAACAGCGGCACCGAGAACTTCTTCGCCAGTTGCACGCGCAAGTGGACCGTGTCGAATCCGCTCTGTTTCAGCTCCCGGACGTAGGCCGCGAGCTGGACAAAATTCATCTGCTTGTCCTGGAGGGCTTCCTTAAGGAAGTAGGCCGGCGGCTCGGTCAGCTCCGGGAACGTGGTCGCCTGGAAAACCTGGCCGGTGGATTCGACGCGCGTCTTCATCTCGCGGCTCCAGCCGTTCACGAAGATCCAGGTGCCCGTGGCTGGCTCCCATCGCGCGCGCTGGGCGGAGATGTGCCGCCTCAGCCGGAAGGGCTGCATGTCGAACTCGTAGACGCTAACGCCGTCCATGGCGGACGACCGGGTGTCGAAATACGCGTAGTAGTAAATGCGCGAGCCCTGGCCGTAAATCCACTTGCGATCGGGCCGCAGGTACGTGCGCGGCGCGCGGCCCTTGATCTCGTCGCGCAGCGCGTCCTGGCGCCGGTTCGCTTCCGGCAGAATGCCCGAATAGTCGAGGCCGAACAGGCCGGCGCTCAGCAGCAGGCTGGCGACAAGCACCGGGCCGGCCAGGCGGTACAGGCTCACGCCGGTCGCCTTGAACGCGATCACCTCGTTGTGCTTGGCCATGATGCCGAAAGTCACCAGCACCGCCACCAGCACGCTGACGGGAGTCGACTCGTAGATCAGTTCCGGGGTGAGGAAGAAAAGGTAGGCCAGCATCTTCGACATCGCGATGTGGTTCTTGAACATGTCGCCGAGCAGCTCGAAGAAGGTATAGACGTGCGTCATGAAGACGAAACTCGCCAGCAGAAGCGCGAAGTAGAAGAGGAAGCCCGTCAGGATGTACGTGTCGAGGATCAGCGGCAGGAAGTGCAGCCGGGCCAGGCGGCCGACGGGGGCGCTGCCGCTCTCCGGCCGCGCGATTCCCTTGCGCACATGCGACCAGGCGGTCTGGAAGAAAGCTCTGACGGAATCGACGAGGTTGCGGTCTCCCGGCCGCTCCAGGCGCACCATCAGGAAGATACCGGCCATAGCAAAAGCCGCGTTGGGGAACCAGATCGCGGGCGCGGGCGGAAGCGTGCCCTGCTGCGCCAGGCTGATCAGGCTGATCAGGCCCATGTAGTACAGGAACGCCAGGAACACGGTGACCACGAAAGCCGAGGACTTGCCCGCTTTGCGCGACGACGCGCCCAGAGCGATGCCCACCACCGCCAAAAGCACGCAGGCGAACGGCAGCGCGAACCGGCGGTGCAACTCGATGGCGGCGTCGCGGGACTTTCGCGCGTCGCGCAGGAGCGGGCCGGTATCCCTCTCGCTGAACGGCCGCACCGCGTGCGGGTCGGGGGGATGCGCGGCCTCCAGCGCCTCGTCGCCGGAGGGAAAGCTGGTGCTGACGTAGACCTTGGGATCCTTGGTCGCCTGGTGCGTGCTGGCATCGATAAGGTGGATCTGGATGCGGTTGTGCTTGACGTCGGGCGTGGCGATCACCTCGCGCGCCACGGTGATGCTCGGTCCCTCGCTCTCGTCCGGGCCGTTGGAGGGGCGGTCCGAAGGCGCACGCAGATCGGCGATGAAGACGTTGCGCCAGACCTGCGTCCGGCCCGGAATCGAATCGCCAACATAGATGACCCGGTTGGGGAACTCCTCCTCGAAGACGCGCGGCTGCACCTCGGCGGTGAGCTCCTCGGCCGCCAGCCGGCCCAGCAGCTTTTCGGTCTGGCGGATCGACCACGGGGTCAGCCACAGCGAGCAGGCCGCGGTGATCGCCGTAAAGAAAATCCCCACCACCAGCACCGGCGCCAGGATGCGGCGGCTGGGCACGCCGGCCGCGCGCATTCCAACGATCTCTCCGTCGCTCGACATGCGGCTCAGCGTGATCAGGATGCCTACCAGCGCGCCGGTGGGCAGCGCGAAGATAAGGGTCAGCGGAAGGAGCAGGCCGAACAGGGAGGCCACCGTCGACGACGTCGCGGAGCTCCGGACCAGCAGTTCGAAGCTCTTCCCCGCGCGCTGCAGGAAGAGCACGAAGGTGAAGAGTAGCGTCCCCAGGAAAGCGTTCGAGAACAGCTCGCGAAGAATGGCGCGGTTAAGAAGACCCATCTTTTACTGTACTCGACCGGCTGGCGGCGGGACCACCGGCAGCTTCGGCAGCTCTCCCTCGATGCGCTCGATTTCCACGTCGTCGATCAGCACCGACGGCGCCACCACGGATGCCTCGGAGTTGTAAGAGCCCCCCGGCAGACCGAGCGGCACGCCGGTGTCATAGAAATCGAACACCGCGGTTTCGCTCGAAGCGGCCAGGATGTCCTTCAGCGAGCGCGCGTTCATGCCTCGCAGACGAAGGCCGCGCACCAGTTGCTCGTGCCCGTCGAGGTAAACGCGATAGATCAGGACCGGCAGGCTAACGGGACGCGCGCCCGATTCCGTCATGCCTGCCAGCTCGCGGCGCAGGTCCGCACCGGATGCGGTGCTGGGAAAATCCATCTGGCGGATCAAAATGCCGTAGGGCTTGCTGCGCTCGCGGCAGAGATCGATCAGGCGTTGCCGCAACGCGGCCTCCGGGACGCCGCCGCTGGCGTGTACGAACAGGTTGCCGATGCCGGCGGCCTTGTCGCCGAAGCTTCCGGGCAGCCGGGCGTGCCCGTTCGAAGCGCGGAAGGTCTTGACGGGCTGGCGCGTCAGAAGAAAGTTCTTCAGCACTCCCTTCTCCACCAGGGAGACGCTTTGAGCGGCAACGCCCTCCAGGTCCACGTCGTAGTGGCCGAACAGCGCGCGTCCGTGCCATTCCGCCTGCGTCGGGTCGTCCGCCACGTCCACCCACTCGGGAAGGATGCGCGCGCCGATGCGGTTCTCGAGCTCGCTCGAGCGCAGCGGCAGCGAACGGCCGGGCGGCGTCACGGGCCGGCGCGGCACCGCCAGATTGCCACCCAGCACCTGGGCGAACAACTGCGCCGAGGCCTCTCCCTCGAACAGAACCGGCCCCGAATACGATTCGCCGACGGGAGCGCCGGCCAGTGCGGTGAGTTTCTCGGCCACGTCCTTGACGCCGCGCTCCAGTTCGGCGTCGAGCGGCATGTGGCCGGCATCGAGCGAGTAGAACGAGACGTCGTCGCGCAGCATCATCCCATCGCGCGCCTGGGCTCTGGCGAGCACGCGCAGGACGACGCTCGTTTCCGGGACGCGAATGCGCGTACCTTCCGAGGTGGCCAGGTAGAGCAGTCCCTCCGAGCCGCCAAAGGAGACTCCCGAGTGCATCACGGCGGAGTAGTTCGCAAACAGCGCCGAGAGCCGCCGGACGCGCGCGGCCCAGGCTGCCTCGTCGAACGGCTGGATGCGGGCGCCGGCCAGCCGCTCGATCGGCTTGGCGGAGCAGAAATCCGGAAGGTCGTCGCCAGGCGTCACGTCGCGCAGGGCGGCGTGCTTAAGCGAGAACAGCTCCAGGGCCCGCTTATACGCCATGTCCGTCGCCAGCCACAAATGATGCCGCAGCACGGGATAAGAATCGTCGAGTGGGAACTCGGAGATGTCGTAGTACGAGCCCGGATGGGAGTCGCCGCCCGCATAGTTGGAGTCGTCGAACTGGTAGTCGCCTGCGCGGACCTCCACTTGGGGGAGACGGAAGCGCGTCTGGCGCGACGCCACGAGCGCCCCCAGCGTCGCGGAGACGTCGAGGCGATAGCCATCGTGAATGGCGTACTCGAAGTAATACGGCTGCGCCAGGGGCATGGTCCTGAGCGCGCGCGAGCGTGCCATTTCGTCTTCCATGGCGCGCAGGATCGGGTCCTTCTGGTCCCCGGCCATCGCCGGAAGCGCCAGCAGCCGGCACAGGACGGCGAGCGTGGGGCAGACGATTCCGCCTGTCCTGCGCAGGCCAAACGGCCTGCCCCACGGGGCCGCCCAGCGACTTCTCATTCCGCACCTCCGGCCGGAGGCGGCGCGAGGAACGGCGGGCGGTCCTCCGATTTCGGCTTCATCTGAATCTCCAACTCGGAGACGACCACGGCCGGGGCTACGGCCGCTACCGGAACGCTTCCGGACTCGGCGCCGCAGTACCCGTTGAAGACTTCCATTTGGCCGCCGGTGGCGATGATCTTGGCGAAACTCGCCAGCGGTGTGCCGACGATATCCGCTCCGCGCACCAACTCGTCCGCGCGGCCGTCGGCGTAGACGCGGTAGACGATCACCGGAATGACCTTGAAGGCCTGCACGCCCTGCCTGGCGGTGGTGGTGAAGCCACTGGTGACTTGCTCGAAGTACAGGCCGTAGGGCTTGTTCTGACGGCGGATCTCATCCAGCAGCGTCTTGCGCAACTGCGCCTCGGAGACCATTTGCGTGGACTCTACGAACAGGTTCGACTGCCGCGAGACTACCTCGAAGCCCGGCTGGCGGCGCCCGTGCCCGTTCGACTGGCCGAAGCCGCGGATCGGCGACCGTGACATGAGGAACGCCTTGAGCACGCCCTTATCGACCACCGTGACCGGTTGGGCCTTCACGCCCTCATCGTCGTAGAGATAGGAGCCGTTCAGCCAGGTGTCCCCGGCCTTGCGGCGCGTCGGGTCGAAGACCACCGAAAGGAAATCCGGCAGCACGGGCTTGCCGATCATCTTCGTGAAGGTCTGGTCCTGATTCTCGTCCTTCTGCCGGTGACCCTCGATGCGATGGCCGAAGATCTCATGGAACAGGACCGCGGCGGCGCGGCCGGAGAGCATCGCCGGCCCGGCGTAGGGCTCCACTACGGGAGCACGCGGCAGCGCGGCCGAGAGCGTGGCCGCGCGCTCGATCGCCTTCAGAATCGCGTCGTCCTTCGGCAACGCAGCGATCTCGGTGGCGTAGAGGCCGTCGCCTACACCCAGGTCCATCCCGTCGCCAGCTTTCGACCGGGCGTTGAAACTGAGAGTGGCAAAGCCGCGCCCGTACTGGAGGCGCGTGCCTTCGGTGTTTACGAAGGTGCTGGTCTCCCGGTCGGCGGCCAGCGCCACGCGAGACGTGATCAAGGAGGGAAAGTCTTCAAAGACGCGAGACAGCTTGCGCACGCGGGCCTCGGCCTGGTCCAGAGGAAACACGAGGCGCGGGACCGGTTCGAACCACGTGGTCGGCGTCTCGCTCGAGAAATCGCCCGAGTCATCCGCTTCCGCGACGCTGACCTCGCGGTTGCTCTTGATCTGCATCAGCCGCTCCGCCGCCAGCCGGTAGACGCGGTCGGTTTCGAGCCAGACGATGCGCTGGATGGCCGCTGGATTGTCCTCTATGGGCAGGGCGGCGGCCGCCGTGAAGTGCGCGTACTGGCCACGGATGCGGTGGTAGCTGTCGAGGGAGGGACTGCCGACGCGCACGGTCACATCGAGAACGCGGCTGTGCTCCTGCCGTGCGTTATCGAGCGCGCCCAGGGTCGCCGAGACGCCGGCCCCTTCGCGCTCGGTGACCTCGTAGGCGATGTAATAGGGCGCCGGGTCGGCCTTCTCCTTCAGGATGCGGAAATTGCGATCGAGCTCGTCCGAGAGAATGCGGATGAGCGGGGGCGTCTGCGCAAACGCCAGCGAGGCGCACGCGCCCAGGAGCGCCGTTCTTACAGCAAGGAGGAACACGGACCTCAGGATACAACATCGTGCCTTCAAGAACCGGGGGCGGCGGCCGATGAGGATTCTGGACAGGCACGTTTTGAGCTCCAACCATGCCCAGATCGGCAAAGACGGCGGCGCGGAAGTCCTGCTCATTTGCCCGGACAGCCGCATGTCCGCGGAACTGGCCGGAGCGCTGGCGACCGAACTGCCGGCCGCCAGGCTCGTGATAGTGGACAGCTATCCGAACCGCGCCGAGGCCACGCAGCTGGCCGAGAACGCCGAGTTCTGCCTCCTCGATGTTGCTTCCGAGGTCACCGCCGCCGCGGGCCTGCTGGCCTGGCTGGGAGCCGTCGCCCCCGGAGTGCCCGTCATTTCTCTGCTCCGCGCCAACGATCCCGACCTCATCCTGAGGTGCCTGCGCGGAGGTGCGGACGATTTCCTGATCCAGCCCTTCACGTCCGACCAACTGCGTGCCGTGCTCAAGAAGCTGGCCCGGGTGCGGACGGGTCTCAGCGCCCCGCCGGAGGATGGCGGCAAGGTCATCTGCGTCATGCCGGGGAAAGGCGCCTGCGGTGCCACCACCATCGCCTGCAACCTGGCCTTCGCTCTGCGGCGCCTGGGCTGCGGCAAGGTTCTGCTGGCGGATCTGGATGGGCTCACCGGAACCGTGGCCTTCTCAAACTGAAATCGGCCTACAGCTTTGTGGACGCAGTGACCCATTCCGGCGTGCTAGACAAGGACGTCTGGCGGGTGCTGGTGACGCCTTCCCGCGGCATTGACGTGCTGCTCTCGCCGGAGAGCCCCGTGGATTGCTACAGTGAGCCGTTCGATCCGGGGGGGCTGGTCAGCTCGTCGCGGCAGGGCTACGATTTCGTGGTGCTCGACAGCGGCGGCGCCCACGGCGACTGGAACCTGGCTCTGGCCAGCTTGGCCGACGAGCTCTTGCTGGTGACCACCAACGAGCTGCCAGCGCTGCACGCCACGCAGCGCGCGCTCGCGCACCTGGAGCGAAGCGGGGTGAGCCGCTCGAAGCCCCGCATGGTGCTCAACCGCTACCTCGCCCGGATCGGACTGCTCGAGGACGCGATCAGCCAGGCGCTAGGGAGCAAGGTCTTCGCGACGCTCCCCAGCGACTACGAAGGGATCCAGAGAGCGCTGATGGAAGGCCAGCCGGCGGAGCCCGCAACCGCCTTCGGCCACGCCGTCACGTCGCTGGCCCGCAGCCTCGTCGGCGGCGGCAAAGTCGCCGGGAAAGGGTCAACGTTGTCCCGGCTGCGCGGGCTGTTCTGAGGCGCCTTACGGCGCGAAATACCCGTTAATATCCAGGATTACGTTCGTGGGGTTGGTCACGTAGACGCTGATGGCGCCGCTCGTCCCCGCCGGAACGATCGCAGCGTTCGCCAGGATCGCTCCGTCGAAGGAGTTCAATGTGGAAACCAGTGGCTGCGGCGAGCCCGTCGGCCAGGTGCTGAGGTAATAGAGAACACCGTCGGGCACCACCGTGACATTGAGCGAATAGGCTGCCGCCGTCGCGGGAACCGAACAGGCGCTGGCCGGGATCGCAAACGAGCGCGTGGCTCCCCCCGCCAGTCCCGGGCCGCCGAACGGGCCGGCCGCATTCCGCGTATCCACCACCCGGCACGGCGCCAGCGGGTAGAAAGACAGCGCGCCCAGGCCCCCCGGCTGGCCGAAGTAACCGTCGATGTCTAGGACCACGTCGGTCGGGTCAGTCACGTAGACCGAGATGGATTCGTTGGTCCCGGCGGGAACGGTGGCGGCGTTCGCCACTACCGCGCCGGTCCACGAGTTCAGCGTGGAAACGAAGGGCTGAGACTGTCCCGTCGGCCAGGCGGTCAGATAGCCGAGAAAGTCCGTGTCCGGGACCACCGTGACATTGAGCGAGTAAGCGCTGGCAGTGGACGGAATCTGGCACGTGCTCAACGGGACCGGGAAAGCCCGGCTCTGGTCAGCGGACATGGAGGGCCCGCCAAACTGGCCGGTGGGGTTTCGCGTATCGGCAACGCGGCACGGCGTGGCGGTATAGAACGAAGAGGAAGTCGCACCGATGGTCGAATCGAAATAGCCGTTGATGTCGAGGACCACATCCGTCTGGTTGGCGACGAACACGCTCACCGCCCCGCCCGAGCCGGCTGGCACGATGGCCGCGTTGGCCACCACGATGCCGCCGGGCGAATTCAGGGTGGAGACCAGAGGCTGGGGCTGCCCGGCAGGCCACAAGGTCAGGTAAGCGAGCGCCCCGTCTGGCACCACGGTAACGTTGAGCGAATAGGCTTGGGCGGTCGAGGGAATCGCACAGGCGCTCTGTGGAATCGCGAAGGAGCGCGTGGAGCCGGCTGTCATGGTGGGACCGCCGAACGGCCCCGCTGCGTTTCGCGTGTCCGCCACGCGGCAAGGGGTCACCGGCACGAACAGCAGAGGAGCCAGAGCGGTGCCTGTCGTGAAAGACCACGTTGCGGAACTTTCGGAACCGGAGCCGTTCTGGGCTACGATCTGCCAGTAGTAAGTGGTATCCAAGCTCAGCGTTGCGGGAGTGTAACTCGTTTCCGCCGTGGTCGTCACCAGCGGCGGTGTGGATGAGGTGCCCAGGTAGACCTCGTAAGACGTGGCCCCGGATGAGGCGTTCCAGGTGAGCGTCGGCGCAAGCAGAGTTCCCGTGGCTCCGTTCGCCGGAGAGACCAGAACGGGGGCCGTGAGCGGTCCGCCGAGAACCGTGGTCACGCCGCTGGCGCTGGCCGCTGCCGAGCCGCCACCCGACACGCCGGCCTGATTGCTCACCTGCGAAGGCGCATCCGCGGCGACGTTCACCGTCACCGTGATGGGCGGATAGCTGGAGCCAGCGCTGAGCGCGTCGCCGCGCGTACAGGTGGCGCCCGAGCAGCTCCAGCCCGTGCCCGACATCGAAACCAGCGTCCAGCCGGTGGAGAAGGTCCCGGACACCGTCACGGTGCCGCTGGTTGGCCCGGCGTTGGGGGCGTTGTTCACCGTCACCGCGTACGTGCCGCCCGTCTGTCCCTGCGCGAAACTGCCGGGCAGCGTTTCGGCGACACTCAGCAACGCGTGGGTGCCCTGCGGAACGAGCAAGCGGACCACGGCCTGGTCGGTGACGTAGACGTCACCGGCGCTATCCACCACCACGTCGTAAGGGGAATTGAATTGAGCGCTGGTGGCGGGTCCGCCGTCGCCCGCAGCGCCGAAGCCGCGGTTGCCGGCCACCGTGCTAATGTTGCTGCCGATCACTTCGCGGATCACGATGTTTCCGGTGTCGGCGATGAAGATGTCGCCGGCGGCGTCCACCGCCACGCCCTGAGGGTTCTGGAGTTCGGCACTGGTGGCCGCTGCGCCGTCGCCCGCATAGCCGGCAGTGTTACTCCCGGCCACCGTCGCGATGGTGCCACTGGACACTTCGCGGATCCGGTTGTTGCTGCTGTCCGCGATATAGAGGTTGCCGGAGCCGTCCACCGCAAGGCCGTAGGGAAAATCAAGCTGGGCCGCGGTGGGCGAGCCGCCGTCGCCCGAGTATCCGGGAACATTATCGCCCGCCACCGTCGTGATGGTGCCATTGGTCGCCACCTTGCGGATCACGCTGTTGTAGGTATCCGCGATGTAGAGGTTGCCGGCGGTGTCCATCGCCAAGCCGTACGGAAAACTGAGTGAGGCGCTGGTGGCCGGTCCCTTGTCGCCGGAGAAGGCTGCGGTCCCGTTGCCCGCCACCGTGGCGATGGTGCCATTGGCCACCACCTCGCGGACCCGGCTGTTGCCGGTGTCCGAGATGTAGAGGTTGCCGGCGCCATCCACCAGCACGCCCGCGGGTCCGTTGAGTTCGGCGCTGGTGGCCGGGCCCCCGTCGCCCGAGTAGCCCGCGGTTCCGGTCCCTGCCACTGTCGTGATGGTGCCATTGGTGGCCACCTTGCGGATCCGATTGTTGGCGGCATCCGCGATGTAAAGGTCGCCCGAAGCATCCACCGCCGCGCCGTAGGCGTACTTGATCAAGGCGCCGGTGGCGGGTCCTCCGTCGCCCGCATAGCCAATGCCGTTGCCGGCCACGGTGGCGATGACGCCACTGGCGACCTTGCGGATGACGCTGTTGTTGCTATCGGCGATGTAGAGATTGCCGTTGGTGTCCAGAGCCACGCCGTAGGGAGCGCTGATTTTGGCGCTGGTGGCCGCGCCTCCGTCGCCCGAATAACCGTAGGTGCCGTTGCCGGCCACGGTGTTGATGATGCCGTTGGCCACCGTCACTTCGCGGACCCGGCTGTTGCCGCTGTCCGCGATGTAGAGGTTGCCGGCGCCGTCCAGCGCCACGCCGAAAGGACCGTTGAGTTCGGCGCTGGTGGCCGCGGCGCCGTCGCCCGTGTAGCCAGCCGCGCCGGTGCTAATGCCGGCCACCGTGTTGATGATGCCGTTGGCCACCGTCACCTTGCGGATCGCGTTGTTGGCGGTGTCCGCGATGTAGAAGTTGCCGGCGGTGTCCACCGCCACACCGTACGGGTGATTGAGCTCGGCGTCGGTCGCCAGACCGCCGTCGCCGAATAATCCCACGAAGGCGGTGCCGGCCACGGTGCTGATGATGCCCGTCGCCGCCGCCACCTTGCGAATGCGGCTGTTGTACGTGTCCGCGATGTAGAGGTTGCCGGCGCCGTCCACCGCCACGCCGTGAGGAAACCTGAGTTGGGCGCTGGTGCCCGGGCCGCCGTTGCCCGAGTAGCCAGGCGTTCCGTTGCCGGCCACGGTCGTGATGCTGCCGTCGACCGCCACCTTGCGGATCCGGCAATTGCCGCTGTCCGCGATGTAGAGGTTGCCAGCGCTATCCAGCGCGACGCCCTGAGCGCTATCGAGTTCGGCGTCCGCGGCCGGACCTCCGTCGCCCGCGGAGCCTGCGACGATCGAACCGGCCACGCGCGTGAGGACTCCCGCCGTATCGACCTTGAACACACTGTTGGCCGCGGCGAAATAGATGTTGCCCGGCCCGTCCACCGCGGCTCCAAACGGCTCGGGCAGCGGCGCGCTCAGGGCGGGGGAAGCTGTAGCCGGCAGTCCGCCCCCGGCCACCGTTGTGATCAGATACTGCCCCCAAACCGTCCCGCCTGTCAGCAGGCATCCTAACGCAATCGCAACGCTCCTCTTCATCGCGCGCTCACTCCCTTCCGCAGTATCCGAGTATCCGTCACTCCAGTGTGCTTGAAAAGTGCCCCTCAGAATCGCGGCACCGAACGTGTCCGCCCTTGGAAACGCTCGCGTCGCGGATCGCGTCAGCGAATTCGCCTGGTGTTCGCCATTCCTCGCCAGCACGGTGTAGCAGTGACGCGGCAAAGCTGAGTTGCGTTACTGCCGCGCCGCTTTACGCTGAGAAATACCGGTAACGCAGGACGTCAATCGTCCCAGCACGATTACTCGGGCGATCTGCCCTTATGCGGCCGGAATGGCGCGCCCGGAGGGACTCGAACCCCCGGCCTACTGGTTCGAAGCCAGTCGCTCTATCCAACTGAGCTACGGGCGCGTGAAAGTGCCGTCGCTTCGAGATCATAGCACAGGCACCGACCGGCCGCTCACTCCGTCTGCGACTGGCGCTGCCATGTGCCTTAGAATCTGTCCACTGCTTGAGAACATACTATTGCCGATAGGGATTATGCAGATTTTTCTTGACACCCTCTCGTTCTGTCCCTACACTGATCAGATAGCGGGGGCGAGCGCTACGCAATGCGACACCGCACCTCAGCCAGCGGCTGGCTACCCCGTGACCACGTTGAACGCTGGATGCCCAGCCGGAAGTGTGGTGCGTCTCGACGTTGAGGGGCGCTACACTGGCTTGACTGGGAACACACAGGAGATAGACGATGGACGAACGCAAAAAGCGGTTCGGGCTGTTGGCCCTCCTCTTGGCAATGCTGTCGCTGCCGGTGAGGGCGCAGTCGACCGACGACAAACTCCAGGAATTGCAGCGGAAGATCGATGCTCTGGAGCAGCAAGTCAAAGACGACGAGGCCGTGGCTAAAGAGAAAGACAAGTCCGGCGCTTTCGTGAGCGCGGACATCAGCGGTTTCACGATCAAGTCGAACGACGGCAATTTTCTGCTCAAGATCGGCGCCGACCTCCAGGTCGACAACCGCTCGTTTCAGGGCCAAGGCAGCGGGTCCCTTCCGGACAGCATTCTCTTGCGGCGCGTTCGTCCCACGTTTTCCGGCACCATTTACAAGTACGTCGATTTCTTCTTCCGGCCGGATTTCGGTCTGGGCCAAACCGTCATCTACGACGCCTATCTGGAACTGAAATACTTCCCGGAGGCAAACCTGCGCGTCGGCAAGTTCAAGCCGCCCGTTGGCCTGGAGCGTCTGCAATCCGACGACGACACGAACTTCGTCGAACGCGGTCTGCCGACCCTACTTGTGCCCAGCCGCGACATCGGATACCAGGTCTCCGCCAGCCTGTTCCAGAACCGCGTCTATTATGCCGCCGGCGTCTTCAATGGCGTCCCCGACAACGGCCTCTCCGACGCCGCCGCCACAGACTCCCGCGACGTTGCCGGACGTTTGTTCCTCACTCCGTTTCAGGGAGCCGCCAAGAACCCGTTGAGTGGGCTCGGATTTGGAGCCGGGGCCCTCGGGGGGAGCGTCGACAAAGTCGCGCTGCCGTCCTACAAGACTTTCGGCCAGAACGCGTTCGTGACCTTTGCATCGGGTGTCGCCTCGGCGGGTCACAGAACCAGCCTGGCCCCGCAAGGCTATTACTACCTGGGGCCGTTCGGCGCGCTGGCCGAGTACACAGTCACGGAAGAGGGCTTTCAGAAAGCCGCGCTCCGCAGGGATATCGCTTTCCGGGCCTGGGAGGTGCAAGCTACCTACATCCTGACAGGAGAGCGCAAGGGCTTCACGTCTCCCACGCCGAAAAGGGCTTTCGATCCGAAGAACGGCGGCTGGGGCGCCTGGGAGCTGGCGGCTCGCGCCGGCGATTTCAGCGCGGAACCGGGCCTTTACAACTACGGCTTCGTGGATCCCACCAAGTCGCCGCGGCGCGCGCGCGAGTGGGTCGGAGGCGTGAACTGGTACCTCAACCGCCTCTTGCGCATCTCAGTGGATTACGGCAATACCAATTTCACGGGCGGCGCGGTCGGCGGAAATCGGGCTCCCGAGAGGGTGGTTATCACGCGGCTTCAGGCCAATTTCATCTGAGCGCGCATGACACGAATACGAAGGATCTTCGCAGTCTCCGCTTTCCTGGTCGGCGGTTTCGCCCAGGCTGGCCAGGGCCCCGTCACGCTGCTCAACGTCTCCTATGACCCCACCCGCGAGCTGTATCAGGATTACAACGCGGCCTTCGTCAAGTACTGGAAAGCTAAGACCGGCGTGGATGTCGTCATCAAGCAGTCTCACGGAGGCTCCGGCAAGCAGGCGCGCTCGGTCATCGATGGCCTAGAGGCCGACGTCGTGACCCTGGCGCTGGCCTACGACATCGACGCCATCGCCGAGAAGACCGGCCTGCTGCCGAAGAACTGGCAGAGCCGTCTGCCCGATAACAGCTCTCCGTACACCTCCACCATCGTCTTCCTGGTCCGCAAGGGAAACCCCAAACGCATCCACGACTGGAACGATCTGGTCCGGCCGGGTATCTCCGTCATTACTCCCAACCCGAAAACATCCGGCGGAGCGCGCTGGAACTACCTGGGGGCTTGGGGCTACGCGCTGCGGCAATTCGGCAACGACGAAGCCAAGGCGCAGGACTTCGTCGCCCGCCTGTACAGGAACGTTCCGGTGCTCGATTCCGGCGCGCGCGGCGCAACCACCACGTTCGTCGAACGCGGCATCGGCGACGTCCTGCTGGCCTGGGAAAACGAAGCCTTTCTGGCCATCCACGAACTCGGCAAGGACAAGTTCGACCTGGTGGTCCCTTCCGTGAGCGTTCTGGCCGAGCCGCCGGTCAGCCTGGTTGACAAAGTGGCCGCCCGCCACGGCACGACAGCCGTCGCACAAGCGTACCTGGAGTATCTCTATTCGCCCGCAGGGCAGGAGATTGCCGCCCGCAACTACTATCGCCCGCGTTTCAAAGAGGTCGCGGCCAAGTACGGCGACCGCTTTCCGCGCCTCAAGCTGTTCACCGTGGATGAGCTGTTCGGAGGCTGGCAGAAAGCGCAGAAGACGCACTTCGAAGATGGAGGAGTGTTTGACCGGATCTATCAGCCTGGAAAGTGAACGCCGCACCGTGCGCTTCAAGCGGCCGGGTATCCTGCCCGGCTTCTGGCCGGCGCTCGGCTTCTCGCTTCTCTACCTCAGCCTCATCGTTCTGGTGCCCCTGAGCGCCATCTTTCTGAAGACCGCGACGGCGAGCTGGGCCCACTTCTGGGCAGCAGCGACGTCGCCTCCGGTGCTGGCTTCCTTCCGCCTCAGCTTCGGCGCCTCGTTCATCGCGGCGCTGGTCAATGCCTTCTTCGGATTCGTGCTGGCCTGGGTTTTGGTGCGCTACCGGTTCCCGGGGAAGCGGCTGGTCGACGCGCTGGTCGATCTACCGTTCGCGCTGCCCACGGCCGTCGCCGGGATCGCGCTGACTTCTCTCTACACGGAGAACGGTTGGCTTGGCCGGCTCCTGGCGCCCTGGGGCATCCGTGTCGCGTTCACGCGGCTGGGAGTGCTGGTGGCCCTGATCTTCATCGGCGTGCCTTTTGTCGTGCGCAGCGTGCAGCCCGTGCTCGAGGACGCGGATCGTGAGATTGAGGAAGCGGCGCTCAGCCTGGGAGCCAACCGCTGGCAGGTCTTCACCTGGGTGGTTTTTCCTCTGGTTCGCCCGGCCTTGCTCACGGGGTTCGCGATGGCTTTTGCGCGCGGGCTGGGCGAGTACGGCTCGGTGGTCTTCATCGCCGGCAACATGCCCATGAGGACCGAGATCGCTCCGCTGCTGATCATCACCAAGCTGGAGCAGTACGATTACACCGGCGCTACCGCCATCGCTCTGGTGATGTTGGTGGCTTCGTTCCTCCTGCTGCTGGGCATCAACCTGATCCAGTGGCGCAGCCGCAGATTCGCGGAGGCGGCATGAGCCCGGGCCGGCGCTCGCCGGGGAACGATCCCGCGCCGGTGCGCTGGGGCCTCACCCTGACTGCTCTCTCGTTTCTGGCGCTGTTTGTCGCCCTGCCGTTGATAACGGTTTTCGTGCAGGCGCTCGCGAAAGGGTGGAGCACTTACTGGACCGCGATCCGCGAGCCGGACGCGCTGGCCGCCATCCGGCTCACCTTGCTGGCCACGGGCATCGCCGTTCTCCTGAATTCGCTGTTCGGCCTGGCGGCGGCCTGGGCCGTCACGAAGTTCCAATTCCCGGGAAAGAACGTCCTGATTACGCTCATCGACCTGCCCTTTGCGGTGTCCCCGGTGATCGCGGGCCTGATCTACGTCCTCGTGTTTGGCACGCAGGGCTGGTTCGGCCCGTGGCTCGGCCAGCACAACGTCAGAATCATCTTCGCCGTGCCGGGCATCGTGCTGGCCACGGTCTTCGTCACCTTCCCTTTCGTCGCGCGCGAGCTGATTCCTCACATGCAGGCGCGTGGGACGGACGAGGAAGAGGCCGCGCTGGTGTTGGGCGCCGGCGGCTGGCACATCTTTTTCCGGATCACTCTGCCCAACATCAAGTGGAGCCTGCTCTACGGGGTTATCCTGTGCACGGCGCGGGCCATGGGCGAGTTTGGCGCGGTCTCGGTGGTCTCCGGGCACATCCGCGGAGAGACCAATACGGTGCCGCTGCACGTCGAGATTCTCTACAATGAGTACAACTTCGCCGCGGCCTTCGCCGTGGCCAGCCTGCTGGCGGTGCTGGCCCTGGTGACGCTGGCCGCCAAGCGCCTGCTGGAGGGGAAGGTGCGGCAAGACGCCGTGGAGGTCCCCGAGGCATGACGATGTGGCTGGGAATTGTGGGGCAGACCTCCAGGTCTGCGCGGATCCTCCAGGACCCGCGAGGCCGACGTGGACGCCGGCCGCAGGACTGGAGTCCTGCCCCACGGTCAGCGACAGGACGCTAGGCATGGTCATCGAAGCGCGCCATATCAGCAGGACCTTCGGCAGCTTCGCGGCGCTGCGCGACGTCAGCCTCCAGGTGAATGACGGGGAGCTGGTGGCACTGCTCGGCCCGTCGGGATCGGGCAAGACCACCCTGTTGCGTATCCTGGCTGGCCTCGATCGTCCCGACCCCAATCCCGAGAGCGCAGTGATCTTCGAAGGCCAGGACGTGACCCACCTGGACGCCAGCGACCGCCGCGTGGGATTCGTTTTCCAGCACTATGCGCTGTTCCGCAACATGACGGTATTCGAGAACATCGCGTTCGGGCTACGCGTCCGCCCGCGCAAGGTGCGGCTCGCGAAGAACGAGATCCGGGACCGCGTCAAATCGTTGCTCGAGCTCATCCACCTGGAGAGCCTGGCGGACCGTTATCCCTCGCAGCTTTCCGGCGGTCAGCGGCAGCGGGTGGCGCTGGCGCGCGCCCTGGCCATCGAGCCCAAGGTGCTGCTGCTCGATGAGCCCTTCGGCGCTCTCGACGCCAAAGTGCGCCAGGGCCTGCGGCGCTGGCTGCGGCGGCTGCACGACGAGGTGCACGTGACCAGCCTCCTGGTCACGCACGATCAGGACGAGGCGCTGGAGGTGGCCGACCGCGTGGTGGTCACCAACCTGGGCCGCATCGAGCAGGTGGGGACGCCCGAGCAGGTTTTCGAGAATCCGGCCTCCGAGTTCGTGATGGATTTCCTGGGCAACGTGAATCTATTCCGCGGGCGGATTGAGTCCGGCAAGGCGGTGTTCGGGCCGCTGGTTCTCGATCACTCCGGCGCCGAAGGGCAACCAGCCCGGCTGCTGGTGCGGCCTCACGAGCTGGATATTCACCGCTATCAGGACGGCAAGCCCGGCCTGCGGGCGCGTGTGCTGCGGGTGCAATCGGCCGGTCCCCGGGTTAAGGTGGAGTTGGAGGCCGAAACCGGGGAGGCGCTCACGGTCGAGATGGCCCACGCGCAATTCCGCGAGATTGGCATCGGCCCGGACGACCACGTCTTCGTCGGTCTGCGCGACGCCCGCATCTTCACGGAGGACTACAGCATTTGACCCCGCGGCTCACACACCTTCGCCTGCTCGAGGCCGAGAGCATACACATCCTGCGGGAAGTGGCGGCGGAGTTTGCCCGCCCCGTCATGCTCTATTCCATCGGCAAGGACTCCTCCGTGATGCTGCGCCTGGCGCAGAAGGCGTTCCACCCGGGCAAGATTCCGTTCCCGCTTCTACACGTGGACACCGGTTACAAGTTCCAGGAGATGATCGAATTCCGCGACCGGTACACCCGGGAGATCGGCGCCACGCTGATCGTTCACCGGAATCGCCGGGCACTCGATGAGGGCGCCAACCCGTTCCGCCTCGGCACCGAGAAGTGTTGCGCCCTGCTGAAGACGCGCGCGCTGCTGGACGCGCTCGCCGAGGGCGGCTTCGATGCTGCATTTGGGGGCGCACGTCGCGAAGAAGAAAAATCGCGCGCCAAGGAGCGCATCTTCTCGTTCCGCGACCCGCTGGGCCAATGGGACCCCAAGAATCAGCGCCCCGAGTTGTGGAATCTCTTTAACAGCCGCATCGACAAGGGCGAAAGCATCCGCGTCTTCCCTCTTTCCAACTGGACCGAGCTCGACGTCTGGCACTACATCCACCTGGAGCGGATCCAGGTGGTTCCGCTCTACTTCGCCAAGCCGCGGGAAATGGTGGTGCGCGGCGAAACACTCATTCCCGTGGAGCACGACTTTCCGCTCTTGCCCGGAGAGCGGCCGCGACTCGTGATGTGTCGCATGCGTTCGCTCGGATGTACGTACTGCACCGGCGCCGTTCGGTCGGAGGCGGACACCGTGCCCAAGATCATCGCGGAACTGGTGGGGCTCCGCCGCTCGGAGCGCGAGAACCGCGTCATCGATCACGATCGGGAAGGCTCCATGGAGTTGAAGAAGCGCGAGGGGTATTTCTGATGGCGCTGGCCGGTACACCGCAGACCGTCCCGGACATCGAAGCTTTCCTCGAGCAGGACCAGCGGAAGGACCTGCTGCGGTTCACCACGGCTGGCAGCGTGGATGACGGAAAGTCCACGCTGATCGGCCGGCTGCTCTACGATTCCCGCGGCGTCTATGAGGACCAGCTTGCGGCCGTGCAACGGTCGCCCGTCAATCGCTCCAGCGGGACCATCGACTTCTCGCTGCTGACCGACGGCCTGCGAGCCGAGCGGGAGCAAGGCATCACCATCGACGTGGCCTATCGCTACTTCGCCACACCCAAGCGGAAGTTCATCATCGCGGATACTCCGGGCCACGAGCAGTACACGCGCAACATGGCCACCGGGGCATCGACGGCGGACCTGGCAATCGTGCTCATCGACGCGCGCAACGGCGTGTTGACGCAGTCGCGGCGCCATGCCTCCATCGCCGCGCTGCTCGCCATTCCGCACATCGTCGTGGCGGTGAACAAGATGGATCTGGTCGGCTTCCGCGCGGATGTCTTCGAGAGCATCCGGCAGGAGTTCGCCGGCCACCTGAAGCGCCTCGGCGTGACGGGCGCCCGCTTCATTCCCATCAGTGCGCTCGACGGAGACAACGTGATCTCCCGCAGCCCGCGCACCCCGTGGTATCGCGGCGAGAGCCTGCTGGAAATCCTCGAGAACGTTCCGGTGGACGGCGACCGCACGCGCGGCTCGATGCGCTTCCCCGTTCAGATTGTCATCCGGCCGGACTCCACTTTCCGGGGCTATGCCGGCCAGGTGGTTGCCGGAGTCCTGCGCCGCGGCGACCCGGTGATGGTGCTCCCCTCCGGACGCACCAGCCGCGTGAAATCTATCGTGACCTGGGAAGGCGAGCTGGCCGAGGTCTTCGCGCCCATGTCCGCAACCGTCTGCCTCGAAGACGAACTGGACATCAGCCGCGGAGACATGCTGGTTCACCCGGCGCAGGCCCCGCGCGTGTCGCGGCACTTCGAGGCCGCGCTGGTGTGGATGAACGAGCAACCCCTCCGGCTCGGCACGCCGTACCTCCTCAAGCACACCACGCAGCAACTCACGGCCAACGTCACCGCTATCGCGCACCGGGTGAACGTCAACACGCTCGCGGAGGAGCCCGCGGAGACACTCGAGCTCAACGAAATCGGCCGCGTCGCCATCGAAACGGCGCGCCCGCTCTTCTTCGACGCCTACACCGCCAACCGCTGGACAGGCAGTTTCATTCTGATCGACCCCATCGGCAATTCGACCGTAGCGGCCGGCATGATTCAGGAGCCGAGGCGCCAGGCGGGGGCCGACCGCGCGGCCCGCTCGGCGCTGCTCGACCTCGAATTTCAGGCCAGCCGCCCCACTCCGGCGGAGCGATTCGCCCGCGCCGGCCATTACCCGGCTGTCATTTGGCTGACCGCACGCCGCGATCTGGCGTATCTCCTCGAGAGGCAGTTGTTCCAGCGCGGCTGTCAAGTCCACGCCCTGGCCGAGGACGTCGAGAGCCGCATCCTGCCGGAGCTGGCCGCCCTGCTGACCGCGGCCGGGCTGATCGCCATCTTCTCGGTTTCCGGTCCGGACGCCGAGGAGTTGGAGCGGGCCAGGGCGCAGGCGGGAAGCGATCGCTTCTTCCATTTCGACGCCGAGAGTCTGGCGGCTAGCGACGAGCAGGCGGCCCACCAGATCATGGCCGCCCTGGAAGACCGCGGCGTTCTTCTCAAGCGCGACCGTTTCACCGAAGCGGAAGGCATATAGGGACTCCGGTCCGCCTCAATACACCTATGATATGATCGGGATTGGGTACATTCCTGCGCTTGGGGGGCTATGCCAGACAATTTGATCCGCGAGATCCTAGAGGGCAATGCCGGGCGACCCTGCCTGACGTGCAGCTTCCAGGCCGAGGACATGGTGGTGCTCGACATGCTGCGCAAGCTGCGTCCGGCAATCCCCGTCCTGTTTCTAGACACCGGCTACCATTTCCAGGAGACCTACGAGTATCGGGACCGCATGGCTCGGCAATGGGGGCTAAACCTGGTGAACCTCCAACCGGAGCTGCCTGTCGCAGAGCAGGAATCCAAGTTCGGGAAGCTCTACGGCACGCACCCGGACCAGTGCTGCAAGATGCGCAAAGTGGAACCGTTGCTGCGCGCGCTGGCGGATTATGAGATCTGGTTCACGGGACTTCGCCGCGAGCAGTCTCCCACCCGCGCCAACCTGGAGCAGGTCGAGCAGCACACGCTCCCCTCCGGGAAGACACTGGTCAAAGTTAGCCCACTCGCTCTCTGGACCTGGAAAGAGGTCTGGAGCTACTTGCGGGTAAACGAAATCGACTACCTGCCCCTCTACGATCAAGGCTACCCGAGCATCGGCTGCGAGCCTTGCACCGCGTTGCCTTCGGACGCGGGCAACCTGCGGTCCGGGCGTTGGGGCGGCCAGAAGCTGGAGTGCGGCATCCACACCTTCGATGCCGGAAAGAGGATCGCGTGAGCAAGGTCTACCTTATCGGCGCCGGGCCGGGCGATCCGGATCTGCTCACCGTCAAAGCGGAGCGCATATTGCGCCAGGTGGACGTGGTGCTGTACGACCGCCTGGTCGGACCCGAAGTGCTCCTGCTCGCCAAACCCGAGGCGGAGTTGATCTACGCCGGCAAGCAGGAAGGCGAGCAGGAGAACATGCAGCAGGTCATCTTCGATCTGATGCTGAGCTACGCGCGCGCGGGCAAAACCGTGGCGCGGCTGAAGGGCGGGGACGCCTGCGTCTTCGGCAGAGGCGGGGAAGAGTGGCGCTTCCTGGCGCGTCACGCGATCGAGGTGGAAGTGATTCCGGGTGTATCCTCGGCGCTGGCCGCCCCGGCGCTGGCCGGCGTTCCTCTCACCTTCCGCGGTCTGGCGCGCGGCTTCGCCGTCGTGACGGGCCATAGCAGCGGCGCCATCCGGTGGGAAGACTACGCTCGCGTGGATACGCTGGTGGTCCTGATGGGAGTTCACGAGCGCGATCGGATCGCTCAGGCGCTCATTTGCGCGGGACGTCCGGCCCACGAGCCCGCCGTTTTCGTCGAGCGTTCGACCACGCCTCAGGAACGGGTGATCGAGACTACGCTGGGCGAAGTGGCCGCGGGCGCCGTCGCGGTCGAGTCCCCGGCCGTGTTCGTCATGGGCGCGGTGGCGGCTCTTCGCGCGGAGCTGGTGGCCGCGGTGCGCGAGGAGACCGCCGCGTGAGCTCCCCAGCCGAAGCCGTCAAGGGCGCCAGCCACCACTTGCGCGGCCAGATCCTGGAGGAGCTGGTCCTCGAGCGGCCCGACTTCACCAAGGAGACCGTCCAGCTCCTGAAGTTCCACGGCGCCTATCAGCAAGGCGACCGCGACCGCAGAAAGGCCGGGGAGCCGCAGGAAATCGGTTCGATGGTGCGCGTCGGAATCCCCGGCGGCGCGCTCTCGGCCGCGCAGTATCTCGAATTGGACCGGCTCGCGGACCAGGTGGGCGACGGCGGACTGCGCATCACCACGCGCCAGGACATCCAGTATCATCGCGTCCGCAAGATCAACCTCCGGGCGCTGATGCGCGCGCTGAACGCGAACCTGCTGACGACGCTGGCGGCCTGCGGCGACCTCGTCCGCAATGTCGTCGCCTGCCCCGCGCCGCTCGGCGATCCCGAAAGAACGCGCATCCAGGAGCTGGCGCAATCGCTCGGCCGGGCGCTGAAACCGAAGACGCGAGCCTACTACGAAATCTGGCTGGATGGCGAGAAGGCCGCCTCGGCCGAAACCGCCCCGCACGAGGACGAGCCGCTCTACGGCGCCACCTACCTGCCGCGGAAATTCAAGATCGGCTTGGCCGCCCCCGGCGACAACTGCATCGACGCCTACACCAACGACGTCGGCATCGTCCCCGGTCGCGGCGGCTTCACGCTGCTGGTGGGCGGCGGAATGGGCATGAGCCCCGGAGTGAAGGCGACCCACCCGCGTCTGGCCGAGCCGCTGTGCTTCATCGAGCCCGAGCGCCTCCAAGCCGCGGTGGAAGCGATCGTGTCCCTGCACCGCGACTTCGGCAACCGCACCAACCGCAAGCTGGCGCGGCTCAAGTACGTCATCGAGGAGTGGGGCCTCGATCGGTTCAAGGCCGCATTCGAGGCGCGGCTGGGAGGGCCAATCGCTCCGCCCCGGGCGCTCGATTGGCGCAGTTCCGCGGACCACCTGGGCTGGCACTCGCAGGCGAACGGAGCGTCGTTCCTCGGTCTCGCGGTCCCAAGCGGCCGCGTCCGCGACACGGCCGAAGCTCGCTGGCGAACGGCCCTCCGCGAGGTGGTGGAGCGATTCCGTCCGGGAATCCGTCTGACCCCGCAGCAGAACATTCTCATCACGGACATCCCGGCCGAGGCTCGCGCGGATGTCAGCGGCGCACTCCTCGCCCACGGCATCCGCCCGGCCGAGGAACTGCCTCCGGTGGTGCGCGATGCGCTGGCTTGCGTCGCGTTCCCCACCTGCGGCCTGGCCATCACGGAAGCGGAGCGCGTTCTGCCCGAGATCGTCTCGGGGATTCACGGCGCGCTCACGGAGGTTGGCCTGGGCGGTGAGTCCATCTCCGTTCGCGTCACCGGATGCCCGAACGGTTGCGCACGGCCCTTTACGTCCGAGATCGGCCTGGTGGGACAGAGCGTGAACATGTACCTGATCTACCTCGGCGCCTCTCCCCTGGGCACGCGGCTGGGCGCGGCGTTCGCCGAGAACGTTCCCCGCGGCGAGATCGTGGGCCGCCTGCGGCCCGTGTTCCGCCTCTACGCGGAAGGGCGCGAGCCGGGCGAAGCCTTCGGGGATTTCTGCCATCGGGTGGGAGTCGGGAGGCTGCGGGCGTGAGCGTGTTCTATCCCGTCCTGCTGAAACTCGAAGGCAAGCGCTGCGTCGTGATCGGAGGCGGGACGGAAACGGAGCAGCGGGTGCAAGGACTGCTCGAGGCCGGCGCCCAGGTCACCCTGATCGCTCCGGCGGCGTCTCCCGAAATCGCCCAGCTCGCCAGCGTCGGGCGCATTCAGTGGATCGCGCGCGAGTATCGGGCGGGCGACCTCACGGGCGCATTTCTGGCCGTAGCCTGCCCCGCCGACCGTTCGCGCAACGCGGAGATCTGGGCAGAAGCCGAGGCTCGAGGCATTCCATCGAACGCCACCGACGACGGCCCGCATTGCACTTTCATTTTTCCAGCCATCCATAGGCAGGGCGATCTGGTGGTGGCCGTATCTTCGGGCGGAAAGAGTCCCGCGCTGGCGTCGCGCATTCGCGATCGCATCGCTGGCGACCTCGGGCCGGAGGTGGCCGAGTTCCTGGATCTCCTGGGCCAGTTGCGTCCCGAAGTCACCGCGCGCTTTCCATCCTTCGAGCGGCGCCGCGAAATCTGGTACCGCCTGGTCGACTCCGAGGCCCTCCACGAACTCCAGGCGGGCCGCCGCGAGGACGCGCTAGCTGCGCTCCGGAACATCCTCGACGCGGCCTGAGGTCCGGGCCTAAAGTGTACGCCGTAGGCAGCCGATCCCGTACAAGGTGACAGGGCGCAGCCTCCGCCGCCCGAAAGCCCAAGCACGGGGAGAGGTCCTGGAAGTACCGCCAGCGCAGGCTCAGTACACACCCCCGCGAAGAAGGGCCGAAGACGCAGGAGGGCGCCGGAGACTCCGTTCTGAATCAATGGCTTGGTCCTGGCGCCCTTCCCCCGGCTCGCGCCGTTCGGCCTAGCGCGACCCTCAATTTCGGCCTGGAATGGGCAGAAAAAGCCGCGTGAGACTTTTTTGGCGACTTTGAGACTATTTTATCGTTGACACAAGGTAGGGTATTGGACTATGATCCACTCTTAATCAGTGTCGGCATGACAGATCACAGCAGATCGCGTTCAGGCATATCGGACACAGGGCTCATCAGCATGCTCGGTGTCAGCCGTGCGACGTTTTACCGCCGCTTGCAGGATGGGACCATCACCCCTCCCGCCGGCCGCGTGGGTAAGAAGCGACGTGTCTGGACGCTGGCGGAAATCGAACTTGTCAAGGAGCAACTCCAGGCCCAAAAGGAACGTACATGATCCGTCTCGTCATCGCGAATCAAAGAGGGGGCGTTGCCAAGACCACCACCGCGCTGGTTCTCGCCCGCATCTATGCCGATCAGGGCAAGAGGGTCCTGTTGGTCGATACCGACTCCCAGGGGTCGATTGGGACCGTCATCTCCCTCAAAGCGAAGTACCACCTATCGGACTTTCTGGTGGGGCACATCGCGCTCGAGGAGTGCCTGGTTTCGGCGCACCCGAATATCGACGTGCTCCCCAGCAACCGCAACACCTCCCGCGCCGAGGATCTGATCACGGCGCAGGGCTTCCGGGAGTTCGTCTTCGAGCAGATGTTCAGCACGTACGAGCATAACTACGACGTGATCCTGATCGACGTGGCCCCCTCGATCACGCTCTTCCAGACCTGCGCCATGGTGTACACGCGCAGGGTGCTGATCCCGGTGGCGATGGAGATCCTCAGCGTCCAGGGCGCCATGGCGAGCCTGGAGGCAGCGCGGACGCTCAATACCATGTTTGCCAACAGCTACCATTTGCCGGTGGAGACCGTCGGCATGTTGCCGGTAATGGTGGACCGCCGTCTGGCGATGACCGGAATCATTCTCGACACGCTCGAGCAGATCGCCGAAAAGACCGGCGTGCCGCGCCTTTCCGTCGTGCGCACCGACACGTCGGTGGTGAAGGCCAACAAGGAGCGGCAGTTCCTGGTCGACTTCGACCCCAAGTCAAAGGCGCTCGAAGACTACCAGGTGGTGGCAGACGAAGTCCTGACGATAATGAGACAACTGGATGGCATCCCCGAAGCGCAACGCCAATCGGCGTAAATTCAACCGGCAGCCGCTGGACGTAGACGACTTGACGAGCGCATCCTCGTTCTCGGGGATCCGTGACGTCATCGAGAGCCACTTCGGCAAGTCGGAGAACGCGGACCAGGCGGCGGAAGCCGGAGGCGGCGAGGGCCCGCGCAACGTCGAGGCGGATCCCGAGCATCCGCAGTACGTCTGGGAGCCCAAAGGGGTGCCATTCTCGGTGCGCCTGGACGCGGATGTGATCGGGCGCTTGGAGAAAGAGAGCCTCGATATCTTCCGGGCTATCACCAACCGCGGTTCGGAGATCGGCGGAATTCTTCTCGGGGAGGTGCTCCCGGGCTGGCCGGTGTCGGTTGTGGTCCGGGACTACGAGCCTGTCCCTTGCGCTTACACACTGGGTCCGTCCTACCTGCTCTCCGACGAAGAGCAGGAGCGGTTGGGAGAGGCCATCGAGACCCGGCAGAAGGCGAGCGGTCTTACGGTGGTGGGTTTCTTCCGCAGCAATACCCGGCCGGCGCTGGTGCTGCAGGACGACGACCTGGACCTGTTCGAAGAGTTCTTCCCGGAAGATCACAACATCTTTGTGCTGGCCAAGCCGTTTTCGCGGAAGCCTTGCCAGGGCGCGATTTATGTGCGCGAGGGCGGGAAGATCCGGACCGACTCCAGTCCCCTGGAATTCGCGTTTTCGCGGGCGGAACTCGAGAAGCTCGGAGCGTTGCAGCCGGGACTCCGCCTCGCCAGCCAGCCGAGTCGGCTGGGGCCGGCTTCGAGCCCTGATCGCGCCCCGGCCATCCCCATCGACTCAGCTCCTGCCGAGTTCAAGCGACCGCCGGCGCCGGTGGTGTTGAAGCCCGAACCTCCGTCTCCGGTGGAGACCAAGCCCGCGCCTTCTGCCATCGGGACCGGGACCGAGCCTCCCGCCGCTCCCGTGAGGACGGAGCCGAAGATCGAGCCGCGCGTGGAACCGAGAGCCGAGCCGCCGTTAGAGCAAAGGATCGAAGCGAGGCTACCGTGGCTGAAGCCGTCGTCACCGCCTCCAGCACCCCGACCCGCTGCCCCGCCCTCCGAGAGCGCTGGAACCACCACGCCGGCAAGCCCGGCGCGGCCGCTGTTCACGCCGCCGCCTAGGGTCGAGACGCGTGCAACGCCGCCCGAGCCGCCGTCACCGCCGCCAGCAGCCCGCCCTGCTGCCCCGCCCGCCGCGAGCGCTAGAACCACCACGCCGGCAAGCCCGGCGCGGCCGCTGTTCACGCCGCCGCCCAGGGTCGAGACCCGTGCCACGCCGCCTGAGCCGCCGTCACCGCCTCCAGCGGCCCGGCCTGCTGCCCCGCCCTCCGCGAGCGCTAGAACCAGCACGCCGGCAAGCCCGGTGCGGCCGCTGTTCACGCCGCCCAGGGTCGAGACGCGCGCCACGCCGCCTGAGCCGCCGTCACCGCCGCCAGCGGCCCGCCCTGCTGCCCCGCCCGCGGAGAGCGCTGGAACCAGCACGCCGGCAAACCCGGCGCGGCCGCTGTTCACGCCGCCGCCTAAGGTCGAGACGGTCGCCACGCCGACGCCTGAACCGCCGTCGCCGCCGAGATTCAGCGCCAGGATCCAATCGCGGATCCCACCCTCGGTGCAGCCGCGAATCGCGACCAACCTCGGATCGAAGCCTGCGCCCGGCGCGGGGCCCGCTCAACCGACTCGCTTCATGACGAGAATGGAGCCGCGGACGGCGCCGCAGCAACCCAAGCCGGAACCGAAGCCCGAAGCGACGTTGGCGCCCAAAGTCGAGCCGGCAGTGCCTCCTCAGCCGGCGGTCCGGATCGAGCCCGTCGTCGTGGTGCGGCCGCCGGCGCAGCCTCGGGCCGAGGTCGAGGCCGAGCCGAAGGTGGAGCCCAAAGCCGAGGTCAAGGTCGAGCCCCGGGTTGAGCCACCGTCGCCGAGGTTCACCAGGATTCAGCCCGGGGTTCAGCCCAGACCCGAACCTGAGCCTCAGCCCGCTGCGCCACCGGCCGACGATCTCCAAAGCGTGTTCCGCAGGAAGCCGGAGCAGGGGCCCCCGCCACAGACCGCGCCGAGCTTTGGGTACGACGAAGAGGCCGCGCAGGGGAAGCACCGCTGGATTCTGCCCGTGGTGATCGCCTTGGTCATCGTGGTCGTTGGAGTCTACTTCTTCGTCATCCGCCCGAATCGGCAGACTGTGGAGGAGGCTCCGGCCGCGGCGGCGCAACTTCCGGCGCACCGCCAGGCCGTCGATCTGCCGCTGCGGGTCGAAGGGTTCGAAGGGGCCCTGACGATCTTCTGGGACGGTCTCGCCGCCCCCATCTCAACCGCCCCGCGCGGCGTGCTCTCCATCCGCGATGGCGCGGGCACTAAGACCTTCGACCTGACTTCGGACGAGCTGAAGAAGGGCACCTACGGGTACAAGCCTCGCACGGATGACGTACTGGTCCGGCTGGAACTCAAGGGCCTGCCGGGTGGTCAGAGCGCTTACGGAGTGACGCACATCTTCGGAGCCAGAAGGCTGGGCAAGACCTCCGCTAAGTAGCAGCTCCCGCCCGAGTGTCCGAATTCGAGCATCGAAATCCCACGAGTGGGGAAACAAGCGGCTGCGCCAATGGAATGAGACGATTGCGGCTGGAAACTCTCGTGCTGCGCTGCGAGTAGGGTCAAAAGACCGCATACCACAGAGCAAGGCCAAGCGCCGCGATTCCCACCGCTCCAACCAGGACTCCCACCAAGCGGTTCGGATCCATCTTCTCCACCACCCGTGTCTTCGTGAAAATGAGTCCGAACCCGACAAAAAGAAGAAGATCGACTAAACCGTGCGTTGTCCAATCGTGACCCGTAAGCGACTTCATAAGACCCTTGAGCGGGGCATATGCGTCTTTCGCCCAGGCTAGCGCGGTATTGAGCAGCACGGCAGCCGCAGCGGCAAGAACGAAGCCCGATGTCGCGGCAGTCAATCTCGGACGCCCCGGGCCCACCGCGGAATCCATTATCGGGCTCCTTGCGATGCGTCATGAAGCAGAGCCACCTTAACTCCGTGGTCGATTACGGCGCCGGCGCCTTCCACGGCCACGCCTGTGATCACAATTAGCCCCGCAATGGACAAGACCAGCCTGCGAGCGGCGGAATTTGAATGCAGTTCTTCCCGAGTGGCGATCGGAAGAAGAAATGACAGGATGGCAACGATGAAAAACAGGTGTTCTTTCGTCTCCATAAAGAGACTGTGTGCGAACGGCCACGGCCCTTTCAGGATCAATGCCCTTTCCGGTGGATAGAAGTGAACGTACCAGTATCCGCCGCAGATCCAGGCGGCAGCTATCGAGGCCGCCGCCACGAGAGCGGCTGTTCGTATGCGGCCTATGTTCGCGGGCCGCACATTGAGCGCTTCAACGAACACCCACAGGGCTGCCGCACAACCCGTAGCGCCGAGCGCGGCATGCGTCAACAGAATGACGTCGCTGCTTGAGATGCTCGCGGGCACTTCGTTTCGAGGGGAACCTCGCCTCCTATGCGGGCCCCATAAGCCCAGGATGAGCCATACCGTTGAACGCAGCGCCTGCGGGTCCGCCTGGCTTGTCGCCGCTCTTCTTGCCCCAAGTCCAATAGAGCCCGAGGTAGGCGTAGTTCTCCGTTTGCCCGATGGCGGTGTGGCCGTAACAGAACAGTAACTGAAAACCGGGATCGCGGAATTTGTAATAACCGCCGATATCGACCAGCGTCGCCGGTCTCGTCTGCGGTGTCGCCGTCCCTTCCGGTCCGTGATAAAAGATCTCGGTTCCCAACGTCACCTTCTTGCCCAGGTCGCGCTGAACGAGCCAGCCCGCAAATGGGAAATTGCGGTAGCCGGGTGCGTTCACTAGCGTCGCCCCGCCGCCCCCGTAAGTGGTCCACGGGCCAAAGCTCTTCTGCGCCCACAGTGGCGCCTTATACCATGTCTTGCCCACCCCCAGACCTCTCGCGGCGCTCCCGCTCGGCATCTCGAACATCGGAAATGTGCCGATCATGGGACGATGCTTCGTCTCCTGCACAAACCGGTATTTGATCCCCAGCTCGATGTCTCCTAAACCGAACGCTCGCGGGCCAGTTCCGGGCAGAATCGCCGCGGCGGGAACGACGATGTGCAGGTGAACGTTGGGAAGGGCCCCCCAGTTGAACTCCACGGCAGGCCCGACCGTGTCGGTTTCCACCGGCGTGCCGTCCGACGCCGCGAACGTATAGAACTCGAAGTGCCTGAAATCGATTGGCTCCGGATCGTCGGTTTGAAACGGAGGACCGGCCAGCGCCGGTGCCGAAACGGAAACCAGCACGGCAAGCGCCCCTACCGCGGCGAGCTCGTGCATCCGGCTATCTCGTCTCATGAAGCTCCCCAAACAGCTCGGCCACCCTTACCTTCATGGCCTTCAGCGCCTTCCTACCCAGGGGCGTGGCCCGGTAGACCTTACGAATCGATTGCCCCTTGCGCTTCTCGACCGAGCGTACGTATCCCTTCTTCTCCAACCCGTGGAGAAGAGGATAGAGAGTTCCGAGACTGATCCGATAACCGTGCCGCGCCAGTTCCTGGGCCATCTCGAGCCCGAAGATCGGTCCTTCGACGGCGTGATGGAGAATGTGGAGGCGGATAAGGCCCGAGTAAAGATCGCGGTACTCGAAACGGTTCTCAAAATCGCTTTTCGTTATCGTCATTCGATAGCTGCTCTCAGCGTATCCGGCGCTCGTATCCGCTGTCAACTGCCGTGCAGCGACGAACCCCTCAGAACGCCCGCCGGTATTGCACCGGAGGCGCGAGCTTCGCTCCCAAACGCCGTGCGGCGTGCAGGGGCCAGTATGGATCGCGCAGCATCTCGCGCGCCAGCAGGACCAGGTCCGCTTTCCCGCTGGCCACGATCTCGTTGGCCTGCTCCGGCTCGGTGATCAGCCCCACCGCGCCGGTCGCGATGCCCGCCTCCTGGCGGATGCGCTCGGCGAACGGAACCTGGTAGCCCGGGCCCAGCGGAATCGTAACGTGCGGTACCAGGCCGCCCGAAGAGCAGTCGATCACGTCCACGCCCAGAGGCTTCAGCCGCTGCGCCAGCAGCACGGATTGATCCGCGTCCCAGCCGTCCTCGGCCCAGTCGGTGACCGAGATGCGCACGAACAGCGGGCAGGCTGCCGGCCATACCTCGCGCACGGCCCAAGTGACGTCGCAGAGCGCGCGAATGCGATGGCCGAGCGGGCCGCCGTATTCGTCGGTGCGCCGGTTGCTCAGCGGCGAGAGAAACTCGTGCAGCAGGTAGCCGTGCGCGGCGTGGATCTCGACAACGCGGAACCCGGCCTCCACCGCGCGCCGCGCCGCCGCCGCAAAGGCCGCGCCAATGCGGCGGATTTCCGGCACCGTCAGTTCCTCTGGCGCGACCTCGTGCTCGAGAAACGGAATGGGGCTCGGCGCCACCGGCTGCCAGCCGCCCCGCTCGGCAGGGATCTGGCCTCCGCCCTCCCAAGGCCGCGCCGTAGAAGCTTTGCGCCCGGCGTGGGCAAGCTGGATGCCCGGCACGGCGCCCTGAGCCTCGATGAACCGCGCGATGCGGGCCAGCGGCGCGATCTGATCGTCGCTCCAAATCCCCAGGTCGCTCGGCGAGATGCGCCCGCGCGCCTCCACCGCGGCCGCTTCGGTCATGACCAACCCGGCGCCGCCGGCTGCGCGGCTCCCCAGGTGGACGAGGTGCCAGTCCGTAGCCATGCCGTCTTCGCACGAGTATTGGCACATGGGCGAGACCGCGATCCGGTTTCTCAGCCGCACGTCGCGGAAGGAAACGGGAGTAAACAAAGCGGGTTCGTCCATAAGCTTCCAGTATCGCGGGATTCGGTCGCGTCTGCACGCTACAATAGCTCCAGGGCCATTCCTGGGGATGCGTAAAACTTACTGCGGAATCGTAAACCGCGCCGCGAGCATCATAAGAAGCGAGCCCCCGATGCGCAACTACCTCGAGCTGACCAAGCCCACCATCACGTGGCTGATCCTCGGCAGCACGGCCGTGGGCTACTATTTCGGCCTCGGCGGAGGGGCGGCGCACTGGCTGGTGCTGTTCTACACCCTTCTCGGAACGGGCCTGCTCGCCTCCGGCACGGCCACGCTCAACGAGTGGTACGAGCGCGACGCCGATGCCAAAATGCGGAGGACCGAAGCGCGGCCGATTCCTTCCGGGCGCGTCAGCCCTGGCCGGGCGTTGGCGTTCGGCCTCGCTCTTTCGGCGCTCGGCTTCTTAGACCTCGCCCTGGCGGTCAACTGGGTCGCGGCCCTGTGGGGATTGGCCACGCTGGCGACCTACCTGCTGCTCTATACGCCGCTCAAGCAGCGCACCAAGCACGCCACCACCATCGGGGCGTTTCCGGGCGCGATGCCGCCGCTGATCGGTTTCGCGGCCGCGGCCGGCGGCCTTTCCGCGCAGGCCTGGGTATTGTTCGGCATTCTCTTTCTGTGGCAGTTTCCGCACTTCCTCTCGATCGCCTGGATGTATCGCGAGGACTACGGTCGGGCGGGCATCGTGATGCTGCCCGTGGTCGAGCCGGACGGCAAATCGACCGCGCGGCAGATCGTCATCGCCTCGCTGCTGCTCGTTCCCGCCAGCCTCGCCCCGGCATTCCTGCACATGACGGGGACGGTCTACCTGTTCGGCGCGCTGGCCCTGGGCATCGCGTTCCTTTCCGCCGGGCTGCGGGTCGCTCTCGAGCGCACCCGGCTGCGCGCGCGGCAGGTGCTGCTGGCGTCGGTCGTCTACCTGCCGTTGCTTTATGGTTTGATGTTGTTGGACAGGCCGCGGTTGTGATCGTCTCTGCGGAAAACCTGACGCGCCAGTACGGCGCCCGGAGTGCGCTCGCGGGCGTCTCCTTCCAGGTGCGCGAGCGCGAGATCTTCGGCGTGCTCGGCCCCAACGGCGGCGGGAAATCGACCCTGTTCCGCATCCTGGCGACCATGCTCGCTCCCTCCACCGGCGCGGCGAGCGTGGCGGGTTACGACGTCGAGCGCCAGCCGGCCGAGGTGCGCCGCCGCATCGGCGTGGTCTTCCAGTCGCAGAGCCTTGACAAGAAGCTGACCGTGTTCGAGAACCTGCGCGCCCAGGGGCATCTGTTCGCCATGCACGGGCGAGAACTGGCGGAGCGGATCGAAGAAGTGGCGCTGCGCCTCGGCCTCGCGGACCGGCGCGACGACCTGGTCGAGACGCTTTCGGGCGGCTTGCGCCGGCGCGTCGAGATCGCCAAGGGCCTGCTGCACCGGCCCGCCGTGCTCCTCATGGACGAGCCTTCTACCGGCCTCGATCCGGGCGCGCGCCGCGAGCTCTGGCAGTACGTCGAGGAGCTGCGCGACCGCCAAGGAATCACCGTGCTGGTGACCACTCACATTCTCGACGAGGCGGACCGCGCCGACCGGCTCCTGCTGCTGCACCAGGGCAAAGTGGTCGCCGAGGGCGCCCCCGCCGAGCTGAAGTCGCGCATCGGCGGAGACGTGGTGATCCTCGACGTGGACGACCCGGCGCGGTTGCTGCCGGAACTTCGCGCGCGGTTCGGCGTCGAAGCCACCGCGGAGAACGGCTCGCTACGCGTCGAGATCGGCAACGGCCACCGTTTCATCGCCGAGGCGGTGGAGGCCTTCCCGGGCGCCATCCGGTCGGTGGCGCTGCACAAGCCGACCCTTGAAGACGTCTTCCTGGATGAAACCGGAGCGCGCCTGACATGAACTTCTGGCTGCCCGTCTGGGCCCTGTGGCATCGGGACCTGGTGCGCTTCTGGCGCGAGAAGGCGCGCGTGGCGGGCTACATCGGCTCGCCGCTGGTGTTCTGGCTGCTGATCGGCTCCGGCTTCGGCGACCTGGGCTTCTTCTTCCCCGGCGCGCTGGTGCTCACGGTGATGTTCTCCGCCGTGTTTTCCACCATGTCGCTGATCGAGGACCGGCGTGAGGGCTTCCTACTCTCGATGCTGGTTTCGCCCGCGCCGCGCAGCTCCATGGTGCTCGGCAAGATCCTGGGCTCTTCGACGCTGGCCTGGCTCCAGGGGATGGTGTTCCTGTGCTTCGTGCCCGCCACCGGCCACACGCCCAACGCCGCCGCCCTGCTCGAAGCCGCGGGCGTGATCCTGCTGATCGCGTTCACATTCACGGTCGCCGGATTCGTCATCGCCTGGCAGATGGAATCGACGCAGGGCTTCCACGCCGTCATGAACCTGGTCCTGCTGCCGCTGTGGCTGGTATCGGGCGCGCTGTTCCCGATGGCGAAGGCGCACGGCTGGGTGCAGTGGCTGATGCGCGCCAACCCAGTGACGTACGCCGTCTCGGCGTTGCGCGCGCCGCTCGAAGGCCACGCCGGCGTGCCCGCTCCGGCGGCCAGCGTGATCGTGACCGCGTGCTTCGCCGCGGCTCTCTTCGCGGTGGCCACGCTCTCCGCGACCCGCCGGACGGCGAGGACCTTCGCGTGAAACCGCTCCTGTGGGACAGGCCTCCGGCCTGTCGCCGAAAAACGAGCATCCTCGCGGCTCTTGTCCTAACCCTGGCCGGATGCGCGCGGCACAACGCCCTGCCCGTCTACGGCCACGTGCCCGCGTTTGTCCTGAGCTCGCAGACCGGCGCGGTTTTCGATAGCAAAACCCTCGACGGAAAGATCTGGGTCGCCGACTTCTTCTTTACGACCTGCATGGGCCCCTGCCCGCGCATGTCGGCCGAGATGCACTGGGTCCAGAAGCAAATCGGAGATCTGCCGGACGTGCGGCTGGTCTCGTTCACCGTCGATCCGCAACAGGACACGCCGCCGGTGCTGGCCGCTTACGCACAGCGTTTCCGCGCCGAACCCGGCCGCTGGTTCCTCCTCACCGGCTCGTCGGCGACGCTCAACACTCTGGACCGCGACGCCTTCAAGATGGGCAACGTCGACGGCACCTTCGTCCACTCCACGCTGTTCGCGCTGGTGGACCGTCGCGGCTTCATCCGCGGCTACTACCACACGGAAGAGGGCGAGAGCCTCGACCCGCTGATCGCAGCCATCCGCCGCCTGAGTGGGACAGGCCTCCGGCCTGTCTCGCGCGTCCACGACCTTCCCGCCGTGAACGCCGTGCTGAACGCCGCCGCGGCCGTGTTGCTGGTGTGGGGCTTCGCGCTCATCCGCCGCGGGCGCAAGCGCACGCATCGCAACGTCATGCTGGCGGCGTTCACGGTCTCGACGCTCTTCCTGATCTGCTACATCATCTACCACGCGCAAGCGGGCGTAGTGCGGTTCGAGCGGACTGGCCCCATCCGCACGGTCTACCTGACGATTCTCTTCACCCACACGCTGCTGGCAGCCGCCGTGCCGCCGCTCGCCATCGTGACGCTCTCGCGCGGTCTGCGCGCGCGCTTCGACCGCCATCGCGCCATCGCCCGTTGGACCCTGCCCATCTGGCTTTACGTCAGCGTCACGGGCGTGGTGGTGTACTGGATGCTGTACCGGATGTAGCCCGCCGCCCGCCGAACACCGCCAGCTCGAACGCCTTGAAATAGCAGTCTACGTCGGTGAAGCCGATCGCACGCAGCCACTCGCATTGCGTCTCGACCGGCGCCAGGATGTTGGCGTCCTTGTCGGCGCGGCGATAGTATGTCGTCTCGATCTCCTCGCGCGGAACTGCTGGCTGCCAGCGCTGCAAGCTGTCCAGGAACGCCTCGTCGTTCACACGGCCGAGCCACGGCGAACCGGGTGCAACGTGCTCCACGTTGACGAAGATGCCGCCCGACGCGAGCAGTTCGTGGATCTCCGCGTAGATCTCATTCTTGCGGGTATCGGGCTGGTGGTGAATCGAAAAGCCGGACACCACGGCGTCGAAAGGACCGAACGGCGCGGCGGCGCGCGTCCAGGACGGCTGGCCGTAGTCCACGCTCAGAATCTCCACGCTGCCGGCCCGCTCCGAGAAGCGTTTTCGCGCCGCGTCGAGCATCGGTTCGGAGAAATCGAGCAGCACGGCGCGCGCCTGCGGCCAGCGGTCCAGAATCGCCGCCGCGAGCACTCCGTCGCCGCAGCCCAGATCGAGGATTCTCTCGATGGGCCGCTCGCACGCGGCAATCAGGCGCAGCATAATATCGATCTGCGCCTGGGCGAATGGGATCGCTCCGCGAACGCCTTCGAGAAACGTCGTCGCCAGATCGGAGGATTTCCAGACCGCGTCGGTGGGCTTGGCCATTCCTCAGTGTAAACGGTGGGACAGGCCTCCGGCCTGTCGAGGCGCAAGGCCTGCTAGAATCCACTGAAGATGGCTATTCGTGTGAATCCCAGCGCCGAACGCCCGGCTTCCGGCGGCTTTCCGACCGCTATTGTCGTCACGCTGGTGATCGCCGCGGTGGTCGCGGTGGCTGCGCTCGTGCTGGCGCGCGGCGGGTCGCGGCAGCCGCCGGCCCCGGTGCTGACGCCGGAAGCGCGCGCCTACGTGCACGCCGGCTACCTCAGCTTGAGCGAAGTCAACATGAGCGCGAAGCAGAACTTCGCGGAGCAGACGCTGGTCGAGGTCACCGGCAAAATCACCAACGCCGGCAACCGCATGCTGAAGCAGATCGACCTCAACTGCGTGTTCCGCGACCCCTCGGGCCGGGTGGTGCTGCGCGACCGCGTGTCCATCGTTCAAGAGCGCCTGGGCGGCCTCAAGCCGGGCGAGACGAAGGAGTTTCGACTGCCGTTCGACACCATCCCCGAAAGCTGGAACAACGTGCTGCCGGAACTGGTGATCGCCCAGATTATCTTCGGGTAGCTTCAAACCCCCGCCGAGCGCAGCATCAGTGCGAACGAAGCCGCCGTCAGCGCGATCGCAACTAAGGCGGCGCCGCGCCAGAACCGCTCGCCGAAAGTGTCCGCCAGCTTCGGGGTCCCGGCTACGTACGCCGCGCAGAATCCGCCCGCCAGGCCGCCGATGTGCGCCGCCTGATCGATAAACGGGATCAAAAACCCCAGCACCAGCATGTACATAACCCAGCGGACGTACATGCCGCGCATCGCCGCGGCCGCAGGGTTGGAGCGATGGCGCACGCCCAGGGCGATCATCGCGCCGATCAGCCCCATGATGCCGGCCGACGCGCCCACGGACAGGCTGTCCGACCACATCGAGCTCAAAAAGAAACCAGCCACGGAAGCCACAAAGTAAATGACGATCATGCGCGCCGCCCCAAAGATTTCCTCGACCTGCGCGCCCACGTCGAACAGGACCCAGGAGTTCATCAGGATGTGGAGCACGCCGCCGTGCAGGAAGCCCGCCGTCACCAGGCGCCACCATTGGCCGCTATCGAACACCCGCCACTTCGCGCCCAACCGGTACAGTGTGGGGCCGTCGATCCCCAGCAGCGCATTCGACGATGCGGTCCCCATGCTCAGCGCCAGCGTGACCGCGAACAGACCGCAATTGAGGAGCAAAATGATGGATGTCGTGAAGCGGGCGTGCGGAATGAACCCGCCTAGGATGTCACTGGGATGCCGCACGTCAATGGCCCGCTGACCCACCTGCGTATCGCAATAGGGGCACACACGATCGCTGACGGTGATGAATGCCCGGCAGTGCGGGCACATGCGGCGTTTGTCCATGGCCAAATTCCATTGTAGCGGACGCTTGCGGCTCGCCCCGCCATCTGCACGTTGCTAAGATCGGAATCGGGGGTCGCATGAAAGTCTCTATTGTTGGGGCGGGTTATGTGGGCATCACCACCGGAGTCGCGCTGGCCTATCTCGGCCACACGGTGACGCTGCTCGATTCCGACGAATCGAAGATCGGCCTGCTCCGCCAGGGCAAGTTCCCGATCTACGAGCCCTTCCTCGAGGAGTTCGCCGCGCTGGCGCAGTCGCGGCTGCGGTACACGACCGATGCCGCCGAGGCGCATCCCGAAGCCGACGTGATCTTCATCGCCGTGGGCACGCCGCCGCTCCCCGATGGCAACCCCGACCTGTCCTATCTCCGGGCGGCGGCCACCGCGGTGGGCGAGCGGCTGGGTGACTCCTTCACCGTGGTGGTCAACAAGTCCACGGTCCCGATCGGCTGCGGCAACTGGGTCGAAGCGCTGGTTCGCGAGGCCTTCGAGGCCCGCAACGGCCGCGGCCCGAAGGGGCGCTTTTCCGTGGCTTCGAATCCCGAGTTTCTGCGTGAGGGCTCGGCGCTCCACGATTCGCTGTACCCCGACCGCGTGGTCGTCGGCTCGGACGATCCCCGCGCTCTCGACTGTCTCTACGCACTCTACCGGCCCGTGGTAGAGCAGACTTTCCCGGCGCCGAATTTCCTTCCCCGTCCCGAGTCGCTCGGCGCCGTTCCGCTCATCACCACCAACCTGGCGTCGGCCGAGCTGGTCAAGTACGCCGCCAATGCCTTTTTGGCCCTCAAGATCAGCTTCATGAACGAGATTGCGCAACTGGCCGAAAAGGTGGGCGCCGACGCTACGCAAATCAGCAAGGGGATCGGGCTCGACGCGCGCATCGGAACGCGATTCCTGCAGGCCGGGATCGGCTGGGGCGGCTCGTGTTTCGGAAAGGATACTGCGGCCCTGATCGCCACGGCACGCGAGTACAACCTGACAATGCCCATTGTGGCCGCGGCGCGCGAGGTCAACTACCGCCAGCGCGACCGCGTGCTCGAGAAGCTGCTCGGGACGCTCAAGATCCTGAAGGGCCGCACGGTTGGCTTGCTGGGGCTGGCCTTCAAGCCGCACACGGACGACCTGCGCGACGCTCCGGCCCTGGACATCGCGCGCCGGCTGGCGGAGCGCGGCGCCAAGGTGCGCGCGCACGACCCCATCGCCCTCGACCGCGCCCGGCGCGAGTGCGATTCGAGCCTCAGCCTGGTGGAGTCGGTGGAGCAGTTGGCGGCGGACGCCGACGCGCTGGTGCTCGTCACCGAGTGGCCGCAATACCGCGACCTGCCCTGGGCCAGGCTGGCGGAGCTCATGCGAACGCCCTTGCTGCTCGACGGCCGCAACTTCCTGGACCAGGCCGCGCTCGAAGCCGCCGGCTTCCAATACATCGGGATGGGGCGGTAATTCTACCCCTCTACCCGCAGATTGTTCGTCACCGAGAAGACGCCGGGAACCCCGAACGCCGGCGATATTCTTGTCCCCTGCCTTCGCCACAACGCCTTCCAGGGTCACATGGCCGTTCTTCACGACGATGTAAATGGACGCCACGGCCTGGATGGCACAGCGGTTGAGCGACGGGAAGCCGAAGATGGCGCGGAACTCCTCCCGCCGGATGCGATCTTCGTTTGACGAGAGCGGCAGCGCCTCGATCCGGTTCACCACGCGCTCGACGCCTTCGAGGCTCTTCACGGCGCTCTCCGCGTCGCTCTTGAGCGCCGGCCGCATTGGTAACCTAAATGGCCGTGTCACTCGCCCTTCATGCTGGAAGGAGCAAGATGAAACTCATATTCACCGCCATCTGCCTCGCTTCGTGTGCCTTTGCCGGAGACGCAGGGCGGCTCGCGCCGGCATGCGGTCCGGGCGCTGTTCACTTCGACGTGAAAACGGACACCAAGCCCCAGCCCGCCGCCAAGACCGAGGCAGGCAAGGCGCTGGTCTATGTCATCGAGGATATAGGGCCTGCCATGTACCCCGTGACCGGCAGAATCGGACTGGATGGCGCCTGGGTTGGAGCGAACCACGACGATTCCTGGTTTTCTTTCTCCGTCGAGCCCGGCGAGCATCACCTGTGTGCCGATTGGCAACCGGGTAGCACAAACAGCAACTTTTCGCCTGCCAAGCTGGCTTCGTTGGCCACCATCAGTGCCGAGGCCGGAAAGGTCTACTATTTCAGAGTGCAGATGACGGGTAGCCCCATAGTCGATCTGGAACCGGTAAACAGCGACGAAGGGCAGTTTCTCATCGCCTCTTATCCGCTCAGCACCTCCCGGCCCAACAAGTGACTTCCCGGCTGCGGGTTGCCCAGGGGGCGATTTTTGCCCCTCCTCCGCTCAAGCTTATAATCGGAGTTGTGAATATCCGCTGCCTGCCTCTCCTGTTGGGTGGTCTTGTGCTCCTCGGCTGCAGCAGCCGGGACATTCAGAACGAGGGCGCCGTGCGGCAAGGGGTCATGGACTACCTGTCGCAGCGCTCGAACCTGAACATGAAAATGATGCAGGTGGATGTGACCTCCGTGTCCTTCCGCCAGGATGAAGCGGATGCTACCGTCTCCTTCCGCCCCAAAGGCGCGGCCGGCGGCGGGATGCAGATGCGCTATACACTCGAGCGCCAGGGCAGTCGATGGGTTGTGCAGGGAAAGGGCCGCGCCGGGGCCGGCCAGTCGCCGCATGGCCAGATGCCCGGCGGCATGCCCGGCGCCGCGGCGGGAACGGCGCCCGCGACCGGACTTCCCCCCGGTCATCCCGCTATCGGGAATCCGCCCGGAGCGAAATAGCGAATGAAGCGCGTCGCAGTACTGGGAGGTGGTCCGGCAGGGGCGTTTGCCGCCGAGCGTCTGGCTTCCGCGGGCCTGGATACCGTCGTCATCGACGAGAAGCTGGCCTGGGAGAAGCCCTGCGGCGGCGGGATCACCTGCAAGGCGTACAAGCGATATCCGTTTCTCCTGGAAAACGACCTGCCCAAGCGCTTCGTCACCGCGACCACGCTGGCCGCTTCCGGAGCCGGCGCGGCCCGCCTCGCGCTGCGCGATCCCCTGGTCATTTACTCGCGCCTCGATCTGAACCGCATGCTGCTCGAGCGCGCCGAGCGCGCCGGGGCGCGGATTGAAAAGACCCGCGTTCTCGAGGTCACCCCGAACAGCCGGTGCTGGCATGTGCGCACCGCCGGCGGAACCATCGACGCCGATTTCTGCATCGTCGCCACCGGAGCGCGGAACCCGTTGCGCAACGTCGGCACTGAGTGGACCTCGGCCGATACCATGCTCGCGCTGGGCTACTACGTCGAGGCGCAGCAGGATCACATCGACATCCAGTTCCTGCCGCACCTGGAAGGCTACATCTGGATCTTCCCGCGCTGCGGGCATCTCTCGGTCGGGATCTGCGGCAAAGGCTTGCCGGCGCAGGAGCTGCGGGCGCGCCTGGAAGCGTTCATGCGGGAACGCTCGCTCTCTTGGAAGGGCGCGCGCTTCTACGCCCACGTCCTGCCCTCGCTGGGCGCCTCCGGCTGGCGCAACAACCGCGTTTCCGGTCAGGGCTGGATGGCGGTGGGAGACGCCGGCGGGTTGGTGGATCCCATCACGGGCGAAGGCCTCTACTACGCCATGCGGTCGGCCGACTTGGCCAGCCAGGTGGTTCTCGACGACGCACACGGGCTGGCCGAGAAGCCCTGCGCTTACCGCGCCCTGCTCACACGCGACTTCGCCGCCGACCTGGCATTCGGCGCCATCATCGCCCGGCGCGTTTTCCTGGGCCGGTTCCTGCTGGGCACCGTGCCCCAGAGAATGGTGCAGTTTCTCCGCCGCAGCCCGCGGTTCTACGACCTCATGCAGGACCTGGTGGCAGGCAGCCAGACTTACCTCGGGCTCAAAGGCCGCATGATGCGCAACCTGCAAGGCACGCTTCTCGACACGTTTTTCCACTTCGTCCTGGGCCGCGAGGTTGCGGGCGAGAACCAGGTATGACGCCACTCCACTTTGGTGGGGCGGACCCCCTGGTCCGCGCGGGTCCCCCTGGACCCGCCTTCTCACCGACGCATCAAGCTCATCGGTGCAACGTCCGGGCCGACGGGGGCGTCGGCTGCGGACCAGGGGGTCCGCCTTACAACGCGTGCGCCACTGCACTGGCGCGCGGAAACCAGCCATGAGCGGCCGGGAACGCTCGCAAGCCCTGTTCGCCAGGGCCCAGAAATCCATTCCGGGCGGAGTCAATTCGCCCGTGCGGGCGTTCCGCAGCGTGGGTGGGACACCGCCCTTCATCGTCCGCGGCCAGGGCGCGCACATCTGGGACGCCGACGGCAACCGCTACATCGACTACGTCTGCTCCTGGGGCCCGTTAATCCTGGGACACCGCCATCCGGCTATCGTCGAGGCGATCGAGCGCGCGCTCGAGCGGGGCACCAGCTTCGGCATGCCCACCGAAGGCGAGATCGAGCTGGCGGAAGCCATCTGCCGCGCCGTTCCCTCCATCGAGATGGTGCGCCTCGTGAACTCGGGTACCGAAGCCGCCATGAGCGCCCTGCGCCTGGCCCGGGCCTACACCGGCCGCGACCTGACGGTGAAGTTCGAGGGATGCTATCACGGTCACGTCGATTCGCTGCTGGTCAAGGCGGGCTCGGGCATCGCCACTCTCGGCATTCCGGATACCGTGGGGGTGCCCAAACCTTTCGCCGATATCACCATCGCACTGCCCTACAACGCGATCGAGCCTCTGGTGGAGTGCTTCCGGCGCCACGGAGACAAGATCGCCGCCGCGATCGTCGAGCCGGTGGCGGGCAACATGGGCACGGTCGCGCCGGCGCCGGGGTTCCTCGAGGCTTTGCGCGAAACCACGGCGCGCCACGGCTCGCTGCTCATCTTCGACGAGGTCATGACCGGGTTCCGCGTCGCCTTCGGCGGCGCGCAGCAGCTTTACGGCATCCGGCCGGACCTCACTACGCTCGGCAAGGTGATCGGCGGGGGGCTGCCGGTCGGCGCCTATGGCGGGCGGCGCGACGTGATGTCCATGATCGCTCCGGCCGGACCCGTCTACCAGGCGGGAACGCTCTCCGGGAACCCGCTGGCCGTGGCCGCCGGTCTCGCCATGCTGCGCCATCTCGAAGCGCACCCCGAGGTCTATGCCGGCCTGGAGCGCCACGCCCGGCGCCTGGCCGAGGCCGCCCCCGAAGGCGTCACCGTCAACCACGTCGGTTCGATGTTTACGTTCTTCTTCACCGGCCGGCCAGTGACGGATTACGCATCGGCCCAGTTGTCGGACCGGGCGCGCTTCGGAGAGTTCTTCCGCTGGATGATCGAGCGGGGATGCTGCTTCCCGCCCTCGCAGTTCGAGGCCGCTTTCCTCTCCGCCGCGCACTCGGATGACGACATCGAGCGCACCGTCATCGCCCTGCGTGAGTTCTTTACGCGCTAGGCTGCATGGCAACCACCTGCAGGCCGGCACTCTTCGGAGTTGGCCCCTCCAGGCTCAGGAAGTGCCGGGCGGCGACCGCCACCAGTTCGGCCGTGGAGTGCACCCCGACCTTGCGGCAGATCCGCTTGCGGTGGTTGTTGACGGTATGGACGCTGATGGCAAGCGTCTCGGCGATTTGTTTGCTCGTCTTTCCTTGAGCTACCAGCCCAAAGACCTCGATCTCTCTAGGTGTGAGTTCATCCTGACGCATATGCACCCTGAAGCCGGCTCCCGTAAGTCTCTGTTTCAAAAAGAAGTACGCCGGTCTATCTACCCCCCAATTGGATGCTGTAGTCCGGCCAAGGTAGCAGCCGAAGGAACGGCACAATCATTAAACATAGTTAATCTACGCGTGTGAATGCGCCGAAACGGCTAAACAGATGAAAATGACCCCTGTAGGCCATTGGATGCGCCTCGGACAGTTTGTTACAGTTGCGAGTTGACGCCCTCGATGTCGTTGCATGATGAGGGAGAGGACTGCAATCCCGCCACTATGCCAGCCGAAAACACACTCACGCGAAGGGAAAGGGAAGTGCTGGAGAAGATTGGCGAGGGGAAGACCAGCCGGCAGATTGCCGAGACGCTGAACCTGAGCGTCTACACGGTGAACAATCACCGCAAACACATCTGCAAGAAAATGGGTCTCCACTCCACCGCCCAGCTCGTTGCGTTCGCCGTAACGCATTCGCAGCCGCATGTAGTACCCGCTTAAGGTCCGCCGGAGCCTGCAGACCGATGGGCCCGCTCCATCCCATGCCCCCGGAGCTGTTCCCCGCACGCACGGTTCGCGCCTGTGCGATCCTCCTTAAGCGAGGAGGAATTCATGTTTGCGCCCGCCCTGGCCGGCATTGCGCCGGATATGTTCGCCCTGAAGATCGGCGTCCTCGAGAAGGTCCTGCGGCCCGTCATCGTCTACGCCTTCGTTCTCGTCTGTCTCCGCATCTTCGGCAAACGGCAACTGGCCCAGTTGAACCCGTTTGATCTGGTGGTGCTGCTGTCGATTTCGAACACCGTGCAGAACGCCATCATCGGCGACGACAACTCGGTCACCGGCGGCCTCATCGGCGCGCTGGCCCTGTTCCTGATCAACTACCTGGTGGTGCGTTTCGTCTTCCGGCACAAGACCCTCGACCAGCTTCTCGAAGGCACGCCCACCGTGCTGATCGAGAACGGCCACGTCCGCCGCCGCGCGCTTGCCAAGGAGTTGCTTTCCGAGGCGGAGTTGCTGGTGGTGGCGCACCGCCAGGGTTTCGCCACTCTCAAGGAGATCTCCCACTGCGAGCTGCTGCCGGCGGCGAGCCTGGAGCGGCTCGGCCACCAGCTCGATCGAATCGAGCAGCGCCTCGGCGCGGCGTAGCCAGCCTGGTGCTGCCCTGGGCAGGCTGTGGGGCGGACCCCCTGGTCCGCGCGGGTCCCCCTGGACCCGCCTTCTCGCTACTGAATCAAGCTCCTATGGTGCTACTCCCCGGCCGACGAGGGCGCCGGCCGCGGACCAGGGGGTTGGCGGAAACGTCTGCCCCAGGCTGGGCCGCTACGTCATTCCGTACGAGGTCTTAGCGCGTTTGTATCATAGGGGAATGCCCACAGATTCCGAAGCGCTCGCCGCCGCACAAGAGATCATGGACCTGGAGCGCAGCTACGTGCTCCAGACTTACGCCCGCTATCCGCTGGTGCTGCACCGCGGCAAGGGCAGCTACGTCTTCGACCTGGCCGGCAAGCGCTACCTCGATCTGCTCACCGGCATCGGCGTCAACGCGCTCGGCTACAGCCACCCCCGCATCCTCCGCGTGCTCAAGGAGCAGGCGGGCCTGCTCATCCATACTTCGAACTACTACTACCACCAATACCAGGGACCGCTGGCCAAGCGGCTGGCCGAGATCAGCGGCCTCGATCGCACCTTCTTCTGCAACTCCGGAACGGAGGCCATGGAGGGCGCGCTGAAGATGATCCGCTCGCACGGGCGCAAGATCGACCCCGAGAAGCACCACATCGTGGCGCTCGAAAATTCCTTTCATGGCCGCTCGCTCGGTTCGCTGTCCGTGACCGGCCAGCCGAAGTACCGCCAGGATTTCGAGCCTCTGCTGGCGGGCGTGAAGTTCATCCCGGCCAACGACAACGAGGCCCTCGGGCACGCGGTCAACGACCATACGGCCGGCATCGTCATCGAATGGATACAAGGGGAGGGCGGCGTGCGCCCGCTCCAGGTGCAGTTCGCCCAGCGGGCGCGCGAGCTCGCCACCCGCCACAACGCGCTCCTGGTCTGCGACGAAATCCAGTGCGGCGTGGGACGCCCCGGCACGTACTTCAGCTACCAGCTCGCCGAGCCGGCGATTCTGCCCGATATCACCGTCGCCGCCAAGCCGCTGGCCTGCGGCATCCCGCTGGGAGTGATCCTCTCGAACGAGAAGGCGTCCGCGTCGATCGGCCCCGGAATGCACGGGACCACGTTCGGCGGCGGCCCGCTCGCCTGCCGCGTCGCCATCGAGTTCCTCGACATTTTGAAAGACCTTCTGCCGACGATTCATCGCCTCGGCGGCGAGTTCAAGATCGAGCTGGCGGACCTGGCGCGCCACCACGGCTTCATCCGCGAAGTGCGCGGCTGCGGCCTGATGCTGGGCATGGAGCTGGATATTCCGGGCAAGCAGATCGTCCTCGACGCCCTGTCCGAAGGCCTGCTGATCAACTGCATCCACGACACCGTGCTGCGTTTCCTGCCGCCCTACATCATCACCGACGCCGAAATCGACCGCGCGTTGAAGATCCTGGGCCGTGTGCTGAAGAAGGCGAAGCCGGCGTAGGGCATGGCTCAATGAGTGAGCATGGTATACTCATCATATGAGCAAGCGTCTCCAGGTCTTGCTGCCCGACCCGGAAATGTCGGACATCCGCCGTTTGGCCAAGCGTGAACATCTGACGGTGGGCGAATGGGTTCGGCGGGCGCTCCGCGAAGCGCGCGCCAGCCGGCCGTCAGCCGATCCCGAGACCAAGCTGAAGGCGATTCGTCGCGCCGCGCAATACTCGTTCCCAACCGCCGATATCGGCCAGATGATCGAGGAAATCGAACGAGGCTACCAGGGGTGATTTTCGTCGACTCCAATGTCCCGATGTACCTGATCGGAGCGGCACACCCCCACAAGACGGAGGCGCAGATCCTCCTGGAGCGCCTGGCTGCCGAAGGGCAACGTCTGGTAACCGACGCCGAGGTGTTGCAGGAGATCCTCCACCGCTACACGGCGATCGACAAGCGGGAGGCCATCCGGCCCGCGCTCCAGGCGACCTTGGACATCGTCGATCAGGTTATGGCTATCGAAAAAACCGAGGTCCTCCGCGCCGGAGAGATTGTCCAGGGTCCCGCCTCCCTGTCGGCCCGCGGCGCCGTTCACATCGCCGTCATGGAGCGCTACGGCATTCGGAAGATCCTGAGCTTCGACGCCGATTTCGACCGCTGGCCAGGCTTCGAGCGGATTCACCGGATCTGACTCGGTTTTTTGATACTGTGATCTCGTATGAGCGAGCAGCCACAACCCGACAGCGGTCCATCGCCTCGGAAGCGGGCTTCTGCACTGACGCTCGGGGCGGCACTGCTCTTGGTACCGTTCTCGGGCCTTGTCGCCCCGCCCTATAACGAACCGTTCGGGCTGGCTACGGTATTGCTGGGGCCGGCGATGGGATTGGCCATCGTCATCCCCAGCGTAGCTTTCTGTTTTTGGTCCGGTCCGCTATTTCGCGGATCGCCAATCCCGCGTAAACGGACCGGGGCTTTGTGGGCTGTTGTGACAATCCTGTCGGCGGTCTGGTTCAGGACTGGCTGGCATCGTGGCGTCCAATACCAGGGCTACCCTTACACTCTGATAACAGCTCTAATCAGTCTTGTCTGCGCTGTCGTCCTTGGCGGAATGCTGTTCCTGCGGCGGAGGACCGATTCCCTCCTGTACAGCCTCGCGAGCAACTTCCTGCTGTTTGCGTGGGCGTTCGCGTGTGCATTCCCTGGGCTTGGGGAGATGATTTAGCCCCACTGCCGCAGTAATCCTCTGCGCTACAATCGAAACAGTAATCCCTTAAATGACGCCGCACTCCGTAATCGCGCTCTACCCGGGCTCCTTCGACCCGATCACCAACGGCCACCTCGATCTCATCGACCGCGGGGCCAGGCTCTGCGACCGCCTCATCGTCGCCATCCTCCGCAACGAAGAGAAGGAGCCGCTGTTCACCGTCGAAGAGCGCATCGAGATGCTGCGCGAGGTGGTGCGCGGCTATCCCACCGTCGAGGTGGAGTCCTTCAACGGCCTGCTCGTCCAATACGCGCAGGAAAAGGGCGCCAGCGTCATCCTGCGCGGCATACGCGCCATCTCCGACTACGAATACGAGCTGCAGATGGCCCTCATGAACCGCCGCCTGTGCCCCGCCATCGAGACCGTCTTCCTGATGGCCAAGGAAGAGTACTCGTTCATCAGCTCCCGCCTGGTCAAGCAAGTGATCGGCCTGGGCGGAAACATCGCCGGACTGGTGCCGCCCTCGGTCGAGGTTCGGCTCAGGAACCGCGTTTTGAACGGCCGATGACACCCATGTTCGATCCCGGCCAGCTCTCCGAGCGCATTTCCCGCATCAGCGTCTCGATGACCATGCGCGTGGCCAGCGAGGCCGAGCGCCTCAAGGGTGAAGGACACGACATCGTCGATCTCGGCCCCGGCGAGCCCGACTTCCCCACTCCCGCCAACATCAAGCAGGCCGCCATCCGCGCCATCGAACAGAACTTCACCCGCTACACCTCCTCGGCGGGCACGCCGGAGTTGCGCGCCGCCATCGTGGAGCGGCACGCCGCCGATTTCGGCACCGGCTACACGCCCGCGGAATGCGTCGTTGCCGTGGGCGGCAAGCAGGCCATCTTCGACATCATGCAGGTGCTCGTCGATCCGGGCGACGAGGTCGTCATCCCGGTCCCCTACTGGGTCACCTTCAAAGACGTGGTGAACTTCGCCGGCGGCAAGTGCGTGTTCGTTCCGCCGGACGAAGCGGGCGGATTCCGGGTGACGGCCGCCGCGATCGAGCCGCTTCTCAGCAACCGCACCCGCATCGTGCTCGTCAATTCGCCCTCGAATCCGGCTGGCGCGGTGGTCGATCCGGAGGAGTTCGAGCGCATCCACCACCTGACCGCGAGCCGCGGTATCTACCTGCTCACCGACGAGTGCTACTGCCATTTCGTCTACCGCGGCGCGCCGTTCTCTGCCGCTGCGCTTCCCGGCGCCCGGCGCAACGTGCTGGTAGTGGGTTCGGTGTCGAAAACATACTCGATGACCGGCTGGCGCGTGGGCTGGGCGCTCGGCCCGGAGCCGGTCGTGGCCGCCGTCATCAAGCTCCAGAGCCAGAGCACTTCGAACGTGACCTCGATCGCGCAGAAGGCCGCGGTAGAAGCTCTCCGCGGGCCGCAGGATTCGGTCGCCACGATGCTCGCCGAGTACCGCCGCCGCCGCGATTTCGTGGTCCGCCGGCTGCGCGAAATCCCGGGCGTCGCCTCGACCGAGCCCCAGGGCGCCTTCTACGTCTTTCCGAACGTGAGCGCGGCCCTGCGCCCCGACGGCGTTAAAGACACGCTCGAATTCGCCGCCCGCCTCCTACAGCACGAGTACGTCTCGGTGGTTCCGGGCGAGGCCTTCGGCGCCGAAGGCTACGTGCGCATCTCGTATGCCACCTCGATGCACGAGCTCGAGCGCGGCCTTGCCCGCCTGGACAAGTTCGTTCGAAACTTGATGAAATGAGCCTCCAGCCGGTCCGTCTGTTGCCTTCCTTTCGGGAGAAGATCTGGGGCGCCACCGCCCTCGAACCGTGGTTCCGCTCGACCGGCCTCCAGATCGGCGAGGTCTGGTTCACCGCCGACGACAATCGGACCGAGGACGGCCGCACGCTTTCCGAGTTCATGCACGGGGAGCATTTCCCCATCCTGGTGAAGTTCCTCTTCACCACCGCGCGGCTGTCGCTTCAGGTGCATCCCAACGACGCGCAGGCGGAGGGCGGCCCGGGGAAGACCGAAATGTGGCACATCCTGCGAGCCGAGCCGGATTCGACTCTCGCGCTCGGCTTCCGCGAGCCCATCACGCGCGAGCGGCTCCGCGAGTCGGCCCTGAGCGGCGAGATCGAGCAGTTGGTGCGCTGGTTCCCGGCTCGCGCCGGCGACACTTGCTTCACGCCGGCGGGAGTCGTGCACGCCATCGGCGCGGGCCTCGCGCTGGTCGAGATCCAGCAGAACTCGGACATCACCTACCGGCTGTACGACTACGGCCGACCCCGCGAACTGCACCTGGATAAAGGAGTGGCGGTGGCGCAGCTCGATCCGCATCCGGGATCGTTGGCGCCCGTCGACCTGGGCGGCGGCCGGCGGCTGCTCGCCAGCTGCGAATACTTCGTCACCGAAGCGCTCGAATGGACCCGCCCTCTGACCTGGCAGCCGGACCCGAGCCACCTCGATATCCTCATCGTGATCGAGGGCGCGGGGAGCATCGCCGGCCGCCCCATCGGTTGCGGCGAGGTCTGGCTCGTGCCCGCCGGCGCCGACCCGTTCCCGGTGGCCGTCGATGCCCCGTTGCGCCTGCTCCGCACCTACGTCCCGCCGCCCGGCGCCTGATTACCGAACACCGTCTCCCGAAGATAGCGGGCAAGCCGCTCGTCCTCGACGATCTCGCCGCGCGCCACCCGCTCTTTCACCTCCGGATCGCCCACGTGCGGAAGTGCATCGTACCATGCTTTCAGCGTGCCGGCCTGCAGGCGCTTGTACAGTTCGCGCCAGCGGCTGCAGATCTCTTGCGGCAACACCCTATTGCGTAGCATGGCCGCGCCGCCGTTGGCAATCTTGCGCTCGAACTGGGCGTATGAGCGGTACCGGAAGTGGAAGATCGTCATGGCGCGCGTCTCCATTGAGGGGCCCAGCGAGGGAGACGACACCCCATGGTTTCCCATCATTACCTCGACGTCCTTCTTCGCGCGATGCGCGGCCTTCCCCGACAGCGGGCTGCCCAGGGCGCCGACGCTGTGCACGTCGCGGAGCACCATCCGCTCGAACGGGTGCCCGTCGAGCCCACGGACGGGCAGCATGTTCGAGCGTTCAACGATCGCCGAGCCGCACTTGCGAGGAACGCGCTCGAGCGCGGTCTTGAGGTTGCCCTCGAGCGGCCACCACATCTCGTCGGCGTCGTTGTTGATCACCCAGTCCGCCCCCATTTTGGCCGCCGCGCGCGCCATCCGCGTCACCCACACGTACTGGCTGTAATCGTCGCCGGCCTCGTCAATTAGGGTAACCTTGCCCGCGCGCGCGAAGTCCTTGACGATCTCGCGCGTCGCGTCCACCGAGCCGTTGTCGGTAACGATGATGTGGTCCACCCCGCGCGAAAGATGGTACGCGATGTTCGCTGCGATCACGTCCTGCTCGTCGCGAACGAGCAGCGTCATAAGGAGCTTCACCGTTGCAACCTGCCTTCAGGGCGCGCCCTACTCTAAACGCACTCAGGATACACCCAGTCGCCCTATCTTGATCCTCCCTCACCGACGCCACCTCTTGAGGCGGAACACCGGATTGCAGGATGGCGTCGTGCACCCGTGTTCAGCAAGTGTACCCCAACCGGGGAGCGCGACGCCCCGCGCCGGCCGCCGCTTGTCCGCCGGTCGCTCCACGCGCTGACGCCGATTCCCTGAGCCCGCCCGTCGTCACGCCGCCAATCGCCACGTCGAAAATGCGATTCGCCGCGCGCGGGGTCGCCAGCTGGACTTTCAGGTAGTTGCCACTCAGCGCCAATGCCTTCCTGCTTGAGCGTAACAACGGAGAGCGTCCGCCCCACCATTCTGAGCCGGAACTCCAGGCTCTTGGCCGCGGCCAGCTCCCGCAGTATCCGGTTGCGCTCTTTACGAACCGGCATCGGCGCCTGCAGCCTGCGCCTGCGGCCTGCCTGTTGCGCCAGTCGGTCAACCGGGTGTATACTCAACTGGCCGGGAGCAGGAACGGATAATCCTATCCCAGGTCATCCGCCGCGCCTGGATTCTCTTTCAGTATTGCAATCCCAGTTCCGGAGTGAGGTTCTAATTGGTCTGGCGCTATCGGAAACATTCTAGGAGTATCAATAACTCAGAATCGCACACTTCTGGGAGCACGGCCTCGGCTCCCGTTGCCTTTCACCACCTGCCAGCCTTTGTTGTCGCCTTCGCCATCTTGGCGCTCGGCTACAACTTCTTTGGGTTTATTTCGAAGTACTCAGTAAATGTCCTTTTTTTTGACCAATGGGATTACATGAGGTCGTTCTTTGGCGGTCATACGACACTCGTGGATCTCTTCCGTTTGCAGCATGGCCCGCACCGTGAAGGAGTGGGCATCATAGCCGACAGGTTCCTCTACCCTTTGACCAACTGGAACGTGCGCGCCGAGTCGTTCATGATCGGCGGCTGTGTTTTTGTGGCTATGCTCCTGGCCCTACTGCTCAAGAGGAGGCTCTTTGGCCATTTTTCTTACTCAGATGTGTCGATCCCCCTCATGTTTCTAACATTGGCGCAATATGAAACCTTCGTTGGTGGGCCCAACGCGTCTTACGGCGGCTTTCCACTGGTGATGCTGATGTTGTACTGTGTGGCGCTTCTGGAACGGAACTGCTTCCTGAGATATGGCGTCGTGCTATTGCTCAATTTGTTCTTGATCTATGACGGCTGGGGATTGTTTATGGGTATAGTGACCATCGGCATCTTCGCTCTGGAAGGTTATTGGCGGCTTCGCCATATAACCTCGACCCCGCTGGCGCTGCCCGTTGCGGCCCTTCTTATCGCTGGCGCATCCCTTGGCTCTTTCTTTATACGCTACAAGTTTGCCCCGGTCGAGGGTTTTCCGCCTCGCGATCCGCTGTCGTACCCCAGATTCATGGCGCTGATGTTTTCGAACTTTGTCGGGCTGAGGGTCCCCGTCTGGGCGACGTGGGCAGGGTACGCGATCCTGCTTTTCGCCTTGGTCGTTCTCGCCGCTCAAGTGCGACGCCTCGGTACACGCGATTGCTCGCGGGATATATCTTTGATTCTGGGAGTGCTCCTGAGCTATGGCATTCTGTTTGCCGCGAGTACGGCGGTCGGGCGGGTCTCCCTGGGGCTGGACCAGGCACAGGTAAGCCGATATGCGACGCTGCTGATTCCGGCGTTTCTAGCTTTGTACTTGTACCTGCTGTCGACTCCTTCCGGACTGCGGCGGAACATCGGGCTGGTACTCTTTGCCGTGCTGCTTGTTCCCAACGCTGTGCGCGTACCCCCAGGCGCTCGTTGGTTGGCGGATGGCAAACGCGCCTGGATCGCCTGCTACCTTCAAACGGAGAATATCGAGCACTGTGACCAAGCTGTTGGTTTTGTGATTCACCCTCGGCCTGAGAACACCGGACTGCGGCAGAAGCTGGAGTACCTCAAACAGCACCGGCTGAGCTTCTTCGCTGATCGCGTCCCAAAGTGAAGGAAGCCGGCCGCCGGCAGGTTCGGTCCGCGAAGCTTGCAAACGTCCGGTTGGGTAGCCGGCCGGAACGTCCTCCGTCAAGCGCGTGGGGCACTTCAACCCGCCCCTCCCGGCTGCGCGGCTCATGGCGCCGTGCCGAGCCGCGGCAGTTCGAACCACACTACTCGAATCGTGCTCCGGTACTGGCCGGGGCTGCCGGTGTGAAAGGCGATGGAGACAACCGGGTCGGGAAGGCGCGTCAGGGTGCGCGCGAACGCGGCGAACTCGTCCTGGTTCCGCGGCATGGGATCGACAATGAAGCCGTTCGCCAGGTTCGGCCACACGGTGCGCCAGCGCCGTGTCTCTCCCGAGGCGTAGGTCACATCCAGATAGACGGGGTCAACACGATAGAGCAAGACGCGAGCGGAACCGAGAACGCTCTCGCCGATTTCCGCCCGGGCCATGAGGATGCCGTCGCAACCGGGGAGCCGCAGCGGCTCTTCCCAGTGCGCCACTATCGTGCCTAGCTCTCGTGGAGTCCCGAGCCGGCCAGTGGCGCGGCGGGCGAGCAGCAAGGGGTAACCGCCCGCAGCGCGCGGTTCAAAGCGGTCGAGCAGCACACGCCACGAAAGCGGGGTTTCGAGGAACGGATGGCGCCCATCGATGGCCTTCCAATCGAGCAACACGAAATCGGCGCCGTGCGGCCCGGCCAGATGCTCCGCATCGAGCCGGTCGAGCTCCGGCGTGTAGGCTGCGTAGGATTGGAGCACCGGCCGAGGACGCCAGCGCCATCCGTTCGCCCGGACACGTGCGATATCCCAAGGGAGGGCGTCCACCGACCCGCTCCCGATGGTGGCGTGATATTCCGGCCCCAGGCTTAAGGAATCACGATTCCGGCGGTCGGCGGCCTCGATCTCCTGGTAGGTGCTGTTCCAGTGGGCGTACTGCCAGAGCGCCGTCTTCCCCGCAACCAGGGTCAACCTCCGCGTGACGGGGCCGCCCATCCCCGGCCAGGCCGAGGTCATGTAGCAGGAGAACAGGAGCGCCGCCACCTGGAAAACCCCGACCAGACGGACGTCGCGGCCGGCCGCGCAGACCAGCAGGAACAGCGCCGCCAAGCCGATTTCCGTTCCGAACGCGAGCACGTGGGCGTCGTGCCGCACCATGGCGTGCTTGAACCCGAAAAACGCCACGACCGCCGCGGGCAAGAGGCCCGCCATCAGCGCGCGCGGCTTGCGGGAAACGGCGGGAATTCCAATCAGCAGGACGGCAATGCTCGTCACTGCGAGCCATGCCTGCCAGAGCGGTCCGGCGAGTCCCACGCTCGCGGAGTATCCGGACATGATTTCCCAGCCATAGCGCAGGTAGGCCGGCAAGGTCGAGAGACGGCCCGTCGCAAGAAGGTAGAACCCGATCAGGGACGCCACGCAGATCGCGGCCGGCTCGGCCAGGCGCCTCCGCATCGTGAGGGCGCCAACGGAGATCAGCAGCAGGAGCGCCACCACGCCGTCGTTCAGCTTGACCATGGCCGTAAGCCCGACGAGCACGGCCAACCCAGCCAGCTCGAGCCGTCGCAGTTTCTCATCGACAAAGGGCAGGAGGGCGAGGCCTGCCACCGCGAAATCCAGCGAGTCAGGGCGGCTGACATCGGCTAGTACGATCGCGCCGAAGATGAAGACGAGCCAAGCCGCCTTCGGGCGCGAGCGGACGGTGACCGCGAGGCGCGCCATCGAAGCGAGCCAGACCAGCCAAAGTCCGAAGCGGTAGACGAAAACCGGAGCCAGGCCGCCGGCGGTGGGATCGGGAAAACGAAGCCAGCCCAATGGCCCGTAACTGTAGACAATGTCCGTGCCGGCCACCAGTCCTTGGGCCCGGGCCATGTTGAGACCGAGCACCCAGTTCTCATCCTCGATTGCCCCCCGTGGGCGCGGCGTGCTCGGGAAAGAGGCGAGCGCGAAATAGACCAGCAGGCCGATCAGGAGGAAGCGCACAGCGCGCGCGCGCGACGGCTCCATCATAGCCGCGGCTCCTCTGCAGGCCGCAGGCCCTCCAGTCTGGTCACGCGCGCGCCCTGCAAGCGCGGCAGACAAAAACACCGGGCATCGGGCCTCTTCGCGCCCTCTGCGAGCGCCTCGGTTACGGGCATTCGCTTGCACTTGCGTATCTTCTTATCGTTGCGCGTGGACAAGATTCGGTCTCTCGCAATTGGCTCGGTGACCTTCGATTGTACTTCCCGCTTCGGTCGAGCCGCTGGGAATGCTGGCCGTATGCACCCTCGTGCTGGCGATTGTTTCTTGGAGACCCTGGGTGCCCCCAATCCCGTCTGCTTTTCTTATCGCGGACCGCAAACCTCCCAGCAGACCTGCCGGGAAGCGCGCCCCGCCCGCCCCCGGCTGCGCGGCTCATGGCGCCGTGCCGAGCCGCGGCAGTTCGAACCACGCTACTCGAATTGTGCTCCGGTACTGGCCGGGGCTGCCGGTGTGAAATGCGATGGAGACAACCGGGTCGGGAAGCCGTGCCAGGGTGCGCGCGAACGCGGCGAATTCATACTGGTTCCGCGGCATGGGATCGACGACGAAGCCGTTCGCCAGGCTTGGCCACACGGTGCGCCAGCGCCGGGTCTCCCCCGAGGCGTAGGCGACATCCAGAAAGATGGGGTTCACACGATAGAGCAGGCCGCGCACGGAACCGAAAGCGCTCTCGCCGATATCGACCTGGGCCATGAGGATGCCGTCGCAAAGGGGGAGCCGCCGCGGCTCTTCCCAGTGCGCCACTATCGTGCCTAGCTCTCGCGGAGTCCCGAGCCGGCCGGTGGCGCGGCGAGCGAGCAGCAAGGGGTAACCGCCCACCGCGCGCGGTTCAAAGCGGTCGAGCAGCACACGCCACGACAGCGGGGCTTCGAGGAACGGATGGCGGCTATCGATGGCGCTCCAATCGAGCAGCACGAAGTCGGCGCCGTGCGGCCCGGCCAGATGCTCCGCATCGAGCCGGTCGAGCGCCGGCGTGTAGGCTCCTTGGAATTGGAGCGTCGGCTCAGGGCTCCAGCGCCATCCATTCGCCCGGACACGCGCGATATCCCAAGGGAGGGCGTCCACCGACCCACTTCCGATGGCGGTGTGATATTCCGGCCCCAGGCTTAAGGAATCGCGATTCCGGCGGTCGGCGGCCTCGATCTCCTGGTAGGTGCTGTCCCAGTGGGCGTAGCGCCAGACCGCCGTTCTCCCCGCAGCCAGGGTCAACCTCTGTGTGACGGGGCCGCCCATCCCCGGCCAGGCCGAGGTCATGTAGCAGGAGAACAGGAGCGCCGCCACCTGGAAAGCCCCAACCAGACGGGCGTCGCGGCCCGCCGCGCAGACCAGCAGGAACAGCGCCGCCAGGCCGATTTCCGTTCCAAACAACAGCGCGTGGACGTCCTGCCGCACCATGGCGTGCTTGAACCCGAAATACGCCATGACCGCCGCGGGCAAGAGGCCCGCTATCAGCGCGCGCGGCCTGCTGGAAACGGCGGGAATTCCAATCAGCAGGACGGCGATGCTCGTCATTGCCAGCAAGGGCTGCCAGAGCGGTCCCTCCAGTACCATGGCCACGGAGTTTCCGGAGGTGATCTGCCAGATATTGCCCAAGTAGATCGGCAGGGTCGAGAAATGGCCCGTCGCGAGGAAGTAGAATCCAATCACGGACGCCACGTAAATCGCAGCCTGCTCGCCTACGCGCCTCCGCATCGTGATGGCGCCAACGGAAAGGAGCAGTAGGAGCGCCACGACGCCCTCGTTCAGCTTGACCATGGCTGCAAGCCCGGCCAGCACGGCCAGCCCAGCCAACTCGAGTCGGCGAAGCCGCTCATCGACGAACGGCAGGAGGGCGAGGCCCGCCACCGCGAAATCGAGCGAGTCGGGGCGGATGACGGCGGTCAGCATGATCGCGCCGAAGACGAAGACGAGCCAGACCGCCTTCGCGCGCGGGTGGACGGCGACCGCGAGACGCGCCATCGAGGCGAGCCAGACCAGCCACAGTCCGAAGCGGTAGACGAAAACCGGAGCCAGGCCGCCAGCGGTGGGATCGGGAAAACGAAGCCAGCCCAATGGCCCGAGAGTGAAGACCAGGTCCGTGCCGGCTACCAGCCCCTGGGCGCGTGCCAGGTTGAGACCGACCGCCCAACTCGCATCGAGGTTCGTGCCCTCCGGGCGCGGCGTGCCCGGGAAAGAGGCGAGCGCAAAATAGACCAGCAGGCCAATGAGAAAGAAGTGCAGCGCGCGCGCGCACAAAGGCACCATCATCGCCGCGGCTCCTCCGCTGAGGCCGCGCCTTCCAGGCTGGCCACCCGTGCGCCCTGACCTTCCACTTGCCGGCGAACGCCTTCCGGCGCCGCTCGAAACCGGAACTGGCGTTTTGCCACCATGGGCAGCATCGATTGTACATCCAGCCGTCAGGTCGTGGCCGGCCCGCGCCGAACTCTGGCCAGCCACACTTCGCCGCCCCCGGGACCCCGCCAGGTGCCCGCCCAGCGCACGCCTATTGGAAAACCCGCGGCGGCCGATGCAGCCCGGCAAACTCTGCCGCCGGTCACTCCACGGTCGAGGCCGATTCCCTGAGCCCGCCCGCCGTCACGTCGCCAATCCTCACCTCGATGATGCGATTCGGCGTGCGCGGAGTGGCCAGTTCCACCTTCAGGTAGTTGCCGCTCAGCGCCACGCATTCCTGCTCGAGCGTAACGACGGAGAGCGTCCGCCCCACCATCCGGAGCCGAAACTCCAGGTTCTTGGCGGCCGCCAGTTCCCGCAGCACACGGTTGCGTTCTTTGCGAATCGGCATCGGAACCTGGTCCGCCGCGGCCGCAGGCGTGCCCGGCCGCTCCGAATACGTGAAGACGTGCAGGTAGGTGAACGGCAGGCGGGCGACGAACCCCCGGTTCTCCTCGAATTCCTCGTCCGTCTCGCCCGGAAACCCGGTCATTACATCGGCCCCGATGGCCGCCTCCGGCATCAGTGCTCGGGCTCTCAGGATGCGGTCTTCGTAGTGCCGCGGACGGTACTTCCGACGCATGCGCCGCAGCACGGAGTCCGACCCGGTCTGAAGCGGCGCATGCACGTGCCTGGCGATGCGCGGCGACGAGACCATCAGCCCCAGCAGGTCGTCCGACAGGTCCATCGGCTCGACCGAACTGAGCCGCAGCCGCTCGACCCCGGTTTCGGCCAAAAGACGCCGCACAAGGTCGGCCAGCCGCTCTTTCCCGCTCAGATCGCGGCCCCATCGGCCCAGGTTGATCCCGCTGAGCACCACTTCCCGATACCGCTCCGCCAGATTGCGGACCTGCGCGACCACCCAATCGGGTTGCGCGCTCCGGCTGCGGCCCCGCACAGAGGGGATGATGCAGAACGAGCACCGGTTGCCGCAGCCGTCCTGGATCTTCAGATTCGGCCGCGTCCGGTCGCCGGCCGCGTCTTCGACCACGCCCGCCAGGAACTCCTGTTGGGCGAAGATGTCGCCCACGCGGATCTGGCCATGATACGGTGTCCCGCTCTCCGCCAGAACGATCTCGGAAATCTCGGTCCTGTGCGAGTTTCCGACTACCCACGTGACTCCGGGCAAAGCCGCCAGTTCCGCGGGCGCGCGCTGGGCGTAGCAGCCGGTTACGAGGATTCGTGCGGAGGGGTTCTCGCGCCGGACGCGGTTGATCGCGTGGCGCACGTCTTCGTCGGCGGCGGAAGTCACGGTGCATGTGTTTAGAATCACCACATTCGCGACTTCGCGGCCAGCCGGTTCGAGGCCCTTCCCTAGTAGGGACGACTCGATGGCGGCGCCATCGGCCTGCGTGGCGCGGCAGCCGAAGTTCTGAACGAAGAAGGTCCCCACTGGCTCAAATTATACCGGGAGCAGTCGAAGAAACCTTGCCCACCCCCATTGGGGGGGGTGGCGATGCGCCAGCAACGTCAGTACCAGGACCAATAAATACGAGGAATCGAGCGGAAATGGATTGACTTGAGGCCATCGATTCGGCTAGCATTGTCCTGACAGAGGCTCACTATGCATATGTTCACCTTCGCAAGACCGGTAGTTCTGTTCCTCTCGGTGGCGGCACTCCTGTTGATGACTGTCGCTGTGCATGCGGACACGATAACGATAGCCAATACAGGTACGCCCGGAACACCAACAACTACGGACGCGAACTACCTCGCCCTCGACGCAGGGACGACTCTATTGTCCAATCCCGGTGTGCTGGTGCTTGGCGGGAGCGTCGGGAACGCCCTCCTCATTCCTACGATCGACCAACCGCCCACTTGGAACCCCGGATCCTGGATCGGACCGACTGATCAGCCGGTTGCTACGCTCCCCGGCCCGGCAGGCCACTACTTCGTCTACCAGGTGTCCTTCACCATCTCAGGGGCCGACTCGCTGTCGACGGTCCTGATCTCGGGCGACTTTTCTTCGGATAACTGCATGGCCGTCATTGGCATCAACGGCAACGGCGTCGCCCCCGGCGGGGGCAGTGCTTTCCCGACGAGTGCCTGCGCTGGGTCGGCCCACGCATTTGAAATTGGCGATACCGGCACGACTTTGTCCCCTCCGGCTGGCACCTACTGGGCTACCGCCGCGTTCACAACGGGGACCAACACCCTTCAGTTCGAGGTCTTCAATAATACTGGTGCGCCCAATCCCACCGGGCTGCTCACCCTTGATATGACAGGGTCGGCTAGCGCGGCGGGTACCACACCGGAGCCTTCGACTGCGGGTCTGCTGATCGCCGGAATCGCCGCCGTGGCGTGGCTGCGTCGGCGGAGCCTCCGTCCTTCGGCCTAACCGGTCTTTGATTGCTGTGCGTTACTTCGGCCCGCGCCGCTGGCGCGGGCCGAAGTGTTTTTAGCCTCGGACTCCGCCACCGCTCGGAGATGCCATCGGGCGCGCTTCGAAAACCGGTCGCGCACCGCGCCATCCGGCTCAGCCCAACTCCAGCCATCTCGCGCGTCGCGGCCGGTTCGCGGTACGATAAGTAATGTGGAACGCGGCTGCCAGCCCGTTTTCAGGCTTGACAGTCCGCTTGCGATCCCCGACAATCGAAGTTGACCTTGCCTGGAACATTAGGCCATGTTAATGTTTTGAGAATGCGCCAACAGATTGTCCGCTGTATCTTTCACTTGGTAGTTTCCCTGCTCGTCGTCGCCGGGATTTCCTTCGCCACTGTTGCTCCCGTGAAGCACCACCGGCGCAAGCCCTCGCACGCGCTGGCCGCCGCGAGCAAGGCCTCAACCAGCGCGACCAAGGCCAGCATCACCACACGGGTGCGCCGCGGGCGGGCCGTAGCGCGCCATAGCCCCTGGGGGGCGCCCACTTATGCCGACTCGACCGCGGGCGACCGCGTCGATGGGGAAGACCTGGCCGTGCGCCGCGCGGCGGTCGAGGCGTTGGGGCCTTACAACGGCACCGTCCTGGCCGTGGATGCGAACACCGGCCGCATTCTGACGATGGTGAACCAGAAGCTGGCGCTGGCGGGTGGATTCCAGCCCTGCTCCACCGTCAAGATTGCGGTCGCCCTGGCCGCGCTGAGCGAAGGCGTTATCGACCGCGTCACTCCCGTTCACCTTTATGGCCGTACGCGCATGGACCTCACCCAGGCGCTGGCGCATTCGAACAACTTTTACTTCGCCAATCTGGGCATCAAGCTGGGGTATGAGCGCTGGGCCTATTACGCCCGGCTGTTCGGGTTGGGCGAGAAGGCCGGTTTGGACATACCTGGCGAGGAGCCCGGTTTCTTCGCTTCCGAGCCCCCCTCCAGCGGCATGGGGATGATGACCAGCTTCGGCGACGGCATCCGCCAGACTCCGCTCGAGCTGGCGGCACTGCTGGCGGCGGTGGACAATGGCGGAACGCTCTACTACCTGCAATACCCGCAGAACGCCAAGGACACCGAGCAGTTTGTGCCGCGCGTAAAACGTCACCTCGATATCGCTCAGTTCATTCCGCAGCTCAAGCCCGGTATGGAGGGCGCCGTCGAATTCGGCACCGCGCGCCGTGCCGTGTACGATTCGGAAGCGCCCGTTTGCGGCAAGACCGGGACCTGCACGGGCGGAACGGCGCACCTGGGCTGGTTCGGCTCGTTCAACGACTTCGGCCAGAACCGCATCGTCACCGTGGTCTTGCTGACCGGCGCCCGCGGCGTGAGCGGCCCCATGGCCTCCCAAATCGCCGGCGCCTTCTACCGCAAGCTGGCGCAGGAAGGCTACCTCGGCCACAAGACTGTTTTCTCGCCAGCGGTGCTCATCCCGCGGTAAAGGAGCCCTCCTGTGGCGCGCTCAGCGTGCCGCCACGTCTTCAGCCCGCTCGCGAGTTGCGCCATCCCCGAACAACTTCGGCGAGGGGAAATGGTACATTGAATCATGTTCAGGAGGGCGTGCATGCGGGCCTTTCCTTCCCTGTTCGCGGTTCTGCTGGGGCTCAGTTCCGCGCTAGCCGGCTCCGAGAGAGTGCAGGACGCGCTCCGTTCCGCGCAGGAACTGGAACAGAAGGGCGACGCGCTCGGTGCGCGCACGCTGCTCCAGCAGGCCGCCCGGAGCTCGAACGACGATGCCGCGGCCGTCCTCGCTTACGCCGACTTCCTTGCCGCCCATCACGATCCCGACGCCCGCGAGGAGTACTCCAGGGCGCTGGCGGCGCTGGCGCCCGCGCAGACGGAGGAGCGGCAGAAGGTCGCGCGCCAACTGGTGCTGTTGGATCTGATTGCGGGCGACCGCGGAGCCGCCGGCAGCCATCTCGAAGCCTATCGCGCCGCGGGTGGAAAAGAATGGCCCGGCGGCCTTCCCGCCGAGCCGCCTGCCGAACCTCTCCAGACCATCGAGATTCCCGGTCCGCTGCGCTCCTTTTCGCGCATGGCGGCGCTCGCTCCCGACCTGCCCGCAGACGAGTTGCTGCCCGCGCTTGCCAGGAACGTAGTGACCGGCGGGTACCAGGCCAGCGGCGAGGTCCTGGAGCCCACCGAGTACCTCAAGCTGGTCACGCGCTATCTGTCGCAGGCGCGCGAGCTGGCCCACATCGCCGGCGGCAAGAAAACCATCCGCATCGAGGCCTGCGATTCGGCCGAAGCGGGCGAGCTGTTGCGCGTTCTCGGCTACCGCATGCGCGGAGGCTGCGGAAGCGACGTCGTGCTCGAGACCGTCAACGCCAGCCGCGCCTTCGTGACCATCGATTCCGGGTTCCCCATCGCGGAGCTCGAACAGGCGCTGCGAACCAATCGGACGTTCGAGTACGCCTACGCTCCCACCCCCGTCCCGGTTCTTTACGGCGGCGGCTATTGGGTCCCCCCGACCGCAAAGCAGGGCGGCGAGTTCATCGACGTCTTTCTGGGCGATCCCATCCTGTGCAGGACCTACCTCGGCCTGGCGAAACTGGACCGCGAGACTGCGGACGCCCTGCGGCAGGCCTCGTCCATCGACCGGCTCAAAGCCTTCGCGCACGTCCTGGACTTCTTCGGCGGGATGTTCGAGGTTCGCGGCGGAAAGGCGGTGACGCCCGGCGGGGCGCGTACCGAGCCCATCTGGGCCGAACTCGCCGGCGTTCCTCCCGCCCAGGGCGGCGCGTTCTTCCTGAAGCTCATCTCCAAGGACGACGGTTGGATGGCCAGCTACTTCGATGCGCTAGCGCGGATCGCCGGCCCAGTCCAGGACTACCTCACCGAGCCCCAGCGCCTGAAGCGGTTCTACTTGGCGATCCGCGGGCGCGTGACCAGCCCCGGCCCCGCACGCCCGGTGTTCCGCGCCAACACCGACATGCTGCTGCTTACGGCCAGGCTGCGCCTCGAAGCGGATGGACAGCCGCACATTCCGGGCGGTCTCGAGGTCTGGAAGAACCTGTTCGCCGGTCGCGTGTTCGCCAACCTCGACGCCCGGCTCGCGCACGCCGCTCCCGGCTGGAAATCGCCGGACGACCTCATGGAAGCCCTGTTCGCTCTTTGCCGCAAGTCCGTCGACAACGAGCCGCTCGCGGTCTTCATGGATTTGAGCGACCTGGATCGCGTGCGCTTCAAGCCGCTGGAGCCCGCCACCGCCCAGCGGCTCGCCACCGACTACCACACTTACGGCTCGCAGTATGCTCTCTTCAGCGAGGCGCCCGAGGTCGGTGACCACGCCATCCTGCAATATCTGGACACGGCTCGCACCCTGAACCGCGGCGGCGACTCGCAACTGCACGTGGATCTGGCCGCTAGCATGCAGGCCCTGGCAGGGTTGTGGCAGATCTTCTGCCGGCAGGGCTTCATCGCGCCCGGCGCGGCCGACGCGACCCTGGCCGGCATCGTCGCCCCGTTCGCGCAGGTGCACGGCGATCGCGATCTGTTCGACGCGGCGCGCGCGGGAGTCAGCCTGCTGCTCAAGGCCACCGGGGCGCCCGAAGGAGCCTCACCCCAGGACTGGATCCTCGGCCTGCTCGCGGGCGCCCAGACCACCAGCGATTCCGAGACGCAGGCCCGCGTGATCCAGGACATGGTTCGCATCCTGGAGGCCCAGAAGCTGGCGTCACTGGACAATCTGTTCGGCCTGGCCGACAATCTCGACGCCACGGCCCGCGGCGAGAAGCTGAATGCTGTGCTCGTCGGCCGCCTGGCCGCGCGCATCGCCGAGATCCAACCGCCCTGGAGCAGCTTCACGGTACAGGAGAAGGGCTCCATGTCCCTGGGCTACGCGGTGGAGCGCCACATCGAGATCGAGCACCGCCTGAACCTCAAGTCCGCTATCGACCGCGCCCAGGGAGACGCGGAACGCTTGCACGACCTGCGGGGCTCGCTGGCCCCCTTTCTCCGCGACACTCTGGTGGGGCTGAACTACGTCGATTATGCGCCGCCCGGCGCCCAGGTTCTGCTGACCAACCCGGCCTTCGTCCGCGGCCACGATTTCGCCGGCACCCCCGGACGGTCGCTGTTGTGGCAGGCCACCTGGGTGGCCTCGGGCGGCTGGCCGACGAACTCCGGCGGACGGCTGACTGGTTCGCTCGTCGGGCTGCCTTACGCGCTCGCGGTGGCGGAGGAGAACTTCCTGGTTCCGGTGCGCGAGCAGGCGCTCATCTGGGGCGATCTGGCGCCGCAGTTGCTCCAGAGCGCGAAAATCCCGCGCTGGTGGAACGTCGCGCCGGCCGAGCTGCACTGGGTGGCGCTGCATCTGCGCTATGCCGAGTCGCTGGTAGCGGAGTCCGTGCTCGATCCGGCCCTGCGCCGGCAGCTCATCGGGGTTCTTGAGCAGCAGGCCGCGCCGGGCCGCGCGCGCAAGGTAGCGGAGTTGGTGGAACGCGGAGAGGTGGGGGCGGCGCTCGACAACATCACGCCCTGCGAGTTGTTCGTGATCGCACGCCGCATGGCCACTAGCGGTCACGGCGCGCGCGCGGTCGCCGCCGACATCGGCCGCATGGAGCGCGAGGCGCCCGGCCGCATCAACTACGAGCAGGTCTCCCGCGCGTTTGGCACTCCCAAGCCCACGCTCACCGGCTCCTATCGGCCCGAGCTGCTCTACATGAGGACTTTTCCTGCGCTGATGGGTTACTCCAGCCGTATCCTGGCCGAGAGCTGGGAATCGACCATCCTGTACTGGGCCGCACTGGCCGACGAGGTCCACGCTCCCCCATCCCAGCTCAACGTGCTCATTCCCGAGTGGACCCGGCAGACGATCGAGCAGATTTTCGCCACTCACCTGGAAGACTGGCCGGCGCTGCTCCGTTCGCTCCGGCACGTGGGCGAGGACGTCCGCGCCAAGGCGCGGCTGCGCACGGATACCGAGCAGAAGGCCTCGCTCGAATGATCGAGGCGTCAGGGAGGAGATCGTGAACCGAGGCGCGATAGCGGCACTGCCGGCGGCGGCGAGCCTGCTGGCCGTCATTCTCGGCGCCCAGGAGAAACCGGGAACCGTGTTCCGCGTGAAGGTGGACATGGTGGTGCTCAGCTTCACCGTCACCGACAGCAAGGGCCGGTACATTAACGGGCTCAAGCCGGGGGACTTCCGCATCTTCGAGGACGGGCTCCCGCAGAAGATGGCCACCTTCACCGAGGGCAGCAAGCCCGCCCTGCAGGTGATGGAGGACGGCAGTACCCGGCCCATGCTGGCCGCGGAAAAGGCGGCCGGCGCCGAAGAGGCCGACGCGCGCGTCAACCCTTACGCGGGCACCAACGTCTTCGTGCTGTTCGATACCAGCAACTACATGTACCGAGGGTTCGTCTATGCCTCCGACGCCATCGCCGATTTCGTACGCGGCCTGGACCGCGCCGATTCCGTGGCGGTCTACACTTTCAGCCGCAACCTGAACCGCGCCGCCCCCATCACCCGCGACCGCAGCGAGGCCGTCGTCGGCCTGCGCCGGGCCACGGCCGGAGACGATTCCGCGCTCTATAACTCGCTGCTGCTCACCCTGCGCGACGCGGCCAAAATCCCCGGCCGCAAAGTCGTCATCGTGTTCTCCAACGGGCCGGACAATGCCAGCATGGTGGCGCCCGACGATGTGCGCGCCGTGGCCGAAGACGAGGGCATCCCCATCTACGTCATCTCCACCAGCGAGGTGAACAAGGACTCCATCTCGGCCACCGTGTTTCACCGCATCGCGCAGCATACCGGCGGCCAGGCCTATTTCGCCCGGACCTGGCAGAAGCAGGTGGAGGCTTTCGAATCCGTGCGCGAGGCGCTCGGCAATTCTTACGGCATCACCTACTACCCCGCGCCCAATCCCAACGAGGGTTTTCGCAAGATCAGCATTGAAATCCCTTCCGACGTCGGCCATAAGTACCGCATCCGCGCCCGCCCCGGCTACCGGCCGCGCGGCGGCTTCTGAAGACCGCGTGGCGCAAGCCTCCTAGCGTAGTATCAATGCTTTGCAGCGCACGGCTTCACCGCAACCCACTGCCCCGGATTGACCGGCACGCCGTTCGCGTAGAGCGACCAGTGCAGGTGCGGCGCGTTCGATCGCCCCGTCGATCCCGAGTACCCGATCACGTCGCCTTTGTGGACCACCGTCCCCTCCGCCACCGCGAACTTTGAAAGGTGCAGGTACATGGACTCCAGGCCCTGCCCGTGGTCGATGGCCACCGTGCCGCCGTGGATGTTGTACGTCCGCACCAGCTTCACCACGCCGTCCGCGACCGCTCGCACCGGCCTACCCGCCGGCGTCCGCTGATCGATCCCGCCGTGATAGTGGCCCGTCGGCTGCCCGTTCGTAAGCCGCTTCACGCCGAAGGGCGAGGTCATGCATCCCGGAACCGGCAGACCGAGCGGCTCCTGCCAGCGCCTGGTTTCGGTGACGGCCGCGAGGAACGCATCCACCGTGTCCATCTCCCCCGGGGACGGTTTGAGCTCCGCCGTCGCCTTCTCCAGCACCACGTTCTGGGTGGGGAAGCGCGCGTCACGCACCGTCACCGTCTCGCTGGAGAGCACCTTGCCGTCGCTCGCCAGCAGGTCAAGCGCGTACTTGCCCGGCGTCTTCTGGGCGGGCACGGGCATCAGCCCCAGCCGCCCGCCCTCCGGCTGGACGAACAGGCGCACGGTCCGGCCGTCCATGCGCGCCTCGACCGCGGGGCCCGGCGTGCGCACCCGGATCGCGTCGCCCTGGCGGACCGCCGTCTGGCCCCATGCCGCCGCCGCCGCCAGCACCAAGAGCCAGCGCATCGTTCACCTGCCGAAATCGATGAAGCCGCGCTGGGGATCGGTGGCCAGGAGCGTCACGCGAATGCGGTCGCCCACGTCCACGCCGTGGTCGCCGCGCATCAGCCGTCCCTCGACCGGCGGATCGAAGACGCGCACGAACGTTCCCTTCGGCGTCACGCCCGTCACCACCGCCGGGAACGACTCGCCGACCCGCCCTGCCAGCGCCACCGCCGCGATGCGCTTGTGCATAACGCGCTCCACCTTGCGGGCGGCGTCCTCCTTGAGCGTGCAGTTGCTCGCGATCGCCGCCAGCGCGTCGTCCGAATACGGGGCCGGCTGCTTCGCCAGGACGGCCCGGATCAGCCGTTGCGCGATGAGGTCGGCATAGCGGCGGTTGGGCGCCGTCGAGTGCGTGTAGTCGTGAGCCGCCAGGGCAAAGTGCCCCGGCGCATCCTCGCCCGGCCGCGCCAGTACATACTCGCCCGGCCCCATCAGCTTGATCACGGCCAGCGACAGGTCGGGAAAGTGGTCCGGATCGGCGGCCTGCCGCTTCTGGAGAAACGCGCTGAGCGCCACCGCGTCCGGCTCGGCCGGCAGCCGCTCTCCGTGCTGCTGCGCCAGCTCCACGATCCGCGGCCAGCGTTCCGGCGACTTGACTACGCGGCGGATCGAAGACACCCCGGCATCCGTCAGCGTGCGTGCCATCACCTCGTTGGCCGCAACCATGAAGTCTTCGATCAGGGCGCCGGCGCGGTTCTGCCGCTCGGCGGCGATACCCAGTACCTTGTCTCCGGCCAGGATGGGCTGGGTCTCGGGCCGGTCGAAAGTGAGCGCGCCCAGCCGGTGACGCTGCCCGCGGAGCGCCTGCGCGGCTTCATCCTGCATCTTGAGTTGCGCCGTGAGGTCCGTGGAGGCAGCCAGCTTCGGCGGCGGCGCGGCCGTTCCCTCCAGCCACGGTCCCACCGCGCTGTAGGTCAACTGCGCCCGGTTGCGCACGAGCGCGCGGTAGATCGCGGGAGCGGAAATCGCTCCGTCGGCCGATACCAGGAACTCCACCACCACGGCCCTCCGGTCGCCGCCTTCGTTCAACGAGGTGAGGTCCGTCGAGAGCCGCTCGGGCAGCATCGGGAAGGTCCGTATGCCCGTGTAGACCGAGGTCGTCTCCGTGGCCGCATGCCGGTCGATGGGCGACCCGGCTTCTACGTCCTCGTCCACATCGGCGATTCCGATCCGCACGCGGATGCCGCCGTCCACGCGCTCGGCGGCCTCGATCTGGTCCAGGTCGCGGGAGCTGTCGCTGTCGATCGACGACCACAGCAGTTGGCGCAGGTCGCGCAGGCCGCCATCGATCGCCGGCGCCGGCCGGGCCGCGAGCGCGGCCACTTGCCTCTCCACTTCCGGTGGGAAATCCGGCTCGAACCCCTCCGCAATCATCTCCTGGTGAGCGCACGCCGCAAGGTCAAACATAGTCGAGAAAAGCCTACCACAGAACCGAGTCCCCTCGACGCCGGCGCGACGCAGGCGATAGGACGGTGTCATGAATGCCGTAGAGGCAGCCCGTCTCGACCGTGCGGCTTTCGCCGTCGACTCGCTGGACGACGACGCACACGAGCGAGAGTATCGGCTCTCGAAAACCCCCGGCCAGCGCATGGAAGCGCTCGAGCTGATGCGGCAGATCATCTATGGCTACGATCCAGCTACCACCCGACTTCAAAGAGTTCTTGAAGTTGTTGAACTCGAGTAGCGTCGAGTACCTGGTAATCGGCGGATACGCGGTGAACGTCCACGGCTATGCGCGCGCCACCGCGGATCTCGACATATGGATTTCAATCCACCCGGAGAATGCGCGGCGAGTGGCCCAGGTTCTGCGCGAGTTTGGCTTCGCCCAAGCGGAACCGGAGACATTTCTCCGACCCTGTCAGGTGATCCGAATGGGCGTCCCGCCGGTCCGCCTGGCGATCCTCACGTCCGTCTCTGGGGTTGAGTTTGCCGACTGCTATGCCCGGCGCCTCGAAGCCGAACTGGATGGCATACCGATCAACCTCATCCAACTGGACGACCTGAAGCGAAACAAGCTGGCCAGCGGCCGGCTGCAAGACCGTCTCGATCTCGAGCGACTGCCTTAGACTCACCGGGCCACGGCCCCCGACGTCCGAATAGCGCAAAATAAAGACATGGCTGGCAACGCGACGCGGGTCCTGATTGTCGATGACGAAGAGAACCAGCGGAACGGCCTGGCGAGCATGGTGGCCGCCTGGGGATTCACGGCCGAGACGGCCGCCGACGGCCAGGAAGCCTTGGACAAGCTCGCCACTTTTGCGGCGCACGTCCTGGTGACCGACCTCATGATGCCGCACATGGACGGCTTCGAGCTGCTGCGCCGTCTCGCCGCCCAGGGCGGAGGTCCGCCGGCGATCGTCGTCACGGCCTTCGGCAACATCGAGACGGCCATCGCCACCATGCACGATTTGGGCGCTTTCTGGTTCCTCGAAAAGCCCATAGAGCCGAGGGCGCTGCGGGCGCTACTCGAGCGTGCCGCGTCGCAGCAGCGCCTGGTGGAGGAAGCCGAGCGGCTCAAGCGCGAGCTGAGCTACCAGGGTGTGCTGGGAGAGTTGGTGGGGCGCGCGGCCCCCATGCAGGAGGTCTTTTCCCTGGTGCGGCAGGTGGCGCCCAGCAAGGCCGCGGTGCTGGTGACCGGGGAGAGCGGCACGGGCAAGGAACTGGTGGCGCGCGCCATCCACAGCCTCAGCCCGCGTGCAGCCGGCCCCTTCGTCGCCATCAACTGCGCCGCCATGCCGGAGACTTTGATGGAAAGCGAGTTGTTCGGGCATGAGAAGGGCGCTTTTACCGGCGCGCTGGAACGCCGCGCCGGCTGCTTCGAGCTGGCGCAGAATGGCACGCTGCTCCTGGATGAGATCGGCGACATGCCGGTGGCCACCCAGGCCAAGCTCCTGCGCGTGCTCGAGGATTCGCGCGTCCGCCGCCTCGGCGGCAAGGGCGAGATTCTGCTGGACGTTCGTGTGATAGCTTCCACCAACAAGGTCCTCTCGGAGGCATTGCGGAAGAACGATCTGCGCGAGGACCTTTACTACCGGCTCTACGTGTTCCACATTGGCCTTCCGCCGCTCCGGGAGCGTCTCGACGATCTCCCCCTGCTGGCCGACGCGCTGCTCAGGGACCTGAACCGGAAGCACGGCACCAAAGTCGTCGATATCGCGCCGGAGGTGATGGAGGAGTTCCGCCGCCATCCCTGGCCGGGCAACGTGCGGGAACTCAGGAACACGCTCGAGCGGGCGGTCATCCTCACCGGAGAGGGGACCATCCGCGCGGTCCATCTGCCGGAGAACTTCAAGGCCGCGGGACCAGCCGCCCGGACCCGCGACGATTCCGATCCAGAGACCGTCCGGCTGCGCGTCGGCACCACCATCGATGAGGCGGAGAAGGCGCTGATCCAACATACCCTCCAGCACACCAGGAACAACAAGACGCGGGCCGCGGAGATCCTTGGAATCAGCTTGAAGACGCTTCACAACAAGCTGAAGGAGTATGGCGCGGCCGAAGGCGAGGCATAGGTGGCGCACGAGCATCCGCTTGCTGACGCGAGCGGTTCGGTGCTACTTCGCGCCGCAGCACCGAACCGCGACCGTGAGGGAGCGGACCGTGCGCGACAGGGTTGACGCATGGCCCGGATGAGCACAGTCGCACTCGAGAGAGCGGCGGCGCTGTGGCGTCGTTTCGCGCCGCAGCCGCGCGAGCTGTCCCTGCGGACGCGGCTGCGCCTGTTCGTCCTGGTGTTGATGTTCTCGGTGGTCACGGCGCTCTCGCTCCTGCACCTCTACGCGCTCGGCGCCTTCGGCTTCGAGGACGTCCTGCAACGGTCACTGAACTCCGCTAACGAGGTCAAGAGCTTCGTCTCCCAGCGCTTGCGCGAACTGGTCTACGACTTGCCGCCGCAGCGGCGCGCCGAAGCCGCCAGGACGCTGTATCCCAGCCTCCTCCAGAGCGACGACGAGCTGGGGGTTTTTCTGAGCAACCTCGCGTCCAACTCCAAAGCGATCCTCGAGATCTCGATTTCGGACGCCTCTGGCCGCATCGTGGCGGATTCGTTGCCCTTCCGCGTGGGCCAGCAGGTCGGGCGGCTGCCGGACTTCGAGGTCTGGGCGAAGAAGGGCCCCTGGCAGAAGCTGGCGGAGGTCTTCTCCGAGCGCCGGGACTACCAGGTGACGCTGAATATCGCCGAACAGGGGAAGAAGGCAACGGTCTTCCGCATCGATGTCGTGCTGTCCTCGCTCCTGTTACGCCAGATCGTGCTGCCGCAGGTGCGGAGCGTCGCCCTGATCTTCCTCGGCGCGCTGCTGCTGTCGTTGCTCCTGGCGGTGATCGTTTCGAACCTGGTTCTGCGGCCGCTCGATAACATCAGCCAGGCCATCGACCGGATCAGCCGAGGCGATTTCGGCGCTCCGCCATCGATCCCCGACGGCGCGGGCAAGGAATTCGCCGCCGTGCAATCCAAACTGAACCTGCTGGGCCAGCAGTACCGCGGCGCGCGGCAGGACGCGATTCAGCTCCGCAGCAACGTCGAGCAGCTTCTCGAGCGGCTGGAAGAGGTGGTGCTGCTGTTCGACCGCGACGACCGCCTGATGATGGCAGCGGGCCGTGCGGCCGAGAGCATACTAGGCCGCGGCCGCGGGGAGCTCATGGGCCGGACGCTCACCGAGATCTTTCCCCCCTCTTCGGCGCTGGGCGCGGCCTTGCGCAATTCCATCGAGCTGCGCCAGCCGCTCAAAGACATCGCGCTGACTTTGGAAAACGGGCCGGGCACGCGCGTGCTGGTGAGCGCCGAGATGCTGGAGGCGTTCCCGAACCGCCAGCGCATCGGCGCGCTGATCACCCTGCGCGACGCCGAGACGCGGCGGCAGATCCGCTCGCAGCTCGACGTTTCGGCCCGCCTGGCCGCCATCAGCCGGCTGACGGGCGGCGTAGCGCACGAGATCAAGAACCCGCTGCAAGCCATCACCGTCCACATGGAGGTGCTCAAGTCGAAGCTGGCCGGCCAGTATGACGAGGTCGGCGTCGAAATCGAAACCATCGCCCGCGAGATCCTGCGCCTGGACCGCGTGGTGAAAACGTTCCTCGATTTCACGCGTCCGGTGGACCTGCGGATGCGCGACATCGGGATGGTGGCGCTGGCGCAGGACGTGGCCGCGCTGGTGGGCCCCTCGGCCGCCCGCCAGAACGTGCGCACCGAGCTGGACTCCGAGTCCGGAGAGATCTTCGTGCACGGCGACCGCGACCTGTTGCAGCAGGCCCTTCTCAACGTGGTGGTGAACGGGGTCGAGGCCATGAAGAGCGGCGGGCTGCTGCGGATCGAGCTCCTGCGCGAAGGCGACGAGTGTTGCGTGAACATCTCCGACGAGGGAGCCGGCATCGCGCCGGAGATCCGCGAGAGAATCTTCCATCTGTACTTCACGACCAAAGGCAAAGGCTCTGGAATCGGTCTGGCGATGACCTTTCGCGTGGTTCAGTTGCACAATGGTACTATCGACTTCACAAGCGAGCCTGGCCGGGGCGCGACATTTCGCCTGCGGTTTCCGGCGATCTACAAGGATCAGTTTGGCGGAGCGCGGTCCGAAGCGGAAGAAGGCGCATTGGGTGACTGAGCGAAGCCGGCAAGGATGAGAAGGACGCGAATCGTTTTCGTTGCGGCGCTCGCCCTGGTGGTAATGACGCCTTCGTGTGCTCTGTTTCACAAGCGAAAGACTGCGCCCGCACCGCCGCCCGCCCCGGCGCCGGCCGCTCCCGCAGTGCGGCCCAAGCCGCGAGAGGTCTTCCTGCCAGCCCCGCCGGAGATTGGCGCCGCGGAGCCGGATCTCAGCCAGGCCGGGCCTTCCTTGCCGAGCGAGCCGCTGCCCCCGCCCCCGCGCCGCCGCCCCAAGCCGCGTCCGCATGAGGATGCCGATGCACCGTCGCCCGCGCCCGAGCCCGAGCCTCCGGCCGTGCCCGTTCCCCAGTTCGAGCAGATCCTGACCCCGGAGCAGCGACAGGCTTACACCGAAGAGATCGATAGGAACATCGCCAGTGCCCAGAGAGCGGTTGCGGCGTTGGAAGGCCGGCGGCTCAGCCGCGACCAGGTGACGTACCTGGCCCGCGTGCGGGCCTTCATCGAGCAGGCCAACGAAGCGCGGAAAGCGGACCTGTTCCGCGCCCGCAACCTGGCCGAGCGCGCCAGCGTGCTCGCCGAGGACCTTCTCAAAAGCGTGCAGTAAAAGAAAACGGGGACAGCGTGAACTGTCCCCGTCTTCCGAACTCGATCTCCAGGTACGGTTAGTGAGCTGCCGCCGTCGCGTTGTCCGGCGCGTACAGGTTCACCACCACGTGGCGCATTTCCTTCTTCGTCTGCTTCGCATCCGTCTTGGGCGTCTCGCCCAGACCGATGGTGTGGACGCGGCGAAGCGGAAGGCCCTTATCCACCAGGTACCGCACCACCGCATCGGCGCGGCGCGCGCTCAAGGTGATGTTGTAAGCCGGCGAACCAACCCGGTCGGTGAAGCCCTGCACCTCGACCTGGTAGCGCGGCATGCCCTGGGCCTGCTGCACGACGGCGTCGAGCTTGGCTTTGCCTTCGTCGGTCAGCGTGGCCTTATTGAAGCCAAAGAGCACGTCCTGGGTCCCGGCCACCTTGAAGTTGTCGATGGTCTCAACCTCGTGCTGGACGTCCCCCACCTTGGTATTCGCCTGCTGTGCGAGATCGTTGGCGGCATGAGCGTCCTGGCCGGCCTGAGCTGCCTTCTGGTCGGCCACCTGGGCCGCCTTGGCTGCGTCGTTGGCCTTGCTCTCGGCGCTCATTGCGCGCTCTTCGACCCGCGATACGTCCTTCTGTTCCTTGTTGTCTAAGTTCGCGACGGCCTCCGACTGCTTCTTGTCTATATCGCTCACCCGTTTGTCCACCGTGCCGACCTGCTCTTGAACGAACTTCTTGGTGGCACAGCCTGGAGTGGCGAGGGCGACGAGTAACAGAAGACCCCCGGTTCCTAATAGAGTGCGTGAATTCAGCATGTGTGTCCTACCCTCCCGTCCGCTAAGGATCGCACGTTGAGGGCCATCATGGGAAGGGGCAGGAAGCAACAGACTTAGTGGGTTACGTGCTTCGTGCGCAAGGTAAAAAGGCGTTCAAAGCCGCGAGAAGACGGTAAAAAGTGCACGTTCCGGCACAGTGCAGCCCCGAGCCAGAGTGAACAATTTTTAATTGTCCTGAGCCCTGGCGGAGGCCGGTCGCCCTTCGCTTTCCTCAAGTTCCGGAGGCGGCGCCGCCCGCAAGCGTTCCCCACGCTCGCTGCCTACCGCGGCGCCACTGCCCCGGACAACTCACATTTGCCTCCGAGGTTGCATTCGGGGTGCCATTCCTTCGGTAGACTTGAGGTTGTGCCCGCCGCCGAACCGTACGGGGTCTACGATCCGTTCGCGTGGTTCTACAGCCAAGGGTGGGGTAGCGATTACCACCAGCAGGCCGCTCCGCTCCTCGAGCAGCACGTCTTTCCCCGGCTGCCAGCGGGGGCGCGCGTGCTCGATGTCTGTTGCGGCACGGGCGATCTGAGCCGCGTCCTGGCCGCCCACGGCTATCGGGTGACCGGGATCGACGGCTCGGAGGAAATGCTCCGCTTCGCGCGCGAGCAGACGCCCGGCGCCGAATTTTGCCTGGCGGATGCCCGCCGGTTCTCGGTGGGCTCGCGCTTCGACGCCGCCTTGAGCACGTACGACAGCCTGAACCACATCCTGGACCCGCAGGAGCTCGAAAGCGCATTCTCGAGCGTCTGGCGCGCGCTCGTGCCGGGGAGCCTGTTTGTCTTCGACATGAACACGGAAGAGTCCTTTGAGACTCTGTGGTGCGGCTCGTCGGGTACCGTCGAAGAGACGGCCGCCGGGATCACGCGCGCGAGCTACGACCCGGTCCAGAAGATCGGCCGGGCGGATCTGACGCTGTTCCGGCTGGTCGAGGGCACAACCTGGAGGCGGTCGGACATTACGGTCCTCGAGAGATGCTATCCGGTCGAGGCCGTGACGGCCGCGCTCGAGCGGGCCGGCTTCACGGGGATCGAAGATCGCCACGCCTGGGAGCTGGGGATGCGGGGCGACATGGCGGTGGGCCGGGTGTTTTTCTTCGCCCTAAGGCCGTGAGGCGGAGGCCATCAGCCGTCAGCCATCAGCCATCAGCTATCAGCATCGGGCGTTGGTCCGCAGCCGATGGCTCACGGCGCGGCGGGGCGTGGTGGGCCGGGGTGGGCGCCAAGTCCGTGCGTGTCTCCCAGGCCGACCGGGGGGTCGGCCGCGGACCTGGGGGTCCGCCCCACGCGAGAAGCGTGTTGCAGCAGGCGGAACCGCCTGCCCCACGGGAGGCTCAGTTTAACCCCCAAAACTGCCCTTTCGGGCCTGAAGCCCTTCAGAAGCCGGGCTTTGCGTGTAAGATGGTCTAGTCTTGGGCATCAATATCGGCATCGACATTGGCGCCATTAGTCTGAAGCTCGCGGCCCTGGGCAGAGCGGAGGACCGCGCTGCGCTCGAATCCCTCTGCGCCGCCAAGCCCTCGTTCCGTCTCATGAACTGGGAGGCGCAGGCCGGCAAGCGGGTCCCGCTGGTCCTTTCCGAGTACCGGCGGATCAGCGGAAGTCCCATCCAATCGACCTTCGACCTGTTGCAGGAGTTCTACGAGGTCATCCCGGAGACGCGCATCGAGGGAATCCGCGTCACCGGCTCGGGCAGCCGCACTATCGCCAAGATCCTCGGCATCTACTTCGAGAACGAGTTCAAGGCCATTGCGCGGATGGTGGCGGCCTTCTATCCCCAGGTGCGCACGGTGTTCGAGCTGGGCGGAGAGAGTGCGAAGTACATCCGCCTGGAGCAGCCGCCCGGCGGCGGCCAGCCGGCCATCGTCGATTACGACCGCAGCGGCGAGTGCGCGGCCGGAACGGGCTCCTTCCTCGACCAGCAGGCCACGCGCATGGGCTATTCGGTCGAGGAGATCGGCGCGGTGGTTTGCGAGGCGAATTGCGCGGCGCGGATCGCGGGCCGCTGCTCGGTGTTCGCCAAGTCCGACATGATCCACGCCCAGCAAAAGGGCTACACGCCGTCGGAGATCCTGCGGGGGCTGTGCGACGCCGTTGCCCGCAACTTTAAGAGCGGCATTGCAAAGGGCCGCCCGGTGACGCCGCCGGTCGCACTCATCGGCGCGGTTTCGCAGAACGCCGGAGTCACGGCCGCGCTGCGGGAAGCGTTCGGGCTCAAGGAAGACCAGCTCTTCGTTCCCGAGCTATACGCCTGGTGCGGCGCTGTTGGAACGGCGATTCTGGAAGCCGAAGAACGCAAGAAGCGCTCGCTACGGGAGATTCACCGGCTAAGCCAGCACGACGGCGAAGAGCGGGTGGAGGATGCCAACCCGCTCTCGATGGAGAAGGTCGTGCTGTTGCGCGACCGCGTTCCCGCGTACGTCCCGCCTCCGGGCGACGTCCCGATTCCAGCCTACCTGGGGATCGACATCGGCTCGGTCTCGACCAACGTGGTGGCCACAGACGAGTACGGCACCGTGATCCAGGACATTTACCTGCGAACTGCGGGGCGCCCGATCGAAGCCGTGGAGCAGGGTCTGAAAGAAGTGCAGGCGCAGTGGGGCCAGCGGCTCGTCATCCAGGGAGTCGGCACGACGGGCTCCGGGCGCGAGCTGATCGCGGAGCTGGTGGGCGCCGATGTGGTCAACGACGAGATCACGGCCCACAAGACCGGAGCGCTGTACATCTCGAGCACGCTCGGCGGCGAGCCGGTGGACACCATCTTCGAGATCGGCGGCCAGGACTCGAAGTTCATCTCCATCGAGAACGGCATCGTGGTCGATTTCGCGATGAACGAGGCCTGCGCCGCGGGCACCGGTTCGTTCCTGGAGGAGCAGGCGGAGAAGCTCGGCATCAGCATCAAGGGCGAGTTCGCGAAGCTGGCGCTTTCCTCCGCGCGCCCCACGCGGCTGGGCGAGCGCTGCACGGTGTTCATGGAGCGCGACGTGACGGGCTGGATGCTGAAGGGCGAAACGGTGCCGGATATCGTGGCCGGCCTGGCCTATTCGATCGCCCTCAACTACCTGAACCGCGTCGTGCGCGGGCGCAAGATCGGCAAGGTGATTTACTTCCAGGGCGGCACGGCCTACAACGACTCGGTGGCCGCCGCCTTCGCCAGCCTGCTGGGGAAGAAGATCACGGTGCCGCCGTACAACGGCGTGGTGGGCGCGATCGGCATGGCGCTGATCGCGCGGCAATGGCACCTGGCCACGCGCGGGGCGTCGCGATTCAGGGGGTACGATCTTTCCAGCCTGCAGATGGCGACGCGCGACTTCGTCTGCAAAGCCTGCACGAACCTGTGCGACATCAAGGAATTCACCATCGAGGGCCACAAGAGCTATTGGGGCGATAAGTGCTCCGATAAATTCCGCAAGCCGTCGGCGACCGGACGCAAGCCGGTGATCGAGGACCTGTTCGCGTTTCGCGAGCGGCTGCTGGAAGGGTTGTCGGGCCAGCCGGCGAACGGCCCGAAATTCCAGCGCGTGCCGGGCAAGCTGTGCGTGGGGCTGCCGCGGGCGATGTCGACCTTCGAGCACCTGCCGTTCTGGCACCGCTACTTCACGGAGCTGGGCGTACAGGTGGCGCTCTCGCCGGCGACCGACCCCAAGATCGCAGCCGCGGGTCTCGAAATGGCGCTGGCGCAGCCGTGCTACCCCATCCAGGTGGCGCATGGGCACGTGGCGGCGCTGATCGAGATGGGCGTGGACTACGTGCTGATTCCGAACCTGCTCAACGCCGATACGGGACCGGAAGGCACGGGGACGGCGCACTTCTGCCCGTGGAACCAGACGCTGCCGTTCGTGCTCGCGTCGGCGCCGCGCCTGGAACCGCACCGGCACATGTTCCTGGCGCCGCGGCTGCACTTCCAACTAGGCCGCGAGCAAGTGAAGAGCGGGCTGTACGAGGCCATGCGGCGGCTGGGCGTCAGCCGGCGCGCCAGCGACCGCGCCACGGACGCGGCCTACGCCGCGCAGCGGGAGTTCCAGAGCCGGCTGCTCGAAGCCGGGCGGAAGGCGCTCGAGGTGCTGGACCACACGGGCGAGCCCGGCCTGCTGCTGGTGGGCCGGCCCTATAACATCTACGACCGCGCGGTGAACTGCGACATCCCGCGCAAACTGCGCCACCGTTACGGGGCCAATGTTATTCCCATCGACTTCGTGGTGACGGGGCGGGAGCCGGTGGACGACCTGCATCCCAACATGTACTGGGCGTCGGGCCGCAAGATCCTGAGCGCGGCGCGGCTGGCGTCGACTCGCCCCAATCTGCACCTGGTTTACATCTCGAACTTCAAGTGCGGGCCGGATTCCTACATCAAGCACTTCACGCGCGAGGCCGCGGGCGCGCCTCTGCTGGTGCTACAGTTCGACGGCCACGGCAACGACGCCGGCTACATGACCCGCTGCGAAGCGTATCTCGATAGTAAAGGAATTCTGCGATGTTACAAGTCGGGGATGGAAACGGATCCGGCGGCCGCCGCAATCCACTAGCGGGCAAGCGGGTCTTCATCCCCCCGATGGCCTACGGCAGCGGGCGAACCTTCGCCGCCGCGTTCCACGCGCTCGGTCTCGAGGCCGACATCACGCCGCCCTCCGACAGCCGTACCCGCGAACTGGGCGCGCGTTACACTTCCGGCGACGAATGCTATCCCGCCAAAGTGACGGTGGGCGATTTCATGAAAGTGCTGGAGCAGCCCGGCACGGACCCGGCGCAGACGGTGCTCTTCATGCCTACCGCGGACGGCCCCTGCCGCTTCGGCCAATACGCGCCGTATCTGCGGCGCATCCTGGAAGAGAACGGCTATCCGCACACCAACGTCATCTCGCCTTCGAGCCACGACGGCTACGCCGATTTCGGCGACCTGGCGCGGCAGTTCGTGCGCACCGCGTGGCGCGCCCTGATTGCGGCCGATATCCTCCAGAAGGTGCTGCTGCAACACCGGCCGCACGAGGTGGAGAAGGGCAGCACGGAGGCCGTTTACGAGGAGTGCCTGGTCGATGTTTGCCAGACCATCGAGAGGGCGCCGCTCGAGCCGGGAACGCAACTGAAGGCCATGCGCGAGGCGATGGTGCGCTCGCGCGACCGCTTCCGCGCGCTGCCCACACAGCGCAACCGTTCGACGCCGCTGATAGGGATCGTGGGCGAGATCTTTTGCCGGCTGCACTGCTTCTCGAACGAGGACCTGGTGCGGCGCCTGGAGGAATACGACGCTGAAGCCTGGATCTCGGACATCACAGAGTGGGTGTGGTATACGATCTCGGAGCAGTTCCGCAAGCTACACCTGGTGGGGCGGCAGTACTCGCTCGATGCGTTCAAGGCGTGGATCCGCAAGCGGGTGCAGAAGCACGACGAGCACGTGATGCTGGAGCCGTTCCGGGACGACTTTGTGGGCTACGAGGAGCCGCCGGTCGAAGAGGTGCTCGAAGCGGCGCGGCCGTATCTGCCGGCCGACGGCGCGATGGGCGAGATGGTGCTGAACGTGGGCAAGGCGATCTGCCTGGCCCGCAAGGGCGCGGACGGGATCATCGACATCAGCCCCTTCACGTGCATGAACGGCATCGTGTGCGAAGCGGTTTACCCAAGGGTGTCGCGGGACCTGGGTGGGATTCCGATTCGCAACTTCTATTTCGATGGGACGCAGAATGACTTAGACCGGGACCTGGGCGTGTATCTGGAGCTGGCGCGGAATTATCAGAAGAGGAAGCAGTGGCAGCGGGTTTGGCCGGCGGGGGCGGGGACATAAGGCCGATCTCTTAGCCTATGGCAAGTCCTCTGTAGAGCGTGTTGTGCGCCCCCATTCTTCCTAATGAAGAGCCAGCTCACCTGGAGGCGTGGGAGGTTATGGCAGACGAACCCGTCGACAAGTGGCGGATTGAGACGAACGACCGGTACAACAAGATCGTTAACTCCGTCATTTCCTTAGCCACCGGGGCGCTCGTGCTACCCGTGTTGTTCCTTCGGCAGTTTCTTGGCATTCCAACGGACCGGGCGCTCAAGCCGTTGCTGACCTGTGCTGCGTACGCGTCCTGGTTCTGTCTCGGTGGCTCGGTTCTCATTGGCCTGTTGTATTCCTGGCTCTCCGTTAAGTGGGTGAAGATAGCATGGGGCCAGAAAACCGCCAATCCCCAGCGCTGCATAGAACGTGTGCTCGATGTACTTTTCGTTCTCATGATGCTGCTGTTTCTCGCTGGCATAGCAGAGAGCATCCGTTTCTTTATTACGGTTCGCGTCGTAAGCTGAGAATGAACTGGGTGCGGTCGATGGTTGTGTTCGCCAAATGGCGCGACCATGCCAGCGCTCCTCCCGATCCGTCCGTATCTGGAACTCATCGATGAAGAGTTGCTCCCGGTCCGTAAGGGTCTCGTACGGATGGGAGAACTGCAGGACGCCGTCTCCCCACTCCGCGCCTCCGTCGAAGATCGCCTGACCAGCTCTGTCAATTCGACAGGCCAGAAACCTCTCTCTTTCAGTTTCCGGTTCTCTCATGGGATGATTGTAACCCGCGAACTGGGTGAGCCAAGTCCTCCCGGGAAGGACTGGCCGGTGACGACACTCCCCTGGTAGCTCTCGTCAACTCATCAACCCGTTTTCGCCGCTGCGACTGCGCGGGCGCAGTTCTCTCTCCGGCGTTTTCTTGTGGTGGGACCATGCTGGCGCTATTCTGAAGACCAGGAGGCCAGCGATGGCGAGTCTCGATTGGTCACAATGCCCGGCCGTGGAGAGCATCCCCGGCAAGGTGAGCGGCGCGTGGGTGCTGCGGGGAACCCGTATGCCCGTCGCGGCGATTTTCGAGAACATCGAAGCCGGGGCCAACATCGACGACATCATGGCGTGGTTCGACGGGCTTGACCGCGAACAGGTCAAGGCGGTTATAGAGTTCGCGGCCCGCGGTCTTGACAAAGCATCGTAGATGCGAATCCTTTTCGATCAGGCAACGCCAGTGCCGATTCGTCCGTATCTCGAAGGCCACACCGTCCGCACAGCAGCGCAACAAGGCTGGGACAAACTCAGCAACGGCGATCTGCTGACGGCAGCGGAAGAGGCCGGGTTCGACATATTGGTGACAACCGACAGGAACATGCGCTATCAGCAGAATCTTGCGGGCCGTAAGATCGCGGCTGTGGTTCTCGGCCGGCAGCAATGGCCGCGCCTTCGGCGTCACATCCAGCGCGTCGTCGAAGCCGTCAATGCCGCCACGCCTGGCAGCTTTGCCGAGGTAGAAATCCCGTACGAGTGAGGCCCCCGGCAACGGTGTAGGCGTGGTCACCATACAGTCAACTCGGAGAGGACAAGCTGAAGCTTATCCTACGAGTAACCGGCGGGCCTCGGCCACCAGGAAGAGCGAGCCGGCGATGAAGATGGCGTCGTCGGGGGCGGCTTCGCGGCGGGCGATGGCTAGCGCCTCTTCGAGCGTAGCGCTGGTGCGCAGGCGCGGATGGTCGGTCAGCTCACGGATGGTCTCCGGCCGGAGGGCGCGCGCCATTCGCGGCGCGGTCGCGAGGATCTGGTCGGCGAGGGGGAACAGGATCGCGCCCATCTCCTCGACCGCCTTGTCGCGCATGGCGCCGTAGATCAGCCAGACGCGGCGGCCGTCGAAGAAGCGGTTGATGTAGGCGGCCAGGGCGCGGGCGCCGGCGGGATTGTGAGCGCCGTCCAGAATGATCTCCGGCGTTGCGGAAACGCGCTCCAGGCGGCCCGGCCAGCGCGCCTGGCGGATGCCCTCGCGAATCGCCTCGGCGGGCAGTCCGAGTTGATCGAGCGCCGCCACCGCCGTCACCGCGTTGGTCACCTGATGCTCTCCGGCGAGCGGGCAATCGATGCGGTATTCCCTGGGCCCCATCAGGCGGAAGCAGCTCCCGCCGGGATATAGGGCCAAGTCGGCGACGCGCCAATCCGAGGTCCAGACGGGCTCGATGCCCAGGGCGGCCGCGGCGGTGGCGAGCGTTTGCGCGGCCTCCGGACGCTGCGCCGCGAAGACGGCCGGCACGCCGGGCTTGAGGATGCCCGCCTTTTCCTCGGCGATCGCGCTCAGACCGCGACCGAGAAAGACCTCGTGGTCGAAGTCGACGGGCGTAATCACCGCCAGGCGCGGCAGCACGACGTTGGTCGCGTCCAACCGGCCGCCCAGGCCGACCTCGAGCACGGTCGTCCGCACCTGCGCCTCCCGGAAGGCAACGAAGGCCATGGCGGTGACGGTCTCGAAGTAGGTGGGATGCAGGTCGAGCGCGCCCGAGGCGATCAGACGTTCCGCCGCTTCATGCACCTGGTCGAACGCCGCGGCGAAAACTTGGCGGCTCAACGGGCGGCCTGAAATGGAGATGCGCTCGGTGGGCTCGTCCAGGTGCGGCGAGGTGTAGAGGCCGGTCCGGATTCCGGCCGCCCGCAAGCCGGACTCGATCATGGCGCATGTGGAACCTTTGCCGTTCGTCCCGGCAACGTGGATGAAGTCTCCGGCGCGATGGGGATTGGCCAACGCATCGAGGAGCGCCGACATGCGGTCCAGACCGAGTTTGGCGGCCTTCACCTCGTTGCCGAGCGAGTACAGGAACCGGACTGCGTCCTCGTAATTCATGTTTGCGCGCGCCTGCCCCTCAAGAAAGCCATTCTACCGGCAGCCACCAGCAGCAGGCAGCCTCCGGCCAGCTTGGCCTCGAAACGCCAGACGGATGGCACGCCGTCCGGCGGCACGAGCGAGAAAGCGATGCCGGCGGCGGTCACCACCAGTCCGGCCGTGGCGCTGAGGCGCAGGCCGTGGCGGGCGGCGGTCGCGAACAGGTAGAGGAAGGGGATGAAGTACGTCACCACGGTCATATCCACCAGCAACTGGTAGCCGGTGCGCAGGTCCTCGCCCAGGAGCATGGCGAGCAGGAAGACGGTGCACGCGGCGGACTGGCTCAGGATCGCAACGTGCGGCGTCTTCCAGCGCGGGTGAAGGCGGGCGAAGGCGGCGGGCAGGTAGCGGTCCAACCCGATGGCGAAGGGGATGCGCGCGCCGCCGGCGAGCCACGCCCCGAGCTGGCCGGTGATGCCGAACACGATGAGCAGCGCCACCAGTGGAGCGACGAGAGGGAGGCCGAGCCGGGTGCCGGCTACCGCTGCCGCCTGCGTCAGGCCGGAGACGATGTTGACCTGGCCGGGATTGAGCACGGCCAGCACCGCCAGCGTTCCAGCGATGTAGAAAGCCGCGATGGCGAGGCCGCTGATCCAGGCCGCGCGCGGAACGTTGCGCCGCGGGTCGCGAATCTCGCCGCCCATCACCGCGCCGAGCTCGAGGCCGCCGAAGGCGAAGGCGATCTGGGACCAGAAGTTGAGGCGGTCCCAGTTCCAGCGGGGTGCAAGATGCAGGGGCGTGGCCGAGCCGTGGGTCAGCCAGACGGCGATGCCCAGGACGACCAGCACCAGGCCGGCGGCGTAGGTCGCCAAGCCTCCCGCGTTCTGGGTCCACTTGCCGACTCGCAGACCCACCAGGTTCGTGAGCGTGCCAATCCACAGGACGGCCAGCGACACCGGGACGACAAACCAGCGCGTGTCGCCCAGCCAGGCGTGACTCTCTCCCAAGCCGTAGACCGCCATGGCGATCCCTGCCAGCAGCAGGTTCGGGAAGTAGAACAGGTTGCTCAGCCAGTAACACCAGCCGCACAGGAATCCATGCCAGTCGCCGAAGCTGTTGCGAGTCCAGGCGTAGATACCGCCCTCTTCGGGGAACTTGGCGGTGAGGCGCGAGACGGCCAGGGCGGAGGGGACGAAGAAGAAGACCGCTGCGGCCAGCCACAGGCCGATGGAGTCCGGGCCGGTGTGCGCCGCGGCGGCCAGCCAGCGAATCCCCACCACGGCCGCGATGTTGAACAGGACCAGGTCGCGCAGGCCGAGTTCGCGCGCGAGGGCGGGTTTGCGGTCGGGCATGGGGTCAACCCATGGTAGCGCGCGAAGGTGCGAGCCGAGCGGAGTCGACGCAAGGCCAGAGCGGCTGCTATAGTGTAGATGAACAGTTCAACTGTCCAACAGCCATGTCCATTGTCACCGTCAAGAATAAATATCAGGTCGTAATCCCGCAAGGCGTCCGGAAACAGATCGGCGTGGCCGTCGGCGACATCCTGGAGGCCAAGGTGGAGCGGGGACGGATCACGCTCACGCCCAAGTCGCTGGTGGATCGCGCGATCGCCGAAGGCCTGGAGGACGTGCGGAAGGGACGCGTGCGCGGTCCGTTCCATACCGTCGACGAGATGATCGGCTCTCTCAAGGGTCGCAAGCGCCCCACCATCCGCAAATCACCCCGGCTCCCATGACCTGGGCGCACACCCGGCGTTCAGAGAGGGATTACCGCGCCGCGCCGCTCGCAATTCAGAAGGCCTTCGAGAAGCAAGTTCGGCTGCTGGCGACGAACCTCAACCATCCCTCGCTGCACGCCAAAAAGTACGACCAGGCTACCGATCTCTGGCAAGCGCGCGTGAACCGCGATTGGCGCTTCTACTTTCTGATCCGGGACGACACGTACCTCATCGTGGCGATCATTCCGCATCCGAAATGACGCGAACAGAGCGATCGCACCCAGCCACCGTGAAACGGGCCGCCAGGAGTGGCGACGCGGCACGCGCGCGTGCCCCCACCCCGCCGCATGTATACTCGCAGGGAGGGACTTCGCGCCCGCTTATGCACGCCGGACTCATCTGCGCGCTGATGGCCGCGCTGCCCGTGTGGGCCCAGACCGAGCCCTCGCGATGGGATGCCGCGATGGAGGCGGGCAAGACGGCCTACGAGCAGGGCCGCTATGAGGAAGCCGAGAAGCAACTGCAAGCCGCGCTCGGCGAGGCGGAGAGCTTCGAGAAGAACGATCCGCGTCTGGCGGCCACGCTCGACCAGCTCATCACCGTCTATCGCACCGAAGGCAAGCCCATGCTGGCCGAGCCGCACTATCACCGGCTGCTGGGCATCCAGGAAGGCACCTGGGGGCCGATGGACCCGCGGCTGGTCACGGTCCTGAACGGTTTGGGCACGCTGTACACGGCGAACCGCCAGTGGTCGGACGCCGAATCGGTCTACCAGCGGGCGCTGGCAATCCGCGAAAAGGCGCTGGGCGGGGAACATCCCGATGTGGCGGCGACGCTCGAAAGCCTGGCGGCGCTCTATTCCGTGCAGGCCAAGTTCGACAACGCCGAAGCCTACTACATTCGCGCGCTGGGGATACGCGAGCGGTCGCAGGGCCCGGAACACCTGAGCATCGCCGCCACGCTCGACGGACTGGCGGGGATGTACCGCGACCAGGGGAAGTTCGCCGCGGCGGAGCCGCTGTTCCGGCGCGCCCTGGCCATCCGCGAGAAGGCGCTGGGGCCGGATCACGCCGAGCTGGTGCCGAGCCTGGACAACCTGGCCTGGGTCTGCTACGCCCAGCGCAAGTACGCCGAAGCCGAGCCGCTCTACGGGCGCTCGCTGCTCATCTGGGAGAAGGCGGTCGGGGCCGAGCACCCCACCGTGGCGACCGCGCTCGACAACCTGGCCGGCGTCTTCGTGGCGGAGGAGAAGTACGCCCAGGCCGAACCGCTCTACGAGCGCGCCCTGGTGATCCGGGAGAAGACCACGCTATCCAACTACGACAAGCTGGCCTCGGTTTACGTGGGCGAAAAGAAGTACCTGGAGGCCGAGCAGGTCTACCGCCGCGCGCTGGCTTTCGCGGAGAAGAGCATCCAGCCCGACAGCATCCAGGTGGGCATGGTGCTGGAGCGTTACGCCGAGCTGCTGCGGCTGCTGAACCGCGAGGGAGAAGCGGAGCGGATGCGGGCGCGCGTCCGTCAGATCCGGCAAAAGCTGGCGCAGGAGGCGACACCCGCGGGCGCGGACACCGTCAAGCCATCGAAGCCGTGAACGAAGGGAGAACGAGCGTGAAGTACAAACTGACTCTCACCCTGATGATCGCTATCGCCGGAAGCGCGCTGGGCGCTTCCGACCTGGTGAAGATTGACAGCGGCCGTCTGAAAGGTGTCACCGCGCCAGGCGTCACGTCCTTCAAGGGCATTCCTTACGCGGCGGCGCCGGTGGGCGAGCTGCGCTGGCGCGCGCCTCAGCCCGTGAAGCCCTGGAGCGGCATCCGCCCGGCCTCCGAATACGGCGCGGACTGCATGCAGAAGCCCTTTCCGGGGGACGCGGCGCCGCTGGGAGTCACGCCGGCCGAGGATTGTCTGTACGTAAACGTGTGGGTTCCGGCATCGCCTCCTGCCAAGAAGCTGCCGGTGCTGGTGTGGATCTACGGCGGCGGCTTCGTCAACGGAGGCAGTTCGCCCGCGGTTTACGACGGCAGCCAGTTCGCCAAGCGCGGCGTGGTGTTTGTCAGCTTCAACTACCGGCTGGGCCGGTTCGGTTTCTTCGGGTTTCCGGCGCTGACGAAGGAGAACCCCGGCGAGCCGCATGGCAACTACGCGTACATGGACCAGATCGCGGCGCTGAAGTGGGTGCGGCGCAATGCCACGGCCTTCGGCGGGGATCCCGGCAACGTCACGCTATTCGGCGAGTCGGCGGGCGGCGGCTCGGTATTCGCCATGCTGACCTCGCCGCTCAGCCAGGGGCTGTTCCAGAAGGCGATCATCGAATCGGGCGGCGGCCGCAGCGGTCTTTTCCCTCCGCGGTATCTCAGCCACGCCAGCCCGGCCGGAACGCCCTCGGCCGAGTCTGTCGGCCTGGCGTTCGCCAAGAAGGCGGGTGTGACCGGCGAAGGCCCGGAGGCTCTGGCCGCCCTGCGCAAGCTCCCCGCGGAGGCCGTCGTCGATGGACTGAACATGGCCACCATGATGACGCCGACTTATGCGGGGCCGATGATTGACGGCCAGGTGATCGTGGAGACCCCGGACGCCGCTTACGCCGCGGGCCGCGGGGCGAAGGTGCCGCTGATTGCCGGCGCCAACAGCCAGGACATCGGCTTCTCGACGGCGCGGACCATGGACGAACTGTGGGGGCGGTTCGGCGCGGACCGGGACAAGGCCAAGGCGATTTACGATCCCGGCGGCACGGGCAGCGTGCACCAGGTCGGGGCTTTGATCGCAGCCGACCAGATGATGATCGAGCCGGCGCGGTTCACGGTGCGGGCGCTCGCGGCCGCGGGGCAGCCCGCCTACGAGTACCGCTTTTCGTACGTCGCCGAATCGATGCGCAAGCAATGGAAGGGCGCGCCGCACGCCACCGAGATTCCCTTCGTTTTCGACACGGTCGAAGCGCGTTACGGGAAGGAACTGGCTCCCCAGGACAAGGTGACGGCGGAGGCGGCGAATGCCTATTGGGTGAACTTCGCCCGGACCGGCAATCCCAACGGGAAGGGCCTGCCGGAATGGCCGGCCTACGACGCCAAGAGCGACATGCTGATCGATTTCACTCCGGACGGCCCGGTTTCGAAGCCCGATCCGTGGAAGGACCGTCTTGACCTGGTCGAGCGGTTGGCGATACTCAAGAAATGAGGTGCGTATGAGGAACGGCACTATCGCGATGGCAGGTCTCTTCCTGGCAGCCACCCATGTGAGTCTGGGTGCGGCCACGCAGGCGGAATCGCCTGCGCCACCCGATACTCCGACGTTTCAATCCGGCGTGAACCTGGTGCAGGTGCCGGTGGTGGTGCGCGACCACGACGGGCACGCGGTGAAAGGCCTCCACAAGGAGGACTTCGAGCTTCTCGACCGGGGCAAGCGACAGGAGATCGTTTCCTTCGCGGAAACCAGGCCGGGCGAGCAGGTTGCGCCGGACAGGTCGCAGGCGGGCGGGGGCGGGATGGTCATTCCGGAACGTTTCGTAGCCTTTCTGTTCGACGACATTTCGATTCGGGACTCCGCCGATCTCACGCGCATCCGCGATGCCGCGACGCGGCAACTGGCGGCGTTGCAGCCGGGCGACAGGGCATCGGTCATCGCCACCTCCTGCCGGGTGCTTCTCGATTTCACGGATGACCGGGCGAAGCTGCAGGAGGCCGTGGCCCAGATCTCCTTCCACGCGTCGGCGGTCTGCCGGGTGGCGGCAACGCAGGTGCCGCAGCTCGCCGTGCTGGCCTCGGTGGTGGCCCGAATGGCGCACCTGCCCGGCCAGCGCAGCGTCATTCTCATCTCGCCCGGTTTCTTGGTGGGTCACGACCGGACGGCCGAGGAGGCGCAAACGATCGACGCGGCGATCGCTTCCAAAGTGCTGGTCGATGCTCTCGATGTGGGCGGGGTCGGCGGACGCTCTCCGTCCCAATCCGGGGACGCTTCCGCGCGTGCCGCCAGGATGCCGCGTGCGAATTCCAACTCTCCGCTGCCGCACGGGAATCCCGACAACGTGCCGCGGCAGTATGCGCCGCCCGAGCCTGTGACCCTGACGGAGCTGGCCCATGGAACCGGCGGCGCTTACGTCGCGGCGGGCAACGACCTCGACAGTGGGTTTCAGAAGCTGGCGACGCCGGAGTCCTTCTATGTCCTTGGGTTTTCGCCTAGCGACGTCAAGGCGGACGGCAGCTTTCACGAACTGAAGGTGAAGCTCAAGGATTCGCGCAAGCTCACCGTGCAGGCCCGCAAAGGCTACATCGCCGGGCCACGGCAGTGATTGTGGTTGGCACTGGTGCGAGGGTGGTTCTCTTCCTGGGCTTGGCGCTCGCGGCGATGGCGCAAGAGCCGGCGCAGGCGCCGGACGGCGATACTCCGACCTTTCAATCCGGCGTGAACCTGGTGCAGGTGCCGGTGGTCGTGCGCGACCGCGACGGACACGCGGTGAAAGGCCTCCACAAGGAGGACTTCCAGCTTTTCGACCGGGGCAAGCTCCAGGACATCGTATCCTTCGCGGAAACCAGGCCGGGCGAGCAGACTGCGCCCGACAGGTCGCAGGCGGGAGCGGGCCCGGCGGGCGGCGTGGTAATTCCCGAACGTTTCGTCGCCTTTCTGTTCGACGACGTTTCGATTCGGGACTCCGCCGATCTCACGCGCATCCGCGATGCCGCGACGAAACAACTGGCGGCCCTGCAGCCGGGGGACCGGGCATCGGTGGTCACCACCTCCTGCCGGGTTCTGCTGGATCTGACGGATGACCGGGCGAAATTGCAGGAAGCGGTGGCACAGATCTCCTTCCATGCTCCGGGGGTCTGCCGCGTGGCGCGAACGGAGGTGTTGCAGCTTGTCGTGCTGGCCTCGGTGGTCCGCCGGATGGCGCTGGTGGCCGGCCAGCGGAGCGTCATTCTCATCTCGCCGGGGTTCGCCGTGGGCCACGACCGAACCGCCGAGGAGGCGCAGGTGATCGACGCGGCGATCCGTTCGAAGGTGAGGATCGATGCCTTGGATGCGGGTGGGGCCGGCGGAGCCGCGATCGGGTCCTTCGATCCCTCGAGCGACCGGATGCCGAGGATGCCACAGCAGTACGTGCCGCCGCCCTCCGACCCTGTGACTCTGACGGAGCTGGCCCATGGAACGGGCGGCACCTACGTAGCGGCGGGTAACGACCTCGACACGGGGTTCCGCAAGCTGGCGACGCCGGAGGCGTTCTATGTCCTCGGGTTTTCGCCCGGCGAGGCGAAGGCCGACGGCAGCTTCCACGAGCTGAAGGTGAAGCTAAAGGATTCGCACAAGCTTACGGTGCAGGCTCGCAAGGGCTACTATGCCGGGGCGCGGCAGTAGGCGGGCCCTGCGGAGTCCATCCACTTTGAGTTGTGCGTGGTTACTGAGCGTGCTTCCGTTTGCGCTGGCACAGCAGCAACCCATTGCCCCTCCGGCTCCTGCCTCAGCTAAGATCAGGGTCGGTAACAAAGTTCAGCAAATCTCCCATCGCCTGAGGGTGCTTGTCGCACCGGAAACCCGCCCTTACTTCTTCCAGCCCATCCCCTTCCTTAGGGTTTCGAAGCGGGGATCCTGGCGAAGGCTGTCGAAGGCCGGGTCCACATTCAGGAAGGGCATATCGCTGGTGCGCTGCGCGTAGGCCTTGTCGAGCGCGTCAAAAGCCCGGTCCTTGTCGCCGAACACGGCGTGCAGGAAGGCCAGGTAATAGTAGGGCCTCGGCTCGCTGCGCTCCAGTGCGGCCATCAACTCGAGAGCCTCGTCCCGCCTGCCGAGCGCGACTTGAACGGCGGCCAGCAGGGCCGTAGCTTCGGGGTCCCGCGGGTAATCGGCGAGCGCCGCCCCAAGGGCCGCGGCCGCTTCGGGGTACATCCGCTTCTGCGCCAGGCTCGCCCCCACTATCGTATGCGCCTGGTAATAGTGAGGGTTGATCTCGAGGGCCTGGCGGGCTTGCCGGATCGCCTCGTCGTAACGGTGCGCGCAGTAGAGAATCACGCTCATGTTCGCGCTCACCCGGTAGTTGAGAGGGTCCAGAGCCAACGCCCGCCGCGCTTCCGCGAGCGCCTGGTCGAACCGCCCCGCCAGGAGCAGCGCCTCCGAGTGCCAGTCGTGCGCCCGGGCAGAGTTGGGGTTGAGTTCCAGGGCGCGCCGCAGCCCCTGCTCGCCGGCCGCCCAGTCCCAATCGTAAAAGCACTGAATCCAGGCAAACAGAGCGTGTGCCTCGGCCAGCGATCCGTCAAGATCGAGGGCTTTGGAGGCCGCAGCTTTCGCCTTGGCGATGGCCTCCTTCTCGGGAACAACCTCGTGGTAGGCGACCGTAGCGTAGACGTCGGCCAGCGCGGCGTAGGCGGGTGCGTAGTCGGGGTCCTTTTGGACGGCCTGTTCCAGATATCGAATGCTCGTGCGGAGGTCCTCCGGCGTCACCTTGTCCCGGAAATACAGTCCCTTGAGGTACAGGTCGTAGGCTTCCAGGCCGGGCGCCGCGCGCACTGCTTGCAGCCTAGCCCCGCCGCGGAGTTGTAACGCCCGGGCGATCTGAGTGACCAGATCGCTCTGGATGGCGAACACATCCCTGCCCTCGCCTTCGTAGGTGTGGGACCAGAGGTGGAATCCGTCGGCGACCTTGATAAGCTGAGCGCTGATCCGGATCGTCTTGCCGGCGCTGCTCACGCTTCCTTCCAGCACGGTGTTGACCCCGAGCTGCCGTCCGGCGGCGCGGATGTCCGGGCTCTTTCCCCGGAACTGAAACGCCGAGCTGCGCGCCGCTACCTGCAAACCCTTCACCTGCGCCAGCGAAGTGGTCAACTCCTCGACGAAGCCCTCCGTGAAGTACTCTTTTTCGGGCGTGCCGGTCAGATTCAAAAAGGGCAGGATCGCGATAGAGGCTTCGGCGTTGTTCCGCCACGCCAGCACCGCCCAGCAGGCCGCGGCAACGATTGCAATGGCCGTAATTGCAGCCACGAGCCGCCAGGGGTGGCTCGGTCGGCGCGCGGCCTGACCTCCCTCCGCGGGTTGCCGTCGCCGGAAGACCGGGACGTAGCTCCCTTTGGGAACCTCGATGAGAATAGCGTCGTCGCGGCCCGCGCCAGCGTAGTAGTCCCGAAGCCGGCTCCTGAGGCTGCTGGCGGCCACGCGGACGACGGAATCGCCGCTGGGGTCGAACGACGGCCCTCGGTTAAAGACGCGTATCGCCACCTCGGTCTCTTTGATTCCGTCGGCGCCGTTGACGGCCTGGTCCACGATGAAGGCGAGGAACTGTTGGATGCGGCGAGCCGCGGCGAACTCCCGCGAGGCGAGAACTTTGTCGAGGTGCTGGCGCACGGAAGCCGGGTCACAGGGGGAGTCCTCGACCCCGGCGGGCTCGCGCGCCGCCCCGTTCGGGCCTGGCCGGAACCATCCCATGGCGGAGATTCGCATCAGTTTAACACGCAATGGCCAGGTGGGCCTAAGACTTTAAGAATCAATGAATCTAACGTGTTAGTGACGGCTTCTAGCTTGGCAAACGAACGCTCCCGGTGCAGACTGACAGCTTGTACTAGGGTTTTTCGCTGAGGTCTCGGTGGAGGAATCATGAAACGGCTCCGAAGTCTTGTCTTGCTCACCGGTGTTCTGGCTCCGGTAATGAGCGCCCAGGTGATGTATACCGTCAGACCGCTCACCCTGGCCGCGAACAGTGAATACAGCGCGGTGAACGCGCTCAACAACCAGGGGCAGGCCGCCGGGTGGTCGGACATCGGCGCGAGTGACAGCACGCGCCATCCATTTCTGTACAACGGCGGGACGATGGCCGATCTGGGCACTTTCGGGGGCCCCGGGTGGAGCGGCGCCAACGGGCTCAATAATTTGGGCCAAGTGGCCGGCTATGCGTATTACGCCAACGGCGAGGAGCATGCCTTCCTGTACACGGGCGGGCTGGTCGACTTGACGCCCGACGACACTGCGGACGGCATCAGTTACCGCAGTTCGGCGAACGGCATCAATGACCGCGGCCAGGTTGTCGGCTTCATCCAAAACCCCAACGGGCTCACTCCCCAGGACCGTCTCACGCGCGCATTTGTTTACAGCGGCGGAACGCTCACCGTACTGGGGGCCACGGATACCAGCAGAAACACTCAGGCTATGGGCATCGACGCGAGCGGCGAGATCTACGGCATCGCCAACAACTACAACGGCCTCACCGGCGCCTACGGCTGGTTCTACAGCGACGGCACGTTCACCAACATGTTCTCGCCGTGCGCCAACAACTGCAGTTCCGTGAATGCGATGAACAATAGCGGCCAAGTGGTCGGGGGAGTGGGCGGCGCTTATCGATACGCGTTTCTTTACAACGGCAGGACGAGCGCGAAGACCGACCTGACCGCCGCGAGCGCCTATTCGGGCTATGGAGGCACCGCGAATGCCATCAACGACAATGGCCAGGTGGTGGGCTATCTCCTGGACTCGACCGCGGATGAGATCGGGTTCATTTACACCGCCGGGACGTATGTCTATCTGAAGGCGTTCGCGACTGCGCCGAATGGGAGCAACTGGAATCAACCGCAGACCATCAATAGCTGGGGTCAGGTTGGTGGCGAGGCATTGGGGAGCGACGGGAATTGGCACGGCTATGTTTACAGCAATGGTGTCATGTCCGATGTGAACACGCTGGTCGATCCGGCGCTGGGCGTGAACTTCCATAACGTCAGCCACATCAACGATTCCGGCCTGCTCGTCGCGACCAGTGCGAACTACGTGGACTACCTGTTGACGCCGGTGCTGACCATCGTCTCGGCTCACAGTGGGAACTTCCAGCCCGGCCAGCAGAATGCGACGTACACTTTGACGGTGACGAATGCGGCCAATGCGCCGGCCACCAGCGGGACAGTGACAGTGACCGAGAACGTCCCGTCCGGTCTTACGCTGGTTTCGATGTCGGGGACGGGGTGGACCTGTCCCGCCGGCAAGAACACCTGCACGCGCAGCGACGCGCTGGCCGCGGGCGCCAGCTATCCGGCCATCACCGTGACGGTGAGTGTCGCGGCCGGCGCTGCCTCGCCGCAGGTGAATCGGGCCAGCGTGGCGGAGGCCGGCATCCAGCTCGGAGCCACCAGCGATTCGACGGTGATCCAAGCGCTGGGGACCTCGTCGGTTACAGCATCCAGCGCGACGGCGACGTACAGCAGGAACGACCAGAACGTCACGCTCACCGCCACGGTAACCACCCCCGGCGGCCCCGTGAACGCCGGCACGGTGTCGTTCACCGTGACGGGGATCGGAACCGTGGTTTCCGGAACGGTGACGGGTGGCAGCGCCAGCGCGGTCCTCACGATTGGCGGTGCTACCCCGGCGGGCAGCTATTCCATCAATGCGGTCTACAGCGGTGCCAGCGGGATCGCCGGCAGCAGCGACGCGACAAAGTCGCTGGTCATCTCGAATGCCGTGCCCGCGATCACGTGGGCGAACCCGGCTGACCTCACCTTCGGCTCGGCGCTCGGCTCCGGGCAGCTTGACGCGACGGCCAGCGTCACGGGCATCTTTACTTACACGCCGCCGGCCGGCACGGTGTTGCCGGTGGGAGCGAATACGCTTTCGGTGGTCTTCAATCCCAACGACACGGTCAACTACTCGTCCACTTCCGCCACGGCCATAGTGAACGTGGCGCCGGGAACGCAGACCGGCGCGCCCGGATTCGTGGTCACGCGGACCCTCAGCCGGGACTCGAGCAACAACATCGCAGTGGCGGTGTCGGTGACCAACACCGGCGGCCAGCCGAGCGCTGTAACAGGCGGGCCCTTCGTCGCGCTCGGCACGTGCCGGCTCGGATCCTCATCCCCGCTCTCGGTTGCGGGGGGGACTACGGCTGCGATCCTCCCGGGGGCTGCCGCACACTACACGGTGATCTTTCCCGGCTCGACGGGCGTGTCCGGCGCGACGGTGGTGCTGACCATGAATGGGACCTATTTCTCCCAGTGTGGTATGGGCTCCTGCTATGCCGGCAGCTTTGGCTCTTCGTCGCGCACCATGTTGCCTTGATCCTTGCTCAGGAGATTCTTCGTGAAGAACTTCATTCCGATTCTTGCCATGGTCCTGGCGGCCGCATGGTCGGCTCGGGCCGATGCCATCGACATCTCGCTGGACTCCCCGATGCTCAGCGGCACGTCGGGTGATGTGCTGCAATTCTCCGGGACGCTCACCAATACCACCGGCTCCGTCGTGTATCTGAACGCCGACAGCTTCGATTCCACGCTCCCCGACGCCAGCGCGATCGACGACAGCCCGTTCTTTAACAACGCTCCCCTCTTTCTCGGGGCGTCTGGGACCTCGGGGGACATCGGCCTGTTTAACATCGCGATCCTCGGTTCCTTCGCCCCGGGGACCTACACTGGCACCTTCACGTTGCTGGGCGGCGCAGGGCCGGACTCGCAGGACATCCTGGGTTCGGCCGACTTCACGGTGGTGGTGAACCAGACGACGGGCGTTCCAGAGCCGGCGACGCTGCCGCTCCTCGGCGCGGGCATGAGCGCGCTGCTGGCCTGGAAACGAACACGGCGGGTCCGCCCCGACTAGTCCCCTTTTCGCCGCCGCTTGCCGACGGGACCGTGAGAGAATCCGGGGGCACGCCCAGGTTTGTCCGCATGCCGATTACTCGGCGCCGCTAACCTGGGGCGCCCCCGGATTCTCTCACGGTCCCCGCGAGCGTGCGGTGTTTTCCCGCGAGCCTGCCCAATCCAGCCCCCACTGCGCGGTTACACTATGGAGTTACGCCCCGGCCGGGGCGGGCCGGCGGCGCGAAGACTTTTTTCGCCCCGCGAGCGTCATTGAGAAGGAGCCGAAGAGTTGATCTTCCGCGAGGTCGAGGACCGCGACCTGATCGCGCGTGCCCGCGGCAAGGACGTGGAGGCTTTTAACCTCCTCGTGTCCCGGTGGGAGAAGCGCGTGTTCAACTATCTGTTGCGCCTCGTCCGCAGCCGGGAGGACGCTCTCGACTTGAGCCAGGACGTGTTCTTGAAGGCTTATCAGAATCTCGGGAAGCTCGAAGATCCGGAACGATTCGGCCCGTGGCTGTTTCGCATCGCCCACAACGAGGCGTTCTCGTTTTTCCGCGGCCGACACCCGGAGGACGAGCTTCCCGCCGAATCCGCTCCGTCGCCGTCCCGCTTCCGGATGTATCCGGCGGAGCTTTCGGTGGCCGTCGAAGCGGCGCTCGGCCGCCTTTCCGCGGACCAGCGCGAAGCCGTTGTTCTGAAGGTCTACGAAGGGTTCAAGTTCGAGGAAATCGCGGAGGCGCTGGACTGCCCGGTCTCGACGGTGAAGTCGAGGCTGTACACGGCGCTCGACGTCCTCAAAGAGGCTCTGGCTCCAATCGCGTCGCGGGGTGTCCAATGAGCTGCTCTCCTTTCGATCTCAAAGACTACCTTTTCGGCGAACTCGGCGAGGCGGAATGCGCCCGGGTTCGCACCCATGTGGAAAGTTGTCGGGGGTGCGCCGAAGAACTGGACCGGCTGCGGCTGACCGAGGCGGCGCTGCACTCGCTGCGCGAGGAGGAACCGCCCCGCCGCATCGCTTTCGTCGTCTCGGACCGGGTTTTCGAGCCGCGCTGGTGGCAGGTGTGGTGGAATTCGGCGCCTCGCCTGGGATTCGCCTCGGCGGCGCTGCTGGCGATTGCGATCCTGGTGCATGCCTTCGCGCGGCCGGTGGTGGTGGTCCCTCGCCCTGCCGTCGAAGCGGCTGCCATCGAGGCGAGTATCCGCGCCGGGAGCGCCAGCCGTGTCGATGCCGCCGTGCGGGCCGCGGTCGCCGAAAGCGAAGCGCGGCAGGCGCGGAAGACCGCGGATCTGGTGGAGGCTGCGCGCCGGGATATCGAGTTTCAGCGCCGCGCCGATCGCGTGGCGTTCGAGGAAACGGTAACGCTGCTGCAGAAGAGGTACAACGGACTGCTCATGGCGAGCGCCGAATATGGAGGCCGGCCGTGAAGTCTATCCTTATCGTTCTTGCACTCGCGTCCGTTCTTGCGGCCGCCGACAAGCCAGCCGCCGACAAGCCCCGCGTCACGCGCGAGGCGCTGGCCGGCGTCGAGAAGAGCACGGATGGCGCCATACGCTCCTGGGATGTCACCGACCCGGTCGACCTGCTAGGGTTCACGCGCGCCGTCTACCTGCCTGGTTATGGCGTGGTGTTCACCACGGAGGTCAACCTGGTGGTTACGATGATGACTCCCATGAGCCCGCCGCTCACCGGCCAGAAACTCGTCCAACTGAAGGAGAAGAAGCGGCAACGGTTGACGTTCGTGCGCAATTGGATGCGCCAGGCGCTGATCGACGCCGGGGGTTCGCTCGACCAGGTGCCGCCGGGGGAACGGATCGTTTACGCGATGACGCTCTTCTACCAGTACTTCGAGGACCATAGCGGCATGCCGAACCAGATCGTCATCGAAGCGCCGCGGCAGGCGCTCGCCGACTTCAAGGCCGGCCGCATCGACCGGGAGAAGCTCGACGCCGCGATCACGGCCTGGGAGATCTAGATGCGCCTCGGCGAAATGCTCGTGGCGCGGCAGTTGATCGGGCCCGAGGACCTCGAACGCGCGCTCGATATGCAGAAGGAGCGCGGGGAGAAGATCGGCAAGGTGCTGATCGAACTCGGGTTCGTGGCCGCGCGCGACGTGCTCGCCGCGCTCTCCGAGCAGTTGGGGATTCCTGTAGTGACGTTCGATGGCCCGCCTCCCTCCATCCCGGAGACGGAGGGCCTGGCCCCGCGTTTCATGCGCCAGTGCCGGTTTCTGCCCTACGCCGCAGCGGACTCCACGCTCACCATCGCCATGGCGGATCCGCTCGACTTCGAGACCCTCTCGGCCGTGCGCGGCTTCACCGGCCTGAAGGTGGAAGCGGTCCTGGCCCCCGAGGCGGAGATCCTGGACGCCATCGACAAGTTTTACGGCGAGCGGGAGCAAGAGGCCTCCGAGAGCGAGGCGCGCACCGGAACCGCGGAGGAGGACCTCGAGCAGCTCCGCGATATGGCCAGCGAAGCGCCGGTGATCCGCCTGGTCAACACCATGATCGCGCAGGCCGCCGAGAAGCGCTCCAGCGACATTCACATCGAGCCCTTCGAGAAAGAGTTCCGCGTCCGCTACCGCGTGGACGGAGTGCTCTACAACCAGGAGCCTCCGCCGCGGGAATTAAAGGCTGCCATCATCTCGCGCGTGAAGCTGATGGCCAAGCTCAATATCGCCGAGCGCCGGCTGCCGCAGGACGGCCGCATCAAGATCAAAGTGATGGGCCGCGAGGTGGATCTGCGCGTTTCTACGCTGCCCACGCTGTACGGCGAGAGCGTCGTCATGCGCCTGCTCGACCGCTCGGCGGGCGACTTCTACGACCTTTACCGGCTGGGCTTCGACGAGCACATGCTGAGCCGCATGGAGCACTACACCTCGCTCCCCCACGGCATTCTGCTGGTCACAGGACCCACCGGCAGCGGGAAGTCGACCACGCTCTACGCGGCGCTCAAGCGCATCAACCTGCCCGACAAGAAAATCATCACCATCGAGGACCCGGTGGAGTACCAGATGGACGGGATCAACCAGATCCACGTCAATACGCAGATCGGGCTGACGTTCTCTTCGGGGCTGCGGCACATCGTGCGCCAGGACCCGGACGTGATCATGGTTGGCGAGATCCGCGACCGCGAGACCGCGGACATCGCCATCCGGGCGGCGCTCACCGGCCACTTCGTCTATTCCACTCTGCACACCAACGACGCCCCCTCGGCCATCACGCGCCTGGTGGACATGGGCGTGGAGGAGTACCTGATCAGCTCGACGGTGGTGGCGGTGCTGGCGCAGCGGCTGGTGCGCCTCATCTGCCCGCACTGCAAGCAGCCCGCCGGCACGCGCACCGCCTACGACGGGAAGCCGGTGGCGTGCTTTCGTGGCGCCGGCTGCGAGCGTTGCAACAACTCCGGCTATACGGGCCGGGTCGGCATCTTCGAGCTGATGGAGCTGAACGACGACCTGCGCGGCCTGATTCTGGCAAAGTCCGACGCGGCCACTTTAACCACCGCGGCGCGGCGCCACGGCATGCGCACGCTGCGCGAAGACGGCTGGATGAAAGTGTCTCAGGGCGTCACCTCGGCAGACGAAGTGCTGCGGGTGACCCAGGAGTTCTAATGGCAGAAGGTTATCACTTCCAGGCAGTGGCGCCGGACGGCAAGGTCCGCGCCGGCATCCTGCATGGAGAGACCGAGAAGGCCGTGGCGCGCGAGCTGAGCAGCCAGGGCCTGATCCCGGTGTACGTGGGACTCGCGCCGAAAAAAGGTTTCCAACTGAAGCTGCCATCCTTCACCCGCGGCAAGCGGCGCGACGTTCTGTTCTTCACGCAGGAGCTCTCTACGTTGTTGAACGCCGGCGTGCCGCTTGACCGCGCTCTTTCGATCACCGCCGAGCTGACCGAACACGCCAGCTTCACCTTCGTGGTCCAGGATGTGCTGCGGATTCTGAAAGGGGGGCGCTCGCTGGCCGACAGCATGGGCGCGCACCCCGAGTATTTCTCGAAACTCTACATCAACATCATCCGGGCGGGGGAGGCGAGCGGCGCCCTGGGGCCCGTCTTCAAGCGCCTGACGGAGTTCGAGCGCACCCGCGACGACTTGCGCGGATACATCATCTCCGCCATGATCTACCCGGGGCTGCTGATGATGGTCGGCTTCGCGTCCATCATGATCCTGATGAACTTCGTGGTGCCGCGCTTTGCGCAGATGTTCCAGGAATCGCGCATGCGGATGCCTCTGCCGACCCAGATCCTGATCTCGACCAGCGCCTTCGTGAGGGCCTATGGGTGGATCGGCCTGCTGGCGACGGCCGCGGCGGGTGTGGGGTTCTATTCGTATGTGCGCAGCGCGGCCGGGCGGCTGTGGTGGGACTCGTTCCGGTTGAAAGTGCCGGTGCTGGGAGACGCGTTGCGCAAGGCCGAGACCTCCCGTTTCGCGCGCGCCATGGAGACGCTGGTGGCTAACAGCGTTCCCTTGGTACAATCGCTCGGTATTGCCGCCGCCATCCTGAACAACACCCGCATCGCGCGCTCCCTCGAAGCGGTTGCGCAAGGCGTTAAGCGTGGGGAGGGGCTGGCCGCGCCGCTGCGGCGGACGGGCGAATTTCCGCCCCTGGCGAGCCACCTGCTGAGCGTGGGCGAGGAGACCGGACGCCTCGACCAGATGTTCGAGCGCATGGCGGATATTTACGAAGCCGATACGCGCGCGGCGATCCGGCGTTTTACGGCGTTGTTCGAGCCGATGATCATTCTCGTGATGGGCATCTTCATCGGCGCGCTGATCCTGAGCATGTTGCTGGCGATCACCAGCATCAACGAAGTGGCGGTGTAACCATGAGAAAGCGCAGAAGAGCGAACCAGGCGGGCGTCACCCTGATCGAGATGCTGGTGGTGGTGACGATCATCGCGCTGTTCGCGGGACTGGTCGGGCTGAGGATGTGGAAACAGGCCGACAAGGCCCGCGTGACGGCGGCGCGCGCCCAAATCAGCACACTGATGTCCGCGCTGACGACATACAAGATGGATACGGGGCAGTTCCCCACCACCGAGCAGGGATTGCAGTCGCTGCGCACGGCGCCGGCCGGCGTGAACAACTGGCAAGGGCCCTACCTGGAACGCGAGCTTCCCAACGATCCGTGGGGCAATCCCTACGTTTACCACTACCCGAGCGAGCAGGGCGAGGAGCCGGAAATCATCTCCTACGGCGCGGACGGGCAGCCGGGAGGCGACGGCATCAACGCCGACATTGTGAGCTGGAAGGCGCAGTGAGGCGGGCCGGCAGGCTAAAACGCGCGCCACCAGCCGGCGTGACGCTGATCGAGATGATGATCGTGGTGGGGCTGATCGCGCTGATCGCCGGCATCACCTTCCCCGCGTTTTCCTCGGGCATCGACACGCTGCGGCTCAACCAGGCGGCCGGCGGAGTGGTCAACTTCTTCAACGAGGCGCTCAACCGGGCGGAGCGGCGCGAGCAGGCGGTCGAGATCACCGTCATCCCGGCGCAGAAGACGCTCGTGATGCACTCGGCCGAACCGGGATTCGAGAAGAAGTACGAGTTGCCGCAGGGCATCTCGATCGTGAAGGTCTTGCCGGAGATGGAGGCGGGCGAGGACGGCCCGCGCCAGTTCCTGCTGTTCCCCGGGGGCGCCGTCCCGCGGGTCGGAATCGAACTCGCCAATGCACGCAATGCGCACCGGATCGTGCGCGTGGACCCCATCACGGGCGTCCCACAAGTCGAGCAAGTCCAGAGCAAATGAGGCGGCGCGGTTTTACACTGCTCGAGATGCTGGTCGCCACGGCGATCATGGGAATCGCCGTGGTGGGCCTGATGGCCAATCTTTCGGCCTCGCTCAGGAACGCCTCGCGCCTGACCGACTACGACCGCGCCGCCCTCCTGGCGCACGAGAAGATGGACGAGCTGCTGCTCGATCCCCGGCTGCCGAACCTGGGAGTCATCCGAGGTGTCTTCGACCCGGCGGCCGCCGGGAACACGGAGGCCGGCTGGAGCGCGCGGCTCACGCCCTTCGAGGTCCCGCCCAACGCGCCCCCCGGCAGCGAGATCCTGGAGCGGCTCGAATTGCAGGTGTGGTGGGGGCCGGAAGGCCGCCGGCGGACGCTGGCGTTGGAGGGCTACCGGGTGGGCATGCTCCCGGTGGCGGAGGCCCAGCCATGAACGGCACACTGCTCCCTGACGGTCGCGGCTCGGCTTCGGAACAGAAAGGTGTGACGCTGATCGAACTGCTGGTCGCGATCACGCTGCTGAGCCTGCTCTCGCTGGGACTGCTCATGACGCTGCGGGTCGGCCTCAACGCCATGGACAAGGCCAACGCCAAGCTGATGGCGAACCGCCGCGTGGCGAGCGTCGAGCGCATCATGCGCAGCGAGATCGAGAACTTGATTCCAGTCGTGGCGAACTGCGTGTCCGACGCCGACCGGCCGCCCGAACGGCTCATGTACTTCGAGGGCCGGCCGGACTCCATGCGCTTCGTTTCCAGCTACTCTCTCCAGGAAGCCTCGCGTGGCATGCCGCGCATCCTGGAGTTCCAGGTGATTCCGGGCGACCTGGGCGTGGGAGTGCGCCTCGTGGTCAACGAGCTGGTCTACAGCCCGCAGCAGGCCGGCGCCACCTGCACGGGCAGCGTACAGGATCCGGACACGGGCGCCGTGATGGCGGTGTTCCGGCCGATCCAAGTGGGCCCGGGCTCGTTTGTGCTGGCCGACAAGCTGGCGTACTGCCGCTTCCGTTTCCGCGATTTCCAGCCGCCACCTATTGGCGAGCAGTGGCTCCCAGTGTGGCCGCCGGGGCGATGGCCCACGGCGGTCGAGATCGACATGGCCCCTCTTGCTCCCGACCCCGCGCGCCTGCCACTGGCGACCATCACGGTGCCGACGCGGGTGAACCGGCAGCCCTATGAGCCCTATGTCCAGTAAGGGGAGGGGAAGCGCGCTGATCGCCGTACTGTGGCTGGTGGCCGCGCTTTCGGCCATTGCCTTCACGGTGGCGAGTACGGTCCGCTCGGAGGTCGGCCGGGTATCGAACGCCACCGACGGCCTCAAGGCGTACTACTTGGCCACGGGGGCGATCGAGCGTGCCTTGTTGTACATCCAGTGGGGGCCGGTCTACCGGAATCCCGACGGAACCTCGCGATATTACGACGGGGGCCCCGTCATGCGGCTCGAGTTTCCAACCGGGCGTGCCGTGGTCGAAGTGATTCCGGAGACATCTAAGCTGAACGTCAATTCGGCGCCCCTAGAACAGCTTTACAGTCTTGCCTCGGCGGTCGGAGCGGCGCCGGAGAGGGCCCGCGCGATCGCCCTGGGGATCGTCGATTGGCGCTCTCCGCTGATCGCGCCCCCGGACCAGCTTTCTCTCCCCGGAACTTCGTCTTTCCGCCCCCGCCATGCGTCCTTTGAAGAGATCGAGGAACTGCTGCTGGTCAATGGCATGACGTCGGAACTGTTCTATGGCACTTACGAGCGGGACGCGCAGGGGCGCCTGGTGTGGCGCCACGGCCTCCGGGACTGCCTTTCCGTCTATGGGTCCGAGGGTGCGGTGGACGTGACCGCCGATCCGGCGGTGCTGGCGGCCGTAGGAGTGCCTCCCGACGCCGTTTCCGCGATTGTAGGGCTCCGGCAGCAGGTCCCGATCCTGGGCCCCGAGCAGTTGAATGCGCTCGGCCAGGGTGTCCCGGGGATGCAACGCGTCGGCATCCTCCGCGGTTCGATCTTTACGTTGCGGGCCACGGCGCAGTGCCGCCAGGCGGACGGGACGCTTTCCGACGCCCGCCGGTCCGTAGCCGCGCTCATCAAGCTGCTCGACCGGTCGAAGTTCAAAGAGCCTTACCATATCCTGCGCTGGTACGACAACGTGTGGGTGCAATGAATCTGGACTTTCCAGAGCTGCGAAGACTGCTCGCCGTCGGTACGGGCGTGGGCATCGAGATCGAAGACGATGTGCTGCGCGTGGCTGCGGTGCGGTTGAGGCCGACCGGAGCCCGTCTGCTGGGGGCGGCCACCATCAACGGTTTCCGCGAGCGGACTGCGGCCGGCTGGGGTGCGGTGTGCGCGGATTTCCTCAAGCGCACCGGCGCCAGCCATCTGGCGGCCACAGTGCTTTTGCCCCGGCGCGACGTCATCGTGAGGCTGCTGATGCTGCCTGGCGTCCGGGACCAGGACATCGCCCCTGCCATTGAGTTCCAGATCGATTCGATGCACCCGTTTGCGGAGGAGCAGGCGGCCTATGCCTGGACCCGGCTTGGCCGCAGCGGAGCGGTGCTGGTCGCCATCACGCGTAAAGAAACATTGGAGCGCTACTTCGGCCTGTTCGCGGAAGCCGGAATCAAGGTCGCCGCGTTCACTTTCTCAGCCGCAGTCCTCTACTCGGCCTCCCGGCTTTTGGCGCGGCCGCCGGCGGGCGGCTTTCTGACCTTCCTCCCGGCCGGCGACGGCCTGGAAGCTTACGGCGAGAGCGAAGCCCGGCCGGTGTTTTCCGCAGCCTTCGATTTGCCGCGGGACCGGGCCGCGGGCCTCGCCACCGCTGAGCTGCGCCTCGATTCCGGCCTGGAGCCAGTGGACGCCGCCGCGCTGCTGCCGAGCCCCGCGGGCGCCCCCCCCGACTACGATTTCTCCCGCAACGCACTGGCGTACGCGGCGGCGCTGGCCGGGGCGTGCCCCCGGCTGGCGCTGCCCATCAACCTGCTGCCGCCCGAGAACCGCAGCTCGAACGCGCGCGCGATGTACGTGCCTACGGTAGTCCTGGCGGCCGCCGCCCTGTTGTCGGTGGGGGCGCTGGCCTCGATCTCGCCGGTCAAAGATCGCGAATATCTGCGCGCTCTCGAGAAGGAGACGGTCCGGCTCCAACCGCTGGCGGGCAAGGCGGGCCAGATCGACCATGCTATCGACGCGACGCGCGCCCGGGCCCGGCAACTGGACGACTTCCGCCGCCGCTCCAAGAGTGCGCTCGATGCCTTGGCGGAAGTGAACAAGCTGCTGGAACCGCCCGCCTACCTAAGCTCCCTCGAAATGGCGCAGGATTCCATCACGCTGACCGGAAGCGCCGAACGCGCCGAGCCGCTGCTGAAGATGTTCGACAACTCGCCGCTGTTTCAGGGTTCGGAGTTCACCATCCCGCTTACCCCCAGCGGCAAGATGGAGATGTTCCGGATCCGCGCGGCCCGCAAGGGAGTGCCGCAGTGAGTCTCAATCGGCGCGACAGGCGGGCGCTAGCCATTTTGGGCGCGTGCGCCGCGGTGGCTGCCCTCGTTGCGATCTACCTGTTCGCCGGCGGCGGCGCCGCCCCCGCGGCCGCCCAATCGGACAACATCCCCGCCGCCGAGAAGCGTCTGGCGCGGGTGCGCCAGCAAGCGGCGACGGTGGACGGGAAGCAGCAGGTGCTGAAGCAGGTTTCGGCCGAACTGGCACAACGCGAGAAGGGCATCATCCAGGCCGGGACCGCCGCGCAGGCGCAGGCTCTGTTGCTCGACCTGGTGCGCCGTACGGCCCGCGAGCAGACGCCGCCGGTCGAGCTCAGCGGGGTCGAGTTCCAGCCCGCTTCCCAGTTCGGCGAGTACGCGGAAGTGCACGTGGGCATTCAATTCACCTGCCACATCGAGGAGTTGCTGAACCTGCTCGCCGACTTGGCGAACCGGCCCGAGGCGATCACCACGGACGAGATGCACATCAGCGCTCACGACGCCAAGCAGAAGACCATTTCGGTCCGCATGCTCGTTTCCGGGGTGATCCCGCGCCGGCTCGTGCCGGACAAGAAAGGGAGCGCCCGGTTTTGACGAAGAAGCTGCTGTTACTCGATTTTGCGCTGGCAGTCATCGTCTGCGTGCTCGTGGTTCAGGCGCGGGACCGCTGGACCGAGGCGCGCAAGCGGTCCGAGGTGATGTTCAGCCAAGCGCTGAAGCAGCTTCCGCCGCCGCCTTACTCCCCACTACCGGCCGTCCCCGGCGTCACCGCGGCGGCGTACAGCGCGGTGGCCCTGAAATGCCCGTTCAGCGCCGACCGGAACCCGACCGTGGTCGTCGAGCCGCCCAAAGAGCCGCCGATGCCGCCCCTCCCGATCTATTACGGCATCATGAACCTGAGCGATGGCGAGACGGCGATCATGAGCGCCAAGGCGGGCGAGCCCAGCCAAGGGATCCATTTTGGCGAGAAGGTGGGCGAGTTTACCCTGCTGGCGGTCGAGGACGACAAGGTAACACTGGAGTGGAACGGCAAGACCGTGACCAAGAAGGTCTCGGAGTTGAGGGCGCCTGCGGAAACGAGCCGGGCCGCCGCCTCCAGGTTGGCAGAGGCGTCGCCCCCCAAGACGCAGCAGCCCCTCGCTCCAGCCGACGCATCGCCTTCGGACGATATCGGCGGGGGCGC
>DASWZN010000070.1:0-31126 GCA_036404435.1 Bryobacteraceae bacterium
TCCGGATCCGTGATCCCGCTCTTCAACTGGAGCTGGGCCATTTGCTTGCTCAGATCCTGATCCACCTTGATGTCCAGTTCCTTGGCCTTTTGCACCAGCAGCAACTGATCGATGCGATCCCGCAACAGATCCGTTTCCCCCCGCTTCAAGGCCTCCCGGGCGCGATCGGGCGTCATCTGCTGGTGCGCGATCTCGCCTGCCAACAGGCGGCGATATTTCTCGATCTCGCTGCGCGTGACGATCTCGTTATTGACCTTGGCGACGATTTCCTCGACCACGACAGGAGCGCTCGGAGCAGGAGGAGGCGCCGGAGGGGTCGGTGCCGCTGGAACTTCCTCCGGCTGTGGCGCCGGCCGGGGCGTTGCCGGCTCGGGCGCCGGCGGGGCAGGGGGCTCGGGGGCAGGGGACGGCGGAGCCGGAGTCGCGACCGGTGCTGGGGTTCGAGCTGGCACTGCCTCGGCCACTGCCGGCGGCGCAGGAATGCTGCCGGCAAAGCGCAGATCGATGACCAGGCGGTCGGGCTCGCTCAGTCGCGAGACGGCGGAATCCACTCCAGGTTCGACATCGAGAACGATGCGCGTGACCCCCGGTGTTCTTTCGGATACCCGGATCCGCTTCAGCAGCTTGCTGCCTACCGCGATGACCCGGGTACCTGCCGTGGCGCTCGAGCCCTGGAGGTCGAAATAGATGCGTTCCGGATCGCGCAGGCGGGCCGAACTGTACCGGAGCGTGCCGACGGTCTCGATAACAACGCGGGTCGCCTGCTCTTCCGACGAGAACGTGATCTGGCGGATAGAGACACCGGCCAACGTTGCCGCACCGGCTGAGAGGGCAAGACAACCGGCGAGCGCCAATAAGATCCGCTTGTGCATAGTAGTGATACGCAGCGTTGCAGTCAGGAGTATACACCCCACGGAGGAGGGGTTTCAGGCCTCCGGGTCAGACTGCCACTGTCCGATGCCCATCCACGCCCGCGCGATCTGGGCCGCGGTCTCGGTGTCCAGAGATTCGCCGTAGGACTGCCAGACTTCCAGCATGCCCTCGCGGCCGTACAGGCCATGGATCTCCAGGCCGATTCGGCGGCACTCGCTCGCACCGGCCCCGCCGTCGAGAACTCCGGTGGCGGTGAGCGGCGAGCACGGGATCTGGGCCAGGCGCGTGACGTACCACGCGATCTCGGGGCCGTTCATACGTTCTCTCCGCGTCCCCAAAGCTTGCGCATCAGCGATCGCAGGCCGCCGGATGGGGCGGAGGCCTCTTCGGCTACGGCTCCGTTGCGGTGGGCTCTGACGACGTGAGGCTCGCGGGTGCGGGCGTCAAAGGCGATCCCGTACTCGCACTCGAAAGCCCACGAAGACGGGCGGCAGACGACCGGGTAGAAGGCCAGCGCGCCGGTCGTATCGTCGAACAGCCCGTCCTCCCGCCCCCGTTCGCGGGTCAGCGCCAGCCCGGGGGCAGGCTGGTCTTGCTTTCCCGCGGCGCCTCTAATGGCAAAGCCCCACCGGGAACGGGGCCCGCCGCAATAGGACGGTCCGGGCCCGCCCGCGAAGCTGCGAATCCGCTCCCGAATCTGCTTGCCGGCCTCGGAGGTCCCGGCAGCGGACTGCACGGAGCGGCCCTCCGCCAGATCCCAAACCTGGTACCACTCGGGTTCGCTGGTGACGGAAATGGCGGTCGTGGCATCCACCACGTACACCCCCGCGAGCTCCCGGGAACGGCCGATCTCGGAGGGCGTGTCGACGGTCTGAGACACGCCTTCGCCGCTCACGGCGTCCGGGTCCCACACTCTCAGGGTTCCATCGCGGCTCGCGGAAATAACCGCCGCCGCCCCGGCCGCAACGTTAGTGACCCAGGAGCGGTGGCCTGCCAGCACGCCCAGCGATTCGCCCCCGGAGTCCCAGAGCCGCAGCGTGCCATCCTGGGACGCCGAGAGCAGCCGGCCGTCCGCGAGCACTGCGACGCTCGTGACCGGCGCCTGGTGGCGCCGCAGGACCAGAAGCTGCGACCCGTCCACCAGCGACCAGACGCGCAGGGTGTTGTCGTAGGACCAGGAGACCATGCGGGCGGAATCCAGGGGAGCGGTGCCCGCGACAGCGCCGCTGTGCCCGCTCAGAATGTCGCGCGTCTTGCCGGATTCCAGATCCCACATCAGGATCTTCCCGCTGCGGCAGGACGCCGAGAGCGCTCCCGCGATCCAGCTCAGGTGCAGGACCGGGCCGCCGTGGCCTGTCAGCACACCCAAGCCTTTTCCGTCCTCGCCCCAGAGGCGAATCGAGCCGTCGTCCGACGCCGAGACAATGCGACCGCCGGGGACCGCCAATATGGAGTTGATGCGGTCCCGGTGACCCCGGAACGTCGCCAGGCACTTGCCGCTGGCGAGCTCCCAGAGGCGCAGGCTGCCGTCGGCTGCGCCCGCGGCCACCCTATCCGGCCCCACCGCGGCCAGCGAACCCACCGGGCACGCGTCCGAGCCCATCACTTGCAGGCACTCCCCGCTATGGAGGTCCCACACCCGAATGCTGGAGTCCCAGGACGCCGAGACCGCGCGATCCTGCTCCGCGCCGGCGATCACCAGGTTCATGATGCCGCTGGTGTGCCCGCGCAGAGTGCGCAGACAGGCTCCCGTCGAAACCCTCCACACGCGCAGTGTGCCATCGACCCCGCCCGAGACGGCCAGCGCGCCGCTCGCGGCCAGCGCTAGCGAGGACACCGGCCCGCTGTGGCCCTCGAAGGCCGCCAGGCAGTCCCGCCCCGGCGGAAACTCGGGCCGGTTCACGCGCTCGAGCCAGGGCTGCTGTGGCTCTCGGCCCTGCTTGACCAGAGCCTGCGCGGCGCGGGACACGCGCCCTTCGCGAGAGTGGTTGAAGGCCTGCTGGAAGAGGATCTGCGGATACTTCCCGAAGCCAGCCTCGAGCGCGCGCGCCTCGGCCGCCAGAAACCGGCTCCACTCATGCCAGGGCGCCGGGCCCACCTTCTTGGCGTGCCAGCAGGCCTCCGCGATCCGGTGGTCGTCGACCAGGTCGCGCAGCAGGCCCGCGCGCGCCTTGGCCTCGGCGAAGTCGAAGCTTGTGAGGGTGGCCTCGAGCGGAGTCCACAGCCCGCCCAGCGCCTGCTGGCGCGCGAGTTCGGACCAGCGCCGCGCCGGATAGCCGCTCGCTTCGAAGTAGGCTGCCAGGGCCTGGTGCCGCGCCCGGCGATCGTCCCCCGCCAGGAACACTTGCGCGACCGCCTCCGCGAACTCACGGTGAGCGAAGGCCAGCAGCGTGACGCCATCGGCCGCGCGCTCGGCCAGGTAGGGCCACAGGTCCATGAGCAGAGGCGGCCAGGTGGCTGGCGTGACCAGACCATCGCGCGAGAGAAGCTCGAAGAGCTCGTCTTCAGCCAGTCCCTGGCGCGACGCGGCCAGATAGCCGAGACAACGCGACACCAGCGGCCGGCCGTGGCGCTCCGCGAGCCGCTCCAGCAGGCTGTCCATCCGGCCGGCCATGTCCGGGGCCGGCAAAGAGGCATTCACGGGCGCGTACGATGGCCACCGGCGCGCTTCCTCGAAAGACAGCCTCAGATAGAGGGGCAGCGCGCACAACTGGAAGCCTTCCAGCACTCGGGCCCGCTGGGCCGGCGAGAGCGTGCGCCCGGCGTCGCCGAGCCAGAGGTCGAGCAGCCGGCTCCCTTCCTCGGCCGTCATCGGCTCCAGTTCGACGATGTTCTCACCGGGAATCTTCTTGCGGAGTCCCGAAAGCAACTCGCCGGATGCCGTCGAGACGAGCAGACGCACGCCCGCGGGGAGGACGGGCGGTAGCCAGTCCAAATCCCGCGCCTGGTCGAGCGGCGCCCACTGGTCGAGCCCGTCGAGGACCACGGCGACGGGCGCACGCCTGGCCGAGGCCTTCAGCCGCTCCGGGAGCTGCTCGATCAGGTCCGCGTAGCCGGCCGGCCCCAAAGCGGCCGGGCCCAGCCGCCGGCAGACGTCCGCGAGCAGGGTGCGCCCATCTACGGATTCCGCGGTCGCGCCAGCCGCACGGTAGATCACCGCCGCCTCGCGCCGCAGAGCCCGGTAGCGCTCCACCGAATGCGCCAGCAACGCCGACTTCCCCGAGCCCGGCGGTCCCGCGACGACCAGCGGATGCGGGTCGGCGCCGTGCAGATATTGGGCAATCCGCTCGACGGATTTGGCGCGCCCGGTGAAGCAGCGCGCGCGCTCGCGCCCCAACGCTTCGTGGGCGGCATCCTCGCTTTCTCCCGCGGCGGGCGCCTCCTTACGCTTGATCTCGGCCTGGATGACGCGAGCCAGAGCGGCGGTCGCGGTGGTGACCAAGGCGCCCAGCGATTTCGCCGCGTACTCGACGCAATTCGTTCCGAGCCGCTGCCGCAACCGCCGCCTGAGCGCTTCGAGCCGGGCGCGGGCGTCCGCATCGGGCTCGGCCGAGCTGCCCGCCCAGGCACGCGCAAAGCAGAAAAGGTGGACCGGGCCGCCCTCCTTGCCGGCCAGCGCAGCCTGGATCTCCTGCTCGGTCGCCGAGGCCTCGTACTTCAGGCGCGCTTCGGGAGCCAGATCGAGACCGCGCACCGCCTCCACCAGAAGCGCGTGAAGAGGCGCGGCGACGAAGCGCTCCCAGGTCGCAGGCTGGGCGAAGACGCCGCTGGGCCGCTGAAGAACCGAGACCGGCGGCACGGCATTAGCGTCCGGCCGGTACCACTCGTGGAGAAAAGCTGCGCCGCCGCTCGGAACGCGCTTTTCGATCTCGGCGAACTCGGCCGCTGGGATGGTTTCGGGCAAGGGGCGGTAGCCGTAGCGGCCGCCCACCGCACAGATGTAAATGGGCGGTGGCGAGAGGGTGTTGCAACGGGCGATGTCCTGGAGGCTGGCGCTCGAGCTCAGGTCGACGGCCTGGAATCTCCAACCGTGGCGCCGGCAGAGCTCCCCAAGCTTGGGGAACACGCCGCCGTAGAGAATACCGTGTTCGTCTGGGAAGTCGGAAAACGCCGAACTCACAAGGACACGGAAGGTCCTGGAAAACAGTGCCATCGAACGAGACTTTTCGACCTAATCTTAGATTTTAGTATCTATTGTGCCGAGCGTGGGGAACATCTCTCCCTTTAGACGGGCCTAGGGTGTTTCGGCTGGTATACGCCTAGGCGGCCACCGCTCGGCAGGAGAATGGTCGTCACGGTCCCCCAATCCGCTTCGGTGAACGGCGTCGAGGCGACGTTCTTGGTTGCGAGCGATTTGACGAACGAAGACAAGTCGTCGCACATCAGGTAGAGCTCGGCCCCCAGGGCGTGATGGTCGGCCGGGTGGACGGCCATTTCAGAGGGCGGCAATGCGAAGATCAGCCAGCCCCCGCCAACGTCCACGGAACGGAAGCCCAGGATATCGCGAAAGAACGCCCGGTCCGCTTCGGCGTCTTGGCTGTAAAGCAGAACGTGAGCCCCTGTGATCATGACACCATCCTACTCCAAGACCGGGCTCGCAATCCCGCCCGTGGCCCATCGCTTGTTTGACTCTGGCCCCAGGCGGAATCGAAGCACTCCTCCCGTCAGGATCTCGCTGTGCCCAAGCCACGGGCGATCCAGCGCGGCGCCGTTCCACGTCACCGACTGCACATAGAAGTCTCCCGGGCTGCTTCGCTCGGCCTCCACCGTGAAGTCCCGCCCGTTCTCCAGGTGAACCGTGGCGCGGTCGAAGAGCGGGCTTCCCAGAGCGTAAATGGGCTCGCCCGGGCTCACCGGGTACAGTCCCAGCGCGCTGAAGATGTACCAAGCCGACATTTGCCCGGTGTCCTCATCCCCCAGCCAGCCGTCCGGCCGCGGCCGATAGAAGCGGTCCATGATCTCCCGCGCCCACCGCTGCGCCTTCCACGGCTGGCCCGCGTAATCGTAGAGGTAGATGACGTGATGCACCGGCTCGTTGATGTGCGCGTACTGGCCGGTGCCCGCCATCTGGGCCTCGGTCATTTCGTGGATCACCTTGCCGTAGCCGCCGACCTTGTAATCCGAGGTCATGCTGAAGGGGGTGTCGAGCTTTTGCAGGAACGCCTCGCGGCCGCCCAGCAGGCCGATGAGACCCGGCACGTCGTGCTGCACCGACCACAGCCATTGCCAGGCGTTGCCTTCCGTGTACACGCCGCCCCAGGCCAGCGGATCGAACGGCTCGACCCACGCGCCGCCGCTCGTCCGCCCGCGCATAAAGCCGGTCGATGGCTCGAACAGGTTGCGGTAGTTCTGGGAGCGCCGCAGGAACGTACGATAGTCGTCCATCTTTCCGAGGCCGCGCGCCACCTGCGCCACACAGAAATCGTCGTAGGCATATTCAAGCGTGCAAGAGGCGGATTCCGGAACCTTGTCGGCCGGAACGTAGCCCAGCCGTATGTAGTCTTCGATCCCGGCGCGCGCCTGGTAGCGGCCCGTCCCCGGCTGGGTGGCGTCTTTGCGCAACGCGGCGTAGGCTTTCTCGACGTCATAGTCGCGGATGCCCTTCACGAACGCGTCGGCGATGACGGAATCGCCGTGCGTTCCGATCATTACGTTGCTGTAGCCCGGGTTCGGCCACTTCGGAATCCAGCCGCCTTCGTCGAACGCGTTGAGCAGCGAACGGATGATCTCGCCGGTGCGCCTGGGTTCGATCAGGGTCAGCAGCGGGAACTCGGCGCGAAACGTGTCCCAAAAGCCGGTATCGGCGTACATGGTTCCGGCGTGCACCCGGCCGTCGTAGGGGCTGTAATGTTGGGTGGCGCCCGAGGCGTCCGTCTCGTGCAACTCGCGCGGGAATTGGAGGGCGTGGTAGAGGGCGGTGTAGAAGGTTCGTCGTTGGCCCTCGGTGCCGCCTTGTATTTCTATCCGGCCGAGCTCGCGCTCCCATTCGGCCCGCGCGCGCGCCTCTACCTGCGCGAAGTCACCGGCGGGCAGGTTCCGCTCCGCCTGTTCCAGGCCGAGCAGTGAGACGCCCACTCGCACCGAGACCGACTCGCCCGGCACGGTGGAGAATCCCTCCCAGGCCCTTCCGTTGGAGAGTCCGAATCGCGAGAAGTTCCGGTCGAACACCGCCACGAAGTACTGCAAGAAGTTGGGCGGGAAGTGGCCGCGGATGCTCGAATTCGCGCCCATAATCATGTTGTTCTCCGGATGGATCTCGACCCAGCCTCCCTCGCCTGGGTCCAGGACGATGAACGCGTTCTCCGCGCGCGGGAACGTGAACCGCAGCATGCCGCCTCGCCGCGCAGGCGCCATTTCCACACGGATGCCATCCTCGAGCAGCACGCGGTAGCGGTACGCGCGGGCGTCTTCATCCTGGTGGCTGAAGCGCGCCGCGCGCTCCTGCGGCAGCACCTTCAGCTCGCCGGTGACGGGCATGAACGAGAAGGGGCCGTAGTCGCTCATCCAGGCGGACGGGCGATGCGTCGCCAGGAAGCCCTGGATGGTGTTCTTCGAATACTGGTAAGGCCAGCCGCCCTCGCCCGTCTGCGCGGTCCAGCCGATCATGCCGAACGGCACGAAGACGGCCGGGTACGTGTTGCCGTGCGACAGCTCGAAGCTCGAATCGGTGCCAACCAGCGGATCGGGCAGGTCGGCCAGGCTGGGACCGGCAGCCGCAGCGGTCCCCAGCGCGGCCAGGAGTGGAACAAACGCGAGCGATTTGGGGACCACGCGCGTAGTCTAGCGCGAAGCCGCAGTTCGCGCGACAATGAGTCGGAAGGCAGGCGCCCGGGTGGGTTCTCGGACTGGCAGTAGTCCGAAAGGAGACTCGTGATGCACCGGTGGCCCATCGTTGCCGTTACTTTGCTGTTGTGCGGGATCGCTTCTGCCGAAACGCGGTTTGGCAGGCCTGTTGCGAAACTGGCCCATCCGAAGCAATTCGGATTCTTCACGCTTGATGACAATCGTTTCCCTTTTTTGGAGAAGGGGTCCCTCGCCGTGTCCTGCATGACGTACCTGGGGACAAAGCGGTACTACGTGGAGATAGGCATCGTGAACCGCTCAGACGCACCAGTCAACCTCCAGAACGGATTTGTGTCGTTCACCAAGCCAGGCTATACGGTGCTCTTGACCGACACAATCGCGTCAGCGACCGACGTGTGGACCAGCGTCTCTGGCGCGACACCGCCGCCACCGCCGATCGGACCAACGAGCACGGACCCCCGGACGGCCACCACAGTGGTCAACGTCGCCGCTGCAGCTACGGTGAGCAACCCTGCGTCTGGTTGGCAGGCGCTCGGAGAGGCCATAGCAGCACGCCGTTACTCCAATGCCCAGGGCCGCGACCAGCGATTCGCTGTGTATCTGGCCACTTTTGCACACGAAAGACAAGAGATGACCATTCAGCCCGGAAAGGCCGGTATGTACATTTTTACCTTCGTCCAGATGAAGCAGAAAGCAGCACCGTTTGAGGTTAGAGTTTCGGTGGGGCCCGAGACGTTCGTGTTTCCTTACAAGGAATGACCGCCGCACCTGGGGCGGACCCGCGTCAGGGCATTCTCCGATACGCTTGGAGTGGCCGCCTACAACGGGGCGACAAGCGGGGACTGTGCCCGGTTGGCGGCAATCCCTTCTCAGGGACCGTTGAGGGAACCCATGCCCGGGTGGCGAAATCGGCAGACGCAGAGGACTTAAAATCCTCTGTCCCGCAAGGGACGTGCGGGTTCAAGTCCCGCCCTGGGCACCAGAACAATCCTGTTAGACGGCCTCTGATCGGTTAAACTGTTCTTCACTTGCCGGGACTGAAAGACCACGTCGAACGCTTCCTCGCGGAGTTGAAGCAGGAGAACGTCTCGGCGCACACCCTGCGCGCCTACGCCGCCGACCTGCGCCAGTTTATCGACTATCTCTCACCGCCCGGCGCCGAGCCGCCGCCCGTGGAAAAGCTGGACACCCTGGTCTTGCGGGAATGGCTCGGCGACCTCTACCGCCGGCGGCTGGCCGCCGTCTCGATGCGGAGGAAGATAGCCGCGCTACGCTCGCTGTTCCGGTTCCTGGTGGCGCACGGCGTGGTCGAGACCAACGTCGCGCGCCTCCTTCGCACGCCCAGGGCGCCCAAAACGCTGCCGCGCGTCCCGACCGCGGAGCAGACCAACAGCCTCATCGATCAGGTCGCCGCGGGCCGTCTGGAGCGGCCTTTCCCGGCCCGCGACCTAGCCATCTTTGAGCTGCTCTATGGATGCGGTCTGCGCATCAGCGAACTGGTGGCCGTGAACCTGGCGGACTTGGACCTGGCCGAGCGCTGGCTCCTGGTTCGCGGCAAAGGGAAGAAGGAGCGCCAGGTACCTTTCGGCGCCAAGGCCTCCGCAGCCATCGAGGGCTGCATCGCCGCGCGCCAGGCGCCGCCGCGCGAGACCGCGCTCTTCCTCAACCATCGCGGCGGCCGTCTCACCGATCGCGGCGCGCGCGGCATCGTCAAGCTCTATGCGACAGCCCTGGCCGGCGACGCCTCCATCCACCCGCACAGCTTCCGCCACGCCTTCGCGACCCACCTGCTGAGCGACGGAGCGGATCTGCGGGCCATTCAGGAACTTCTCGGCCACGCCCGGCTGTCCACGACTCAGAAATACACGCAGGTCTCGCTCACTGAGCTGATGAAGGTATACGACAAGGCGCATCCGAAGGCGTGAAGGCGGGCTAACGAGGGCGGTTCGGACGGCGAGATGGACAAGCTGAAGCTTATCCCACACGGCAAATCGATGACGTGCAGCCGCACGTGGGGCACGCTTCAGCTTGCCCAGGGACATCTTCGGCAGCCTCCTCAGCGACCGCCACAAGCGGCGCTCATGAGCGTCAGCAGCCAACACCGTGTGAACATGGTAGAGTGAGTACCCCGCCCGAACACATCGAAAACGTCCGCAACATCGCCATCATAGCCCACGTCGACCATGGCAAGACCACACTGGTCGACGCGATGCTGCACCAGAGTGGCATCTTCCGCGATAACGAAGCCGTCATCGAGCGCGTACTCGATTCCAACGAACTCGAGCGCGAGCGCGGCATCACCATCCTGGCCAAAACCACCGGCGTCCGCTACCGCGGCGTGAAGATCAATATCGTCGACACGCCCGGCCACAGCGACTTCGGCGGCGAGGTCGAGCGCGCCCTTACGCTGGTGGATGGCGTCATGCTCCTGGTCGACGCCAGTGAGGGCCCGCTGCCGCAGACCCGCTACGTTCTCATGAAGGCGTTCGAGGCCAGGCTGCCGCCCATCGTCGTCATCAACAAGATCGACCGGCCCGACGCGCGCATCCAGGAAGTGCTCAACGAAATCTACGACCTCTTCATCGATCTCGACGCCACCGAGGACCAGCTCGACTTCCCCGTGATTTACACCAACGCCCGGGCGGGCATCGCGCAGCTCTCTCCCGAGGACTCCTCGACCGACCTGCGGCCGCTGTTCGACGCCATCCTCGAGCACTGTCCCAAACCGGCCGGCGATCCCAACGCCGTGCTGCAACTGCTGGTGGCCAACCTCGATTACAGCGACTACCTCGGGCGGCTCGCCATCGGCCGCGTTTTCTCAGGCACGCTGCACCTGGGTGACGAGGTCGGCATCGCGAAGCTGGACGATACGCTCCAGCGGATCCGCATCACCAAGCTGTACTCCTTTGAGGGCCTGAAGCGCGTCGAGGAAACCATCGGACGGCCCGGCGACGTGCTGGCCATCGCCGGCGTCGAGGGCATCACGATCGGCGAGACCATCACAAACCCGGACACGCCGGCGCCGCTCGAGCACATCCCCATCGATGAGCCGACCATCGCGATGACATTCACTATCAACACCTCGCCCTTCTCCGGCCGCGAGGGCGCGTATGTCACCTCGCGCCACCTTCGCGACCGGCTCGATAAGGAGCTGCTCACCAACGTCTCGATTCGCGTGGAAGAGGCGGGCGGTCCGGACGCTTTCAAGGTGATGGGCCGCGGCGAGCTCCAGCTCGCCATCCTGGTTGAGATGATGCGGCGCGAGGGTTACGAGCTGATGGTGGGCAACCCCGAGATCCTCACCCGCACCGTCCAGGGCGTGCTCCAGGAGCCGCTCGAGCTGTTGGTGATCGATTGCCCGGACCAGTTCATCGGCGTGGTCATGGAAAAGCTGGGCGCGCGCAAAGGCAAGATGTCGCGCATGGTGAACCACCACTCCGGCCGCGTGCGTATCGAGTTCCACGTCCCCACCCGCGGCCTGATCGGCCTGCGCAGCGAGTTGCTCACCGACACGCGCGGCACCGCGGTGATGAACTCGCTCTTTCACGGCTACGTGGAATGGCAGGGCGACATTCCGCGCCGGCCCACCGGTTCGCTGGTCGCCGACCGCGCCGGCCGCGCCACGGCCTACGCCATCTACAATCTGCAGGAGCGCGGCGAGATCTTCATCACCCCGGGCACCGAGGTCTACGAAGGCATGATCGTGGGCGAGAACGCGCGCGACCGCGACATCGACGTTAATATCGTCAAGGAGAAGAAGCTGACGAACATGCGCGCCTCCACCTCCGACGACGCCATCCGGCTGGTGCCGCCGCGGCTGCTAAGCCTCGATCAAGCCATCGAATTCATCCGCAACGACGAATTCGTCGAGGTCACGCCGCAGTCCATCCGTCTGCGCAAGAGGGCGCTGAAGTTCAACGACAGGTAGGAGCGCCCGCCGCTAGCGGCGCCCGCCCCCGCTGCGGTAGTGGCCGCCGGCGTAGCCGTGGCCGCCGCCGTAAAAGCCTCGACCGTAGCCGCCGTACCGCGGCGCGTAGCCGTAGCCCCGGCCGTACCCGCCGTAGTACCGGGGCGCGCCCCAGTAACCGGGATGCCAGTAGCGGTACGGTCCCGACCAATACCAGTAGCCATTGACCCAGCCGTAGCCCGGCCCTGGGTAGGGCGCGGCGTAGTATCCATAGGGTGGCGGCGGCGCGGCATAGTATCCGTAGCCATAGCCGCCTCCAACGCCGACTCCCACGATGACGTGCGTCCCCGCAAACACTGAGCCCGCGGCCAGCAACAGAATAATCAGCAATCGCGTTTTCATGGTCTCTGCTCCCACCTACAGAGGAGCACTCCGTTTGCCAAAGCGTAAGCTACTGATTTTCATTGGCTTATCGATCGCATGCGCACACGGCGGCTGGCCGAAAACCACCAGCGCGAACGAAATCGGCCAACCGGCCTCAGACCGAGCGGAATTCGATAAGCTCGATGAGCGCCCCGTCGTCGAGGATCATCGCCGCCCGGACTCCCGCGGAGGGCGATCCCGGAGGAACCAGAATCTGCTTGCCCTCCAGGGCCGCATCCAGATCGTCGACCTCGAAGGCGACGTGCGGCAGGGACTGGATCGGCGCCGGCAGAGGGCTGTCCGGCTCGAAGCGCATCCACTCGACCCCGTAAGGGCTGGTGTCGAAGCCGGAGACGAACATCTTGAACTGCTCCAGATACCGTTCCCCGGCCCGCGGCACGCCGGTGGGAACGCCCATGTGGTGATAGCGCCAGCCCTGGGATGAAACCGCCGCTGGCGGCTCGTGGCCTTTTCTCATTTCCTTTTCCTCAGCTCCGTCTGCTTCGCTTTGGGCAGCTTCGCAACCACCAGGTCGTAGGACCGGCCGAGCAGCCGCTTGATCTCCGCCGCGCTCAGCGCGTCCTCGCTCTCCAGGGCCACCCAGTGCGCGCGCGCCAAGTACGGAGCCGGGATGATCCCGGGACGCTCGACCAGCTCGGCACTTTCCTCCGGCGTGCCCTTGAAGCAGAGAAACTGGCCGCCGGGCTCGAGGGCCAGAATGGCGAAGATCTTGCCCGCGACTTTGAACACCAGGTTGTCGCCCCACTGCACCCGCTCCGTGGCGTGGGGAAAGGAGAGGCAGTGCCGGCGCACCCATTCGATGTCCATAGAGTAGGCTACCCTCTGCGGTCGAGCACTTCCCGGACTTTGGCGGCCAGGCCGCCGACCGAAAAGGGCTTCTGGATGAATTCCGTGCCCGCCTCGATCACGCCGTGGTGTTCAATGGCATCGTCGCTGTAGCCGGACATGTACAGCACCTTCAGCTTGGGGCTCTTCTCGCGCAGTTTCGCCGAGAGATCCCGCCCGCTGATGTCCGGCATCACGACATCGGCCAGCAGTAGATCGATGGTCCTACCACCCCCTTCGGCTGCGCTCAAAGCCTCCCGGCCGCTCGCGAAGGAAAGGACCGTGTAGCCCTGCATGTGGAGAAGATTCTGCGTCAGCTTCCGAACCATTTCGTTGTCCTCCACCAGCAGAATGGTCTCGTTTCCGCGGTACGCCTGGCGCGAGGGGGACTGGCCTTCGGAGGGTCCGGGCTGCGGCAGGGCCGCCGGGAGATAGATGCTGAAGCGCGCGCCTTTGCCTGGCTCGCTGTCGATCCAGATGCTCCCGGCGTGCTGCTTGACGACGCCGTAGACCGTGGACAGCCCGAGGCCCGTGCCCTGGTCGCTCTTGGTCGAAAAGAACGGTTCGAAGGCATGTTGCCTGGTCTCTTCGTCCATGCCGCAGCCCGTGTCGGAGACGATTAGCGCTGCGTAACGCCCCGGCTTGGCGCCGTGGTGCACACTGCAGAACGCCGCATCCAGCTCGGCGGGCGCCACGTCGATGGCGATCTCTCCGCCGTTGGGCATGGCGTCCTGGGCGTTGACAGCCAGGTTCATCAGGATCTGCTCGACCTGTCCTACATCTACCGCGACGGGACAGGCGGCTGCGGACAAGCTCGTCTTTAGTGCGATGTTCTTGCGCACCGTCCGGCGCAGCAGTTGTTCGATGCCGCTCACGACGTCGCGGAGGTCCACAGCCTTGACCTGCAGAACTTGTTTGCGGCTGAAGGCGATCAGCTGCCGGGTCAGGTCCCGTGAGCACTCCGCGGCCTTTTTGATCTCGAGCAACTGGCCGTAGCGGGCGTCGGCCGGATGCATCGCGGCCAGCAGGATTTCGGTGTAGCCGAGGATCGGCGTCAGCATGTTGTTGAAATCGTGGGCGACGCCTGCCGCCAGCCGGCCGATGGATTCGATCTTCTGCGCCTGGCGAAGCTCCTCTTCCATCCGCAGTTCCTCGGTGATGTCTCTATACACCGCAACCATGTACTCGATCTCGCCACCCTTTCCCAGGACCGGCGAGACGGTGCACTCGATGGTGATGGACGTTCCGTCCTTTCGTTTGACGGCGCTACGGCCCGACCAGCTCTGGCCCTTGCTGAGAGTGGCCCAGACAGCTGAGCGGAACGCGTCGTCCGTCTTGTCGGTGCTCAAAAGGTCCCACCGCCGCCCGGCCACTTCCTGGGAGGAGTATCCGGACGTTCGTTCGAAGGCGGGATTCACGTACACGATGATTCCGCCGCGGGCGAGGATGACGAAGCTCTCTCCCGCATGCTCGATCGCCGCCGTCAATCGCTGGCGCTCCCCTTCGGCCCGGCGCTGTTCCGTGATGTCCCATATGACCCCGAGCAAGCGCACGGGCTTGCCGCCGGGATCGTAGGAGAACGTTCCCCTCGCACTCATCCAACGCGCGGAGCCGTCCGGCCAGACCACTCGAAACTCATGCCGAAAAGGAAGCCGATTGTCGCGGCAACGGGCGGCTTCGGCCTGGACACCCGGGAGATCGTCGGGCTGCACACAACGCCAAAAGCCTTCCATGGTCCCGTTGAACTGACCAGGCCCGAGGCCAAACAGCCGCGAGTGGCTTTCCGACCACCTGGTCTCGCCGGTTTCCAGGTTCACGTCCCAAGTCCCCATGGCGCCGGCTTCCAAGGCGAGGCGTAATCGTGATTCACTCAACTGGAGAGCCTGCTCGGCCTCCTTGCGCTCCGTGATCTCCAGATGAGTACCGCAGATGCGGAGCGGTGTTCCGGTGGCATCGCGCTCGACCACCTGGCCCCGGTCCAGAATCCAGATCCACTTCCCGGATGCGTGCCGGCGGCGATGTTCGCTCTGGTAGAAGCCGGCCTTCCCATCGAGGTGGGCGCGCATTGCCTCGGTCATGCGCGGGAGGTCCTCGGGATGAACCAAGCGATCCCAGGAGCGCACGTTTGGCTCAATCTCATTGATCGTATAGCCCAGCATTCCGGCGCAGCGCTCGCTATAGGACACCTCGCCGGAGGCCACGTTCCAGTCCCAGGCGCCGAGGTCGCCGCCTGTGACCGCCAGCTCCAATCTCGCTTTGCTGTTCTCCAGCTCGATGGTTCGCGCGCGAACCTGGCTGGCGAGACTGGCGCTCTGCTCGTGGAACTCCGCCGCCTGCTTCTCGGTCTCGATGCACAACGCAACCAGGCCGGCCGTGCTGTCCACGTATGGCTCGTAGAGGGAGTACTGTTCGTCGTCGGAGATGCGGATCAGGAGGCCGCCGTAGCCACGCCGCTGGGTCGCCAGCGCGACTCTTGCGCTTCGATGCGTGCGTTGCGACCGGCAATTGCCCTGGCATCCCTCTTCCTGGCGCTCCTCCTTGCAGAGATGCGCGAGCAGATCCTGGGTTCCCTCGGGCGAAGTGGAGGCGAGCACGGTGCCGCCGATGCAGAGAGCGCAGTCCCCGATCCCGGGAACGCGCAGCAAGCCACGGCACACGGCCTGCGCAAGGTGTTCCTCGCCGGTGGACGCCTGTAAGGCGCTGTGCAGGGTCAGGATGCGCCCGATTACGAAAGGGTCCGGCGTGTCGCTATCCAACATTTTTCTCGCTCCGCGCGGTCGAGACGCGGATATCGGCTCCAAATCGGACGCTCTTCCTTCGCTCCGTCGGGCGCATTTGGACCTTTATGGAGTCTATGCCCGTGCATTCCTCTTTTCAAGTACCCCACAGGCGAATTCGGCCGCGGACCCCGCTCCGGGCGGTCGCGGCTCCCCCGGAGGCGGAATCCGAGCCGCGAACCCAGGAAGCGGAGCGACTGTGCTTCCGGCGCTGCTGAGCCGTGAGAGAATAGGTGTTTCAGATGGTAGTTGACGGCATCTACTACGGTTTGGCATTCGGCGCCGCCGCTGGGGCCGCATGGTGGCTGGCGGGCCCTCTCTATGCCATTCCCCTGTTCCTGGCGGCCGTCTTCTGCCTATATTTCTTCCGCGATCCGGACCGCGACATCCCCGCCGGCCCAGTGGCCGTCTCGCCAGCGGACGGAAAGGTGGTTTCCGTGCGGCCGGAGTCGCCCAGCCTGACCCGGGTCAGCGTGTTCCTCAACATCTTCGACGTGCACGTGAACCGTTCGCCGGTAGCGGGCAGGATCAAGGAAGTTTTCTACAAGAAGGGCCGTTTCCTGGTGGCCAGCCGGGAGCGAGCGTCGGGCGAGAACGAACAGAACCTGGTGGTGATTGAAGGCGACGGCCCGGAAGTCGCTTTCCGCCAGATTGCCGGGTTGATAGCCCGCCGCATCGTCTTCTACAAGCGGCCGGGGGACCGCGTGGAGACCGGAGAGCGGATCGGTTTGATCAAGTTCGGATCGCGCGTGGATGTGCTGCTCGGCCCCGAGTGGGACATCCAGGTCCGCGCCGGAATGCGGGTGCGGGCCGGTTCGAGCGTGCTGGCGCGCCGGAGGCCGGGGTAAAGGCGGAATGGGCGTGCGCAGCTTATCTGAGCGATGGATTGGCCCGGGGCCAGACGGCCGGCCGCGGCCGCGCGCGGCTTACGCCCTGCCGACCCTGTTCACGGCGGGTAATGTTCTCCTCGGCTTCGTGTCGATCATGCAGTCCGTAGAGGGCGCGCTGCTGGCTGGATCCGGTAAGACCGGAGCCAATCCGCATTTCCAAATGGCGGCCATCATGATCGGATGGGCCGTGCTGCTGGATGGTCTGGACGGCCGCATCGCGCGCCTCACGAACACCGCCAGCGATTTCGGCCGCGAGATGGACTCGCTCGCCGATGTGATCGCGTTCGGCATCGCTCCCGCCGTGCTGGCGTTCACCTGGGGTGTGCAGCTCGCGCTCGCCAGCGTGGATCCCCTGTTCCGCGAACACGCGGGACGCGTCGGTTTTTTCATCCCGTTTCTGTTCCTGCTCTGCGGCGCGGCGCGCCTGGCGCGCTTCAACGTCCAGAAGAACCCGGTGCCGAAGAACCCCGGCCGGCCCGACCGAAAGTACTTCGTCGGCCTGCCCATACCGGCGGCCGCCGCGCTGGTGGCCGCCATCGTGTATGCTTCGGACGGCACGCCGATCCAGTTCTGGCCGCTGATGCTGGCGTGGCTGGGCTTGCTAGCGGTGCTGTCTTTCCTGATGGTCAGCACCTGGCGATATCAGAGCTTCAAGGATGTCCAATTGCTGCGCCCCCGCTCCTGGCTCACCTTCGTGCTCGGGGGCAGCATCATTTATCTGCTGTGGACCTACACGCCGCAGGTCCTGCTGGCGATCACGACGGTATACGTGGCGAGCGGAATCGCGGTTCGCATCGGCGGGATCGTGCGGCGCCGTCTGCGCCGCTCCGCGCCGGAACCGGAGCGTCAGCTTGGGTAGCGCGCGGCCGGTCGCGGCGGTAGTCGGAAGCAACTCCCTGCTGGGCCGGGAAGTCCGCGACGTTCTCGCGGGGACGCCTTTCCAGAGGAAGCTGATCGGCGCCGACGAGATCGAGGCCGGGACGTTGACCGAAGAGGGTGGAGAGCCGCTCGTCATCACGGCGCTCGACGAGGAGAACCTGGCGGCGGCGCAGGCCGTATTCCTGGCCGGGTCCGCCGAGTCGAGCAGCCGAGCCATGGAGATCGTTTCGAAGCTGCGGTCGCGCCCGATGGTGGTGGACCTGACCTACGCTCTCGAGGACCGGCCCACGGCGCACCTGCGGGCTCCGGTTGTCGAACCGGCCGGCTACGTGCTCCCTCCAGGGTCCGAGCACGTGGTGGCGCACCCGGCGGCGATCCTGCTGGCACTGTTCCTGGTGCGCCTGGGCCAAGCCGGGCCGATCCGGCGGGTAATTGCCCACGTTTTCGAGCCAGCCAGTGAGCGCGGCCAGCGCGGCATCGACGAGCTGCAGCGGCAGACCGTCAACCTACTCACGTTCCAGAAGCTGCCCAAGGGCGTCTACGACGAACAGGCCGCCTTCAACCTCCTGGCGCGTTACGGCGCCGAAGCGCCCCTTTCAATGGAGAGCATCGAAACTCGGATCGAGCGGCACCTGGCGACGCTGCTGGCGCTGAATGGCGGAATCCACATGCCGTCCCTTCGGCTGATCCAGGCGCCGGTGTTTCACGGCCACAGCGTTTCCCTGTGGGCGGAGTTCGAGACGGATCCCGGGGTCCGGGCGCTCGAGCAGGCGCTGGCCAGCGCCCACATCGATGTCCGCGGAGCCGATGTCGAAGCGCCCAACGCGGTCGGCATGGCCGGGCAAAGCGGCATCGCCGTCGGTGCGATCGCGCCGGACCGCAACGACGCTCGCGCGGTCTGGTTCTGGGTGGCCGCGGACAATCTCCGAATCGCGGCCGAGAACGCCGTCGCGGTGGCCCAGCCGCTGGCCGGCGCGGCGGGAGCGGGGACAACGCAATGAACCGGCTCGCGCTAGCCGCCACGCTCGGGTTTGTCCTGCTGTGCGGCGGCTGCGGCTATAAGGTCGCAGGCCGCGGCAACGCCCTTCCGAAGAACATCAAGACCATCGCCGTCCCCGCGTTCACGAACGCGACGACGCTCTACCACCTGGCCGACCGGCTGCCCGCCGATATCACGCGCGAGTTCATCTCCCGCACCCGTTACCGGGTGGTGACGGACCCGGCAGCGGCCGACGCCGTCCTCAAAGGCTCCGTCTCGAAGGCCTATTCCTACGCGGTGACTCTTGATCCCACAACCTCCCGAGCCAGCAGCGCCCTGATAGCGGCGACCATCTACATCACGCTGACCGATCGTGCCACTGGCAAGGTCCTTTATTCCAGGAATATGGAAGCACACGAGCGGTACGAGGTCAGCCCGCAGAGCCGCACGTACTTCGAGGAGACCGACGCCGCGCTCGGCCGGATGAGCCGCGACGTGGCGCGCGACGCCGTGAGCGCGATCCTGGAGAAATTCTAGTGCTCGGACACCAGCCAGCATGACTTCGCAGCAGTTCCTGGCGCATTTGAAGCAGCACGAGCCGGCGCCGGCCTACCTGTTTCTCGGGCCGGAGCCCTACCAGCGCGAATTCTGCCGCAGCGCGCTGATCCAGCGGGTGCTCCCGGGCCCCGAGGAGCGCGAAAGCGGCTTGATCCGGCATGACCTCGACACGGTAACGCTCGCGGCGGTGCTCGAAGACGCCTGTTCGCCCTCCCTGTTCGCTCCCCGGCGCCTCCTGGTAGTCTCCGGCGCGGAGGCCGCGCTGCCTCGCACGCGCGCAGGCGGCGAAGAGCCGGAGGAAGAGGGTGGGCCGGGCAAGGGCGGGGCCTCGGCGCTGGCCGCCTACCTCAAGGATCCTTCGCCCGACGTGGTGCTGGTCTTCGAGGCGGCGCGTTACGACCTCGAAGGCGAGGACAAGAGGAAATTGGAGCGCGTGCGGAAGTTCTACTCCGCTGTGCCTGCCGAAGTCGAGTTTCCGCAGATGTCCGACGCGCAGGCGCGGCATTTCGCGCAGAACCTGGCTACCCGCGCCGGGCTGAAGATCGGCCCCGCCGAGCTGGACCTGCTGGTGGACGACCTGGGCGGCGAGGCCGCCCGTATCGCCGCCGAGATCGAGAAGCTCAGCATTTACGCGGGCGGCGGCAAGGAGATCGGCGCGCTTGAGATCTCGGAGCTGGTTCCGGAGGCGCGCGAATCCACGATCTTCGCGCTGGTCGGCGCCCTGGGCCGCAACGACCGCGGCGGCGCGCTCGACATTCTCGATACGCTCATCCGCCAGAGCGAGTACCTGCCGCTGGCCTTGAGTTTTCTCGCCACCCAGTTCCGCCTGGCGCTGGCGGCCCGGGAGGCCGGATTGCGCAGCCCACAGGCGATCCAGGCGCACTTCGCCAAGCAGGGCGTGCAGATATGGGGCGGCCGTGCGGAGCAGGTGTTCCAGACGGTTTCCAGCTTCTCGAAAAAGCGGCTGACGGGCGCGCTGGTGCTGATCTTCCAGGCGGATAAGGCGCTGCGCGACACCCGCCCCGACGACCGGCTGGTGATGGAGGAGTTTATCCTGCGGTTGACGGGCTGAGGGGCAACTACGCCACGAGGGTCTTCAAGCGCGCGCTCAGACGGGACTTGTACCGCGCGGCGGTATTCTTCTTCACGATGCCCCACCGGGCGGCCCGGTCGATGATCGAGAAAGTCTGGGGGAGCTGGGCCTGGGCCGCACTCGCATCCTTCTGTTCGAGCAAGCGGCGCATGGCGCGGATCTGGTGGCGCAGGCGCGACTTGCGCGCGTGGTTGATCACCGTCCGCCGTTCTTCCTGTCGTACACGTTTCAGCGCAGAGAAATGGTTTGCCATCTAGATCAAGAGCTCTCTCAAGTCAGCATAGCGCAACGGGTTCGGCGGGGTCAAACCGGGTTAGAATAAGCTAGACCTATGTGGCAGTACGGCACATCCCTGCGTGCTGGGCGGCAGCTTTGCGGAAGGCTGACTGGCGGTGTGCTCGTGGTCCTGGTTGGCGCGGGCGCGACGCTGGCGCAGAGCCCGGGGGCGGTCCGGCCCGACTGGCGGCACATCGGCAACTCCGCCGTTGCGCTGGCGCTGGCATCGCCGGCCTCCGGTCCGGTCGATCGTCTGTGGTACTCGGCCGACGGTTCGCGGCTCTATGTTCGGACGGCCGCCGGAACCGTCTTCGAAACGGCGGACTTCGAGAAATGGCAGCCCAGCTTGGCGGTTCCGCCGGTTGCCGATCCCGATGTGCTGGCGGCGTCGGTCCCGAGTGGCGCGCGTGGTGTGCGGGCCGCCCCGGCCGATGGCCGGCGCCTGTACGCGTACGGAGATCAGGTCCTGCGCGCGGACGATGGCGGGCGCGCCTGGGCCAACGTCACGGCTTTCGGCGGCCGGTCCATCATAGGCGGCGGCATACGCGACCTGGCGGTTTCGCCGCTCGACAGCGAGGAAGTGGTCGCGGGGAACGAGAACGGCGTCTGGCGGTCGCTCGATGGCGGCGCGTCGTGGACCGGGCTGAACGAGACCCTGCCCAACCTGCCCGCCCGGCGCATCGCGGGGGTGCCGCAAGGAACCGACGGTCTCAAGGTGACGGCCGGCGCGCTCGGCGTCCTGGAGTGGGCGCCCGGCGAAAAGCAGGCTTGGCGGAGGGTACCGGACGCGGCTGCGGCCCAGGACGCGGCCACGCGAAAACTGCTGTCCGAAACGCTCGGCGCCGAGATCACCGCGCTGGCAACGGCCGGAGATTTCCTGTATGCCGGATCTGCCGACGGCCGCCTGTGGGCCTCGGCCGACAAAGGCCGGAGCTGGAACTCCACGCCCGCGGCCGAGCGCGGCCCGGTGGAAGCGATCTTCGCCGACGCAGCCGAGCCACGGCAGGCGCTGGCGGCCCTGGGCGCGAATCCGCGTGGCGTAACGGGACAGCACGTTTTGCGGACCATCAATGCCGGGCAGTTCTGGGACGACCTCACCGCCGATCTTCCGGAGACCGCGGTCCACGGCATCGCGGCCGACCGCCCCAGCGGAACCGTTTACGTGGCTACCAGCCGCGGCGTCTACACGGCGCGCGCCGAGTTGAGCGCCGTCGGGCCCGCCACGCCTTGGACTCCGCTTCCCGGGCTCCCGCCCGCGCCCGCGCTCGACGTAAGGCTCGACTCGGGCGGCGATCAGCTCTTCGTGGCCGTCCAGGGCTATGGCGTGTACGCGACGCTGGCGCCCCACCGGTTGGGCAGCCTGCGCCTGGTGAATGCGGCCGATTTCAGCCGGCGCGCCGCGGCGCCGGGCTCCTTGCTCAGCGTGCTGGGCGTCCGGGTGCGCACGGCCCGGGCGGGCCAACTGGATCTCCCGGTGCTCGCCGCCTCCGACACCGAAACGCAGATCCAGGTGCCGTTCAGCGCGCGCGGGTCGTCACTGGCGATGGCGCTCGAAACCAGCGCGGGAAGCTTCCGCCTGGCGATCCCGGTCGAAAGCGTGTCGCCGGCGATTTTCGTGGACCGCGACGGCACGCCGCTGGTTCTGAACGCGGACACGGGCGTGCTGCTCGACGTCATGAACACCGCGCACTCGAATTCGCGGGTCCAGATTCTGGCCACGGGTCTCGGGGCGGTGCGGCCGGACTGGCCGGCCGGCATGCCGGGGCCGTTCGACAACCCGCCGCAAGTGGTCGCGCCCGCGCAGGCGTACCTGGACCGCGCCCCGCTCGAGGTCACGCGCGCCGTTCTGGCGCCCGGCTACATCGGGCTATATCTGGTCGAGGTGCAGCTCCCGGCGCTGGTCAACGCCGGTCCCGCCGAGCTCTACATCGCCTCCGGCGACCAGCAGAGCAACCGCGTGCGGATCTGGATCGAGCCGTAGACGCTGCCATTGCATCGGTCGCACCCATGTGTCACACTGGCATTGGCTGTGACACATGACGAAGATGACTGTCCGCCAGGTTCGTTCGGCCCTGCCCCGCATCGAGGAAGTGGTCGCGCACGAGGGTGAGATCGTGATTACGCGGCGCGGCCACGCTGTCGCGCGCGTGCTCCCGATGCAGGCCGTCCGGCGTTTCCCTTCGCACGCCGCGCTTAGAGCCCGCATGCCTCTCCTCTCACCGAGTGCTGCGCTCCTCCGCGAGGACCGTGACGCCGGATGCTGAATCCCCCGTACGTCGACACCAGTGCTCTGGCGAAACGGTACCTGAACGAGAAGCGTTCCCGGGAGTTCGAGGAGTATGCCGCACGGAACCTGCCGGTGGCCATCAGCCGCCTGACGGTGCTGGAGTTCCGATGCCTGTTGGCTCGGCGGCGTCGGGCGGGCGAAATCAATGCGCATCTGGAACGGGACCTTTTCGCCGCATTCGAGGAGGACGTCCACTCCGGCGCGTTGGCCGTGCACTCGGTCGAGGATGCTCAGGTCGCCGCGGCTGTCGAAATCATCGCGCGCTTAAGGGCCCAGCCCTTGAGAAGCCTCGATGCGCTGCACCTTGGCATTGCGCTCCAGATCGGCGCCACGGAAGTCGCGACAGCGGACCGTGCCATGGCGACTGCGGCGACGGCCCTTGGTCTGAAGACCGCCCGCTTCGACTGACTACTCCAGCACCTGGCCCCGCGTCTCACGGGCGAATAGCAGGACCGCCATCCCGCACACGTAGATGACGGCGATCGAGCTCAACGCGCGCGCGAAGCTTCCCAGATGCACGATCAGCACGCCCGTCAGGAACGGGCCGCCCGCCGCCAGCACACGCCCGGCGTTGAAGCAGAACCCGGCGCCCGTGGCGCGGATGCGCGTGGGGAACAGCTCCGGCAGGTAGACCGGGAATCCGCTGAAGATGCCGTTGGTGAAGAAGCCGAGCGCGGGCAGAACCAGCAACACGGCGCCGTAAGACCAGCCCGCCAGGAACGTGAACGGCAACACCAAGGCGCAGCCGGCCAGCATCACCAGAAACGCGAGCCGCCGCCCGATGCGTTCCGCCAGAGGCGGGAAAGCGAAATACCCAGCGATCGAGCCGGCGTTCAGGCTCATCACGGCGTAGCTCGTGAGCTGGGTCAACCGCGACGGATCGAGGCGCCGCGGTCCCAGCAGCTCGCGGATGAACGACGGCGTCCAGTTGGTGGCGCCCCACAATCCGAAGACCGCTACCAGGGCCAGAGCCGCACCGACCGCGGTGTCGCGCCGGTGCTCCGGGCGGAACAGCTCCCACACAAGGAAGCGCGGCGTTTCGGACTGCCTGGCTTTACGCCACCGCTCCGGTTCCTGCACCTTCAGGCGAACCAGAAGGGCCACCAGCGCCGGCGCCAGGCCCACGAAGAACATGACGCGCCAGCTACGGTGCGATAGCAGCGCGCCGACGCCCGCGGCCAGGAAGTAGCCTGCGCCCCACGCCGATTGCAACAGTCCCGCGCCCTTCACGCGGAGCGACTCCGGCCACACTTCCGCCACCAGCGTCGCGCCCGCCGCCCACTCGCCGCCAATTCCCAGCGCCGTCAGGAAGCGGTATATGGCGAGCTGCCACCAGGTATGCGAGAAACCCGCGAGGCCCGTGAACAGGGCATAGATCAGGATCGTGATGACGAGCGTGCGCGCCCGGCCCAGCGTGTCCGCGAGCACGCCGAACAGCGCGCCGCCCACCGCCCAGCCGACCAGGAAGATCGCCAGGATGATACCGCCGTACCAGCCGATGTTCTCGGGCGTGCCGCGCGGCCCCAGAAGCTCGCGTAGCGCCGGCGTCAGCACCAGGTTGTAGATGGTGGAGTCCATCGAGTCGAAGATCCAACCGAGCCAGGCGACCACCAGGACGAGGATTTGGTAGCGAGAGAGGCGCGCGGCGCTTTCGTCGGACATGCTGGATGACGATTTTAGCGCATTTCAGGCCTGATCTCGACTTCGTAGAAGCCCCTCAACCGCTCGCCGATCTCGTCTCTGACCCGCCGGAAAGCGGCGAGCACCTCTTCCTCGCTGCCGCGGACCGCGGCGGGATCGTCGAAGCCGATGTGCACGCGCCGCCGCACTTCGCCCGTGAATACCGGGCAGGTCTGGTTGGCGTGGTCGCAGACCGTGATGACGAAATCGAACCGCTGGCCGAGGTACTGCTCGACGGACTTCGGGCGCCCGGCGCCGATGTCGATCCCCACCTCGGCCATCGCCTGCACGGCCGCGGGATGAACGCGCTCCGCCGGCCGCGTGCCGGCCGAGTGGACTTCCAGTCCCGCGTCGAACGACCGCAGGAAGCCCTCCGCCATCTGGCTGCGGGCCAAGTTACCGGTACACAGGACGAGGATTCGCTTCATGCTTGCCTCTGATCGCGTCCCGCCGTGGCCGGCACCTTGGCGTCGAGATGAGTCTCGACGCGGCACGCAGGAGTGCGTGCGCCACAAGCCCAGAGGCGCTTCTCGAAGCGCAGCGACAGGTTCACCAGCGAAATGAGGACGGGGACTTCCACCAACGGCCCCACCACCGCCGCGAACGCCTGGCCCGAGTGAATGCCGAACACGGCCACCGCCACCGCAATCGCCAGCTCGAAGTTGTTGCTCGCCGCGGTGAAGGAGAGCGTGGCCGTCTTCGGGTAATCCGCTCCGAGCCGATGTCCCATCCAGAACGAAACCAGGAACATCACGACGAAGTAGATGAGCAGCGGCAGGGCGATCCGGAGCACGTCCAGCGGCAGGCGGACAATGGCGCCGCCCTTGAGCGAGAACATCACCATGATCGTGAACAGCAGCGCCACCAGCGTCAGCGGGCTGATCCGGGGGACGAACTCCTTCTCGTACCACTCGCGGCCGCGCGCCCGGACCAGGGTGAACCGCGTCGCGATCCCCGCCAGAAACGGAATGCCGAGATAGAGGAAGACGCTGCGCGCGATCTCGCCGATGGTGATGTCCACCGCGGCGCCCTTCAGCCCGAACCACCGCGGCAGCACCGTCACGAAGATCCACGCGTAGACCGAGTAGAACAGCACCTGGAACACGGAGTTGAACGCCACCAGTCCCGCGGCATACCCCGCGTCCCCGCGCGCCAGATCGTTCCACACGATCACCATGGCGATGCAGCGCGCCAGGCCGATGAGGATCAGCCCCGCCATGTACTCGGGCTTGTCGCGCAGGAACACGACGGCCAGCACGAACATCAGCACCGGCCCGATCACCCAGTTCTGAACCAGCGAGAGCAGCAGAACCTTGCGGTCCCGGAACACCTCACCCATCTCCTCGTAGCGCACCTTCGCCAGAGGCGGGTACATCATGAGGATCAGCCCGGCGGCGATCGGAATCGAGGTCGTGCCCACTTGGAACTGCGTGACTATCCGCACCACACCGGGCAGGCCGACTCCGGCCGCAACGCCGGCCGCCATCGCCAGGAAGATCCAGAGCGTGAGATAGCGGTCCAGAAACGAAAGCCGCGCGCCGGTTCGATTCATGCCGCTCCTAGCGCGCCGGCTTGCGCGCCCGAATGAAGGCTGCGGCGAACTTGCCGTCGACCAGCGGCGCCAGCGCATCGGCGTCGAAGCCGTTGCTCTCGAGGGCTTCTCGCGCGTCCTCGGTGGTGTACACCCTGGTCGGCTCGATGTCGATTTCCACGAAGCCGGCCCGCGCGAGCTTCTCACGGTAGACGCCCTCTTCGAGCGCGCCCGCCATGCAGCCCGCCCAGAGCTCCACGCTGCGGCGGATCTCCGGCGGCATCTCGCCGCGCACCACCACGTCGGAGACCGCCAGACGCCCGCCCGGCTTGAGCACGCGGAAGGCCTCGGCGAAGACGCGGTCCTTGTCCGTCGAGAGGTTGATGACGCAGTTCGAGATGATCACGTCCAGGCTCGCCTCGGGCAGCGGGATGTTCTCGATCTCGCCCTTCAGGAACTCGACGTTCTCCAGTCCCGACCTCTTCCGGTTCTCGCGCGCCAGCGCCAGCATTTCGTCCGTCATGTCCAAGCCGTACGCCTTTCCCGTGGGGCCCACGCGCTTGGCCGAAAGCAGCACGTCGATGCCGCCTCCGGAGCCCAGGTCGAGGACCACCTCGCCGGGGCTCAACTGCGCCAGGGCGGTGGGATTCCCGCAACCGAGGGACGCCAGCACGGCCTCCGCCGGCAGGCCCGATTTCTGCTGCTCGTCGTAGAGATTGGCGGTGATCGGGTCCACCGCGCCCTCGGGAGCCGCCTGGGAGCCGCAGCAGCAGGAAGCGCCGCGCGATATCACGCGCAGTGCATGCTCCCCGTATCTCTCTTTGACTACGTCTTTGATTTCCATGTGTATCGTCCTTTCGTCACGAACATCGGCACGCTTTCAAGATCGACTCCGGCTTGACCGCTTTGTTCCGCGTGCAGCACTCGGCGTACAGGAACGTCAGGAGATCTCCGAGCGCGCGCGCGTTCGCCGAATACCACAGGAAGGTGCCCTCCCGGCGCTGGTCTGCCAGCCCCTCGGTGCGGAGCTTCTCGAGGTGGTGCGACAGCGTGGACCCCGGAATGCCCAGTTCCGCCTGGATCTCTCCTACCACCATCCCTTCCGGATGGGCGGAGAGCAGCAGGCGCATGATGCCGAGGCGCGCGTCGTTTCCCATCGCGGCCAGCATGTCGGCGTAGCGCGCGGTCAGTTCCGGGTCAGTTTTCTGTTTCATCGAAATATATTTCGACTATACTGGAAATATGTGGTTGTGTCAAGGGGAGCGGACCGGCAGCCGAATCAGAACCGCAGTCCTATGTTTTATCCACACCAATTCCAGAGCCCGCCTAATGTAATCCACTGATCCCACAGCCCAATAGACCTGCGGAAAACGTTGTAACTAAGCGATCTTCTGTATTGACCGGGCCAAGGGTTCCGGTGCACGATGATGGAGGTTCCAAGAGGTTTACGGAGCTGGCGAGCCACGCGGAACGCAGCGAACCCGAACCGGTGATCCGAGGCGGCGGAGCAATCCAGCCGCAACGGGGAGAGTCGGAAAGCGGGCGTTCGGCGAAGGCAGGCTTTCGAGCGGCGAATCGCAGCGAGCGATGATCCGGCGGGATCGAAAGGTCCCGAAGGGGAGCGGAGAGGCGAGGAGCCGTCAAGAATACGGGGTGCGTGGCAACAAACCCTTGTGCGAGCCGGCCGCCCGGCAACGGGAACGGGGATCGCGGAAGCGGATGGGTTGACGCGCACTCCGCAGTACGGCGAAGGTGCAGGCCGGGAACGGTGATCCCGCAGAGGTGGCCTGGAAACGGGCAGCCGCTGCGGGGGAGCGAAAGGCCGCATCGAGCCGTCGGCTTGCTCGGGTGTCGCGGACGGCGGCTGAAAACGACTTGTCACGGGTCACCGTGGCGGGAAGTCCGACGCCGTCGGGCGAGCCTGGGTCCGCGCTCGGGGCCGTCGCATGCCGGCCGGCGAGACCGCCTATCCGTAGGTCACTTGGAACCTTTTTTGTTTGGCAGCCGCTCCCTCACGGTCGCGGTTCAGTTTGGCAGCACGAACCGTGCGCGTGAGCAAGCGGAGATCCCTTACGCCCCCACCACGTGCGCCAGCCGGATGAGCTCCTCGTCCGTGCTGTTATCGGGGACCGAGCAGCCGGGCGTCAGGATGTACTTCTTGCCGGCGGCCGCGGCGGCGGCGTGCCATTGGCGCGCGATCTCGGCTTCGGAGAGCGTGCGGTAGTTCACCTCGTCGACGCCGCCCATTAGCACGCCGGAGAACTGGCGCCGGGCCGCGGCGAAATCGACCCCGGTCAGGTGGCTTTCGTAGTTGATCACCGCTGGCGGCCAGCCTTTCCAGAACAGGTCGAGGTAGACCTTGTCGCCGTGCAGGTGCAGGATGTTGAAGTGCGCGCCGGAGGCCGCGTCGAGCACCATGCGGTCGAAGGGCTCGCTGAACTTCGCGTATTCCTCCGGGGTGAGGACGCCGGGCACTGCGCAATCGATGGCCAGGAAGATGCCGGCGGCGCCCGCCCCGAGCGCTTTGCGGACGTGATTGACCTCCGACTCGGCGATCGCCTCCAGCGCGTCGAGCAGCACTTGCGGCTGCTCCTGCTTCAGCCGCTGAACTTCGGGCTTCGAGAAAGTCTTCTGCGCCTGGTTGTACGGGTTGAAGACGGTCTCGACGAAATAGTTCCGGCCGGCCAGGCCCTCGCGGATGATGTCGAGCGCGCGCAGTTGCTCGGGGAACGGATTGGCCTCGGGCTTGATGGCCTCGATGCCGCCCGCCGGCTTCGGGTACGGAAAGTCGCTCATCACCTTGACGATGTCCGTACGGAACTTGCGGTGAAACTCGAGCGTTGCCGCGGCGTGCCGCTCGCCGGGGAAATCCTGCAAGCGAAAGTGATGCCACAGACTGAACGGGGGGCGATCGACATCGGCGCCCTGGAGTGCCCGGTTCACCCGCTCCTTACTGGTCAACTTGCCGGTAACGGCCATCGCTAAGCTCCCTGTCAGAAAGAATTGCCGTCTGGTCAGCATTGCGTTTGCGCCTCCGACAGGCCGGAGGCCTGTCCCACGGGATCATGAGCCGAGCATCGCACGGATCAGGTTTTGGCGCTCGGGATCCATCCAGTCGGTGTTGCTGATGATCTTTTCGACCACCTTGCCGTCGCGGTTGATGATGTAGGTCTCCGGATACTGGAAGGTTCCGTAGTCGGAGGCGATCTTGGCTTCCGGGTCGCGCGCGGTGGCGAACGAGATCTTCATCCGCTGCAGGAAATTCCGGTAGGCCGTGGCGTTCTGGTCCACGCTGATCCCGAGCACCACTACGCCGTCTTTGGCGTACTCCTTCTGGAACTCGTTGAGCGACGGCGTTTCCAGAACGCAGGGCGGGCACCAGGTGGCCCAGAAATGCACCACCAGCAGCTTGCCCCCGAAGTTGGAGGGCGAGAGGGTCCGGCCGTCATCGGTGGTCACGGTGAAGCTCGGGGCGCTGTCGCCGGCCACCACGATTCTTTCCTGGTAAACGCCAGCGATCACCCACACCAGAAGAGCCAGGCAGACGACAATCAGGGCTTGGATGAACCGTTCGGTTTTGACTCGGGCCATTCGAACTTCCTATGATTTTAGTGTAACCATTCGCGGGCGACCGTATCGGTAGTGTAGGGCGGGCTTAAGCCTGCCCACCTTGGCGAGGGGGCGGCATGCTGCTAACGAGGAGGGCCGAGTTCTCCGCATCACACGTGTGCCGTCTCGCGCGGCTGTCCGACGAGGAGAACCGGGCGCTGTACGGCGCGGCCTCGAACCCGCACGGCCACGGCCACAATTACGCGATCGAGGTGACGATCGAAGGCGATCCCGAGCCGGAAACGGGGATGGTGTTCGACCTGAAGCGGCTGAAGGACGTGCTCCAGCGCGAGGTGGTCGAGCCGATGGACCACCGCTTTCTCAACCGCGAGGTTCCTCCCTTCGATACCCTGGTGCCGACCGCGGAGAACCTGGCCATCGAAGTGTGGCGGCGGATCGAGCCGCACCTGGCCGGCCCGCGCGTGCGCCTCCACGGCGTAAGGGTCTACGAGACCGAGGATCTGTACGTGGACTATTTCGGAGGGCAGCGGTGATCCGTCTTACGCGGCGCTACCGGTTTTCCGCCTCGCACCGGCTCGATGCCGCCGGGCTCTCGGAGGCCGAGAATCGCGCGCTATACGGAAAGTGCAACAACCCCCACGGCCACGGGCACGATTATGCTCTCGATGTGAGTCTGCGCGGGCACGTGGACGCGGAATCGGGCCGGGTGGCGGACGTGGCTGCGCTCGATGCGCTGGTGCGCGAGCAGGTTCTCGAGCCATTCGACCACCATGATCTGAACGCGGAGGTCCCGGCCTTTGCGGTGTGCGTGCCCACCACGGAAAACCTGGCGCTCGAGATCCGATCGCGGCTCGCCAGCCGGTGGGCTAAGACGTTCCCCGGCGATGGGCCGGTGCTCGATGGAATCCGACTTCAGGAAACGAAGAGGAACCGATTTGAGCTACTCGACTGACAACCCCGCCGCGGATGCGGCCGCCGTTTCCGAGCGCAACATCGCGTCGCTGATGGAGGACGTCCTCCGCCAGCTCGGCGAGAACCCCGCCCGCGAAGGCCTGTCCAGGACTCCCGAGCGCGTCGAGAAGGCGTTGAAGTACCTTACCGGCGGCTATGGGCAGGACATCCAGGCGGTGGTGAACGGCGCGCTGTTCACGGTGAAGTACGACGAGATGGTGATCGTCCGGGACATCGAGTTTTTCAGCCTGTGCGAGCACCACCTGCTGCCGTTCTTTGGCAAGGTCCACGTGGCCTATCTGCCGCGGCACAAGGTGGTGGGGCTAAGCAAGATTCCGCGCATCGTGGACATGTTCGCGCGGCGGCTGCAGATCCAGGAACGGATGACGCAGGAGATCGCGCAGTCGCTCGAGCAGGTGCTCGATCCGCTGGGCGTGGGCGTGGTGTGCGAAGCGCGGCATTTCTGCATGATGATGCGCGGCGTCGAGAAGCAGCACTCGGGCGCCGTGACGAGCGCGATGCTGGGAGCGTTCCGCGAGCGCAAGGAGACGCGGGACGAGTTCCTGGCGTTGGTGCGGCAGCACTCGGGCGAGCTCTGAACATGAATTATTGGCCGCAGATGAACGCGGATAAACGCAGACCGAAAGCGCGGGTTGTGGCACACGCTCTCAGCGCAATGCCACTCACTTTTCGAAGGCTCGATCTATGCAATACATTCCTTTAGGTTTATGTTTTGTGAATGGACGCATCGGCGATTTTCGAGCTGTACCAACAGTTGGCGCCTGCGGAACTATTTCGCGTG